>CAWFQR010000001.1:0-1465941 GCA_963818035.1 uncultured Solirubrobacteraceae bacterium
CGTAGGGAACGCCGGGGACCATCGTCGCGAGGTTGCCGGAGAGCATTGCCTTCATTCCGCGGCGGATGCGGACCTGGCGTGCGTACCAGTTCGCCGCCGAGCCTGAATCGCTGGAGAGGATCGCGTTCTCGGGAAGTTGGCGCGATAGCGCCGAGAACAGCCCTTGCGGACGGATGCGCTCGTCGCGGTCGGCGGGCTCGCCGTGTTCGTCCATCAGCCGCCACCAGTGGACGACGTCTCCTTGATCTCCTCCTGCCAAGAACGATCCTCCTTGCGCTGCAGAAGCGGGAGCAGCTCCTTGAGGCTCTCCCTGCTGTCGCCTTCCAGGGCGAGGTCCATCGGGTAGCGGATGCTGAGCATTCGACCCAACAGGTCGATCTGAATGGCTTTGACCTGTCCTTCCTTGGGAAGGAACTCGGAGTAGGGGAAGCTCGAGCCGACCATCAGCAGCGTGTCGGCGCCCTGCATCATGTCCCAGCTCAGCTTCGTGCCGAGCAAACCGATGCTGCCCGTGCAGAACGGCACGTCGTCGGGGACGGCGGCCTTGCCCAGAAGCGCCTTGGCGACCCCGGCGCCAAGCGCGTCGGCGACCGCGATCACCTCATCGGTGGCGTGCAGCGCGCCCTGCCCGACGAGCATCGCGACCTTCTCGCCTGCGTTCAGGATGTCGGCTGCCTGCTGGAGTTGTGACTGCTGGGGTATGCGCCGGCCGGGCCAGTAGCCGACACCGGAGTGAACGGTGTGCGTCTTGTGCGGCTGTGCCTCGACCGCTTCCATGTCCTGCACGTCGGCGGGGACGATCACGCAGGTGACGGTGCGCTCGGTCTGGGCGATCCGTATCGCCCGGTCGATGAGGTGGCGGATCGTCGAGGGCTCGTTCGCCTGCTCGCAGAACGCCGAGGCGACGTCACTGTAGAGCTGCAGAAGCTTGACCTCTTGCTGAAAGTCGCCGCCGATCGCCCTCACGAACGTCTGTCCGACGATCGCGACTACGGGCTGATGGTCGAGCTTGGCGTCATACAGGCCGTTGAGCAAATGGATCGCGCCCGGCCCGGACGTCGCCATGCAGACGCCGACCTCGCCGGTGAACTTCGCGTGCCCGCAGGCCATGAACGCCGCCATCTCCTCGTGGCGCGTCTGCACGAAGCGCAGCTGCTCCTGGTGGCGACGCAGCGAGCCGAGGATCCCGTTGATGCCGTCCCCCGGGAAGCCATAGATCGTGCTGACGTCCCATTCGATCAGCCTCTCACAAAGATTGTCCGCTGCGGTCTTGCTCATGTGCTTGCCTTTCGAGGTTCTGCGTCGGCGGCCGGCAACTCGGATGAGGCTGGGCAGGCGGCGGCAGGGTGTCTTCCTCTCCAGCGTCGGGCGAGTCGTGCTCTTACCCCTCGGCAGGAATGCATCGACGCAGGCGTGCTCGCTCGTCCTCGCCGGGCTCACCGTCGCGGTGCGAGCCGGAGGAGATCTTGGCCAGACCGCTTCGGGCTCTACGCGCGGCGTGGTTGGGCCGGCGCCGGGGTGCCGGTCAAGGAGCCGCGGGAGATCGCCGAGGTTCGGCATGCGGCTGCGATACGTGGCGCTTGAGGCTGGCGCGAGCGTCGTGCAGCATCTTGTAGATCGCACCCGGGGTGACGAGGAGCTCGGCGGCGAGCTGCTCGGTCGGGACTCCGTTGATCGCGACGGCGACCAATACGGTTCGCTGGCGTGTCGTCAGCTGGCCGAGGATGCCGTCGCTGACCTGATGGAGCAGCTCGCGGATCTCTGCCAGGTCTTCCAGCGAGCACCCGGGGTCGACGACCATCTCCATCTGTTCGGGATCTTCGGCGATCCCTGCCGGCTCGTGTCCGAGACGCCGGCGAATGCTGACAGGGGCCTCGAGTTGGGCGAACCTCCGCGCCCACGTCCAGAACTGGCTTTCTCCTCGAAAGTCACCGAGCTTGCGCAACAGGACGAGAAGGGCGTCGCTTGCGGCCTGGGTGGCTAGATCCTCGATATCGCTGTTCGGGAAACGGGTCGAGCCCCGGACGCGTCGACGGATGTGGAAAGCGGCCTCGCGACGGAGTCGGTCGTGTAGCTCGGCGATAGCCCAGCCTCGGATCGGCTGGCTGGCGTGCAGGCGCTCGAGCCACGCTCGGGACTCGCCGTCGAGCTGGTGAGAGCTAGCGGCAGACGACTCCTCGCACTCAGGCGCGGTAACGCCCGCACCTTCGGGGTCTGATGCGACCGCTGTATTGGACACCGCCCCACCTCTTGTTGATTTCGCGCCATGTGAGAAACACGCGATGCCCAGATCGGCACAGCCAACCAGGGTCGCAATGCTCCGGGATCTTGGCTACCCTCGGTGCTAGGCGAGAAAACCAGCCCCTCCGGCGCAAACGGCGGACCATGTTTCGCCTAAGCGGCACACTCCCAGGTGGATTGACAGGCGAGCCCCGTTGCGGCCGCGCTCCCGTGCGTTCGGGCAGCCGGTTAGCCGCCCAGGCTGCGTCCTCGCTGGCTCGCCGCGGCATCTGACCGCGCACCGCGAGGGTCTCGGACCGCCCAGGTGTCGTGGTGGCACACCTCGAGAATGTCGGCCGTCGCGAGCCGGGACGCGGTGTCGAGCAGATGCTCCAGGCACAGCCCGGCGGCGCAGACGCGGCACAACGCGACCGCCGGGCGGTCTGTTCCTTGCCCGGCGCATGAGTAGCAGAGCATGTTCCGGATCTCCTTTCTGACGCGGCCAGCTCAAGGACCGCGGGGAGACGTCCCTGCAGGACGCCGATTCCGGTGACGACGTTGAGATAGTCGCGGTGCTCTAGCGTCGGCTTGTCACCCGGTTCTTACCTCGGCGACTCAAACGGAACGGCGACGTCCGTGGCAACACTCGCTGCTCCAGATACCTCGGATCCATCCGGAAACCACGCTGTGTGGACGATCTCGACGCTTCTTGAAGCATGTTGCGGGGGCGTGTACGAGGTTGAGGGCCTCGTGGGGTTAGCGCCCCGCGATGGTTTGAGTCCACTCGAGTGCATGTTTGTGGCTGGAGACCAACGTTTTCGGGCCGACGGGAGGTGGTGGGCGGGTTCCCTCGGTCCGATCGTGGCGACGGCGCGGCAACTGACGACTCTGCGTCACGCCGCTGATGAGCCCACCCGGCTGCAGGCGGCCCATAAGCTGCGCGAGCAGGACGGCCTCAGACCAGGGCTCGCCGTTACCGCACCGTTACCGCAGATCTGTCTCCGGCTGCCCGCTATTGCCCGTATCTGACCTCCCGGCTTTCCCAGACTACGGAGCCAAATAGCGCTCCCCAGAGCCACATTTCGGCTCTGCCCTTTCTCGCTGCGAACGGGGTTCGAACCCGCGACCTCAAGCTTGCACCACTGGAGGCCCTCAGAAGGTTCTTTGCCGGTTCCGGGCGGTTGGGGTCAGTAACACGAGATGAGCACTCCCACGGTCAGTCAGGCCAAGTACAGGCTAGGCTCGCGAGCCGTCATAGGCGAGAACCGTTGCCCATGAGCGCTCAACACGAGCAGGCAGTTCGAGTGGCTGCTGATTACGGACGGACGGGTCGAGTTCTCCCGCCCCGGCGTCCTCCGCTCGCCGCCGCCGACGTTATGAGCGCGTCCGAGGTCGCCGAACTCATGCGTGTCTCGAAGTCCACAGTCGAGGATTGGGGCGCGGCGCGGCATTGTCCCGTCCAAGAAGGTGGGCCGACGTAGGCTCTATATCCGGTCGCGGATCGAAGCGCTTCTGCTGGAGGACCACGCCGGCTCCGCGGCGTAACTCGACCGGCAGTCCCACGCTCGACCGGCCCTACCTACCACGACAACATTTTGAATAGGAGGCCATCTTCGCCCTGATCGTGCAGTGTGAGCACGACTTCCTCGGGCGAGAGAGCTGCGCGTCCTCACTGAGCTCGGCGGGCAGGTCGCTGTCGATCAACGAGATGATCGGCTGTAGGCCTGCCTGCGCGTACTCTCGAAAGACCTCGATGAGGTTCTCGCGCTTCCGCGGGGCGAGCTGCTCGAGGGCGCCGTCTAGATAAACGAATCTCGGGAACGACACATCGATGTAGGCGCGGAGGATCGCAAGGTCGAATGCGATTCAGAGAAGCTTGCGATAGGAGGTTCCTTTATCGCCACTTGTGGCCGCACCGGACGCTCCCATGAGCTCCGCGCGAAACTCAACGCCGCCCGACTTGTTCAGCGTCATCGAAAGGATTGCCTGCTCGCCGATCACGGCAGCGACGATGTCCGCGAAGTACCGGCGGATCTCACCGAACCGACTGTCGTCGTCTTGACTTAGCTCATCGAGCTCGTCTTCAACGACGGTCTGAAGTTGGTCGAACTCCTGGCTGAGGGTCCGGACCTTCCTGCGGAGCTCGGCGAGACCTGACGCCGCCTCACGTCGCTGCTCGAGCACGCCGAGTTCCGCTTGCAGCTTGCTCAGCTCCCGGGAGGTCTGCTTGTATTCTCGAGGCTGTCGGTCTCGCGGAGAAAGGCGAGCGACTCCGAGCGCCTGTCGTTGAGCTCGGCGAGCTCGGTCTCTACCCGGCTGATGGCCTCCTCGGCGTCGGCTCGTTGTTTGATGAGCTCCGTGCGCCGCTCGTCGGTGATCGCGCGGTTGAACTCGATCAGCTGTTTGTAGTCCTTCTTGAGCTGGCCGTCGATCGCCCGGAGACTATCCGCGGCCCGAGACGTCAGGACGCGTGCCAAGAGCATCGCCGGTTTCTCCCCCGCATTTGCTACCCAAAGCTGCTACCCATGGGCGCCTCCGCTGCGGAGTGCTGTCCTTCAGAACGACAAAACCCCCGGGATCACCAGGGGTTTTGCCTGAAGCGGATGAAGGGATTCGAACCCTCGACCTTCGCCATGGCAAGGCGACGCTCTAGCCAGCTGAGCTACATCCGCGTGAGCGGGGATTGTAGCCCCCAGCCTCTCCCCCGTCCACGCGGCCGCGAGCAAGAGGGTCCCGACGCCCGGCGCGTCGCGCGGCCCGCCCGCTGCCGCGACGGGCACCCTCCCGCGTCGTCGGGCGGTCCCGCGGGCCGCGACCCGATCTCGGTCTCACCCTTTGTGAGTCGAGCGCCCCACGTCCCCGAACGGCTCGTCGCGCTCCCGCACCGCCTCGCGGAACCCCGCCTCCGCCGCACGCTGCTGGAACGCGTACCCCTCGGCCGTGTGGCGCGTGATCCCGTCGAAGACGGTGCCGAGCACCTGCGTGGCGTGCAGGCCCTGCGCGTAGAGCGTCTGGTTGACGAGCAGCTTCATCATCATCAGCTGGTTCACCGGCAGCCGCGCGATCCGCGCCGCGAGGCTCCGCCGCGCGCTCGCGCAGCTGCTCCGCCGGCGGCGCCTCGATCGCGAGACCCCACTCGACCGCCTCCGCGCCCGACAGCGAGTCGCCGGTGAACAGCAGGCGCTTGGCCCGCTGCGCGCCGACCCGGTGCGCCCACAGCGCCGTCGTCGGCGAGCCCCACACGCGTGCCGGCGGGTAGCCGATCTTCGCCTCGTCCTCGATCAGCAGCAGGTCCGAGCACAGCGCCATGTCGGTGCCGCCCGCGACGCAGAAGCCGTGCACCATGCAGACCACCGGCTTGTTCGCGTTGAAGAGGCTCATGAAGCCGCGGACGTTGCGGCCCATCATCGCGTAGTCGACCATCGGGTCCCACGTGCCGCCCGGATCGTGGTTGGCGGCGATCACGGTGGGGTCGAGCGGCGAGCCCGACGGGGCGCTGGCATGCGCGGCGCGCGCGCCCATCCCCTCCGCGCTCTCGACGAGGTCGTAGCCGCCGCAGAAGCCGGGGCCGTTGCCCGAGAGCAGCATCACGTGGACGCCCGGGTCGAGGTCGGCTCGCTCGACAGCGGCGGCGAGCTCGGTCACGAGCCGCGCCGTGATCCCGTTGCCGCGCTCGGGGCGGTCGAGCGTGATCCGCGCGATCCGTCCGTCGACCTCGTAGCTGACCGGTTCCGCGTCGCTCATCGCGCGCCACTCTAACCGCGGTGACATACTCCAAGGTGCGATGCTCAGCGACCACTTCTGGTCCCGCTTCTCGTCGTCGATGCCGGCCTGGGGGCTGCGGCTGACGGGCAGGATGAACATCCCCGTCTACCGGGCGACGCGCGGGCGCCTGATGGGCAAGGTCGGCCGCGCTCCCGTCCTCCTACTGACCTCGACCGGGCGCCGCTCGGGGGTGCCCCGCACCGCACCGGTCGTGTATCGCGCGGACGGGAGCGACCTGATCGTGATCGGGTCGAACGCCGGAAATGCCAACGAGCCGGGCTGGTCGCACAACCTCAAGGCGAACCCCGACGCGCACGTCGAGGTCGGCGCCGAGCACCGCGACGTACGGGCGCGCGTCGCCGAGGGGGAGGAGCGCGAGCGGCTCTGGAAGGCGATGAACGAGCAGTACGCGGGGTTCGACGACTACGAGGCGCTGACGAACCGCGACATCGCCGTGTTCGTGCTCGCTCCCCGCTAGCCTGAAGCCATGAGCCCGTTCCTCGATTCGCTCTTCAAGGACAAGACGAAGATGGTCGACGCGGAGCGCGCGCTCCCCGGACGCGAGCACCAGATGCCGACCGCAGAGCGCCACGCCGTACTCGGCGCGCCGCTGCGGCCGCCGTTCCCCGACGGCATCCGCGAGGCGGTCTTCGGGATGGGTTGCTTCTGGGGCGCGGAGCGCGGCTTCTGGCAGCTCCCCGGCGTGTACACGACGGCCGTCGGCTACGCCGGGGGCCACACGCCGAACCCGACCTACGAGGAGGTCTGCAGCGCCTCGACCGGGCACACCGAGGCGGTGCTGGTCGCCTACGACCCGGCGAAGATCTCCTACGAGGACCTGCTCAAGCAGTTCTGGGAGGGCCACGACCCGACGCAGGGCATGCGGCAGGGCAACGACGTCGGCACCCAGTACCGCTCAGCGATCTACTGGTTCGACGAGGCCCAGCGCGACGCCGCGGAGAAGAGCCGCGACGCCTACCAGCAGCGCCTCAGCGACGAGGGCTACGGCGAGATCACGACGGAGATCGCGAAGGCGGGCCCGTTCTACTACGCCGAGGACTACCACCAGCAGTATCTGCAGAAGAACCCCGGCGGATACTGCGGACTCGGGGGAACCGGCGTCAGCTGCCCGATCGGCCTTCACGCGGCCTCGCCCGCCGAGGCGGGCAGCAGCTCCTAGCGCGCGATCAGCGCGGGTCGGCGTAGACGCGCCACTCGCGCTCGACCGCGAAGCCGACCGATTCATACAGCCCGAGCGCAGCCTCGTTCGCGGCGACCACGTCGAGCGCGATGCCCCTCGCCCCCGCCGCGAGCAGGTCCCCGCAGCCGTGCAGCAGCAGCGCCCGTCCGAGACCGGCGCCGCGCTCGGCGCGGGCGACGGCCAGCACGCTCAGATAGCCGCGGCCGCTGTCGAGGAGGCGAGCGGCGACCCAGCCGACCGGTTCGCCGCAGCGCCGCGCGAGGAAGGCCCGGAGGCCTTTCCTCGCGATCACCCGCCACTCCTCGAGGTCGCGATCGTGGTGACCGGGAACCGAGGCCCACGCGGCGTCCACGTAGATCAGGCGGTGGACCGCGCGGTCGTCGTCGCCGAGCGTGTACGGCGCGACCTCGACGCCGCTCGGCCAGACCGCGGGAGGCAGCGCCGGCGCCTCCGCCGGGCGTGCGAGCGTGAACGAGGAGCGGTCGTGGCGCAGGCCGTTGCGCTCGAGCGCCGCCACGCGCTCGTGGTCGGCGGCGAACGTCATCACCTCCACGCGCCCGCGTTCGCGCAGCCACGGGACCAGCACGTCGACGGCCTCCGAGACGAAGCCCGGGTCGGCGAGGAAGATCGCGGTCCCGCTCCGCACCGGAGCGGCGAACGCCCTGATGCGGGCGCGATCGGCGTCGTCGACGAGCACCACGCCCACCTCGATGCCGCGTTCCGCGTCGACCCACTCGCCGACCTCAGCGGCGCTGCTCTCAGGGCGCCCGAACCACTCCTCCTCCTCTGCGACCCCCAACGCCAGGACGGCCCCTCGATCGGATCGCATCGCGGCTCTGAGCATCCGTTGGATCATCGCCCATCGATTCGCGACGGGCACTGACATCGGCCGCACGAAGGCGTCGGCTGGACTCCGGCACCGATGGAGGCGTCAACGCCTCGAACTTTTGAGCTCTGATGCGAAGGGCTCCACTCGTTCCGCCGGGCACCCGGCCGGCCTGCGCGCCGCGGACGGGGCCGGCGCCGGTAGAAAGGGTTCGTGGCGGGCGAGGTCGAGGATCGAGAGGAACGGCGCGCTCGCGGCGCGGTAGTCACCACTCGTGCAGGTCACTTCGTCCTGCGCGAGCGGTGCGCTGGTCGTCTCGATGATCGCCACCGCCGGCCAGCGAAAAGCGATGTCAAGGAGCTGCCGGACCGGAGCGTCGAACCCGACCAGCCGCCGCTCGGCGCCCCCCGAGAGTGCTCGCACGGCCAGCACTAGGTGCCCGTTCGAGGTCTCGTCCTCGAGGACGTGCATGTCCGACACGAGCAGCAGTTCCGAGGATGTGCCGAGGTCAGCGTCGCGGTGTCCGCGCAGCGAGTACAAGAGGTTTCGGTAGACCGTCTGGCGCAGCGGTGCAATCGGAGTCTGCGCAGAGGGCGCCGGAGCCCGGGCACCGGCACGGGCGGGTTCGGGCAACAGCTCGGACACGAGCAAACGGCGCGCCGAGGCGAAGCTCAGGTATCCGTCGGGCGCCTCGAAATGGGAGACGACACGCCCGGACGGCAGATCGATCACGGACGTCCTCATCTCCGGGTTCGAGGCCCGCGTGCCGGAGCGCGTCGTTTCGGTGTCGGATTCGACGACGCCCGCGGCGAGCAGGTTGCCCTCGGCGGCCAACGACGGCGGAGCGCTTCCGGTCAGCCAGCGCAGGACCCGCCACCGGCCTCCGTCGATGTTGCGAGCGAACAGCGGCTCGCTCGTGATCGCGGTTTCCGGTTCGCTCGCCTCGCCGGGTTCGCCCTGGCATTCGGCGCCGTCGACGAGTTCGTCCCCGACGACCGTGAAGTCCCCGTGCACGCGGCCGCCGTCACTCGGTACCCAGCCTTCACAGCCTCCCCCCTTCACCGCTTCGAAGATCTGTTCGATCGGCGCCAGCCGGTGCGGACGGGACACCGGCAGCGAACAGCGGTTCCCCCCAACCCTGCCCCGCGAGGACGACCGCTGAATTCGACGACGCCATCGCCGGCTCGGACATCCTCAATCCGCCCAACGTCGTGGCGCCCGACAGGAAGCCCTGGAAGATGACGCGCGTCTGATCGGTCCACACGACGCCGCTCCCGAGGACCGCGACACCCGTCTGGGTCTGGGGCGATCCCGAAACAGGTTCCAGTGCCTTCGCCGGTCGCGCGGCCGCGAGGACGACCACCGCGACGAGCAGAACGATCCAGCCGCGCCCCGGGCACGCGAAGACGGACCGGCGGCGAGGTGCTAATCGCATCCGACGGTCCCCACCGGCGCTTCGCAGCTCGCACTCGATGCAGCCACGGTCCATCCCTTCGAGGTTACCCCCGCACCCTCACCGGCAACGTGCCACCAGCCGCGCGCGAGGGTCCCGACCCGCCCGCGTACATTTCGCATACCGGGAGGGTTTCGCCGGCGCGACAATTCGGGTATGAAGGACTTTGCGGCACGACCCGGTCCGTCGTGCGTCGCGGTGTCCGGCGTGCCGGGCTGAGCGACCGGGATGGAACCCCCCGCTCGCCCCTTTTGGGGGAGGGGGCGGGACGTGCCGCCAGAACGAGCTCCATTGCATTCCTCTTCGGCCGGCGCCACGACAGGATGTCGGGGCGCCGGCCGGTCTCCTTTGGGCGCCGCCGGCGGACCTCTCGGCAGCGCGGCGTCCACACGCAACAGCGGCCCCGCCGGAAGGCGGGGCCGCTGACTGTCCACCGTTCCGCTGCCCTACGCGCCCGAAATGGGGACGGACGCGCAGAACAACGCTTGTCGCGTGACGCCTTTCGTCTAGGCGCCCGCCCCCGCCGGTGCGGCCGAGCCGCCGCCGGGCTGCCACGCCGGAGCGTGGGGCCCGCCGAGCGTCGGCACGTCGGAGGGGTACACCTCGTTGCCGTGGATCGCGTGGTCGCCGATCTCCAGTTCCTCGTCGGTGAGACGAAGTGGCATGACGATCCCCACCAGCTTCAGCAGGATGAACGTCATTGCGCCGCTGAAGATGATCACGAACGCGGCTGTCTCGGCCTGCCAGCGCATCAGTTTCCAGCTGCCCCCGTGGAACACGCTGGAGAGACCCGGCAGGCTTTCTGCTCCCCCGACCCCGATGTACTCGATGAGGTGGGGGTTGGCGAACAACCCGACCATCAACCCGCCGCACAGGCCGGCGATTCCATGGGTGTAGATCACACCCAACGTATCGTCGACACTTCGGAACACCGGCGCCCTGCTGAGGAAGCGGATCGACATCCACACGATCGTGGAGGCGATGATCCCGATCCAGATCGCACCCCAGCCGGTCACGAACCCGGCCGCCGGCGTGATCCCGACGAGGCCCGTGATCATGCCGTTGACCGACCCGATCAGCGACGGCTTGTCGCGGAACGCGTAGTCCCAGCCGATCCACACGAGCATCGCCACGGCGGTGCACAGGTTGGTGTTGACCACCGCCGCCGACGCGTTCGCGCCCGCGTAGTAGGAGTCTCCACCGTTGAACCCGTTCCAACCCAGCCACAGCAGCCCCGCACCGCAGGCCACCATCAGCAGGTTGTTCGGGGCGTCGACCTCGCGATCTCGCTGCAACCTCGGCCCGATCACGGCAGCCGCCACGAAGCCGGATATGCCGGCCGCGAGATGGATGACGTAACCACCCGAGTAGTCGAGCGCGCCGTGGGCGGCGAAGTAGCCACCGCCCCAGATCAGGAACGCGTTCACGGTGTAGACGAACGTGATCCACAGGAGCACGAACGGGATCCACGCCTTGAAGCTGATCCGCCCCAGCACCGAGCCCAGCATCAGGATCGGCGTGATCCCCGCGAACACGAACTGGAAGTAGACCAGCGAGGCCTCGGGGAAGTGGAACGGCGGACCGCTCGTGATCGACGGGATGATCGCCTGGCCCTCCTCGGCCCCCACGGACAGGACGGTCCCCGACTTGCCCCAGAAGGTGTCGAAGAACCCTTTTCCGGCGCCGATCGGGGAGCCGAAGCCCATCTTGAACGCCCACAGGCACCATGCCACGAGCACGAGCGCGAACGCCACGAACGTGAGCATCATGCTGTTGACCGACCAGCGCTTCTGCATGACACCGCCATACAGCACCGCCAGTCCGGGCAGGGACATCAGCCCCACGAACGTCGCGGCAGTCATCTGCCACGCGTTGTCACCGGCTACGAGCCAGTGAGGGTATGCATTCCAGGTCCCCATATGCCTCCGTTTCCTACGTTTGGTGGACAGGTGCCGAACGCCGGCGCATCCTGCGCGGACCGGGCACCGATGACAGTCCCGGTATGGAACCGGTGGGCCGTCGGCGGGTGTAGGGCCACCGTGGCCAACACTTCCGCGGCCGCTTTCGACATATGTCGAGACGGCCCCACCGGGGCTGGGCAGGAGGGCTACTCGGGGTTTCTAAAGGCGAAGCCCGCGCGGGTGCAGGCGACGCGCACTTCACCGCCGAGCGTGCCGCGGTAGGCGCCCGAGGCGCAGATCGTCCGCGCCTTCGCGCCGCAGGCTTTGATGAAGCCCGCGCCGAGGGTGCTGGGGAAGGTCACGTCGATGCAGTCGGCCCGGGCGGGAGCGCCGCTCGAGGCGCCGTACACCGCCAGCGCGATCGCCGCGGCGGCGACGAGCGCCGCGAGCGCCGCAACGAGCGTCTTCTCGCGCCTGCCCCAGCGCAGCGGCTCGCGCAGCCGCCGCGCCTGATCCTGCATCACCATCCGGGAGAGGCTAGCCGGATGTGGAGGAGCTCTGCGCCTCGGGCGACTCGTCTCCGGCGCCCTCGGGCATGAACTCGAGCGCCGCCGAGTTGATGCAGTAGCGCTGCCCCGTCGGGCCCGGACCGTCGTCGAACACATGGCCGAGGTGGCCGCCGCAGTGGCGGCAGATCACCTCGGTGCGCCTCATGAACAGGCTGTTGTCCGGTCGCAGCTCGACCGCCTCGGCGACCGCGGGCTCGGTGAAGCTCGGCCAGCCGGTGCCGGATTCGAACTTCGTGTCGGCCCCGAACAGCGTCGCGCCGCAGCCGGCGCAGCGGTACTCGCCGGCGTCCTTGTTGTAGACGTAGTCGCCGGTGAACGGGGCCTCGGTCCCGGCTCGGCGGAGCACGTCGTACTGCTCCGGGGTCAGCTCCTGGCGCCACTCGTCATCGCTCTTGACCACGGTCCGCTCGTCGTCTGCCATGTGCCTGTTCTACCGCACCGGGGACGCGATGTCGACGGTGCTATCGTGATCCTTACGTTCACGTAAGGTTCATGGAGGTAGTGAGTGTCGGCAACGGTCCCCCGCAGGTCCCCGCAGCGCCGGAGCTTCGGCGTCTCCGCCGATCACGAGCACTACCGCTGGTGGGCGCTGTCGTGCACCAGCCTCGGGATGCTGCTCGCCGCGACCAACTCGGGCACGCTGATCATCGCCCTGCCCGACCTCGAGCGCTCGCTGCACGCGAGCCTGCTCGCGCTCGTCTGGGTGATCCTCGCCTATCTGATCGCCGCCACCGTGCTGGTGCTGATGGCGGGACGCCTCAGCGACCTGTTCGGCCGCAAGCGCGCGTACGTCGGCGGCTTCGTGCTGTTCGCGCTCGCCTCGCTCGGCGCCGGCTTCTCGCCCAACGTGACCGTCCTGATCATCTGGCGTGTGCTGCAGGGGATCGGTTCCTCGTTCCTGTTCGCCAACGCCGCCGCGCTCGTCACCGACGCCTTCCCGAAGCGCGAACTCGGCCTCGCGATGGGCGCGAACACGATGGTCGCCGCGGTCGGGCTCGTGCTCGGCCCGGTGCTCGGCGGCGCGCTCGTCGACATCTCCTGGCACTGGGTCTTCTGGTTCAACGTCCCGTTCGCGCTCGGCGGCGCGGCATGGGGCGCGGTGATCCTCCGCGAGCTCGCCAAACAGGACACCGTCCGCGGCTACGACGTGCTCGGCACCACCACCTTCGTGATCGGCCTCACGGGCCTCGTGCTCGGCGTCTCGCGCGGCGGGCTGTCCGGCTGGAACAACGCGATCGTGATCGGCGGGCTCGCCGCCGCGGCGGTCCTGCTGCCGACCTGGGTGCTGATCGAGCGCCGCTCGCGCGCACCGATGCTCGACCTCACGATCTTCCGCAACCGCCTGTTCGCCGCCGCGAGCGCCGCCGCCTTCATCAACGGCCTCGCCCGCTTCGCGCTGATGTTCGTGTTCGTCTTCTACTACCAGGGCGCACAGGGCGACACGCCCGTCACCGCCGGCGTGAAGCTGATCCCGCTGGCGCTCGGGATGCTGATCGCCTCTCCCCTCGCCGGCATCTACGCCGACCGTCACGGCTCACGCTCGCTGGCCGCGATCGGCATGCTCGTGAGCGCCGCCGGCCTCGGCGCGATGACCACCCTCCAGGTCCACAGCCCGTACTGGCAGAGCGCGCTGTGGCTGGCGCTCGTCGGGGTCGGCTCGGGCATGTTCAACAGCCCCAACACCGCCGCGATGATGGGCGTCGTGCCCGCCCACCGCCGCGGTATCGCGGCCGGCGCGCGGACGCTCCTGCAGAACACCGGTGCGGTCCTGTCGATCGCCTTCGTGATGGCGATCGTGACCTCCTCGATCCCGAAGTCGACGTTGTTCTCGATCTTCTCGGGCCTCGCCAAAGGCCTCTCCCAGGCCCGGCTCGATCCGTTCATCCACAACATGCACATCGCCCTCTGGGTGCTCGCCGCGGTGTCGCTCGTCGGCGTCGGCGTGTGCCTGCTGCGCCCGGCCCACCCGTCGCAGCCGGAGGAGCTCGAAAAGCCTACGGGAGAGGGGTCCGACGGCACCGGTGCGGAGAGCCTCGAGCGCTCCGCGCCGGTCGCCGTCGGCGCGAGCTAGGAGGATCGTCGCGATGGCGGCCGGCGACCAGTCACTGCGGATCGGCGACCTCGCCCGCCTCGCAGGCACGACCCCGCGGACGATCCGCTACTACGAAGAGGTCGGCCTGCTGCCCGGCGCCGGCGAGCGCACCTCGGGCCGCCACCGCCTCTACGGCCCGGAGGAGCTCGAGCGACTTCGGGAGATCATGCGCCTGAAAGACCTGCTCGGGCTCACGCTCGAGTCGCTGAAAGAGCTGCTCGCCGCCGAGGAGGCGCGCGCGGCGGTCCGCGCCCAGCTGCGCCGCGAGGACGTCTCCACGGAGCGCCGGCGCGAGCTGCTGCTCGAGGCCGGCGGTCACATCGACCGTCAGCTCGAGCTGGTGCGCGCCCGCACCGCCGAGCTCGCCACGCTGCAGGACGAGCTCAGCGAGACGCGCAAGCGGGTGCGGCGCAAGATCCGGGAGCTCGACGCGCGCAGCGAGGGCTCCTACCCCCGGCCGTCGAGGCCTCCGCTTGAGCGGCGCCCCCGCGCTGCTCGTCGACGATCTCGTCGTCCGCTTCGGGGAGCTCGAAGCGGTCGGCGGCGTGTCCTTCGCGGTCTCCCCGGGCGGGGTGTTCGGCCTGTGCTTCGCCGTGATGCTCGCGGGGACGACGCGCAGCCCCCCGAGGGCGATCCCGTAGCCGAGTCCGCGCCGGACGACCGCAAACCGGGTTACGATCGGCCTCGCCCGACTGAGGCGCCCCGCTCGGCGAGCGCCCGGCGAGACGAGCCTGAGTCCCGATCCTCGTGACCGACATCCACCCACAGCCGAGCCCGGAGGGCGTCCCCGGGGCGGTCACCGACCCGAGCCGCGTGCTCGGCTCGGATCTCGTCTACGAGGGGGCCGAAGGCCAGGAGGTGAAGGCGTACCTCGCACGGCCCGCCGACGCCACGCCCCCGTACCCCGCGATCATCGTGATCCACGAGGCGGGCGGTCTCGGCGAGCACATCCGCGACGTCGTCAACCGCTTCGCGAACATCGGCTACGTCGCGCTCGGCGTCGACCTCTACACGCGCGAAGGCGGGCCGCCGACGCCCGGCGACATGGATGCGATCCTCGAGCGGCTGTTCTCGATGCCCGACGCGCGTGTGCTCGCCGACCTCGAGGGCGCGGCCGACCTGCTGCGCGCGCGATCGGACACGAACGGGCGGCTCGGCTGCATCGGCTTCTGCATGGGCGGGCGCTACACGCTGCTGTTCGCGGGCGCGCTCGGACCGGCTCGACGCGGCGGTCGACTGCTGGGGCGGGTTCGTCGACCGCGCGACGCCCGACGAGCGCACCACCGGCAACCGCCCGGTGCCGCCGCTCGACCGCGCACAGGACATCTCGTGCGCGCTGATGGCGGCGATCGGCGCCGAGGACTCGAACCCCTCCCCCGCCCTCGCCGGCGAGCTGCGCGAGCGCGCCGAGGCGAGCGGGCACGAGGTCGACGTCGAGGTCTACGAGGGCGCGGGCCACGCGTTCTTCGCCGACTACCGGCCGACCTACCGCGCCGAGCCGGCTGCGCGCCTGTGGGCGAACCTCGTGCCGTTCCTCGAGCGGCACCTCGGCTCGGGCTGAGCGCGATCCCGGGGGCGGCGGGCGCCCCGTTCATATAGTGCGTGGCGCACCAGCAAGCGAGATCGAGGAGGCCGCGTGGAGCGCAAGTGGTGGACGCTGATCGCCGTCTCGGTGGCGATGTTCATGCTGCTGCTCGACATCACCGTCGTGAACGTGGCGCTGCCGGACATCCAGCGCTCGCTGGGCTCCTCCTTCTCCGACCTGCAGTGGGTCGTCAACGCCTACTCGCTGACGCTCGCCGCGTTCCTGCTGACCGCCGGCGGCGCCGCCGACCTCGTCGGGCGCAGGCGCGTGTTCGTCGCCGGGCTGATCGTCTTCACCGCGTCCTCCGCCGCCTGCGGCCTGGCCGGCTCGCCGCTCGAGCTGAACCTCTTCCGCGCCGTCCAGGGCACCGGCGGCGCGATGATGTTCGCGACCTCGCTGGCGCTGATCGCCTCCGCCTTCCACGGTCCCGAGCGCGGCGTCGCGTTCGGCGTCTACGGCGGCGTGATCGGCGCGGCCGTCGCGGTCGGACCGGTGATCGGCGGCCTGATCACCTCGGGCATCGGCTGGGAATGGATCTTCTTCGTCAACGTGCCGATCGGGATCGGCGCGGTGTTCCTGACGCTCAGCCAGGTAGAGGAGTCGCGCGACCCCGATGCGCGCGGGATCGACTGGGCCGGGTTCGTGACCTTCTCCGCCTCCCTGTTCCTGCTCGTGTTCGCGCTGGTGCAGGGCAACGAAAAGGGCTGGGGCTCGACCGAGATCGTCTCTTTCCTCGTCGCCGCCGTCGTGCTGTTCGTCCTGTTCATCGTCGCCGAGCGCGCCCAGCAGCGGCCGATGCTCGACCTCTCGCTGTTCCGCCGCCCCGCCTTCACCGGCGCGAGCATCGTCGCCTTCTCGATCTCCGCCTCGATGTTCTCGATGTTCCTGTACCTGACCCTCTACATCCAGGACGTGCTCGGCTACGGCCCGCTCGCCGCGGGCGTGCGCTTCCTGCCCGTCACGCTGCTGTCGTTCGTCGTCGCGCCGATCGCGGGGCGCCTGTCGGTGAAAGTCCCGATCCGGCTGCTGCTCGGCGCCGGGCTGCTGCTCGTCTCGGCGGGCCTGCTGACGATGACCGCGGTCGACGCGAGCTCCGGCTGGACCGTGCTCGTTCCCGGTTTCCTGCTGGCGGGCGCCGGCGTCGGCCTGATCAACCCGCCGCTCGCCTCGACCGCCGTCGGCGTCGTGCACCACTCGCGCAGCGGCATGGCGTCGGGGATCAACAACACCTTCCGCCAGGTCGGGATCGCGACCGGCATCGCCGGGCTCGGCGCGATCTTCCAGCACCAGGCGCAGGTCAAGACGACCGCCGCGCTGGCGTCCAGCGCCGCGGGCCGCAGCGCGGCCGCCGCGACCCACGCCGGGCTCGGCCCGGCGCTCGCCTCGGGCGCCGTTCGGCAGTTCGCGGCGAAGCTGCCATCCAGCCAGGGCGGCGCGCTTCTCCACGCCTATCGCATCGGCTTCACCGGCGCGTTCGGCGACATCCTGCTGATCGCCGCGGGCGTCGCCCTGGTCGGGGCGATCTTCGCGCTGCTGCTGGTGCGCAGCCGTGACTTCGTCGGCGCCGGCGCTCCCTCCGCCGAGGGCGAGGCGAGGGCGCGCCGCAGCCGGTGGCCGCCGGCTGACGCCCGCGATGGCCGAGGAGATCGACATCGTCCTCGCCGAGCAGCGGCGCTACTACCGCGCCCGCGCGGCGGAGTACGAGAACTGGTGGTATCGCAGCGGCCGCTACGAGCACGGCCCGGAGAGCGACGCGCGCTGGTTCGACGAGGTCAGCGACCTCGAGGACGCACTGGAGCGGTTCGACCCGCGCGGGCGGATCCTCGAGCTCGCCTGCGGGACGGGGCTGTGGACCGAACGTCTCGCGCCGAGGGCCGAGCGGATGCTGGCGATCGACGCCTCGCCCGAGGTGATCGAGATCGCGCGCGCGAAGCCGGGCTGCCAGCACGTCGAGTTCGCCGAGGCCGACATCTTCGCCTGGGAGCCGCAGGAGCAGTTCGACGTCGTGTTCTTCTCGTTCTGGCTCTCGCACGTCCCGCACGAGTTGATGGCGGGGTTCTTCGAGAAAGTCGCAGCGCGCGCTGGCACCGGGCGGTCGCGTGTTCCTGATCGACAGCTCCCGCCACTCGCGAGCATCCGCCCGCGACCACGGGCTCGCGCCCGCGGGCGAGCAGCTCCAGCGGCGGCGGCTCGACGACGGGCGCGAGTTCACGATCGTCAAGCACTGGTTCGACAGGGAGATGCTGACCGGGCTGCTCGCGCGGGAGGGCTGGGACGCCGTGGTCGGGATCGACCGGCGAGTTCTTCTTCTACGCCGAGGCGACTCCGCCGGGGGCCTCCGACGGGGTGTGACCCGGGCACGCGAGCACCGGGACCCGGGGGTAGCGCGGATAGGCTGGGTCCTGACGGGAGCGCCGGCACAGCGAGAAGCTCGAGCCGCGCGTGTTGCGCACGACCTGCTGATGGGTGCACGTGTCGCAGAGGCCGGCGCCGGTGGCGCGGCGGGGCTCGGCGTCGTCCTCGGCGCGGCCTGTCACGACCCCAGCTTACGCCCGTGCGATAATCGTTGACTGCGCAACTATGACCACCTTCAATCGACTCCTCGGCTTCCTCCGTCCCTACAAGCGCGGCGTCGCCGTGTCCGCGCTGCTGGCGAGCGTCGCGATGGTGATGACCGTCGCGATCCCGTTCCTGACGGGTGAAGCGGTCGAGGCGATCCAGCGAGGCGCGCGCGACGGCCGCGCCCACGAGCTCGCGGCCCGCAGCCATCAGCACCACGTGCTGCTCATGCTCGCGCTCGCCGCGTTCGCCGCCGTCCTGCTGCGCTGGGCGCTCACCTACGCACGCCGGATGCTCGCCGGCCGCGTCTCGCTCGCGATCGAATACGACCTCCGCGAGCGCATCTACGGCCACCTGCAGCGCCTCGAGCTGAGCTTCTTCGACCACCAGCAGACGGGCCAGCTGATGTCCCGCGCGACCGTCGACCTGCAGGCCGTCCGGTTCTTCCTGGGCTACGGGCTCGTGTTCATCCTCCAGGCGATCCTCACGATCGCCCTCGCGGGCGTCGTGATGATCGCGGTCAACCCCGGGCTCGGCCTGATCGCGCTCGCCCCCGTGCCGTTCGTCGTCGCGATCTCCTACCGCTACGGGCGTCGCGCCCGGCCGGCGATCCAGGAGACCCAGCAGCGGATCGGTGAACTGACCGCCGAGGCCGAGGAGAACATCTCCGGCGTGCGCGTCGTCAAGGCGTTCGCGCGCGAGCCGCGCCAGCTCGAGCGGTTCCGCGAGGTCGTCGGCCGCGTGTTCAGCCAGGCGATGGTCGCGACGCGCCTCGAAGCGCTCTACAACCCCGTGATCGGGTTCCTGCCGCAGCTCGGGCTCGCCGCGGTGCTGCTGATCGGCGGCAACGCGGTGATCCACGGCCACCTGACGCTCGGCCAGTTCGCTGAGTTCTACCTCTACCTGAACATGCTGATCACGCCGATGCGCTCGCTCGGCGTGACGCTCAACCTCGCGCAGCGCGCGACCGCTTCGGGCGCACGCATCTTCCAGCTGCTCGACCGCGACCCGCGCCTGCGCAGTCCCGAGCATCCCCGCCCGCTTCCCGCCGGCTCCGGCCACGTCGTGCTGAGGGACGTGACGCTCCGCTACGAAGACCCCCACGACGAGCTCGGCGCCGTCGAGGGGCTCGCCGGCGCGGCCACCGGCGGCGCCGCTGCCGGGCGGGTGCTGGGGCGCGAGGTCCTGCACGGCATCGACCTCGACGTGCCGGCCGGCACGACCGTCGCCCTCGTCGGTGCGACCGGCTCCGGCAAGACCAGCCTCGTGGCGCTGATCTCGCGCCTGTACGACCCCGTCGCCGGCTCGGTGCTGCTCGACGGTGTCGACGTGCGCGAGCTCGACCTCGGCGAGCTGCGCGCGGCCGTCGCGGTCGTCAGCGACGACCCGTTCCTGTTCTCCGCGAGCGTCGCGGAGAACATCGCCTACGCGCGCCCGCAGGCGAGCGCTGAGGAGATCGAAGACGCCGCGCGCCGCGCGCAGGCGGACGAGTTCATCCGTGCGCTGCCGCAGGGCTACGACACGCCCGTCGGCGAGCGCGGGCTGAGCCTGTCCGGCGGCCAGCGACAGCGCCTCGCGATCGCGCGCGCGCTCGTCTCGAACCCACGCGTGCTCGTGCTCGACGACGCGACGTCCTCGGTCGACGCGTCGACCGAGCAGAGCATCAAGCGCGCGCTCGGCGAGGCGATGACGGGACGGACGACGTTCGTGATCGCCCACCGCCTCTCGACGATCGCGCTCGCCGACAGGATCGTCGTGCTCGAGCACGGGCGGATCGCGGCCGAGGGCGACCACGAGCAGCTGCTCGAGCGCTCGGGCCTGTACCGCGAGATCGTCGCCCAGCGCGCGGAGCCCGCGCCGGAGGAGGACGAGGAGCAGGCGGCGCCCGCGGTCAACGCCGGAGGCAGGCTGTGAGCGCGCGCGGCTTCGGGGGCGGGGGCGGCGGCCGCGCCGGCGGTTCGCGCGCCGGGCTCGGCCCCGGCATGCACCGGGGCGGCACGCAATGGGACGGCGAGCGGGCGAGCCGCGGCAGCCGCGGGCGCAACCTGCGGGCGCTGCTGATGCTGCTGCGCCCCTACCGGGCGCGCGTCGCGGGGATGATCGTCGCGCTCGTCCTCGGCACGGGCGCCGCGCTGGCGCCGCCGCTGCTGGCAAAGCTCGCGATCGACCGCGGGATCGAACGCCACCACGACACGGACCTGGCGCTCGCGGTCGGCGCGATGCTGGCCGCCGCACTGCTCGTGCTGATCGCGACCTACGCACAGACGTACCTCGTCGGCTGGGTCGGCCAGCGCGCGCTCGCAGACCTCCGCATCCGCATCTTCACGCACCTGCAGCGCCAGCCGATCGGCTTCTACGAGCAGCGCCCCGCGGGGGTGCTGATCTCGCGCATGACGAACGACGTCGAGGCGCTCGAAAGCCTCGTCACCGATTCGGTGGTGACGCTGTTCCAGTCCGGGCTGACCCTGCTCGGCGCGGTCGGGGTGCTGCTCTACCTCGACCCGCACCTCGCGCTGCTGACGTTCTGCGTGGTGCCGGTCGTCGGCGGCATGAGCATCTGGTTCCGGCTCGTCTCGGCCGGCGCGTTCCGCCGCACCCGCGAGACGATCGGCGCGATCACCGCATACCTACAGGAGACGCTGTCGGGGATCCGCGTCGTGCGCAGCTTCGGCCAGGAGGCTTCGCACGAACGTCGCTTCGCCGAGCTCAGCCGTGACAACGAAGAGGCCAACATGGTCACCGTCCGCCTCAACGCGGCGTACTTCCCGACCGTCGAAATGCTGTCTGGCGTCGCGCTCGCGATCGTCGTGCTGTACGGCGGCTCGCAGGCGATCGACGGTCACGTCACGACCGGGACGATCGTCGCCTTCGTCGCCACGCTGTCGTTCCTGTTCGAACCGATCCAGCAGCTCTCCCAGCTCTACACGACCTACCAGTCGGGGATGGCGGCGCTCGAGAAGATCTTCCTGCTGCTCGACACCGAGCCGGACCTCGAGGACCGGCCCGGCGCCCGCCGCCTCGGGCAGATCCGCGGTGCGCTGCGCTTCGACGACGTGTCGTTCGCGTATCGCCCCCGCTCGCGCCGCGCGCGGAACGTCGCCGGCGAGCCGGAGCCGGAGGTGCTCGCCCTCGAGCACGTGGACCTGGACGTCCCCGCCGGGCAGACCGTCGCGCTCGTCGGCGCGACCGGCGCGGGCAAGTCGACGATGGCGAAGCTCGCCGCGCGCTTCTACGACCCGACGCGCGGACGGGTGCTCGTCGACGGCAACGACCTGCGCGACGTCACGAGCGAGTCGCTGCGGTCGCAGATGGGGATCGTCCCGCAGGAGGCGTTCCTGTTCTCGGGCACGGTCCGCGACAACATCGCGTTCGGGCGTCCCGGCGCCGAGGACGCACAGGTCCGCGCCGCGGCCGCGGCGGTCGGCGCCGAGGAGTTCATCGCCGAGCTGCCGAACGGGTACGACACCGAGGTCGGGGAGCGCGGCACGCAGCTTTCGGCCGGTCAGCGCCAGCTCGTCGGGCTCGCGCGGGCCCTGATCGCGGACCCGCGGATATTGATCCTCGACGAGGCGACCTCGAACGTGGACCTGCACACCGAGGCGCGGATCGAGGTCGGCCTGCGGCGGCTGCTCGCCGGGCGTACCGCGGTCGTGATCGCCCACCGGCTCTCGACGATCCGGCAGGCCGGGCGAATCGTCGTCCTCGAGCACGGCCGCATCGCCGAGCAGGGTACGCACGACGAGCTGATCGCGGCCGAGGGCCGCTACTACGAGCTGTACCGCGACTGGGAGACACAGGCCGCGGCATAGCGGCGGCGAAGGTCGGCGCGGTGTCGGCCGCAGGCAGGCTCAGTCGCGCGTGGCGTTCGCGGCGGCGGTGATCCGCCCGCGCCACAGCTCGAACGCGTCGGCCGCCGGCTCCGTCTCGGCGACGAAGTCCAGCACCGCGTCGAGGAACCGCTCCGGCTCGTCGAGCTGGGGGAAGTGGCCGGAGCGATCGAGCACGACGAGCTCGCTGTTGGGCAGCGCGTCGTGGGCGGCACGGCCGTGGGCGACGGGGATGATCGAATCGTGCTCGCCCCAGACGAGCAGGAACGGGATGTGCTCGGCGAGGTAGAGGCGGTTGCTCGCGTCGACGCGCTGGCCGCCGGCGTCGACGACCGAGCGCAGCGTGTGCAGGAAGGCCGCTCGCGATTCGCCGTCGGAGAGGGTGCCGTGGCCGTGGGCCATCTGCTCGAGGTCGGTCCCGAGCCGGAGGCCGATGCGGTCGAGCAGGCCGCCGATCTTCGCCCCCGCATCGAGCAGCCGCGAGGCGGCGAGCAGCGGCAGCACGAGCTCCGAGCCCGGCAGCGTCGCCGCGCGCAGCAGCAGGCTGACCTCGCGGCCGAGTCCGCCGCTGTCGACCAGCACGAGCCGCTCGCACATGTCCGGGAACTGGTAGGCGAACTGCATCGCGACGCCGCCTCCGAGCGAGTGCCCGACGACCGTCGCGCGGGTGTGGCCTAGCGACAGCAGCAGGTCGCGCAGAGTGCTCGCGTGGGCGCCGAGGGAGTAGTCGCCGCGTCCGCGGTGCGATTCGCCGTGTCCGGCCAGGTCCGGGGCGATCACGGTGGCGTGCCGGGCGAGGCCGGGGATCACGCGCTGCCAGACCGAGGAGTCGGATGTGATGCCGTGGACCAGCAGCAGCACAGGGCCCTCGCCGGCCTCGCGGTAGGCGACGCGGTCGCCGTGGAGGTCGATGTGGTGGATCTCGCTGGTGATCAGCCGCACGGGCCAGGAACTTTACCGGCCTGCCCACCCGGACCGAATCGGGTCGGGGTTCTCTCGACTCGATCGGGGCGCTCACGCCGGGCGGGCCGGGGCACCGAGGCGTATGCGGGAGTCCGGAAACTGCGGCCTTTCGGGGTTGCCCGCCGCCGGTGGCGCGGTTATCGTCGGATCAGACCCTGGAGGGAGGCCGCATGTTCTGGAGGGAAAGGGCGGCGCGCGCACAGGCGAGCCGCGACCGCGAGTGGCGACGGCTCGCGAGGGCGATCTCGCAGCCCGGCGGCGTGCCGTCGGAGTACGACCACGACCGCCTCGACGCCTACATCGAGAGGCTGCGCAGCGAGGGGATTCCGGCTGAGCGCGAGGTCGTCTGCGAGCGGGCCGCCCGCGGGCGGGACCCGCGGGCAGATCGCGGCCGGCGCGCGGCCTGAGCGCGGTCCGTCGGGGGCCCCGCGGCGCGGCGCGTGCGGCGGCCCGCTCAGGCGGGTGTCAGCACCACGACCGGGATCACCCGGCCCTCGGCCTTCTGCTCGTACTCCGCGAACTGCGGCGCGCGCTGCTTCTGCGCGTCGTAGAGCCGGTCGCGCTCCTCGCCCTGCGCCTCGCTCGCCTCGACCTCGATCTCGTCGGTCCCGACCTCGATCTTCGTGCTCGGGTTCGCCATCAGGTTGCGGAACCAGTCGGGGTCGCTGGGAGCCCCGGCCTTCGACGCGAACACGAGGTAGCGGTCGCCGTCGCGGGCGTAAACGAGGGGATTGACGCGCTCGGTGCCGGTCTTCGCACCCTTGTGATGGAGGAGCAGCAGGTCCATGCCCGCGAACATGCCGCCGACGCGGCCCTCGTTCTCGCGGAACTCGGCGATCACTTTGTCGTTGAAGTCGTTCGGCGGTGCGGACATGGCGAGACTCCCTCGGATCGGTTTTGAACGTGTTTGTAGCACCGGCGGGGGCAGGCGCGGAGCGCGGCACGGCCGACGACCGCGAGGGGAGCGGGCGGCCGCTTGGAGGGCGCGGCAACCCGTCCCCTCGCGGCCGACTGGCCGACTCGGCACCACCCATCCGTGAGCGGTGCCTGAAACCGCTACGCAGCGCGACGGGCGCCGGATCACGTGCCGCGTCCTGCGCAGCTTTGCGCCGATTTGGTGCGGTTTCTGCGGACGATCGGCTGTGGACGTGGACGGATGTTCGATCCACAGTGTGACCACGGCACGGATGCCGAGATCGGGCTCCAAGCCCGCGTTGAGCCGGGGGGCGCCACGCGGGTCTGAGTGCGCCGCAGCGAGAGCATCTCCTCGCCCGCTGCGGTGCACTCGCTCGAGCTGCTCGGACAAGGGGTCTGCCGAGCGACGCTCAGAACGGCAAACCCGATCGAGTGCCCTTCCCTCCGAAGAGCCAGGCCACGACCTCTCGACGCACTTCGTAAACGAACCGCCGGTCAAGCAGCTCCAGCCGATCCGGGCCGAACTCACGTGAGAGCACCAGGCTCGTGACCTCGTTCGCGTCCATGCCCTCTGTCAGGTCTGATGCGGCAAGGCCCGTCGAGCAGTACCCGAGTCGCACGCACAGTTCATGCAGCAGCGCGTCACGCCGTGTCTCTGGCTTGTGCCCCACAAGTCGATTGTCGGCCACGACGGACCGTTCCGTGACGGACACCGCGTGCTGGGGTCAGTTCGACTCGGCAGTCAACGCCGGTGGTCTCGACCAACACGCGAAACGCCCCGCGTCTACGGGGCGCAGCAAAGCTCCGGGACAGGGACTCGAACCCCAAATTCGACATCCAGAGTGTCGCGTGTTGCCAATTACACCATCCCGGAAAGGACGGCCCGAAGGATAGACGGTGGCGTCCGCGACCCGTGTCGCGCACGCAGTCCGGACGACCCGCCCCGCGCTGCGACGCGCGTCAGAACTGCGAGCCCACCGCGTTCGGTGCGAAGAACGCCGTGATCGCCTCCTCGAGCCCTGGGTCGAGCACGAGCAGGACCTCGTCGCCCTCTTCGATCGTCGTGTCCGCCTTCGGCACGAAGCCGGTGCCGCCGCGCAGCACCGAGATCACCAGCGACCCTTCCGGCAGCTCGATCTCCGACACCTTCCGCCCGATCGTCGGCGCGTCGGAGGTCACCTCGAGCTCGATGATCTCCAGCCGCTCCTCTTCCAGCGCGAGCAGGTGCACGAGCCCGTAGCGCGGCACCTCGTGCTCGATCAGACGCAGGATCAGGTCGGTCGCCGAGACCGCGGGCATGATCCCGAGCATCCGGAAGTGGTCGTGGTTGCGCGGGTTGTTGACCCGGGCGATCACCCGGTCGCACAGGTACTTCTCCTTCGCGACCTGGCAGGTCAGGATGTTGTCCTCGTCGTCGCCGGTGACGGCGATCACGAGGTCCGCGCGCTGGATGCCCGCACGCTCCAGCACCCACAGCTCGGTCGCGTCCCCGTACTGGATCGCGTGCTCGAACTCGTCCTCGTTGACGAGGTAGCTGCGCCGGTCGGACTCGATCAGCGTGACCTCGTGGTCCTTGGACAGCAGCTCCCGGGCGAGGTTGCGCCCGACCTTCCCGGCGCCGGCGATGATCGCGTACAAGGCTCAGTCCTCCCCGTCGTTCAGAGCGCTCTCGAACATCTCGATCGCGTGCTTCGTGGGCGAGATCGTGCTCATGCCCTGTTCGCCGTACCAGTCGGCGCGGGCGGGGTCCATCACGCGCACGATCGTCTTCTCGACGCCGAACCGCTTCTGGGCGATCTGCGCGATCACGAGGTTCGTGTTGTCGCCCGCGGTCGAGGCGATGAACGCGTCCGCCTCCTCGATCCCGGCCTCGATCAGCGCCGCCGTCTCGAGCGCCGTACCGACCGTGAAGCGCCCGCCTGAGTCCTCCCAGCTCTGCGCCTGGCCCGCGTCGAGCCGCTCGTGCGAGAGCGGGTCGGCGTCGAGCACCGACACCTCGTGGCCGGAGGCGAGCGCGGACTTGGCCAGCGCCGAGCCGACGCGCCCGGCGCCGACGATCAGGACGAACATCTCACGCTCCGTGTCTCCATCAGGCGGCAGGTTAGTGGATGGGGGTCCCGCTTCGATGCGCCCGCCGCGCGACCTCGACGGGCGAGTCGCGGGCGGCGGGCGCGGTGACGATCACGCGGCACGTCGCCTTCCGCACGACGTACTTCGTGATGTCGCCGACGAAACCCTCGAGCGGGCCGCTGCGCCCGCCGAGCCGGGAGCCGCCGCGGATCGTCGACGGTTCCTCGGCGCCGAGCACGATCGCCTCGACCCCTCGCCGGCGCGCCTCGTCGACGATCGCGTAACCGGCGCGCCTGGTGCGGACCGTCGCGGTCGCGACCTGCACGCCCGTGTACTCCTCCCCCACCGCCTTCGCCCGCGCGAGCACCTGGCGCGCGTGCTTGATCTGCGCCTCCGGCAGGCTCGCGTCGAGCGGCAGCGACATCGGGATCACGAAGATCCAGATCGCCTCGATCGTCGCGGTGTCGATCGCCGCCTCGTCGGTCGGCTCGCCGGCGACGAGCAGCGCCGCCGTCTGCACGATGTCGTCGTCGAGCTCCGTCCCGAACAGCGGCACCAGCACCGACCCGTAGTCGCGCTCGCGGTGGTACTCCGAGCGCAGCACCTGCGGCGAGACGGTGACCCGCTTGAACAGCGACGTTTCGTCCGCGCGCCGGTAGATCACGTACATCAGCAGCCCGAACGCCATCCAGCCGAGCCCGACGTAGCGGGCGGAGGGGTGCACGACCATCACCGCGACCCAGCCGGCGGCGGACACGACGGCGCCGATCACCGCGGGCACCGGCAGCCTGCCGCCTTTGAAGGGGATCGTCAGCGGCATCCGGTAGGGCCGGTCGCGGTCGGGCTCGGTGTAGCGAAGCCGGCAGATCGAGAGGTGGGCGATCGTGAACGCGAAGGTCGCGCCGAACGCGTAGATCCCGATCAGCAGCGACAGGTCCTCGGAGGCCACCAGGCCCGCCGCGAGCACCCCCGCGATCATGATCAGCACGTACGGCGTCGAGCGTTCGGCGTGCAGGCGGCCGAGGCCGCTCGGGATCTGCCGGTTCGTCGACAGCGAGTAGGCGAGCCGCGAGAGCCCGAGCATCGCCGAGTTCGCGGCGGCGAGCAGCGTGACCGTCGCGAGCCCCGCGACGAGGTAGCGGAGCCCCTCCTCGAGCCAGTGCGGATGCACCTGGGTGACGATCCCGATCACCGGCGCGTCGACCCAGCGCCCGCCGAGTTCGGTGTGCGCGCCGTGCACCGGCAGCGCGGTGACGGCGACGAGCGCGATGCCGACGTAGAGGAACGCGACGGTCGCGGTCGTGCTGCCGACGAGCCGCTTCAGCCCGGCGCGGCTGATCCGGACCTCACCCGACAGGCCCGAGGCCGACTCGAGACTGGTGAAGGCGACGACCGCGACGGTGAGTGCGAAGACCAGATGCGACCACGGCGGCGCTGTCCCGAGATGGATCGGCGCCGTCAGCGTGTGCGGGTCGAAGAACAGGATCAGCCCGAGCACGACGATGAACGCCTGCACGGCGATGTCGCCGATCAGCAGGATCCCGACGCGCCGCGCACGACGATGGGTGAAGCCGCGGATGTTGCTCGCGACGACCAGGGCGACGAATGCGAGCGCGATCCCGAGCGCCGGGCCGTAGTCGCCGAGCCCGTGCCAGAAGACCCGCAGATACTGCGTCGCGGAGTAGGCCGTGACCGCGATCAGGATCGTGTAGTCGAGCAGGATCGCCCAGCCCGCCGCGAAGCTGACGAGCTCGTTGAACGCGTAACGCGCGAACACCGTCGAGCCGCCGCGGTCCTGATGCAGGGACGCGCCCTCGACGTAGGTCATCGCGGTGATGCAGAACATCACGGCGGCGACGAGGAACACGAGCGGGGTCAGCCCGAGCGCGTGACCCGCGATAACCCCGAGCGAGAAGTAGATCGCGCTCGCCAGCGAGGAGTAGACGATCGTGAACAGCAGCGGCGAGCCGATCGAGCGGCGCGCGATCACCCGCGCGCTCGCGGCGAGCTCGGCGGGCAGCCGCTCGGCGGCGCCGTTCTCCGGCTCCGGCCCCTCGCCCCCCGTGTCCGGCCCGAGCGGGTCGCTCACGTGCGCCCTCCGCGCACCGACAGATAGAGCCGGAGCCCACCCGCGGCGAACATCAGGATGCCGATCAGCAGGCGCGCGGCGAGCGCGCCCGCGCTCTCGGCGAGCGATTGGGCGACGATCGCCACGCCCAGCACCATCAGCGCGAGCGACAGCACGAATGTGCTCCCGCGATGCATCCCTTGCCCGTTCATCCTCTCTCGGAGCTTATTCCCGTTCCTGGCGGCCACACCCGGCCGATCGGCGCTTCGACCCGCCTGCCACGGCGCGGACTCACGCTCGGCGACGGCCCTCGCGTGTGCGGGCCGCGGGGAGACCCCCGGGAGGGCCGCCGTGGCCCTCCCCACCGCTCGGCGATCAGGTGATCAGCGGGATGATCAGGATCGCGACGATGTTCGCGACCTTGATCATCGGGTTGATCGCCGGCCCCGCGGTGTCCTTGAACGGGTCGCCGACCGTGTCGCCCGTGACCGAGGCCGCGTGCGCGTCGGAGCCCTTGCCCCCGAACGCGCCGTCCTCGATCAGCTTCTTCGCGTTGTCCCAGGCGCCACCGCCCGCGGTCATCATCACCGCGAAGAAGAAACCGACGACGATCACGCCGATCAGCAGCCCGCCGAGCGCCTGCTCGTCGATCAGCCCGACGATCAGCGTCAGTGCGATCGGCAGCAGCGACGGCAGGATCATCTCCCGCTGCGCGGTCCGGGTCACGATGTCGACGCAGCGCGCGTAGTCCGGCGCTTCCGTTTCGTCCATGATCCCCGGGTGCTCGCGGAACTGGCGGCGCACCTCCTCGACGACCGCGCCGCCGGCGCGTCCGACCGCCTCGATCGACAGCGACGCGAACAGGCAGACCATCATCCCGCCGAGCAGCAGACCGATCAGCACCGGCGGTTCGTTGATCCCGAACGAGATCAGGTGGCCGGCCTTCGCTTCCAGTTCTTTCTGGAAGCCCGCGAACAGCACGACCGCGGCTAGCACCGCCGAGCCGATCGCGTAACCCTTGGTGACCGCCTTCGTCGTGTTCCCGACCGCGTCGAGGCGATCGGTGACTTTGCGGACATCCTCCGGCAGATCGGCCATCTCCGCGATCCCGCCGGCGTTGTCGGTGATCGGCCCGAACGCGTCGAGCGCGACGATCAGCCCGGTCAGCGACAGCAGCCCCATCACCGCGACGCCGATGCCGTAGATGCCCGTCACTCCGCCGCCCGCGAGCTTCCACGCGCCGAGCACGCCGAGCACGATCACGAGCGCCGGCAGCGCCGTCGCCTGCAGCCCCGAGGAGAAGCCCTGGATGATGTTCGTCGCGTGGCCGGTGATCGAGGCTTTCGCCGTCTTCTTCACCGGGCTGAAACGGGTCGAGGTGTAATATTCCGTCAGTCCGAACAGCAGCGCGGTGACCGCGATGCCGATCAGCGAGCACAGGTAGAGGTGCCACCATTTCGGCGTCGAGACCGACCCGCCGATCACGGGCGCGGCCTTGAACGTGAGGTCCTTCATCAGCCAGTAGGTGATCGGCGCGAACGCCGCGGCGGCGATCAGGCCGGAGACGATCAGGCCCTGCAGCAGCGCCCGCTCGACGTTGTCGCTCCTGGTGCGGACCGCGTACGTGCCGATGATCGACGCGATGATCGCGACGCCCCCGATCACGAGGGGGTACAGCGCGACCCGGGTCGCCTCGTGGAACGTCAGCACCCCGAGCAGGATCACGGCGACCGCCGTCACCGCGTAGGTCTCGAACAGGTCCGCCGCCATCCCCGCGCAGTCGCCGACGTTGTCGCCGACGTTGTCGGCGATCGTCGCCGGGTTGCGGGGGTCGTCCTCGGGGATCCCGGCCTCGACCTTGCCGACGAGGTCGGCGCCGACGTCGGCGGCCTTCGTGAAGATGCCGCCGCCGAGCCGGGCGAAGACCGAGATCAGCGAGCCGCCGAAGCCGAGCCCGACGAGCGCGTCGACCGCCGTCTTCGGGCTGTCGTTGAAGATCGACGTGAGCGCGCCGTAGTAACCGGCGACCCCGAGCAGCGCGAGCCCGACCACCAGCATGCCCGTGATCGCGCCACCGCGGAACGCGACCCGCAGCGCCGGCGTGACGCCGCCCCGCGCCGCCTCGGCGACCCGCGCGTTCGAGCGCACCGACACGTTCATGCCGATGTAGCCGGTCGACCCGGACAGGAGCCCGCCGATCGCGAACCCGCCGGCGACGGCGATGTTCTGGACGAAGATCAGCGCGATGAACAGCAGCACACCGACCCCGGCGATCGTCGCGTACTGCCTGTTCAGGTAGGCCTGGGCGCCTTCCTGGACCGCCTTCGAGATGCCCTGCATCCGCTCGTTGCCAGGCGAGAGCGTCAGCAGGGAGCGTGTCGTGAGAAGGCCGTAGGCGACCGCACAGGCGGCACATACGAGGGCGACGACGACCCCATGGTTCGTCAGAAAGCTGCTCAACAGAAATCCTCCGCGGTCTGGTTGGAGTGCCGCGCGAGGACTCGTCGCGCGCACGTTTGGTGGCCGGTTCGCCCAGGGCAGGAGCCACCCGGCGCAAACGCGGCGGGCAGTCTATCGTGACGGGCCGCGCGTTGCTTTCCAGCCCCCGCGCTGCGGAGGCTGGGACGCGACGTCATCGAGGACGGAGCGCCTTCTGCAAGCTCGGCGATCTCATCCACCGGGCTCCGGGGCCGCCTGCTCGCGTCCGGACGACTCCCCGCTCTCAGCGACGGCGCCGGCTCACTGGCCGGGCACCCACAGCCGCCCGCTCGACTGAGCCGGCCCCGGGGAGCGCTCGCCGGGCTTCGGCGGCTCCGGCTCGGCCGGGGGCGTTCCTCCGCTCGAACCGCCACCCCCGGACCCGGCGCTCCCGCCGTCTCCCCCACCCGCGCCGACCTCTTTCGCATACGCCATCTGCAGCTGCGAGAGCGCATCCTTCAGCGGGGCGATCTCCCGCGGCAGCCGCCGCTCGAGGATCTCCAGCAGCGCCCGCGCCGCGTCGATCGCGTCCCGCGCCTGCTCGAGGTCGCGCTCCGGGTCCTGCGCGGCGCCCTCCTCCCCCGACGGCGAGCCGAGACGCCGGGCGCCGATGTTCAGCAGCGACACCGCCGACTGGGCGATCATGTCGACCGCGGTGATGCGAGCGAGCTCCGCCTCGTAGGCGGCGCGCAGCTCCTCCTCGCTCGGCGCCGCGCCGGCGCCTGGCGCACCCGCGTGCGCGGGATCCTCGGGACCACTCATGCCGGAACCTCCTGTGGGTAGGTGAGCGCGGTCTCGGCGACCGACGCTGCGAAGACCTCCTCGCGGCTCGCCCCCGCGGCGAGCATCGCCTGCTGACGCTGCGCCCCGTTGCGCTCGGGGAACACCGGCTCGACGCCGAGATCCGCCCGTGCCGGCGCCGTCCAATCCAGCAGCCGGTCGATCGCCGCCCGCGACGGGTACTCCTCGGCCGCCTGCAGGTCGATCAGCCGCCCGTCCATCCCGAAGCGGATCGCCCGCCACATGTTCTCCTCGACCAGCCTCGGCGCCGGCGCGTCGAACGGAACCCCCTCGTCGATGTCCCGCAGCGCCTGCGCGATGCAGGCGATCGCGAGCGTCGCGAGCGCCTCGGACTCCGCCGCGGTCGACTGCGCGTCGCAGATCCGGACCTCCAGCGTGCCGAAGCTGAAGTGCGGCCGGACCGACCACCAGACCTGCGTGAACTCGACGATCGAGCGCGTCCGCAGCAGGAACTCGATGTACTCACGGTAGGCCGCCCAGCCGCCGAAGTGGTCGGGGATCCCGCAGCGCGGGAACGACTTCGTGAACGACTGCGTGCGGGCGGAGTGCAGGCCGGTGTCGCGCCCGTCGAGGAACGGCGAGTTCGCGGAGATCGCGAGCAGCTGCGGCAGCACCGGCCGCAGCCGGTCGCAGGCCTGCACGGCGCGGTCGATCGACTGCACGCCGGCGTGGACGTGGAGGCTGAACGTGTTGTTCCGCCAGGCGACGTATTTGAGGCCCTCCTCGACGCGGCGGTAGTGCTCGGTGTCGATGATCGGCTGGCAGCGGTAGTCGGCCCACGGGTGCGTGCCGGTCGCGCCGAGCGCCACGTCCCGAGCCGAGGTCAGCGAGAACATCAGCCCGCGCCGCTCCCGCTGTCGCGCGAGCGCATCCGCGAGGTTCGCGCCGGCGCCGGAGATCACCTCGATCTCCGAGGAGATCAGCTCCCCCGCGACCGCCTCGCGCAGCACCGGGTCCGCCTCGGCCGCAGCTCTCAGCTCCTCGTAGCGCGGCACGAGGTCCAGCGAGTCGGGGTCGAGGATCGAGAACTCCTCCTCGAGCCCGACGGTGAGGTCGGTCGACGCGGCGAACCGCTCCTCGGCTCGGTCTAGGTCCTCGATGTTCACAGGGGCGATCCAGTGCGGGCCGGACGGCGCGGGTCAGGTCAGGTAGAAGTAGAGCGCGTAGAGCAGATCGACGGCCGGGCTCGAGGTGTGCACCGTGACCTCCGGCGGCACGTCGAGCAGCGACTCCGAGTAGTTGAAGATGATCTTCACCCCGGCGTCGACCAGCTCGTCGGCCAGGGTCTGCGAGGCCTGTGTCGGAACCGCCAGCACGCCCACGACGATGTCCTCGTCCTCGACCACCTGACGCAGCTCGCCGATGTCGCGGATCGCCTGGGAGCCGACCTTCGAGCCCACCTTCCCCGGGTCGTTGTCGAAGATCGCCACCACCCGGAAGCCGTGGTCGGCGAAGATGTCCGAGCCGGCGATCGCGCGGCCGAGGTGCCCCGCCCCGATCAGCGCGATGTTGTGCTGGCCCGCGGTCCGCAGGATCTTGCGGATCTGCGAGACGAGCGCCTCGACGTTGTAGCCGACGCCGCGCTTGCCGAACTTGCCGAACCCGGAGAGGTCGCGCCGGATCTGGGTCGAGTTGACGTGGGTGTAGTCGGAGAGCTCCTGCGAGGAGATCGTCTCCTTGCCCATCTTCTTCGCCTGTGTGAGCACCTGCAGGTAGCGCGACAGGCGCGCGGCGACGCCGAGCGAGAGCCTCTCGCTCGATGCTGCTGCTGCATCCCGCTCGGACTGGACGGCCCCCGTCGATTCGCCGTAGCTCATCGCCGTGACTCTAGACGCTCGCGCAGGGCCGGCTCATCGAGGAAGTACTCGCAGACCTCGTCGCCGTCCACGCAGATGACCGGAATCCGCTCCAGGTAGGTCCTGTGCAGGTCCTCGTCGCGCTCGATGTCCACCTCGGTGAGCGCGAAAGCCAGCTCGGGCTCGAGCTCGCGCAGGCGCGACATCGCGTCCTCGCAGAGGTGGCAGCCGGGGCGGGAGTAGACGGAGACGGTCGGGGTGCGAGGCATCTTCGGGTTCCGATTATCCGCCGTTTCCCAGCGCGAGCCGACGGTGGGAGTTATCGCGCCTGACGAGACGTGGAGGGGTCCCCGGGGAGCGTCGCAGCGGGCGCGCTCAGGCCGCCTTCTCCCCCGTCGCGTAGGCGTCCAGCCCGAGGTACTGCGGGTACTCGAGCCGCCGCCCGTAACGCGCCGCGCTCGCGATCATCGCCGCGTTGTCCGTGCACAGGCTCATCGCCGGCACGTGCACCTCGACCCCGAGCTCCCGCACCCGCCGCCGCAGCTCCGAGTTCGCGGCGACCCCCCCGCCGATCGCCAGCCGCTCGAGCCCCGTCTGCGTCAGCGCGCGTTCGGTCCGCTCGATCAGGCTCGCGACGATCGCCGCCTGGTAGGAGGCGGCGAGGTCGGCCGCCGAGCGCTCGAGCCCGCCCTCCGGGAGGTCGCGGATCGCGTAGAGCAGCGCGGTCTTGAGCCCCGCGAAGGAGAAGTCGAGCCCGCGATGGAACGACTTGCGGGGAGCGCCGCGCCGTACCTCTCCGGGCGAGCCGGGGAACGAGAACGCCTGGGGGTCGCCCTGCTCGGCGAGCCGCGACAGCGCGGGCCCGCCCGGGAAGCCGAGCCCGAGCATCCGCGCGCCCTTGTCGAACGCCTCCCCCGCCGCGTCGTCGAGCGTCCGGCCGAGCACCTCGAAGCCGTCGTGCGCGGTCACGTTGGCCAGCAGCGTGTGCCCGCCCGAGGCGATCAGGCACACGAACGGCGGCTCGAAGGCGGGTCCGTCTTCGTCGGCGATGAAGTTCGCGGCGACGTGCCCCTGGATGTGGTCGACCGGGGCGAACGGCAGCTCCCGGCCCGCCGCGAGCGCCTTCGCCGTCGAGAGCCCGACGAGCAGGGCGCCGACGAGCCCCGGCCCCTGGGTCGCGGCGACGAGATCGACGTCGGCGAGCGAGACGCCGGCCTCGTCGAGCGCGGCCTCGACGATCGCGTTGACGAGCTCGAGGTGGTGGCGCGAGGCGATCTCCGGCACGACGCCCCCGAAGCGCTCGTGGACGGCCTGCGAGGAGATCACGTTCGATCGGGCGCGCCCGTCCTCGCCGAGCACGGCCGCGCAGGTGTCGTCGCAGCTCGTCTCGAGCGCGAGGATCGTCACGCCGGTGGGGCCGGGTTCGGCACGTCGTCCAGCGAGCCCGCGAGCGTGGCGGGCGTGCGCCACATCACGAGCGCGTCCTCGCCGTTGTCCTGGTAGTAGCGCCTGCGCATGCCGGCGGCGCGGAAGCCTTCGCGCTCGTAGAGGTGGATCGCGACCGCGTTGGAGCGGCGCACCTCGAGCGTGTAGCGCGCGTTCGCGTCATCGACACGGCGGTACAGCTCGGCGAGCAGCGCGCTCGCGAGCCCGCGGCGCTGGTACTCGCCGTCGACGGCGATGTTCATGATGTGCCAGACCGTGTCGTAGCGCGAGCAGATCAGGTAGGCGACGAGCCGCTCCCCGGAGAAGGCGGCCAGGCAGATGCCCGACTGCTTGGAAAGCTCGAGGACGAACATCGCGAGCGACCACGGCGTCGGGAACACGCGCCGCTCGACGGCGATCACGTGCGGCAGGTCCGGGTAGGCGAGCGCGCGGATCTCGAACGGCGACTCCGTGCGCGCGGCCGGAGCGGGCATCGTCGGGCGCTCGCTCACGCCGGGGTCCCCTGCACCGCTGCCGAGAGTTCCGCGTCGGGGCGGCGCAGATAGTCCGGCAGGACCCCGTCGAGGGGCTGCGCCGGCGCGGAGGCTGCGAGCTCGCAGACCGCGGAACCGCGCAGCAGGTGCAGCGGCGACCCCTCGGGAGCGGGCTCCGCGCCTGCCGACTCGGTCTGCTCGCGGTATCGCAGGACGCCGTCGCCGACCGCGAGCGGCGGGCCGGCTCCCGCCTCGGCGATCAGCGCGCCCAGGTCGGCGGGGGCGAGCGCCCTCGCGGTTGCCAGCGCCTCCCCGTCGGCGCTGAAGACGGCGGCGAACACCTCCCGGCGCCGTGCGTCGATCGCGGCCAGGACCGGCCGTCCGCCGGCGGCGGCGAGCGCCGGACGCGCGAGTGCGGCGAGGCTCGGGATCGGGACCAGCTCGGCGCCGCAGGACTGGGCGAGCCCGCGGGCCGTCGCGATCCCCACGCGCAGGCCCGTGAACGTCCCGGGGCCCGCGCCGACGGCGATCCTGCCGACGTCGCCGAGCTCGAGCCTCGCGCCGCCGAGCAGCTCCTCGGCCATCGGCAGCAGCCGCGTCGCGTGTCCCGGATGGGCACCCTCCCCGGGGTCGTCGCGCGCTTCGCGGACGGCGCCGTCGGCGAGGCGAAGCGCCACCGCGGTCGCCGGCGTCGAGGTGTCGAAGCCGAGCACGATCACCGCACGGCCTCCCGTTCGGTCAGCTGCTGGATCGCGACGCTGCGGCGGTCGCCGCCTGCGTGCTCGAGCGTCACCAGCAGCTTCGCCCCCGCCAGCTCGGGCTCGCCCTCCGGCGCCCACTCGACGAAGGCGATGCGGCCGGTCCCGAGGTAGTCGGCGAGCAGGTCGGGGTCCTCCGCGTCGAGGCCGCCGAGCCGGTACAGGTCGAGGTGGGAGACGGTCAGCCGCTCGCCGCGGTAGCGGTGGCCGATGCTGAACGTGGGGCTCGTCACGGGGTCGACGACGCCGAGCGCCCGCGCGGCTCCCCGCACGAGCGTCGTCTTGCCGGCGCCGAGCTCTCCGCGGACGAGCACGACGTCCCCGTCCGAGAGGCCCGCGGCCAGCTGCGCGCCGAGCGCTTCGGTCTCCTGCGGGCCGTCGGTCTGCACCGTGCGGGCGGGCATCCCCCGACTCTAGAGCCTGCTCCCGCCACCGACTCCGCCGTTAAAATGACCGGCCCGCGGGAGAATGGGACGCGGGCCGGTCGTTACTCCTGGAGGGATGGAGACAGGGTCTACATCGGCATCCGTGTCCGACCGCTTTAGGCCCTGAGCCGATTTCTTCGACGCGCGCCGGAAAATCCCTTGTTTACAGGGATTCAGGGTGTCCAGTGGCATCTGGACACCCACTGGACGGGGTCGCTAGAAAAGGCCCAGCTGGTCGGCCTCGGGGGCGGGCGCGGCGGCCGCCGGAGCCTCCGGCTCGGCCTCGACCGCGACGGGCAGATCCGGCGGGCGCTCCTGCGGCTCCGGGCTGATCCGGGGGGCCCATCGCGAGCAGCTCCGGGATCCGCGCGAAGTCCTCGCGCAGCGTCTCCAGCATCCGCGGCGTGTAGAGCGCCGCCGCCGGGTGGAAGATCGGGTAGAGGCGCACGGCGCGCTCGCCGAGCTCGATCACCTCCGGCTGGCCGTGCAGCCGCGTGATCCCGGTCGGGTCGCCGCGCAGCAGCTTCGTCGAGAAGTTGCCGAGGCTGCAGATCATCGTCGGCTCGATCAGTTCGACCTGGCTGACGAGGTACTCGTGGCAGTTGTCGATCTCGACCGGCTGCGGGTCGCGGTTGCCGGGGGGCCTGCACTTGAGCGTGTTGGCGATGAAGACCTCCTCGCGTGCCAGCCCGATCTCGTCGAGGAGCTGACTGAGCAGCTTCCCCGCCCGCCCGACGAACGGGATCCCCTGCTCGTCCTCGCTGGCGCCCGGCGCCTCGCCGACGAACATCAGCTCCGCGTCGGCGTTTCCCGAGCCGAACACGACGGTCTTGCGCGTCGCCGCGAGCTCCGCGCAGCGGGTGCAGGAGCGGGCCCGGGCGAGCACCTCCTTGAGCGCCTCGCGGCGGTCCGCAGCGGAGGGGCGCACGTCGATCGAGCCCATCGGCGCATGCTAGTTGCTGCCCGGTGAGGGATCATCACGGAAATGGCCGCAACCAGCGAGTTCGTCCTCACCGCTCCGTTCGCCGGGGTCGTCGTCGCGATCCACCGTGGCGAGCGCCAGCAGGTCGCCGCCGGGGCACCGCTCGTCGTGCTCGAGGCGATGAAGATGGAGCACGAGGTCTCCTCCGCGACCGCGGGGGTGATCCGCTCGCTGTCGGTCGCGGTCGGCGAGGCCGTCGAGGAGGGCCAGGCGCTGTTGACGATCGCACCGGGCGACGGCGCCGCCGCGCACGAGGACGGCGCCGAGTCCGCCGCGCCCGCCGGGGGCGAGCGCGAGGACCTCCGGCTCGTCCGCGAGCGGCACGAGATCGGCCTCGACGCCGCGCGGGGCGAGGCGGTCTCGCGCCGGCACGAGCTCGGGCGGCGGACCGCCCGCGAGAACCTCGCGGACCTGCTCGACGACGGCTCGTTCATCGAGTACGGGCCTTTGCTGTTCGCGGCGCAGGAGCAGCGCCGCAGCCGCGAGGAGCTGATCGCCCGCACCCCCGCGGATGGCCTCGTCGGCGGGGTCGGCGCGATCGACGGCGAGCCGTGCATCGCGATGTCCTACGACTACACCGTCCTTGCGGGTACCCAGGGGATGCGCAACCACGCCAAGAAGGACCGCCTGTTCGACGTCGCCGAGCGGCGCCGGCTGCCGATCGTGCTGTTCGCCGAGGGCGGCGGCGGGCGCCCGGGCGACGTCGACATGCCGATCGTCGCCGGCCTCGACTGCAGGGCTTTCGAGCTGTTCGCCTCGCTGAGCGGGCTCGTGCCGCTCGTCGGGATCGCGTCGGGCTACTGCTTCGCCGGCAACGCGGCGCTGCTCGGCTGCTGCGACGTCGTCATCGCGACCGAGGACGCCTCGATCGGGATGGGCGGCCCGGCGATGATCGAGGGTGGCGGCCTCGGCGTGTTCGGCCCCGGCGAGGTCGGGCCGATCGACGTGCAGCACGCCAACGGCGTCGTCGACCTGCGCGCCGCCGACGACCGGGAGGCGGTCGCGCTCGCGCGGCGCTACCTGTCCTACTTCACCGGCGCGAGCGCTCCGGGGGCGGTCCCGGACCAGGAGCTGCTGCGTGAGGCGATCCCCGAGCAGCGCAAGCGCATCTACGACGTGCGGCGGGTCGTCGCGGGCCTGTTCGACGAGGGCTCGGTGCTGGAGCTGCGCGACGGGTTCGGGCCGGGGATGCTGACGGCGCTCGCGCGCGTCGACGGGCGGCCGATCGGCGTCGTCGCGAACGACCCGGCGCACCTCGGCGGCGCGATCGACGCCGACGGCGCCGACAAGGCGGCCCGGTTCCTGCAGCTGTGCGACGCCTTCGAGCTGCCGGTGCTGCTGCTGTGCGACACGCCCGGGTTCATGGTCGGCCCCGCGGCCGAGCGGACTGCGACCGTGCGTCACTTCTCGCGGCTGTTCCTGACCGGGGCGAACCTGTCGGTGCCGACCGGCACGATCGTGCTGCGCAAGGGCTACGGCCTCGGCGCGCAGGCGATGGCCGGCGGCGGCTTCAAGGCGCCGCTGTTCACGGTCGCGTGGCCGACCGGGGAGTTCGGCGCGATGGGACTCGAGGGCGCGGTGCGGCTGGGGATGCGCCGGGAGCTCGAGGCGATCGAGGACGAGCAGGAGCGCGAGCGGGTCTTCGAGGCGACCGTCGCGGCCGCCTACGAGCGCGGGCGCGGCGTGAACATGGCTGCGTACGGCGAGATCGACGACGTGATCGACCCGGCGGACTCGCGTCGCTGGATCGGGACCCTGTTCGAGCGCGGCGGCGCCGACTGGCGCACGCGCGGGGGCAAGAAGCGACCGATGATCGACGCCTGGTGACGATGGCACTCCGGGTGGTGGCGGGAGCCGCGAACCAGCCGCAGGGCGACTTGATCGTCGCGCGCCTCGCCGAGGAGGGGATCTCGGCGATCTCCCAGCTGAGCTCGGGGAACCCGGAGTTCGGCGCGGGCGGCGGCCGCACGATCTACGTCGAGGAGCGCGACGAGACGCGGGCGCGGGAGATCCTGTCGCGCGACGATCCGCCGTTCAGCGACGAGGAACTGGCACGGCTCAGCGACGAGGCGGGGCGCGAGGTGCGCGAGGAGTAGGGGCCGGCCATCTGTGAGGTCGCGCACAGTCGCACACCTTCCCCTTGCGTCACACGAAGCCGTCTGTATCATCGGTCTCAGGCCGTCACCGGCAATCCCCGGGATGGACCGAGACGCATCACGACCTTGCATCTGACGCTGCGCCGGTATCCGCGAGGAGCTGGACGGAGACAATGGGCAAAACCACCACGATCCACGCCCGCCGATGAGGCTGGTGCGCACGGTCGAAGAGCTGCGCGAGCAGCTCGACCCCCCCGCCGGGCCGGCCGGAGCATCGGCCTCGTGCCGACGATGGGCGCGCTCCACGAGGGCCACCTGTCGCTGATCGGGCGCGCGGCCGCCGACTGCGACCTCGTCGTCGTCTCGCTGTTCGTGAACCCCGCCCAGTTCAACGAGCAGGGCGACCTCGAACGCTACCCCCGCGACGAGCGGCGCGACCGCGCTTTGGCGGAGCGCGCGGGCGCCGACATCCTGTTCGCGCCCGGAGTCGAGGAGGTCTACCCCGATGGGTTCGCGACATCCGTAGAGGTGCTCGGCGGCGTGACCGAGCGCCTCGAGGGAGCCGTCCGCGGGCCCGAGCACTTCCGCGGCGTCACCACGGTCGTCACGAAGCTGCTGCTGATCGCGCTCCCCGACGTCGCCTACTTCGGTCAGAAGGATGCCCAGCAGGTCATCGTGATCCGCCGCCTCGTGGCCGATCTCAACCTCCCCGTCCGGATCGAGGCGCTGCCGACCGTGCGGGAGCCCGATGGGCTGGCGATGTCGAGCCGCAACGCACTGCTCTCCCCCGCCGAGCGCGAGCGCGCGCTGTCGCTGTCGCGCGCGCTGCGAGCCGCGGGGGAGCTGGCGGCGGCCGGCGAGCGCGACGCCGAGGCGCTGATCGCCGCCGCCCGCGAGCAGCTCGCCGCCGACGTCGAGCTCGACTACCTGGCGCTCGTCGACCCCGGCACGCTCGAGCCGGTGGCGCTGCTCGAACGCGCCGCCCTGCTGGCGGTCGCGGCGAGGGTCGGCCGGGTGCGGCTGATCGACAACGTGGTCCTCCGGCCTGTCGCACTCAGCAACCAGGGAAAGGCGGTCGAGACGTGCAGCGCGTGATGCTCAAGTCCAAGATCCACCGGGCGACCGTGACCGACTCCGACCTGCACTACGTCGGCTCGATCACGATCGACCCCGACCTGCTGGAAGCTGCCGACATCCTCGACCACGAGCAGGTGCACGTCGTCGACGTCGACAACGGCGCCCGCTTCGAGACCTACACGATCCCGGGCCGCCGCGGCTCGGGCGAGATCTGCGTGAACGGCGCCGCCGCCCGCCTCGTCCACCACGGTGACACGATCATCGTCATCTCCTACGCCTCCTATGACGAGGCCGACCTCGAGCGCTACGAGCCGCGAGTCGTCCACGTAGAGGCCAAGACCAACCGCATCATCACGATCGACGACGAGGTGGCGACGCTGCTGACCTAGGCCTCCCCGGCCCCCGTCGACCAGCGCGTCAACCGACCGAGTCAGAGAGGAAACACGACGATGTCCAGCCATCCCGACGTCCACACCCCCGGCGATCACCTGCCGCCCGCAGAGCGCCTGCCGATGACGCTGCCGATGCTCGCCGAGAAGAAGCGCCTCGGCGACCCGGTGGTGATGGTCACCGCCTACGACTACCCGAGCGCCCGCGCCGCGGAGTTCGCGGGGGTCGATCTCGTGCTGGTCGGCGACTCGGCCGCCACGACCGTGCTCGGCTTCAGCGCCACCACCCCGGTCGTGCTCGACGACATGCTCGTGCTCGCCCGCGCGGTCCGGCGAGGGCTGCGCAGCCCGCTGCTGATCGGCGACCTGCCGTTCGGCTCGTACGAGATCTCCGACGAGCAGGCGGTCACGACCGCGATGCGGATGGTCAAGGAGGCCGGCTGCGACTGCGTCAAGCTCGAGGGCGGCGGCGAGACGTCGGTGCGCAGGGCACGCGCGATCGTCGGCGCCGGAATCCCCGTGATGGGGCACGTCGGCCTGACGCCGCAGACCTCGACCGCGCTCGGCGGCTGGAAGGCGCAGGGCCGCACCGCCGACGCGGCGGCGCGGATCGCGGCCGAGGCGGTCGCGCTGCAGGACGCGGGCTGCTTCGCGATCGTCTTCGAGGCGATCCCCAGCGCGGTCACCGAGGAGCTGATGCCGTTGATCGAGGTGCCGGTGATCGGTATCGGCGCAGGGCCCGCGACGGACGGGCAGGTGCTCGTGTTCCACGATCTGCTCGGGATCCGCGACGGGCTCGGGCCGCGCTTCGTCAAGCGCTACGCGAACCTCCAGCAGGAGATGAACGACGGCGTCGCCGCCTACGCCGAGGACGTCCGCACGAGGCGCTACCCCGGTCCCGAGCACGTCTACAAGATCGACGAGGGCGAGCTCGCGGACCTGCACGAGCGGCTCGCGGCTTCCTGACACGCGCGGGCCGGACGTCGGTCCATCGACATGTTTGGGGTGAGGCCGGCCGGGTAAGCAGGGCTGGAACGCCCACCGCCGGGCACGTCAACGACGTGGACGCCCGGTGCCCCCGGCGTACCCCGATCTCGTCAGCGAAAGAGGGAGTCCCACCATGTCAGTTCGTCGTGTCGCGGCCGTGCTCGTGCCGTGTCTGGCCGCGCTTGCGATCGCCGCCCCCGCCGCGTCCGCCTGGGCGCCGGCATCGAGCGCGACCATCCACCCGGGCGTGATGACCTTCACGAACGCCTCGTCGTTCCTCGGCGGCGCCTCGCAGTGCACCGCGAACTTCGTCTACACCGACTCCTCGGGGAACGTGTACCTCGGGCAGGCCGCGCACTGCTCCTCGACCGGCGAAGACACCGAAACGAACGGCTGCAGCACCAAGTCGCTGCCGCTCGGCACGAAGATCTACACCGGCGACCTCGTCAACGGCGGCGTCGAGGAAGGCACGCTGCTCGGCACCCTCGCCTACAACTCGTGGCTGACGATGCAGAAGAACGGCGAGAAGAACGCCGCGACCTGCGCCTACAACGACCTCGCGCTGATCAAGATCGCACCCGAACAGGTCAAGAACGTGAACCCGACCGTCCCGTTCTGGGGCGGACCCGACGGGCTCGCGCCGGGCGTGTCGTCCGCGGGCTCGCAGGTCTACACGTACGGCAACTCGATCCTGCGCGGCGGCGTCAGCGTCCTCAGCCCGAAGACCGGCGTCAGCCTCGGCGAAGCCGAAGCCTCGGAAGGCTGGGCCCAGCAGCTCTACACGGTGACCCCCGGTATCCCCGGCGACTCCGGCAGCGGCTTCCTCGACTCCTCCGGTGACGCGCTCGGCGTGCTCTCGACGGTCGAGTTCGCGCCCGTCCCGGCGAGCAACGGCGTCAACACCCTCGCGAAGGAGCTCGCGTACGCGAACGCGGCGACCGGTCTCGGCCTGCAGGTCGCCGACGGGACCACGCCGTTCAACGGCGTCCCCGTCCCGCCGGCCGAATAGATCGAGTCCGTCCGGCGGCCGCCTGCGCGGTCGCCGGACCCGACGTCGGCGGCGCCCGGCCCTGACCGGGCGCCGAAGCGGCACTCCTCAGCCGCCTGTGTGGATCGTCTTGATCACCCGTCCCGAGGGCGCGCGCCACTGCAGCGAGCTGGGCACGACCGGAAGGACACTGCTCGCGATACCCGCCGGGACCGCTACCGCGAACACGTTGTTCGTCGGCGTCGCGGCGACCTTCACGTGGCGGCCGTGCCCGGTCGCGTAGCGGATCACGACCCGGGCGACGCCGTCCGGGACGATCCCGTACACGACCGAGTGGCCCTGCAGCCAGCGGGTGCCGTCGGACCGCCCCGCCACGAGCTGCTGTGCGGTAACTCCGGAGAAGCCGCGGAAGCCGCCCGGTTCGACCGTCACGAGGAACACCTCTTCGCTCGACGGGCAGCCGCGCACCTTCAGCGCCCGCTGCACGGGCACCAGGTAGTAGCTGGTCCCGCCGAGGCTCGTGGCGTAGCGGATGTAGTTGACGTAGATGCCTTCGCCGACCATCGGCAGCGCTTCCATCCCGGGGCCGACGGGCAACGTGTCCTGCGCCACCCGCGGGCGCCGAAGCACCGCGAGGCGCGAAAGCAGGGCGCTGCTCGGCGCTCCCTGATCGACGGTGGGCGGGGTCGGCGGCGCGCAGGCGCGCGGCTGCGCGGCCCCCGCCGCCGGCTGCGCGAGCGCAGCACCTCCGCACGCGACTGCTGCGGCGGCCGTCATGCACCAGCCCAGCGCAGCACGGCGACCCATTCGCCGGACCGAGCCGATGCCCAGCCTGACAAGAGAATCCCTCATTCTCCCTCTCCCTTCAACTCGCACTGTCCCGGGAAGCGGAACATGATCGATGCTAGCGCCGCGATCCGGTGGCGACAACCGCCCGGGCCGGCCGCCGCGTGCCGCGGTCAGGGCGAGATCAGGCCACCGGTTCCCCGTAGTCGCCCGGCTCGGGGGTGCCGGGACCCGGCTCGACGGTGCGCAGCACCCGCGCCGGCGCGCCCGCCGCGATCGAGTGCGGTGCGAGGTCGCCGGTGACGACGCTGTTCGCGCCGACCACGCAGCGCTCGCCGATCGTGACGCCGCTGGTGACCACGACGTTCGCGCCGAGCCAGCAGTTCTCGCCGACTCGGGTCGGGCCCTTGCCCTCGAAGCCCTGCCAGGTGATCGGCAGCGTCGGGTCGGTGACGCGGTGGTTCGCGTCGGTCACGAAGCAGCCGTTCGCGAGCATGCAGTGCGCTCCGATCTCGACGAGCTCCATCGCGGCGACCATCACGTTCCGGTTCAGGAACGTGCCTTCGCCGATCGAGATCCGCGCATCGCCCGGCGCCGTCAGCCACACGCCCGGCTCGAACAGGACTTCGCGGCCGATCTGCAGGCGTCCCTCGCGGAGCGACTCGAGCACGTTCCCCTCCAGCGGCCAGCGCGCGAAGGCGCCCCGGCGCATCAGCTCCCAGTGGATCGCGGCCCGCCGCCAGGGGAGCGCGTTGCGCTGATACCAGCGCCACTTCTGCGCCCACAGCGTCGCGCTCGCCCGCAGCTCGTCCACCGGGGCAGCTTCGCAGGTGGGCCCGCCGCCTACGCGGCGGCCGCGAGCTTCTGCCGCCGCCGGCGGGCCGGTTTCGCGGGCGCTGCGGCGGGCGTGACGAGCTCGGCGAGGAACTGCCCGGTGTGGGACTCCGCGACCGCGGCGACCTCCTCGGGCGTGCCCGCCGCGATCGCGAGGCCGCCCTCCTCGCCCCCCTCCGGGCCCATGTCGATCAGCCTGTCGGCGCTCTTGATGATGTCGAGGTTGTGCTCGATCACGACGACGCTGTTGCCGGCGTCGACGAGCCGCTGCAGCACCTCGAGCAGCCGCTGCACGTCGGCGAAGTGCAGCCCCGTCGTCGGCTCGTCGAGGATGTAGAGCGTCCGCCCCGTCGCGATCTTCGAGAGCTCGGTCGCGAGCTTCACGCGCTGTGCCTCCCCGCCCGACAGCGTCGTCGCGGGCTGGCCGAGGCGCACGTAGCCGAGCCCGACCGCTTCGAGCGTCTCCAGGCGGCGGCGGATCTTCGGGATGTGCTCGAAGAACCCGAGCGCCTCCTCGACCGGCATGTCGAGCACGTCGGCGATCGAGCGTCCCTTGAAGCGGATCTCGAGCGTCTCCCGGTTGTAGCGCTTGCCGTGGCACTGCTCGCACGGCACGTAGACGTCGGGCAGGAAGTGCATCTCGATCTTGATCTGGCCGTCGCCGCGGCACACCTCGCAGCGCCCGCCCTTGACGTTGAAGCTGAAGCGCCCCGGCTTGTAGCCGCGCGCCCGCGCCTCCTGCGTCTTCGAGAACAGGTCGCGGATCACGTCGAACAGGCCGGTGTAGGTGGCCGGGTTCGAGCGCGGCGTGCGTCCGATCGGCGACTGGTCGACGGCGATGATCTTGTCGAGCTGGTCGAGCCCGTGGATCGCACGGTGCGCACCCGGCCGGCGCCGCGCACGGTGCAGCCGGTTCGCGACCGCCTTGAACAGGACGTCGTTGACGAGCGTCGACTTGCCCGAGCCCGACACCCCCGTCACGCATGTCAGCACGCCGAGCGGGACCCGCACGTCGATGTCGCGCAGGTTGTGCTGGGTCGCACCGAGGATCTCGATGTACCCCGTCGGCGTGCGGCGCCGCGCCGGCGGCTCGATCGTCCGCTTGCCTGCGAGGTACTGGCCCGTCAGCGACTGGGCGACCCGTTCCACCTCGGCCGCCGTGCCCTGCGCGACGATCTCCCCGCCGTGCTCGCCGGCGCCCGGGCCGAGATCGACCAGGTGGTCGGCGGCGCGCATCGTCTGCTCGTCGTGCTCGACGACGATCACCGTGTTGCCGAGGTCGCGCAGTTTCTCGAGCGTCGCGATCAGCTTCGAGTTGTCGCGCTGGTGCAGCCCGATCGACGGCTCGTCGAGGATGTAGAGGACGCCGACCAGCGAAGATCCGATCTGCGTCGCGAGCCTGATCCGCTGCGCCTCCCCGCCGGACAGCGTCGTCGCGGCGCGGTCCATCGAGAGGTAGCCGATGCCGACGTTCTCCAGGAACCGCAGCCGCTCGGAGATCTCGCGCAGGATCAGACGGGCGACGTGGCGGTCGGTGTCGGACAGCTCGACCTCCTCCAGCCACTCCAGCGCGCGCCGCGCCGAGAGCCCCGTGAACTCCTCGATCCGGGTGCCGCCGACGAGCACCGCTCGCGACTCCGGGCGCAGCCTCGCCCCGTCGCACGCCGGGCACGGCCGCAGCGACATGAACTGCTCGATCTTTTCGCGGGTGAGCTCCGAGTCGGTCTCGCGATAGCGCCTTTCGAGGCTGCCGACGATCCCCTCGAAGCGCGTCGCGTAGGAGCGGCGGCGCCCGTACCGGTTGCGGTACGTCACCTCGATCGGCCCGCCGCTGCCGTGGAGGAACACCTTCCGGGCCTCGTCCGGCAGATCCTCCCAGGGGGTGTCGAGGTCGATGTCGTAGCTGTCCGCCAGCGCCTCGGTGACCTGCTCGTAGTAGTTGGAGGAGCTGCCCTGCCACGGGGCGAGCGCGCCCTCGTTGATCGACAGCGCCGGGTCGGGGACGACCAGATCCGGGTCGATCTCCATCTGGGCGCCGAGCCCGGTGCAGCGATCGCACGCCCCGTGCGGCGAGTTGAACGAGAAGATCCGCGGCTCCAGCTCGACCAGCGACGGCCCGTGCTCCGGGCAGGCGAAGCGCTCGGAGAACGTGAAGATCGTCCCCGCGTCGGGCTCCATCCCCGGCGTGATCCGCACCGCGGCTGCACGCGCGCCCTTGGCCCCGGTCGCGTGCTTCGCCTCCGCGTCGGATGAGGCGCCGCCACCCCTCCCGACTATCTCTATCTCGACGAGTCCTTCGGCCAGCCCGACGGCTGTCTCGATCGAGTCGGCGAGCCGCTTGCGCACGTCGTGGCGCATCACCAGCCGGTCCACGACGACCGCGATGTCGTGCTTGTAGCGCTTGTCGAGCACGATCGACTCCTCCAGCATCCGCACGCGGTCGTCGATCTTGACCCGCGCGAAGCCGTCCGCGCGCAGCTCCTCGAGCAGCTTCCCGTACTCGCCCTTGCGCCCGCGCACGACCGGCGCGAGGACCATGAAGCGCGTGCCCTCTCCGAGCTCCATCACCTGGTCGATGATCTGCTCGGCCGACTGCCCGACGATCGGCCGCCCGCAGATCGGGCAGTGCGGCTTTCCCACCCGCGACCACAGCAGGCGCAGGTAGTCGTAGATCTCGGTCACGGTCCCGACCGTCGAGCGAGGGTTGCGCGAGGTCGTCTTCTGGTCGATCGAGATGGCCGGCGAGAGCCCCTCGATCGAGTCGACGTCGGGCTTGTCCATCTGGCCCAGGAACTGGCGCGCGTACGCGGACAGCGACTCGACGTAGCGGCGCTGCCCCTCCGCGTAGACGGTGTCGAACGCGAGGCTCGACTTGCCCGAGCCGGACAGCCCCGTGATCACCACCAGCGCGTCGCGCGGCAGCTCGAGGGAGATGTCCTTCAGGTTGTGCTCGCGCGCCCCCGAGACGACGATCTTGTTGCCCGATGCCATGGAGAGGCCATTCTATGACGGCGAACAGACGTTCGTGTCCGGGGTAGCGGGAACTTCGCGAATTGGGTGGTCAAGCCGGCGGAATGCCGGCCGAGGACAGGAGACACACCTGGCTGGCGCTCCCACCGGCCCGGCGGGAGCGGGCCTCGCTCGGGCCGGGAGCCGATTCGCCGGGCCGTCTCTCGACGGGGTCGTCCTCGCGAGGTTGCACCGGCGCTGAGCGAACGCCGCTCCGGCGGCGCTCAGGCTAGCCCTCGATCGCCGCGTACACCTCGTCGATCAGCTTCAACCTGTCAGGCAGCTCGAAGTTCTCGGCGAGGTAGCGCTCGGTGTCCTTCCGGGACTCCCCGTTCAGCGCCATGTTCAGCGCGACCAGGCGTGCTCCGTCGAGATCGGTCCCACCGGCGGCCGGCGCCGGGGCCTCCTCGGCGGCGGGCTCGGGCGCGGCCTGGACGGCCGGCGTCTCGGGAGAGGCGGTCAGCGCCGAGTCGAGCGCCGACTCGAAGGTCTGCTGCGCGGGCGGTCGCACCTCGGCCTGACGAGCGGCGGATGCGGCGGCAGCCGCAGCGGCGACGGCCGCGGCCTGGCCCGACGCGGCCCCGTAGAGCTCGCCCATGCCCGCCTCGACGGCGGCCAGATCGGCCGCGAGCCGGCCGGCTCCCGCGCGGAGGCTCGAGACCAGCGCGCTGACCTCGGCGTCCATCGACCCGACCCGCTCGAGCAGCGTCGCGCTGACCTGCGCGACCGCCGCGACCTGCGCGCGGGCCTTCTCGAGCGCCTCGTCGCGGGTCCGTTCGGCGTCGCGGTTCGCGGCGTCGCGGACCTTCCGGGCGCCGTCGTGGGAGTTCCGCTCGATCTCCGCGGCGGTCGCCTCGGCGGCCTCGATGATCGCCTGAACCTGCGTCCCGGCCGTCGCGGCGAGCGAAAGATCGGCTTTGCCGCTGGCGGCGGCGCGCTGCAGCTCCTCGAACTCGGCAGCGAGCGTCCTCAGGTGCGTGTCGACGGCTGCCGGGTCGTAGCCGCGGCGGCCGACCGGGAAGTCGCGACGTTCGATTGCCTGGCGGTCGAACTCCACGCGCGGCATCCTAGGGCATCGCCCCGGCGGAAGTCTCATCCGCACCACCGCCTGCAACGGGCGCCTGCTCCGCCTGGATCTCGCGCAGGTCCCGGCGCAGCTCGCGCAGCTCGTCGCGCAGCTGGGCGGCGTACTCGAAGCGCAGATCGTCGGCCGCCGCGAGCATCTCCTCCTCGAGCTCGACGATCATCTTCTCCAGCTCGTGCCGCGGGAGCTCCTCGCTCGAGCCGCGCTTCGCGGTGCGCCGTTTGCGCCCGCGCGGCACCTTCGACTCCGCCTGCAGGAACTCCGCGATGTCCGAGATCCCCTTGACGATCGTCGCCGCCGTGATGCCGTGCTCCTCGTTGTAGGCGAGCTGGATCTCGCGCCGCCGGTCGGTCTCCTCGATCGCCGCGCGCATCGCCTTCGTCTGTTTGTCCGCGTACATCAGCACCGTCCCCTCGACGTTGCGCGCGGCCCGTCCGATCGTCTGGATCAGCGAGGTCTCCCCGCGCAGGAACCCCTCCTTGTCGGCATCGAGGATCGCCACGAGGGAGACCTCGGGGAGGTCGAGCCCCTCTCGCAGCAGGTTCACCCCGACCAGCACGTCGTACTCGCCGAGCCGCAGGTCGCGGATGATCTGGATCCGTTCGAGCGTGTCGATCTCCGAGTGCAGGTAGCGCGTCTTGAACCCCATCTCCAGCAGGTACTGGGACAGGTCCTCGCTCATCTTCTTGGTCAGCGTCGTAACCAGCACGCGCTCGTCCTTCTGGACCCGTACGCGCACTTCGTTCATCAGGTCGTCGATCTGGTTCTTCGTCTCGCGCACCTCGACGATCGGGTCGACGATCCCCGTCGGGCGCACGATCTGCTCGACGATCCGGGTCGAGCGGGTGCGCTCGTATTCGCCGGGTGTCGCCGAGACGAACATCAGCTGCGGCGTGATCGACAGGTACTCCTCGAACGTCTGCGGCCGGTTGTCCATCGCGCTCGGCAGCCGGAACCCGTAGTCGACGAGCGTCTGCTTGCGGGAGCGGTCCCCCTCGAACATCCCGCCGATCTGCGGGACCGTCTGATGGGACTCGTCGATGAAGCACACGAAGTCCTTCGGGAAGTAGTCGATCAGGCAGTACGGGCGCGAGCCCGGCGCGCGGCCGTCGAGGATCCGCGAGTAGTTCTCGATCCCCGAGCAGAACCCGACCTCGCGCAGCATCTCCATGTCGTACTGCGTGCGCTGGCGCAGCCGGTGGGACTCGAGCTGCTTGCCTTCGGACTCCAGCTCCCCGCAGCGCTCGTTCAGTTCCCGGCCGATCTCCTCGACCGCGGCCTCGATCGTCCCCTCCTTGACGTTGTAGTGAGTCGCCGGCCAGATCGCGACGTGCTCGAGGTCATCGGCGATCAGCTCCCCGGTCAGCGGGTCGAAGTGCTGCAGTCGTTCGACTTCGTCGCCGAACATCGTCGCCCGGAACGCCGTCTCCGCGTACGCCGGGAACACCTCGAGCGTCTCGCCGCGGACCCGGAACGTGCCGCGCGAGAGCACCTGGTCGTTGCGCGTGTACTGGATCGAGACGAGTTTGCGCAGCAGCGCGTCGCGGTCGATCTCCTCGCCGCGCTTGAGGATCTGCATGTTCATCTCGTACGTCTGGGGCGAGCCGAGGCCGTAGATGCAGGACACCGACGCCACCACGATCACGTCGCGCCGCGCGAACACCGCGGCGGTCGCGGCGTGGCGGAGACGGTCGACCTCCTGGTTGATCGCCGAGTCCTTCTCGATGTACAGGTCCCGGCTCGGGACGTAGGCCTCCGGCTGGTAGTAGTCGTAGTAGGAGACGAAGTACTCGACCGCGTTGTCGGGGAAGAACGTCCGGAACTCGTTGCAGAGCTGCGCGGCGAGCGTCTTGTTGTGGGCGATCACCAGCGTCGGGCGCTGGACCGCCTCGATCACGCCCGCCATCGTCATCGTCTTGCCGGTGCCGGTCGCGCCGAGCAGCGTCTGGAACTGCTCGCCGGCGAGGATCCCCTCCGCCATCGCCTCGATCGCGCGGGGCTGGTCGGCGGTCGGCGTGAAGACGGAATCGAGCTTGAACTCGGGCATCGGACGAGCGTAGCGGCGATCGCGGCCTGTGGCTGGCCGCAATCGGACGGCGGCGTCCGCGGGGCGCCGCGGGGCCGGCCGAGCCCCTACAGCCCCAGCTGCCGGGCGTCGCTTTCCCGATAGTCCCGCTGCGCGCTCATCACCCGCTGGACGTATTCCCGCGTCTCGGGGAACGGGATCGCCGCGACCGACAGCGTCCTGCCTTCTTCGCGGGCCTTCGCCACCCAGCCGTCGACGTTCGTCAGCCCCCCGTTGTAGGCGGCGAGCGCGAGCATCTCGTCGCCGTCGTAGTGGTCGAGCAGGTAGCGGAGGTAGTAGCTGCCGTAGGCGACGTTGACGTCCGGCCGGGCGAGGTCGGCGGCGGTGAACGACCTGCCCCCGGAGAGCCGGGCCAGGTAGTACGCCGTTTCCGGCAGGATCTGCATCAGCCCCTCCGCGCCCGCCGACGACGGCCTCGGTTCGAATTTGCTCTCGGCGTAGATCACGCCGGCGATCAGCGCCGGGTCGAGATCCTTCGCCGCCGCCTGTTCGCGGATGATCGCGACGTCCGCCAGCGGCAGCCGGTTGCTCCGCACGCCGGTGATCATCGGATAGACGACGGCGCCGACCACCAGCGCGGTCGCGACCGCGAGCAGCAGCCCGTGCCCGCGCCGCCGCCGCGGCTGGCGCACGCGGGCGTGGGTGGCGACATGGCTCATCGCCCTAGCTTGGCAAGAACGGCCGACAGCTGATCCTGCAGCTGCTCGACGGTCCCGTCGTTGCGCACGACGTACGTCGCCCGCCTCGCCTTCTCCTCCTGCGGCAGCTGCCGTGCGTCGCGCTCGTCGACCGCGGCGTGGCCGCGCGCGGCGGCTCGCTCTGCGCGCAGCCGCTCGTCTGCGAGGACCGCGATCGTCGCGTCGTAGGCACTCTCGAGCCCCGCCTCGAACAGCAGGGGCGTCTCGACCACGGCCGCGCGCGGCGCCGGCTGCCGGGCCCTGGCCGCGGCGAGCCACTCGGCGACGCGCGCGCCGACGAGCGGCCAGATCTGCTGCTCGAGCCAGCGCCGCTCGCCCTCCTCCGCGAACGCCCGCTGCGCTACCGCGGCGCGGTCGACGACACCGCCGGGCGCGACCTCGGGCCCCCACCGCGCGACGACCGCGTCGCGCAGCTCGGCGCCGGCGTAGAGCTCGTGGACGATCGCGTCGCTGGAGGTCGTCTCCGCGCCGAGCCGGCGCAGCGCCTCGAGCGCCGTCGACTTGCCGGCGCCGAGCCCACCCGTCAGGCCGACGAAGGGGACCTGCTCGCCCGCCACCCGCTGTGGAGGGCTAGGCCTGCTCGTCGGCGCGGGCGGCCTCTGCCTCGGCCACGACCGCTTCGGGCAGCGGCACCGCGTCGCCCGCGACGTTCTCGCCGAGCGGCTCGTCGTCCTGCTCGTCGGTGGCGGCCGCCGCGGCGACCGGCTCCGGCTCGGCGTCATCCTGCGCGACGGCCGTCTCAGGCGCATCCTCGGCCTGCGGCTCTGCCTCCTCCTGCACGACGGCGGCCTCCGCCTCGGGCGCAACCTCGGCCTGCGGCTCTGCCTCCTCCTGCACGACGGCGGCCTCCGCCTCGGGCGCGACCTCGGCCTGCGGCTCGGCGTCCTCCTGCACGACGGCGGCCTCTGCCTCCAGGTCGGCGTCGTCCTCCTGCGATCCCTCGCCGTCGGGACGCGAGACCGGCAGGATCTGGTCCTCGACGCGCTTCGCCGACAGCGACAGGCGCCGGCGCTCGGAGTCGATCTCGAGGATCTTGACCCGGATCTCGTCGCCCGGGTGGACGATCTCGCGCGGGCTCTCGACGTGATGCGGAGCCAGCTCGGAGATGTGCACGAGCCCCTCGACGCCGTCGAGGATCTCGACGAACGCGCCGAAGGTGACGACCTTCGTGACTTTGCCGGCGAGCTCGTCACCGACGTTGTAGGTGTCGACGATCCGCTGCCACGGGTCCTCCTGGGTCTGCTTGAGACCCAGCGAGATGCGCTGGCGGTCGCGGTCGATGTCGAGCACCTTGACCTTCACGGTGTCGCCGATCGAGAGGATCTCGCTCGGGTGGTTGACGTGCGACCAGGAGAGCTCGGAGATGTGGATCAGGCCGTCGATGCCGTCGAGGTCGACGAACGCGCCGAAGTCGACGATGTTCGAGATCTGGCCTTCGACCACGAGCCCGGGCTGCAGCCGGTCGAGGATCTGCTGGCGGACCTCCTTGCGCTCCTCCTCGAGCACGGCGCGCCGCGACAGCACGACGTTGTTGCGCGAGCGGTTGAGCTCGATCACCTTCGTCTCGATCTTCGTGCCCATGTACTCGTCGAGGTTCGGCACGCGGCGGATGTCGACCAGCGACGCGGGCAGGAAGCCGCGCACGCCGAGGTCGATGATCAGCCCGCCCTTGACGACCTCGATGACCGTGCCCTCGACCGGCTCGCCGGACTCGTTCGCGGCTTCGATCCGGCGCCATGCCTTCTCGAAGCGCGCACGCTTCTTGGACATGATCAGGCGGCCGTCCTGGTCCTCCTTGGTGAGGACGATCGCGTCGACCTCCTCGCCGAGATGGACCTCCTCGGCGGGGTCGACGGCCTTGCGGATCGACAGCTCGTTGGCGGGGATGACCCCCTCGGACTTGTAGCCGATGTCGACGAGGACCTCGTCCTTGTCGATGCGGACGACGTGGCCGGTGACGACCTCGCCCTCCTCGATGTCACGGAAGGTGGCGTCGTAGTTGGGGACGATCTGGCCGTCGATCTCGAGCAGCAGACCGTTGGAGCCGTCCACGACCCGCGCGTGCGGGGGTGTCTCGATGGCAGTTGTCACCGGCCGAAGCGTAGCGCAGCCGTATCATTGCCGGGGACATGCCTGTTCGAGCGACGAAGCGGGGAGTGGACCGCACCCGCTTGCAGCGCGACTGCGACGTCCTCGTGTGTGGCGCGAGCTTCGCGGGCCTCGCGGTCGCGGGCCAGCTCGCCTCCTCCGGCGCGCGCGTGCTGATCGTCGACCGCTACGAGATCGGCGAGCGCCAGACCTCGGCCTGCGGCATCCCGACGCAGTGGCTGACCGCGATGGACCTCGGCTCCAGCGAGCGCCAGCGCTTCTCGGAGCTCGTCGTGCACACGCCCTGGCGGACCGCCCGCTGGCCGCTGCCCTGGTCGTTCTCGACGTTCGACTACCGCGAGCTCTGCGCGCTGATGTGGGACCGTTGCGGCGAGGCCGAGTTCGAGACCGCGACCGTCACCGGCCGCCGCGGCGAGATCGTGCACGACCGACCGCGGCGAGCTGAGCGCCCCCCTGATCGTCGACGCGCTCGGCTGGCGCCGGGTGCTCTCGCGCGGCACCCCGATCCAGCCGCCCGACGCCCGGCTCTCGCGCGGGCTCGAGGTGCACCCCGCCGGCACCGGCCGCGACATGGAGCTGTGGATCGACCCCTCGTACGTGCGCGCGGGCTACTCGTGGAGCTTCCCGGCGGGCGACGAGCTGCGCATCGGCGCCGGCTCGTTCTGGCCGCGACACCACGTCAAGGAGCCGACGGTCCGGCTCGCCGGCGAGCTCGGCGTGCCGCCGGTCGGCTACCAGGGCAACTGGATCCCGCACCAGCTGCGCCGCGCGACCGAGGGCGGGGTGTTCTTCGTCGGGGACTCGGCGGGCCACTGCCTGCCGCTGACCGCCGAGGGGATCCGCACCGCCCTGTACTTCGGCATCGCGCTGGGGCGCGAGCTGCGTGCGGTCGTGGCCGGCTCCCGCACCCGCGAACAGGCGCTCCGCGGCTACGGGGCGTTCTCGGACTCCCACGAGCGCAAGTTCCGCTGGCTGCTCGCGGTGCAGCGCGCGATCGGCCAGATCACGCCCTCGCGCGCGGTCACGCAGATCGTGCGCGCGTTCGAGTCGCGCCGCCTGACCCACTGGGCGTTCGACCAGTACCTGGCGATCGCGCCGCCGAGCTACGTCGCGGCCGGGGCGGGTCCGGGCTCCAGTGTCTCGAGCGCCTGGGCGAGCCGGCGGATGCCCTCCTCGATGGCCGGCTCCGCCAGGTTGGCGTAGCCGAGCACGAGCCCGTCTTCGACCGGACGCGGCTCCATGTAGGCGTAGCCGAGCGGGTACACGCCGACCGAGCGCCCGGCGGCGGCGCGCGCGAGCGCGATCTGATCGACCGGCTCGGCGAGCCGCACCGTCGCGTGCAGCCCCGCCGCGAGCCCTGTGACCCGCGCGCCCGGCAGGTGACGGGCGACCGCGGACGCGAGCGCGTCGCGCCGCGCGCGATAGCGCCGCCGCGCGGCGCGCAGGTGCCGGTCGTAGGCGCCGCTTTCGAGCAGCCGCGCGAGCGCGAGCTGGTCGATCGTCGCGGAGCCGTGGTCGGAGAGCAGCTTGCGGCGCGCGACCGCGTCGAGCAGCCGGCTCGGCAGCACGATCCAGCCGAGCCGCAGCGCCGGCGCGAGCGACTTCGAGACCGTGCCGAGGTAGACGACGCGCTCGGGCGCGAGCCCCTGCAGGGCGCCGAGCGGGGCGCGATCGAAGCGGAACTCCGCGTCGTAGTCGTCCTCGACGACGAACGCGTCGGCCCGCGCCGCCCACTCGAGCAGCGCCGACCGCCGCGCCGGGGCGAGCGCCACACCGGTCGGTGACTGGTGGGCCGGGGTCACGATCGCCGCGCGCAGCGGCGGGCCCCCATCGCCGATCGCATCGAGCTCCTCGACGCGGGCACCCTCGTCGTCGACGGGCAGCGGGGCGAGCGTCGCGCCGTGCTCGGCGAGGATCGTGCGATGGACCGGCATCCCCGGGTCCTCGACGGCGAGCGTGCCCGGGGCCAGAGCCGACGCGAGCAGCGCGAAGGCCTGGGCGGCGCCGGAGCAGACGACGATCGACTCGGCATCGGCCGCGACCCCTCGCACGCGGCGCAGGTGGCCGGCCAGCGCGCGGCGCAGCGCGGGCGCGCCGCGCGGGTCGGGGTAGCCGAGCTCGCTGTCGGCGGCCTCGCGCAGCGTCTCGCGCAGCGCCCGCATCCAGACCCGCCTGGGGAACCCCGCGAGATCCGGGTTACCGGGGAAGAAGTCGATCTGGAGTGGCCGATCGCGCCGCTCGGCACGGGGGCGCTGCGAGGGTCCTCCCGAGGTTGCCACGTAGGTGCCGTCGCCCCGGCGGGTGTTGAGGTAGCCCTCGGCGAGCAGTTGCGCGTAGGCGTCGACGACCAGGCGCCGGGAGACGCCGAGGTCGCCGGCGAGCGCGCGCGTCGGCGGCAGCCGCGAGCCCGGAGCCAGGCGGCCGCCGCGAACGGCCTCGCGCAGCCCGTCCTCGAGCTGGGCCCGCAGCGGCCGGCCGCCGGCGCGGTCGAGCTCGACGAGCAGCTCCGGAGCGGACGGACCGGGGAGCGCGGTGGTACCCGATTTCATGCCTGAATTGGTCCTTTACCGTGCACCACCGAGAACATATCGTGGACGGCGTGCCACCGCCCTCCGACGCTCGGATCGATCGCGCCGCCGGCGTTGCGGGGGGCCTCAGCGCCGGCCTCGTCGCGTTCGCCGTCTACCACCTCGGCCTCGCGGTGTTGATGGCCGCCGCGCCGCACGCCTTCTACAGGGCGGTCGGGCCGTTCGAAGCACTGAACCGCCACTACATCCGCGACGTCGCGACCTACACGGCGGCCCTCGGCGTCGGCTTCGCCGTCGCCGCGAGGGTCCGGTCCTGGCGCGTCCCGGTGCTCGCAATCGCGACCGTCCAGTTCGCCCTGCACACCGTCAATCACCTGCTCGACGCCGGCAAGGCGCACCCGCGGTGGACCGGCTGGTTCGACTTCGGCTCGCTGCTGATCGCCACCCTGCTGCTCGCCTGGATGCTCCGAGCGGCGCTCGCGGCGAGGACTCGGGCCCACCAGATCCTCCCTTCTCCCCTCTCCACGATCCCCGGAAGGAGCACGTCATGAGCCGAATCGAGGGCGTCCCCGCGAAGCGACCGCTGATCCGCCTGATCTACCGGGCGGCCCGCCGGGAAGTCGCGCGGGCCACCGGCAAGCCGCTGCTGACCCCCGACATCCCGATCCGCGCCCACAGCATCGGCCGGCTGCTCGGCTATGCGGCGCTCGAGAAGAGCGTCGCGCGGCGCTCGGCGGTGCCCGAGCGGCTGCTCGCGCTCGCGGCGCTGAAGTCGGCGGTGATGCAGGGCTGTGAGATGTGCCGGGACATCGGCTCGCACGAGGCGCTCGCGAAGGGCGTCACCGAGGACCAGCTGCGCGAGCTGCACCGCTATCGCGAGAGCGAGGCGTTCGACGCCCGCGAGCGGCTGGTGCTCGACCTTGCGGTGGCGATGACGCTGACGCCGGTGCGCGTCGACGACGAGCTGATCGGCGCGCTGCGCGAGGAGCTCGACGACCGCCAGCTCGTCGAGCTCGTCCACCTGATCGCGGTCGAGAACCTGCGGTCGCGGTTCAACGCCGCGTTCGGGCTCGAGGCTGCCGGCTTCAGCGAGGGAGCGGTCTGCGCACGAATGGAGGCGGCCGCCGAGCCGGTCGCGGCGTGAGGGTCTTCCTCGCCGGCGCGAGCGGGGTGATCGGCCGCCGGCTCGTGCCGCAGCTGCTCGCCGCCGGCCACGAGGTCACCGGCACCACCCGCTCCGAGCAGCGCGCCGCCACGCTGCGCCAGGCGGGCGCGCGGGCCGTGGTGCTCGACGCGCTCGACCGCGCCGGCCGTGCAGGCGGCGGTCGCGGACGCGGCGCCGGACGCCGTCGTCCACCAGCTGACATCGATCCCCGCGCGGATCGATCCCGCGCAAGCTCGCACGCGACTTCGAGCTCAACGACCGGCTGCGCGGCGAGGGAACGCGGATCCTCGTCGACGCGGCCGCCGCGGCGGGGGTCGAGCGGATCGTCGCCCAGAGCATCGCCTTCAGCTACGCGCCCGGGCCGCCCGGAACGATCCACGCGGAGGACGACGCGCTGCTCCTGCCCGAGGACGCGGTCGCGGCCTACAGCCGCTCGGCCGGCGCAGTGATCGCGCTCGAGCGGGCGGTGCTCGGCGCGGGCGGAACGGTGCTGCGCTACGGCTACTTCTACGGCCCCGGTTCGGCGATCGCCGCCGGCGGGTCGACCGGCGAGGCGGTGCGGCGCGGACGGCTGCCGATCGTCGGCGACGGCGCCGGCGTGTGGTCGTTCGTCCACGTCGACGACGCGGCTGCCGCCACGGTCGCGGCGCTCGAGCGCGGCGCGACCGGCGCGTTCAACGTCGTCGACGACGACCCCGCTCCGGTCCGCGACTGGATCCCCACGCTCGCGCAGGCGCTCGGCGGGCCCTCGCCACGACGCGTGCCCGCCTGGCTGGCGCGACCGTTCGCGGGCGCCTACGGCGTCCAGATCATGACCCGCGCGCAGGGAGCTGCGAACGCGAAGGCGAAGCGCGAGCTCGCATGGACCCCCGCGCATCCGAGCTGGCGCGAGGGCTTCGCCGAGATGGCGGCATCGGCCCAGCCCTCCTGACCGCACGGCGAGCGATCACCGCCCGCGTCGCAGCGGGCAGCGAGACCTGGAGAAACGACGCCTAAGCTCCTCGGGTGACCGACCAGCCGGCGGCGAACACGCCCCTCTCCGGCCGCCTCGTGCTGCTGATGGCGATCGCCTGCGGCGCCGCGGTCGCGAACATCTACTACGCGCAGCCGCTGCTCTCGACGATCGCCCGCGCGATGTCGGTCTCCGACGGGACCGCGGGGCTGCTCGTCACCGCCTCGCAGGTCGGCTACGCCGCGGGCCTGGTGCTGCTGGTGCCGGCCGGCGACCTGCTCGAGCGCCGGACGCTGATCACGCGGACGATGCTGGTGACCGTCGCGGCCCTCGCCGCGACCGCGGCCGCGCCGGACTTCGCGCTGCTCGCGGTGGCGCTGCTCGTCGTCGGACTCACCTCGGTCGTCGCCCAGATCCTCGTGCCGTTGGCAAGCCATCTCGCCGAGGAGAACGAGCGCGGCCGCGTCGTCGGTCACGTCATGTCCGGCCTGCTCGTCGGGATCCTCGTCGCCCGCACGGCCAGCGGGCTGCTCGCCGAAGCGGGCGGCTGGCGGCTCGTGTTCGCGGTCTCGGCCGCGGGCATGCTCGCGCTCTGCGCGATCCTCCGCGCCGCGCTCCCGCAGGTGCGGCCGAGCACCGATCTCTCCTACCCGCGCCTGCTCGCCTCGGTCGCCCAGCTCGTGCGCGAGCAGCCCACGCTGCGGATCCGGATGCTCTACGGCGCGATGGGCATGGCCCAGTTCAGCGCGCTGTGGACGACGATCGCGTTCCTGCTCGCCGGGGCGCCGTACCGATACGGCGACGCCACGATCGGGCTGTTCGGGCTCGTCGGGCTCGCTGGGGCGCTCGCCGCGCAGGCGGCGGGACGGCTCGCCGACCGCGGCCGGCACCACCGCAGCACCGGCGCGTTCTTCGCGCTGATGCTCGCCTCCTGGGCCGCGATCGCCGCCGGACGCCACTCGCTGGCCGCGCTGATCGCCGGGATCGCGATCCTCGACCTCGGCATCCAGGGCGCCCAGATCACCAACCAGAGCGTGATCTACGCCCTCGTCCCGAGCGCCCGCAGCCGTCTCACGACCGCCTACATGACGGCGGTGTTCGCCGCCGCCGCCACGAGCTCGGCCGTCGCATCGACGATTTATGCCGCCGACGGCTGGAGCGGAGTGAGCGTGCTCGGCGGCGCCTTCGCCCTGGTCGGCCTCCTCGCCTGGGTACTCGAGCAGCACGCGAGGCGCCGAAGCCCCGCCGCGCTGGCCGAGGACCCCACGGGCTGAAGCCACCGCGCCCCCCGTACCCCCCTCACGGCTCGCGAAGCGCTTCCCGGCGACGATCTTCCGACGGGCGCCAACCCACCGTCCTCGCCACCCGCAAGGTCCCGTCGGAAGTCTCGCCGCGAAGCCCCGTCGCGGATCTCGACGCGAAGCTCACGGTTTGCGCACGACCAGCGCCACCCCCGCCACCAGCAGCACGAGCCCCGCAATCCGCGACGCCGTGATCGGCGTCCGCTGCACCCCGAGCAGGCCGAAGCGGTCGATCGCGACCGAGATCGCGAGCTGCCCGGTGATCACGACCGCGGTCAGGCCGCTGGCGCCGAGCGTCCTCACCGCTTCCAGCGCGACGAACACGTAGACCGCGCCCAGCAGCCCGCCGACCAGTGCCCACCACGGCACCTTGCCCAGCGACCCGAGCGAGCCCAGACCGCCGCGCAGGACGAAGGCGATCGCGACGAGCGCCGCGGTCCCGACCAGGAACGAGAAGCTCGCCGCCTGAACGCCGCCGACGGTCTTGCCGAGCCGCGAGTTGATCGGCGCCTGCATCCCGACGAGGCACCCGGCCCCGGCCCCGATCAGCACCGCGAGCCCCCGGCTCACCGTGGTCCCCCGCGGTCGCTCGGCGATCCGGCCGCCCGCGACGCTGCCGGCTCGACGGGCGGCGGCTACTTCGCCTCCAGCCAATTCCCCCCGACCCCCGCCTCGACGGCCATCGGCGGCTGGTGGGGCTCCCAGACTCGGACCATCTCGCGCTCGATCAGCTCGCGCGCCGCGAGCGACTCGGCCTCCGGCCCTTCGAACAGCAGCTCGTCGTGGATCGTCAGCAGCAGCTTCGTCTCCAGCGCCGAAGCGGCGAGCGCCGCGTGGCAGCGGACCATCGCGAGCTTGATGATGTCCGCGGCGGTCCCCTGGATCACGGTGTTGACCGCGAGCCGCTCGCCGAGCGTGCGCACCTGGTAGTTGCGCGCCCGCAGCTCCGGGATCTGGCGCCGGCGCCCCCAAAGCGTCTTCACGTACCCCTCCTCCTTCGCCCGCTCGATCGTCGCCGCCATGAACTCGGCGACGCGCGGGAAGCGCGCGAGGTAGGTGTCGATGAACTCCTTCGCCTCCTCGCGGGGGATGTTGAGGCGGTCGGCAAGCCCGAAATCCGAGAGCCCGTAGACGATCCCGTAGTTGATCATCTTCGCCTTCGAGCGCATCCCGGGGTCGATCTCATCCGCCGAGACGCCGAACACGCGCGAGGCGGTCGCCGTGTGCACGTCCTCGCCGCGCTCGAAGATCTCCATCAGCGCGTCCTCGCCCGCGGCGTGGGCGAGCACCCGCAGCTCGATCTGGGAGTAGTCGGCGGAGATCAGCACCCTGCCCGGCTCGGCCTCGAAGCAGCCCCTGATCTCCCGCCCCAGCTCGGTCCGGATCGGGACGTTCTGCATGTTCGGGTTCGTGCTCGAGAGCCGCCCCGTCTGCGCGACCGCCTGCAGGAAGGTGGTGTGGATCCGCGAGCCGGAGTCGACCTGCTGGGGCAGCACGTCGAGGTACGTCTTGATCAGCGTCGAGAGCTCGCGCCAGCGCTCGATGCGCGGAACGATCTCGTGCTCGGAGCGGATCGCCTGCAGCACGCGGGCATCGGTCGAGAACCCGGTCTTGCCGCGGCGCTTGCGTGACAGCCCGAGCCGCTCGAACAGGATCTCGCCGAGCTGCTGCGGCGAGCCGATCGTGAACTCCTCGCCCGCGAGCTCGAAGATCTCGCGTTCGAGCCCGTCGATCTCGTTGCGCACGCGCTCGGTGATCTCCGCGAGCCGCTCGAGGTTGAGCCGCACCCCCAGCAGCTCCAGCTCCCGCAGGACGGGCACGAGCGGCAACTCGATCTCGTCCATCAGCGCCCGCAGCCCGCGCTCGTCGATCTGCTCGCGCTGCCAGTCCGCGAGTGCACCGAGCATCACGGCCTGCGCGGCGAGCGGGTCCTCGAGGTCGCTGGCGAGCCCGCGCTCCTCGCACAGCTCGCCGAACGGGTAGCCGCGGCGGGCCGGCTCCAGCAGATAGGCGCCCAGCAGCGTGTCGTGGACGAGCCGCGGCGGCACGACCCGCAGCGCCTTCGCGTCGTGCGCGACCACCGGCCGCTCGCCGCACGCGGCGACGACCTGCTCGGGCCCGTCGCAGTCGCCGGCGATCACGGCCCCGCCGCAGGCCGCGGCGAACCGCCACGGCGCGCCCTCGGCGAACAGCTCGCCTTCGGGCGCCTCGCTCTCGGCGACGACCACGCAGAGCTCGTCCTCGGCGCCGCCGAGCCGGGCGATGTCGGCCGGCGCGCCGGCGCGGACCGTCGCGGTCAGCGTGACGTCGGCGACCCCGGCCGGCGCCGCAACGTCGGGATCGCCGAGCGCCTCCTCGAGGCGCCGCAGCGGGTCCCGCAGCTCGTACTCGCGGAACACCTCGCGCAGCCTCGCGCGGTCGGGTTCGCGCGTCAGCTCGCCGGCGAGGTCGAGCTCGATCTCGAGATCCCGCCGCACCGTCGCGAGCTGCTTGGAGACGCGCGCGTCCTCGGCGTGCTCGACGAGGTTCTGTTTGCGCTTCGCGCCTTTGACCTCGTCGACGCGCGCGAGCACGTCCTCCAGCGTCCCGAACGACTGCAGCAGCTCGCTCGCCGTCTTGTCGCCGATCCCGGGGATGCCGGGGATGTTGTCGGAGGTGTCGCCCTTCAGGCCGTAGAAGTCGGGGATCAGCTCGGGCCCGATGCCGTAGCGGTCGACCACCGCCTGGCGGTCGTAGATCTTCGTCTCGGTGATCCCCCGCGAGGTCGCCATCACCTTGATCAGCCCGTCCGGGTCGATCAGCTGGAACACGTCGCGGTCCCCGGTCACGATCATCACCGGCACCTGCGGCTCGGAGCGCAGCGCTCGCTCTGCGATCGACGCGATCACGTCGTCCGCCTCGTAGCCCTCGAGCCGCACGTTCGTGTAGCCGAAGGACTCGACGAGCGGTTCCATCACAGGCCACTGTTCCTTCAGCAGGTCGGGCCGCGAGCGGCGCTGCGCCTTGTAATCGGCGTACAGCTCGTTGCGCCCGGACGTCCCCGCGTCCCACGCCACCACCGTCGGGCACACGCCGTAGTCGGTGACGATCTTGACGAGCATCGAGGCGAAGCCGAAGATCGCGTTCGTCGGCACCCCGGTCGAGGTCGCGATCGACTCGGGCAGCGCGAAGAAGGCCCGGTAGACGAGGCTCGGCCCGTCGATCAGGAACAGGCGCCGCTCTCCCGCGCCCGCTCCGGGCTCGGCCCTCGACCCCGCGCGCTCTCTGCTCGCCGTCGCCATCCGCTCCCACTCTACGTATCCCCGCGGCGCGGATACTCCCTAACATCCCCTCGCCAACGAAGGAGGGAACCCGACGTGAGCGCGACTCCGAGCGCCCAGTACCGACTGACGATCCGCATGAAGCTCGACGACATCCCCGGCGTGCTCGCGGGCGTCACGGCGGCGATCGGGGAGGCCGGGGGCCTCGTCGGAGCGGTCGACGTGGTCGAGGCCGAGCCGGGTCACTCGCTGCGCGACATCGTCGTCGACACCGCCGGCCGGGAGCACTGGGACGCGATCCTCGACGCGATTCGCGCGGTCGCGGGGGCGGAGGTGATCGACGTCACCGACAGGACCTTCATGCTGCACGTCGGCGGCAAGATCGAGCAGTCCAACAAGCACCCGCTGAAGACCCGCGACGACCTCTCGATGGTCTACACGCCCGGCGTCGCCCGCGTCTGCCTGGCGATCGCCGACGACGAGGACAAGGCCTTCCAGTACACGATCAAGCGCAACACCGTCGCGGTCGTCTCCGACGGCAGCGCGGTGCTCGGCCTCGGCGACATCGGCCCGAAGGCGGCGATGCCGGTGATGGAGGGCAAGTGCTGCCTGTTCAAGGAGTTCGCCGGCGTCGACGCGTTCCCGATCTGCCTCGACACGAACGACACCGACGAGATCGTCCACGCCGTCAAGCTGATCGCGCCCGGGTTCGGCGGCATCAACCTCGAGGACATCTCGGCGCCGCGCTGCTTCGAGATCGAGGAGCGGCTGATCCGCGAGCTCGAGATCCCCGTATTCCACGATGACCAGCACGGCACCGCCGTGGTGGTGATGGCGGCGGTGCTCAACGCAGTGAAGCTCACCGGAAGAGACATCGAGGACCTCAGCGTCCTGGTTATCGGCCTCGGCGCCGCCGGGATCGCCGTGACGCGCATCCTGCGGGCCGCCGGCGTCACCCGGATCATCGGCGCGGACTCGCGCGGGGCGCTCTCGACCGAGCGCGAGGACTACCTCGACGGCTCGATGAACGCGGTCAAGCGCTGGTTCGCCGAGGTCACGAACCCCGAGTGCCGATCGGGCAGCCCCGCCGACGTGATCGACGGCACCGACCTGCTGATCGGCGTGTCCGGGGCGCGCGCGCTGCCCGCCGGCGCGCTCGCGCGGATGAACGACGACGCGATGGTGTTCGCGATGGCGAACCCGAACCCGGAGGTCAACCCGGAGGAGGCGGCGCCCTACGTGCGGATCATGGCGACCGGCCGCTCGGACTACCCGAACCAGATCAACAACGTGCTGTGCTTCCCGGGGATCTTCCGCGGCGCGCTGGACGTGCGCGCACAGGCGATCACGGAGGACATGAAGATGGCGGCGGCCCGCGCGATCGCGGCGATCGTCGACGAGTCCGAGCTGCGCGAGGACTACATCATCCCGTCGGTGTTCAACCGCGATGTCGCGCCCGCCGTCGCGGCGGCCGTCGGCGAGCAGGCACGGGCCACGGGGACCGCGATGGCCGGGCAGGAGGTCGGGTTCGCGCACGGCGACGCGCTCGGCTCCGGCGCCGGCGGCGCGGCGCCGAACGCGGACGGGCGCCTGTGAGCGCCGGCCGCGTCACGATCACCGGCGCCACGGGCCTGATCGGGCGCCGCCTCGTCGCCGAGCTGACCGGCGCGGGATGGGATGTGACGGTGCTCAGCCGCGACCCGGATCGGGCGCGGGGGGCGCTCGGCGGGGTCGTCGAGGCCCACGCCTGGGACCTGATGGCCGAACCGGCGCCGGCGGCGGCGCTGGCGGGCCGCGACGCGGTCATCTCGCTCGCCGGCGAGCCGGTCTCGCAGCGCTGGAGCGCGAGCACGAAGCACGCGATCCGCGAGAGCCGGGTGACCGGCACGAACAACCTCGTCGCGGGACTGCGCGACGCCGACCCCCGTCCGGCGCGTGCTGCTCGGGGCGTCCGCGACGGGCTACTACGGCTCGCGCGGCAACGAGCCCGTCGACGAGGAGACGCCGCCGGGCGAGGACTTCCTCGCCGAGGTCTGCGAGGCGTGGGAGGAGGCGGCCGAGGGCGCCGCGGACCTGGGCCTGCGCGTCGCGCTGATCCGCACCGGCGTCGTGCTCGACGGCGAGGGCGGCGCGCTGGAGAAGATGCTGCCGCCGTTCAAGCTCGGCGTCGGCGGCCCGATCGCGGGCGGACGGCAGTACCTGCCCTGGATCCACGCGGACGACGTCGTCGGCATCTACCGCGCGGCGCTCGAGGACGAGCGCTGGAGCGGCCCGGCCAACGCGACCGCGCCGGCGCCGGTCACGAACCGCGAGTTCTCGAGCGCGCTCGGACGCGTCCTGCACCGGCCCGCGCTGCTGCCGGTCCCCGGGCTCGCGCTGCGCGCGCTGTACGGCGAGATGGCGCAGATCATCACCGGCGGCGCCCGCGTGATGCCGGCGAAGCCGCTGATGCTCGGCTACTCGTTCCGCCGCCCGGAGCTCGACGGGGCGCTGCGCGCGGCGCTGTCGGGCGACTGACTCGGAGGTCGGTCGCGGCGAGCTCCCCACGCTCGTCGGTGGCGCCGGCGACGCGGTTGTCGGTCTCGATGATCACGCGGCACGGCCGGCGCGAGAGCAGGTAGGTCGCGGTCGGCCCGATCCCGAGCTCGCCCGCGGGCGCGTGGATCGCCGACCAGTAGATCACGTCGGAGCCGACCCGTTCGGCTTCCTCGACGAGCGCCGAACCGGGATTGCGGGTGCGGATCAGGCCGGTGCGGATCTTGATGCCCGCGCGCCGCGCCTGGATGCGCGCGCTCTCGAGCACCGCGCGTCCCGCCGCCTCCTCCTGCTCGAGGCCCGACTCGAGCGACAGCTGGCGCGGCACGGGGAGCACGTAGACCGCGTACACGAGGCCGTCTTCGCCGATCAGCTTGGCCGCCGAGTGCAGCGCCTCGGCGCTGACGTCGGCGCCGAAGATCGGCACGAGCGCCGTGCGGTACTCCAGCTCCTGGAAGTCCTCGGGCCGCTGCGGGCGCGGCAGCCGGTAGGACTTCATCGGATCGAGGCCCTGGCTTCGCCGGTAGGCGAAGTAGCCGGCCATGCCGACGATCATCCAGGGGATGCCGACGATCCTCGCCTCGCCGTGCAGCACGGTCACCGCGATCCACGCCGCGAACGTCCCGATCCCGCCGATCACCGCCGTCATCGGGATCAGCGAGCCTTTGATCCTGACCCCCCACGGGCTGCGGTAGGGACGCTCGCGATCGGGGTCTTTGACGCGCAGCGCGACGATCGCCGCGTGGGCCGTCGTGAACGACAGCATCGCGCCGAACGAGTAGAGGTTCCCCAGCACTTCGGTGTTGCCGTAGAGGATCAGCGCGCAGGCGAACAGCGAGAAGAAGACCAGCGTGAACCACGGCGTCCGGTATTTCGGGTGCAGCTGCGAGAACAGCCGCGGCAGCTGGCGGTGCTCGGACAGCGACCAGGAGAGCCGGGAGATCCCGATCATGCCCGCGTTCGTCGCGATGAACAGGATCGTCGCGGCGAGGATGCCGACGTAGTACTTGGCGAGTTTCAGCACGGTGCCGTGCAGGCCCAGGTGTTCGATCACGCCGAGGACCGGGTCGTTTTCGAAGAAGTGGCCGAGCGCCGTCGCGAAGCCGGGGTGGGTGAAGCTCTGTTTGAGCTCGGCGCTGTAGCCGGCCGCGTGATGGACGACCGGCAGCGCCGACAGCGCGACGACCGAGATGCCCGCGTACACGCCGAGCACCGCGAGCACGACGAGGTTGACCGCCTTCGGCACCTGGCGCCCGGGGTCCTTCGACTCCTCCGCCATGTTCGCGACCGTCTCGATGCCGGTGTAGGCGAGCATCGCCAGTGACAGCGCGAAGATCAGTTCGTGCCAGCTCGGCGCCATCCCCAGGTGCACCTGGTCGACGAGCAGCGACGGGTTGAGCACGAGCACCGCGCCGAGGCACACGAGCAGCAACTGCGTGCACAGGTCGACGATCGCGAGGACGAAGTTGAGCTTCGCCGACTCGCCGAGGCCGCGGATGTTCAGCGCGGTCAGCGCGACGACGACGATCAGCCCGCCGATGATGTCGCCCGGGTTGTGCTTGAGCCCGTGCAGACCGGGGAACGCGCTCAGGTAGTGCGGCACGAAGAACGCCGAGATCGCGATCGTGAGGATGTAGTCGAGGCTCAGCGCCCAGCCGGCGAAGAACGAGACGACGTCGTTGAAGGCGTGGCGCGCGAACGACGAGGAGCCGCCCGCTTCGGGGAACATCGACGCGCCCTCGGCGTACGTTTTCGCGGTCAGCGCGAACAGTCCGCCGGCGAAGATGAAGACGACCGGCGTGAGGCCGAGCGCGTGCGCGGCGACGAGACCCAGCGCGTAGTAGATCGAGGAGCCGACGTTGCCGTAGGCGGTCGCGAACATCCCCGAGACGCCGACCGTCTTGCGCAGCCCCTGCTCGGAGAGGCGAGCCATGCCCTCGACGCTAGAAGCGGCGGCGTGAAGATCGCATCGGGAAACCCCCGATCGACATCATGATTACGTCAAGATGCCTGCTCTGAGCCCGCTTTCTGGGGGGGACTTGCGAGCGAAACCGGTAGCCGATCCCCGCGTCGGTGCGGATGAACGAGCGCCGCACGTCCCCGCCCCCGAGCTTGCCGCGCAGGTTCGCGATGTGCGTGCGCAGCACCGGCGTCGCGTCGGCATGCTCGGGCCCCCACACCTCGCGCAGCAGCTGACGATGCGTCATCAGCAGCCCGCGGTTGAGCGCGAGCACGCGCAGCAGCGAGAACTCGATCGGCGTCAGACGCACCTCCTCGCCGTCGAGCCAGACGGCGTGCGCCGAGAGGTCGATCACGAGCCCGTCGACCTCGATCCGCGGCTCCCCCGCGCCGCGCCCTGCGCGGCGCAGCGCCGCCTGCACGCGCGCGACGAGCTCGCCGGGCCCGAACGGCTTCGTTACGTAGTCGTCGGCGCCGCCGTCGAGCGCTTCGATCTTGATCGCCTCCTCGCCGAGCGCGGACAGCACGATGATCGGGATCTCGGTCCAGCTGCGCAGTTGCCGGCAGACCTCGATGCCGTGCATGTCGGGCAGCATCAGGTCGACGATCGCGGCGTGCGGGCCGGCCGCCGCGGCGCGGTCGAGCGCCTCCTCGCCGCTGCCGCTGACGAGCACCTCGTAGCCGGCCTCGCGCAGCACCAGCCGCAGTGCCCGCTGGATCTGAGGGTCGTCGTCACAGACGAGGATCCGCTCGCCGGCCATCACGCCCCCCGCGCGGTCGCCGCGACGGGCGCGCGGTGGCGGGAGGAGTCCGCGATCGGGAACTCGACGACGAAGCTCGTGCCGTGGCCGGGCGCCGACTCCGCCTCGATCCGCCCGCCTGCCGCCTCGATGAACCCGCGCGCGATCGCGAGCCCGAGGCCGGAGCCGTGGTGCGAGCGCCCGGCTGCGTCGCCGCTGCCGCGGTAGAACGGCAGGAACACCCGCTCGCGCTCGGCCGGGTCGATGCCCGGCCCCTGATCGACGATCCGCACGCGCAGCCGGTCGCCGACGGCGCGGGCGCGCAGCGACACCGGCTTGCCCGCGCAGAAGCGGGCGGAGTTCTCGAGCACGTTCGCGAACGCCCGCTCGAGCTGCGCGGCGTCGGCGTGCAGCGGCGGCAGCTCCGGGTCGATCGATAGCGTGAACGCGACGTCGGGAGCGCCGGCCTGCTCGACGGCCTCGTGCAGCACGTCCTCCAGCGAGCACCAGGCCGCGCCCTGCCCGAGCCGTCCCGGCCTGCAGCAGCGAGAGGTCGAGCAGCTTCTCGATCAGCAGCCACAGCCGCGTCGCCGCGTCGAGCACCACCTCTCGGACCTCGCCGATCGTCTCGGCGCTCGACGCCGTCGCGTCGAGCGTGCCGGCGGCAGTCAGGATCGCGGTCACCGGCGTGCGGAGGTCGTGCGAGACGGATCGCAGGAGCGCGGTCTTCATCTCGTCGCTGCGGCGCAGCGCGTCGGTCTCGACGAGCTCCCCCTGCAGCGACCTCCCGATGCAGGGCGGCGGCGAGGATCGAGCCGAGCGGCGGCGCGACCCGGTCGCGGGCCCGCGCGAGGTCCGCGGCGTCGAGCGACGCGGGCAGCTCGAGCGTGCCGACACCTGCGCCGGCGGCATCGAGCGCGAGCGCGATCGCGCCGGTGCGCGGCGCCGCGGGCTCGAGCCGGATCGCCGCCCACTCGGCGCCGAGCGCGGCGGCCAGCATCGACGCCGCGGGCTCGAGCGCGTCGCGAAGCCGCTCGGCGCCGAGCAGCAGCCTCGACAGCTCGCTCGCGAGATCGGCCTCGCGCCGGCGCTCCTCGAGCTCGCGGGCACGGGCGCGGGCCAGCTCCGCGACGAGCCCGACCGCCGCGGCGACCGCGATGAACGCCGCGAGCCCGACCCAGTCGCGTCCGTGGGCGAGCGTGAAGCGCCCGACCGGCGGCAGGTGGAAGAGGTTGAAGGCGGCGGCGCTGAGGACCGCCGTGCCGACGCCGAGGCCGAGGCCCCAGAAGACCGAGACGACGACGACCGCGAGCAGGTACACGACCCCGAGCGTCTGGACCGGGGCCGCGTGCTTGAGGGGGTACACGAGCAGCGTCGACAGCGCGACGGTGCCGAGCGCGACCGCGATCCCGAGCGCGCGGGACGGACGCTCCGCGCGCAGCACCCCCGGCGCCAGCGCACGCATCAGCCGCGCCTCCGGCGGAGCTCGGAGCCGCGCGGGCCGCGAGCCGGGGTTCTATGCGTGAAGCGGCGCTCACCTGCGATTCAGCATGCCACGGCGCGCGACCGCCCCGCGCTCAGGCAGGCACGGGGACGCGCTCCGGCTCGACCGGCGGCTCCTCGCCGGTCTCGACGATCACGCGGCACGGGCGCTTCGTCGAGCAGATACACCGCGGTCGGGCCGATCCCGCGCTCGCCGAGCGGAGCGTGGCGGGTCGACCAGTAGATCACGTCGGCGCCGACCTGCTCGGCCTGGGCGACGAGCGCCGCGCCGGGGTTGCGCGCGCGGATCAGGCCGGTGTGGATCTTGATCCCGGCGCGCCGCGCCTGGATCCGGGCGCTCTCGAGCGCGGCCCGTCCTTCGCTCTCCTCCGCCTCCATGCCCTCGTCGATCGAGAGCTGGCTGGGTACGGGCAGCACGAACACGGCGTAGACGACGCCGTCCTCGCCGATCAGCTTCGAGGCGGCGCCGAGCGCCTCGGCGCTGACGTCGCCGCCGAAGATCGGGACCAGCGCGGTGCGGTAGTCGAACTCGGCGAATTCGGCGGGACGCTCGGGCCGCGGCGCGCGCTGGGTCGTGCGCAGGTCCAGGCCCTGGCGGCGGCGGAACACGATGTACACGAGCATCCCCAGCGCGAGCCAGAAGACGCCGGCGGCGGCGACGGTGAGATGGAGGATCGTGACGACGACGAACGCCAGCGCCGTGCCGAGGCCGCCGAACACCGCGAACAGGGGGATCTCGCGCCCGCGCAGACGCAGCGTCCCGGGGCCGCGATAGGGGCGCGTGCGCTCCGGGTCCTTGACGCGCAGCCGGATCACCGAGGCGTGCGCGATCGTGAACGACAGCATCGCCCCGAACGCGTACATGTTCCCGAGGAATTCGGCCTGCCCCGGGATGATCGTCAGGCACGCGACGCCACCGAACAGCAGGATCCCGATCCAGGGGGTCGAGAAGCGCGGATGGAGGCGGCTGAGCCGTTCCGGGACCTGCCGGTGCAGCCCCATCGAGTAGATCAGCCGCGAGGCGCCGATGATCCCGGCGTTCGAGGCGATGAACAGGATCGTCGCGGCGAGGATGCCGACGTAGACCTCCCCCGCGGACTGCAGCGGTCCGAGATGCAGGTGCTTGACGATGCCGAGCACGGGGTCGCCGGCGAACCCGCCGTGGGCCTCGTCGGTGCCGAGCAGGGTGCTGTAGCGCCCGTTCGCGAGCTTGTGCACCGGCAGCGCCGAGAGCGCGACCATCGGCAGCGCCGCGTAGATCGCGAACACCGCGGCGACGACCGCCTTGATCGCCTTCGGGATCGTCTTCGTCTCGTCGATCGCCTCCTCGGCCATGTTCGAGATCGTCTCGATCCCCGTGTAGGCGATCATCCCGACGGGGATCGCGATCAGGAAGTCCTTCCAGCTCGGCGCGACGCCGAGGTGCACGTTGTGGATCAACACGTGCGGCGAGAGCACGAGCGCCAGGCCGACGCCGACGAGCAGCAGCTGCGTGCCGAGGTCGGTGACCGCGAGCACGATGTTCAGCCTCGCCGCCTCTTTCACCCCGACGACGTTGATCAGCGACAGCACCGTGACGACGCCGATCCCGAAGATGACGTCCCCCGGTCCGTGTTCGAGGGCCGGCCAGAACAGGCCCCCGAGGTAGTGCGGCACGAAGAACGCGGAGATCGCGATCGTGATCGTGTAGTTGAGCATCTGCGCCCAGGCGGCGAAGAACGACCACAGCTCGTTGAAGGCGTGGCGCGCGAACGACGAGGAGCCCCCCGCCTCGGGGTACATCGCCGTCGCCTCGGCGTAGGTGGCGGCCGTCAGGTAGAAGATCACGCCGGTGATCACGAACACGACCGGCGTCAGGCCGAGCGCGTAGGAGGCGACGAGGCCGAGCGCGTAGTAGATCGACGAGCCGACGTTCCCGTAGGCGGTCGAGAACAGGGCGCTGGTGCCGAGCACCCGCCGCAGCCCGTGTTGTGAGAGCCTCGCCATCGCCGCGCAGGCTACCGGCGCCGATGGCCGGGACCGACAGCGGGTCGCGGGCGCCGGGCAACGCGGGGCCGGAATCCCCGCGCGCGCCGGGTCAGGAGCAGAGCGGCGCCAGGCGCCGGTAGAGCCTCTCGGCGGCGACGGTCGCCGGCGCCGCGGACAGCCGCGAGGGCGCCCCGAGATGCAGGGAGTTGCCGACGACCGCGGCGCAGCGACCCGCCGTGAAGACGACGTTCGCGAAGCCGCCCCTGCGGCCGTGGTCCTTCAGGTACCCGTAGGCCGTCGCGCCCGGAATGTCCGCGACGGAGTACGGCTTCGCGTGGGGGAAGCTCCTGATCCCGGCCGCCTGTTCGGCCGCTTCGGCGAGCGCTCCTGAGGGTTCGGCGAAGACGGTCACCCAGGAAGCACTTCGCGCCGTAGGCGGCCTTCGCGGCGGCCTTCGAGTCTCGTCTCGACTCCCTGCTGAAAGCCGCGTTCGAACAGCTTCACGCCGTATGCCTTCATCTCGCCTTCGGCTCCCGACAGCGCCTGCGCCCAACGGTCGACCGAGAGAGTCCAGAACACGCTCTTGTGGGCGCCGCGCATGCCGGGGAGCCCGCTCGACGCGATGCTCAGGCCGCCCGCCGGAAGCGGCCCGGCCGAGGCGGCTGCGACGGCTGCGCAGAGGGCGAGCGCCGCGGCCGCGAGGAGGCCTGTTGCGATCGCGCGCATCGCCGCTCAGGGTGCAGCGGCAGAGACCGTCCACGGATCGAGGCGGGCCGCGCGCCGTTCACAGTTCAAGCGGTCACGAGCGGGCTCCGATTCTCCCTCAGAGCAGCGCAGCATTCGTGCAAATTCCCATGCACCGCAGACGCCCAAGAAGGAACCAGCCTTATGATCCCGACGAGGAGGCGGTTCCGTCCGCCCGACGCGATATGGAAACCGCCCGCCGCGAAAACTACGACTCCGGGGAGGACTTCGTCCTCGAATACGGAGAGCTGCGGTTCACGTTCAACGAGGAGGATTTCTCGCAGCGCTGCGAGCAGGCGGCGCTGAAGCTCGGCTTCGTGCGCGGCCGCCTCGGCCAGGGGGAGCTCGAAGACCTCGTCAACCTCGCGGTCAACGGCGAGATCATCGACCCCGCCTCGGCGCTCGGCGAACACGTCAACGACTGCTGGCCGGAGCTGATCGGCCCGGCCGAGCGCTCGCTCGTGCACTGGTTGCGCCGTCTCGTGTTCCGAGGCGCGTGGCTGGACCAGCGCGTCAAGGAGGGCGAGCTGAGCGTCGACTTCGACGAGACGACGGGCACCTTCGCCTACGTCCAGCCGAGCCCGCAGGGCGCCGCGGGTCCCGGCGAACCGATCGAGCTCGCACCCGAGCCCTCATGGGGCCGGGTCGCTTACCGTCGCTGACGGCTCGGCGCAGCCGGTAGCCGAGGACCAGGCCGATCGACGCGGCCGCCCGCGGCGCGCCTCGCGGGTCCGTGACCGTGGCGTCCCTCCCCGGTGCGGCACGAAGGCCGCCCCGGGGAGTCCCGCCCCTACGCTGCCTTGGCCCGCGCCTTCGCGATCGCCGCCGCGTCCTTCTCCCCCACGATCAGCTCGACCCGCAGCGTCGAGCTCTTCGCGAGGTCGAGGATCGGGGTCGCGGCGCCGCTCCCCGCCGCCAGCCCGGCGTCGAGCGCGATCACCGTCGTCTCGCCTCCGACCGGAGCGCCGGCCGTCGCGACGATCGTCAGCGACCCGCCGTCACGCAGGTTGCGGGCGGCGGCGATCGCACGCCGGGCGCCCTGCGGCGTGAGCCCGTCGAGCGAGTCGACGAGCACGACCGCGTCGCCGCCGCGGGCGGCGACGCGCCGCGCGCCGTCGAGCACGCGCTCGAGCGCCTGCGCCTGGGTGTCCGGCGACGCGGCGAAGCTGAGCGCCGCCGCCGGGGCGGGGCTCTCCTCCTGCCAGTCGGCGATCTCCTCGGGACGCACCCCGGTCAGCACGACGCTGACCGTGAGGCCCTCGCGCTCCTTCAGCGCCGCGAAGATGCGCCGCAGCGTCTCGGACTTGCCGGCGCCGCGGTCGCCGACGATCGTCGCCCGCGAGCCCTTGCCGAGCGGCACGAGCACTTCGATCGCCTCGAGCGTCTTGTCGTCGGAGCCGAGCTCGATCCGCTCCGCAGGCCACGTCACCGGTAGGTCCTCGTAGCGGGCGCCGTCGGAGACGGTGTCCGAGGAGGCGCCGTTGATCGTGTCGATTTTGACGAGCGACGGGTAGCGCTCGGATCGGCGCGGCGTCCGCACCGGCCCGGCCACGCGGTCGCCGGAGACGAGCTCGCAGCGACGCACCTGCGCAGCCGAGATGTAGACGTCGTCGTCGGAGGGCTCGGGCGGGTCGACCCGCAGGAACGCCGAGCCGTTGCCGAGCACCTCGACGACCCCCTCGGCGACACGCTCCTCGTCGTCGTCCGCCTCGGCGCGGCCGCCGCTGCGGCCGTTGCCCTGGGCGCGGCCGCTGCCGCGACCGCTCCCCTGTCCTCCGCGGGCGCTGCGCGAGCGCGCGCGGCGCGGGGCGCGCTCGCGAGCGCCGCCGCTGCTCCCCTCGTCCGCGTCGGCCTCGGCGCCGGGCGCCTCGGACGCGTCGTCCTCGCCATCCGCTTCGTCGGGCTTCGCGCCGTCGCCGTCGCCCCCGCTGCGGCGGCGGAGACGCGGCGCGCGGCGCCGTCTCGCGGCGGGGCGGTCGTCCCCCGCGTCGCTGCCGGCGTCGCCGCCGGACGAATCGCCGAGGATCGCGTCGATCAGGTCGGACTTGCGAAGCCGGCGGAACCCCTCAAGGCCCATCTGGTCGGCGATTGCGTGCAGGTCGGCGAGCGAACTCGCCTCCAGCTCGGAGCGGTCGAGCACTGCCATGGTTCTCTCCTTGGTTCGGTTGGGCGGAAGGCGTCCCGCCGCGTTGGACAGCGGCGGGCACCCGATCGGGTCAGCCTAGCGCCTGCGGGGGCGGCCCGCCCCGGCTGCACGGGGGATGCCGGGAGCGCTCAACCCGCCGCCTCGTGGCGGAGCCCCTCCTCCAACCGCAGTCCCTCCTCCAGATCCCGCTCGCCCCGCAGCGCGGCACGCACCGCGAGGAAGTCCGCCGCCGCGGCGACGTCGTGGACGCGGAAGATGTGGGCTCCCGTATCGAGGCCGTGGGCGAGCGCCGCGAGCGTCCCCGCGAGCCGCTCGCGCGGCGGCCGGCCGGTCAGCGCGCCGATGAAGTCCTTGCGGGAGATCGCCATCAGCACCGGGCGGCCGAGCTCGCGCAGGCCGCCGGCGCCGGCGAGCAGCCTGATCGTCTGCGCCGGGGTCTTCGCGAAGTCGGGGCCGGGATCGACGATCAGCTGCTCGCGGGACACCCCGCGCTCCTCGGCGAGGGCGATCCGCCCGCGCAGGAACTCGAGCACCTCCGCTCCGATGTCGTCGTAGAGCTGCGGGTCCTGGAGCCGTTCGCGCGGCGCCGCGGCCGTGTGCATCAGCACGAGCCCGGCCCCGGTCTCGGCGCAGACGTCGGCGAGCGACTCGTCGCGGAGGCCGCTGACGTCGTTGACGATGCGTGCGCCGGCCGCGATCGCAGCGCGCGCGACCGCGGGCTTGTAGGTGTCGACCGAGACGATCGCTCCCAGCTCGCCGGCGATCCGCTCGACCAGCGGCGCGACGAGCTCGATCTCCTGTTCGGGGTCGACCGGCGCGCGGCCGGTCGTGGCCGACTCCCCGCCGACGTCGAGCAGGTCGGCGCCGTCGGCGAGCAGCCGCTCGGCGAGGCGCAGCTGCGCCTCGGTACCCGCGTGCACGCCTCCGTCGCTGAACGAGTCGGGCGAGGCGTTGACGATCCCCATCAGCCACGGCCGCGGTCCGACCTCCAGCTCGACCCCCGCGGCGAGCAGCCGGGCAGGGATCGGCGTCACGGCCCGGTCCGGCCCGCGGGCGCAGCCACGCCGGTCGCGAGCCCCTCCGCCGCGGCCTCGGCGGTGAACGCGACCAGCTCCTCCTCGCGGCGGCGCTCGTCCCAGCCGAGCTCCCGGGCGAGCACGTCCGCGACCCGCCGCGCAGGCCCGTCGCCCTCGCTGCCGACGAGCTCGCGCGCCGCGAGCAATCCCAGCCGGGTGCGCCGCAGCAGCACGTCGCCGATGCTCCGCGCCTGCTCGTGGCGCGCCGCGAGCGCGGCCTCGGCGAGCAGGTCCGGGCAGCCCGGCACGATCGGCTGCGTCAGCTCGCCCCGCTCGCCGGCGATCGCGAGCACCGTCAGCGCGCCGTGCCCGTAGCGCCCGGCGAGCGCCGGGTACGCGTCGTCGGCGACGCCCTCCAGGCGCGGCAGGTCCTCGGGCGCGACGGCTTGGCCGAGCGGGATTTCATGAGTCCGGCACGGCGCCTGCCGGGCTTCGCGCTCGACCATCCGGTCGACGGTCATCTTCGCCATCCGCCGCCAGGTCGTGAGCTTGCCGCCGGTGATCGTGATCATCCCCGAGGACGTCTCGTACAGCTCCGCCTTGCGCGAGATGTCGACGGACTTCTTCGGATCGCCCGTCGAGATCAGCGGCCGCACGCCGGCGAACGCCCCGGTCAGCCGGTCCGGCTCCAGCTCGGTGCCGAAGAACGTGTTGACCGCGTCGAGCAGGTAGGCGACGTCGTCGGCGGACGGCTCGATGTGGTCGAGCTCGCCCTCGTAGTCGTTGTCGGTGGTGCCGATCAGCGCGTGGCCGAGCCACGGCAGCGCGAAGATCGAGCGCCCGCCCCCGGCCGGCACGATCGCGCCGCCGACGAGCGGCAGGTCGCGGTGGTGGAGCGTGACGTGGGTGCCGCGGCTGGGACGGATCGACGGGAGCTCGGCCTCGAGCGCGAGCTCGTCGGGGCGCAGCCGGTCGGCCCAGACGCCGGTCGCGTTGACGACGTTCGCCGCGCGGACGTCGAACGTCTCGCCGGTCTCGAGGTCGCGCGCGTGGACGCCGCTCGCGTGCCCGCCCTCGTCGACGAGCCCGGTCACGTCGACGCGGTTGGCGAGCACCGCCCCGAACCGCTCGGCCTCGCCGAGCACCGTCAGCACGAGCCGCGCGTCGTCGGTCTGGCAGTCGTAGAACAGGTAGCCGGACGTCGGGTTGCGCGCGGCCAGCGCCGGCAGCAGCTCGAGCACCTCCTCGCCGGAGATCACGCGGTGGCGCGCGGGGCTCCAGGAGTCCTGGTGGTCGGCCGCCTCGAGGGCGCCGTCGGACTGGGCGGCGGCCTTGCGCTCGCGGCGGCCGCGGCGCGATCGCAGCCGGTCGCGGTCGACCGCCATCACGTCGTAGAGGTTCAGGCCGACGCCGACGAGCCGGTCCGGCTTCTGACCTTCGAACGCGGGCACGACGAGCGGCAGCGGCTTGACCAGGTGCGGGGCGAGGGCGACCATCAGCTGTCGCTCGAGCAGCGCCTCGCGTACGAGGCCGAGGTCGAAGTTCTGGAGGTAGCGCAGACCGCCGTGGACGAGCTTGCTGGAGCGGCTGGAGGTGCCAGAGGCGAAGTCGGCGCGCTCGAGCAGCGCGACGCTGTAGCCGCGGGACGCCGCGTCCAGCGCGACGCCGGCGCCGGTGATGCCGCCGCCGACGACGACGACGTCGAACTCGTCGGACTGGAGGGCGGCGAGCGCCTCGCTGCGCGCGATCACGCCGCAAGTCTCGCAGAGGGCGCGACGCCGCTCCCCGCCGTGGAATCGATCTTCTAGAGTCGGTCGCGATCGGCGATGGCGGCTGCGACCTCACCCGCTCGGCGCGAAGAGCTGCGCGCGTTCCTGCGCTCGCGGCGGGCGCGCCTGTCCCCCGCCGACGTCGGGATCTCAGACGACGGGCGCCGACGCACGCCGGGGCTGCGCCGCGAGGAGCTGGCATCGCTCGCCGGGGTCGGCGTCTCCTGGTACACGTGGCTCGAGCAGGGACGGGACATCCGGCCCTCGCCGGACGTGCTGGAGGCGCTCGCGCGGGCGCTGCGGCTCGACCCCGCGGAGCGGACGACGCTGTTCGCCCTCGCACGCACGGAGCTGCCGCTCGGCGGCGGCTCCGACGGTGGCGGGCGCCCCGGAGGGAGACGACCTCCCGACGCTGGTCGCGCTGGTCGAGGCGCTCGACCCGCACCCGGCCTATCTGCTGGGTCCGATGACCCGGGTCCTGGCCTGGAACGAAGGGGCCTCCGCCCTGTTCGGCGCGGTCGGCCGGCTCCCCGAGGAGCACCGGTTCCTGCTCTGGTGGCTGTTCGTAGATCCCGGCCTGGACACCGACCGCCCCGAGCTCCGCGAGACCGCCCGCAACATGCTGGCGCGGTTCCGCGCCGAGTACGCCCAGCACGCCGGCGAGCCCGAGTTCGAGCGCTTCGTCACGGCGCTGCGTGAGCGGAGCCCCGAGTTCGACAGGTGGTGGGAGGAGCATCACGTGCTCGGCGTCCAGCGCGGCTCGAAGACGGTCGAGCACCCGACGCTCGGAACGCTGCGCCTGCTGCACACGCAGACGGTTCCGACCGGCGCGCCGGACCTGCGGCTGACCGTCTACGTGCCCGCCGACGAGCCGACGCGCGCGGCGCTCGCGACCCTCTGAGCCTCTGGCGCTGAACGCGACGGCCGCTCAGTGCTCGACCGCGGCCATCGGGTCACCGAGCGGCGTCGCCTCCTCGAGTCTGCTCAGATCGGCGTCGTCGAGCTCGACGTCTGCGACCGCCATGTTCTGCTCGAGGTGCGCCACCGAGCTCGTTCCGGGGATCAGCAGCACCCGCTCGTAGCGGTACAGCAGCCACGCGAGCGCGACCTGCACGACGGTCGCCCCACGCCGCTCGGCGACCTCGGCGATCGCCGGGTCCTGAGCGAGCTGGCCCGGGCCGCCGGCGAACGCCGATCCCAGGGGGAAGTAGGGCACGTAGGCGATCTCGCGCTCGATGCAGATCTCCAGCACGGGCTCGTCGACCCGATTGACGACGCTGTAGGGGTTCTGGACGCAGGCGACCTCGACGAACCCGGTCGCGCGCGTCAGCTGCGCGGCGTCGACGGTGCTGACCCCGATCAGGTCGAGCTTGCCCTCCTTGCGCATGTCCTCGAGCGCGCCGAGCTGCTCCTCGAGGCGGTCGGGACCGCCCGGCATCAGCCTGAGGTTGACGAGGTCCATGCGCTCGACCTGCAGCGAGCGGAGGTTCTGCTCGACCGCCTCGTGCAACTCGGCCGGGGACTGGGCCGGCAGCCAGGCGCCGGCGTCGTCGCGGCGCCCTCCGACCTTGGTCACGAGCTTGAGCTCGTCCGGGTACGGGTACAGCGCTTCGCGGATCAGCTCGTTGACGACGTCCGGCCCGTAGAACTGCGCCGTGTCGATGTGGTCGACGCCGAGCTCGACCGCGCGGCGGAGCACCGCCCTGGCTTCCTGCGGATCGCGCGGGGGGCCGAACACGCCGGGGCCCGCGAGCTGCATCGCGCCGAAGCCGATCCTGTTGATGGGCTTGCCGCCCAGGGATGATTTTCTGTTCATGGGCGCATCTTGCGACGGACGCGGCCCGGGCAGAAGGAGCGGGGCGGTCATGGGTCCCGGACCACCACGCAGGAAGCAGGATCGGAGAAGCGCGGGCGTGGGGCATCGCCTAGCGTTGGCCGCACCGGAGCGGCGGAGCCCCGCGACGCCCCACCGGCATCGCAGACCACGCGGATCAAGGGAGCAGCGATGAAGACGATGACCTGCAGGCAGTTGGGCGGTCCTTGCGATCTCCCCCACCACGGGAACAGCGCCAACGACGTGATCAAGGCGCAGGACGCGCATCTGAAGGAGGTCGTCGCCGGTGGCGACGAGACCCACGGCGGCGCGCTCAAGGAGATGCAGGGCAGATGGAAGAACCCGCTCGCGGGGATGGGCTGGTACCGGAAGGCGAAGCGCGACTTCGCCGCGCTCCCCGAGGACGGGTGAGCCGACCGCGGCGGGCGCCCGAGCCGTAAGGTCCCGCCCAAACCGCGGACAGAGGAGCGACGCAGATGCTCGACCACGTCGCATTCGGGGTCGATGACCTCGAGCGAAGCACGTCCTTCTACGAGCCGGCGCTCGCGCCGCTCGGGATCGAGCTGCTGTTCGTCCGGCCGGGTGCGCTCGCCGCGTTCGGCACGCGCCCGCTTCCCTTCTTCCTGCTGCACGGCGACCGGCCGTCGCCGCAGGCACCGCTGCACGTGGCGTTCGCCGCGCCGGACCACGATGCGGTCGCCGCGTTCCACGCCGCCGGGCTGCGAGCGGGAGGGACCGACAACGGCGGACCCGGGCCGCGCGACTACCACCCCGGCTACTACGGCGCGTTCGTGCTCGACCCGGACGGCAACAACATCGAGGCGGTCTGCCACACGCCGGGCTAGCCGAAGTCCCAGCCGTTGCGCACCGCCGCCTGCAGCACCGCCTGCGGGTCGACTGCTCGCGGGGCTCGCCGCCCCGGCCTCCCGGAAGAAGCGCTCCATCCCGGCGGGGCTGAAGACGACGAGCCGCCACAGCGGCTGCTCGCCGGCGTTGCTCGTCGTGTGCAGGACCCCTGCGGGGACGTGGACGGTCTCCCCTGCGCGCGGACGATCCGCTCCTCGCCGCCGCCGAGGGTCAAGCCGAGCTCGCCCGCGAGCACGTGGATCGTCTCCGCCGCGGCCGGGTGACGGTGCGGCGGCAGGCTCCAACCCGAGGGGAGCTCGTCGCGCAGCAGGCAGAACGCGCCGCCGGTGTCCTCGCCGCCGAGGTGGATCTCGGTGCGCACGCCGCCCGGCATCCAGACGACCGTCGGCTCGGCTCGCATGACCGGACGCTACACGCGCGCGGCCGGGTCCGACGCTAGATGCTCGCCAGCTCCGCGGTGATGTCGGCGACCGCGGATTTCGCGTCGCCGAACAGCATCGAGGTCTCGGGCTCGTAGTAGAGCTCGTTTTCGATCCCCGCGAAGCCCGGGTTCATCGAGCGCTTGATCACGATCACCGAGTGGCTCTCGTTGACCTCGAGGATCGGCATCCCGTAGATCGGCGAGGACGGCGTGTTCTTGGCCGCGGGGTTCGTCGACGTCGTTCGCGCCGATCACGAGCGAGACGTCGGTCCGCTGGAACTCCGGGTTCGCGTCCTCCATCTCCTTCAGCTGGTCGTACGGCACGTCCGCCTCCGCCAGCAGCACGTTCATGTGCCCCGGCATGCGGCCCGCGACCGGGTGGATCGCGAACGTCACCTCGACGCCCCGTTTCTCGAGCTCCTTCGTCAGCTCCCGCACCGCGTGCTGGGCCTGGGCGACCGCCATCCCGTATCCCGGCACGATCACGACCTTGTTCGCGTAGGCGAGCTGGATCGCGGCGTCGGCCGCGCTGACCGATTTGACCGTCCCCGCGTGCTCGCCCGCGCCCTCCGCGCCCGCGACGGCGCCACCGCCCCCGAAGCCGCCGGCGACGATCGCCGGGATCGAGCGGTTCATCGCGACCGCCATCAGGTTCGTGAGGATCGTGCCCGACGCGCCGACGATCATCCCGGCGACGATCAGCGCCGGGTTGTTGAGCGCGATCCCGGTCGCCGCCGCGGAGAGGCCGGTGAACGCGTTCAGCAGCGAGATCACGACCGGCATGTCTGCGCCGCCGATCGGCAGTACCACGGCGTTGCCGAGCAGCGCCGCGCAGACCAGCATGCCGATGAAGACCCCTTCCGAGTGGCTGCCGGCGGCGATGTCGACTCCGGCCGCGAGCGCCAGCACCAGCAGCAGCCCGTTGACCGCCTGCTGCCCGGCGCCGAGCGTGATCGGCCGGCCCGGCAGGATTTCCTGGAGCTTGCCGAAGGCGATGTTCGATCCCCAGAACGAGACCGAACCGACGATCGCCGCGAACAGCGAGAAGATCGTGATGTACGTCGCCGTGTGCTCGTAACCGCCGCTGCGCCGGAACTCCGACCAGGCGATCAGGAACACCGCGCCGCCGCCGACCCCGTTGAACAGGGCGACCATCTGCGGCATCGCCGTCATCTTCACCTGACGCGCCGCGGGCACCCCGACCGCGGTGCCCAGCGCGATGCCGAGCGCGATCAGGCCCCAGTTGCCCTCGTTGGCGTTCAGCAGCGTCGCGACGATCGCGATCGCCATCCCGACCGCGGCGATCCGGTTCCCCCGCACCGCGGTCGTCGGCCCCGCGAGCCCGCGCAGCCCCTGGATGAACATCCCGAAGGCGATGATGTAGAGGACGTCGAGGAACGACGCGCTCTGGAGGAAGCTCGAGGCGAGCGGGAGGCTCGTCACTTCGACTCCTCCTCGTCCTTCGGCTTCGGTTTCGACTTGAACATCTCGAGCATCCGGTCGGTGACGAGGAAGCCGCCGACGATGTTGATCGTCCCGAACGCGATCGCGATCACGAGGATCACCTTGTTGAACGCCGAGTTGCCCGACAGCCCGATCACGAGCAGGCCGCCGAGCAGGACGATCCCGTGGATCGCGTTCGTGCCCGACATCAGCGGCGTGTGCAAGGTGTTCGGCACCTTCGAGATCACGACGAAGCCGATGAACGCCGCCAGCACCAGGATCGCGAGGTTCGTCGTGAGCGTGCTCGCGATGATCATGCGGCCGCCTCCACCGCGCGCTTCGCGCCCTCGTTGACGATCTCGCCGTCCCTCGTCACGCACGCCCCCTTCACGATCTCGTCGTCCCAGTCCAGCTGCAGCTGGCCGTCCTCGCCGACGAACAGCTCGAGCAGCGCCTGCACGTTGCGAGCGAACAGCTGCGAGGAGTGCTCGGCCATCGTCGCCGGCAGGTTCAGCGGCGAGACGATCTTGACCTCGTGCCTGATCACCGTCTGGCCCGGCTCGGTCAGCTCGCAGTTCCCGCCCGCCTCGCCGGCGAGGTCGACGATCACCGAGCCCGCCTTCATCCCTTCGACCGCCTCCGCGGTGACCAGCCGCGGTGCCGGGCGGCCCGGCACCAGCGCGGTCGTGATCACGACGTCGAAACCCTTGATCGCGTCGGTCAGCGCCTGCTGCTGCTGCGCGCGCTCCTGCTCGGTCAGCTCGCGCGCGTAGCCGCCCTCGCCGCTCGCCTCCAGCCCGAGGTCCAGCCACTGCGCGCCGAGCGATTCGACCTGCTCGGCGACCTCCGGCCGCACGTCGTAGCCGGTCGTGCGCGCGCCGAGCCGCTTCGCCGTCGCCAGCGCCTGCAGGCCCGCGACGCCGACCCCGAGCACGAGCACCTTCGCCGGTGGGATCGTGCCCGCCGCGGTCATCAGCATCGGGAAGAAGCGACCGATCTCCTCGCCGGCGAGCAGGACGGCTTTGTATCCCGCAACGTTGGCTTGCGAGGACAGGGCGTCCATCGCCTGGGCGCGCGAGATGCGCGGGACCGCCTCCATCGCGAACGCGGTCGCGCCCGCGTCGGCGAGCGCCTTCGTCGTCTGCGGGCTCGTCAGCGGCGCCAGGAACCCGATCAGGATCGATCCCTGGCCGAGGCCGCGGATCGCCTCCGGGTCCGGCGGCGCGATCGTCAGCACGACGTCGGACGCCCACACCTCCGAGGGGCTCTGGGCGATCTTCGCTCCGGCCGCCGTGAACGCGTCGTCGGCGAGCAGCGCGCTCTCGCCGGCGCCGCTCTGCACGACCACCTCGAGGCCTTTCGCCTGCAGCTTGGCGACCACCTCGGGCACGAGCGCGACACGGCGCTCACCCGCGGCGGTCTCCTTCGGGACGCCGATCCGCATCTGAGGTGGAGGAACGTACAAGATCGCGGGGATCGGCGGCGGCTCGTCTTTACACGGGCTTCATGCCCCCGCCGCGCCGGGGCGATCTGTGGCGCCCCGGGCGCGTGCCGCCGGCGCTCGAGATCTAAGATCGGGTGCAGGCGATGACGGTCAACCTCACCCGCATCTACACGAAGCTCGGCGACGGCGGCGAGACCCATCTCGGCGACATGAGCCGCGTCAGCAAGCTGCACCCTCGCGTCGAGGCCTACGGGACGATCGACGAGCTCAACGCCCAGCTGGGGGTGGCCCTGCTCGAGCCGATGCCCCTGGCCTTCGCGGAGTGGCTCGGCCGCATCCAGAACGACCTGCTCGACGTCGGCGCCGACCTGTCGGTGCCGCCGCCCGCCGAGGAGAGCGCCGAGCAGGCCCGCGCCCGGCTGCGGGTCACCGGCGAGTACACGGAGTGGCTCGAGCGCGCGTGCGACGAGGTCAACTCGAAGCTGCCGCCGCTGCGCTCGTTCGTGATCCCCGGAGGTACCCCCAGCGCCGCCCAGCTGCACGTGTGCAGGACGGTGTGCCGGCGCGCCGAGCGGCGCACGATCGCCGTCGAGGACGCCAACCCGGAGGCGGTGCGGTACCTGAATCGACTGTCGGACCTGCTGTTCATCCTCGCGCGAGCGGTCAACGGGGACGGCGGCGAGGCGTTGTGGGAGCCGGGTGCGGGTCACGAGGAGGGCCGCTCCGGGGGCGGCTGACGCGCGGGCCCGCCGGGAAGGCGCCGCGTGCGTCGACGGCAGGGGTCGCTCCGGCGGCGGCCGACGCACCCCAGGCCCGCCGGGAACGGGCCGCTCACGCGTGACGCCCGGGAGCCGGCTCGCCAGCGGCCGCTCACTCCACGGCGGAGACCGGCTTGCCGGGAACGCGCGGCTCAGGCGGCAGGTGCGCTCTGACCGCCCGCGGAGCCCGGCGCCGGGCCCTGGGGGCGAGTCGGCCACCGCCGCTCCGCCCCGCGCAGCGAGGCGACCGCGACGGAGATCCAGAACGTGCCGAGCAGGATGCCGCCGACCACGTCGCTCGGCATGTGCCACGCGAGAACCAGCAGCGCCACGCTCACGGCGACGACGAACAGGAACGCCACGGGGCTCAGCACGCGGCGCCAGCGCGGCGGTGACACGAGCACCGCGCTCATCGCCAGCGCGGTCGCCGCCGTCGAGTGGCCGCTCGGCCACGACGCCGGTCCGACCGACACCCAGCCGACGCGGTCGTGGCTGTGGGCGAGCAGCGGCTTCAGGTCCTCCGCGCTGAGCGGCGCGAGCGACAGCACAAGCACCACCGCGAGCGCGACGCGGGGACGGCCCTCGGCGACCGCGAACGCCGCCAGCGCGACGCCCCAGAGGATGAACGGCAGCGGGTTCAGCAGCGACAGCAGGGCTTCCAGCACGGAATCGAGGCCGGGACGGCTCCACGTCGTGAAGTGGTAGAGGATCGAGGCGTCCCTGAAGTGGGCCGACGGGACGAGCTCGGCGACCACCCACACCACCGCGAGCGCCGCCACGCACAGCGCCGCGATCGCGAGCGGCCTGGCGGGACCCGAGGCGCGAGGCATCCGCTCGAGCGCGCGCGGAGCGCGCGGCGCCGCGGTGTACGCGTGTCCGGCCATCCCCAGAGGTTAGGAGAGAGGCTTAACGTCGCCTGAAAGCGTTCAGCCGGGGGCGATCGGAAACGCCCGGCCCGCCAGCGCCGTCAGCGCCTGCGCGGTGACCCAGACCGGCGTCTGCGCCCCCGTGCGGGAGTAGCGCACGCTGCCGTTCGACGCGACGAGGCTCTCGAGGAACCCGAGCGGGCTCGTGCTGCCGCCGCGGTGGAAGCTGCTCGGGTTGCGCGAGGCGGCGATCAGCCCCTGCACCGCCCACGCCGTCGACTGCGCGTTCGAGCTGCCCCCGCGCGACTGCGGGAAGCCGCCGTCGAGATTCTGCGCGCCGCGGATGTAGGCGACCGCGCGGGCGATCGTCACGGGGCGCCGCGGCCGTGCCGCCGCCAGCGCCTGCAGGACCGCGCCGGTGTCGTCGAGGTCGCTCGCGCCGCCGGCGGTTGCGAAGTTGAAGCCACCGTCCGCGTCCTGCTGGCGCGCGAGCCACGAGGCCGCGGCGAGGACCGGCGCCGAGGCCGGGCCGTAGCCTGCGGCACGAAGCGCGAGCACCCCGAACGCGGTCAGGTTCGACAGGTGACCGAACGAGCCGTCCGCGGCGCGCATCGCGAGCAGCCGCGCGACCGGGTCCCCGCCGGGAAGCTCGCGCACCGGCGCGCCGCAGGCCCGCAGCGCGAGGATCGTCCGCTCCAGGTCTCCCGCGCCTTCGAGCGTCGACGCTTCGCCGCGGATCGCGTCGAGCACGGTGTGCCCGCCGCGGGCGAACGTGAGCGGGTCGCGTCCCGTCGCGGCGATCCCGATCGCCGCCCACGCCGAGTACAGCTCCGTGCTCGCCTCCCCCGGCGCTGCGCCGAACCCGCCATCGGCGTTCTGCGCCCGGCGCAGGTACGCGAGCTCGCGGCCGATCGCCTGCCCGGCCGCGTGCGCGGGATCGGCCGCCGGTTGCGCGGCCCCCGCACAGGCGGTCAACCCGAGCACCAGCACGGGGACGCAGAGCGCCAGCGCGAGCAGCGTCCCGGAGGGAGGCCCGGCGAGCGCGCCCACGCGCCGGGGCACGGCGGGCTGCCAGCGCACCTCGAGGCGGCCGCGCACGCGCATCAGCATGCGCAGCAGCGCCGGACCGAACGCGTAGCCGAACACGAAGCTCGCGACCACGTGCGTGAGGTCGAACACGATCGCCGATCCGAGCACGACCCCGAACGCCGGCGAGGCTGTGCGTCCCCGTCCCCGTCCACGTGTAGAGGTCGACGACGAGGTTGAACAGCTCCGCGCCGAGCGCGCACGCGAGCGCCAGCAGCGAGCCGCGGCGGCCGGCGACCGCCCGGAAGCGCGGCCGAGGCCGGCTCCGAGCAGCCCGACGAGGCCCCAGCCGAGCATCTGCCAGGGAGTCCACGGCCCCTCGCCGAGCAGCACGTTCGACGCGAGCGCCGCGGTCGCGCCGATCGCGAACCCGGGCCTGGCGCCGAACGCGAGCCCACCGACCAGCACGATCGCGGTGATCGGCTTGACGTCGGGGACCGCCGCGAACGCATCGCGGCCGAGCGCGGCGAGCGCGGCAAGCGTCGCGACCATCGCGATCAGCTTCGCCGGCGGCCGGCTGCGCTCGTACCACCACAACCCCGCGGCGAGCGCCGCGACGACGAGCAGCAGCGAGCCGAGCTGCCAGCTCACGGCGCCACCGTCCGCTCGCCGACGATCAGCGCGGGCGCGCGCCGCGCGCCGCGCAGCAGCTCCGCGCCCTGCTCGGGCAGCAGCGCGCCGCCGGCGCCGCCGAGGATCCGCGCCGTCTCGGTCGCGAAGTACCAGCCGCCGGCGAGGATCTCCTCGATCGGGCCATCGGCGATCACGCGGCCGTCCGCGAGCAGCACCGCGCGGCGGGCGAACGACGCGGCGAACTCGGCGTCGTGCGTGGCGACGATCACGGCGCTGCCGGTCGCCGCCAGCGCTTGGAGCCGGTCGGCGAGCGAGGCCTTCGCGAGCCTGTCCATGCCGCGCGTCGGCTCGTCCAGCGCGAGTGCCGCCGGCGCCTCTACCCCGCCGAGCACGATCGCGAGCGCGAGCCGCTGGCGCTCGCCGCCGGAGAGGTCCCGCGGGTGGCGCTCGGACAGCGCCGAGAGGCCGACGGCCGCCAGCGCCTCGGGCGGCGCCTCGTCGGCGACGCGCTCGGCGAGCAGGTAGTCGCCGGGGTTCTGCAGCAGCAACCCGACCCGGCCGGCGGCCGAGACGCGTCCGCGGGTCGGGTCCAGCAGCCCGGCGGCGTGGCGCAGCAGCGTCGACTTGCCCGCGCCGTTGCGCCCCATCAGCGCCACGGTCTCCCCCGCCTCCACCCGCAGCGAGACGCCCCTCAGCACGGCGGGGCCGTCGCGCAGCTCATGCCACACGCCGTCCAGCGACAGCGCCGGGACGGGGCCCCGCTGACCTCGTCGCAGCCGGGCGCGCAGGCCGCCGCGCGCCGGACGTCCCGGATCGTCCTCCGGCGCCGCCGGATCGGGCAGCAGCCCGTGCCGGCGCAGCGTCGCGCGCGCCTGCTTGACGCCGGCCGGCGGCGGCGTCAGGCCCGCGCCCGCGATCAGGCGCGCACCCGGCGTCTGCAGCGACGGCTCGTGTGCGGCCGCCCACTCGAGGAACCCCTGCGGGTCGCTGTCGCACGCGATCGCGCCGTCCGCCATCGCGATCACCCGGTCGGCGGCGCCGAGACAGCGCTCGAGCCGGTGCTCGATCAGCAGCACGCTCGTGTCGGACTCCTGGTTCAGCCGCCGCAGCTGCCAGATCAGCTCGTCTCCGGCGACCGGGTCCAGCTGCGAGGTCGGCTCGTCGAGCAGCACCAGCCGCGGGCGGGAGACGAGCGCCGCCGCCAGCGCGACGCGCTGCAGCTCGCCGCCCGACAGCTCCCCGGTCGGCCGGTCGAGCAGCGCGGCGATGCCGAGCGCCAGCGCCACCTCCTCGACGGCCCGCGCGACGGCGCCGGCGCCGCGGCCCGCGCTCTCGACCGCGAGCGCGAGCTCGGCGCGGACCGTGCTCATCACGACCTGCGTCTCGGGATCCTGCAGCAGCGTCCCGGCGACCGCGCCGAGCGCCGCCGGCGTGTGCTCGCGCGTGTCGAGGCCCGCGACGCGGACCACACCGGAGAAGCTCGCCGCCGTGGAAGTGCGGCACGAGCCCGGCCGCCGCGCGCAGCAGGGTCGACTTGCCGGAGCCCGAGCGGCCGGCGACCACGCAGAACTCGCCGGGCGCGAACGAGAAGCCGACGTCGCGCAGGGCGGGAGCCGGAGCGCCGGGGTAGCTGTAGCCGACGCGCTCGAAGCGCAGGACGCTCACGGCTCGATCCCCCGGCGGTCGAGCGAACGGGAGCAGCGCGACGGCGAGCATCGCGCCCGCCAGTGCCAGCGTCGAGCGGCCCCGAGGCGAGCGACACCAGCGGGTAGGCGTGGAAGCGCGCTGCTCCGGTGGCGCGCCCGAGCAGGGCGAGCGCGGGCAACGCGATCGCCGCCGCGGCGAACGCGAGGTCGTGCCGCGAGCGCGGCAGCCCGCGCGGCTCGGCGCCGCCCAGCCGCGCCGTATCCCCGCATCTCGAGCACCGCGGCGACGTCGAGCGCGCGGTCGAGCGCCCCCGCGACCGTCGCGCGCAGGATCGCGAGCCGCGCCCGGGGCCCGCGCGCGCGCGGTCCGGGCGGCAGCGCTGCGCCTCGGCGAGGCGCCGCGCGTCCTCGCCGAGCACCGGCAGCAGCCGGGTCGCGATCGCCGCCGTCAGGGCCGAGCTCGGCGAGACGCGACGCACCGAGAGCAGCAGCTCGTCGGGGTTCGCGGCGCAGACCGCGAGCAGGCAGCCGAGTGTGACGACGAGCAGCCGCAGCGCGAACACGGCCCCGTAGACGACGGCCTCGACCGTCACGTCGACCTGGCCGAGCACCCCCCAGTCGCCGAGCCGCGCGATCACCGTCAGCCCGCTGCGGCTGACCAGCGCGTTGACGATCACGCTCAGCAGCAGCAGCGGCACGACGGTCCGGCGCGCCGCACGCAGCAGCTGGCCCCCGACGTCCGCGAGCGCGCCCGCGATCAGCGCCGCGGCCAGCAGCGCGCCGAGCACGATCGGGTTTTCGAGCAGCAGCGCGGTGAGGGCGATCGACAGGCCGTAGCCGGCGACGACCGTCGCGCGGGCGGCGTGGAGCGGCGTCGCGCGGCGCCGGTAGGCGAGCGGAGGCGCGGCTCCGAGCGCGGCCATCAGCCGGCCGCCGCGGCGAGCACGGTGGAGCCGTCTGCTGCGGGGACGGGCAGCCCCACCTCGTTGCCGGCACCCGGCAGCACGGCGAGCGCGAAGCGTCCGCGCAGGTCTTCGGTCGTGAAGTCCGCGGCGGCGCGCTGCACGGCCGCCGCGTCGGTGCCCGTGACGACCCACGACGGCGCTTCTTCGCCGGTCCTGGTGGCGGCGATCAGGCCGACGCTGGCCGTCCCGAGCGCCAGCTGCCTGCCGTCGGCCTCGAGCAGCGTGATCGTCGCGCCGGCATCGCCGAACGTCGCGTAGACGCCGCTCGCGCGCGGCCCGCGCTCGATCGCGGCGACGCCGCTGTCGGCACGCAGCTGCGCGCCAGGGGCCCACGAGCACGCGCAGCAGATCGGTCGCCTCGCCCGAGCCCGTCGCGGAGACCGCCGCCGGGATGCCGTCGGCCTGAAGCCGCCGGGTGACGGTCTGGCAGGCGCCGCCGGCTCCGGCCGCGCATTCGACCCGCACCGGCAGGCGCTTGCCTTCGACGCCGTTGAGGAACGGCTCGGGGAACGAGCCGACGACCGCCGGCACGTCGTCGGTCTGGCTCCAGTCGTGGCGGTCCCACCAGATGTGGTCGCCCGGATGGACGTTGGTCGCCGCGGCGCCCTTCGGGGCCTCGACGCCGTTGACGTAATAGAACCAGTCGAGCGGCCGGCCGCTCTCGTGGGTGCCGCCGAGCCCCGCGATCGACTCGCACGAAGCCACCGCCGTAGCGGGTCGTGACCTTGGCGTTGCGTTCCAGCAGACGCATCACGGTTTCCTGGCCCGCGACGTGCGGCTCGGGGACGCTGGCAACGACCCGTTCGCCGAATTCGCTCGTGACGAGCAGGCGGACCGCGCTCGGAGCGGCTCCGGCGCCGAGCCCGCAGCCGACCAGCGCCGCCGCACAGGCGAGCACGAGCGCCGCTGCCGTCGGGGTCCTCACCGCACCCGCACGACGGCCGGGAACGACGGCACGGAGCCCGGGCGCGTGGCGCGGACCGTGTAGAGGCCGGCCCTGGAGGGCATCCGGAACGTGACCTTCCCGGCCGAGCCCGTGACCGCCGTCGTCCCTCCGACCGATACGCGGGCACCGGACATCGCGGCGCCGCGCCCTTCGTTTTCGTAGCCGAGCACGCTGACGGTCATCGTCCCCCCGGCGGCGACGCTTGCGGGCGCGCCGATCGCGAGCGTGCGCTCGCAGCCGCTGCCGACGGCGGCGCACCAGAACCACACGACCCGATCGCCGTTGCGCAATCGCACGCCGGTCCCGAACGGCCCGCTCGGGTCCCCCGCGCCGGCGGTGCCCGAGCGATTGTCGACCTTGTACTCCCAGCCGTCCCGTCCGTGGTTCGTCTCGCCGTCGAGCGAGTAGACGAACAGCTGCCCCGAGTTGCGGGGGTCGCTCGTGCAGTGACCGTAGTCGCGGACCGCGAAGGCGGGCCCGCCGGCACGATGGGCGTCGGCCAGCGCCGCCAGCGGCGTGCCTTCCTCGACCCCACAGCTCCCGCGCGAGGTCTGCACGGTCCAGCTCGGCACGGTCATGTCGACCGGCGCCATCAGGATCACGTTGCCGGCGCCGACGATCATCATCTGGACCGAGGGTCCGGTCCGCGGAACGACGGCGCGCCGCGCGCGGCCGGCGTCCGCCCCGGCGGCGCCCGCCGTTGCGGCGAGCGATGCCGCGAGCGCGACGCCGCCGAGCAGCGCGAGCCGCTCAACGGACATGGAAGACCCTGCGGGAGGTCCCGCGCGCGAGCGCGAGCGTGTTCCCGGCGACATCCGCCGCCCGCACGTCGAGCACGTAGCGACCGGGAGCGAGCGCGGACGGCAGGAGGTAGGAGAACTTCGCTTCGGTGGACACCGCGAAGAACCGGTCGACGCCCGCAGCGGGCGCGCACGAAACGGCCGCGGACCCCGTCGTAGGCCCAGCAGCGACCGCGGTAGGCGCGCCGCAGCGACAGGCTCACGGCGGTGACGCGGCTGTGCGCGCTGACCGTACCCGCGAGCAGCCGCGGCGCTGCGCCGCGCGCGTAGACCGCCTGTTCCCTGACGCTGGTGAGGTCGGCGACCAGCGCGAACGGCCCCGTGTAGGGCGGCACGGCAGACCGGGTTCCGAGGACTGCCGGCCGCCGGGGTCTGGGTCCCGCAGCCGCCGTCTCCGGGCGCGTGCACGCAGACCGTGAACGGGTCGGACGGCGCCGAGTCGGGCGCGACTGCCTGGAGCGTGTAGGTGCCGGGGGTGGCGAACGTGAGCGTGGCCACGCCCCCCGGCCCGGGGGCGGCGCTGAGGGCGCCCGCGTCGAGCGTCGTCCCGGCGGGCGGTGCGGGGTCCGCTTCGAACGAACCGGTGTTCAGCGAGCCGATCGTCTCGGACACCGATTCCCCGACGAGCAGCACGTTCGAGCGGGGGGCCGTCGCCGTCAGCACGTGCGCGGGCGCGGTCGGGTCGGTCGGGCACAGCGGGCCGGTCGCGTAGCACTGGCCGACGAGGACGATGTCGGCGCCGGGCCCGACTTCCTGCGCGCAGACCCCGTTGCCCGCGAACTGGTCGTTGAGCACGAACAGCCAGTAGCCGTAGTTGCCCGCTTCCTCGAGCGCGGGAAGGTCCTGGCCGAGGATGCCGTCGAGCTCCGGGCCGACCTGCTCCGGGCGCACCAGCCAGTTGCCGTGGACGGCGTCGTAGAGGGCGCCGGCGGCGCTGGTGCCGGGGCACGTCCCCCCGGGGACGGGGACGGGGGTTTCGTTCGTCGTGACCGATGTCTGAGGGAGCAGGGTCTGGCCCCCGAAGCCCTCGACGCGAACGGTCACGGTGCCGGGTTCGGCGGCGAGGGCGCCGGTCGTGAGGACGAGCGACAGCGCGGCGCTCGCCAGGAGCGAAATGCAGGTTCTTCTCATTCGAGCCGACCCCTTTCCACGAGGGCTTGCGGGCTTTCGGTCGGAGGCAGGTCTCCTGGCTCCCGGGCCTACCTGCTGCGCCTTCCCAGGCCGCTCACGCGGCCCAGTGGCGTGCGCCTCCCAGGCGCCGCAGCCGGCATCCCCGGTCACAGTGGCGGGTCCGCGCCGGATTCGCACCGGCTTCCCTCGACCACCGACCGTTGGACGCGCGGATTCTACCCGAGCCCGTCGTTCACACGAAGGTCAACACCCGCGCGCCGCGGCCTCCTAACGTCGGTGCCCCTCACCGCGACCCAGGAGACGATGCGATTCCGCAGCCAGCCGCAGCGAAGGCCACGGGGGGCTTGCGGTGCGCCGCCGCCCTCGCGCTGGCGGTCGTCTCGCTCGCGCCGGCGGCGGTTGCGCGAGCCGAATCGCCGCCGCTCGTGACGACCGGAACGGCCACCGAAGCAGGCCTCACGGGGGCGGTGCTGTCCGGGACGGTGTCGAGCGGGACAGCGCTTTCGAGCTGCTGGTTCGAATGGGGCATCCCGCCCGCGTTCGGCGCCGCCGCCACCTGTCACGTCGTGAGCAGCGAAGGTCCGTTGTCGCGCGTCACCGCGCCCGCGACGGGGCTCGAACCCGGGACCGGCTACGGGTGGCGGCTGGCAGCGTCGAACGGGGCGGGCGTTGCGCACGGCGAAACGGCGACGCTGACCACGACGGGGTTCCCGGTGGAACAGCAGCCGGCCACGACGACCGAACTCCCGGCAGCCACGAGCCTGCCGGAAGCGCTGACGGCTGCTCCCGAACCGCAGGCTCACCCGCGCCAGGAAGACGGGCTCTACGTCGCCTACTGCCCGGGTCCGGGCGAGCCCGACGGCGAGCTGAGCACGCTGCCGCGCGCGAGCGAGGCGATGGCCAACCATACGGGCTGGCCGTCGGTCGAATGCCTGAAGATGGACAAGGGCTCATACGGCGTGCCGCATGCGCTCGTGGGCCTCGCGCACGTGCACAACTACCTGCTCGGCGGGTACGGAGACGACACGATCTGGGGCGGCGACGCCGGAGACGTGATCTGGGGCGACTACCACCCGTCGGGACAGCGGCGCTCGCAGTACGACGCCCTCCACGGCGGCGCCGGGGAAGATTGGATCTACTCCAGCCACGGTTACAACCAGATCTGGACCGGCGGTGGCGACGACCACGTCGCGCTCGTCTACGGGTGGGGCACCGTGCACTGCAACGGCGGCGGGCTGAAGACGCTCGTGATGCGCTACCTCGAGCGCAACCGGCACTGGCGGCTCGTCGGCTGCCGCCGGGTGAAGATCGTTCCCTACCGCGCCTGACTCACGTCGCGCGCTGCTCGACCGCGCCCTTGAGACGGTCGAGCCGGCGATCCCAGCTCGCCTGAGCGTCGCGAAGCCACGTCGCCGCCGGGCCCAGAGCGTCGCCGCGCAGGCCGTAACGGACCTCGCGGCCCGCGAGCGGCAGGCGTTCCAGCAGCCCCGCCTCTTCGAGCGCCGCCAGGTGCTTGGCGACGGCCTGCCGGCTGATCGGCAGGTCGCCGCTGAGCTCGGGGACGCTGGTCGAGCCCTCTCGCAGCAGGACCTCGACCATCCCCCGGCGGGTGGGATCCGCGAGGGCCGAGAAGACCGGTCCGAGCGCGTCGCTCAAGCGAGCACCAGCTCCAGCCCGGCTGCCATCCGCGCCAGCGGGAAGTTCGGTGCGCTCTCGATCACGACGACGCGAGTCGCGTGGGGCAGCGCGACGATCCGGAAGTCGACACGCGTCGCGGGCTCCTCGTCCGTGGACCACCACCAGACGACGCGGCTCGGGTGCTCTGCCGACTCGATGTGGATCTCGCGCTCGGGCTCGTCCAGCCAGCGATCGCGGCCCTCCGGCGTGATCAGCGCCTCGAACACCTCCTCGGGGGTCGCCTCGACGTCGACCTGCCTGCGCACCTCGGTCTGTTCCTGCTGCGGCATCGCGATCTCCTTGTTGACAACCAGTTGGTTGCTATTGTCGATGACAACCATGCAGTTGTCGAAAGGATAGCCCAGATGCCACTGATCCCGATGGTCGTCGAGCAGAGCGCGCGCGGTGAGCGCTCGTTCGACATCTACTCCCGGCTGCTGAACGAGCGCATCGTGTTCGTCGGCACGCCCGTCGACGACGAGATCGCGAACCTCGTCGTCGCACAGCTGCTGCACCTCGAGAGCGAGGACGACGAGAAGGACATCTCCCTCTACGTCAACTCCCCCGGCGGCGTCGTCTACTCCGGCCTGGCGATCTACGACACGATGCAGTTCATCAAGCCCGACGTGCAGACGATCTGCTTCGGGGTCGCGATGAGCATGGGGTCGCTGCTGCTCGCGGGAGGCGCCGCCGGCAAGCGCATGGCCCTGCCGAACAGCCGGATCCTGATCCACCAGCCCTCGGGCGGCTTCCAGGGCCAGGCCGCAGATATCGAGATCCACGCCCAGGAGACGCTCGAGCTGCGGCGGCGGATCGACGAGATCTACGCCGAGCACACCGGGCAGACGGTCGCGAGGGTCCACGACGACATGGACCGAGACCGCTACTTCACGGCCGAGCAGGCCCGGGAGTACGGGCTGATCGACCGCGTGATCTCATCGCACGAGCTGACGCGGATCAGGGCGGGATTCGGCACGCGCGCTGACACATCGGAGTAGGCCCGTCAGAGGTCGGACCGCGCATGAACGGAGGCTCATGTTCACGGCGGGGTGAGTGGGTAACCGGACGAGACCCAGCTCTCAGCGATCTCCCAGAGACACGAGAGGTAGTCCTGAGGCGCAGGACCGAATCTCTATCTGCACAGAGAAAGCGACGGAAGGAAAGAGATGTCCCTCTCACTCGTAATTGCACTGAACGTCAGTCCTCGACGCCGGCCTGCTCGGCGGTCTCGCCTGGGTCATGTCCCGTCCGGCGAAGCTCGAGCCGCACGAACCCGCCGCCGAGAACGTCGAGGTCATCCAGTTCCCCGGCGGCCTCGTCGCCGAGGTCGAGAAGCGCCGCGCGGCCTGAGCGCGCGGCGCCCGGCTCAGATCCAGCCGAGCAACGGACCGAACACCAACCCCGCCGCAAGGTCGAGCGTGCCGAGCCCCAACACGGCGCCGACCTGCCGGCGGCGGCTGGTCATGTCGTGGACGGTGAACGAGACGACGTAGAACGTCAGGTAGCCGAACACCACGATCACGGGGAAGCTGGCGACGTTCCACCACCAGTAGTACCAGTGGAACACCCCGTCGGCGTGGAGCAGCAGCTCGACTCCGACGGAGACCGCCGAGAGCGCGACCGACAGAGCCCAGCGATTGGGGATCCCGAGCACGCGGGCGGCGCGGTCGCGCGGCAGCAGCTTCGCGAAGACGACGCCGTTGATCGCGAAGAACAGCGAGATCTCGACGGTGAGACCGATCAGGATCACGTAGCTGGAGTGGCCCGTGACGGTCCACAGCGCGGCATGGCCGTCGAAATGCAGGAACAGCGCGTTGACGATCTCGTTCAGCCAGTCCATCAGCCAGAAGGCGAGGCCGGCGAGCACGACGTCCCAGTTCGCGCGCTCGATCTCGACGGCGTAGACGTAGACGGCGAGCGCGAGCAGCGTCACCGTCGACCAGTCGAACTGACCGGTGTGGCGCAGCATGCGCAGCGCTTCGCGCGTGAACTGCGTCTCCTCCCCCGTGATCACGGGCCGCTCTACGTGCCGACGGCGCTCAGGTCGGCGTCCTCGTCGGCGAGCGCGGCGCGATCGGCCTCGCCGAGCTCGCGTCCTGCGCTGATCAGGCGGCGGGCGTGGTCGAGGTCGTCGGAGCGCCCGACGGTCAGAGCGCCCTTGACGGCGCCGCCGTCGAGGTAGAAGGTCGTGAAGGCGCCCTCCGCGTGGGAGCCCCGCAAGACCTCCTCCTCCCAGCCGTACGCCGGCCCCACGTACTCGAGCCCGCCCCAGTCGCCGAGGTCTGAGAAGAAGTAGGGCACGGTGTCGTGGGGGACATCGCGGCCGAGCATGTTCAGGGCGACCGTCTTGCCATGGTTGAGGGCGACGTCCCAGTGCTCGATGCGGACGTGCGTCCCGCCGTGCACGACCGACTCGTACTCGCAGATGTCGCCGGCGGCGTACACGCCCTCGACGGGGGTCTGGAGGCGGGAGTCGCAGAGCACGCCGCCACGCTCGCCGAGCTCGAGCCCGGCCCGGGTGGCGAGCGAGACGTCCGGCGAGACGCCGGCGCCGACGACGACCGCATCCGCGTCCAGCTCGAGGCCTGCCCGCGTGATCACGCGGGCGACGGTGCCCTCGCCCTCGAAGCGCTCGAGCTCGTCGCCGCCGTGGATCTCGACCCCGTGTTCCTCGAGCAGCCCCTGGAAGTAGCGCCCGGCCGCGGGCCCGAAGCCGCGTTCGAGCACGATGTCCTCCTGCATCACGATCGTGCACTTCTTGCCGAGCATCGTCAGCGAAGCCGCGACCTCGCAGCCGATGTAGGAGCCGCCGATCAGCACGACGCGCTCGGCGTCCTTCGTGCCCTCGCGGATCGCGTCGGAGTTGCCGAGGGTTCGCAGGTAGTGGATCTGCTCGAGCTCGCAGCCGGTGACGTTGAGACGGCGGACGTTGGCGCCGGTCGCAAGCAGCGCCTGGCCGAACTCGATCTCCTGTTTGGAGGAGAGCTTGGCGGTGCGGGCGTCGAGGTCGAGCGCGGTCACGCTCGTGCGTGTCAGCAGCTCGATCCGCTGCTCGTCCCAGAAGGCGGCGGGGCGGAACAGCGCCTGCTCGCGGGTCTTCTCGCCGCGCAGGTAGCCCTTCGAGCAGTCGGGGCGTTCGTAGGGCGGGTCGGGCTCGCGGCCGACGATCAGGATCGTGCCCTCGGCGCCCTCCTCGCGCAGCCAGCGCGCGCAGTTCGCGGAGGCCAGGCCGCCCCCGATCAGAAGGTGGTCGACGTGCCGGTCGGGCATGGCCCGGACACTACAGGCCCGGTGGGTGGCGGACGGACCAGTGCGCCCATTGCGGGATCTCCCCGAACACGCGCCAGCGCGGGCCGTCTTCGGCGCGGTTCGGGCCGATGTCGGTGCCGTCGTGGGAGGTGTCGATGCGGAGGCCCGCCAGGGTCGCGAACACGTGAGGAGACGGCGCGTCCGTCGCATAGATCGTCATCCACCGCCCCGGGCCGGGCGAGCCCCAGGACACATAGTCCTGGGCGAGCGGGATTCTCGCTGATGATTTCTGCCAGCGGTCGGATGCCCGCTCTCGCGAGGATGTAGTTGATCGTGCTGGAGCAGTCCTCGTCCGGCGCGCCATACGGGTCGGGGTGACCCTGCGGGCCGTACGGCAGGTCTTGAAGCTCGTCACCGGCGATCAGCATCGCCTGGACGACCGGCGGCGCTCCGGCGGGGATCAGCGCGACGTGCCCGTCGCCGGGGTCGAGCCGCGCGCGCTTCGCCCGGGATCACGAGAACGGGAGTGGAGGTCCGGGCCTGCAAGCCGGCGAGACCGACGGCTTCGCCGCCAGCGGCTGCGGCCGTGGGTCCCGGCGCCGTTTCCGCGGTAGCGCCGAGCCCAGTCCTCGACCTCGCGGACGTAGGCGGTCGAGTGGTTGTAGGCGAATATCGCGCGCGTGTAGTCACCCGGCGCTCCCGACCCGCGCAGATAATTCGCGGCAGCAAAGATCGCGTCGGCCGGGTCCCACCGGTCGCGCGCGCCCGTCGCCGTCACCGTCGACCCCGTACACGGCCCACGTCGATGCGAGGAACTGCATCGGACCGCCTGCCCCTGCAGCGTTCTCGGCGCCCTCGACCGAGACACGACGGATCCGGGTCCTGGCCGTGATCGCACTCGACCTTGCCGATGCCGGCGAGCACGGCCCAGTCGATGCGCGTAACGGGCTCCGGCTTCGCGGTAAAGGCGCAGATAACGCGGGGGGATGCCAGGGACCTCGGTCGAGCTCGCACGCTGAGGCCGACGGCGCTTGCGCGGTCGCGCCCGCGAGGACGGCGGCGAGGAGCAGCGGACCCGCAACCCCCGCAAGTCCACAGGCGGCCAACAGCAGCGGTCGGCCGCGCGCCGGCGCGGGTGCGCCCTCGCCGAAGCTGCTGTGCGGCGTTCACGGCCGGCCGAAGCCGAGCTGCCGTTTGCGACCCTCGGCGACCGCGCGGGCGTCCTCCATGATCGGCGAGCTCGGCGCGCTCGGCGTGGCGCGTCCGGCGCGCGGCGCGTGTCGGCGGCGCGCCGGCGTCTACGTGAGTGCGGGTCGTCGCTCGCCCCGAGCCCGGGCCCGCCGCCCGTCTCCTCGATGACTCCGCGCCTCCTGGCCGACAGTTCGCGGTCGATCAGAAGACGGGCCGCGCGCTGCTCGCCGGACGGGAGACGTTCATAGCCCTGGCGCGTCTGACCGGCAAGCGGGGCGAGCGCTGGGTAGTCGCGGCGCGGGCCTGCGCCAGGCGGCTCCGATGCGCCGCGCAACCGCTGCTGCCGGTCGAGGAACGCCATACGCGCCGCCGAAGGCTCCGCATCCCGCGCGGCGGCGGCGATCCGCTCGTCCCGCGCCTGCGCATCCGCCAGCGCCGAGCCGCGTGCTTCGAGGCTTGCCGCGCGACGCGTGTCGCCACGGGAGCGGGCGACGGCCCGCTCCTGCTCGATCCGTTCGACCCGTGGCGTCCGCTCCGTGATCCGTCCCGCTGCCGCGACGGCCTCCGAAGCGGCGAGCTCGAGCAGGGCACGGTCCGGCTCGCCGCGGCGGCGATCGGGATGGCGCTCCCGTCCGCGGCGGCGCGGTCGTGCCGGCCGTCAGGACCGGTGGCGACGGCGACCTGTGTCACCGCCGCCGCTGCGCGAGCGATCTCGGCCTGCGCGATCCGCTTCTGCTCGCGGCGGTCGTCGAGGCGCTTCGTGAGCCGATCGTTGCCGACCCGGACCGCTTCGCTCTTCAGTGACCTGTGGGTTGTCGACCGGCGGAGGTCCGTCGCGAGCGCGGAGGGCACGGCGAGCAGCTCGTGACGGCGAAGGAAGGTCCCCCACCAGAACGCCGAGGCGAGCAGCCACTGGGCCCACCATCCGATGCCCGGGAGGGCCTCCAGCACGCCCGTAACGAGCAGGCTGACACCGAGCAGGAAGGCGTAGACGAGCTTCGTCACGATCGCCCCGAACAGCCGCGCGATCCACGCTCGGAACAGCGCGCGCCCGCGCTCGCCGAGGGCCGGAACGAGCACGACGGCCGGTGCGAGCAGCAGCAGGAACAGAGCCGATCACGGCGGCGAGCAGGAGCCGCAGGGCGACCGCGCCGAACATCAGCAGCATCCCGACCGCCCCGATCGCGATCAGCAGCAGTCCGGCGAGGCGAGGCCAGGTGCCGCCATCGGTCCGGAACTGGGCCTGCTCCGCCCCGCGACCCCGGCAGCTGGTCGCTTCCGCGCTTCTGCAGAGCGTGCGCAGCAGCGAGCCCGTGTCGTTGATCGAGTTGCGGTCGGGCCCGTTCGCGGGCAGCGCCAGAAACAGGGCTCCGTTCGTGCGTCCTTCGCGCAGCAGCCTCGCGCTCGCGGCGAGCGATCGCGCTCGCCCTTCGCAAGACGGCCGAGCACCGTGCTTCCCGCTGCTCGCGCGCGGCGATCGCGTCCGCGGCGCGACGCAGCGCCGGGTCGAGTTCGCGCGGATCGCGGCACCAGGCGACGTTTCCGAACTCGAGGTAGCACCAAGGCCCTTCGACCGCCGCCGCGAACAGGCCATGAAGACCCGCGCCGAGCGCCTGCCCCGGGGTCGAGGGACTGCCTTGCGAAGCGGCTGCGAGCGTCCCGAGCGCGGCCTCCCGAGTCCACCGTGCGAGCGCCCCGACGCTTCCCGACGGATCGGCGATCAACCACAGCCCACCGACGACCATCGCCGCCGCGAGCGCGGTGTCCGCGAGCGACTGCGCCGCGCGGCGGCGCACGAGGCCGTGGTAGTGCGAGCAGCAAGGCTGCACCGGTCAGCGCGATCGCCAGCAGTGGGAAGGTGATCGCCTGCCCCTCGGCGGAGAGCCCGGTCGCGACGCCTCCCAGCGGGCCGCCTTCGAGCAGGTCGATCGCGAAGGACCAGTCGAGCATCGAGACCAGCGCGTGGACGAGCCACACCAGCCCGAGCCAGACGGGCGTGACGACGAGGTCCTGAATCAGGCTGAGCGCCTCGCCGCGCCCGAACGGGAGCAGACCGGTGTCGATATGGACGTCGAGCCCGTAGTCGTCGGTCGGCGCGGAAGCCGCGACGAAGCCCGACGTTTCGCAGTCGGATCGCTCGGTCGCCGCGAGTTCGCCTGCGGCCGCGCCCGGCAGACAGGACGGGCTTCCGAGCCCGTTGCCGACCAGGGGGTCGGATTCCACCGTGGCGGAGCCGGCGGCTTCGTCGGGTGGCGGCGGCCCGGCGGTCGTGGAAAGCAGCGAACCACCAGCCGGTGCACGAGCGACCCCGCGCTGCGGGTGCGCCGGCGGAGAGAGATCGGCGCGAATGCGCGGGCTCGGCAGCGAGCGCAACCGGCGCCGCGAAGGCGAGCGAGGCGGCCACCGCGACCCCGGCGACGACCGCCTTCGCCGGCGATGACGTCCTCCATCTCCCAGCTGCGCCGCTTCGAGCTGTGCTCACGTCGCTTGGCCCGGTGTCGTGGAAAACGCGCTGGACAGCCACGGCACGAGCAGCTCGACCTGGATCGCCTCGATCCGGCCGCGGTGGTCGCGGAACAGGCAGCGCCCCGCGTCGAGCGAGAGCAGCGTGCGCCGCACGGCGGCGTCCTCGCCGTCGAGGCCGAGCAGCGCGAGCGGCCCTGCGCGCCTCGGCCTCGGAACGCACCCCGAACACGAAGGTCGCGCCGACCAGATTCTCGAGCGACAAGCGCTCGCCGAACGGCGCGTCGCCGACGAGCTGGGTGCTGATGATCGGCACCGCGAGCTCCGAGCGGCCCATCCGCTGCAGCGACGCGAGCAGCAGGCGGCCGACCGGGTCCGACAGCAAGCGCCAGCCCTCGTCGAACGAGAAGATCTTCAACCGGTCGCGCTCCGAGCGCATCAGGTGCAGCGCGAACATCGCGATCAGCCGGACGATCTGCTCGCCGACCCGCTCCGCGTGGGAGTAGTCGGATCGCTCGACGCCCGGCGCCGGCCCCGGGAGGTCGCGGATCGGCAGGTAGGTGACCTGCTGGCACCCACCGCGGGCGGGGAGACGGCGGGTCCGCGAAGCCCAGCTGCGTGAGCCCGGAGCGCGAGTAGACCTCCAGCGCCCGCGCGACCTGGCGCTCGAGCGCGTCACCCTGCTCGAGCACGCGCACCACCTCGAGGCAGCCGGGCGTGGACGAGCGGGTCAGGACCCGGTCGACCGCGGCGACGATCGCGGTCTCCCAGCCCGCGTCGGCACGACGCGGGAAGCAGATCCCGAAGGAACGAGACGGCCGCCTCCTGGCGCATCTCGGCCGGGGCGACCCGCAGCGGGTCGAGCATCCCCCTCAGCGCCGGGTCGGGACGCAGCGCGACGCTCTCGACATGCGGGGCGACGTCGTCGAGCAGATGGAAGCGATGGTCGCCCTTCGGGTCGCAGTCGATCACCCGAGCGCCCTGGAGGAACCCCTCGTACTGGAGCTTCTGCGCGAGCGTGGTCTTGCCCGAGCCGAGCGCGCCGACGCTGAGGATCGTCGCGTTCCCGTCGTTCTCCGATCCCTCGCCCAGGTTGAAGAGGACCGGGCGGCGCGAGCCCGACAGGGTGTGACCGAGATAAAAGCCGCCCGCGGCCGCCCGCGAGGGCGACGCGGTCGGCATCATCGCGGCGAGCTGCTCGGCCGTGAAGGTGTCGTCGTAGACCGCGGACGCGCGTCCGCTGCCCCGGCAGGTGCTGCATGAACGAGCTCAGCTGCTCGCCGAGCGGGCCGGTGGAGGCGGATCTCGCCGTACGCCCGCCGCGTCAACTCGACACGCTCCTCCAGCTCTGCTCGGTGCTCCCGGCGCCGACGCCGATCGTGATCGCGGCACGCAGCAGCGGCGGGCGGCTCGAGGCCTGCAGGTAGGCGAGCAGGTCGCGGGCCTCCTGGGTTCGCTCGTAGCCGAGGTCGGAGGCGCCCTGCTCCCCCGTCGGTCTCGGCACGCAGGATCTGGTCGGCGTCCTGGATCTTGCCGCCGGGCGAGGCGGAGCGCGAGCTCGTTCGGCAGGAAACGAGCGGTCAGCGCAGAGTCGATCCCGAACGGGAGGCTTTCCGGCGGGCGCGAACATCAGCTCGGCGCGCGCGCTCCGGGAAACGCGCACGAGCTCGGGAACGGCGCCGAGCACGAGCTGGGCCTGCCAGAGCTCCCGAGCTCGGACTCGATCCGCAGCGAGCGCGGAGCGGTGCTCGACCTCGCTGTCGAGCCAGCGCATCACGTCGCCTTCGAGCGGCGCCAGCCGGCCTCGCCGTTGCGCTCGAAGACGAGCGCCGCCGGCTCGTGGAGGCCGTCGACGCGGGCTCGCCGAGGCCGCGGCAGAAGGCGCGCCGCACGAGCCACTGAAGCTCTGACCCCGCGCGCGGGCCGAAGCGGGCAGGAAGTCGGCGAGCCGCGCGTGCGACGCGATCGGCGCGCACCCGCGCGCGCTCGAGCTCGGCGACGGTGAGCAGGCCGCGGTCCCGGCCCGCGAGGCTGCGGCGCAGAGTCGGCCACCAGCGCGCGGGGATCGCGCGACGGCGGCGCTCGACACGTAGGCGGCGACGTCGAGCTCCGGCTCGCGCAGGCTGACGAGCAGGTAGAGCCTCGGCTGTCGCCTCCCGACTCGCGAGCCGTGCAGCGCAGCTGCCTCAGGTAGCGCTCGCCTGGCGGCGCAGTAGGCCGCGCACCGCCGGCGCCCTGCGAGGCCACGTCGCTCGAGCGCCGTACGCCGCGGCGTCGCAGCGGCCGACGACGCGCAGGAGCTGGATGTCGGCCTCGCGCCGACTCGAGCGCGCCGACGAGCGCGAGAAAGCCGGCCGCGCTTCCTCGTCGCGGTCAGCCAGGCGTAGGAGCCGAGCGTCGACCGCGAACGCGGCCCAGCCGTCGCTCGAGGCCCTCGGCGAACACGAAGTTGCCGTAGACGAACGTGATCGGCGCCCTCACCGGACGCAGCCGACGGCGCGGCGCGCAGACGCGCCTGCCGCGGCGCGACCGCAGATCACGCGTGCGTGCCGGGCGGTCGCGCCGGGCGGTGCGGCAAGCGCGCAGCGTCAGCGCGGACGGCCGCGCACGCGCTGCAGGCGCTCGCGTCCGCGCTCGTGCGCGACCGCTGACGAGGACGGCGCCGGGACCGCGCGTAGCTGAAGGCGCGCGACGCGGCCATCGGAGCCGTCGGGCAGCACCAGGATGTCGGGCGGCCGCCACCGGCCGCCGGTGTTCGACGGCGCGGCAGCGTCCGGTCAGCGCGACGCGCGGACGCGGCCGCAGCAGCAGGCGCAGCGAGCGCGCGCGGCGGCTGGTGGAACGTCCGTCCGTCGATCCGGAACGACCGCAAGGGCGGCCGCGAGCAGCGCCGGCGAGAGCCACGTCGCGCAGGTACCAGGGCACCAGCCGCGACTACGCTGCCGAGCAGCGGCAGCAGGGCCGCGGCGATCAGCGAGCGCGACGCAGCGCGAGCAGGTACACGACGCCCCGCACCGGGATGCCGGACGGGGTTCAGGCGCATCCCGTCGACGGTGTAGATCCGCCGCTCGAGATCGAACACGCGGCGGAAGGAGCGGATCTCGCGTCACGGCGACCCGAACAGCGAGCGCACCGTGTCGCGCAGCAGGCTCACCCCGGCCGGCGTCGCGAGCAGCACGGCGACGATCCCGACCGCGAACACGCCGGCGGCCTCCTTGAAGTCGCGCCGGAACGCGAGCACCGTCGCGGCGACCGCGAAGGCCGAGCCCGATCAGGCTCATCGCGACCGCGCGGCCGGTGCTCGCCGGCCTTGGCCGCGGCGCTTTCGAGCGAGCTCGCCCGCCTTCCGCTTCGCCGGCCTGCGGCGCACCGTCGGCGGCCGCGGTGCCCGCCGTCACCGCAGCGGCATGCGGGCGCGAGCGCGATCAGGAGCGCGAGCAGCGACGCGACGGCCGCGAGCGACCGCTGCCGGCATCGTCATCGGCGTCTCACGCCGGGCCGGCTCACGCATCGGGGTCCGTCTGTATCGCGGAGATCTCCCAGCGGCCCTGCGACCCGCTCGACGTCGAGTTCGTAGGCGAGCGTGTACCGCGCGCCGCGCGCGTCCTGGGCCTGCAGCGACGGCCTGACCGCGCCGCCGCCGGGCGCCCACGTCTCGCTCGGCGGACGAGACGATCGTGCAGCGGACCCGTGGGCAGGCGACACGCGCGCGCCTTCGGCTGAGGTCGGCGGCGAGCTCCGTCCGTGCGACCCCGCGAGGTAGTTGCGCCAGCGCCCGGCGGACGACGACGTCGCCAGTCCCGGGTCGGTCGACCGCTGCGAGGCGCTGGCGCGGGCTCGCGGACGAGCTCGACGGGCGGTCCGACGAAGGCGGGATACCCGCTCAGCGCAAGCGCGCCGCCGGCGGCGGCGCTCGACCGCCACGGTCAGGTAACAGGAGCCCCGCGCGTGTCGGTTTCGGCGGCGAGCGTGTAGACGTGCACGCCCGGCGCCGGTTCGCGCTCCTGCACGACTTCGGCCCAAGCGACCCGCTGCTCGCCGCCGGAGGGCGGGACCAGCACGGCGCCGGCTCGGCAGCCGGCCCGCCCCGAACGGTTCGAGCGCCCGCGCGTCGCGCTGCGGTCGGCCGCGCTCCAGGTCAGGTACGCGGCGCGCGAACAGCGACCGCGATAGCCCTCGGCGGCCGCGGTCGAGCGCGACGCGGCCGAGCGACTGCGCGCGGCGCCCGGCGGCCGCGGCGGGGCGATCGCGAAGCGGGCGCTGGCGAGCAGCCCGCGACGAGGCCGCACAGCGCAGATAGCGCGCCATCAGCGTCCAGCGCGGACGCCTCCGCGCGCGAGGCGCAGCCGCCACGATCGCGGCGCGGGCGAGACTCGCCGCGCGTCGCGCGCGGCTCACCGCTCGAAGCCGAACTCGGCTGGATCGGGCGCGCGGGGCCGGCGACGCACCGGGGCCGCGACGGCGCCTGCGCGCTCGCCGCGAACGGCCGCGGCGGAGCGGCGCCGCTGCGCCGTGGCGCGGGCGCGCGCGAGCCGGCGCTGAGGCGACTGCGCGAGCTCGCGAGGCCGCGGCGGCGTCGAGGCCGGCGGCTCGCGCGGCGGCGGCGTGGCCTGGCAGCGCTCGCTCGGGGGCGTCCGCGGACGCGCCGTGGAGCAGGAGCGCGAGCGCGCCGCGGCCCGCGCCGCAGCCGACGATCGCGATCGCGCCCGGCCGCGCGGCGACGCAGCGATCAGCGGGTGACCGCGCGCGCCCGGCGCAGCGCTGGGCGCCGCGTTCGCCAGCGGGCCATCGAGCCGGTCTGCCCGGGCTCGGTCGCGCCATCGTCGCGACCGCGGCTCGGTCGCAGCGAGGAACTCCTCGCTCGCCGAAGACGCGGTAGAGCCCGTGCGGGTCGCCGCGTCGCGAGCGTCATCGAACGCCTCCCGCCGGGACGCTGCCGCGGGCGGCCGGCGCCCGGAGGGGGCAGAGCTCCGGAGCGCCGGCCGTGACACGCGTCGATCGGGCCTCGCCGCTCGGTCGTGCTGAGAACCGACCGCCGGCGGCCCGGGGACCCGCCTATGAGTGGGGGGAGTGCATGGTCATAGGTCGGGTCCCTGCGGCCTGTTCCGACAGCGCCCGCGCACGCGGGACAGCGCCCGGCGCCTTCAGCGGCGAGCAGCTCGCGCAGGCGTGCCCGCCCGCGCTGCGCGACCTTGCGGTACTTCTCCGCGCGTCCACCCGTGCGATCGAGCAGAACTCGCTCGCAGCGCATGTCGAGCGCGAGCTGGGCCTCGAGCACGCGCCGCTGGTCGGCGGTCAGCGCTCCGAAGTGGCGCAGCACCCGCTCGAGCTCGTCGCGCCCGAGCGCGACCCGGGCCGGGTCCGCGCAGTCCGTCGGGGAGCTCGAGCCCCTCCCCCGCGAACGACATCGGCCCCCTCGAGCGCCGCCGCGATCGGGCTGCGCCCCGCGATCGCCCGGCGGCGATCCTGGACCCGCGCCAGGAAGCGCTGCTCGAGCGCGTTGCCGATGTGCGCGCGTCCCGCGAACCCGCGCCCCCGCCGCGCCAGCGAGATCAGCTCGAGCGTCGCCTGGCTGTAGGCGTCCTCGAGGTCCTCGCGGCGCAGCCGGTGGCGGTGGACGCGCAGCAGCACCTCGCGCTTCGCCGCCGCGACGAGCGCGACCGTCTCCGTCGTGTCGTCGGCCCTGCCCTGCAGGGCGGCCCGTCTCAGCGCGTCAAATCGGGTAGACACACGACCATGTCGCGTGCCAGCCGCTATCAGCCCCCCCTCCCCCTTCGCCGACGCGATGAGCATCACCGACACCCTCCACCGCATCGACCACCGCCAGCAGCGCACCCGCGGCCTGCGCTTCGTCGCGGCTGTCTACAAGAAGTTCATGGACGACCAAGGCGGCCAGCTCGCGGCGCTGATCGCCTACTACGGCTTCGTCTCGCTGTTCCCGCTGCTGCTCGTGTTCGTGACGATCCTCGGCTTCGTGCTGCAGGGCGATCCCGCCGAGCAGCACAAGATCCTCAACGGCACGCTCGGCCAGTTCCCGATCCTCTCTTCGACGCTCCACCCGACGTCGCTGAAAGGCAGCCCGGTGGCGCTCGTGATCGGGGTGCTGGGCTCACTGCTGGCGGGCATGGGCATCACGAGCGCGACGCAGAACGCGTTCAACCGGATCTGGGCCGTCCCGTTCAAGCACCGTCCGAACTTCATCTTCGCCCGCCTGCGCAGCCTCGGGACGCTCGCGGCCCTCGGTGTCCTCTCGATCGCCTCGACGGTCGTCGGCGGCTTCATCGGCACCGGCAACCACTCGGCCCCGTCGGTCGTCGCGGGCGTCGTGCTCGCGTTCGCCCTGAACCTGATCCTGTTCATGCTCGCCTTCAAACTCCTGACCGCCGAAGATCTGAGCTGGCGCGAGCTGCTGCCGGGCGTCATCACCGCGACCGTCTTCTGGCAGCTCCTGCAGCACCTCGGCGGGTTCTACATCGAGCACGAGCTCAAGCACCGCGAAGCGATCTACGGCATCTTCGCGGCGGTCCTCGGCCTGATCGCGTGGCTCTACCTGGGCGCCCAGCTGGTGATGCTCGCGGCGGAGGTCAACGTCGTCAAAGTCCGGCAGCTGTGGCCGCGCAGCTTCTTCTCAGAGCCCCTGCTCGAGGCCGACCGGCGCGCGCTGACCGACACCGCAGAAGTCGAGGAGCGCATCCACCAGGAGAACGTCGAGGTCACGTTCCAGGCGCCGCCCGGCCAATCCGGCGAATCTCGTTGACAGCGCCGCGCGTGCCCGGATAGGTTCGGCGCGGGGTGCGTGGGGGCGCTTTCCGCGGCTCTCGGCGCACGACATCGGGAGAGGAGATGAGGATGAGGAAGATCGTGCTGGCGCTCGGCGCCACGCTGCTGTTCCTGCTCGCGGGCACGACGGCGGACGCGGGGGCGAACCTGTACGTGCCGTACGGCAGCGAAGCCGTGACCGAAGCGGCGTGGAACGAGACCTGGGACCCGACGGCGCTGTCCGGCGGGAACAACGGCTGCAAGCCGTCCGCCGCGCACCCGTACCCCGTCGTGCTCGTGCACGGCACCTTCGCCGACGAGGGCTCGAACTGGGTGACCCTCGCGCCACTGCTCGCGAACAACGGCTACTGCGTCTACGCGTTCAACTACGGCGAGACGATCCTCTCGGGGCTCCTCGGCTCGGTCGACGGACTCGGCAACATCGAAGGATCCGCGGAAGAACTCAGCTCGTTCGTCTCCTCGGTGCTGCACCGGACAGGCGCGAGCAAGGTCGACATCGTCGGTCACTCCCAGGGCGGGATGATGCCCGGCTACTACCTCCGCTTCCTCGGCGGTGCGAGCAAGGTCAACGAGCTGATCGGGCTCGCGCCGTCCAACCACGGCACGACCCTCGACGGTCTGGAGACACTGGTCGAAAAGTTCCCGTTCGCGTCCCTGGCGGTGAACAGCTTCCTGGGAGCGATCGGCGCTCCTGCGCTGCCCCAGCAGGAGCAGGGCTCGAGCTTCCAGAAGAAGCTGTTCGGCAGCGGCGACACCGTCGCGGGTCCGCGCTACGTCGTGATCGAGTCGACGCACGACGAGGTCGTGACGCCGTACACGAACGCGTTCCTGAGCGGCGCGGGGTCACGAACATCACGATCCAGAGCCAGTGCCCGAGCGACCCGGTCGGGCATGTCGGGATGTTCGAGGACTCGCCGGTTCTCCAGAACGTGCTGAACCAGCTCTCGGCGAGCCCGTCGAGCACGTTCAAGGCGACCTGCAGCAAATACGGGCTGGCGTTGTGAGGCGGCCGGGCCGCTCCCGCCCCGTCCGCCGGGGTGGGAGCGGTCCGCCGGCTGTCTAGCCCTCGGGCCACTCCGCGGGCCCCGGGTGCCCGTCTCCCTCGGGCGGCTTCGGGCCGCCGACGGCGATCAGCTCCAGGCCGTCCGGACCGGACTCGAACGCTCGGAACACCTCCGGCGAGACCCGCACCACGTCCCACTCTGCGATCTCGAGGATCTCCCCGTCCAGCAGCACCCGGCCGGAGCCGCGCACGACGACGTACGCCTCCTCCTGCTCGCCGTGCGTGTGGCCCATGCCGCTGCGGAAGCCGGGCGCGTAGCTCCAGAGGCTGACGCCGAGGTCGCGCGACTCCATCGCGGTGCGGCCGAAGCGGCCCTCGATCTCGGGCGCGCGGTCGCCGACGGAGTCGGGCAGCTCGCGCAGGTTCACAACGGTGTGGCGGGGCATCGGCGAGACCTCCTCGGTTCGGGACGGGTGTGCGGATTATGCTCGGGTGCGAGCCGATGATCCTGGCAATCTCCACCGCCCTCGGCTGGGCGGCCGTCGCGGCGGTTCTCGTCTTCGCGGTGGGGATGCGCCTGCTCGGGCGCTGGCTGATCCGCAAGGGGGGTTCGATCGAAGCGGCCCGGCACGGGCCGCTTCCGGGGGTTCCGCCGGCCCCCCCGCGAGGAGCGCCGGCACGCGAGCCCGAGCGCACGGCCGACGACCGCTACGACCCGTTCAACGCTGACTGACGGACGACGGCGCCGGGGGCAGGCATGCCGCGCCCGGGCCATCTCAGCGCTCGACGAAGCAGCGAAAAGCGTCGGGGCGATGGCGAGAAATGGCTCTGCAGAGCCGATTGCGGGGTCATCCCCGAGGTACTTGCGCCTGCAACCAATCGCGCTATACTAACTAAACTTTCGTAAGCTCATATGGAGCGAGAACCCTTATGACACCCCCCTCACCCACAGCAGATCAATCAGCCCTCACCGAGTCCAAGCCGCGGCTTCGCCTGATCCCGCTCGACGACACCGTCGTGTTCCCGAACATGGGGATCACGCTGACGATCGACGTCGGCGACGACAAGCGCGTCGTGCTGGTCCCGCGTCACGACAACGAGTTCCTCGAGGTCGGCACGATCGCCGAGGTCTCCGAGCAGGTCCGCCTTCCCGGCGGTGGCCGCGCCGTCGCCCTGTCGGGTGAGCACCGCGGCCTGATCGGCAAAGCCGAGACCGGCCCGGGCGGCGAGCTTCGCGTCGAGGTCGACGAGCGTCCCGACGAGGTCCCGGTCGACGGCCGCACCCGTGAGCTCGAGCGCGAGTACCGCGCGGTCGTCGAGGAGATCCTCGAGCTGCGCGGCGACGACGGCCGCATCAGCGCGTTCCTGCGCGCGATCGCCGAGCCCGGCGCGCTCGCCGACTCCGCCGGCTACTCCCCGACCCTCAGCTACGAGCAGAAGGTCGAGCTGCTTCGCACGACCGACGTGACCGAGCGCCTCGAACTCGCAGTCCGCCTGCAGCGCGACAGCCTCGCCGAGCTGCAGATCCGCAAGCGCATCCGCGAGGACGTGCAGGAGGGCGCAGAGAATCAGCAGCGCGAGTACTTCCTGCGCAAGCAGATGGACTCGATCCGCAAGGAGCTGGGCGAGGACGACGCGTCCGTCGCCGACGAGTACCGCACCAAGATCGAGGAGTCCGGCATGCCCGACGAGGTCCGCGAGCAGGCCCTCAAGGAGCTCGCGCGCCTGGAGCGCATGGGCGAGCAGACGGGCGAGTCGAGCATGATCCGCACCTACCTCGACTGGCTGATCGCCGTGCCGTGGGGCAAGCGCTCCGACGAGCGGCTCGACCCGGTGGAGGCGCGCGCGGTGCTCGATGCGGACCACGCGGGCCTGGAGGACGTCAAGGACCGGGTCACCGAGTACCTGGCCGTGCGCAAGCTGCGCCAGGAGCGCGGGATCGAGGCCGACCCCAAGTCGGGCGCGATCCTGACCCTGATCGGCCCCCCGGGCACCGGCAAGACCTCGATCGGCGAGTCGATCGCGAAGGCGACCGGCCGTGAGTTCGTGCGGATGTCGCTCGGCGGCGTCCGTGACGAGGCCGAGATCCGTGGCCACCGGCGCACCTACATCGGCGCCCTGCCGGGCCGCCTAGTGAGGGCGCTCCGCGACGCGGGCACGATGAACCCGGTGATCCTGCTGGACGAGGTCGACAAGGTCGGCGCCGACTGGCGCGGCGACCCGTCGGCGGCGCTGCTCGAGGTCCTCGACCCCGCGCAGAACCACTCGTTCCGCGACCACTACCTCGACGTCGAGCTGGACCTCAGCCAGGTGATGTTCCTGGCGACGGCCAACGTCGCGGACACGATCCCGGGCCCGCTGCTCGACCGCATGGAGGTCATCTCCTTCGACGGCTACACGACCGCCGAGAAGCTCGCGATCGCGAAGGGCTACCTGTGGCCGCGCCAGCGCGACCGCAACGGCCTTCGCGAGGACGAGGTAGCGATCTCGGACGACGTGCTGCGGACCGTGGTGACCGAGTACACCCGCGAGGCGGGCGTGCGGAACCTGGAGCGCAACCTCGGCACGATCCTGCGCAAGACGGCGACGAAGATCGCGTCCGCGCAGGCCGTCGAGGCGAAGTCCGAGGAGGCCCACGACGGCGCGGAGCAGAACGGAGCCGCGCCCGCGCAAGGACGCGATCGAGACCCCTGTGGAGATCGACGTGGAGGCCGTGCGCGACGCGCTCGGACGCCAGAAGTTCTTCCAGGAGTCGGCGACGAGGACCGCGACGCCCGGTGTGGCGACGGGTCTCGCCGTGACCGGCGTCGGCGGCGACGTGCTGTTCATCGAGTCGACCGCGATGAAGGGCGGCACATCGAACGGCAGCCTGGTGCTGACCGGCCAGCTCGGGGACGTGATGAAGGAGTCCGGGCGGATCGCCCTCTCCTACGTCCGCGGCCACGCCGAGGAGCTCGGGATCGACGAGCACGAGTTCGAGAACCGTGAGTTCCACGTCCACGTGCCCGCCGGAGCGGTGCCGAAGGATGGCCCGAGCGCCGGGGTGACGATGGTCACCTCGCTCGCTTCGCTGCTGTCCGGGCGCCCCGTCAAGCACACCGTCGGGATGACCGGCGAGGTCACCCTGCAGGGCAAGGTGCTGCCGATCGGCGGCCTCAAGCAGAAGGTGCTCGCCGCGCACGCGGCGGGGCTGACGGACGTGATCCTGCCGGAGCGCAACCGAGGCGACCTGGATGACATCCCGAAGGAGGTCGCCGAGCAGATGACCTTCCATCCGGTGATGACGATCCAGGAGGTTCTCGACCGCGCCCTGGAGCCGGCTCGCGATGTCGCGCACGCGTAGATGTGAGCCCGTGCCGCTCGAGGTCAGGGAGACAGCCTCCCTGCTCGAGCGGCGCTGGCAGCTCTCGATCCTGTACGCGGCGCTGACCGGCGCGCTGCGCTTCAACGAGTTCGCGGACGCAGTCGCGGGGATCTCCCCGCGCATGCTCTCCGAGCGGCTCCGCGACCTCGAGGGCGCAGGGCTCGTCGAGCGCAACGTGATCCCCTCGAGCCCGCCGACGGTCGAGTACCGGCTGACCGAGCGGGGCCGGCGGCTGGCGCCGCTGATCGAGGCGATGCGGGACTACGCCCGCACCGGCGCCTGACCTCCGTCAGGCTGATGGCGTGGCCTCGGCGCCGGTGGGTGCCGGGCTGCTGATGCCGACCAGCTGGCCGCCGCCGCAATCCCGGGCGCGCACGCCCACCGCGCGCGGGTTGCGGATCCCCGCCGCTCCGATCGCCCCTCCCAGCGCCACCAGGGCCGCGGCGATCATCATCGCCAGGTGGAAGGCGTGCAGCGAGGCGCCTTCGGCGGCGACCCGCACCGCGTGCGCCTGGGCCGCCGGCAGACCGCCGACGCCGGGCCGGCCGAGCGGCAGGCGCTTGGCTTCGCTCACCGCGCGGCGAGCGGCTGCGCCGAGCGAGGCCCCTCCGAGCCGGGCCTCGAGCGAGCCGACGAACGACGCCGAGATCGCGGCCCCGACCGCCGCCGTCCCGAGCAGCCCCGCGACCCGGGCGATCGCGTTGTTCACCCCGGAGGCGATGCCCGCGTCGTGCTCGGAGCCGGCGAGCACCGCCGCGGTCAGCGGCGCGACCGTCAGCGACAGCCCGACGGCGAACACGAGCAGCGCCGGCAGCACCTCGCCGGCGTATTCGGCGTCGAGCCCGACCCGCTGGAACAGCAGCAGCCCGACCGCCGCGACGAGCGGCCCGGCGCCCATGAAGAAGCGCGGGCCGAAGCGGTCGGCGAGCGCTCCGACCCGTCGCGAGAGGAAGAACATGATCAGCGTCACCGGCAGGGTCGCGAGCCCGCTCTGCAGCGGCGAGTAGCCGCCGATCTGCTGCAGGAAGATGATCAAGAAGAAGAAGACGATCGAGAGCCCGGCGTACATCGCGAAGGTCTCGATGTTCCCGGCGGAGAAGTTCCGCCTAGAGAACAGGCGCAGCGGCAGCATCGGGTCGCGCGCGCGGGCCTCGTAGAAGACGAACGTCGCGAGCAGGAGCGCGCCGGCGGCGAGCGGCCCGAACACGGCAGCGCTCCCCCACCCGAGCCGCGGCTGCTCGATCAGCGCGAACACCGGGCCCCCGAGCCCGAGCGCGCACAGCAGCCCGCCGGGCGCGTCGACGCTGCGAGATCCCGCGTCGCGCGGGGCGCTCGGCGGGATCACCGTGAGGATCAGCGTCACGCACACGATCACCAGCGGGACGTTGATCACGAAGATCCAGCGCCAGGACGCGATCGCCAGCAGCTCACCGCCGGCCAGCGGTCCGATCACGCCCGCGATCGCTCCCCAGGCCGTCCAGGTGCCGATCGCCGGGCCGCGCTCGGAGTCGGGGAAGGTGCTGACGATCACCGCGAGCGAGCTCGGCACGAGCAGTGCGCCGGCGATGCCCTGCAGCGCACGCGCCGCGACCAGCACGCCGATCGAGGGCGCGGCTGCGCACAGCGCCGACGCGACCCCGAAACCGCTGACACCGAGCGCGAACACGCGCCGCTCGCCGTAGAGGTCGCCGAGCGAGCCGCCGATCAGGATCAGCGAGCCGAGCGTCAGCAGGTAGCCGTTGACGACCCACTGCTGGGCGGCGAGCCCGCCCCCGAGAGCGCGCTGGATCGTCGGCAGCGCGACGTTGACGACGGTTCCGTCGAGCAGCGCGATGCCCGAGCCGAGGATGCACGCGACGAGCGTCAGGCGCTTGACCGAGTCGCTGCTCCGGGGCGTCATGCGCCTACCGTATCCCCGCGCGCAAACGCGTCGCGCCCGAGTGGGTCGCGACCAACTCGCGGCCGGCCGACCGCGCACCGAGGATCGCGGCGCAGGGCCGTCTCCTGCCGCGCGGCCGCCATCGGGGGCCGCGACGTGCCCGCTCGTCGCTCGGCCTCAGACGATCGCGAGCGCGCCGGCGCCGCGGCACACCTGGTTGCGGCCGCGCCGCTTCGCTTCATACAGCGCGGCGTCCGCGTCCTCGCAGACCCGCTGATAGTCGAACGCGCGCTCATGCGCCGAGGCGGAGACGCCGAAGCTCATGCTGACCCGCAGGCCGCCACCGACCGTGTCCGCCTGGACCCCCTGGCGCAGCCGCTCGGCCATCGCCGCCGACTGCTCGAGGTTCGCCCCCGGCAGCAGCACGAGGAACTCCTCGCCGCCGATCCGGTAGGCGAGGTCGAACGCGCGCAGCTGCTTGCGCAGCAGGTAGGCGACGTCCTGCAGGACCGCGTCGCCGGTGGCGTGCCCGAACGAGTCGTTGACCTGCTTGAAGTGATCGAGGTCGCCGACGATCAGCCCGACGGGCTGGCCCGTCCGCTTCGACTGGTGGGCGAGCTCGACCGTGCGGTCCTTCAGGGAGTTGCGGTTGAGCATCCCCGTCAGCGGGTCGATCACGGCTTCGCTGCGGTGGATCACGTCGGAGCGCATCAGGGCGGTCGAGAGGATCGCGATCGCGGCGGTGAGCGCGAGCGGCATGATCAGCAGCGGCGGGTGCGCGAGCACCGCGCTCGCGTCCGTGCCGAACGAGACCCCGACCATCATCAGGACGGTCACCGCGAGCCCGGCGGCGACGCCGCGGCCCGGGAAGCGGGCGCTCAGCGTGACGATCGGGATCGCGAACCAGCCCATCGCCGGCGAGTGCGCCCCGCCCGTGAGCGGCACTGCCACAGCGATGATCGACTGCGAACCGGTCCATGCCGCGAACAGCAGGTACTCGGGGTGTCGAACGCGATCGAGGATCCGGTCGGCGAGCGTGAAGAGGACGGCGGCGACGGCCAGCGGCGCGAGCGTCCACCAGCCGAGCCAAGGGCCGCACAGCAGCAGCGCGACCGCCATCACCGCGAACGACTTGCGCCGGACGGGCGCGACGAGCCGGTCCATGTCGAGCATTCGCTCGCGGTCCATGCCGTCGCTGATCAGCCACGATCCCGACGCGGCGTCGGCGTCCACGAGCTTCGCCCGCTTGCCGCGGCTCGGGCGCGGGACCGCGAGGCCTTCGGGGAATGCGGGCGCTGCATCACTCATACGGGGGAACGAATCGGCCCCGCCTAGCAGAATCGGAAACGCTCGAAACGCGAGTGGACAAATAGGCAGTGCGTCGACATATCCGGCGCGAACGCCGGGAGCGCAGTCGCGCTGGTCGGAGACCCCCGACCGTCCGCATCAGCCGGGGCGTAACCATCTCCCCCCGTCTCGCCGACGGCCACCCCTGCGCACAAGTCTGCCAGGGCCGACCCGCGCCGGTCGACGGTGCTCCCCGCCGAGCCCGTTGGGGCGCGCAACCATTCCTCGAACGGCGCATCCTCGGGGCCAGCCGCGACCATCCGCCGACAGCGCACCCCTCGCCGACCAGCTCCCGTCGTGCACCGTCGCGCGTCCGTCTCACAACGCCGTCGTCGGTCGACGGTGTTCCCGCCGTCGCGACCATCCCCGAGCAGCGCACCCCTCACCGACCAGCCCCGTGTCACCGTCGCGCCACGCACAACGCCGCGTCGGTCGACGGTGTTCCCGCCGAGCCCGTCAGTGCGGCGCAATCAGCCTTCAACGGCGCGTCGTCACGCCCCGTAGCAGCCATCCTTGAACAGTGCGTCCTCATGGGCTCGTCGGGAACATCCTCGACCGGCGCGCATCCTCGACCGGCGCGCATTCTAGCCGCAGCAAAACCAGCTCCGCCGCCGTCCGCAGCGTCGCCGCATCACCGGACACCAGCAGCGTCGTCACGATCGACTCGCGCCAGCGCTCGAGGTCGTCGCGGATCTTGTCCTTCGTCCCGATCAGCGACATCTCCTCGATCAAGCGGCGCGGCACCTTCGCGGCGGCCTCGTCCTTGTTCCCCGCGAGGTAGAGCTCGGCGATCTCGTCGACCTCCGCCTCGTAGCCCATCCGGATCGCGACGTTCGCGTGGAAGTTCGTCCCTTTCGCACCCATCCCGCCGAAATACAGCGCGTAGAACGGGCGTAGCGCGTCGGCGGCCGCCTCGATGTCGTCGGAGACGATCAGCGGCACGGTCGCGTTCACCTGGAAGTCCGCGAGCGACCGCCGCGCGCCGGGGCGCGAGAACCCTTCCTCGAGGTAGCCCTTGTACACGTCCTGCTGGGACGGCGAGAACAGCATCGCCAGCCACCCGTCGCACAGCTCCGCACACATCGCGATGTTCTTCGGCCCCTCGGCTCCGAGGTAGATCGGAATGTCCTCGCGCAGCGGGTGGATCGAGGACTTCAGCGGCTTCGCGAGCCCGGTGCCGCCGGGCAGCGGCAGCTTGTAGTGCTCGCCGTCGGCGACGACCGGGCCCTGACGAGCCCAGATGTCGCGGAGGATCCCGATGTACTCCCGGGTGCGCGCGAGCGGCTTCGCGAACGGCATCCCGTACCACCCCTCGACGACCTGCGGCCCGGAGACCCCGAGGCCGAGGATGAAGCGCCCGCCCGACAGGTGGTCCATCGTCATCGCCGCCATCGCCGTAGCCGCGGGCTGGCGCGCCGACATCTGCACGATCGCGGTGCCCAGCTTCAGCCGCTCGGTCTTCGCGCCCCACCAGGCCAGCGGCGTCAGGCAGTCCGAGCCGTAGGCCTCGGCGGTCCAGATCGAGTCGAAGCCGAGCCGCTCGGCCTCGGCGATCGACTCCTCCACCCCTGGAGGCGGGCCGCCGGCCCAGTAGCCGGTGTTCAGCCCGAGTTTCAGCTCCCCCGGCATCGCCGCGGACTATATGTCAAGCCCGGTCGCGAACGGGCAGCCGGCGCTCCCCCCGGCGGCGCTTCGGCTACGCGCGGATCAGCGCGAGCGTGAAGCCGTCGTAACCCTTCGCGCCGACCGTCTGGATCGTCGTCGCCTCGACGCGCGGCTCTCGTGCGAGCAGCTCGTGAAAGGCCCGCATCCCGATCGCGCCCGGGTCCGTGCTGCCGGCGTCCGCCAGCGCGCCGCGCCGCACGACGTTGTCCGCCACGATCACGCCGCCGGGTCTGCACAGCTCCAGCGACCGCTCGAAGTACTCCGGTGTGCGCTGCTTGTCGGCGTCGATGAACGCGAGGTCGAACGGCTCCGTGCCCGCGGCGACCATCTCCTTCAGGCTGTCCGCAGCCGGCCCGACGCGCACCTCGACGACGTCGGCGAAGCCGGCCGCCTCGACGTTGCGTCTCGCGACCGTGGCATTGCGCTGCTCGAGCTCCAGCGTGACGAGCCGCCCGCCGGGCGGCAGCGCGCGGGCGAGCCAGATCGTGCTGTAGCCGCCGAGCGTGCCGACCTCGAGGATCCGGCGTGCCCCGTGGATCCGCGCCAGCAGGTTCAGCAGCCGCCCCTGCGACGCCGTGACGGCGATCGCCGGAAGGCCCTCGCTCTCACGCAGCGCGGCGTCGAGCACCGGGTCCTCGCCGAGCAGCAGACCCTCTGCGTACTCGTCGACCTCCTGCCAGCGTCGTTCGAGGTCCGCCGCGCTCACGCCGCCGGAACCCGCTCGGGGGCGGGCGTGATCAGCGCTACGGGGATCGAAATCCCGGCGCTGCGTGACAGCGTCGCGATCCGCCGGCCCGGCTGCACCGCCGTGCGCGGCGCCCCCACGTGCGGCCCCATCGCCGCGACCGTGCGATCGATGTCCTCGGTCAGCAGCGCGAGCCCCCAGAACCGCACCGGTCGGTCCCGGCCGCCCTTCGCCGCGACCACCTCGTCCGGCTCCTTCACGAGCTCGAGGATCACCTCGCCGAGCCTGAAGAACGCCTGCCTCGGCGCGCCCGCCGGGGTCGGCTCCTCGCGGATCCGGCGCAGGTCGAGCCCCGCCTCGCGGATCGCCTCGACGCTGCGCTCGAAGCTCGGCGAGACGGCGACGACATGGTCGATTGCGACGATCCGGTTCGGGTGGGCCGGCGCCGCGGGGCGCTCGTCGCGCTCGGAGACGGCGGTGGGAAGCCCGTCCAGCTCGGTTCCGCTGAGCCCGCGCAGGGACCAACGGCGCACCCCCTCCCCCTCGCCATCTCCCGTCAGGCGCAGGACGACGCTGCCCACCTGGCACGCGTCCCCGTGCACGTCGAAGCCGAGCGCGGCCCAGCGCTCAGGCTCGTCTGCGATCTCGATCTCGTCGATCGTCACCATCTCGGGCACCGCCGGAGCGGTCGCGTCAACGGTACACCGCTCCGCGCCGCCGTTCCCGCCCAATACGCTGACCGGGCCATGGGCGCGGAGCACGGCGGCGGCGACGAGACGACGATCAGACGCAAGGTCTGGCTGCTGCTCGCCGACCTCGTCCTCGACAACGCGCGCCGCCGCGAGGTCGCGGAGGCGGTCGGCATCAGCTTCGGCACCGCCCGCGCGCTGCGCCGCGTCGCGCGCCGCCCGATGTCGATGGGCGAGCTCGCCGGCGCGCTCACGATCGACCCCCCGAACGCGACGGCGGTCGTCGACGACCTCGAACGGCAGGGCCTCGTGCAACGCCGCCCCCACCCCGAGGACGGCCGCGCGAAGCTGGTCGAGGCGACAGCGCGAGGGCGGGAGCTCGCCGCCCGCGCGGACGCGATCCTCGCCGAGCCTCCAGCCGCGCTGGGCACCCTCGACGAGGACGAGCTGCGGACGCTCCTGCGAATCCTCGAGACCGTCGCGTCGCGCGCCTGAGCAGACCGCCGACAGGCCCTTCCCCGGACGGGCCGCGTAGCTTAGTTATACTTTCATAAGCACTATGGAGTTCCCCCGCACATCGCCGTCCGCCGGCCCGCCGCGGCGTAACGCGATCCTCGCGATCTGCTGCATGAGCCTGCTGATCGTCGCGATGGACAACACGATCGTCAACGTCGCGCTGCCCTCGATCCGCCGCGACCTGCACGCCTCGCTGTCCGGCCTGCAGTGGACCGTCGACGCCTACACGATCGTGCTCGCGAGCCTGCTGATGCTCGCGGGATCGACCGCCGACCGCATCGGCCGGCGGCGGGTCTTCCAGACCGGGCTGTCGATGTTCGCCGCCGGCTCGCTCGCATGCAGCCTCGCGCCGACGCTCGGCTGGCTGATCGCCGCCCGCGCCGTGCAGGGGATCGGCGGTTCGATGCTCAACCCGGTCGCGATGTCGATCATCACCAACGTCTTCACCGATCCCCGCGAGCGGAGCCGCGCGATCGGAGCATGGGGCGCGACCGTCGGCGTCAGCCTCGGGCTCGGGCCGATCGTCGGCGGCGCGCTGATCGACGCGGTCGACTGGCGGGCGATCTTCTGGATCAACGTGCCGATCGCGCTCGCCGCCGTCGTGCTGACCGCCCTGTTCGTGCCGGAATCCCGGGCCGAGCGCCCGCGCCGGGTCGACCCCGTCGGCCAACTGCTCGTGATCGTCGCGCTCGCAGCGGTCACCTACGGGATCATCGACGGCCCGCGCGCGGGCTGGGGCTCGGCACAGACGATCGCGCTGTGCGCGGTCGCGATCGGCGCGCTGGCGGCGCTCGTCCCCTACGAGCTGCGCCGCCGCGACCCCCTGATCGAGCCGCGCTTCTTCCGCAGCGCGCCGTTCACCGGAGCGACCGTGATCGCCGTCAGCGCCTTCGCGGGCTTCGCCGGCTTCCTGCTGCTCAACACCCTCTATCTCCAGAACGTGCGCGGCTACACCGCCCTGCAGGCCGGCCTCTGCACGCTGCCGATGGCCGCCTTCGCCGGGGTCGTCTCGCCGCTCTCGGGAAGGCTCGTCGGCCGCGCCGGGGCGCGGCCCTCGCTGCTGTTCGGAGGCATCCTCATGCTCGCCGCGCCATTGCTGCTGACGAGCCTCTCCCGCTCGACACCGCTCGGGCTGCTGCTCGGCGTCTACGCGCTGTACGGGATGGGCTTCGGGGCGATCAACCCGCCGATCACCTACACGGCCGTGTCGGGCATGCCGAACAGCCAGGCCGGGGTCGCCGCGGCCGTCGCCTCGACCAGCCGCCAGGTCGGGCAGACGCTCGGGGTCGCCGTCACCGGATCGATCCTCGGCACCGCCGCGGCCGCGGTCGCGGGCCCCGGCCTCGCCTCTGGGAGCCATCCGGTCTGGTGGGTGATCGCCGGCTGCGGCGGCGTAGTGTCGATCGTCGGGGCGCTGTCGACGAGCGCGTGGGCGCAGCGCTCTGCGAAGCGCACCGCCTCGCAGTTCCAGGAGCAAGCGCCACCACCGCTGGAGCCGTCGCTCAGCGGCCGCGCCGCCTGACCCTGCCGGACACGGGCGCCGGGCCATCTACGATCGGGACATGAGCGAGCGCCCGCCGAGCCCGGAGGAGACCACCGTGCCGATGGTGCTGCTGCGGTACGTGCTGCCGGGAGCGGTGATCGTGGCGGGGCTCGTCGTGATGGCGTTCGGCAGCGACACCGACCTCGAGGGCGGCGCCGGGATCCTCAGCGCCGGCCTCGCGATCTTCTTCATCAACTGGCTGTTCCGCACCGGCGCGGCGGGCGAGCGCCAGCGCGAAGCCGAGGACGCCGCGCGGGACTACTTCGACCGTCACGGTCACTGGCCGGATCACCGCCCGCGCTGAGCGCGGCCGCGCCCTCCGTGGGCATATCGTTCGCGCGATGGACGAGCCGCTGATCCTCAACCTCGCCGACGCACCGGCCTGGCGCCAGGAGGACCGCGTCACGATCCTCGAGTGGGAGCCCGAAGACGACCGCTGGCCAGACACCGGCATCAACGTCCAGATCATGGAGCCCGGCCGGCCGAACTGCCTGTACCACCGCGAGGGGGCGCAGGAGGACTTCCTCGTGCTCTACGGGGAGTGCATCGTGATCGTCGACGGCGAGGAGCGGCCGCTGCGCCAGTGGGATCTGTTCCACTGCCCGGCCGGCGTCGCACACGTGTTCGTCGGCGCCGGTGAGCGCCCCTGCGCGGTGCTGATGATCGGCTCGCGCGGCACCCGCGACGACGTCGTGTACCCGGTGAACGAGACCGCCGCGAAGCACGGCGCATCCGTCGATCGCGAGACAGACGATCCCGAAACCGCCTACGCGGAGTGGAACAAGACCCCGTGGGAGCGCGTGCCGAGCCCGTGGGGGCGCGAGCCGGCGTGACTCGCCCCGAACCCCCTCTACACCTGACCATTCCCGCCTCTCGCCGTTGCTCCAGCCGTCCATAGGGCGACCGATCGGGCCAGGCGAGAATCCCGCGGTGAGCTCGCGGGTAGAGAATCCACCCATGGAGGGGTACAGCCCGCAGCCGCCGTTCCTCGACGAGCTCGTCGAGTCCGACGGCACCCCGCGCGCGACGGCCGCACCGCTGATCCGGGATCTGCAGCGCCTCGGCAGCGCCGGCCTCGCCGAGGCCGGGCGCCGCCGCGACGCGATGTTCATGCAGCAGGGGATCACGTTCGAGACGAGCTCCGCGGGAGGCGGCTCGCACGAACGTCCCTTTCCGCTCGACCTCGTGCCGCGCGTTCTCAGCGGCGAGGAATGGCGCGCGATCAAGCGCGGCCTCGCCCAGCGCATCCGCGCGCTGAACCACTTCGTCGACGACGTCTACCACGCCCGCGAGATCGTCCGCGAGGGGCTCGTGCCCTGGCGGCTCGTCGCCTCCTGCTCGCACTTCGCGCGCGCCGTCCACGGCATCCGGCCGCCCGGCGGGGTCTACACCCACGTCGCCGGCTGCGACCTCGTCCGGCACAGCGACGGCTCCTGGAAGGTGATCGAGGACAACGTGCGGATCCCTTCCGGGATCTCATACGTGCTCGAGAACCGCGCCGCGATGGCCCGGCTCGTCCCCGAGCTGTTCGCCTCCTACCGCGTGCGGCCGGTCGACCACTACCCGCAGCTGCTGCTGAGGGCACTGCGCGCGGTCGCCCCGTCCGCCGAGAGCGAGGCGACGGTCGTCGTCTGGACGCCGGGCCCCGCCAACCCCGCCTACTTCGAGCACGCGTTCCTCGCGCGGCAGATGGGCGTCGAGCTGGTCGAGGCGTCCGACCTCGTCGTGCGCGACGACGTCCTCTACATGCGCACGACGCGCGGACTGGAGCGTGCCCACGCCGTCTACCGGCGGCTCGACGACGACTTCGTCGACCCCCTCGAGTTCCGCTCCGACTCGCTGCTCGGCGTGCCGGGTCTCGTGCGCGCGTACCGCGCGGGGAGCGTCGCGATCGCCAACGCGTTCGGCACCGGCGTCGCCGACGACAAGGCGATCTACCGGTTCGTGCCGGACATGATCCGCTTCTATCTGAACGAGGAGCCGATCCTCGAGAACGTCCGCACCTACCTGCTGTCCGAGCCCGAGGAGCTCGAGCACGTGCTAGCCCGCCTCGACAAGCTCGTCGTCAAGCCCACCGGCGAGTCCGGCGGGCGGGGCGTGATGATCGGGCCGCACGCCTCCGACGAGGACATCGAGCGGATGCGCGCGGTGATCAGCGCCCACCCCGACCGCTGGATCGCCCAGGACGTCGTGCGTCTCTCGACCGTCCCCACCGCGGGCGAGGACGGCGTACTCCACCCGCGGCACGTCGATCTGCGGCCGTTCGCCGTGTTCGGGGAGCGGATCGACATCGTCCCCGGCGGCCTCACCCGGGTCGCGCTGGAACCCGGCTCGCTGATCGTCAACTCCTCCCGGGGCGGCGGCTCGAAGGACACGTGGGTGCTGGAGGACAGCTCCGGAGACGCCGACCGCGCCGGGCCGCCGATCGCCGACACCCTGCCGCCGGCGCTGCCGGACCTCCGCTACGGGGGCTGGACCGACCAGCAGCAGCAGCAGCAGCAGGGTCGCGCCGGGTCGGAGGACTGATGCTCGCGCGGATCGCCCACGAGCTCTACTGGCTGGGCCGCAACCTCGCGCGCGCCGAGTTCACCGCGCGCGCCGTCGACGCCGTGTTCCGCTCCGAGCTGCAGGGCACCAGCGACGTGCGCTCCGGCGTCAGCTTCGGCTCCGGCGGCCTGCTCGCGATCCTCGGCGACGAGGGCACGGTCGACGGTCTCCCCTCGCTCGAGCAGCTGACGCTCGACCCGGCGCGGCCCGGCTCGATGCTCGCGGCGATCGAACGCGCCCGCGAGGGCGCCCGCACCGTCCGCGACGTGATCAGCGCCGAGATGTGGGAGGCGATCAACACGACGAGCCTCGAGCTGCGCGACCGGGTCCGCGTGAACGCCGACGGGCCCGCGGGCACCTCGCTCACCTCGCAGTACGTGAAGGAGCGCACCGCGCTGATCTGGGGGGTCGCGAACCGCTCGATGCTGCGCGACGAGGCGAAGAGCTTCCTCGAGGCCGGCGGCCTGATCGAGACCGCGGACATGGTGTTGCGGATGCTCCGCGTGTCGCTGCCGAGGACCGTGATCGCCGAGGGAGCGACCCCCGAGGCGGACGGTCAGGCGCTGATCCTGCTGCAGGCCGTCGGCGGCTTCCACGCGTACCTGCGCGCCGTCACCTCGCCGCCGAACGCCCAGCCGGTCTCCCGCTTCCTGCTGTTCGAGCGCGCGTACCCCGACAGCGTCGCCGCGTGTGTCGACTCGCTGCACGAACGCTTCACGCTCGCCGACGCCGGGCCGCGCAACTCCAAGCCGGTGCTCCGCGTGAGCCGCCTCGCCGCCGACCTAGACTTCCAGCGCCGGGCGCTGCCCGACGGAGCCGAGTTGACCGGAATCTGCGAACAGACCCAGCAGGAGCTCGCGCGGATCGACCAAGACGTCGCCGAGCGCTACTTCGCGGGCGCGGCCTACGCCGGCGAGCGCAGATAGGAGCTCCGGTGCACTTCGCGATCCGATACCTGACGGAGTACCGCTACGACAGCCCCGTCACCGACAACCTCAACTCGCTGCGGGTGAGGCCGGCCACGACCTCGACCCAGCGCTGCGACGAGTTCCACACCCGCATCGAGCCGGAGGCCCGCGTCAGCCGGCACCTCGACTACTTCGGCACCGAGGTGATCGAGTTCGGGATCCCGTCCAGCCACGAGCACCTGACGATCGACGTGCGGGCCCGCGTCGTCACCTCCGACCCGCCGGAGCCGCCGGAGGGAGCCTGGGAGAGCCTCGGCACCTCCGCCTACCTCGACGCCGCCGGCGAGTTCGCGTTGCCGTGGCAGGACCAGCCGGCGGTCGACGGGCTGGAGGAGCTCGACGCGCAGCTGGACACCGAGACGCCACTCGAGGCCCTGATACGGCTGTGCGAGCTCGTCCCCGACCGGTTCGAATATCGGCCGGGAGTCACCTACGTCGGGTCGACGGTGCGCGACCTGCTCGCCGCCGGGGCGGGGGTCTGCCAGGACTTCGTTCACCTCTCGCTGCTGCTGCTGCGGCGACGCGGGATCGCCGCTCGCTACGTGTCGGGCTATCTGTGGGCCGGGGCCGAGGGCGCTCCGACGCCGGAGGCGGTGGAGGGAACCGACTCGCTGGAGGTCGACACCCACGCGTGGCTGGAGGCGCTGCTGCCGGGCAGCGACGGCAACGGCGAGCCGGTGTGGGTGCCGGCCGACCCGACCAACCGGCGGCTCGCGGGCGAGACGCACGTGAAGATCGGCCACGGGCGCTTCTACTCCGACGTCCCCCCGGTGAAGGGCCTCTACATGGGCGGCGCGTCCTCGGAGCTTCAGGCGAACGTGAAGATGTCCCGGCTGGACCCGCAGGCGAGCGCGCGGGCGTAGGGCGCGGCGCGAGTCGAGCCGGCATGCGGCGGCGGACGGAACGCGAAACCCTTCGGGGCCGCGCACCCCTTCGACACAGGGGCCTGCGTAGCGTGCCGGCGCCACCGACCCCTCGAACTCTCGGGCCCGCTGCGTGCGGCTCAGTGGTAGGAAGCCACCATCCGCGTGAACGCCAGCGCCTGCTGTTCGATCCCGCTGCATTCTTCTTCCGCCGCCCCGCCGGACTTGCACGGCCGGTCGCGGTTGACGCTCCAGAACGTGAGCCGCGCGAGGTCGTGCGCCTGCGCGAACGTGAGGATCGTCTGGAAGTCTTCTAGCGTCACGACCTCCGAGCTTTCGTCGGTGTGGCCGTTCATCGACGAGATCCCGGCGTGTTCGTAGGCGTACGCGGAGCTCACGTGGTAAGCCGAGACGAGGTCCGCGGCCAGCCCTTCCGCCGCTCTGATCGAGGCGTGCCCCATATCGGTCGCGGGACGCCCGAAGTCGAACGGCATGATCGTCCAGGCGTTCGGTTGGAACCCGATCGCGGCGGCGTCGGAGATCAGGCTGACCCCGTCCTTTTCAGGCCCCGTTTCGGAGGTCCCCATCGTGATCGAGATCTCGACACCCGGGTGCGCCTGCTGAACCGCTGCGAGCGCTTCGACCACGCGGCGCCGGGTCTTCGCGTTCGTGAACTCGCCGTGCTCGATGTCGACGTCGATCGCGTTCAGCGAGTAGGCCGCGATCACCTTCTCGTACGCCGCCGCGAGCGCTGCGGGCGTCGAGCAGGCGCTGCCGAGCTTCTTCCCGCTCCAGCCCCCGAACGACACCGAGACTTCCCCGCCCGCCCCGCGGATCGATTCGATCGCGTCCTGGTCGACCCCTCCGAGGAGCGGTCGCTGCCCATCCCACTCCGGATTGCATCTCCCCTTCGAGAGGATGAACGCGAGCGTCAGATCCTGCACGCCGGTCGCCGCGAGCACTTCCGCGGGCGGCTGCGGGTCACCCCAGCCCATGTACTCGTAAGGCGCCGCGAGCTCGACCGGCTGCGCACCGGCCGTCGAGGCCAGGCACAGAAGCAACAGCGCGAGCAGAGCGCCCGCCATCGCCAACCGCCCGTTCCTCCCCATGTGCGGCAGCATAGACGCGGCTCAGCGCCGCGGGACCTCGAGCGAGTAGCAGAGCCAGTCCTCGCGCCGTCCACCGACACGGTCGTACAACGCCTGCGCGGTGACGTTCGACGGCGCCGTCTGCCACTCCATCTCGACCGCTCCGTGCTCGGCGCACCGCGCGAGACATGCCTCGATCAGTCGCTCCCCCACGCGGCGCCCCCGAGCCTCCGGGCGGACATACAGGTCGTTCATCACCCCGAGACGCGACGCGCGCGACGTGGACCAGCTCCAGTAGAGCGTCGCGAAGCCGAGCGGCTCGCCGGCGGCGCCGCGGGCGATCAGCTGCACGCCCTCGCCCGGATCGGTCAGCAGAGCACGGCTCAGCGCGAGCAGGTCGTCGTCCGCCGGCGCGACCTCGTAGAAGTCGCAGTACCCCCGCATCAGCGCGAGCAGCGCGGCGAGGTCGTCCTCGCCGACGTTCGCGACCACGAGCGTCTCCGAATGGCCGGCACCGGCCGCGGGTAAGTTGTCGTCGCCCACGCGCCCAGGCTAATGCAGGGGCGCCGACGGACCGATCTGCTGATGGTGAACTTCCGCCACGCCGCTCGCATGCTCGGTGCCCTGCTCTGCACGGGCGCTGTCGCTGTTGCCGCGACGGGCTGCGGCTCGACCGAGGCAACACTGGATCCGATCGCCCAGGCCGCCGACGCGACCACCCACGCGGGCGGCTCGCAGGTTGCGATGACGATGACGATCTCCACCTCGGCGAGCTCCTCGCCGATCTCGATCAAGGCCAACGGCGACTTCAACCTCTCGAACCAGGAAGGGCAGCTGGACTTCTCGCTCGAAGGGCTCCCGGCTTCCAATCCGGCCAACGGAGCGTCGTTCACCGAGCTCTACAGCAAGGGCGACCTCTACATGCGCTCGTCGCTGTTCGAAGGCAAGCTGCCGAACGGCGCGAAGTGGATGAAGGTCGACCTCGCGAGCGTCCTCTCGAGTGCCGGCTTCGATCCCTCCCAGCTCACCGGCGGCGAGAACCCCGCCGGGTACCTCCAGTACCTCCGCGCAGGCGGCGCCTCGGTCAAGGCCGTCGGCAGCGAAACGATCAGGGGCGTCGCCACCACGCGCTACGACGGCTCGATCGACCTGCGCAAGGCCGCCGAAGTGGCCCCCTCCTCCGATCGGGCGCAGCTCAGGCGGACGATGGAAGGGCTGATCCAGAAGACCGGCGCGAGCTCCTTCCCCGTATCGGTGTGGATCGACGCCCACCACCTGTTGCGCCGTATGGAGATGAGCGTCGCGGTCCCCGGCGCCGGGGGCAGCGCCAACATCGAGATCGAATACTTCGGCTTCGGGGCGACATCGGCTGTGAGCCCGCCGCCCGCGTCGGAAACCTTCGACGCCACCCAGATCTCCAAGCAGGCCCTGTTCCCCTCGGGCTGAGCGCTTCCGCACGGATCCTCGCAAGGGGTCGCCGTCGCCTGCGCTTGCCTTTACGCTTGTCCGGGACGGCGCACGCCGCGCGGGCGCCGTGGCGGGGAGGCAGACAGGGGAACGATGCAAGCGATGGGCGGCAGGGTGAACAGCAGCAGCGGCGGGGCGAGACCCGGCGGCGAAACGCGCCTTGCGATCGTCAGCGCGGCGGGGTTGTACCTGATCGGCGCCGCGCTGATCGCGACCACGTTCCTGCTCCCGGACGTGTCCTCCGCCGCCGGAGCGGCGGCAGTTGCCGGGGACGCCGTGCTGACCGCGATCGCGCTGATGTGGGCGGCGTCCCGCGGGCGCGCGAGCCTTGGGCTCGCGTGGCTCGCCGAGATCTGGGGGATCGCGATCATCACGGTCCTGTGCGCCTCGACCGGCGGCGCCGCGAGCCCGTTCGCGCTGCTGTTCTTCTTCGCTATCGGGCACGCGGCCGCGTTCCAGCCGTGGCGGCGGTTCGCGCTGACCTCGCTCGCGGGACTGCTCGCGTACCTCGCCCCGCTCGTCTACTCGAACGTCACCGCGAACTTCGCGGCGATCGCGTGCGTCGGGGCGGTGCTCGCGCTCTTGACGACGGCGGTGCTGCACCTCGCACTGGAACGGATGCGCGCCGCCCGCCGGCGCCTGGAGCTGCTGATCGCCGCGACGGCGCGGCTCGACACGTCGCTCGACCCGCAGCAGACGCTGCGACGAATCGCGACGACCGCGGTCCCCGATCTCGCCGAGCTGTGCGTGATCGACCTCGTCGACGGGGACGGGACGATCACGACGACCGTCGCGGCGGGGACCGATCCACAGGTCGCGGAGCGGGTCGAACTGACCCGTCCGGCCGAGCGACCCGAGAAGCTCGCCGGCCATCCGGTCTCCCGAGCCCTCAGCGAACGGACGTCGCACGTCGTGCACGACATCGCCAGCGCACCGGGGCTCGGCGAGTCGATCCGCACCGCCGGGATCCTGCCGGGCGCCGGCGAGACACGCTCGGCGACGGTCGTGCCGATGGTCGCGCGGGGCCGGCTGCTCGGCGTGATCTCGTTCGTCCACGCCGGCGGGCCCCAGCGAGGGCAGCTGCGGGTGCTGGAGGACCTGACCGGCCGCGCCGCGCTCGCGTACGACAACGCCCGCCTGTACGCGGAGCGCGCGCAGGTCGAGCAGACGCTGCGCCGCAGCCTGATGCCGGCCGCGCTCCCCGCGGTGCCGGGGCTCGAGCTCGACTGCTACTTCCGGCCGCTCGGCGCCGGCAACGACGTCGGCGGGGACTTCTACGACGTGTTCGCCGACCGTGCCGGTTGCTGGCTGGTGGTCGGCGACGTCTGCGGGAAGGGCGCGGAGGCGGCCGTGATCACCGCGTTCCTCCGGCACACGACAGCCGCGTACGCGCGCGACGGGGGCAGTCCCGCGAGCGTCCTCGGCCGCGTCAACCGGGCGATGCTCGAGCAGGAGTTCGAAGGGCGCTTCGCGACCGCGATCCTCGCGCGGCTCGATTACACGCCGACCGGAGGCATCACCGTGACCGTCGCCGCCGCCGGGCATCCGGCGGCGCTGCTGACCCGTGCGGGCGGCACCGCCCAGGAGTTCGGCGAGGGCGGGACGCTGCTCGGCATCTTCCCCGACGCGCGGATCGCCGAATCCTCGACGACGCTCGGGCCGGGCGACACACTCGCGCTCTACACGGACGGCCTCGCCGAGGCCCACGCGCCGACGCGGCTGCTCGGGCCGCAGGAGCTGATCAAGGCGCTCGACGAGGCTCCCCCGGAGACGGCACAGGACGCGATCGAGGCCCTGCTCGGTCTCCTCGACCTCAGCCGCGGGGCGCGCGACGACATCGCGATCCTCGCGGTCAAGGTCCGCGCCGAGATGGCGCGCGGGATCCGCGCGGCGTAGGGGTCCGGCGGGCTAGTAGCGCGAGCCCGACGCGGGTTCCGGCGCCGCCGCCGGCGCCGCTGCGGCGGGCGCGCCGCCGGGCTCGATCACGTTCCAGGTGCCGACGTCGCGCAGCCCCTGGCCCGAGGTCTCGCCGGGCGTGGTGTCCGAGGCGAACGTGTAGAGCGGCTCGCCGCGGTAGGCCACCTGCTCGCTGCCGTCCGGCCGCTTCACCGTTCCCAGCGATGCCGCACCGGTCGGCGCCGAGCCTGCCGTCGCGCGCAGCGGGTGCCACACCGCCAGGCACGATGCCGCGATGCAGATGAAGTGGCCAGCCGACTCGCCGCTCAGCCGGTAGAGCGTCATCCCGGCGGAGTCGACGAGCACCGTCGCTCCGAGCGAGGTCGCGTGGGCGGTGCGGACGGTCGTGCTGCTCGTCGAGGCGGCGCTGGTCGCGGCGCCCGCCGACGAGCTCGCCGTGGTGTGGGTCGAGCCGCCACAGGCGGCGAGTGTCAGCCCTGCCGCTGCGAGCGCAACGAGGGCGGTGGCCTGTCTGGTCATGGTCTGCTCCTGGTCGTTCGCGGGGGCCTCCCCCTGCGAACACCAAGACGGCTCGGCGCCGGTTTCCTTCCCGCGCTAGACGCGTTCCAGGTAGCGGCGCAGCCCTGCGTAGCTCTGTTCGACCGGCGTCGCCTGCCCGTAGGTGTCGGCGACCTCGCCACCGCCGCGCGATCGCAGCCGCTCTCGAACGGCCGCCGCGAACGCTCGCTCGTCGAGGCGCGCCGCGAGCGACTCGACCTCGTCGAGGTACTCGCGCAGGTCGGCGAGCTGAGCCGCGGGATCGCCGTAGGAGCCGAAGTGGGTGATCGCGAGCTGCGCCGGCGACCAGCCCTCGATGATCTCGATCGACGATCTCCAGAGAGGCAGGTCGATGTCCGGAGGCGGCGTCGGCGCGAGCGTCGGCCCGCCGTCGATGCGGACCCCGGCGACGTCGCCTGCGAACGCCCAGCCCGTGCTCTCCTGCAGGTAGCTGACGTGGTGGGAGGCGTGGCCGGGGGTGTAGGCGACCCGCAGCCCCTCGCGCGTCTCCCCCCCGTGCAGCACGTCGATCTGCTCGGCGGGGACCGGGAGCACCTCCCCCCACAGCCGCTCCATCTGATCGCCGTAGAGACGGGTCGCGCTCGCGAGCAGCCGGCTCGGGTCGGCCAGGTGCCGCGCTCCGCGCTCGTGCACCCAGACGCGCAGTCCAGGGAAGCGGCGGACGAGCGTCCCGGCGGCACCTGCATGGTCGAGGTGGATGTGGGTCAGCGCGAGGACGCGCGGCTCACGGCCTTCGAGACCCTCGAGCAGCGCCGGCAGACACGACGCGGGCCCGGGGTCGACGATCACGTCGCCGAGCACCCAGGCGCCGATCGCGCTGGGACGGCCGAGGTGCATCAGGTCGATGACGTATGGCTGGGCCGCGGCATGGCCTTGAGCGCCCGGGTGTGCGCCCGGCTCGGCGGTGTCTGTGTCCTTCGGCGGCATCGTCGGATCGATCGGCACGCCGGCTCGGCCGGCCAACGGTCGCGGCGACGCGCCGCGCCTGAATCTAGCGCGGCCGGAGCGAGCGCCCACCGGATCGGGCGCGGATCACCCGGGCACGACCCGCGCCGCCCGCTCTGGCGTGCGCGCCGACGGGGCGAGGCGGCCGGTGGTCAGGTCGTGCCGAGGGCGGTACGCGGGGAGCGCGCTTCGCTCGTGCGCGGGGCCTGGTCCTCCTCGCGGCGGCCGAGCGCGAACAGCGAGGAGGCGACCAGCGGCACCGGCTGGCGGCGCTCCGTCATGCAGCGGGGACAGTACTCGTGGCGCGGCCCGCTCATCCCGAGCTTCATTCCGCATTGGGGGCATGAAAGATCCATCTCGAACTCCCGTCTTCGACGCTTGCTACGGGATGTCCCCCGAGCCCCACGAGGGAGCCGACGCCCACTCCGTATCCGATCCCGGCCGGCGGGACCTCGGTGCGATCTGCCCCGCCGCTGGGGATCTACCCCGTGCGTGCGGGGGTCAAGCGGGCTGGGGTGTCCGCCAACGGACACGAGCCACGACTCGGCACGCGCTGTGCCCGACGAGATTCGCAAGAGAGGCGCGGCTACAGTGCGTGCATGGCCGCGGCGCAGACGGACGGAGACACGCGCTCGGCGGAGCAGCCCGAGCAGGGTCGAGGCGCCGTCGAGGAGGCGGAGCGGGCGCGCAAGGAGGCCGAGCGCCCGCTGCGGAGCTACACGGCGCTGACGGCGCTGTTCGGCGCGCTCTGCGCGGTGTTCGCCGGATGGATGCACCGCTCACAGCGAACCCTGCCGGAGCGCGTCGGGCCAGGCGACCTTGCGCTGATCACGGTCGCCACGCACAAGCTCTCGAGGCTGATCACGAAGGACCGGGTGACAAGCGCGATCCGCCACCCCTTCACCCGCTACGAGGGCGACACCGGTCAGGGCGAAGTGTCAGAGGCCGCCCGTGGCACGGGCCTCCGGCGCGCGATCGGCGAGCTGCTGATCTGCCCGTACTGCGTCGGCATGTGGATCGCCGCGGCGTTCACGGCGGCGCTCGCCGTCGCCCCCCGGCAGACGCGCTGGGTCGCCTCCGCGCTGACGGCGCTGTTCGGGTCCGATCTGCTGCAGATCGCGTACAAGCGCGCCGAGGAGACGCTCTAGGCGCACCCCCGGCATGGGCCTCGTGCAGATCGTCGCCGTCCAATCCGCGATCACACGATGGGCCCGCCCGCGCTGATCGTCGCCGGCGGGCAGACCGGCGTCGACCGCGCCGCCCTCGACGTGGCGGTCGCAGCGGAGATCGACTACGGCGGCTGGTGTCCGCGGGGCGGCTGGGCCGAGGATCTGACCGAGCCGCCCGGGGTGCGCGCTCTTTACCCCGGCCTCGCGGAGACGCCCAGCAGCGATCCGGAGCAGCGGACGCGCTGGAACGTGCGCGACAGCGACGCGACGCTGATCGTGCTGCCCTCCCGCGCCGCGGTCTCGGCGGGCACCGCGCTGGCCCTGTCGGCAGCGCTCGATCTCGACCGTGAGCTCGCCGTCGTGCACCTGGACGACAGCGGCAGCGCGCTCGCTGCGGCGTGTGCTTTGTTGAGGTCGATACCCGACGGCAGCTCGCTCAACGTGGCCGGCCCCCGCGAGAGCGAAGCGCCCGGGATCTACCGCGCGGCGCTGGCGCTGCTCTCCTCGCTGCTCGCGCCGCCCGGCTGACCGCCGATCCCGCGCACGAAGCTCTCCAGCACCTCCACCGCCGCGTCGATCGTCGACCAGTCGAGGTTCTCCGGCACGTCGCTCGGCCAGTGGTAGTTCGACGGCGTCTTCAGCTCGGTGCAGGCCGCCAGGCACGCGGCCCTGTAGCCGGCACGCAGCGCCGGCAGCGCGTCGGTGCCCCCTGCGCCGAGCCGCAGCCCACGCCAGAGCCCGACGCCGGCGCGGTCCGCGGCCGCCTGGACCTCGCCGCGCAGCCGCTCGTCGTAGTCGCGCATCTTGAGCATCCCCTCCCCCTCGAGAAGCGCCAGGCGAGGCGAGCCCAGGCACTCCAGCGCGAGCACCCGCGTCCGGGCAGGATCGAGCTCCCCCCGGTGGCGGCGGACGAACCCGCGCATCCCCTCCATGAAGCCCTCCTCGCTTCCCGTCGAGACCAGCAGCACCCGCACCCCTGCGACCGGCCGCTCCCGGAACCGCTCCGCGAGCGCGACCAGCGCTGCGACCGCGCTGAGGTTGTCGTTCGCGCCGCACACGACCCGCGGGCGGGCCACGTCGGCGAGCAGCGCCGCCGTGACCCCGCTCCAGAAGACGCCGAGGCGCCGCAGCGGGCGTGCGCCGAGCAGGCAGCCGAGCGCAACGAGGGCCGGACCGGCGACGAGCAGCCTGCCGGTCTGCGCAGAGGTCTGCTGACCCTCGTACCAGTCCGGGAAGCGCCGGGCGATCTGCCGCAGGAGCCCGGGATGGAACAGGAGCCCGGTGTGCCCGGCGTCGTGATGGGCGACGAGTACGATCGTCTCCACGGCCTCTCGGTCCCCCGCCCACGCGACCACGTTCGTGGTCTCCCGCTGAGGCAGCGCGCGGCGCAACAGTTGCGGCCCGCTGTCGACATCGTCCGCGACGAGCCCCGCGGCGGCGGCGGCAAACACGCCGGCGGCCGTGCGGCGCATGGCGCCGCTCCGTCCCGCCACCGCACCGGCGAGCGCGGCCGCCCCGATCGCCAGCCCGTTGGACTGCCAGAAGCCGCCGATCGCGGGCTCGCCCTCGAGCCGGGGCTCGAGCCCGAGCTGGGCGAAGATGTCCGCGAGCAGCCGCGCCGCCTGCCGCTCGCCCTCGCTCGCCGAAGCGCGCTCGAACTCGGCGAGCCGGGCGAGCGCTTCTCGCCCGGCATCGGGGTGGTCGAGGGTCACCGCACCATCATCGCGCTTCCAGGCGCCGCCGGGACGTCCGGCCACGGCGGCGGTGTGGGATCGTTGCGCGCGTGGCCGGCAGCGCAGATCGAACACGGGGCGCGCAGCAGGCCGCGGCGCGCGCGATCGTGTCCGGGAGCGTGCAGGGCGTAGGCTTCAGGGAGTCCGCGCGGCGCCGGGCGCTCGCGCTCGGACTGCGCGGCTGGGTCCGCAACGAAGACGACGGAACCCTCGCGGCGCATGCCGAGGGACCCCCCGACGCGCTCGCCTCGTTCGTGGAGTTCCTCGAAGCCGGCCCGCGCGGCGCCGCCGTCGAGGGCGTGCAGCTGACCGACGCGAAAGTCGAGGGACACGAGCAGTTCGCGATCCGCGGGGTCAGCGCCGGCGTGTTCGTCGTCCAGGAGCACCAGGCGACCAGCCACCACTTCGACCTGCGGCTCGAGGTCGACGGGGTGATGCGTTCCTGGGCGGTCCCGAAGGAACCCTCGATGGACCCGGCGGTGAAGCGGCTCGCGATCCAGGTCGAGGACCACTCGCTCGCCCACAACGACTTCGAGGGGCCGACGCCGGGAGGCGGCTGGGTGCGGATCTGGGACCGTGGCACCTACGAGCAGGGCGGTCGCGTGCCGTGGCCGGAGGCGCTCGATCGCGGACATGCGGTGTTCGTTCTGCACGGTGAGCGGCTGACCGGGGGCTTCGCGCTGCAACGGACGGGTGGCGGCGGAGAGAAGGGGGAGTGGCTGCTGGTCAAGCGCCGGCCTCGCTAGTCAGCGAAGCCGCCCGGGGGACGCCTCTTTCATCGGAGAGGCTCGGTCGGGGCGGCTTCGCTGACGTAGCGAGGCCGGGAGCCCGGGTGGGCGACGGCGCACGGGACGGTCGGCTTGAGCCCGGGGGCGGCCTCGCTAGTCAGAGAAGCCGCCCGGGGGACGCCTCTTTCATCGGCGAGGTCGATCGGGGCGGCTTCGCTGACGTAGCGAGGCCGGGAGCCCGGGGGGGCGACGGCGCACGGGACGGTCGGCTTGAGCCCGGGGGCGGCCGCCCAGTCAGAGAGGCCCGCGGGACGCTTCGCTGATTGGGGCGGCTTCGCTGCCGTAGCGAGGCCGGGAGCGCGGGTGGGCGACGGCGCACGGGCGGTCGGCTCGAGTCCGCGGCGGCCCGCTGGTCAGAGGAGCCCCGGGGAACGCTTCGCTGATTTGGGAGGCTTCGCTGGCTTCCGGAGGCCGGGTGGGCGATGCCTTGCGGGACGGTCGGGCTGAGGCCGGGTGCGGGTCGATACCGCCGAGGGGCTTGCCTGCGGCACCGAGGGGGGTGTGAGGGGTTCGGAGCCCTGGGTCGGGGGGCGCGGGATGCGCCGGCGATGATGGAGAGCGCCGACGCGGCTTCGGTGCGCCGGGCGCTCCCCTCCACGATGCCCAAAGGGCCAAACCTGCTGGGCAGACGGGCTTTACTGCTCTAGCCTTTTTGCCGACACCAGTACCGAGGATCTCGACGGACGCCGACACGCCCGTGCGAACCAGGGAGCGATGAGCATCACCCGCCGAGTCGCAATCCTGCACCACCGCGTCGCCGCCGCGTCGCTCGTGACAGCGGGCGCCGCGCTGCTCGCGGCCGCGCCGAGCGCGGGCGCCGTCAAGCCGCTGCTCGCTGTCCAGCTCGGAGAAACCACGGTGCTCTCGGTCGGTACCGGCAGCGCGACCGAAGTGCCCTCCGTGAAGGTCGAAACGCCGCCGGTCGCCGGCACCGGCCCGGTCAAGATCGCAGCGGGGTCGGAAGGCGTGACCGTGTCGACGCCTGTCGCGACCACGACGGTGCCCGTCACGACGCCGTCGCTGCCCAAGGTCGAAACCCCGAAGGTCGAAACGCCAAAGGTCGAAATACCCAAGACGCCCTCGATCCCCACCGCCCCACGGGTCCCCGAAGCCGTCGGGTCGGGAGGCGGCGGCTCCGGCTCGTCGGGCTCCGGCTCGTCCCCCACGCGAGACGCGACCGCCTCGTCCCCGAGCGGCTCGACGGCCTCGGGCTCCGCCTTCGCCGCGACTGCCCCGGCCACGAGCCGCAGCCGGGGCACCGGGTCAGCGGGACACGGGAGCGGGCCCGAGCGATCACGGACCGGCGCGGGCAGCGCCCCGAGCGGCGGCGGCCGGACCGCCACGACCGCGGCCGTCGGCCCGGCATCGACGAAGGCCTCCGTCGTCCCGCCGCGTGCGCACCGCCGTTCCCGGGACCTGCTCTCCTCGCTGGGCAGTGCGCTGCCGCTGCCGCTGCCGGTCCCGGACTGGAGCAAGCCGATCATCCTGCTGCTGCTGCTGCTCGCGGTCGCCCTCGGCGTGCGCTGGCGGCTCGCGGCGCGGCGCGCGCGGCGGCTCGAGCGCCGCCAGGGCACCCTGCTGCGTGACATCGAGTCGATGCAGGCCGCGCTCGTTCCCGACGTACCCGAGATCGTCGAGGGGCTCGCGGTGTCCCTTGCCTACCGACCTGCCGAGGGTCCGGCCGCCGGCGGAGACTTCTACGACGTCTTCTCGCTCGGTCCGGGCCGCGTCGCGATGATCCTCGGCGATGTCGCCGGCCACGGTCACGACGCGCTCCGCCAGGCCGCGCTGACCCGCTACACGCTGCGCGCCTTCCTGAAGGAGACGGGCGACCCGCGCGCCACGCTCAAGCTCGCCGGTCACGCCCTCTCCGAGCCCGGCGCGGAACAGCTGGCGACGGTCGCGGTGGCGCTCTACGACAGGAGCGAGGGCACCCTCAGCTACGCGCTCGCCGGGCACCCGCCGCCGGTGCTGAGCGGCGTCGCGCGCGCCGAGCCGCCGAGCAGCTGCTCCTCCCCGCCGGTCGGCTGCGAGCTTCCGACCGGCCGTCGCGCTCGCACCGTGCGCCTCCCGCTCGGCGCGCGCGCCTGCTTCTTCAGCGACGGGTTGATCGAGGCGCGAGTCCCGGGGGTGAACGAGCACGGGCACCCGCGGCTGCTCGGCCGTTCCCGTCTGGCCGAGATCGTCTCCGCGCTGCCTGCGGACGCGGGCGCGCGCGAGCTGCTCGCGACCGTCCGCGAGGAGGCTGCAGCCACGCCCGACGACATGGCCGCGTGCATCGTCACACCGGGCACCGCTGCGCCCGCCGGCGACCTCGATGTCGAGGAGCTCGAGATCGACTCGCACGCGGTCGGCCACGGGCATCTCGCTCGCTACCTGCACGAGAGCGGCGTCTCCGAGCAGCGCTCGCAGCTGGTGCTCCGGGAAGTGCGGGTCCAACTGCGTTCGCACGACACCGCGCTGATCGTCGCCGACCGCTCGGGACGCGAGATCGAGGTCGGCGTCAGGGCGGGCGGGGAGCGCAACACGCCCTCGCGGCTGCTGACCGGCGCCGCGCGCCTCCCGGCCTGACACGGCCCGGCGCGGGGCCGGCGGTCCCCTCACCGAGCGCGGCTTGCTCGCCCGACGCACCGAACGGGCGCGAAGCGAGTGTCCGCCTCACGGGGCCTCGCCCCGCGCGGGGCGAGGAGCGGCGCGAAATCCGAACCCGCCTCAGCCCTCGGAGCCGAGCGACCACTCGGCCAGGAAGGCGGCGGCGTCCGCCGCCTCGAGCGGCTTCGCGAACAGGAACCCCTGCCCGTTGTCGCAGTCCTGGCGGCGCAGCAGCGCGAGCTCCTGCTGCTGCTCGATCCCCTCGGCGAACGTCTGGATCGAGAGCGCCTTGCCGAGCTGGACCAGCGTCTGGATCAGCGTCTCGCCCTCGCGGTTGCGCGACAGGCCGGCGACGAACGAGCGGTCGATCTTCAGCGCGTCGACCGGGAAGCGCTGCAGGTGCGCGAGCGAGGAGTAGCCCGTGCCGAAGTCGTCGATCGCGATCCGGACCCCGAGATCCTTGATCGCGGTCAGCCGCCGGGCCGTCTCCTCGACGTCGCGCATCAGCGTCGTCTCGGTGATCTCGATCGTCAGCGACTCGGCAGGCAGACCGCCGGCGCCGAGCGCCCTGCGGATGTCCTCGATCAGCTCGTCCGAGTCGAGCTGGCGGCCGGAGACGTTGACGGCCATCTGCGACCCCGTGGCCTTCCTCGCGCCAGCGAGCCGCCTGGCGGCAGCTCTCCTCGAGCACCCAGCGACCGACGTCGCAGATCAGCCCGGTCTCCTCGAGCAGCGGGATGAAGGAGTTCGGCTGCACGACGCCACGCACCGGGTGGCGCCAGCGGATCAGCGCCTCCACCCCGGTCGGCTGCATCCGCGCGAGGTCGAGCGTCGGCTGGTAGACGAGGAAGAACTGGTCGCGGGCGAGCGCCTCGCGCAGGTCCATCTCGAGCTCCATCCGCTCCTGCACCGCGTCCTGCATGCCGGACTCGTAGAGCGCGTAGCGGTTGCGCCCGTCCCACTTCGCCCGGTACATCGCGATGTCAGCGTCGCGCAGCAGCGTGTCCGCGGAGCTGCCGTCGCCGACGGCGATCCCGATCGAGGCGCCGACCACGACCGTCGTGTCGCCCTCCTCGCCGAGCTTGAAGGGCTGCTTGAGCGCGTCGAGCAGGCGTTCGGCGACGAGCGTCACGGCCGTTGCCGGCGCCAGGTCGCCGACGAGCACGACGAACTCGTCGCCGCCGAGACGGCCGAGCGCGTCGACGTCTCGCAGCACCCCCTGGAGCCGGGCGGCGACCGCCTGCAGCAGCTGGTCGCCCGTCTCGTGCCCGAGCGTGTCGTTGATCGTCTTGAAGTTGTCGAGGTCGATGAACAGCGCCGCGACCGAGGTCCCGTTGCGCGCCGCGCGGGCGACCATCTGACCCGATCCGGTCGACGATCAGCGTCCGGTTCGGCAGATCCGTCAGCGGATCGTGCGTCGCCATGAACGCGAGCTCCTCTTCGCGCCGCGCGAGCTGCTCGTCGGTGACCATCCGCTCCTTCTCGTAGCACTGGCACATCCGCAGCAGGCTGAACTCGACGCTGAGCTGGAGCATGTCGAGCGCGTCGCGCAGCACGGCCTGCGGCGTCCGCAGCCCGCGCGCCGCGTCGCGCATCACGTCGCCGAAGACGTTGCGCCACCAGAACATGCGGCGCGTCACCTCCTGCAGCGAGGCGGCGCGATGCGCGGCGAGCTCGCCGAAGATGTGCGAGGTCTCCCGCGCCGACTCGTTCGTGACCTCGAGGTCGTCGCCGGCGATCCACCGCGCGACCGCGACCGTCGAGTTCGTGCAGATCCGTTCGAAGCTCTCCTGCACCTGGGGATCGACGTGCTCGCCCGAGCCTTTCGTGCGCTCGACCGTCTCCGCGAGGACCTCGTCGGCGCGCGCGAGCACCGCGTCGCCGAGCCGGCGCAGTTGGAGCGCGCGACGCTCCTCCGGAGTCCTCGGAGCCGGATGCGGGTGATCTCGGAGATCCTGTCCCGGCGCGCCCCCGCGCCGCCGCTGGCTGGTTGCCTGCATCGCCATCACGATCCCCTTCGGCACCCCGGTCCGAGCACTGAAGCCCCGCAGCCGCCGGGTCCCCGCCTTCCCGGACCACCGCGGTCCGCGATCAGCCCGACCGGCTCAAGACGGTCCCGCGGGCTCCCGCCACGCGGCCTTCGCGGCCCGGTCGCCTGACAGCGACTCTCGCGAGCGCAGCACCAGGGCCTCGATCGCGTCCGCGAGGTGGACCGGGGCGATGTTGTAGTCGCCCGCGGCGACTCGCAGCCTGTGTGCCTCGAGCAGCACTTCCGCGTGCGTGTGCCCGGCGGGCGGCTCGAAGCGGTAGGAGGCGAGCTCGATCAGCAGCCCGAGCGGGTCCTCGAAGTAGATCGAGTCCATGAACCCCCGGTCCTTCACGCCCGAGTGCCGCACGCCCCTCTCGTCCAGGCGTTCGACCGCCTGCGCGAACGTCGCCTGCGAGACCGCGAACGCGAGGTGGTGCACGCAGCCGACGTCGGTCGCCGTACGCGCCGGCTCGACCGCACGGTCCTCGTTCGTGAACACCGTGATCAGGCGGCCGTCGCCCGGATCGAAGTAGAGGTGGCTCTCGGCGGCGTTGTCGAGGTTCGGCTGCTCGAATACGAACGGCATGCCGAGCACGCCCTCCCAGAAGTCGATCGACGTCTGCCGGCCGGCTCCGACGAGCGTGATGTGGTGGACCCCCTGCGTCTGCAGCTTGCGCATGCCGATCAGCCCCGCGGCGTGAACGCCACCTGCATCCGCTTCACCCCGTGGATGAAGGCGCTGCGCAGCAGCTCAGGCTGCTCGGCCTCGATGTCGGGGATCAGCGTCAGCAGCTCCCCGAACAGCGAGCGCAGCTGGGTGCGCGCGAGCGACGCCCCGAGGCAGTAGTGCGGCCCGCCGCCGCCGAAGCCGAGGTGCCGGTTCGGGTCGCGTGTCACGTCGAACCGCCAGGGATCCTCGAACGCCCGCTCGTCGCGGTTGCCGGACTGGTAGAACAGCACGACCTTCTCGCCGGCGGGCAGCGTGCGCCCGTGCAGCTCGACCTCTCTCGTCGTCGTGCGGCGGAACGTCAGCACCGGCGTGGCCCAGCGCACGAACTCCTCGACCGCGGCGGGCAGGCGCGCGTCGAGGTCCTCGATCAGCAGCTGCCGCTGGGCCGGGTCGACGCGTCAGCGCGCGCATCGCGTGCGAGGTCGTGTGGCGGGTCGTGTCGTTGCCGGCGACCGACAGCAGCACGAAGAACGCGGCGATCTCGGCGTGCGTCAGGCGCTCGCCGTCGACCTCGGCCTGGACGAGCGCGGTCATCAGGTCGTCGCCGGGCTGACGTTCGCGGTGGACCGCGAGCTCCGTCGCGAACTCGGTCAGGGTCCACAGCGCTTCGCCCAGGACCTGCACCGGCGGCAGCTCGCCGAACACCTCCGGGTCGGCGGCGGAGACGAGCACGTCCGCCGCGGCGACGACGCGCTCGCGGTCGGCTTCGGGGACGCCGATCATGTCCGAGATCGTCACCAGCGGCAGCCGCTTTGCGATCAGCTCGACGAAGTCGCCGCCGCCTGTGGGCGCCGCCTGCTCGACGATCGTGCGGGCGTTGACGCGGATCCCGGCCTCGATCCGCGCGACCTGGCGGGGCGTGAAGGCGGCCGAGACGAGCCCGCGAAGCTTGGTGTGACGGGGCGCGTCCATCGCGAGGAACGACTGCGAGGCCTCGAGCATCTCCGGCGGCGCGTCCGAGAACTGGACGCCGTCGCCCGAGCGGAAGGTCTTCGGGTCGCGCGAGATGCTGCGGATGTCCTCGTGCAGCACCACCGCCCAGTAGGACTGGCGCCCCTGGTCGGGCAGGTCGAGGATGTCCTCCGGGGGCTCGTGGAGGGAGAGCGGCTGCTCGCGGCGCAGGAGGGCGAAGTACTCGTCGCGCTCCTCGGCCGGGCGCCCCCAGAAGTCGAGCGAACCGAGGTCGACGTCGGGCGGGTGCGTGGCCTCCGGCGCGGACACGCCCCGACTCTAGCGCCCGCGCTGGCTGCGTGGCCAGACGGCTCCGGGCGCGCCCCCGGAAGGCTCCGTGCTGGACGCCGCCGCGCGAAGCGCGAACCGGACCGGCGCGTCGCCTGCCAGGCCGGACGCGCTCACGAACGTACGCACGCGCCCGGCGGCGCGGTGTCGCGCGACGGCTCGCGGCGCGGCTGACTACTCTGCGGTGCGCACTTTGCCCCGAGACCGAGGAGGGACATGATCCTGAGGATCATCGAAAGGGGTATGGACCGCGGCACCTACGAGAAGCTGCGGGTCAGGCTCGACATCGACCACCAGCATCCGCTCGGGCTGATCATGCACGGGATGTCCGAGGCCGGAGGCGTGGTCCGGGTCGCGCAGATCTGGGAGTCCGACTGGTACGCCGAACGATTCGACGAGGAGATCCTTGGCCCGGCGCTCGCGGACGTCGGCGTGCAAGGACAGGCGACGATCACGGTGTTCCCGCTCGAGCACCTGGTGACGCCGTAGCCGCTCCGGCCTAGCGGATCACCTGGACCCGCCCGACGCCGACGACCTCCACCTCGCCCCCGGGCCCGCAGCTCTCGAGCTCGAGCGCCTCGCGTGCGAGCGAGCGTCGCAGCAGCAGGAACGCGCCCGCGCCGAGCACGAACGGCACGACCAGCGCGAGCGCCCGGTAGCCGAGCACCGCGGCGGTCGCGGCGCCGACCGGGACGTGGTAGAGGACCAGCGTCGCGACCAGTCCGAGGTCGACCCCGCCGATCCCGCCGGGGAGCGGGATCAGGCCGCCGAGCTCGCCGATCAGGTAGCCGATCCAGATGATCGCGAGCGCCGGCGCCGACCCGAAGGCATGGAACGTCGCCCACAGGATCATCACGTCGAACACGAGATAGGCGAGCAGCCCGGCGTACAGCAGCGGGTCGCCCCCGCGCAGCAGCGCGAGCGCCTCCTCGACGCCACCGGACACCGCACGCAGCGTCGCCGCCAGCCGCGAGCCCTCGCCGCGGCGGGAGAGCACACGCGATTCCAGCGAGCCCGCCCAGCGCCCGCCGGCGATCGTCGCGACGACCGCGAGCGAAGCGATCAGCGCGGGGCCGAGCGTCAGCACGAGCGACGCGCGCCCCGGCAGCGCTCCGACCGCCAGCGCGATTCCGAGCACGATCACCCCGAGCACGTTCGGGACGCTCGTCAGGAAGAAGAACGCGACGCTCCGGCGCGCGATCCGGCCCGCGTCCATGCCGCTGCGGCGCAGCGCCCAGGCGCCGAGCGCGAGACCCCCGGCGCCGCCGACCGGCAGCACCGCGTTCGCGCCGAGCTCCGCGAAGCCGATCTCCGAGCTCACCCGCCACCGCATGCGCCGGCAGAAGATCGAGCGGAACGCCGCCACGTAGCCGACGCCCGAGAGCACCTTCAGCAGCGCGCCGAGCAGCAGCCACCACGGGTTGCCGTGGGCGAAGCGCGAACGCAGGCTCGCGAGACCGGGCACGAGCGTGATCACCGCCACGACGACGATGGCGATCCCCGCGAGCAGCAGCAGCCGGCGGCGCACGTGCGAGGCGCCGAGCTCGGGCGGCGGCGCGAGGTCGCGGCGGCTCGCGACGGGCGACGTCCGGCGTGTCTCGGCCGCCGTCCTGCTCATGCTCGCGACCGCTCCGTGACGGCGCCCCTCAGGCGGCGGCGAGGTCGTCGATCCACCGCTCCAGCCGCCTGCCCTCGCGGACCATCAGCTGCGGGTCGCGGAACGCGTTCGTCAGCAGCGAGACGCCCTGGTAGGAGGCGATCAGCGCGACGGCGAGGTCGCGGGCGTCGCGCCTTCCCATCTCCCTGAACTGCCTCTCCGCCCACTCGACGGGGATCCGCATCAGCTCCGAGCAGGCAGCGCTGAGCCGGCCCTCGCCCTTGTCGAGCTCGGAGCACAGCGATCCCTGCGGACACCCGGAGCGCGCCGACTGCTCGCTCTGCTCGACGGCCAGCCGCACGAACGCGCGCAGCCGCGCCTTCGGCGTCCGGTGCTGGTCGAGCTCCGCGAGCCTCGCGCGCTGCTCGGCCGCGTGGGCGGCGATCGTCGCTTCGACCAGTTCGTCTTTGGTCTTGAAGTAGTAGTAGACGTTGCCCGGGGCGACGCCGGCGGCCTCGGCGACCTCGGCCAGCGTGGTGCGCTCGACGCCCTGCTCGTAGAGCGTCCGCACCGCCGCCTCGACGAGCCGCTCGCGCTTGTCCTGCGAGCGCCGCTCTCGGCTCTGGGTAGGCGCCTTCGAGTCAGCCATCTCACTCGCAGGATAGCCGTCGGGCCGCTGCGCCTTCGTCATGAGTTAGTCAACTCACTCATATCTGAGTTGGTCGCCTCGCACCTCGCGTGGCGCCCGAGCAGACCCCGGGCAGCCGGGGCCGGCGGCGCTACCCGGCAGGCGGCTGGTCGATCCGGATCAGGTTGCCCGAGGGATCGCGCAGCGCGAAGTCGCGTGCCCCCCACGGCTGGTCGGCGGGCTCGGAGACGATCTCCGCCCCCGCGTCGCGGACCTGCGCGAACGCGGCGTCGAGGTCGTCGCTGCTGAAGTGCACGCCGTTCAGGGCGCCCTTCGCGACGAGCGCGGCGATCGCGTCGTTGTCGGCGGGGCCGCCGTTCAGGTAGTTGGTGAGGACGATCGCCACACCGGGCTGAGCGGGGGCGCCGACGGTGATCCAGCGGAATTCGCCGCGGGCGACGTCGTTGCGCACCTCGAGGCCGAGCGCGTCGCGGTAGAAGCCCAGCGCGACGTCCGGGTCGTGCACGAGCACGAAGCATGTCGAGAGATTGAGTTCCATGGCAGCCAACGCTAGAGAACGGGCGCGAGCGCCGCTTCTCCGATCCTGCTCGGCTTCGGCGCCGGCCTGGTCACGTCCCGGGCGATGCAGCCGGGCACGCTTTCCAGGGCGCCGTGGTCGCGCGCGCGGTAGGCCGTGGGCGTCTCGCCCACCGTCTGCGTGAAGCGCGCGCTGAACGAGCCGAGCGACGTGCACCCGACGGCGAGGCAGACCTCGGTGACCGACAGCTCGCCGAGCCGCAGCAGCGCCTTCGCCCGCTCGATCCTGCGCGTCATCAGGTACGCGTAGGGCGTCTCGCCGTACGCCGCTCGGAACCGGCGCGAGAAGTGCGCGGTGGACATCAGCGCGGCGCGGGCCAGCGCGGCGACGTCGAGCGGGCGCGCGTACTCGCGGTCCATCAGGTCGCGCGCGCGGCGCAGGTGGGCGAGGTCCGCGAGCTCCTCGGGGGTCACGACTCGAGCGTAGCGACGGTCAGGCGCGGCCGCGACTCGGCCCGCCGGTGCCCCGGCTACCCGGCGAGCCCGTGCGTGTAGGCGTAGTGGACGGCCTGTGCGCGGTCGCGCGCGCCGATCTTGCGCAGCACGTGGTTGATGTGCGTCTTGACCGTCGCGTCGGAGACGACCAGCTCGGCGGCGATCTCCTTGTTCGAGAGGCCGCCGGCGATCAGCCTCAGCACCTCCCCCTCGCGGGGCGTCAGCTCGTCGGGCAGCGGCTGCGCGGCCGTCGCGGGCGACGGGCGCCTGGCGGGGTCGCTCGCCGCCGCCAGCAGCCGGCTGTGCACGAGCGGATCGAGCAGCGTCAGGTGCTCGGCCGCCGCCAGCACGGCGCGCGAGATCTCGGCGATGCCGGCGTCCTTCGTGAGATAGCCGCGCGCGCCGGCCGTGAGCGCGTCGAGGATCGACGTCCTCGTCGGCGTGGGTCGTCAGCACGACGACCTCCGTGTCCGGGAGCTCGGCCCGGATCCGGCGCGTCGCCTCGACGCCGTCGAGCTTCGGCATCCGCAGGTCCATCAGCACGACCTCCGGGCGGTGGCGCAGCGCCAGCGCCGACCGCCTCCTCCCCGTCCGCGGCGGCTGGGAGCGGCTCGATCTCCGGCACCGCTTCGAGCAGCGTCACGAGCCCCTCGCGGACGAGCGCCTGGTCGTCGGCGACGAGCACGCGGACCCGCCGCGTCACAGTGACCGGCTCCCGCAGGCCGACGGGAGGCAGCACGCAGCTCGACCCGCCAGCCGTCGGGGGTCGCCTCCGCCGACAGCGTCCCGCCCTGCTCCTCGGCGCGTTCGCGCATCCCGGCGATGCCGAACCCGCCGCCGCTCGACGCCAGCGAGGAGGCGGCGCGCGCGCCCGGCGGATGCCGGTCGACGACGAGCAGCCGGACCGCGTCGCTGATCGTCCTCGCGCCGGCGTCGAGCGCGGACCTCCGCGACGGCGCCGGGCGCATGCTTCTGCGTGTTCGTGATCGCCTCCTGCGCGACGCGGAGGATCGCATCGCATACCGCGGGCGAGAGTCGGCCCGGGTCGCCCTCGACCGTCAGCTCGAGCGCCGCGCCCCCCGATGCGCGGCCGGCGGCGGCGAGCGCGTCGAGCCGGTCGGCGAGCGGCAGCTGTCCCGGCGCCGGCCCGCCGCGCAGCGCGCCGACCGCGCGGCGCGTCTCGGCGAGGCCCTCCCTGGCGAGCTCGTGGGCGCGGCGGACCCGTGCGAGCACGGTGTCCCGCTCGGCGCCGTGCTCGAGCAGCGAGGCGGTCGCCTCGAGCTGGATCGTGAGGCCGGCGAGGGTGTGCGCGAGCACGTCGTGGATCTCCCGCGCGATCCGCGTCGACTCCTCGAGCTTCGCGGCCCGCAGCTGCTCCTCGTGCGAGCGCTGCGACTGGGCGAGCAGCAGCTCCGCCTGCTCGGTGCGCAGCGCACCGTTGCGGCTGTTCGAAGCGGCGAGCATCGTCGCGGCGAAGCCGAGCGCGTAGGCGAGGGTGCCGAGCGCGGAGCCGTCGTAGGCGAGCTCGGCGACCGCGAGGGCGAAGGCGCCGGCGAACGCGATCCGGAAGGCGCGGCGCAGATCGCTGCGCACCGCCGCCGCGACGGACGCCACGAACACGAACGCGCTGCCGGCGCTGGACGGCGAGGCGGCCGTCAGCACGGCTCCCGCGACCGCCATCGGCCACAGCTCGCCGTGCCCTCCCTCGAGGTTCAGGAAGCCGCCGCTCCAGGTCCGGCGGATCCACGCGATCCAGGCGGCGGCGGCGATCGCCGAACGACAGCGTCACGACGAGACCCCGGCCGGAGAGGCCGGGGTCGTGGCGGGCGTCGATCACGGTCCAGCTGATCAGCCCGAGGGCGACGACCCTGACGAGGGTCGCCGCCCGGGGGTTCATGTTGAGCATGAACACTTGGGTCGAGAGGTTGATCGATTCCGGCCGTCGCGGCAACTACGCGATCGCCGGCTGCGGTTCCAGCCGCGCCCGCCGCGTGGCGAGCACCGCCGTGCGCCCGAGGACCTCGAACACCGCCATGCCGAGCAGCGCGACCGTCCAGGCCTCCGCGCTGGTGATCGAGTGCGAGGCGCTGAAGCTCGTCAGCGAGCCGGCGCCGGAGTGGCTGATCCAGTAGATGAAGGCGAAGCGCGAGCCCATCCCGAGGACCCAGAAGAAGCCCGAGATCCAGCCGGTGCGCATCAGCACCTCGCCGCCGGAGCCGAGCCGCATCATCACGGTCGCGCCGCTGGCGATGCCGATCGAGGCCCCGACGGTGCCGAGGACGAACAGGAGGACGAGGTCGTTGCCGGCGGTCGGGATGCCGTGCAGGTAGTTGGCGACCGCGATCGAGAGGATCACGAGCGGACGGATCAGTGTGCGGTTGGTGAGGGGGCGCTCCTTGATCTGGAGCAGGACGAGCAGGACGAGCGCTGAGTCGATGAGGTAATCGGTAGTAGTCATGGCAGCCATACTCGTCGCGGCCGAGCCCCCGCACATCGGCGCACGGCTTGATCTGCGGGTTGATCCGGAGGGGTCTCTCAACCCTCGGGTTGAGACCCTCACGGCGGGCGGCTCCCGCGATCGGTTACTCTGCGCCCGTCACGCGGCTGGGGGAACCCTGTGTGAATCAGGGACTGACGCGCAACGGTGTGGCGGCGGGCCGAGCGGTCCGTGAGCCGAGTCCGAGTACCTGCCGGGTGACACGTACATACGGTCCCTGTTCTCGCGAATGGACGGCTGGACGTGATCGCCCGGACCCTCCCGGCCCGGCGGCGTCGTCTCGTCGTCGATGGAAGGAGATCCCCTTGAAGCCCAAGTTCGCACCCGTCGTGCTCGGCGTGCTGGCGCTTGCCTGCCCGTCGATCGCCAGATGCCACATCCAGCAAGCAGCAGATCGAAGCCTCTCGACAGTCCGCCGTCTCGTACCTCCGCTCGCAGCAGTCCGCCGACGGCAGCTTTCAGGGCTTCGGCGGCGAATGGGCGCTGAGCGCGCTCGCCGCCGCCGGCGTCGCCCCCGGGGAAGTGGAGGCCGGCGCCGGTGGAACCGACGCGCGCACCTACTACCGCGAACTGATCGGCGACCCGCAGACCTGGCCCGGCGGCGGTGAACCCGCGGTCACCGACTACGAGACCGCGGCACTCGCGGCGTACGCCGCCGGCATCGACCCGGCGCGCGTCTCGGCCGGCCAGAACCTGATCGCACAGGTGATCGCGCACGACGACACGGCGACGCCCGGCTACTACGGGGAACACGGGCTGCTGAACGGGACCGTGTTCGGGTTGCTCGCGCTCGCGGACACCCACACGCAGAAAGGCGTCGAGCGGGTCCCGGCGGCGCTGTTGAGCGAGTCGGTCGAAGCCCTGCGCGCGAACCAGCACACCGACGGCGGCTGGACCTACCTGACCGCCGCCGGCGACGCCGAAGCGCTCGGCGCGCCGTCCGAAGCCGAATTCACCGGTGCGGCGATGGCGGCCCTGTGCGGCGCCGGGGTGGCTGCGAGCGACCCGGCGATCACCTCCGCGCAGCACTTCCTCGAGGCCGACCTGAAAGCCGAATCCTCGGGTACGGGAGCGTTCGCGACCGAATTCGGGCCGAACACCGACTCCAACGCATGGGCGGTCGAGGGACTCGACGCGTGCGGGATCGCCCCGCAGAGCTCCGCGCTCACGACATCAGCCGGTCACACCCCGATCGACTTCCTGATCTCCCAGCAGCTCGCCGGCGGCGGCTTCCGTTACGAACCGGCGGAAACCGGCCCGAACCTCTACTCCTCTCAAGACGCTCTCCGCGCCCTCGCCGGCGCGGGCTTCACCGCCGAACCGGCGAAGACCCACCACGGGCTCAAGCGGTGGGTCGCGCAGGCCGCGTTCACGCCGGGCACGAGCACCGAGCTGGCGCTCGTGGTCGACGGCGCCGCCGGGCCGAAGCCGTGCGCGGTGAAGCTCACGCCGTCGGCGGCGACGACCACGCTCGGGGCGGTGCTGCAGGCCGCCGAGAGCGCGGCGAGCCCCTCCGGCTGCGTGACGAGCTTCACGCCCGACGGCGGCAAGGGCACGGTGACCTCGATCGACGGTCAGTCGGCGACCGGCGGCTGGAAGCTCGGCACCGACGGCGGCAAGCAGGTCACGGCGAAGGCCAGCACGAAGGTCAAGGTGGGCGCGACGATGCTGCTCGTGCCGTAGCGATGAGGGGCACGCCGATCGAGCTCACGCCACCGCGGCCGCCTGCCGAACACGCGCGGCCGCGGAGTGCCCGCCGCGAGGCTGCGCGTGGCGGCGCGCCTCGCGGCCGGCGTGCTCTGTGCACTCGGGCTCTCGGCCGCCAGCGGCCGCCGCCGCGCCGACGAACGTGGAGGTCCGGATCGAGGGACGCAGCCGGACCCTGTTCGAAGGGCCCGTGCTGACCGAAGGCCACGCGATCACCGCACGCAGCGAAACGGAAGGCCATCGCTGCGACGGGATCAACCCGAACGATCCCCAGAACACGAGCCCGGGCCCGACGCCGACCGGGGCGGCCTTCGACGCGATGACGATCACCGGCGGCAGCTTCGACGGCCGCTGGAACTCGAGCTACGACGACTTCTTCGTGACCGAATGGGCGGGTGAACGCGAAGGGGAAGGCAACAGCTGGGGCGTCCTCGTCAACGGCACGCTGCTGTCGGTCGGGGGATGCCAGTACGAGCTGGCGGAAGGGGCGCAGGTCCTGTGGTCCTACGGCCCCTCGAAGCCGATGCTCGCGCTGTACCCGGCCGGCGCCGAAGGCGCGCCGCCGCTGACGGCGGCGACCGCCGTCGGGGTGCCGCTCGAGCTGGAAGCGCTATCGCACAAACCGGGGTCCGGCTCGCCGCCGGCCCGGCCGGGCCGCAGCGGCTTCGGCGCCTACAGCGGTGCGACGGTCGTCCCCGTCCAGACGGAACCGGACGGCGCCGAGACGCCCCTCGGCGAACAGCCCCTCGCGACCAGCGGCGAAGACGGAAAGCTCGCGGTCACCTTCACGACACCGGGGTGGCACCGCGTGATGGCGGTCGCCGCCGGGGCCCTGCGCTCGAACCGGATCGACGTCTGCGTGTGCTCGCCCGGTGCCGCCGGCTGCCCTCCGACGCCCGTCGAAGACCTACCGCGCGCGCCCGGAGCACAGCCCTCGCAGCCGCCGGAAGCCGGCTGCGGCGCATCGCTCGGAGGCGGCAGCGGGTCCTCTCCGGGCCAGCAACCGTCGCCGTCGCACCCGGGCCCGGGAGGGACGCGCGACGACGCCGGGCGGATCCACCCCCGCCGGGCTGCGCTTCGAGGGACGGGTGCTCGCGGCTCACGGAGCGCTGTGGCGCGGCCTGCGCTACCACGGCCGCTGGCGCCGGCACGGAGATCGGGGTGCGCTCGCGGGCGTCGTCGAGACCGGGTCGGCCGGCGCGAGCGTGACGCGCCAAGCTCGGTCCGGGGCGGCCCGTGTTCGCGCTCTACGCCGAGACCGCCGCGGCACGGGTCGAACTCCGCGCCGAGGGCCGCCGGCGGATCGCGCTGCTGCGCAAGGCCGGCGCGGGACCCGTCCTCGTCGCGCTCGGCGCGATCGCCACGGCGGGCCCGGTGACGCTGCGCGTGCTCCACGGCACTGTCGCCGTCGACGCCGTGGCGGACGCGCCCGCGCGCCGGTGAAGCGGGACGCCTGGTCCGGCGCGCTCGCGGTAGCCGCGGCGCACGCGATGTCGCGCCCGCCCGCCTTCGCCTCCCCGCCCCGCGAAGCCCCGCGGCGCTAGGTGTCCGATGCGACAGCGCTGCGTTGATCCGGCGTCAGCACCGCCATCAGCGGTGCGGCGGCCGTGCGCAGCGAGGCGACCGCCGCATCCAGTTTCGCGCTCGTCGCCGCGCGGTCGGCGGCGTCGTCGGAGAGGTCGGCGAGCACCCGCGCGAGCTCCCGCGCGAGCAGCTGGGACTGCTCCAGGAAGGCTCGCGCGAGGGCCGCGTCGATCAGCACCGGCGCGGCGATCAGCAGCATCGTCATGTACGAACGCGTCTCCTCGCGGGCGCTCTCCTCCTGTTCGGCATCGCCGTTCAGCGCGGCGCGGGCGGTCCGGACCGTGCGCGCCGCCTGGCCGAGGACGATCGCCGCCTGGGCGGCGATCGCGCTGGCGCGGTCGCGCAGCGCTCGGCGGGCGAGCACCTGGTTGACGACGAGCACGGTGATCAGCACGACGAGCATCCCGCAGACGGTGTCGACGGTGATCGGGTGGCGGGCGCCCCACCGGCGAACGCCTTCGTCGGCGAGGTCGAGCACGATCAGTGCGGTGGTGCCGAGCAGCACGACCCCGGTCGCGAGTCCGCTCTGCCAGCGCGTGCGCACGGCGCCAAGCCTACGGCGCTGCGCGAGCCGCCGCCCCTCAGCCGTCGAGGTAGCTGGCCGCGGCGACGCGCTCGATCGTGAGGGCGATGATCACGCGCCCGAGCGCTGCCAGCGCCTCGTCGCTCTGCTGCTCGGGGGGCTCGTCGCTCCCGATCACGCGCTGTGCGACGGCGGCGGTCGCGGCGCCGATCCCGCGCCTGCGGATCTCGGCCGCGCCGGAGACCGTCGCCGAGGGAAACGGCCGCTCCTCCCCCATCACGCTCAGCGACGCCCAGCCGGTGCGCTCGACGTCCTCGACCTTGCGCCGACCGTCGACGCTCGAGATCAGCAGCGTCGCGCCCTCGCGCGCGTAGTAGACGACCGACTGGCTCGGGCGCCCGCCGGGCCGCTCCGTGGCGAGCACCCCGACCGGGCGAGAGTCGAGCAGCCGCTCGAGGCCCGCCGTCAGCTCAGCCATCGGCGCGTTCGCCACGGATCGGGTTGGCCAGCGTGCCGACGCGGTCGATCTCGACCTCGACGATCTCACCGGCGCGCAGGAACCTCCCCTTCGCCGCGCCGACGCCGGCCGGCGTCCCGGTCGCGATCACGTCGCCGGGCAGCAGCGTGATCGTCCGCGACAGCCACGCGACCAGCTCCTCCGGCCCGAAGATCAGGTTCGCGGTGCTCCCCTCCTGCACCAGCTCGCCGTCGATCCGGGTTCGCAGCCCCAGCGCGCCGAGATCGCCCGCCTCGTCGAGCGTCACCAGCGAGGGACCGCACGGCGCGAAGGTGTCGATCGCCTTGCCGCTCGTCCACAGCGGGTTCTGCAGCTGCAGGTCGCGGGCGCTGACGTCGTTGAACGGCATCACGCCCGCCAGGTGCGAGAGCGCCTCGCGCTCGGGCACGTTGCGCGCCGGGCGCCCGATCACGAGCGCGAGCTCCGCCTCGTAGTCGACGTAGTCGGGGTGGGCGGCGGGCAGCACGATCGTCTCGCCCGCTCCGATCAGCGAGTTGGCGAACTTCGCGAACCACATCGGCGCGGCCGGGATCTCCTGACCCGTCTCCTCGGCGTGGTCGCGGTAGTTCAGCCCGATGCAGATGATCTTCTGCGGGTCGACGACCGGCGCCTTCAGCCGCAGGCCCGCCAGCGGCAGGCGCTCATCCGCCTGCGCAGCCGCTGCCGCAAGCGCCCGCAGGCCGTCCGCGTCGAGCTCCTCGAGGACGCCGCGAACACCCGCCGCCGGCGGACGCTCCAGCGAGGACAGCGGCACGACCGCGTCGCCGAGCAGCACGCCCGCCGCCGCGACGCCGTCGATCTCGTAGCTCACCAGACGCATACCGCTACCTCGGCAGCTCGATCGGGGCCTCGGCCGGGCTCAGCTCGCCCGCCATCGCGCGGGCGTGGATCCGCTCGAACGGCTCGCCCGCCGCCGCCGCCTCGGCGATCCTCGCCGGGTCGACGAACACGCCGATCGGGTTCGCGTGGAACTCGGGGCTCGTCCGCATCCACTGCTTGGAGGCCGCCCAGTCGCCGAACGCGTCGGTCTGGAGCTCCACGTGGTTCCCGTCCGGGTCCTTGTAGTAGTAGGAGAGCGTCATGCCGTGATCGATGCACAGGTCCGGCTCGATCCCATCCTCGCGCAGTCGCAGATAGCTCGCGTTGAGGTCCTCGAAGCTCGCCGTACTCGAAGGCGCTGTGGTGCATCCCCGTGCGCGTGTCCTTGTCGGGATCGTCGACGAACCCGGGGAATGCGAGCAGCGCGATGCGGTGGTTCGCCTCGTCGTTGCTCAGCCAGGCACCGGTCGCGTCCTGGAAGGTCACCTCCGCGCCGACGACCGTGCCGTACCAGTCGATCAGCTCCTGCAAACGCGTCGTCTTGAGGTTGAAGTGGTGGAACGTCGGTCGGATCGTGCTCATCTCGTCAGGCTCTCCTCGATTCGGTTTCGGCCGGTCAGCGAATCCCCCAGGCGCCGCACCAGCGCTCGCGTCTCCGCGGGCGAGGCGGCGGTGCCGAAGACGTAGAAATCGGGTCGCACGAGCGCCACGCCGCAGCCGCGCGCCGAGAACCACTCGCGGTAGATCGCGTCGTCGCTGCTCCTCACGCCGACGAGCGCGCAGCCGAGCCGGCTCAGCAGCTCGCGCGCGGGGTCGTCGAGCAGCTCGCCGGGGTCGGCATCGATCGCATACAGCGCGAAGCCCCCGCCGAACGTGTCTTCGAGCAGCTCGGAGGGTCCGCGCCGGCCCTGCGGGAACAGCGATCCGCCGGGGCTTGCGTCGTGGATCCCAGGGCCGAGATCCGGCGGCGGCGGCTCGATCGGCGGCGTCGTCGGGTCCGCGGCGAGACCGAGCAGCAGCTCGTCTCGCGCCGCCGCCTCGGCCTCGTCGGCGATGCAGATCACCTTGCCGAGCTCGACCGACAGCGCGATCGCGTGCTGCAGGTGTCCGCTGCGCTCGCTCGTGTACGCGTCGAGGGTCGACTCGTCCGCGAGGCCGCGCAGGACCAGGTCGAGATGCCAGCACAGCGACGCGGCGTCGCGCAATCCCGAGCACAGTCCCTGCCCCGCGAACGGGGGCATCTGGTGAGCGGCGTCTCCGGCCAGCAGCAGCCGGCCCTCCCGCCAGCGCTCGGCCCAGCGAGCGCGGAACGTGTAGACGGCAAGGCGCTCCAGCTCCAGCTGCTCGGGGCCGAGATCGGACTCAGCGAGCATCCGCCAGACGAACTCCTCGCTCTCGACCTGCTCGCGGGTCTCGCCGGGCAGCAGCATCCACTCCCAGCGCCGCCGCCCGGGCCCGCCCGAGACGAGCGTGGTCGGGCGGCGCGGGTCGCAGCGCTGCAGGTTCACGCCGGCGAGCAGGCCCGGGTCGCGAGGCACGGTGTCGGCGATCAGCCAGTCGTAGGCGAAGCCGAGATCCTCGACCGGAGTGCCCATCCGCTCCCGCACGAGGCTGTTCGCGCCGTCGCAGCCGATCACGTAGCGAGGCGGTGACCTCGCGCTGCTCGCCGTCGTCTCGCCGGATCGCGAGGCGGACGTCGTCTCCCGCTGATCGCAGACGTCGGCTACCTCCCACCCCTGGTTGACGCTCACCGGCGGCACCGCCTTCGCCGTGCGGTCGAGCAGCCGCTCGAGGTCGGGCTGGCTGAACATCGTCGCGCCCGGCCAGCCCGACGGCCCGGGCGCGGAGCGGTCGAGCAGCAGCAGCGTCTGACCGCTCGCGTTCTGCCACTCGTAGGCTCCCGGCGGGCTCGGTGATCGCCTCGAGCTCGTCTGCGATCCCGAGGCGCTGGAAGATGCGCGCGATCTCGTCGTCGTAGTGCACGGCGCGCGGCCGCGGATAGAGGCTCGGCCAGCGCTCGAACACGCTCGACCTCGTAGCCGAGCCGGCCGAGCATGATCGCCAGCGTCTGTCCGACCGGCCCGTAGCCGACGATCGCGACGTCGCTGTGCGCGCGCATCGCGCTAGCCCGCCATCGCCGTGGACAGCGGGCGCGCGAGCACGCGACCGAGCGCGGCGGACAGCTCGCCGCGCGGATCAGTGGCAGCGCCGAGGCTCCGCCAGGCGACGAAGCGGTCGGGCCGGACGAGGATCGCGCCGTCGGGCTCGATCCGGCGGCGCCTCAGCCAGGTGCAGCGGGGGTCGAACAGGTCGCCGTCGAGGTGGCCGATCCGCAGCGCGTCGAGCGGCTACCTCCCCGGCGAGCGCGCGCGCGGCCTCGCACCACGCCTCCGCCGTCCTCCCCCGCGATCAGCAGGAAGCGCCCGGGTGCGACGAGGTCCCGGGTCGCGCGGCGGTTGCCCGCCTCGTCGTCGATCCAGGCATGCGGGAGCGGCGACCCCGGCCGCGTGGAGGGGGTGTGGACACGGACGGGATCGGGCACGGGGTCGAGCGGCGTGCCGTCGTCGAGCACCGCCGCCGACTCGTAGCGGTAGCCGAGCTCGACGTTGTGCTCGGAGAACTCCATCGAGGCCGCGCGGATGGTGCGCAGAACCTCGGAGCGGTGCCCGGCGTCCTCCTCGCGCGTGCTCCAGAGCCGTCGCAGGTTGGCGAGGTTCTGCTGCTCGGTGTTCTCGTGGGACACCCCGATCGCCATCGCGATCGTCAGGTGGTTGACGGCGTTCTCGAGCGAGCGTTGCGCGTTCCGCTCGTCGACCGGGCGGCGCTCGGCTTCGTAGCTGTCGAGCAGCGAGGCGTCGGCATCGCCGGCGAGCACCGCCGCGAGCTTCCAGCAGAGGTTGTGGACGTCGTGGATCGCGCTGTTCAGTCCGAGCCCGCCGGTCGGCGGGTGCCGGTGCGCGGCGTCCCCGACGAGGTGAACGCGTCCCACCGAGAACTCGGACGCCATCACCGCGTCGACCGCCCAGCGCGTGATCTTGTGGATCCGCATCGGGTGCGCGCCGATGCCCATCGCGCGCCGCGCCTCGCGCTCGACCTGATCGTCGCTGTCCCAGCCCGGCGCGCCGAGCGGCGCGTTGAGGTGGATCACCCACTCCTCCGACTCGGGCCCCCAGCGCTCGGGCCCCATCGGCACCATCACGACACCGACGCCGCTCTGGGGCGAGAGGATCCAGCGGAGCAGGACGTCCGGGTCGCGCGCCAGCCCGGAGAAGTCGGCGCTGACGTGCAGCGTCGGCGGTCTGGCTGATCACGCCGAGTCCCTCGTACTCGACTCCGAGCTGGGATGCGACGATCCGCCCGCCGTCGGCGCCGATCGCGTATCGCGCCGTGATCTCGTAGTCCTCGCCGGCGGCGTGGTCGCGTATCCGCGCCGTCACGCCGTCCGTGTCCTGGGCGAGCGCGGTCAGCTCGTGGTGGAAGCGCACGCGGCCCGGCGAGAGCTCTTCGGCGCGCTCGCGGAGGATCGGCTCGAGCCGGATCTGGGGAAGGTTGTGCTGCACCCAGGGACTCGCCGCCCGCCAGTTCTCATCGTCTCCGCCCGCTCCCCAGCACTCGAGCCGGGCGAGCATCCGGCCGTAGTCGCCGGTCGGGCCGGCGAACCCGCAGTAGAACGCGGTCGCCGCCATCTGGGCGGCCGGCGTGCCGCGCCGCGAGATCTCCTCGGCGACGCCGACGTCCGCGAGGATCTCCATCGAGCGCTGGTTGATGACGTGCGCCTTCGGCAACTCGGACGTGCCGGGACGCGAGCTGACGAGCAGGTGCTCGACGCCGAGCCCCGCCAGCAGCATCGACGCGGTCAGGCCGGCTCCCCCGCCCCCGACGATCAGGACCTGCGTCTCCTCGCTCCTCATCTCTCCTCCAGATCGGCGACTCGGCGCGCACCGTAGCAGGAAATGAATCTTGATTCAACTCTGATGCTATATTCAATGCATGACCACGGCAGCGACGAGCGCGCCCGCGCAGGGCACCAGGATCGAGCGCCGCAAGGCGAGGACGCGCGCCGGCCTGCTCGCGGCGGCGCGCGAGCTGTTCGCGACCCGCGGCCTGGAGGGCACCGCGATCGCCGACATCGCCGCACGCGCGGACGTCGCGACCGGGTCCTTCTACAACTACTTCCCGACCAAGGAGGCGCTGCTCGAGGCGCTGCTGGAAGCCGAGCTCTCGAAGCAGCTGCAGCTGCTGCAGGAGCGCCAGGCCCAGGCCTCAGACGTCGCCGAGAAGATCAGCATCGCCCACCGGCACCTCGTTCGCGCTGCGCGGACCGACCCCGACTGGGGATGGCTGTTCCTCCGTCTCGACCTCCCGTATCGGACGGCCTGGTCGACGCTCGGCGGGGCCGCCGAGATCGACCTCGCGGACGGGATCGCGGACGGGCGCTTCGACGTCGCCGATCCCGCTCTCGCGCTGACCGCGAGCGGCGGCGCGCTGTTCGCCGTGATCAGCGCGCAGCTCTCCGGCGAGGCCGGCCCGGACGCCGACGCGGCACATGCCGAGGGCGTGCTGCGCAGCTTCGGCATCGCCCCCGCGGAGGCCGCCGAGATCGCGCGGCGGCCGCTGCCCGAGCCGATCGCCGAGCAGCGATGACCGGCTGCGGCGGCGCGATCGACGTCCACGCGCACTACCTCGCGCCGCGTTACCGCGACGCGCTGGAGGCGAGCGGGCCGATGATCGGCGGCATCCCGATCCCGCCGTGGACCCCGGAGGGGGCGATCGGGTCGCCGGGATCGCAGGCCACGAGCGCATCCTGTTCGGCTCGGACTGGCCTTTCGCTGGGTTGATGTACGCGCAGGGCGGTAACCCGCGGCCGGCGCTCAGCGAGGTGTTCGATGCGGGCGCACGGGCCGCGATCGATCGCGGCAACGCCGAGGCGCTGCTGTAGATCGCGCCGCGCTCGCGGCCAACGACGCCAGTTCACCGGCGCGGCCCGATCCGCTGGCCAGACCCCCTCGTTTCGCCCTGCCTCCAGGGGGCATAATCACCGGAGGATGGCGACGCGAGCCCAGGTCACGCAGCTGCTGTCGGAGGGCCGCTCCTACGAGCAGGCGGCGGCCGAGCTCTCGATCACTCCCGGCGAGGCGTTCATGATCGCGACGGGGTTGCCGGCAGACGGCTCCGACGCCCCCCACCCCGACGAGCTGCGCGACAAGCCGGTCCTGCCGGGCAGCTCCCAGGCCCTGTCCAACCCGCCGGCGGTCAACCCGACGAGCAACGCCGCCGTGCTCGCGTGGGTGCGCGAGCGCGCCGCCCGCGAGCTGACCCCGCCCTCGCGATGAGCGCCGCGCGCCGACTGCTCGACCTGTGGCCGGCGGCCCGGCAGCTCGGGACCGGTGACATCACCGGGCGCGGCGCCGCCGTCAAGTCGCGCGGCTCGCGCGAGAAGCGGTCGCGGGTCGCGACCGCGGACCGCGTCGTCAAGTCGGTGTGCCCGTACTGCGCGGTCGGCTGCGCGCAGAACGTCTACGTCAAGGACGAGCGGGTGATCCAGATCGAGGGCGATCCGGATGCGCCCCACAGCCGCGGCCGGCTGTGCCCGAAGGGCTCGGCGACGCTGCAGCTGACGACCGGGACGGCGCGCGAGCAGCACGTCCTCTACCGCCGCCCCCACGGCACGGAGTGGGAGCGCCTCGACCTCGAGACGGCGATGGAGATGATCGCCGACCGCATCGTCGCGACCCGCGACGAAGGCTGGGAGTGGGACCACGACGACGTGCAGGTGCGGCGCTGCATGTCGATCGCCGCGCTCGGCGGCGCGACGCTGGACAACGAGGAGAACTACCTGATCAAGAAGCTGCTGACCGGGCTCGGGATCATCCAGATCGAGAACCAGGCGCGCGTCTGCCACTCCTCGACGGTCGTGGGGCTCGGCACCTCCTTCGGCCGCGGCGCCTCGAGCACTCTGCCCGGCGACCTGCAGAACTCCGACCTGATCGTGCTCGAGGGCTCGAACATGGCCGAGGCGCATCCCGTCGCCTTCCAGTGGGTCGTCGAGGCCAAGGCCCGGGGCGCGACGGTGATCCACGTCGACCCGCACTACAGCCGCACCTCGGCGCTCGCCGACATGTTCGTCCCGATCCGGCCCGGAAGCGACATCGCGTTCCTCGGGGCGATCATCAACCACGTGATCTCGACGGGGTCGGACTTCCGCGAGTACGTCCTGCACTACACCAACGCACCGGTGATCATCGGCGAGGACTTCGAAGACGCCGACGCCGAAGGCATCTTCTCGGGCTTCGATCACGACAACGCGAGCTACGACCCCTCCTCCTGGCAGTACGACGGCGCCTTCATGGCGGCGGCCGCGGGCCAGCGCGACCAGCTCTCCGATTCCTCCTACTCGGGCGACGAGGGGGGCATCGGCGGCCGCTTCAAGGATCGCGGCACGCCGAAGCTGGACCTCACGCTGGAGCACCCTCGCTGCGTGTGGCAGATCCTCAAACGCCACTACGCTCGCTACACGCCGGAGATGGTCGAACGCGTCTGCGGCCTCGACCAGGAGACGTTCGCGACGGTCTGCGAGCTGTTCGTGAAGAACTCCGGCCGCGAGCGGACGACCGCGTTCGTGCACGGCGTCGGCTGGACGCAGCACACGATCGGGTCGCAGTACATCCGCTGCGCCTCGATCCTGCAGCTGCTGCTCGGCAACATGGGCCGGCCCGGCGGCGGCGTGATGGCGATGCGCGGCCACGCCTCGATCCAGGGCTCCTCCGACATCCCGACGCTGTTCGACACGCTGCCGGGCTACATCCCGACCCCCAGGCCCACCGCCATCAGGACCTCGACTCCTACATCGCCGCCGACGCGCCCGACAAGGGGTTCTGGGGCGACATGCGCAACTACGTCGTGTCGCTGATGAAGGCCTACTTCGGCGCCGCCGCGACCGCCGAGAACGACTGGGCGTTCGAGTACCTGCCGCGGATCACCGGCAGCCACTCGACCTACGACACGGTGATGGCCCAGATCGAGGGCACCGTCAAGGGCTTCATGCTGTTCGGCCAGAACCCGGCGGTCGGCTCCGCCAACAACCGCATGCAGAGGCTCGGCATGTCGAAGCTCGAGTGGCTCGTCGTCCGCGACTTCTCGCTGATCGAGTCGGCGACCTTCTGGAAGGACGGCCCGGAGATCGAGAGCGGCGAGATGCGCACCGAGGAGATCCCGACCGAGGTCTTCTTCCTGCCGGCCGCCGCCCACACCGAGAAGGACGGTACGTTCACCAACACGCAGCGGATGGTGCAGTGGCACCACAAAGCGGTCGAGCCAGCCGGGGATCAGCGCTCCGACCTGTGGTTCACGTTCCACATCGGGCGCATGGTCCGCGAGCGGCTCGCCGCGCGGCAGGCGAGCGCGACCGACGAGCGCGACCGCCCGGCGCTCGACCTGACCTGGGACTACCCGACCGAGGGTCCGTATCAAGATCCGATCGCCGAGGCGGTGCTCGCCGAGATCAGCGGCTGGAAGACGGACGGCACGATGCTCTCCTCCTACACGGAGCTGGAGGCCGACGGCTCGACCTCGTGCGGGTGCTGGATCTACTGCGGCTCGTACGCCGACGGCGTCAACCAGACGGCGCGCCGCAAGCCTGCCCGCGAGCAGAACTGGACGGGCCCCGAGTGGGCCTGGGCCTGGCCGGCGAACCGCCGGATCCTCTACAACCGCGCCTCGGCGGACCCCGAGGGCAAACCGTGGTCGGAGCGCAAGGCGCTCGTCTGGTGGGACGAGGAGCAGGGAAAATGGACCGGCCACGACGTGCCCGACTTCGAGGCGGACAAGCCGCCGTCCTACCGGCCGCCGGAGGGCGCGCTCGGGCCGGACGCGATCGCCGGCGACGACCCGTTCATCATGCAGGCCGACGGGCGCGGCTGGCTCTATGCACCCGCGGGCTGCGCCGACGGTCCGCTGCCGACGCACTACGAGCCTCAGGACTCGACGCTGCGAAACCCGCTGCACGAGCAGCAGCGCAACCCGGCGCGCCAGGTCTACGACCACGAGAACAACCGCTACCACCCCGACCCCGGCACAGCGGGCGCCGAGGTGTTCCCGTTCATGGTCACGACCTACCGGCTGACCGAGCACTTCACCGCCGGCGGGATGAGCCGCTGGGTCCCCTACCTGTCGGAGCTGCAGCCGGAGTTCTTCGTCGAGATCTCCCCCGAGCTCGCGCGACTGCGCGCGCTCGAGCACCGCGGCTGGGCGACGCTCGTCAGCGCGCGCGGCGCGATCGAGGCGCGCGTGCTCGTCACCGACCGGATGACGCCGTTGCGGGCCGACGGACGCGTGATCCACACGATCGGGATGCCCTACCACTGGGGGCCCAACGGCCACTCGAAAGGCGACTCGGCGAACGAGCTGTCCTCGATGTCGCTCGATCCGAACTCCCACATCCAGGAGGTCAAGGCCTTCACCGTCGACATCCAGCCGGGCCGCCGGCCGCGCGGCGCCGCCCGCCGGGAGCTGGTCGAGGAGTACCGGGCGCGGGCAGGCATCACCGCCGAGACGGGAGCGGCGCCGTGAGCTGGACCGAGGTCAAGCTCGTCCCCGACGGCCAGGACGCGGCCGCCGACGCAGGACACGAGGACCCGCCGCCGCGGATGGGGTTCTTCACCGACACCTCGATCTGCATCGGCTGCAAGGCATGCGAGGTCGCCTGCAAGGAGTGGAACGACGTGCCCGAAGACGGCTTGAACTGGCTCGGCGACTCGTTCGACAACACGGGCGGCCTGAGCGCCGACTCGTGGCGCCATGTCGCCTTCATCGAGCAGCGCGTGCCGGTCGGCGGGCACGAGGCGAACTTCCAGCGCGACGGCGACGCCGGCGAGGGGTTCCGCTGGCTGATGGCCTCCGACGTCTGCAAGCACTGCACCCACGCCGCCTGCCTCGACGTGTGCCCGACCGGCTCGCTGTTCCGCACCGAGTTCGGCACCGTCGTCGTCCAGGCGGACATCTGCAACGGTTGTGGCTACTGCGTTCCGGCGTGCCCGTACGGCGTGCTCAACAAGCGCGAGGACGACGGGCGGATCTTCAAGTGCACGCTCTGCTACGACCGCCTCGGCAACGGCCAGGAGCCGGCGTGTGCGAAGGCCTGCCCGACCGACTCGATCCAGTTCGGCGAGCTCGAGGAGCTGCGCGTCCGGGCCGACCGCCGCGTCGCGCAGATGCACGAGGCCGGGGTGCCCGAGGCGCGCCTCTACGGCCGGGATCCGGACGACGGTGTCGGCGGGGACGGCGCGTTCTTCCTGCTGCTCGACGAGCCCGAGGTCTACGGCCTCCCGCCCGACCCCGTCGTCACGACCCGGGACCTGCCGGCGATGTGGCGGCGCGTGGGCCTCGCCGCCGGCGGGCTGCTCGCCGCCTCGGCTGCCGCGTTCATCGGCGCGGGCCGATGAGCGACGCCGAAGTCACGCGCGAGGGGCTGGGTGGTGTGCGGCCGGGCCGCGAAGCGCGGACCTGGTCGGGGGTCGACGGCGACGGTGCCGGGCGGCGCCGGCGGCGGCGCGAGCGCAACGACCATCCCTTCACCTCCTACTACGGGCGGCCGATCATCAACCCGCCGGTCTGGGAGGAGCGGGAGATCGGCGGCTACCTGTTCACGGGCGGTCTTGCGGGCGCCTCCTCGATCATCGCCGCGGGCGCGCAGTTCACAGGGCGCCCGGTGACGGCCCGCGCCTCGAAGCTCACCGCGGCGGGCGCGATCGCCGTGTCGCTCGCGGCGCTCGTCAAGGACCTCGGCCGCCCGCTGCGCTTCCTCAACATGCTGCGCGTGGTCAAGCCGAGCTCGCCGATGAGCGTCGGCGTGTGGATCCTCGTCGGCTACTCGCCGCTGGCGTTCGCCTCTGCCGCCTCGGATCTGACCGGTATCGCTCCAAGGGGCGGCCGCGCCGCCGGGCTCGGCGCAGGCCTGCTCGGCGCGGGCGTCGCCTCCTACACCGCGGCGCTGATCGCCGACACCGCGGTCCCGGCCTGGCACGGAGGGCACCGCGAGCTTCCGTTCCTGTTCGCCGGCTCAGCCGCGAGCGCCGGCGCGGGCGTCGCGCTGATCGCCGCCCCGCTCGCCGAGAACGGACCCGCACGGCGGCTGGCCGTCGCCGGCGCGGTCGTCGAGCTCGGCTTCGAGGCGCTGATGGAGCGCCGCCTGGGGATGGTCGCCGAGGCGATGCGCGACGGTACCGCGGGGCGCCGGCTGCGTGCCGCGAAGGCCCTGACCGCGGCCGGCGCCGGGCTGGCGGTCCTCGCCGCGCGGCGCTCACGGCCCGCCGCCGCAGCCGCCGGGTCGGCGCTGGTGGCGGGGTCGTTGTTGACCCGGCTGGGGATCTTCGCGGCGGGAATGGCGTCGGCTCGGGACCCGAAGTACACGGTCGTGCCGCAGCGGGAAAGGATGGCGGCGAGCGCCGGCTAGGCCGTCTCCGCGCAGATCGCGTCGAGCGCCCGATCGGATTCCTCGACGAGTGCCTGCGCGTCGGCGAGCAGCTTCGCGCAGTTCCCCGGCGATGCGTCGTCGAGCGCGTGGGAGGCGCTCGGCAGGCTGGTCTGGAGCCGGTGGTAGGTGAGCTGCCCCCCGCTCGCGCCGGCGAGCACGTTCATCTGGTACTCGACGGCCTTCGGGACTCCGTCCAGCACCACGTCGAGGATCGGACGGGCCCACTTCGCCAGGCCGAAGTCGCCCGCCGCGGCGGGCTCGATCGGGATCGGCCCGCTGCCGACCGTCTGCGGCGGCAGCCCGGTCCCGATCGACACGACGACGACCGGTCGCCGCTCGGTGTCGAGGCGCAGCGCGTCGGCGTAGCCGCACAGCGTGGGGTCGTTGGCGAAGGTGCCGCCATCGGCGAGCGCGTGGTCCCGTTCCGCGCCGGCGGCGGGAAGGATCGCGGGGTCGAAGTAGGTCGGAGCCGCGCTCGTCGCGCGCGCGACGAGAGCCATCGGCACGTCCCAGTGTTCGGAGTCGCTCCGGGCGTACTCCCGCTTGAAGAAGAACGGGCCCGGACGCGACAGGTCGTAGCTGGGGATCACGACCTCCCTCAGCGCCGCGGAGAGCATCGTCTTCCCGAAACGTTCGGCGAGGATCGCTTCGATCGGTGCGGAGGGGTAGCGGGCATCGATCAGGCCGTGCAGGCTCCGGGCCTCCTGGAACAGCGAGTGCGGGAAGATCTTCTGCCCGTCGTCGAGGTAGAGACCGCACATGTCGGCGGCGCTGAACTCGGGGCCGCCGGCTTCGTCGGGCTTGGTCAGGCCGAGCGCCAGGATCCCCCCGGTCGAGGTGCCCGCGATCAGGTCGAACATCGCGCTCACGGGTCTGCCGGAGCGGCGCTCGAGCTCCTGCAGCACGTGCGCGGGGATCAGTCCGCGGATGCCGCCGCCGTCCAGCGCCAGCACCCGGTAGGCCTCTGCGGTCATCGTCGTCTCCCCGATCTCGTGGTTGCAGGATCAGAATCGCACCGCGACCCGACGAACGACAGGCGCGCGTGCGGCGTGATTCGATGTCGAGAAGCGCCGGCCGGCTCCGCTCACCAGATGAAGGGCCACGACAGGCGGCCCCACGACACCGAGGAGAGCACCATGCCGAAGTACCTGCTGCTCAAGCACTACCGTGGCGGCCCCGAGCCGCATCATCCGTTCCCGCCGCTGGACGAGTGGGCGCCCGAGGACGTCGAGGCGCACATGACGTTCCTCCGCCACGTCGCCAAGCTGCTCGAGGACAACGGCGAGCTCGTAGGCGTCAACGCGCTGACGCCGGAGCAGACCTGGGTGCGCTACGGCGGCCCCGACGCGGCGCCCGTGATCACCGACGGCCCGCTGCCCGAGACGAGCGACCTGGTCGCGGGCTGGTACATGGTCGACGTCGACTCGCGCGAGCGCGCGCTCGAGATCGCGGCCTACATCTCATCCGAGCCCGGCCCCGGCGGCGGCCCGCTGCACGAGTGGATCGATGTCCGCGAGATCATGTCCGGGGCGCCGTCGGACGCCTGAGATGACCCGGCAGCCGAGGCTGTGGACGAGGGCGCGCTGCGCGCCCTCGTCCCCCGGGTGCTCGCCGGCCTGATCCGGCGTGGCGAGGACTTCGACGCCGCCGAGGATGCGCTGCAGGAGGCGCTGCTCGAGGCGCTGCGGGTCTGGCCCGAGCACTCGCCCGACGACCCACGTGCGTGGCTGACGACGGTCGCCACGCGACGGCTCGTCGATGCCCGCCGCAGCGAGTCGGCCCGTCACCGCCGCGAGGAGGCGACGCGCGCCGAGCCGCCGCCCGCCGCCGTCGAGGAGGGCGACGACACCCTGTTCCTGCTGTTCTGCTGCTGCCACCCGGACCTCGCGCCCGCCACGCCAGGTGGCGCTGACCCTGCGCGCGATCGGCGGCCTCACGACCCGCGAGATCGCCGACGCGTTCTACGTGCCGGAGGCGACGATGGCGCAGCGGATCGGCCGCGGCAAGCGCGCTCTGCGGGGACGCCGGCTGGACCAGCCCGGCGACCTCGCCGTCGTGTTGCGCGTGCTCTACCTGATCTACACGGCCGGGCACACGGACCGGGTCGACCTCGCCCGCGAGGCGATCCGGCTCGCCCGGCAGCTGACGCTCGCAACGCGAGGAACCCGAGGCGCGCGGACTGCTCGCGCTGCTGCTCCTCAACCACGCCCGGCTCCCCGCGCGCCTCGACTCCGAGGGTCGCATCGTCACGCTCGACCGTCAGGACCGCAGCCTCTGGGACAGGCGCGAGATCGCGGAGGGCGTCCGCGTCCTGCAGTCGGCGCTGGCGATGCAGACGGAGGACCGGCGCCCCGGCCGCTACCAGGTCGAGGCCGCGATCGCCGCTCTGCACGACGACGCCGCGAGCGCCGAGGAGACCGACTGGCCCCAGATCCTCGCCTGGTACGACGAGCTCGTCGCTCTCAGCGACGACCCGGTGAAGCGGGACCCCGCTGCCGTGCTGGGCCGCGCGGTCGCGGTCGGCCACGTGCTCGGCGCCGCCGCGGGGCTGCGCGAGACCGATCGGCTCGGCGACGTGATCGGGGAGCGCCATCGCTGGCACGCGGTCCGCGGTCACCTGCACGCGCTGGGCGGTGACCTGCCCGCCGCCGCGTCGTCGTACGCCGAGGCCGCGCGCCGGGCGACGAACGTCCCCGAACGCGACCACCTGGTCCGTCAGGCTGCCCGCGCGCGGGCGGGCTGAGCGCTCACCTCGGCTGGCGGTGCGTGTACAAGTGGACCGCCCACACGTAGGCCGCCGACGGCGATCGCGACGCTCCAGGCGACCGCGCCGATCGCGTTCGAGCCGATGTGCGTCCCGGTGAGCAGTCCGCGCACCGTTTCCGTGACGGGCGTGAACGGCTGGTACTTCGCGAACTGCTTGAGGCCGTCCGGCATCGTGGCGGTCGGGACGAACGCGCTGCCCAGGAACGGCAGGAGCGTCAGGAACATCGGCGTGTTGCTCGCGGTCTCGACGCTCTTGGCGGCCAGCCCCAGCGCGGTGGCGAGCCAGATCAGCGCGACCGTGAACAGCGCCAGCACCCCGATCGCCGCGAGCCAGTGGACGCGGGTCTGCGGTCGGTCTGAAGCCGAGCGCGAGCGCGACCCCGAGCACGACCGCGATGCTCGCGAGCGTCTGGATGACGGCCGCGAGGACGTGGCCCGCGAGCACGGACGGAGCGAGCGATCGCCATCGTGCGGAAGCGGTCGGTGATGCCGCCCGTCATGTCCATCGCAACGACGATCGCCGTGCCCTGGACGGCGGCGGCGACGGTCATCAGCAGGATCCCCGGCGTGAGGTAGTTGAGATAGCCGGAGCGGCCTGCGTGGCCGCCGGCGAGCCGCGGCCCGAGCCCGTGACTGAGCTGGCCGCCGAAGACGAACACGAACAGCACCATGAACACGATCGGCATGCCGACGAGCATCAGCGTCATCGACGGGTAGCGCAGCAGGCGCCGAAGGTCGCGCCGGAGCATCGTGCGCGAATCGGTGAGCGCGTAGGCCAGCGCGGTCACGTGCGTGACCTCGTGGACGGGTTCACCCGTGACCGCGAAGAACACGTCGTCGAGGTCGGGGGTGTGGATCGAGAGCTGCGCGACCTCGATCTCCGCGGCGTCGAGGAGCCCGAGCAGCCGCCGCAGCGAAGCGACGCTGCCGTCGCTCGGCACCCGCAGTTCGAGGCGCTCATCGTCGGCGGTCGCGGTGTCGAGGAGACCCGTGGCGGAGCGCAGAGCATCGGGCTCGGGGAACTGCAGCCGCACATGCCCGCCGGGGATGCGCCGCTTGAGCTCGCTCGGCGCTGCCCTCGACGACGATCCGGCCGCGGTCGAGGACCGCGATCCGGTCGGCGAGCTCGTCGGCCTCGTCGAGGTACTGGGTGGTGAGGAGGATCGTCACCCCGCCGGCGGCCAGCGCACGGATCGCCTCCCACATCGTTCGGCGGCTACGCGGGTCGAGGCCGGTCGTCGGCTCGTCGAGGAAGATCACCCGCGGCGAGCCGACGAGGGTCATCGCCAGGTCGAGCCGCCGGCGCATTCCGCCGGAGTAGGTCGATGCCGGCCGGCCCGCCGCGTCGCGCAGGTCGAACTGCTCGAGCAGCTCCGCGATCCGGCGGCGCCCCTGCTGCACGACCGAGCCGGTTCAGGTCGGCCATCAGCTGCAGGTTCTCCTCGCCGGTGAACAGGTCGTCGAGCGCCGAGAACTGGCCGGTGACGCCGATCGCGCGGCGGACCCCGTTCGGGTCGGCGCGGAGGTCGTGGCCGGCCACCCGCACCTCGCCGGCGTCGGGCTCGATCAGGGTCGTGAGGATCCTGACGATGGTCGTCTTGCCGGCCCCGTTCGGGCCGAGCAGCGCGAAGATCGCGCCCTCGTCGACGACCACGTCGACGCCGTCGAGGACGAGGGTCCCGTCGAACGACTTGCACAGGCCGCGCGCGAGGATCGCCGGTTCCTGCGGGGCGCTCACGCGGGGCCGCCCTGACCGGGCTGCTCGGGCAGCTTGCCTTCGGCGACGAGCGCGGCCCGCCGCTCCGCCCACTCCTGCTGCATGCGCTTCACCTGCTCGATCACGAAGTCCGCGAACGCCGACCACTCGAGCAGCAGCGCGCGCCGCTCCGGGGGTGCGTCGCCGACGACCTCGAGGCCCTCGCCGACGAGCTCGCGCATCTCCTCGTACTCGCTCGTGTCCAGCCCCATCGCCTGCGACGAGGTCGGGTCGAGGCGCACGCGATCCATCCGCTCGCCGGCCACGCGGGTGCGGCGGATCAGCCGCATCGTCTCGAGCGACGCGACGGCGCCGGCGATCGAGCTGCGGCTGGCCAGCAGCGCGTCGGTCAGCTCGCCGATGCTCTGCTCGGGCGGGTCGCACACCGCGAGGTAGCCGATCAGGCGCCCGACCATCGGCGGGAAGGCGAAGCGGCGCGCGTAGAAGCGGCCCATGTGGTCGGCGAAGGTGATCTCGGCGTCCGTCGGCACGCGCCAGAGAATACAGGAATGACTGAGATAACACAAATCTTTGTTATTTCGGTACTCGATGCCTTCCGCGTCTTCGCTCCTCGCCGAGACCTGCGGGGCCTGGGCTGTTGCGTCCCGTGCTGCTCTCGGCCGCGCGCCAGCGCATCGGCTGGTGCCGACGCGTGTTCCCAGGTCGATGACCCGTCCCCCCGAGGCGATGCCCACTCGTTCTATCGCCGCGGCGGCTGGCGATGACGATCCTCCTGTGGGTGATCGTCCTGCCGCTCGGCACATCGGCGCCGGCCCGGGCGGCAACGCTGCACCGACTGGCATCCGGCACCGACGCATTCGCGAGCGACGGCGTGGGGTACGCCGCGTGGCAACAGCCCGGGACGACGAGCTTCACACTGCTGGACGCCGCGAGCGGACAGACGCGCCAGGTCCCGCTCCCCTCGGGATGCGTGCTGCACGACGAGGCCGAAGGCGAAGGCCTGCTTCCCTCCGCCGCGGCGGCTCGGTTCCTGCTCGACTGCGCCGACGAACGCCAACTGCTCTGGGACGCCAGGACCGGTGTGACCGTGGCTCTGCCGCGGCTGCCGAACGAAATGTCCTGGGCACGCGTGGGTACCCGCTACGTCGAGGGCTACGGGAACGAACACAGAGCGCTGTTCGACATCGCGACCGGAGCTGTGAGCATCCACTCCGAATCGGGGGCCGTCGATCTCGACACCCCCGGGGCCGGGGCCGGCACCGTCTGCACGGGGCTGCGAAGGGCGGTCGTGCGTGAGGTCACCGAAGGCGCCGAATCGACCTATGCCTATCGGCACGACATGCTCGTCCGCCGTCACGGAACCGGCGGCGACGTCCAGATCGAGGACTGCCACGGAGGCGCCAGGATCCTGCACGCAGCCGGCGGTGCGGTGCGTGGCCGCGGAGAACCGGTCGACTTCGACCTGCGCGGCGGCCTGCTCTCGTGGGACACCGGCGACCTTGCGGCGGCGGAAGCGGATCGCTCCGAACGTCGATTCCCGAGCCGCCTGTACTCCTACGACCTGCGCACGCACCGCCGTATGAGCTGGCCGCTTCCACAGGTGACGGTGCGGGGCGCGACCGAATCCGTCAAGGGATCGTTCGGTCATTCGACGCACGCCGCACACACCGTGTTCTGGATCGCCACACAGACCGTCACGTGCCTGAAGGTCTGCGAAGCAGCCACATCGGCGGTCTACGCCGCCCGGACCTGAGACCGGTGCGCTACTGCTTCGGGACGGGCGAGATCGTGAAGCTGAGGCCGCGGAGCAGCCGGATCCGTGCGGCCTCCCCGTGTTCGCCTCCCAACTCCGCCACCAGCCACGCGTTCCCGTCGCGGCGAGCCGTGAGCTGCTCGAGTCCGTAGTCCGGCGCCGTGTTCACGTAGCCCGGCAGCCCCGAGATCGGCTCGACGCCCGGGAGCGGCGCCGGCGAGACGCGCGCCGGATTCGCGGCGTCGAGCAGAACCGCGGCGCGCACGCCGCATTCGGGCGAGTCGCAGCCCTTGGGGAAGTACTCGGTGTCGATGCAGGACACGAAGGCTCGGCCGTAGATCTGCGCGGGGTAAGGACGGAGGGCGGCAGCGACCTGCCCCCACTCGGTCGCGTAGCCCGCGGCGGCGTGGAGCGCGCAGGCGCCGCGCGAGGGCTTCGCTGGCGGGTTCCAGATACGCCACTGCAGCCCCGAGCCGCGGACCTTGCCCTCGACGACGCTCTGCCCTGCCGCGTTCTCGAAACCCGTCGGCCGGATCGTCGTCGCTCTCGTCGGACGTCCTTCGTGATGGGGGGTTCGCATCACGGCGACGCGCATCCCGTACGGGAGGCCCGGCTCGGGCGTGGTCGGGACGGCGCGTCCGTCCGAGAAGCGCACACGCGCGACGTCCGGCGCCGTCACGATCACGGTGGTGTCGCTGCGTTCCCCGTAGCTCCACCCGCTGGTGCCGCTGACGATCGGGTTGCCGGGGGTCGGGAGGCGGCCACCGGCCCCGGTCACGCCGCCACCCTGGACGATCTCCACCTCCCAGCCCGCTTCCGCGCCTTGGAGATCCGGGACCACCCGGACCGCGACGCCTTGCGGGGAGGCGGCGGCGAGCGCTGCCGCCGAGCGCCGAGCGGGTTCCGGCGGGATGCGGAGGGGTGGCCGCTGAGCGGCTCCCCCGCGGCTCTCCGCGAGCACGACCGCCGCGAGCGCGGCGAGAGCGGCTGAGGCGAGCACGGCCGAGCGGACGAGTCGGGCTCGACGCCGGCGCCGCGCCTCCTCGATCACCCCCTGTTCGGGGCCGTCCCCCGGAGCGCGCTCGCCCTGCCGCGGGGGTGTAGCTACAGCCATCTGCACAGAGGAGGGGGCACATCGATGATGCTAGCATGAGTAGCACTATGCTGTCCCCGATCGACAACGCCGACGCTACGCCGCTGCACGAGCAGGCCGCGGCGCAGATCAGACGGTCGATCGCCGAAGGTGACGCCCGTCCGGGAGACCGGCTGCCGCCGGCCAAGGACCTTGCCGCCGTCATGGGCGTGAACGCCAACACCGTCCTGCGCGCGCTGCGCGAGCTGCGACGGGAAGGGCTGCTCGAGTTCCGCCGGGGCCTGGGGATCCGGGTGGCCGGCACCCCGGAGCGCGGAATCGTGCTGTCGAAGACCCGCGAGCTGCTGCACGTCGCGCGCCGGAACGGCTACGACGCGGAGGAGCTGGTCGGCTTGATCCGCAGCCTCAGCTGACGGGGCGACCCCGCGATCGGGTCTGCAGAGCCGATCCGCTGGTGACGAGGGGTCGGAGGGTGCCCCTTCCCAACGCCGCTCCGCGTCCGGTCCTCCATGGTTTCCTCACACAGGGCCGGGCGCACCCAGGCCGCGCGCAGCGTGACCTACCCGGGCGACGGACTCGACCAGCTGCTTGGCCGCTTCGCCCGCGGCCGCGAGGATCGCCCGAGTGTCGCTCCCTTCTCCCTGCCCGAGGACGACGCCGGCGACGGTCGTCCTGCGGCCGCCGACGAGGACCCCGGTGGAGAAGGCCAGGCAGCCTCCCGCCGCGGAATCGGACCCGGTCTTGCCGGCGTACCCTTCGGCGATCAGAGGATTGAAGTTCCTGAGAGTCCCGGCGACCGGCAAGGTCACCTCGGCCATCGACACGACTTCGCGAAAGACCGGGAAACGCAGCGCTTGGCGGAGAACGCTCAACTGGTCGACAGCGGTGGAAACCGTGCTCGGATCGAAGCCGCTGGGATCCGTGTAGGTCGTCTCGTCCATCCCGAGCGCACGAGCCTCCCCGTTCATCGCTGCCAGGAACCGGGCTTCGCCTCCCGCCACGAGGTCTGCGAGCAGCTGCGCGATGTTGTTGCCGGATGGGATCAGCAGCGCCTCGATCAGCTGCCGCTCGCTGAGCTCCTCGCCGGCCCGCACCGGCACCACCGACTCGTCTCGAGCGGCCTCGCTCGCCTCCGCTCGGGCCGCGCCGGGGCTGACGGTGATCGTGACTCCTTGTTCGTGACCACTGAGCGGAAAACGCTGGAGGGTCAGCAGCGCCGTCATCAGCTTGGCCAGGCTGGCGATCGGAACCGGCTGCTGGTTCGGGCTCGCTTGTGACGGTCCGTCACCGAGCGCGAACGCCGCCTGCCCCTGCTGCGGCCAGCTGATCGCCCCCGGTCGGAGAGGCGCGCGGTGCTCGCCTCCGTTGCTCGGGTGCCCGAGTTCCGTCACAGCCGCGGCGGCAAGACCGACGACGAGCGCCACGACGAGGCGCGCTCGTCGGCGGCGCCCACGGTAGACGTTGGGCTGGAGATCGCCGGCGGGTGTTCGGGCTGGCGTGCCGTAGGACACGCCGCAGAGTCAAGGGTGCACGATGTTGCCGGTGCGTATGTGGTTTTGGATATGGCGACGATATGCGCCTGCTCGTAGCATCGTCGGAGGATGCGTGTGTTGATCGTCGAGGACGAGCCGTACATGGCCGAGGCGATCCGCGATGGGCTGCGCCTGGAGGCGATCGCGACGGACGTCGCCGCCGACGGCGATTCCGCATTGCAGCTCCTGGACGCCAACGTCTACGACATCGCCGTCCTCGATCGCGACATCCCGGGCACGTCCGGTGACGAGGTCGCCCGGCGCATCGTCGCTTCCGGCAGCGGGACGCCGATCCTGATGCTCACCGCCGCCGATCGCCTCGACGACAAGGCCAGCGGTTTCGAACTCGGCGCCGACGACTACCTGACGAAGCCGTTCGAGCTGCGCGAGCTGGTGCTCCGGCTCCGGGCGCTGGACCGCAGGCGTGCTGAACCGAGGCCGCCGGTGCGGGAGATCGCAGGCCTGCGTCTCGATCCGTTCCGCCGAGAGGTCCACAGGGCGGGACGCTACGTTCCGCTGACGCGAAAGCAGTTCGCCGTGCTCGAGGTTCTCGTGGCTGCCGAAGGCGGCGTGGTGAGCGCCGAGGAGCTGCTTGGCCGGGCGTGGGACGAGAACGCCGATCCGTTCACCAACGCCGTGCGCATCACGGTCTCGGCGTTGCGCAAACGGCTCGGCGAGCCATCGATCATCAACACCGTGCCCGGCGTGGGATACCGCATCCAGACCGAACCGGCCGGCTCCGCGCAGGGACCCGAACTTGGATAGAGCCCGGCCGCGCCGTCGCTTTGACACGCGTCTCGCCTGTGCGGGGGGCGGCGGAGTGGAGGCCCGGCGTGTCCGTGTTCTGAAGCGGTCGCGGGCTTAGCCGATGCCACGACCATCGCTCCCCGGCTTTGCGCCCCGCAGGATGCTCCGCATGCCGACGCGGACCGTCCGCCTGCGGCTCACGGTGCTCTACAGCGGCCTGTTCCTCTCCTCCGGCGCGGTGCTGCTCGCGATCACCTACGTGCTCGTGCGAAGGTCCACCCGCCCCGATGTCGTCTTCGCCGGGGGCAGCGCGCACGGGGTCAACGGCCCGCGCGCGCTGAAGGAAGCGCTCGCGAACCCGGCCGTCGCCGAGTACGTGCGCCATGCCGCCACAGTGCAGTACAACCGAACCCTCAGGCTGCACTCCGAAGACCTCCATCAGCTCCTCGCCCGATCCGGGATCGCGCTGGCGATCATGACCGTGGCCTCGATCGCGCTCGGCTGGCTGGTCGCCGGCCGAGTCCTGCGTCCGGTGCGGGAGATGACGGCGACGACCCGCCAGATCTCCGAGCGCAACCTCGACGAGCGCCTCGCCCTCTCCGGGCCACGCGACGAGCTGCGGGATCTCGCCGACACGATCGACGGGCTGCTCGGGCGGCTGCAATCGCACGTCGTCGAGCAGCAGCGATTCGCCGCGAACGCCTCGCATGAGCTGCGCACCCCCCTGGCCGTCACCCAGACCCTGCTCGACGTCGCGCGCAGCGACCCGAACAGCAACGAGGGGGAGCTGATCGACCGCCTGCGAACCGTCAACACGCGGGCGATCGACCTGACCGAGGCGTTGCTCCTGCTGAGCCGCGCCGACCGTCGCACCTTCACCCGGGAGCCGGTCGACCTCTCGCTCGTGGCAGAGGAAGCCGTCGAGACGCTCCTCCTGCTCGCCGAGGAGCGAGGGGTCGGCATCGAGGCCTCGTACGACCCGGCCCCGACGACAGGCTCGCGCGCGCTGCTGCTGCAGCTCGCCACGAACCTCCTTCACAACGCGATCGTCCACAACCTTCGCGAGCGGGGCACGGTCTGGGTCTCGACCGTGCATCACCCCGACTTCGAGGAGCTGATCGTCGAGAACACCGGTGGGATGCTCACGCCCGAGGTCGTCTCCACCCTCACCGAGCCGTTCCTGCGGGCCGACGAACGCGCGCGCAGCGACCACGCGGGCGTCGGCCTCGGGCTCGCGATCGCCGAGCGCATCGTCGAGGCGCACGACGGAGAGCTCAGCCTGATCACACGGGCCGCAGGGGGACTCCGGGTGACGGTGCGGGTCCCGGCCTCGCGCGGCTCGATGACCTGAGGTGCCGAGCAGTCGGGCGCGGTGTCACAGATCGTGGGTCTCACTCCAATATGGGGAGGTCAGCCTGTTCGAGCCGAACGGGCCATACGGGCGAAAGAGCGAAGTCGTCTACGCCTACGAATACGAAAAACCGGCGTGTTGGTCGGCAGCATGACCGGCAGAAGTGGTCTGAGACTCAGTTCGCCGGTGCACTCAGGACGCTCCACGTTTCATCTGTGCAGATCACGTCGCAGTGGACGGTGTGCGTGGCCACCCAGAAGATCCTGGCGCGGGTGTGGCTCGAAACACCGGTTGTCTGGTGCGGCCACTGCGGATAGTTGGAGATCCCGCGTTCCGGCAACGCGTACACCTGCTTGCGACGGGTCGCGAGGTTGTACCGGTAGAGCTTGCCGTGGAGCGAGCTCACTTCCTCGAAGCCTCCTTCGACCACGCTCCCGGTGTCCCAAGTCAGAATGCCGTCTGCGAGGTCGATGTTCTCGACATCCCCGCCGCTGGGAAGGACCACCGGCCGTCCCGTACAACGGCGCAGTTCGACCGCTTTCCCGTCGTGAGCAGGGCGCGCGAGAACGCCTTTTCGGTAGACAACCTCGTCGGCGGTTTCGCGCAGCAGCAGCGAGCGTAGGCGTCCACAGACCAGCGGCGCGCCGCGGCGATCAAGATCGCCGACCTGCGACGCGGGCCGGTAGCTGATGCTCCCCGAACCGACCGGCAGCGGAAGGTAGGCGAGGCAACTGGCTTCGCGGAACGTTCGCGCGGAGGGCGAGGCGCAGGCGCTCGGTTCAGCCACTCCTTCCAGGTTGTGCTCACCGATGGCGCGCCACCCCACGCCGGGACTTCTCCCGAGCAGCGGCAGACGACCGGCGACTCTGACGCGAGCGCAGGTCTTAGGAGGCCGCGGTTGGCCGCCGCAAGCCGATCAGAAGCATCCCGGACGCCGCTTCGCCGAGCGAGAACCTCGGCGTAATCGATGTCCGCATCCCGCCGCGGCGGCCGTCCATCGCCGGCCCGTCTCTGCGTCGTAAGCCGTTACCGGCCCGCCAGTCGTCGTCTGCCAAGCGACGTAGCGTTCGCCATCGCTGACGAACTCTTCCACCTTCGGGGCGAGCGTACGCAGAAGCGTCCCGCGGCCTGCGCGGGGAAGGCGGCGACGACAAAGGCTCCTCGCGTACCCCGCCAGCAAGAGCATCGACCGAAGACGGTACTCGCCGCCGACGCGATGGAGTCGTGGTCACATCTTCGGTTCCGGAACAGGGTTGCTCGCGCCCAGTTGTGTCATTTTGGAACGCATTCAGGTGTGTCTAACCCCTCGGTTTGTTGGTTTTCGCCGTAGAGAGGGAGTGCCTGGACAGAGCGGCGGCGCGAGCCGACCTGCCTCGGTAGCGGGTCGAGCACCCGCTAGCGGTCCTGCGGAAGTGCATGAGCGTGCGTCCGCTCGGCACGCGCCTCGCTTGAGCCTGGGTCGCCGCGCTCTGAGCGCTTCGACAAGGCGCTGCACGCGACCCGGATGGTCTCCAGATGAAGCTGCCCCGGTTCCGAGGTCGGGGACCGAGGCGGTGCGTCCTTCCTTCCATGATCGGGGAGACAGGATTTGAACCTGCGACCGCCCGGCCCCCAGCCGGGTGCGCTACCAGACTGCGCCACTCCCCGTGACCAAATCGATTCTACGGCTATAGCGCAGATCGCTATGTCCGCCCCCTGATCGAACATGTGTTCGTGCTCGGTTTGCCAGAGTCCACGATCCGCTGCTGCCGCTGCGGGGGGATGAAGCCCTCGAGCGCTTTCGCTTGGCGGCGTCGGGAGCTGGGCCAGCTCGACACCTACTGTCGACCGTGCCGCGCTGCCTACAAACGCGAGCACGATCTGGCGAACAGACAGCGCTACATCGCGGCGGCGGCGGCGCGGAAAGCCACGCTGATCGCCGCGCGCACCCTCTTCCTCGTCGACTACTTCCGCCGGCACCCGTGCGTCGACTGCGGCGAGACGGATCCGATCGTCCTCGAGTTCGACCATCTCGCGGACAAGAAGTTCGGCATCGCGGCGGGGCTCCGCACCCGCAACTGGCAGGACGTACTCAACGAGATCGACAAGTGCGAGGTGGTTTGTGCAAACTGTCACCGTCGCCGGACCGCCCACCGTGGCGGCTTCGCGCGCGCGGCGGTAGCTCAACGGTAGAGCCTCGCCCTTCCAAGGCGATGATGCGAGTTCAATTCTCGTCCGCCGCTTCGCATCAGCCGGACGAGAGAACCGGGTCGGCCCCCTACTGCAGCGCAGCGCCGCCCCCGGCCCGCTCCCCTTTCCGCTCCTCCACCGGCACCTCGCCCCCCTCCCCCGCCAGCCCCGGCGGGGGCCACGGCCCGAACCAGTTGTCCCGCGCCCCGTCGAGCGTGACCGTCGAGCCGCTGAACGCGCGCCCGAGTGGCGACGCCAGGAGGGCCACCAGCCAGGCGTGCTCGATCGGCTCGCCGAGCCGCTGGACCGGTACCGAGCGCGACGCGCCCGCCTTCACGCTCTCCGGGTACTTCGCGGTGACCTCGGTGGCGAAGTGCCCCGCGGCTACGGCTGCCACCGTGATGCCCTCCGGCGCCCACTCCGCGGCCAGCTCACGTGTCAGCGCCTCGACGGCCGCGCGGGCCGCACCTGAATGCGCCATCCCGGGCATCCCGTGATGGGGAGATAGCGTGACGTTGATCACCGTGCCGCCGCCGGCGGGGCCGAAGGCCCGCTCGCGCGCGGCCTTCGCCATGTTCAGCATCCCCCCCACGTTCAGCCGCCAGACCGCGCGCCAGCCCTTCGCGACGATCAGCTCCGCCGGGCTGAAGAACTGCCCCCCGGCGTTGTTCACGAGCACGTCGAGCCGTCCTCGCCGGTCGAGCACCTCGCCGACGATCCGCGCCGCCTCCCCCTCCTCGCGCACGTCACCCGCCAGCCAATCGATCGTGCCCTCGGCGTCCTCGAGCCCGTCGGCCGCCTCGGCGAGCACCTCCTCGCGCCTGCCGGTGATCGTCACCTCGGCGCCGCAGCGAGCGAGCTCCCACGCCGATTCCCGCCCCAGCCCCGTGCCGCCGCCGGTGATCAGAACGGACCGGCCGCGCAGCGCGCCCGGCGCGAACACCTGTGAGCTGGTGGGGCCGCTCATCGGCGGCGATCATAGGCCCGCGGTCGCAGATTCGTCTGCCGCTCTTGATGTCCGTCCCCGGACCGCTCTAGGGTTTCCCCGTGTTCCGTCGGCCGCTGGTCTTCGTGCTCGCCCTCGCCGTCGGCGACTACTTCCTCTGGACCTGGTCGCTGAACGGCAACCACGACGTGATCGCGTTGATCGCGGGTCTGACGCTGCCGCCGCTCGCGATCGCAGCGGTCTGGCTGCTCGCGCTGACGGCGCACGGTTCCTCGGCGACCTCACGAGGCGCTCGGACGGGCCGCCCGTGCAGGAGCACGCCCGCTCGGCGCACGCCGAACCCGTCGTGCCCGCGGAGCAGCCCTCCCGCAAGCTCGCCGCCTGAGCAGCGGTCCCTCGGCGCCGTGAGCGCGCGGCGCAAGCGCCTGTTCGGACGCCGCGCGGCGCGTCCGCTGGATCGCCCTCGCGGCGGTCCTCGTGCTCGCGGCCGCCGCCGTGCTCGCCGTGTATCTCGCCCGTCACGACCGTGCGGGCAGCGTCTACCACCCCAACGCCCGGTTCGTCCCCGAGTCGACGCCGACTTCGGTTCCCAAACACCGCGGCGCGCCGTTCACCTGGCCGATCTACGGCTACACCCTCGAACACACCCGCTTCTTCCCGGCGCCGGAAAAGGTCCGCCCGCCCGTTCCGGAAACTCTGGGAGCACAACGACCACTCGCTGCTCGAGTTCCCGCCGGTGATCTACGGGGGCCGCCTGTTCCAGCTCGCCGACAACGCGGAACTGCTCGCGCTCAACAAGCTCACCGGCCAGGTCGTCTGGTCGCGCAGCGTCGGCACGCTCTCCGCCTCGACGCCCGCGGTCACCGCCAAGGCGCTGTACGTCACCGTGCTGAACCCGGGCAGCGCCGGCGGCAAGGGCCGGATCTTCGCCGTCAGCCGCCTCGACGGCGACACCCTCTGGTCCCGCGCGCTCGCCGTCGCCGAGCGAGTCCTCCCCGATCGTCGATCACGGCCGCGTCTTCTTCGGCTCCCAGAACGGCACGGTCTACGCCCTCGACGACTCCAACGGGGACGTCGTCTGGACCTACCACGCCGCCGGCGCCGTCAAGGCCAGCCCCACGCTCTCGAACGGCGTCCTCTACTTCGGCGACTACTCCGGCCAGGTGCAGGCGATCTCCGAGCAGACCGGCAAGCTGATCTGGAGGAGCGGCTCGGGCGGCACGCTGCTCGGCAGCGGCACCTTCTACTCGACCTGCGCCGTGTACTACGGCCGTGTCTTCCTCGGCAACACCGACGGCCGCATCTACGCCTACGACGCCTCGACCGGCAAGCTCGACTGGGCGGTGCAGACGGGCGCCTACGTCTACGCCTCCCCCGCGGTGACGAACGCTCCGGGGCTCGGGCCGACGATCTACGTCGGCTCCTACGACGGCACCTTCCGCGCGGTCAACGCCCGCTCCGGACACGTCAGCTGGAGCTTCGACGCGCACGGCCGCATCTCCGGCTCGGCGACGATCATCGGCAAGGTCGTCTACTTCGCCGACCTCGGCCAGAAGCGCACCTACGGCCTCGGCATCTCGACCGGCCGCGTCCTGTTCGAAAAGGACACCGGCGCGTTCGACCCCGTGATCAGCGACGGCAGGAACATCTACCTGACCGGCCTCACCGGCATCTACGGGCTCGCCCCGAACTGAGCGGCGGGCCGGCGTGCGCCGCGTAGGACGCGGTCGTCCGCAGCGCCCCGACCTCAGCAGTCGCCCACCCGCGTCAGGCGCACGACCGGACCGACCCGAACGCCCGCCCCAGCGAGAACCGCGCCTGCACGCTCACGACCCCGGCTGCCGGCGCCCGCACCTCGGTGAACCCTTCCGGGCCGCCGCCGACGCAACCGCGCCCCGCCGTGACCGTCCAGTACGGCGTGTCGCGCACCCGCACGACGATCGTCCCCGGCGAGCTCACCCGCAGCGTGAAACCGTCGTGGCCGAGCCGCGTCACGACGCCTGGCCCGCTCGCCAGCGGCGTCGCGCCGAGCACCGCGAACACCCGCCAGTGATCGCTGCGGAAGACTTCGCGCAGGTACGGCGGCCGCGAGCGGATCACGCGCCCCTCGGCGGCACTCGACGGGTCGAGCGCGGACGTCCGGCAGCGCCACGTACGAAACCGCCTCGCGGTCCAGCCAGCGCCGGTACGAGCCGGCGGTCAGGCCGCCCGACAGCAGCACCGCGTCATAGCGCTCGTCGAGCTGCTTCTCCCAGCCGCGCGCGAGCGAGACCTTCGGCGCGAGCAGCGCCGCCTCCCAGTGCGAGCGCGTCAGCGGAACCTCGATCCGCACCGGTCCCGGCACCCCGTCCAGGAACCGCTCGAGCGGCGTGTAGTAGGCGGCGCTCGTCGCCGGGCTGCCGGCGACCGCCGACGTTTCCCGCACCGGCCCCCACAGCACCCACACCCCGATCGCGGTCGAGCGCCAGCGCCCCGGCGGCGCCTGGCCGCGGCCGCGAGGCGAGCAACAGCGGCGCGGCGAGCAGCACGCCGTACCGCTCGACGTTGCTGCCGACGGGCGAGTGCACGAGCAGGCACGCGAGGCAGGCCACCAGGTAGATCGCGCCGCCGGTGCGCAGCAGCCGTTGGTGGTGGGGTACCGCAAGCAGGAATGCCGCCCCGGCCCCGGCGGTCGCGAGGAACGAGAGCATCGGGAACGGCTCGGTGCCCCCTTCGGGAAACAGCGATGCAAGCGCGACGACGACGATCGCCGCCGGCACCGCCAGGACCAGCAGAGGCCGCAGCTCCCGGCGGTGCAGAGCCAGCGTCAGCGCCGCGAGCCCGAGCAGCGCCCCGGCGACGGGGCTCGCCGCGGCCGCGAGCGCCGAGAGCACGGCCGCCGCTCCGCTCGGCGCCACCCGGTCCCGCGCCCGCGCGAACACGAGCGCGGCGGCGAGCGCGAACGGCACGCCGAGCGCGAATGACAGCCGCCCCATCCACACGTCGCCCGTCGCGGCCACCGCGAACGCGACGGCTCCCCAGCGTGCCTGCCGCCCGAACGCGTCCCCCACGAGCAGCGCGAACAGCGCCGTCGAGGCGAGCACTGCGACCGCGCCGAGCGCCCGCGTTCCGAGCAGCGCGCCGAGCATCGGGAACAGCAGGCTGTAGCCGGGCAGCATGTGCCCCGCGTACCAGTGCTCGTCGAACACCGCGAACCCGATCTGGCGGTAGAGGCCGACGCGGTACACCTGCGCCGCGAGGTCCGGCGTGCGGGGGTCGGCGAGCAGCCACGCGAACAGCAGGATCGCCGCGCTCGCCATAGCGGGCGCGACGACCGCCGAGAAGCCGGCGGCGCCGCGTCCGGGCGATTCGACCGGCCCGCGGCGTGCTACCGCGCCGCGGGCCGGCACGCTCCCCATCACTGCGGGCTCGTACCTGTGCGAACAGATGCGCCCGCGGAAAGTAGCTGCGGCGCGGATCGGGGTTCGTGCCGGCACGCCACGGGATAATGACGGCGATGAGCCTCCCGGGGTCGATGCGCCGCTGCCTCGCGGCCGTGGCGCTTGCCGCGGTCGCCCTCGCCGCGGCGGGCTGCGGCACCGGCCATCCGGCGCCGATCTCCAAACAGGAACTCGCCGAAGCGCAGACGTTCCCCTACTTCCGCGTCTACTGGGCCGGGCCGAACTTCGAGGGCTCCCGGGTGACCGCGGCGGATGGGCTGCGCGGCTACATCGAAAAAGTCGGCGACAGCGTCTACTACGGCGACTGCGTGAAGAGCAAGGGGATCTTCGGCGGCGGCAGCTGCGTGCTCCCGCTGCAGATCACGACCGTCGTCTACCGGCTGCACAGCAACGCCGCGTTCGGCAGCCAGCGCAACATCGTCGTGCGCGGAGTCCCCGCAACCGTCTACGACGAAGGACGCTCGATCGAGGTCTACACCGGGCGGGTCGCGGTCGACGTTTTCTCCGACAGCTACGCCCACGCGCTCGCCGCCGCGGAACGGCTGCTGCCGATCAACGCGCCGGGCTCGGCGACCGCGCCGCTGCCGCGCCCCGTCTACTGCCCCGGGCTCGCGGGCGCCGTGCCGGAACAGGTCGCGGTCGTGATGGCGCACCTCCCGGCGCATGCCTGCCAGCACGACGCCGCGGAGGAGCAGTACGCGGCGAGCCTCTACAAGTAGCTAGCCGGCGCCCGCGGCGGGCTGCACCGTCGGTTTGGTGATCTCACGGCGCAGGCTGAGGAACGCGAACGAGCCGATCAGCGCCGGCACCCACAGCGAGATCGCGCGGTACACGACGACCGCGGCGACGACCGTCGAGCCGGGCGCCGCGTGGAACAGGTCGAGCATCCCGACGAGGCCGCCTTCGACCGCGCCGAAGCCGCCGGGGATCGGCAGCGAGTTCGCGATCATCCCGACCAGGTAGGCCATCGCGACCGCCCAGAACGAGGCGACGTGCCCGAACGCCGCGAGCGCCGCGAACAGGGTCAGCGCATCGAACAGCCAGTACGCGACGGCGCCCGACATTCGCCAGTCGTGCGTGCGGATCTCGTGCAGCGCGTCCTCGACGCCGCCGCTGATCGCGATCAGCGCGACCGCCGAGCGGGTGTCGCGCTCGCGCAGGCGCTCGGCGCGGCGCCCGGCCCATCGCGCCGAGAGGATCGTCGCGACGATCGCCGCCGCGGCGACGGCGGCTGGCAGCAGCGTCAGCAGGGGGTCCGTCGAGCCGGGCAGCAGGCCGAGCCACATCGGCACCCCGATCAGCACGACCGCGGCGGCGCTCGCGGCGCTCGACAACACGAAGATCAGCACGGAGCGCTTCGCGATCCGCTCGACCGAGAAGCCCTTCGAGCGCAGCACCCAGGCGCCCAGCGCGAGGCCGGCGAGGCCGCTGACGGAGACGACCGAGTTGACCGCCAGCTCCGACAGCGACAGCCGCGTCACCAGCCGCCGCCCGATCCGGCCGAAGATCAGGTCGAACAGCGACCATGTAGCCGACGCACGAGAGCAGCTCGAGCCCGATCCCGGCGAGCACCCAGCCGATGTCGGCGTCGGAGATGCGCTCGGCAGCGGTTTTCAGCCCGGGCACCGCGAGCAGCAGCAGGACGACGATCACGAAGAACACCGCGAGGCTGATCAGGCTGTTGCGCAGGGTGCGGGACTGGGAGTCCAGCGCCGCGTCCCGCGCGCCGTCGTCCGTCTCTTGGCTGTCGTCGCTGTCCATGTTGTGCTCTCGGCGGCGCGCGCCCGTCGCCGCGTGTCCGCTGTCACGCTAGCCTGATAACGGCTCCTTACCGTTCGCTACCCGGGCGGGGAGCAGCCCAGACGGATCACCGCCGGCAGGCGCATCGCAATGGCTGAGCAGGCACGCATACTCGTAGTCGACGACGAGCCCGCAGTCCAGAGCGCGCTGTCGCGCGCGCTGACGATGGAGAGCTACGAGGTCGCACAGGCCGGCGACGGCGAGGAGGCGCTCGCGCGGCTCGGCGAGACGCCGTTCGAGGCCGTGATCCTCGACATCGCGATGCCGCGTCTCGACGGTCTCGAGGTCTGCCGCCGGCTGCGCGACGGCGGCGACCGCACGCCGGTGCTGATGCTGACCGCGCGGGCCGAGGTCGACGACCGCGTCGCCGGCCTCGACGCCGGCGCCGACGACTACCTCGCCAAGCCGTTCGCACTGCGCGAGCTGCTCGCGCGGGTCCGCGCGCTCCTGCGCCGCGCCGGCGACGAGGACGAGCCGGACGTCGAGACGCTCGCCTTCGAGGACATCCGCCTCGACCTGCGCTCCCACGAGGCGTGGCGCGGCGAGCGGCCGCTGGCGCTGACCCGGACCGAGTTCCTGCTGCTGGAGATGTTCCTGCGGCACCCCCGCAAGGTCCTGACCCGCTCGGCGATCTTCGAGCACGTCTGGGGGTACGACTTCGGGTCGAGCTCGAACTCGCTCGGCGTCTACATGGGCTACCTCCGCCGCAAGACGGAGGTCGGCGAGGAGCCCCGGCTGCTGCACACGGTGCGGGGGGTCGGTTACGTGCTGCGGGCGCCGGCATGAGCTTCCGCCGCCGCATCGCGATCGCCTCGGCGGCCGCGGTCGCGATCGCCGTCGTGCTGGCGGCGCTGCTCGTCTACGTGTTCACCGCGGACCAGCTGCACAACCAGGTCGACAACCAGCTCCGCCAGCGTGCCCGCGAGACGAACCGTCTGAAACGCCTGTTCGCCGCCGCGAAGATCAAGGTCAACAGGGACGGGTCGGCGAGCATCGTGATCACCGCCCCGCGCAACTTCGCGATCGCGGCGAAGGAAGCCGAAGGCGACATCGACACCAACGACGCCGAAGGCGAGAAGTCGCACCACAAACTGTTCACGCGGCCGTCGTACGGGCCGACGGTCGAAACGAGCAGCCGACCCGGCAGCCTGTTCGGCCGGCTGCCGCCGAACCCGCAGCAGGTGCGCGGCTACGAGCAGGTCGTCGAATCGAACGGGCGCGTGATCGCGCGCTCGGTGCAGGGCGTGACGCTGCCCGTCGACCCGGGTGCGATCGAACTCGCCCGCCGCGGGGGCGACCCGTTCTTTCGTGATGCGAGCGTGAACGGTGCCCACATGCGCCTGCTCGCGATCCCGTTCGGCGACAGCCGCGCGGTCGAGCTCGCGCTCCCGCTCGGGGAAATCGACAGCCTGCTCAGCCGCCTGCGCCTGATCCTCGTGCTGATCGTCGTCGGCGGCATCGCCCTTGCGGCGCTGCTCGGCCGGCTCGTCGCCGGCGCGGCGATGGCGCCGCTGAAGCGCCTGACGCGCGCGACCGAGCACGTGACGCGCACGCAGGACCTGAGCGAGCGCATCGAGCCGTCCAGCGAGGACGAGATCGGACGTCTCGCCAGCAGCTTCAACGCGATGCTCGACGCGCTCGCCGGCTCGATGACCGCGCTCGACGCGTCCGTCGGATCGCAGCGGCAGCTCGTCGCCGACGCCTCGCACGAGCTCCGCACACCGGTCACTAGCCTGCGCACCAACGTCGAGTTGCTGCAGCAGATCGGCACGCAGATGGACGCCGGCGAGCATGCCCGGCTGCTCGACGAAACGGTCGAGCAGCTCGAGGACCTGACGCGGCTGATCAACGACCTGATCGACCTCGCCCGGGGCGACGAGCCGGCCGTCGAGGTCGAGGAGGTGCGCCTCGACATCCTCGTCGAAGAGGCGATCCAGCGCACGCATCGGCGCGCGCCCGGGACCGCGCTCCACACCGACCTCGAGCCGACGATCCTGACCGGTGTGCCTGAGCGCCTCGAGCGCGCCGTCGGCAACCTGATCGACAACGCCCTGAAGTACGGGCCGCCGGACCAGCCGGTCGAGGTCACGCTCGCGGGCAAGGAGCTGACGGTCCGCGACTACGGCCCCGGCGTCGCACCGGAGGACCTCCCGCACATCTTCGACCGCTTCTACCGGGGCGCGGAGGCGAGGGGCCGGCCGGGTTCCGGGCTCGGGCTCGCGATCGTCAGGCAGGTCGCCGCTCAGCAGGGTGGCGCGATCACCGCCGAGACCGCACCGGGCGGCGGCACCTTGATGCGGCTGCGGTTGCCCGGCCTCGAACCGGCGCCCGGCGACCGCGAGCTGACCGGTGGCGAGCGCGAGGAGGCGCTCGCGGCCGCGCCCCCCGAAGCGCTGACCTGACGATCGGCGCTCGCGCTCGCGGAACCTCGCCGGCGAGACGCCGCGAGCCGCGCGGAACAGCCTGCGAGAAATGTGCGGGCCGCCGGTAGCCGACGAGCCCGGCGACCTGGGCGACGCTCAGCGAGGGCTGCAGCGCGAGCAGCTCACCTGCGGCCGCCAGCCGCCGCGCGAGCAGGTCCTCGCGGAAGCTCGACTCGGCGGCCTCGTATGCGCGCTGGATCTGTCGGGGTGAGCTCGCGAGCTCCGCGGCGAGGACGCGCAGCGACAGCGGCTCGGCGTAGCGGACCGCGACGATCTCGCGGCAGCTGCGATGGAGCGCCGAGAGCGAGGCGGCGGTGGCGGGCTTCATGCACCCCGATCCGACCGGCCGCGGGCCGCGTGACTCTCGGCCGCGGCGACGGCGCCGCTACGCCGGTCCCGGCGTGGCGGTGGCGCACCGGGGCGACGCTGCAACGAAGCTGCCGCTCGGGCGCACGTTCACGCTGCTCCTGCCGATGGGGGCCGCGACTCACACATGCGCACGCGCGAACGCCGCCAGCGCCCGCTCGATGCCGGCACCGTCGACGTCCATGTGCGTGACGGCCCTGACCTGGCGCGGCCCGACCGCGCTGACCTCGACCTCGTCGGCGACCTCGGCGACGAGCCGGGCCGGGTCGTCGACGGCGAAGATCACGATGTTCGTCTCGACCGTCTCGGGATCGATCTCGATCCCCGGGATCCCGGCCAGACCCTCGGCGAGCGTCCGCGCGCGCTCGTGATCCTCGGCGAGACGCTCGACGTTGTGGTCGAGCGCGTACAGGCAGCCCGCGGCGAGGATCCCCGATTGGCGCAGCGCGCCGCCCATCATCTGCTTCCACCGCCAGGCCTCGCCGATCAGCTCCCGCGAGGCCGCGAGCACCGCGCCGACGGGTGCGCCGAGGCCCTTCGAGAAGTCGATCCAGGCGGTGTCGAACCCGCCGGCGTGGTCGGACGCGGGGACCCCGGAGGCGACGACGGCGTTCATCAGCCGAGCCCCGTCGAGATGCGCGCGCAGCCCGTGCCGGCGCGCGAGCGCGAGGACCTCCTCGATCCGCGCGGGCGGCCAGACGTGGCCGCCGCCCATGTTCGTCGTCTGCTCGACCGAGACGAGCCGCGAGCGCGGCGCGTAGCGGCTGCCGTCGACGTGCAGCGCGGCCTCGAGCTGTTCGGCGGTGAAGATCCCGCCGTCGCCGTCGAGCGGCGAGATCACGGCGCCCGCGAGCGCCGCCGGGCCGCCGGCCTCGGCGACGATCGGGTGGGCGGTGCGGTCGAGCAGCAGCTCGTCGCCGCCGGGACGGATGTGCAGCCGCAGCGCGATCTCGTTGCACATCGTGCCGCTCGGCAGGAACACCGCCGCCTCGTGGCCGAGCAGCTCGGCGACGCGCTCCTCGAGCTCGCGCGTCGTCGGGTCGAGCCCGCGCTGCTCGTCGCCGACCTCCGCCGCCGCCATCGCGGCGCGCATCGCGGGCGTCGGGCCGCGTCTGGGTGTCGCTGTAGAGGTTGACGGGGGCGGGCGGCATCGCGTTCCGGAAGGCTAGGCGATCGGGCGCGTGCTGGGCGGACCGTTCCTCCGGCGTCGGCGTGCATCAGACGTAACGCCTCGCCGCGCGCTCCGCCGCCGCGCCGTAGGAGCCGCCGAACAGCACCGCGTGAACGAGCAGCGGCAGCAGCTGGTAGAGCTCGACGCGCTCGCGCCAGCCGTCCGCGAGCGGCGCCGCCTCCTCGTAGGCGTCGAAGATCCGCTCCGACGGCGCGCCGAACAGCCGCAGCATCGCCAGGTCGACCTCGCGGTGGCCCCCGTAGCAGGACGGGTCGATCAGCCAGGCGCCCCCGTCGGCGCCCGCCATCACGTTGCCGGACCAGAGGTCGCCGTGAAGACGCGAGGGCGGCTCCGGCGGCCCGCACAGCTCGCTCGATGCGAGCGCAGACGCGCTCGACGGCGTCTCCGCCCCCGCGGTGATCGCGTCGCGCTCCCGGGCGAGCGCGACCAGCGGCAGCAGCCGGCGCTCGGCGTAGAAGTCCGGCCAGTCGGCGAGCGGCGCGTTCGGCAGCCGCAGCGAGCCGAACCCGGTCTCCTCGGGCGCACCCGGCGCGGCGCCGAAGCGCTCGGCGCCGGCGCGGTGGGTGCCGGCCAGCGCGCGGCCGAGCTGCTCGGCGCCGTCCGGCGAGAGTCGCCCTCGCTCGACCCACTCGAGCGCGAGGTACGCCTCGTCCTGCTCGAGCACGGCCGGCGTGCGCACGAGGCCCGGCTCGGCGAGCCAGCGCAGGCCGGCGGCCTCGGCTGCGTACTCGCCCGGGATCGGCTCGCGGCGGGTCTTGACGAACGCGTCGCGGCCATCGGCGAGCCGGACGCGATACGCCTCGTTGATGTCGCCGCCGCCGACGGGCCTCGGGTCGGTGGCGCCGGGTGGCAGCGTCACGGCACGCGGCCGGCGCGGATCTCCTCGGCGAGGCCGTGGCAGGCGGCGCGGACGAGCTCGAACACGTCGGCGAACCCGTCCTCGCCGCCGTAGTAGGGGTCGGGCACGTCGAGATCCCCGGTCGCCTCCGAGTCGGGATCGAACGAGCGCAGCAGCCGGACACGCTCGCGCGCGGCGGGCGTCGGCGCGATCTCCTGCAGGTCGCGCAGGTTCTCGGAGTCCATCGCGAGCAGCAGGTCGAAGCGCTCGAAGTCGGCGGGCGCGACCCGGCGCGCCTCGCCCTCGAGGATCACGCCCTGCGCAGCGGCGGCCGCGGTCGCGCGCCGGTCGGGGGCGCTGCCGACGTGCCAGGCGCCGGTGCCGGCCGACTCGACCTCGACGCGATCCGCGAGACCCTCGTCCGCGAGGATCGAGCGCATCACGCCCTCCGCGGTCGGCGAGCGGCAGATGTTGCCGAGGCACACGAACAGGAGCCGCACGGGCGCGTCGCCGCCGGCGCCGCCCACCGCTACTCCTCCCCGAGCTCGAGCACCGCCAGGAACGCCTCCTGGGGCACCTCGACGCGGCCGACCTGCTTCATCCGCTTCTTGCCCTCCTTCTGTTTGGCGAGAAGCTTTTTCTTGCGCGTGATGTCGCCGCCGTAGCAACCCGAGATCACGTCCTTGCGGAACGCCTTGACCGTCTCGCGGGCGATCACGTGCGAGCCGATCGCGGCCTGGATCGGCACGTCGTACTGCTGGCGGGGGATCCGTTTGCGGAGCTTTTCGGTCAGCGAGCGGCCGACCTCGTAGGCCTTGTCGCGGTGCACGACCATCGACAGCGCGTCGACCGGGTCGCCGGCGAGCAGGACGTCGAGCTTGACGAGGTCGGACGGCTTCATGCCGCTCAGCTCGTAGTCGAGCGAGGCGTAGCCCTTCGTCCGCGACTTCAGCTGGTCGAAGAAGTCGAGCACGATTTCGGCGAGCGGCAGCTCGTAGTTGAGCTGCACGCGCTCCGGCGAGAGGTAGTGCATGCCGGTGTGCTCGCCGCGGCGTTCCTGGCAGAGCTCCATGACCGCGCCGACGAACTCTTTGGGCGCGATGATCGACGCCTGGATGAACGGCTCGCGGATCTCCTCGATCGTGCCCGGGTCGGGCATGTCGGAGGGGTTGTGGACCTCCAGCTCCTCGCCGTTCGTGAGCGTCACGTCGAACTCGACGGAGGGCATCGTCGCCAGCAGCTCGAGGTCGTACTCGCGCTCCAGGCGCTCGCGCACGATGTCCATGTGCAGCAGGCCGAGGAAGCCGCAGCGGAAGCCGAACCCGAGCGCGTCCGACGTCTCGGGCTCCCACGACAGCGCGGCGTCGTTGAGGACGAGCTTCTCGAGCGCGTCGCGCAGGTCCGGGTAGTCGTCGGAGTCGATCGGGAACAGGCCGCAGAACACCATCGGCTTGACCTCGCGGTAGCCGGGGAGCGGCTCGCTCGACGCGCCGACGCCCGGTTTCACGCGGGTCGTGAGCGTGTCGCCGACGCGCAGCTGCGTGACGTCCTTCAGCCCCGTGATCAGGTACCCGACCTCGCCGGCGGCGAGCTGGTCGGTCGGCATCATCTGCGGGCTGAACACGCCGATGTCGTCGATGTCGGCTTCGGTCCCGGTCGCCATCGCGCGGATCGGCTCGCCCTTCACGAACACGCCGTCGACGACGCGGATGTACGCGATCACGCCGCGGTACTGGTCGAACTCGGAGTCGAAGATCAGGGCGCGAGGCGGGCCGTCGGGGTCCCCGGTCGGGGGCGGAACCCTGGCGACGAGCTCCTCGAGCACGTCGGCGACGCCCTCGCCGGTCTTGCCGCTGATCTCGAGGATCGACTCGGGGTCCTCGCCGATCAGGTCGCTGACTTCCGCGGCGACGCGCTCGGGCTCGGCTCCGGGGAGGTCGATCTTGTTCAGGCACGGGATCAGCTCGAGGCCGGAGTCGACCGCGAGATAGGTGTTGGCGACGGTCTGCGCCTCGACGCCCTGGGAGGCGTCGACTACGAGCAGCGCCCCCTCGCAGGCGGCGAGCGAGCGCGAGACCTCGTAGGTGAAATCGACGTGGCCGGGGGTGTCGATCAGGTGCAGCTGGTAGGTGACGCCGTCGCGGGCGGTGAAGAAGACCCGCACGGCCTGGGCCTTGATCGTGATCCCGCGCTCGCGCTCGAGGTCCATCGAGTCGAGCACCTGGGCGCGCATCTCGCGCGCGGAGACGGTGTGGGTCAGCTCGAGGATGCGATCGGCCAGCGTCGACTTGCCGTGGTCGATGTGGGCGATGATCGAGAAGTTGCGGATGTGGGACTGGTCCATGGGCTCAGGTCACGATAGATGGTGGTCCGGGCCGGCCGACACTCGGATTCCCGCAGCGGCCGGCGGCGGGGCCTCGGATCGCCGGCGCCGCTGCGATCCTCTCCGGGGTGCGTCAGGGCCACCCGGGGCCGCTCCGCCTCGCGCACCGCCCGGCGCGTGCCTGCGGCGCCCCGGCGAGCCTCGCTGGCCGGCGTCTCAGCCACCCCCGGGCCGGTCCGCCTCGGAGGACCGCCGCGGCAACGCAGTCAGGACGCGAGGATCTCCTCGATCAGCGGACCCTTCGCGTCGGCGTACTCGTTCATGTCGCGCCACTCGCGTCCTGCCAGCTCGCGCTTCAGGCGCTCGTAGCGCTCGCGATCCTCGGGGCTCGCGCGCAGGCGGTCGCGGAAGCGCAGCGTCCGCCCCACCTCCGGGTCGCCCTCGGCCCAGACGTGGACGTGCACGTCGCGCGCCGGCGTCCTGAACATCCGGTGACCGGGCTCGCGCACGCGCAGCTCGTAGCCGCTCGCCTCGAGCGCCGCCTGGAGCCGGGCGTCGTCCGGCTCCGCGACGGCCACGAGGATGTCGACGATCGGCTTCGCGGCGAGCCCGGGGACGGCGGTCGAGCCGACGTGCTCGATCGCGAGCGCCCGGTCGCCGAGCGCATCGCCGATCCGCGCGCGCTCGCGCTCGAAGCGCGCAGGCCAGCGCGGGTCCGGGTCGGCGATCGCGATCTCACGCCGCTCGCGCCCGCCGAGGAGCGCCGACTCGTCGATCACTCCGTCAGCACCGTGTCGGCGTCCGAGTACGGCGGCGCGCAGGCGCACACGATCCGCAGCGGCTCCGCACCGGTGTTGAAGATCTTGTGCTCGGCGCCGGGCGGGATCAGCGCGCAGTCTCCCTCGCGCAGCACCCGCTCCTCCCCGTCGAGCACGAGACGCCCCTCGCCGGCACGCACGAGGTACAGCTCCTCGGTCGTGCGGTGGTAGTGAGCGGTGGTCGCGCCCCCCGGCGGGATCGTCGCCTCCGCCAGGCTCTGGTTGCGCGCGGGGGCGGACACCGCCCCCGCCCACTCCCTTATCTCGGAGCCGTCGAGCGTCGTGAACGGCTCGATCCGCTCGTACGCGGTGACGTACACGACCGCAAGCCTAGATGCCGGCGGGCTCAGGCCTCGCCGTCGTCGAGCGGAGCGGGGGCGCCGAGGTGGAAGCCCTGCGCGTAGTCGACGCCGAGCTCGCGCAGCAGCTCGAACGTCGCCTGGTCCTCGACCCCCTCGGCGACCGTCTTCAGGTTGAAGTCGCGGGCCACGTTCAGCACCGCGTTGACGACCTTCGCGCTGGCCGCGCTCTCGCCGAGGTCGCGGATGAAGTCGATGTCGATCTTGACCATGTCGATCGGCAGCTGCTTGAGGTAGGTGAACGTCCCGTAGCCGGTGCCGAAGTCGTCCAGCGCGACCCCGCAGCCGAGCGCGTGCAGGCGCTCGACGAAGGTGCACGCGGCCGCCGCGTCCTCGAGCAGCGCGGTCTCGGTGATCTCGAACACCAGCAGCCGGGGGTCCGCCCCGGCCGCCGCCAGCGACTGCTCGATGTGGCCGATCACGCTGCCGTCGACGATCGAGCGCACGGACAGGTTGAGCTCGACCGGTCCGAGCTTCGCTGCGATCTGCGCGGCTCGCGCGATCACCCAGCGGTCGATTTCCTTGATCAGCCCGAGCTCCTCGGCGACCGGCAGGAACGAGGCGGGCGAGATCGGGCCCGGCAGGTCCGGGTGGTGCATCCGCAGCAGCAGCTCGCGCTGGACCGGCTCGCCTGTCGCGCAGGACACGATCGGCTGCCCGTAGAGCTCGAAGTCGCCGCCCGCCAGCGCCTCGCGTACCCGCCGCAGCCACAGCAGCTTCTCGCGATCGGCCGTGACCCGCTGTTCCTCGCGCTTGCGCTCGGTGATGTCCGACATCACCACGACACAGCCCTCGACGCCCCCGGCGGTCGTGAACGGCGACACCGTGTACGCGACCGGGAACGTGGCTCCGCCCTTGCGCCTGAACACGTCGTCCTCGATGCGGATCACCTCGCCGCGCGTGCGCGCCAGCGCGATCGGGCACTCCTCGACCGGGAACGGCGACCCGTCCGGATGCGGCGCGTGGCTCAGCTCGTGCATCGACTTCCCGATCAGCTCCTCGTTGCGCCAGCCGAACATCCGCTCGGCGGCCGGGTTGACGTACACGGTCCGCCCGTCTCCGTCGAGCGTGAACATGCCCTCCGCCATGCTGTCGGTGACCCCGATCAGGTAGGAGTTCGCGGCCTCCAGGTCGCGGCGCGCGCGGTTCTGCTCGCCGACGTCCACCGACACGCTGACGAGCCCGGTGGCCGCGCCGTCCTCGTCGGTCGTGACGCGCATCCGGAAGTACGCTTCGACCACGCTCCCGTCCTTGCGGAGCAGCCGCCGCTCGCCCTGCCAGGCGCCCTCGCGCATCAGCTCCTCGACCACCGCCTCCGAGCTGCTGTCGGGATAGAGCAGATCGGAGGTCTTGTGTCCGAGGGCCTCCTCGCTGGTGAACCCGTACATGCGTTCCGCCCCGACGCTCCACGCCAGCACGTTGCGCTCGAGGTCGGTGCGGATCACGGCGGCGTCCGCCTCGTCGAGCAGCTCCGCGCGCATCTTCGCCTCGGCCTCGGCCTCGTGGCGCTCGGTGACGTCCTCCTGGGAGATCACGACCCTCGTCTCGCCGCCGCCGCTGAACGGCGTGGCCCGCATCAGGAACCAACTGCGTCCCTGAGGTCCGTCCCACGGATACGTCCATTCGGCGAGTTCGCGCTCGCCGGCGAGAACCTGCCTGAGCCCGGCCGCAACCTCGGCACCGAGGGGATCCTCGTCCTGCTCGCACAGCTCCACGTAGTTGTCGCCGACGTACTCGCCATCCTCCGCCTGGAAGTCGCGAGCGTAGTCGCGCCACGCCGCGTTCAGCGCGACGATCGTGCCCTCGCTGTCGAGCACCGCGACGTGGGAGGTCAGCGAGTCGAGCGTCGCCTGCCAGAACGCCGAGCTCTCCCGCACCTGCTCGGCGGCGGCGATGCGCGCGGTCTGGTCCGTCGTGATCCCCACGACCTTGAGCAGCGAGCCGTCCGGCGTGCGCACCGCGGCGCAGTGCGCGCTGAGCCAGTACAGCGACCCGTCGACCGCCCGGACACGGTAGGTGAGCACCGCTGCGTCGCGGCCGCCGTCGATCATCTCGGCGAGCGTCGCGCGGACGTGATCCGCTTCTTCGGCCGTCATCGCGGCGAGGACGTGGTCGAGCTTCAGCGTCTCGCCGGGCGCCAGATCGAGCAACGCGACGAAGCTCGGCGATGCCTCGAGAGACCCCGTCGCCGGCTCCCAGGCCCAGAACCCCGCTCCCGGCAGATCCTCGACCAGCGCCAGACGCGCCGACTGCTCGGCCGCGGCAGGGTCCCAGACGGGCACGGCGACGCCACCTGCTCGAGGGTTCATGCTTTCGAATCGGCCGAACCTGCAGCTAACTGAACGACGCGGCCCGTCAGTGCACTGACAGCCTAACCCGTTCGTGTTAGACGGGCCGAAAGACGGCCGGACGGGCCACTCGGGCCCGTCCGGCCGGCCGGTCAAAGATCGCCGCTGAACTGCTACGTCCCAGGACTTGTGTCGTGTGCCTGGGCAACTGACACTCCCGTCCACCTGGACTGGCCGCCCCGAGGGGCGCGTTGCCGCGGTCGACCCTCGCGGGTCACGGACGGGTGGACGATCCAGCCGGTCGAGGTCAGGCTAGTGCATGGGGGCCGGGAGCCTCAACCGCCTCGACGCGCCCACGCTCCGCGCTCAGGCGCGGCCGATCCGCGCACGGATCAGGTTGCCCACCTGCTGGGCCTCCGGGATCCGCATCGCGAGCACCGCTCGCACGTACACGATCAGCCCCGCGAGCCCCGCGCCTCCGACGGCGACGACCTCGGCCGGGAGCGAGGTCCCGAGCGCGTCGTCGAGCACCTTCCAGACCGCCCAGGAGACAACGCCGAGCAGCGCCGAGGCGACGGCGATGCGAGCCGTGACCATCGCCGTCTGCGCGCCTTCGAGCCGTCCGTTGAACCCGACGCGCAGCCGCTGCAGCTGCAGCCAGGTCATCACCGCGTTGGCGGCGACGGTGCCGATGATCAGACCGGAGATGCCGAACGGTTTGTAGAGCCCGATCGAGACGATGATGTCGACGACGATGTTCATCGCCGCGAGCCGCGTCGGGATCCACGGGCGCTGAACGGCGAAGAAGGCGCGCGTGAGCAGCAGGTTGATGCCGCCGAACGGCAGGCTGAACGCGAACCAGAACAGCGCGACCGAGACGATGTGGGTCGAGTGGCTCGTGAAGTGGCCCCGCTGGAACAGCAGCCGCACGATCGGCGTCGGCAGGACGATGATGAACGCCGCCGCCGGGATCAGGAGCAGGTTGATCTGGCGCATCCCGATCCCGATCGCCCTCCTCATCGCCGCCGCGTCCCGGTTGGCGGCCATCCGCGACAGCGTCGGGAACAGCACCGTCGCGACGGCGACGCTGAACAGGCCCTGCGGCAGCATGTAGACGCGGAACGCGTTGTCGATCGCGCGCGGCGCTTCCGCGGAGACGAGCGTGCCGAACACGGAGTTGATCAGCTGGTCGAGGTTGACGATGCCGAGACCGATCGTGACCGGCAGCATCAGCGTGAACACCTGCTTGACGCGGGGATCGCGCCAGTCGATGTGGAACTGCAGCCGGAAGTCGATCCGGCTCAGCGCACCGACGGCCATCGCCAACTGGACGACGGTCGCCGCGAGGATCGCCACGGCGTACACGTAGAGCTGGGCTTCTTCGCCGTGGAAGTGGGGTCGCACCGCCAGCAGCAGCACGAGGATCACGACGTTCCAGATCGCGGGCGAGATAGCCGGGATCGAGAAGTGGTCGTAGGACTGCAGCACACCGACCAGCAGGCCGTTGAGCCCGATCAGCAGGATCACCGGGAACAGCACCTGCGAGAGCCCGGCGGTGAGCCCGTCCAGGTAGGGGTTGAACTTCGCCCCGGTGAACAGGGGCATGATCACGCCCGCGCCGAGGATGAACACGGCCATCAGCGCGCCGAGGCCGAGCAGCATGATCCAGAACAGCGTCGACGCCAGCCGCACCGCCTCTTTGCGCCGGCCCTTGTGGAGCAGTTCGGTGAAGACCGGCACGAACGCCGCCGAGAGCGCGGCGTTGGCGAACAGGTTCGCGACCAGGTTCGGTACCTGGTAGGCGAGGGTGAAGGCAGAGAACGAGGGGCTCGTGCCGAAGAATTTCGCGACCCCGATTTCCCTTACGAGCCCCGCGATCCGCGAGATGCCGGTCGCGATCGAGAAGATCGCCGTGTTGCGCGCCACGCCGCCCCCGCCTGCGGCGGGCGGGACGCTCGCCTCCTCGGCTGGGACATCGGCGCTGGCTGGCAAGGCCGCTATAGTACGGCGCTCCGCGGCGCGGCTGCCCGCCTGCGAGCGCCCCGCGAGACACCACCATGGCGAACATCCACTCACAGAAGAAGCGGATCCTGCGGACCGAGCGCGAGCGTCTCGAGAACCGCCGCTACACCTCGGCGATCAAGACGCACTTCCGCCGTCTCGCCGAGCAGCACGAGGCGGGCGACGAGGGCGCCGAGGCCACGCACCGCGAGCTCGTGAGCACGATCGACAAGGCCGTCAAGCGCGGCGCGATGCACCGCAACACCGGCGCGCGCAAGAAGTCCCGCGCCGCGCGCATCCTCTCCGGCTCCTGAGCCGGGCGCCGCCTCGACCTACCCCGCCCCGGCGCAGCTAGCTGCAGATCGCCGCGATCGCCCGCTGCGCCGCGGTGTCCTCCTGCAGGTTCGAGCCCTCGCCGCGCCCCGCGCGCAACGGCGAGCCGCCGCGCGTGTCGAGCTCCAGGCGCGCGAGCGCGACCAGCGCACGGCGGAAGCGGTCGGGGTCCGATCGTGAGATGTCCGCGATCAGCCGGTCGGCCGCGCGCGAGGGCATCCGCAGCGAGCGCTTGATCTCCGCCGCGGACTCACCGGCGGCGAGTCGCGCGGAGACCGCGACCGCGTCGCGCAGCCGGCTCGCGATCAGATAGGTCAGCCCGGCGAGGCGCTCACCCTGCTCGCGCAGGCGCAGGTAGGTCAGCGTCGCCGAGCGCTCGTCGCCGCCGACGAGCGCATCGGCCAGCGCGAACGCGCGCCATTCGGCGGAGTGCGCCGCGCGCGCCTCGACCTCCTCGGCGCCGACCCGGCGCTCGCCGCCGTCGCCTTCCAGGGAGAGCGTCTCGAGCTCGCGCAGCAGTCGCTGCTGGCGCTCGCCGACCTGGGTGACGAGCGCTTTCGCGGCCGCAGGATCGAGCGTCAGCCCGAACTTCACGGCCTGCTCGCGCACCCACTTCGGAAGCTCCCACGGCTTCACGGTCTCCTGTGCCACGACCTGCCCTCCGGCCCGCTTGACCGCGTCGTGGAGGGCGGCCGGCGCCTTCGCGCGCGCCTCCTCGCGGGCGAAGATCGCGACGGTCGTATCCGGCGGCATCTGCGCGAGCGCTGGGGCGAGGTGCTGCTCGACGTCCGCCTGGCGCCAGCGCTCCGCGCCCTCGACGATGATCACCCGCCGCCCGACGGAGAGCGTCATCGCGGCGAGCGCGGCCGCGGTGCCGGCGGGCGTCGCCTGCTCGCCGTCGAGCACCTCCGCGCCGCCGTCGTGCTCGGCCAGCCCGCGCAGCCCCGCACGCCTCTCCCCCACCGCCCCGTGATCGTCGCCGTGGATCAGGTAGGCGGGCTTGAGCTCGGGCACGACTCGACTCTAGACGCCCCGGCGGCAGGAGATCCGGGAGCCCAGGACGCCGCCCGGCGCCCGCGGCCCGTCGCTCAGCGGACGACCAGGTTTACGAGCTTCCCCGGCACGACGATCTCCTTGACGAGCTCCTTGCCGTCGAGGTGGGCGATCACGTTCGGGGCCGCGCGGCAGAGGTCCTTCAGTTCCTCCGGGCCCGCTTCGGCGGACGCCTGGACACGGTCGCGGACTTTGCCGTTGACCTGGCAGACCAGCTCGTAGACCTCGCTCTCGAGCAGCGCCTCGTCGGCTTCCGGCCAAGGCTGCTCCCAGACCCGTTCGCCGGTCAGCCGCTCGTAGATGTCGGCGCTCGTGTGGGGTGCGAACGGGAACAGCAGCGAGGCGGAGGTGCCGAGCGCGAAGCGCATGCCCGGCGCCGGCACGGTGTCGCGCAGCCGCGAGCATTCGTTCAGCAGCTCCATCACGGCCGCGATCGCGGTGTTGAAGGAGAAGCGCCGGAGGTCCGAGGAGACCTTGTCGATCGCCCAGTGGGTCTTGCGCATCAGCGCCAGCTCGTCGCCGTCGGGGAACTCCGGCGCGGGGATCCCCGGCGCGGACCCGCCGGACTGCTCGGCGGTGTCGGCGGCGAGCCGCCACAGGCGTCCGAGGAAGCGGTGCACCCCCTCGACCCCCTCGTCGGCCCAGTCGGCGTCCTGCTCGGGCGGCCCCATGAACAGCACGTAGCAGCGTGCCGTGTCGGCGCCGACCCGCTCGACCAGCGACGCCGGTGAGACGACGTTGCCCTTCGACTTGCTCATCTTCGCGCCGTCCTTCGTGACCATGCCCTGGGTGAACAGGGCGGCGAACGGCTCCTGGAAGTCGAGGTGCCCGAGGTCGGCGAGCGCCTTGCAGAAGAAGCGCGCGTACATCAGGTGCAGGATCGCGTGCTCGACACCGCCGATGTACTGGTCGACCGGCATCCACGTGCGCAGCGCCGCGGGGTCCCAGGCGGCCTCGTCGTTGCGCGCGTCGCAGTAGCGCAGGAAGTACCAGGACGAATCGACGAACGTGTCCATCGTGTCGGTCTCGCGCCGCGCCTCGCCGCCGCACGACGGGCAGCTGGTGCGCACCCAGTCCTCCGCGGCGGCGAGCGGCGAGCGGCCCTTCGGCTGGTAGTCGTCGATCTCGGGCAGTTCGACCGGCAGCTCGGAGTCCGGCACCGGCACCGCGCCACAGCGATCGCAGTAGACGATCGGGATCGGGCAGCCCCAGTAGCGCTGGCGCGAGACGAGCCAGTCGCGCAGCCGGTAGTTGACCGACGCGTGTCCCTTGCCCTCGCGGTCGAGCCAGGCGACGATCGCCGAGAGCGCCTCGCGGTTCGGCATCCCGTCGAACTCGGGGTGCGAGTCGACGAGCGTGCCGTCGCCGGTGTACGGCAGGTCGCCGTCGACCCCCTCGGGCGCGGCGATCACGCGCTTGATCGGCAGCCCGAAGGTCGTGGCGAAGTCGTAGTCGCGCTCGTCGTGGCCGGGCACCGCCATGATCGCGCCGGTGCCGTACTCCATCAGCACGTAGTCGGCGACGTACACCGGGATCTGCTCCCCGTTGACGGGGTTCGTGACGGTGCGCCCGAGCGGCACGCCCGTCTTCGTCTTGTCGGCGTTGCCGCGCTCCTCGTTGCTCTCGTTCAGTGCGCGGTTGACGTAGTCGCGCGCCGCGCGCTCGTGCTCGGTGCCCGCCGCGAGCCGCGGCACGTCCGGATGCTCCGGCGCCATCACGAAGAAGGTCGCGCCGAACAGCGTGTCGGGGCGCGTCGTGAAGACCGGGTAGTCGGTGCCGAGCTCCTCGCAGCGGAACGTCACCTCGGCTCCCTCGCTGCGCCCGATCCAGTTCCGCTGCATCGTCTTCACGTGCTCGGGCCAGTCGATCCCGTCGAGGTCGCCGAGCAGCCGCTCGGCGTAGTCGGTGATGCGCAGGAACCACTGCTCCAGCTGGCGCACCTCGACGACCGCGCCGCAGCGCTCGCAGCGCCCCTCGGCGTCGACCTGCTCGTTGGCGAGCACGGTCTGGTCTTTCGGGCACCACTTGACGGCCGCCTCGCGGCGGTAGGCGAGGCCGGCGCGGAACAGCTCGAGGAAGATCCACTGGGTCCAGCGGTAGTAGGTCGGTTCGGAGGTCGCGAGCTCGCGCGACCAGTCGATCGAGATGCCCCATGAACGGAACTGACGCTGGAAGGATGCGATCGACTCGGCGATCGACACGCGCGGATGCACGCCGGTGCGGATCGCGTGGTTCTCGGCGGGCAGCCCGAACGAGTCGTAGCCCATCGGGTGCAGCACGCGGCGGCCGAGGCGCCGCTGGAAGTGCGCGATCGCGTCCCCGAGCGCGTAGCACTTGAGGTGCCCGATGTGCGGCTCGCCGCTCGGGTAGGGGAGCATCTCGAGCACGTAGGCGCTCTCCTCGCGCCCGCCGGCGCGGCCCTCTTCGGTGTCGCGGTTCGACACCTCCCAGGTGCGCTCGGCGGCCCACAGCGCCTGCCAGCGCGGCTCGATCTCGGACGGGTCGTAGCGATGCTCTGTCATTGGGGCGCAGGTTACCTGTGCCGCGCGGCGGCACCCGGGCGCTGCGCGGTGCCGGTCCGGTGCGGCGACGGCGGGCGGTCCGGCCCGGCGGGCACCGCCGCGGGTGGCGGCGCCGCGCCGGCACGCGCCGCGGCCCCGGCGCCCGGCCTCCTCGCCTACGCCGCGGCCGACTCCGCGCGGAACCGGCTCGCGCCTTCGAGGCGCTCGCGTACGGCCGCGGGAGCCTTCGCCGGCGAGCCGGCGTCGAACGGCGGCTGCGGGTCGTACTCGATGCCCAGCTGGATCGCCTGGGCGACCTCGTCGCCGGCGATCCGCGCGGCCAGCGCGAGCGCCATGTCGATTCCGGCCGACACGCCCGCCGCCGTCGCGATGTTGCCCTCGATCACGAACCGCTCGCTGACCGGCTCGGCCCCGAGCGCCGCCAGCTGCTCGAGCGCGAGCCAGTGGCTGGTGGCCCGCACGCCGCCGAGCAGCCCGGCCGCGGCGAGGATCAGAGACCCGGTGCAGACCGACGTGACCCATTCGCATCCGGGCGCGATCGCCCGCAGCCAGTCGAGCATCTCGCCGCCGGCGCGCGCCGCGACCTCGCCGGGGCCGCCGGGGACGAGCACGATCGCCGGCGCGGGGACGTCGGCGAGCGCGCGCTCGGCCTCCACCACGAGCATGCCGTTGTCGGTGCGGACGGGCCCGGCCTGCGTCGCGACGAACGTGACGCGCGCACCGGGCAGCCGGCTCAGCACCTCGTAGGGCCCGATCGCGTCGAGCGCGGTGAAACCGTCGTACAGCGGTATCGCGATCTCCATCTGCTGCTCCTCTCGTCGTTTCGACAATGCAGGTCTTTCATGCCGCCTCGCCGAGGTCTCCGTGCGGCGTGCAGAAGCGCCGGCGGTACTCGGCCGGCGCGACGTGCAGCGCGCGCAGGAAGCTGCGGCGCATCGTCTCGGGGGTGCCGAAGCCGCACTCGCGCGCGATGGCCGCCACCGGGTCGGAGGTCTCCTCGAGCATCCGGCGCGCGGCCTCGAGCCTCACCCGCTCGACGAAGCGGGCCGGCGTCACGCCGGTCTGCCGGCGGAACGAGCGGGCGAAGTTGCGTGGGCTCATGTTCACGCGCGCCGCCATCGCCTCGACCGTGTGCTCGCCGGCGACGTCCTCGAGCACGGCGCGTTGCAGCTCGCGCAGCGGCTCCGAGCGCGGAGACTGCGAATGCAGCGTCGCGCTGAACTGGGACTGACCGCCGGGCCGGCGCAGGAACAGCACGAGGTGGCGCGCGATCAGCAGCGCGAGCTCGCGGTCGACGTCCTCCTCGACCATCGCCAGCGCCAGGTCCATGCCCGCCGTCACGCCGGCCGAGGTCCAGACGTCGCCGTCGCGGATGAAGATCGGGTCGGGATCGACGTCGACGGCGGGGTGCTCGCGCGCGAGCCGCCGTGCGAACGCCCAGTGGGTCGTCGCGCGCCGCCCGTCGAGCAGGCCGGTCGCGGCGAGCAGGAACGCGCCGGTGCAGACCGCGGCGACGCGGCGGCAGGAGGCGGGCGCCGCGGCCAGCCAGGCGATCAGCGCGGGGTCGGCGACAGCGGCCTCGCGGCCGGAGCCGCCGGGCACGATCAGCGTGTCGATCGGGGCCCCGGGTGCGGGGAGCGGCTCGTCTGGCACGAGCCGCAGCCCGCTCGAGGAGCGAACCGGCTCCGGCGAGCGCGCGACCGTCACCACCTCGTAGCCGCCGTCGGCCGGCCCCCGCTCGGCGACGCCCCGAGCAGCCGCGCTGAACACCTCCAGCGGGCCGGTGACGTCGAGGCTCTGGACCCCGGGGTACAGCAGGATCGCGACACGGCGGGGCTTCGGCGGACGGGGCATGCGCCGATGTTCGCGCAGCACGCGTCTGTCCGCAAGGACCAATTTCCCACCATTCCTGCCAGCGTTATGTGTCCCCCGGTGGGGCGGGCATGGTGTGGACGCGTCGTAGGACCCCGGGCTTTACGATGCGGACGTGGACGAGCCGAGCTTCACCGCCGCGGACGACGCCGACGAACGCGATCCCGACTCGCTCGCCGCGGCCCCCGGCCGCGTCGCGAGCATCGTCGCCGCCGCCGAAGCCGCCGCGCGCGATCTGCGCGAACAGGCGGAGCGCCGCACCAGGGAGCGAATCGAGGAGGCCGACCGAGCCGCCGAGATCCGCGTCACCGCCGCCGAGGAGGAGGCCGAGGAGATCCTCTCGACCGCTCGCGGCGATGCCGAGCGGGCGCTCACCGAGGCGCGCGAGCAGGCCGAGCGCACCACCGCCGCGGCGGACGCGGAGGCCGCGAAGCTCACGTCGGCGGCAGAGAGCGCTCACGACGAGGCCGCGCAGACGCTCGCCGAGGCCCGTCGCGACGCCGAGCGGATGGTGACGGAGGCGCGCAACGACGCCTCGCAGACCCGCGCCGCCGCCGGCGAGCACGCGACGAAGGTTCGCACGGACGCGGACGCCAAGGCCGCGGCCGTCCGGGCGAAGGCGGACCAGGACTCGGCGGAGCTCGTGGCGAAGGCCAAGGCCGACGCGGAGCGGATCGAACAGGAGACCCGCGAGCAGACCGAGCAGCTGCTCGCCGCGCGCCGCGACGAGCTCGCGAGGCTTCAGGAGGAGGCCGAGAAGCAGGCCGCCGAGACCAAGGCGAAGGCGCGCGAGGACGCCCGCAGAATCGCCTCCGAGGCACACGCCGTCTCGGACGAGGTCCTGACGGAGGGCACCGAGCTCTCGCGCAACCTGCGCGACCTCTCCTCGTCGCTGCGAAACAACGCGGAGCGGCTGCTGCGCGACGTGCAGCTGGTGCACGGCGGGCTGACGGCGAGCCTCGATCAGGTCGTCCCCGCCGAGCAGCGGCCCGCCGCCAAAGGCGGCCGGCGCCGCGGCGGTGGGAAGCAGGGCGCCTCCGACGAGGACCTCGACGTTCCCGAGTTCATCCCGCGCAGCTAGGCGAACGAGGAGTCCGGCGATCGCCTGGATCGCGAACGCGGAATGTCGCCGCGCACCACGGCAGAAGCGCACCCGGGCGCGATAGCATCACCGGTCCCGGGGCTATAGCTCAGCTGGGAGAGCGCCGCCATGGCATGGCGGAGGTCGAGGGTTCGAGCCCCTCTAGCTCCATCGGACCGGGAGCCGCGGAGACCGTCACGGGGCGCCGGGTGTCGGGATGAGAGATCCTCGCGTAGATGCGTACATAGCGGCACTCCCCGAGTGGCAGCGGGACATCTGCGAGGCGGTGCGGCGGCTCGTCCACGACGCCGATCCGGAGATCGAAGAGACGATCAAGCGCACCGATCGGCCGTACTTCGTGCTGGACGGCAACGTCTGTGCGCTGCTCGCCGCGAAGGACCACGTCAACGTCTTCATCTACGACCCGATCGCCCCGGACCCCGAGGGCATCATCAACCAGGGCCACGGGAACGCCACCGCCCGCGCGATCCAGATCCGGGAGGGCGAGGCGATCGACGAGGCCGCTCTGATCGCGCTGCTTCAGGCGGTGGTCGCGAACAACAGGGCCGGCGGTTGGCGCAAGCTCCAGAAGAGCTGACGAGGAAGACGCCGGCCTGCGATCACTGGTCCCCCGCTGGCGGATCCCCCTCCACTCGATCGTGCAGGTCGTGCAGGACCGACCGCAGGACCCTGGAGACCTGTATCTGCGAGATCCCGATCCGTCGACCGATCTCCGTCTGGGTCAGTTCTTCGCCGAACCTCATTCTCAGTACCTGCCGGTCTCCCTCCTCCAGCGTCTCCAGAGCGGCCCGGACATCGGCTCTTCGCTCGACTAGGGAGTAAGCGGGGTCCTCGGCGCCACGGGAGTCGGCAAACGTCCGAACGGGCCGGTCTTCATCGGCGGGCGCATCGAGCGAAGCTGTTTCGTAGGCCTGGCTCGCGATCAGCCCGTCGAGTACCCCCTCGACATCTATCCGGAGGTACTGCGCGATCTGTTGGACCGTCGGCGCGCGGCCGTGTTCGTCGGTCAGGGCCTCGCGCGCGTCGCGAACCGCCGCGGCGCGCTCCTGCGACCCACGCGGGACGTGGACGCTCCACCCGCAGTCTCGGAAATGCCGCCGGAGCTCCCCGAGGACGGTCGGTATCGCATAGGACGCAAAGGATCGCCCGCGGGTCGGGTCGAACCGGCTCGCGGCCTTCACGAGTCCCACCGAGGCGACCTGCTGCAGATCATCCATCGGGACCCTCGATCGCCCGTAGCGACGAGCCAGCCTGCGCGCCAGCGGCAGGTGGTCTCGCACGAGCAGGTCGAGGGCTGTCGCGTCGTTCTCCCGTTGCGATCGCACGGCGAGCGTGGCCGCCTCGGGGGCCGCTCCGGAGCCGGGTCCGCGGCTCGTCGTCGCCTTCGTCACCGGTTCCCCCCGTCACGCGCCCGCCCGTCACCCACCCGCCCGCCTCCCATGGACTCCTCGGGCATGCACAGCAACGCCTGAGCGGGCGGCTCCGCAGGGTCGAGATCCACGAGTTTCAGGTGCTCCTCGAGCCCTGCGATCGCGAACAGGCGGCTGAGGCTGCGAGAGCCACGTACGCACACCAACCGGCACGCGGCCGCGACGGCTCTGCTGTCGGCCTCCATCAGGACGCGGAGACCGGCCGAATCCATGAACGTCACCTCTCGCAGGTCGACGACGACGATCAGCACGTCACGCTGGGCTTGCTCCAGCGCAGCCGCCAACTGCGGCGCGGTTGCGAGATCGACCTCTCCGGCGATGCGGACCCAGGCCGCCGACGCGCCGCCGTCGTGCCACGTACAAGCGAAGGGCGTCGTCCCGTCGAGACCGATACTCGGCCCTCCCCGTGCGTCTGACATGTTCGACCCTTCCGTTCGGACTGCGCTGCTGTCCGGAAGTCAGATCGTGATGCCGAAGTCCCCTACGGGACCAACCGCACGGGCGTGCCCTCCTGCGGCGAGACTAGCATCGGCTCGGGCGACCGCGCGGGGCCTCTCGGCGAATGTGGCCGCGCGAGCCAACGTGGGCTGCGAGCACGAACGGCTCGAACTCGATTTCGGGCCGGGCGGCGCAGCTCGAGATCACAACCGTCAGCGAGATGACATCGGGCCGTCGGCGGCCCGCAACGCTTCGACCGCGTCGATCGCCGCATGCGGGCCCAGGAACGGCGCCATCGCGAGGTACGCGAGCTGCGGCAGCCGCCGCCCCAGCTCCGCCGTCCGGCCGTCGGCGACGTCGTGCTGGATGATCTCGAAGATCCCGCCGGCGATCGCCTGCGAGAACAGGCGCGGCAGCGCCTCGGCGTCCGGGCGCTGGTGGTAGCCCTCCTCGAGGAAGATCGTGAAGGCGCGCGTGATCCCCTCGGCGCGGCGCGCCGCCTCCGGGCCCGCCGTGTAGGCGTCGACCAGCCGCATGTGCGACATCACCGGGTTCGCGGCGGCCAGCGCGAGCAGCGTCCTCAGCATCACCCAGATCCGCTCGGGCCACTCGCCCACCGAGAAGTAGGCGCTGACGAGCGCGTCGAGGATCTGCTGGTTCGGCGCCTGCTGCGCTTCGAGGAACACGTGCTCCTTGTCCCGGAAGTGCCGGTAGAACGCCTCTTTTGCGACGCCGGCAGCGGCGACGATGTCCGCGACCGTCGCGTTCGCATAGCCCTTCTCGCGTGTGACCGACGCCGTCGCCAGCAGGATCCGCCCACGCTGGTTGCGCGCGACCGCGCCCGGCGGCAGCCCGTGGCGGCCGCGCGGCAGCCGCTCCGGCTCGGCGGGCCCGGGCGCGCCGGCGTTCGCCGCCGGCGGCTCGGCGAGCGCGTCGGGGCCGGTCGACCAGCGCCCGGCCTCGACGGGCACCGCATAGCGCCCCATCCAGGCCAGCATCTCGTCGCTGATCTGCGGGAGCCGGTCCTCGCTGTGGGTGCGCAGGTGGCGGGCGACGACGTGCCTGACCGCGCCGACGAGCGCCCTGCCGGGAATGTCGAGCGTCGCGCCGCTCGCGGTGGCGCCGTCCAGCAGCGCTTCCGCGCTGTGCTCGACGCCGTCGAGGACCTTCCGCATCTCGGCGCGCAGGCGCGGCCCGCCCGCCAGCGCCTCGACGAACATCACGCGCCCGGCCGCGGGGTCCGCCGCGAGGCCGCGCAGCAGCTCGCCGAACGCGGGCCGCGCCGCGGCGACCCACTCCGGCGACTGCAGCGATGTCGCCATCCGCGCGAGCATCTCCTCGGTGAGCGCCCGGTAGGCGGCGACGAGGCACTCTTCCCGGTCCGCGAACTGCTCGTAGAAGGTCGCGCTCGAGACTCCCGCGCGGGCGCTGATCTGGGCGATGCTGAGGCTGTGGTGCCCGTTGTTGCCAGCGAGCTCGACGATCGCGTCGATCAGGCGCTCGCGCTGGTTCGCGCGCGGGCCGCGCGGCCGACCGCGCGCCGCGGCGCGTACGGCGGGCATGGGCGCGGCGGTTCCTCTGCGGGCCGGCTGCGACATCTCTGGGCCGAGATTATTCCACCGGATCACGGTCCGTGTTATTTCTAGATAGGCGTCCGCGCGATTTCTCGAGCGCCTGGAGGGACCCGCAGGCGTTGCCTCGTCAAGCCGGATCCAGACGCATAAAGCCCATGTTTCCGGGCTTCCGGCGGTCATTCGCAATGACTTGTGTTCAAGGGGGTTGACACGAACACCGCTTGTGGTTGGCTACGCTGCCTTTCAGAAACAAGCCCAACGGGTTTCAAAATTTATGTTTGAAGACCGTAGGGATCGGGAAATAAGCGCACAAGTGGGCGGCGCGCTCGTCGGAAGGTCTTGGGGGAAGGGCATCGCCGGACCGGACGAAGTGGCGAACGTTGCGGTCCATCCGTCGGAACCGGCGACGGAGCTTGTGCGAGCGTCGCGACACACCCCTCCTCCGTGGCGCTCGCAGAAGCTCTGGTCCGTTTCCGGTTCCGGTGTACCGAGAGAGAAGATCGAAGGCCGGATCGCAAGCGAGCGCCGCACAAAGGGAGACGACCTGGACATGGCAAGCGGCTTCAACTATTGATGCGCTAGGGGGGCTGTCGGCTGCCTCGCACTCGCCGGCGGCTACCGCGTCGGCTCGATCGAAAAAGACTTCGCCGTTCGTGAACTGCCCGATCGAAAACAGGGCGTGCAACTCTACGCGCGAGACGACTGAAAGGCGAATTCAAGCTCGGCAACAAGACCGTGCCGATCAGCACGCCGGTGGTCCTGCAGGGGGGCATCGCGGCCAAGGCTTCCACGGAACTGCTCTCGCCGCCTTCGGCGTGCCGCCGCTCTCGAAGCGCCCCGAGGAAGTCCCCGGCGGCCTGACGGGCATCGAAGGCGTCGGCGAAGAAGTCACGCCACGACTGAACTGGCCGGAACGCCGATCATCGACCGGTCGCGCTCAGTCGCGGCGCCGAAGGCACGGCGGTGAACCTGCCGTTCAGGGTGCACCTCGAAAACGAAGAGCTCGGCCCAAATGCTACATCGGCTCGAAGAAGAACCGATCGTGCTGAAGCTGACGACGGCGAAGACGCAGCCGCCGCGCGAACACGCCGATCAAGGCAACGTCGGCAAACTCTCGCTGGGCGACGAAATCGACGCCTTCTACGGGATTCGCTCGTCGACAACTCGTTCTCGGCGCCGGCAGCCAAAGACTGCGGCGAAAGCCTGGAACCGATGCTCACCCTGCCGTCGACCCGGCCGCGGGGCTGCCCTCGGCGGCGGGCAAAAACATGGCGATCCTCAACCGTTCGGTCCTTCTGACCACGTGACGAAATACGATCAGAAATCGAACGTGAAGAAAAGGCTGAAAAAAGGAAAAGAAGACGGACTTCGACATTTCCCTGAACGCGGAGGGGCGGCCGGGGCCGCCGCTCCATTCCGTGCACCGGCGCGGCTACGCGATCATCGCCGCGATGCCAGCTGCTCGTCAAGCTGCTGCTCGCGCCGTCGTTCGTGGTCGGCGCCTCACTCGCGACGAGGCGCTACGGGCCGCGCGTCGGCGGCCTCGTGGCCGGCCTGCCGGTCGTCGCCGGCCCGATCCTGCTTGCATACGCGCTCGCCCACGGCAGCTCGTTCGCGGCGGGTGCCGCCGCCGGCACGCTGCTCGGGCTCGTCTCGCTGATCGCCTTCTCGGTCGTCTACGCGCGCCTCGCCCCCCGGCTGGCGTGGCTGCCCTGCATGCTCGCGGGCTGGTTCGCGTTCGCCGCGCTGACGGCCGTGTTCAGCGCGCTGACGGTGCCCGACGGGGTCTCCCTGCTGCTCGCGGGCGCGGCGATCTTCGGCGGCCTCGCGCTGATCCCGCGCCCGCCGCACGCCAGCCGGCTCCCCCGACGGCCTGCCGGGCTGGGATCTGCCGCTGCGCGCGGCCTGCGCGCTGACGCTCGTGCTGGTGCTGACGGCGATCGCCGGCTGGCTCGGCCCGCAGCTCAGCGGGCTGCTCGCCCCGTTCCCGATCATCGCCACGGTGCTCGCGACCTTCACCCACGGCCAGCACGGCGTCGAGCAGATGCTGCGGCTCGTGCGGGGCATGGTCTCGGGGTTCGCCGCGTTCGCGCTGTTCTTCTTCACGCTCGCGGTGTCGCTGCGCTCGCTCGGCACGGCCGGCGGCTTCATGCTCGCGACCACGGTCGCGCTGCTCGTGCAGGCGGTGACGTTCGTGCTGACGCGCCCGGCGCCCCCGAACCGTCCGCTCACCGCGCAGGCGGACGGCGGACTTCGCTCGCCGGCCTCACGCTGAGGACGGCGCGGCGAACCCGGCGGCTCGCCGCGCCGCCCGACGGCAGCGGGGCGAGGGCTACGCGAGCCCCCGCCCCCATGCCGCTCAGTGCAGCGACATGTTCGGCTCGCCGGCCGAGTTCAGGCCGCTCGCCGAGATCGTGCAGGTCCCGCTCTTCGGAGCGCCGCCGTTGTACGCCTGCGTCAGGCAGTTGCGCAGCGCCAGCTGGCCCCAGTAGTTCGGGTGGATGTCTTCCTGGAGCTCGTACGGGCCGAACAGCGTCGAGACCGTGCGGATCTGGTTGACCCACTCCGTTTTGTCGACCGCGCCGGAGCCCCTCCAGGAGCTCAGGCCCTCTTCCTCGAGGAGCCCGACGCCTTTTTCGCAGAGCCTGCGGCCGTTGAACGCCGATGCGAGTTCCATCGTCCTGACGTTGCTCAGGCCGAGCGCCGTCGCCGCGCCGAGGACCGTGCTGTCGATCGCCGGCAGCATTTTTTCGTCCGCATAGTTCGCGTCCGTGTTCCAGAACCCGCACCCGCCGGTCGTCTGCCGCGAGTAGCCGCTCTGGGTGTAGCGGAAGCCCGAGCCGAGCGGAATCGGCGACGGGTAGTCCTGTACGAGCAGCGTGTACTGCGACGAGCTGTAGCCATCGTTCGTCATCGCCTGCGCGACGTTTTTCAAGCGCCGTCTCGACTTCGCCCTTGACCTTCGTGAGGTTGCTCGACGTGAAGTTGTTCGTCACCGAGCTTTCTTTGCTGCAGTAGAAGTCGTAGAACCACGTCGACTCGAGGAAGTCTTCGACGCAGTCCTGCACGATCGGGGCGAAGTTGAAGTTGTTGCCGCCGATCGAGACCGCCACGAGCTTGACGTTGTGCGTCGCCGCGAAGTGCTGCAGCATCAGCGCCTGGCCTTCTTTGCCGCCGGAGCTGTAGAAGTCGAGACCCGGCTTGAATTTGCCTTCTTCTTCGAAGGTGTACGTCTTCGCGCCGGAGCACGCGAGGTTCTCGCCGCTGACGCCGTTGCCGATGTAGACCTCGGCCGACTTCGAGCGGTGGCAGCCGGAGATCGATTCGCTGCTGCCGTTGTCGTCGTACGCGGTCGAGCCCAGGGCGTCGATCTCGGACGAGCTTTCGTTCGTGTTGCCGGCCCAGCGGCCGGCCTCCCCGGAGATGTACGAATCGCCGACGCTGACGGTCCACGGCGAGCCGGAACCGGGGCCTTCGGCGTGTGCGGCAGGTGCGAGCGCACCGAGCAGGACCGCCAGGGCGCATGCCGCAAGGGCCGCAGCGCCCATCAGCAGCGACGCCCGACGGGTCGCGGTCGGGTGATGCATGTGAATCCCCTCTCTCTGTTCGCGCCGCCCTCCTGCGGCGCTGTCCGGCCGACCCTAACCGCAGCCGCGGCGGGAGGTCAACGGGCCCCGCTCAGGCGGAGCCGGTGGCGCGCGCGGGGGCCTCGCCCCACAGGTGCTCGAGCCGGTAGAACTCGCGCGCCTGCGGCGTGAAGATGTGCACGACCACGTCGATGTAGTCGATCAGCACCCACCCGCCCTGCGGGCGTTCCCTCGACCCTCCGCGGCGTGGTCGCGTGGTCCTCCTTGAGGCCGCCGAGGATCCCGTCCTGGATCGCCTTCGCCTGCCGCGGCGTGTTGCCGGAGCAGACGAGGAAGTAGTCGGTGTAGCCGACGACGCCACGCAGGTCGAGCTCGACGACGTCCTGCGCCTTCTTGTCGGCCGCGTAGCGCGCGATCTCCGCGATCAGGGTCTCGGGGTCCATCAGCTCGCGTACAGGTGGTTGTCGGCGATGTAGGCGGCGACGGCCGCGGGCACGAGGCCGGAGACGTCGGCGCCGGCGGCGACACGCTCGCGCACCTCCGTCGAGGATGCGTCGACCGGCTCCATCCCGAGGAACACGACGCCGGCTCGCTCGTCTCGCCCCAGGATCCCGTCGAGCACGTCGAGCAGCTCGCCGCCGTCGCTGCCGGGCCGCCCGGCGACCGCCAGGCGGGCCAGCGCGAGCACGGCGCGGGGGTCGTGCCAGCCGGGCAGCGTCAGTGCCGTGTCGGCTCCCACGATGAAGGTCAGGTCCGCATCGGGCTCGGCGGCATGCAACGCACCCAAGGTATCGGCCGTGTAGGACGGGCCGCCCCGCTCGACCTCCATCGCGCTGACCGCCAGGCCCGGCTCGCCGGCGACGGCCAGCCGGCACATCGCCAGGCGGTGGTCCGGGCCCGGGTCCGTTGCGGCGGCCTTGTGAGCGGGCGTGTGCAGCGGCATCAGCAGCACCCGCTCCAGCCCCAGCTCCGCGCGCGCGTCTCTCGCCAGCGCGAGATGGCCGACGTGGGGCGGGTTGAAGCTGCCGCCGAGGATCCCGAGCGATGACAACGGACGGTCAAGCGCGGACGTGCCCGTCGCCTTCGACGAGGTACTTGAACGTGCACAGCTCGCGCAGCCCGATCGGACCGCGCGCGTGCAGCTTCTGCGTCGAGTTGCCGATCTCGGCGCCCATCCCGAACTCGCCGCCGTCGGTGAACCGCGTCGATGCGTTGACGTACACGCACGCGGCGTCGACGCCGAGCTGGAAGGCCCTCGCCGCCGCCGTGTCGCCGGTCACGATCGCCTCCGAGTGGCCGCTGCCGTAGCGCGTCACGTGCTCGATCGCCTGCTCGACGGAGTCGACGACGCCGAGCGCGAGCGTCGGACCGAGGTACTCGGTCTCCCAGTCGTCCTCGCTCGCTTCGGAGATCACGGCCCCGCTCCCCGCCGCGAGCTCCAGCGCGCGCTCGTCGGCGCGCAGCTCGACGCCCGCCGCGGCGAGCGCCGCGGCGATCCGCGGCACGAACTCCGCCGCGGCGCGCTCGTGGACGAGCAGCGTCTCCGCGGCGTTGCAGACCCCCGGCCGCTGGGTCTTCGCGTTCAGCACGATCGCCTCCGCGTGGTCGAGGTCGGCGGCCGCGTCGACGTACACGTGGCAGTTGCCGGAGGCTGCGTAGATCACCGGCACCGTCGCGACCGCCTCCAACGCGGCCTTCAGGCTCTCGCCGCCGCGCGGGATCACGAGGTCGACCGTGCCGCTCTGGGTCGCCAGCTCCGCGAGCTCCTCGCGCCCGCCTCCCGCGACCAGCGAGACCGACCCCTCCGGCAGGCCCGCGCCGACCGCCGCCTCGGAGGCGATCTGCGCGAGCGTGGAGTTCGAGTGCGCCGCCGTCGAGGATCCCCGCAGCACGATCGCGTTGCCCGACTTGAGGCACAGCGCGGCGGCGTCGATCGTCACGTTCGGGCGCGCCTCGTAGACGACCGCGACGACGCCGAGCGGCACCCTCACCTTGCGCACGTCGAGCCCGTTTCCCAGCCGGTGCCCGTCGATCACCTCGCCGACCGGGTCCCCCAGCGCGACGATCGTGCGGACCGCCGCGGCGATCCCGCCGACGCGGCCGGCGTCGAGCGCCAGCCGGTCGAGCAGGGCGTCGCCGATCTCCGCCTCGCGGCCCGCCTGCATGTCGAGGTCGTTCGCCTCGAGGATCTCCTCGAGGCGCTCCTCGAGCGCGTCCGCGATCGCCAGCAGCGCAGCGTCCTTGACCGCCGTCGGGGTGCGCGCGAGCACCCGCGAGGCGCGCTTGGCGCCGCGGCACACGTCGGCCACCGGCTGGATCGCTGTCGCCATTGCTACAGGGTAGGGGCGATCGCGCCGCGATCGCGCCCGGCGCGCGCGGGGGCGCTCAGCCGAGCACCAGGTAGTCGCGGTGCACGGCCTCCTCGGTCGCCCGCGGGAGCAGCTCCCGGGCGGCGTCGGACTTCAGCCCCTGCACCTCGCGCAGCTCGTCGGCGGAGTAGTTGCAGATCCCCTTCGCCAGCGCCCGCTCGCGCCCGTCGCCGTCGCGCTCGACGATCTCGACCGCGTCGCCCGCGTCGAACCCGCCGCGCACCTCCGTGACGCCGACCGGCAGCAGGCTCGCGCTGCCGTCGCGCAGCGCGCGCGCGGCGCCGCCGTCGACGACGACGGTCCCGCGCGAGGGCTTCGCGTACTTCAGCCACAGCTTGAAGCTGCTGTAGCGAGCCTCCCGCGGCGGGAACCGGGTGCCGACCCGCTCGCCGGCGAGCACCGCGTCGAGTACCCCGGGCCGGAGCCCGTTGCAGATCACCGTGCCGATCCCCGCTGCCGTCGCCATCTCCGCGGCGACGACCTTCGAGCGCATCCCGCCGGAGCCGAGCGGCGAGGTCGTGTGCCCGATCTCGAGGTCCTCGAGCGCCGCGAAGCTGTCGACCTCGCCGACGATCCGGGCATCCGGGTGGATCCGCGGGTCGGCCGTGAACAGGCCGTCGATGTCGGTCATCAAGACCAGCTGCTCGGCGCCGACCAGGACCGCCACCTGCGCCGCGAGGAAGTCGTTGTCGCCGAACGAGATCTCGTCGGTGGCGGTCGTGTCGTTCTCGTTGATCACGGGCAGCACCCGCCAGTCGAGCAGGGTCGTCAGCGTCTGGCGCGCGTTCAGGTAGTGCGTGCGCGCGCTCATGTCGAAGAACGTCAGCAGCACCTGCGCGCTCGTCACCCCTCGTTCGCGCAGCAGCTCGTCGTAGACGCGGTACAGCTTGCCCTGGCCGACGGCGCTCGCCGCCTGCAGATCGCCGATCGAGGTCGGGCGCTGCGGAAGCTCCATCACGCGCATCCCCCGCGCGATCGCGCCGCTCGTCACGACGATCAGCTCCTCGCCGGCGGCGTGGCGCGCGGCGAGCTGGTCGGCGAGCGCCGCGAGGACCTCGGTGCGCAGCTCGCCGTCGCCGGCCGCGACCACGCTTGACCCGAGCTTGACGACCGTTCGCCGCATCGCGCTGGACTCTATTTGGAGCGGTGCGAGCGGCGGGGACGCTCGTCGTCGGCGGGGTCGAGCTCGAACGTGACGCCGCCGATCTCGATCTCGTCACCGGTCTCGAAGCCGGCTTCCTCGAGCGCACGCAGCACCCCGATCCGGCGCAGCCGGCCCTCGAGGTACGTCAGCGCATCGTCGTTGTCGAGGTCGTGCCGGGCGAGCAGCAGCTCGACGCCCCGGCCGCGGACCGCGAACGAGCCCGGCGCGAGCGCCTCGACCGTGAAGCCGCCGGGAGCGGCCGGCCGGAACACCATGTGCTCGACCAGCTCCTGCTCCCCCGGCGCCGGGCCAACCGGCGTCTCGCCGTCGGCGGCGTCGAGCGGGACGCGGCGCAGGAGCTCCTCGGCGAGCGCGTCGAGCCCGAGCCCGGTCGCGCTCGAGGTCACGATCACGGGAACCCCCGGGAGGCGATCCCGCCACAGCGCGGCGGCCCGGTCGCGCTGCTCGGGCGTGACGAGATCGCCCTTCGAGAGCGCGAGCACGCGCGGCAGCGCCGCGAGCCGCGGATCGTGGGCCGCGAGCTCGCGCTCGATCACCTCGTGGTTCGCCACCGCGTCGGCCTCCCCGCCCTGGCTCAGCTCGGGTGCGAGATCGAGGACGTGGACGAGCAGCCGCGTGCGCTCGATGTGGGCGAGGAATTCGTGGCCGAGCCCGGCGCCGCCGCTCGCGCCCTCGATCAGGCCGGGGATGTCGGCGACGATCAGCTGGCGCTCGTCGCGGTCGAGCACCCCGAGCACCGGCTCGAGCGTCGTGAACGGGTAGCCGGCGATCTTCGGCGCGGCGCGGGTCAGGCGCGAGAGCAGCGAGGACTTGCCGGCGTTCGGGAGGCCGACGAGCCCGACGTCGGCGAGCAGCTTCAGGCGCAGCTCCACCCAACCCCCCTCCCCCGGCAGCCCGCGCTCGGCGAAGCGCGGCGCCTGGCGCGTCGGCGTCGCGAAGCGCTTGTTGCCCTTGCCGCCGGAGCCGCCGCGCGCGAGCTGCGCCCGCTGGCCGTCCGCCAGCAGCTCCCAGCGCCGCCCGGCGAGGTCCTCGCCGTCACCCTCCCCGGCGACCGCCTCGGTCCCGGGAGGGACCTTCACCTCGAGCGTCGCGCCGTCGGCGCCGTGACGCTGCGAGCCGCCGCCGTGGCCGCCCCGCCCGCCGCGGAACACGCCGGCGTTGCGGAACGCCTGCAGGTCCCGCAGCGAGCCGTCGCAGACGAGCACGACGTCGCCGCCTCGGCCTCCGTCGCCGCCGTCCGGCCCGCCCCGGGGGACGTGCGCTTCGCGGCGGAAGCTCGCCGAGCCGTCACCGCCGGCTCCGGCCTCGATCCTGATCCTCGCTCTGTCGTGCAGCACCGGTCAATCGTGACAGCACCCGCCGCCACGACCGTGCTGGTATGTCTGTGCCGACCACGACCGGAGGAGACGAGAGATGAGCACCGAGCTGACCGACGTGACCGAGCCCGTGCTGCTGATCACGGGCGCCTCGTCCGGGATCGGCGCGGCGAGCGCCCGCGCTGCACGGGCGGCGGGATGGCGCGTCGTGCTGGCGGCTCGCTCGCTCGAGAAGCTCGAGGGCCTCGCCGAGGAGCTGGGCGGCGCCGACGTGGCGCTCGCGGTGCGCTGCGACGTGACCGACTGGGAGGACCAGCAGCGCATGGTCGCGGCGGCGGTCGACGCGTTCGAAGGGATCGACGCGACGTTCGCCAACGCCGGCTTCGGGGGCCCGCGGGGGTTCCTCGAGGACACGCCGGAGCACTGGCGGGAGATGGTGCTGACGAACATCTACGGCGCCGCCCTGACGATCCGCGCGACGATCCCGGCGCTCAAGGCATCCCAGGGGCATCTGCTGCTGACGTCGAGCGTCGCGGGACGGCGCGTGCTGCCCGGGTCGATGTACTCGTGCACCAAGCACGCCGTCACCGCGATGGGCGAGGCGGCCCGTCAGGACCTGCACGGCAGCGGCATCCGTGTCACGCTGATCGAGCCGGGGAAAGTCGACACGCCGTTCTTCGAGACCAAACCGGAGGAGGCGCTGGAGCCCGAGGACATCGCCCGCGCGGTGATGTTCGCGCTGGCGCAGCCGCCGCACGTGGACGTCAACGAGATCATGATCCGGCCGACGGCCCAGCAGGGCTGACGAGACGCGGGGCCGGTCGCGGATGACGATGGCAGTCGATTGGGCGGAGCTGACGGCGATCTCGACGGCGATCCTCGCGGTGGGCGCGCTGGGAGCGTTCGCCGCCGCCGTGTTCGCCGCCCAGCAGGTGCGCGAGGCGCGCAGGAGCCGCGAGGCCCAGACGGCGGTCGAGTTCTTCCGGCGCTGGGACGAGGACGCGCTGGTCGAGGCGCGCCGGATGGTCGCGCGCTACTCCTCGGCCGAGGAGCTGCGCGACGCGTTCACCGGGTACGTCGCCGCGAACGCGCCGGAGGCCTACGTGCTCTACCGGGAGCTCGACTTCTTCGAGCAGCTCGCTGCGCTCGAGAGCCAGGAAGCCTTCGACCTCGAGCTCGTCAAGCAGCTGCTGGGCCGCACGCTGATCGATCGCTGGGAGCTGTGGCGACCGGCGCTCCACGCCGCCTACGAGCCCGGCGTCTATCCCTCGTTCGAGGCGCTGGTCGCGAAGCTGCGCCGGGAGCTCGACGGGGAAGGCCGGTGAGCGATCCGGCGCTCTGCGCGTGTGCCGCCGCGACCGCCCGCCGCGGTCACAGGGCGCGCCGCCGCTCAGTCGTCGCTGTGCGCGATGCGGTGAGACAGGTACAGCCCCGCGAGTGCCGCGCCCCCGGCCACGAACGCGGTCCCGACCACGCCCACGAACGGCAGCGAGCGGCGCTCCAGCAGCGTCGAGACCGCGTCGGTCGCGTCGGCGAACGCCACGGCGGCCTGCACACGTGGCCCGATCACCGGGTCGTCGAGCGTCTGCAGCGTCGCCACAGCGAGCCCGATGTCGCGGGCGGCGAGTCCCCGGCCGAGGTCCTTGACGCCGCCGTGGCGGGCGTTCTCGCCGCCCAGCCAGCGGGTCATGACCGGCTCGGGGGCGGCCAGCACCGCAGCGCCGAGCGCGGCTCGGCCGTACGCGAGCAGGCGTACGACGCGGCGCTCGTTCAAACCGGGCCTACTCGCCGGCGGGGAGGATGCTGACGACGCGGCCGCGCCGGCCGGTCGTGAAGCTGACGGTGCCGGCGGCCCGCGCGTAGAGCGTGTCGTCCTTGCCGATCCCGACGCCCTCGCCCGGCTTGAATTTCGTCCCGCGCTGGCGAACGATGATCTCGCCCCCGGTCACGGCCTGCCCGGCGAAGGTCTTCACGCCGAGACGCTGCGCGTTCGAGTCGCGCCCGTTGCGGCTCGATCCGAGCCCCTTCTTATGAGCCATCGGCGGCAGCCTCCTTCTCGGGTTTGGCCTCGCTCGCGGCAGCTTTCGCTTTGGCTTTGCCGGACGTGATCTCGGTGACCTCGATCCGCGTCAGCTCCTGGCGATGCCCGTTGCGGCGCTTGTAGCCGCGCTTCGGCTTGAACTTGAAGACGCGCAGCTTCTCGCCGCGCTCGTGGGCGAGCACCTTTGCGGTGACCTTCACCTGGGCCAGCCCGGTCTTGTCGAGCACGGCCTCGTCCGAGCGGTAGAACAGCGGCTCGAGCGCGACGCTCGCGCCCTCCTCGACGGGCAGGCGCTCGACCAGCAGCGTCTGGCCGCGCTCGACGCGGTACTGCTTTCCGCCGGTCTTGACGATCGCGTACATGTAAGGGTCCTGAAGTAGTCGGGGGCTACTCGGCGGCCTTCGCCTTTGCAGCGGAACGGCGTCGCCCGCCTCTGCGGCCACGACGCCGAGGCTTGGATTGTAGGTGATCCGCGTCGTCCTCGCCGCCGGCGTCGCCGCCGTTCTGCTCGGGCTCGTCCTCGATCGCCTCGACGGGCCCGGCGAGCCCGGCTTCACGGCGGGCCTCCTCGCCCTCGCCGTCGCCCTGCGTGCGGCTGCGGCGCCCTCGCGAGCCGCCGCGCGGCGAGCCGCCTGCCGGAGCGGCGGTCGCGGCCGGCGGCGCGGGCGGGCAGCGAGACGACGTTGCCCTCCTCATCGAGCAGCAGCGCGGTCGCGGCGGTGCGCCCGACCTCGTCGATCCGCACCATCCGCTTCTCGCCGACGTGCGCCGCGGCGCCCGCGATCGAGATTATGTAGCCGTCGATTTTCGCCACCGCGTCATCGACGTCGTACATGTGCGGCTCGACGATCTCGACCAGCACCTCGTCGCCGGGACGGAACGGCAGCGCACGCTCCTCGACCTCCTCGCGGGTGCCCATGAAGGTGATCGCGAAGTGGTCCAGCGCGAGGCCTTCCGAGCCCTCGAACAGAAACGACTTGCCGGTGTCGGCCTCGAGCGCGTGCAGCACGCGCGAACCGCCGCCGGTGAACTGGGTCGTGACCCGCGGGTTCGCCTGCACCAGGAACGCTTCGATCTCCGGGTGCTCCGCGGCGATGTCGCGCAGCTTGCGCTCGAACTCGATCGCGATCGTCTCCTCCGAGCGGATCACGCCCTCGCCGTCGCAGGTCGGGCAGTCGCGGGTCATGATCTCGCGCACGCCCTCGGTCACGTTCTGGCGGGTCATCTCGACCAGCCCGAGCTTCGAGATCTCCGCGGTGAACGTCTTCGTGCGGTCCTCGTCGAGCGTCTTGCGGAGCACCTTCATCACCGCGTCGCGGTTGCGCGCCCGCGCCATGTCGATGAAGTCGATGACGATGATCCCGCCGATGTCGCGGAGCCGCAGCTGGTTGACGACCTCCTCTGCCGCCTCGAGGTTGGTGCGGGTGATCGTGTCCTCGAGCCCCGCGCCCTTGCCGCGGCCGATGAAGCTGCCGGAGTTGACGTCGATCACCGTCAGGGCCTCGGCGTAGTCGATGATCAGGTAGCCGCCGCTCGGCAGGTCGACGCGTCGCGAGAGCACGCCCTCGATCGCCTTGTCGACGTGGTAGGCCTCGAACAGCGGCACCTCGCCCTTCCACAGCTCGACGCGCTCGACGAGCTCGGGCGCGGTCCGCGTGAAGAACGAGACGAGCCGGTGGTACTGCTGCTCGTCGTCGACGATCGCGCGCTCGAAGTGGGCCGAGAAGATGTCGCGCACGACCCGCACGGAGAGATCGGCCTCCTGGAAGACGAGGCCGGGCGCGGGTGTCTCGGCGACCCGTTTCTCCAACACCTCGTGGAGCTTGTGGAGGTACTTCAGCTCACGCTCGAAGTCCTCGCGCTTGGCGCCGTGGGCGGCGGTCCGGATGATCACGCCGCCGCTGTCGATCTGCAGTTTCGCGGTCTGGCGGCGGAGACGTTCGCGCTCCTTGTCATCGAGCCGGCGCGAGACGCCGATCCCCTCGCCGGTCGGCGCGTAGACCATGTAGCGGCCCGCGATCGTGACCTCCATCGACAGCCGGGCGCCCTTCGTCTTCAGCGGGTCCTTGACGACCTGCACGACGATCTCCTGCCCCGGTTTGAGCAGGTCGCTGATCTTGCGGCCGCTGCCGCCGCGGCCGCGGCGCGGCGTCTCGACCCCGGGCAGCACGATCTCGTCGACGTGCAGGAAGCCGTTCTTCTCGAGGCCGATGTCGACGAACGCCGCCTCGAGGCCGGGCAGGACGTTGTCGACCTTGCCCTTGTAGATGTTGCCGACGATCGAGCGGCCGCCGCGCCGCTCTATGTAGAGCTCAGCGACGCGGAAGTCGTCCGCGCGCGATGCCGGCTTGCGGCCGGCGGCTTTGCCGGCGGACTTGGCCGCGGTCGCCGACGAGGAGCGGGGCGCGGCCGTGCCGTTCGCCTCCAGGAGCGCGACGCGCGTCTCCGCGCGGTCGACGCTGACGAGCACTTGCTTTTTCAATGTGTTCCAGTCTCTCGGTGATTGGGGGCGCCGTGCGCCCCGTGACGAGGCACATGCCGGTGCGCGGCCACCGATTCGCGGAGCTGCCGCCGAGGCGGCTCATGACCACCCTTTCGGCGGCGCCGCGACCGGCGCGTGCACGCATCTTGAGCGCCGCGGTGGACGTACCGACCGGTGCCGGGCGCGCGCCCGAAGCGGGCAGCGGCGGCGTGGGCGGGTAAGCGGTCATCTCGTTCGGCTGTGCCTAAAAGCGCGGGACCCGGCCCTTCAGCGCAGCTGATGCTCGCGCCCGCACGTAAATCGATTGCAGCAGGCCCACCGCCAACATCGTCGCGATGACCGATGACCCGCCGTAACTCATGAGCGGCAACGTGACGCCCGTGATCGGCATGATCCCGATCGTCATTCCAACATTGACGAAGACCTGGAACATGAGCATAGCCGCTACGCCCGCTGCGATCAGGGAGCCGTACAGGTCCTTCGCCATCACGAGGATGCGAAGCGTCCTCGATATCAGCAGGCCGTAGAGCAGCAGCACGAGCCCCGCGCCGATGAAGCCGTAGCGCTCGCCGACGACCGCGAAGATGAAATCCGTCTGGCGCTCGGGCACGAAGCCCTCGGAGGTCTGGGTGGTGTCGGTGCCGCGGCCGGTCTTGCCGCCGGAGCCGATCGCGATCTTCGACTCGGTCTGCTGCCAGCCTTCTTTGCGGATGTTCGCGGAGGGGTTCAGGAACGCCGTCAGGCGCTGCTCCTGGTAGGGCTTGAGCAGGTGCACGCCGGCAGCGGGCGCCGCGACCAGCACGAACGTCGCCGACACCGCGACCAGCACGGCGAGCGCCGTCAGGTGCTTCCACGGCGTGCCGGCGATGAACAGCATCATGTAGGCGATCGTCATGTAGACGAGGCCGGAGCCGAGGTCCGGCTGCACGATCACGAGCATCGCCGGGATCAGCGCCGCGATCATCAGCCGGATCGTCGTCTGGCGGCTGCGCAGCTCGCGCGAGCGATCGACCAGCAGCGCCGCCAGCGCGAGCGTCAGCAGCACCTTGCCGATCTCGGACGCCTGGAAGGAGAACAGCGGGAATTTGATCGCGCGGGTCGCGCCTTCGGCCGAGTGCCCGGCGCCGATCACGGCGAGGATGCTGAGGATCAGCGCACCGTAGATGGCGTTGCGGTAGCGGCGCAGCAGCCCGTAGTCGAGGCGGCTGACGAGCAGCAGCCCGACGAAGCCGACGCACAGGTAGGTCGCCTGGCGGTCGACGTAGTAGTGCGGGCTGCCGGGGATCAGGTTGCGCGTGGCGGTGCCGAGGGTGACCACCGAGCAGATGCCGAGGCCGATCACGGCGAGCAGCAGCAGCGGGTCGAACGGCAGCCGCAATGCGCGCGGAGGGGGCGGCGGCGCCTCCTCGGTCGATTTGATCGGGCTCAGCGGCATCAGAGCGTCTTCGAGCTCCCGGCCACGAACTTGCCCTTCACGCCGTACCACTTGGACGCGATCAGGCGGGCGATCGGCGCTGCCGTTTCGGCGCCGAAGCCGCCTTCCTCGACGGTCACCGCGATCACGATCGGCCGCTGCGGGTTGCCGATGTAGCACATGTACCAGGACTGGTCTTCGCGGCCGGCGTGCTGCGCCGTGCCCGTCTTCCCGTAGACCGGGAACGAGGACTGGTTCCAGCCGGCCCAGACTTCCGCCGAGGTGCCCCCGGGCTCGCTGGCCGCCTCGTGGATGCCCTGCATCACGAGCGACAGGTCGGCGTCGTTGAGGTGCACGTGGCGGCGCGGCGGGAAGCTCAGCCCCTGCAGCTCGGCCCCGTTGGGTTCGTCGATCTCCATCCCGAGGTGGGGCCTGACAACGGTCCCGTAGCCGTTGTTCGCGTAGGCGTTGGCGAGCGTCGAGTAGGCGACCGCCATCTGCAGCGGATCGGTCAGCAGTTCGCCCTGGCCGACGGCGAGGTGCATGTTGTCGCCGACGGTCCAGACGCCCGTCGGTTCCTCGACGATCCCGCAGTTCGCCTTGTGTTCGCGCCGCTCGCACGCGAGCTCCGCCTTGTTCTCTTCTTCACGCCACCGCTTGTCCGGGATCACCCCGGTCAGCTCTTCCGGCAGGTCGATGCCGGTTTTCTCGCCGAGACCGAGTTCCCGCGCCTTGTTCTGGATCACGTCGCCGTGCGAGTTGGCGCGCTCGCCGACTTCGAAGAAGTACGTGTCGGAGGAGACCTTCAGCGCCTGCACGAGGCCGACGGCGCCGTAGTCGGCTTTTCCGGCGTTGCAGAATTCCTCCGTGCTGACGTAGATGCACTGGCCCGCGCCGAGCCCTTCTTCGGGGGTGATCACTCCGCCTTCGAGCGCCGCCATCGCCGTGATCGGCTTGAACGTCGAGCCGGTCGGGTAGGCGCCGTCGGCCGCGCGGTCGGTGAGCGGCCCGGCAGTCGAGCTGGTGCCGATCAGCTGGTGGTATTCGCGCTTGGTCAGCGGTTTGGCGAAGCGGTTCGGATCGAAGCTCGGCTGCGAGCCCATCGCGAGGATCTGGCCGTTGCGTGGATCGAGCGCCACGAACGCTCCCGCGGTCGCGGGTTTGCCGCCCGCCCGGGCCCGTTCCTCGCCTTCGCCGAGTGCCTTTTCGGCCTCCTGCTGCAGGCCCAGGTCGAGCGTCAGCTTGAGGCTGTGGCCGGCGACCGGCTGGGTCGGCGCAAGCCGTGCGGCGACGGGGAGCCCTTCCGCGTTGACCTCGACGCGTCTGGTGCCGGGGGTCCCCCGCAGGTAGCGGTCGTAGTAGAACTCGAGGCCTTCCTGGCCGACGATCGTGCCGAGCGCGACGCCGCGGAACGCCTTCAGCTTCAGCTCTTCTTCGGACACCTGGTCGACGTGCCCGATCACCTGCGCGGCGAGTTCGCCGAACGGGTAGTCGCGGATCGAGACCGGCTGCTGGATCACCCCCGGGTATTCGTCCTGACGCTCGCCGAGCACGGTCAGCACCCCCGGCCCGGCGTCCGTCTTGATCGTCACGGGCGCGTAGGGGACGGCCGAGCGCTCGCTGACGACGAGCTCCTCGATGTGCCCCGCGCTCATCCCCAGCAGGCGCCCGAGCTTGCCGTACAGCGCCAGCCGCGGCGCGCCGGCGGGCGGCAGCGCCGAGGGCACGATCTGCACCGCGTTGGTCGTGCGGCTGGTGACGATCGGCTTGCCTTCGCGGTCGAGGATCTGCCCTCGCGGCGCCGGGATCGGCAGGTCGCGCACGCGGTTCGCGTCGGCCTGGCGCACGTACTGTTCGCCGGACAGGACCTGCAGGTACCAGAGCCGGAAGAAGATCACGCTGAACAGCGCGATCGCGACAGCGCTGATGATCGCGACCCGCACCGCGAGCCCCTGCGAGACGGGCAGGTTGGGCGTCCGCCGTTTGACCGGCTCGATCGCGCTCATGCTTTGCTCAGCGGGGACAGACCCCCGGTCGTGTACGCGCGGCGCCGGCGCCGGCGCCGCGGGTCCTCGGGCAGCGCGCCCTCGAGCACCCGCCGCACGACCGCCCACATCGGGATCGCGACGACCGTGTCGACGACCGTGCCGAGCACGATCTGGCGCAGCAGGTCGAGGCTGACCGGCGCGTCGACGCCGAGCAGGAACTCCATCAGCGAGTAGCCCGACCAGCGCGGCGAGCGCGGCGCTGCCGCCGACCAGCAGCGGCGTCAGCGCGGCCTGCGGGTCGCGCAGTTCTCGCAGGCGCCCTGCCCAGTAGCCGATCAGGGTGAAGACGAGCGAGGTCACGCCGAGCGTCTGCAGCAGCGCGAGATCGACCAGCAGGCCGACGGCGAAGCCGCACGCGGCGCCGAGCATCGAGCCGCCGAGCAGCCCGACGAAAGCGACCAGCAGGGGCGTCAGGTCGGCGTTGATGCCGAACACGGGCACCTCTGAGACGACGCCGATCTGGAAGAACACGACGGCGAGGGCGAGCACGGCGACACGGGCCACGAGCCCCGCCGAGGGGGTCCCCGTCATCCGCCGCCCGTCCCGTTGGAGGCGAGCTGTTCGCCCTGCGGGGTGGTTTCCGCGTTCTGTCCGGCGGGGAGCGACGCGGTCAGCGATTTGATGCTCGCGGCGGTGCCGTGCTGCGGGGAGGTCAGGACCTCGACGACATCGAGGTCGTGGAGGTTCGCGATCGGGTGGACGTTCACCGACTTGTACGCGCTTTCTTCGTTTTCGGAGGTGACCTGGCCGATCAGCAGCCCCGGCGGGTAGAGCGAGTCGTCGGGCCCCGCGACCGTCCCCGAGGTGACGACGTATTCGCCCTTGTTGACGTGCGTGTTGGCCGGCAGGTACTGGAGCAGCAGGCTGTTCGGATCGCCGACCTTCGGCTGCACGATGCCGGTCGCGGTGCCGGTGCCGACCCGCGCCGAGACGCCCATCGTCGAGTCGGTGATCAGGTCGACCTGGGCGCCGTCGGTCTCGACCGCGACGACCTTGCCGACCAGCCCTTCGCCGTTGACGACCGGGTCGTTGACGCGCACGCCGGACGGCGCGCCTTTGTCGATCGTGACGGTCGAGTACCAGATGTTGGGACTTTTCCCGACGACCGTCGCCGCCACGGGATGGTAGGACCCCACCCCGAGCTGGTTCAGGTGGTAGAGCCCGAGCAGCTGTTGGTAGGTCCGCTCTTCGGCCTGCGCGGCGACGAGTTCCGGGCGCAGTTTGTCGATCTGCTTGCGCAGTTCGTCGCGCTGCCCTTTCGCGCGGAACGTGTCGCCGAACCATCCGAACAGGTCACGGACGGGCTTCAGCGCCTTGTTGGCCCCGTCCTGGATCGGCGAGACCACGGAGAGGAACGTGCGCTGGACGCCGTGCAGCCCCCCTCCTTTGGACTCGCCGAAATAGGCGGTCAGGAGCAGCAGCGAGAGGACCACGAGCAGCGCGAGGACTGCTCGGCGGCGACGTACGGTCTTGTCGTACAACTGAGGACTACCTCCGGAGCGGTCAGCGCACAGCGTACCCGGGCCGCGGTGCGGAGTGGCCGGTCGGCCTCCGCGACGGCGCCGGGCGTCACCGGCGGCGGCGGTTGCGGGCGGTGCGGTTGGAGCGGTGGATCGCCTCGAACTCCTCGAGCGAGCGACCCGATCCGACGGCCACGCAGGTCAGTGGCGATTCCGCGAGATGCGCGGGCATCTGCGTCTCCTCGCGCAGGCGCTCGTCGAGCCCCTGCAGCAGCGATCCCCCGCCGGCGAGCATGATCCCGCGATCCATGATGTCCGAGGCGAGCTCGGGCGGGGTGCGGTCGAGCGTCTCCTTGACCGCGTCGATGATCTGGCTGAGCGGCTCCTCGAGCGCCTGGCGGATCTCCTCGCTCGTCAGCACCACGGTCTTCGGCAGGCCCGCGACCATGTCGCGGCCGCGGATCTCGGCCTGCAGCTCCTCGCTCATCGGGCACGCGGAGCCGATCTCGAGCTTCAGCTCCTCGGCCGTCTGCTGGCCGATCAGCAGCTTGTACTCCTTCTTCGCGTAGTTGATGATCGCCTCGTCCATCTCGTCGCCGCCGACGCGGATCGACTGGGAGACGACGATCCCGCCGAGCGAGATCACCGCGACCTCGGAGGTGCCGCCGCCGATGTCGACGACCATCGAGCCGGTCGGCTCGCCGACCGGCAGGCCGGCGCCGATCGCGGCGGCCATCGGCTCCTCGATCAGGTAGGCGGTGCGGGCGCCGGCGGACAGGCATGCCTCCTCGACCGCGCGCTTCTCGACGCCGGTCACGCCCGACGGGACGCAGACGACGACGCGAGGATGCGCCCAGCGGTTCTGGTGGACCTTCTGGATGAAGTGGCGGAGCATCTGCTCGGTCACGTCGAAGTCGGCGATCACGCCGTCCTTCAGCGGCCGGATCGCCTGGATCGTGCCGGGCGTGCGGCCGAGCATCCGCTTGGCCTCGATCCCGACGGCGTGGACTTCACCGGTGCGGGAGTCGATCGCGACCACGCTCGGCTCGGACAGCACGATGCCGCGGCCACGGACGTATACGAGCGTGTTCGCCGTGCCGAGGTCGACCGCCATGTCGCGGCCGCCGAATCCGGTCAGATAGCTGAAGATGCTCATATCGAGGAGGTGGCCGGCGCGCGGATGGCAGGGCGCCCGTGCTCGGGAACACGAGGCGGGCGGCGCTCGATCTGGCCCACCGGTCGGCGCAGTCTAGCGAACGCCTCTGGGCGCCCGGCAAGGCCTGCGATTCGAATTGCGAGAAACACTGCGCCCTGCGTCCGGCCGTCGCGCGGCGCTGCCCCGCGGGGCTTCAGCCCTCCGCGGCGAGCTCCGGGCAGAGCCGCACGAGCGGGCCGAGCGGCAGCCCGACGACGTTCTCGACTTCCCCGCGGCGGGACTCCACGAGCCGCGCCGCCTCGCCCTGGATCGCATAGCCGCCGGAGCGCTCGCGCCACTCCCCCGTCCCCACGTACCACTCGAGCAGCGCGGGGTCGACCGGCTTGAAGGTGACCTCGGTGACGGCGACGTCGGTGCGCTCCTCCTCGCCGACGAGCACGGCGAGGCCGCTGATCACCTGCTGCGTGCGGCCGGCGAGCGCGCGGATCGTGTCCGCCGCCTCGGCCGCGTCCGCCGGCTTGCCGTAGATCCGGCCCTCGAGCGCGACGATCGTGTCGCAGCCGATGATGATCTCCGGCTCGCCGGGCCGCCGCACAGCGCGGGCCTTGCGCAGCGCGTTCTCCAGCGCCACCGCGCGCGGCTCGCCCTGCTCGAGCTCCGGCGCATCCGACACCCTGACGCTGAAGTCGAGGTTGAGACGTGCGAGGAGCTCGCGCCGCTGCGGCGAGCGCGAGGCGAGGACGACGGGGAGCGGTGGCGTGGCTGGTGACCCGGGTCAGAAGTTGGGGACCGCGTCAATAGCCGTGACTCGGGTCACCTGAGCTCGCCGAAGAACAGCGCGGACTCGCGCGCCGCGGACTCGGGCGAGTCGGAGCCGTGCACCATGTTCCGGCCGGTCTCGGTCGCGAAGTCGCCGCGGATCGAGCCGGTCGCCGCCTCGAGCGGGTTCGTCGCGCCGATCACCTGCCGGGCCGCTTTGACGGCCTCGTGGCCCTCGAGCACCATCGCCACGATCGGGCCCGGAGGTGATGAACTCGACCAGCTCGCCGAAGAACGGGCGCTCGGAGTGCTCGGCGTAGTGCTGCTCGGCGAGCTCGCGCGTGACGGTCATGTGGCGCAGCGCGGCGATCGTCAGCCCCTTGCGCTCGAAGCGGGCGATGATCTCCCCGCGTCAGGTTGCGCGCGAAGGCGTCGGGCTTTACGAGGATCAGCGTACGGTCCATGGGTTCCTTTGCTGTGGGGGGTCAGGAGGTGGGGCGCGGGCGGCTCGCGCGGCCCCGCGGGGCGGGATCTGCGGCCGCGACCGGCGCGGCGGGCTCCGGTGTCGGCGACGAGCGTCGTCTCGATCTCGAGATCGTCGGAGGTCGTGCGGCGCCGGCGCCCGCGGGGGCCGGTCAGACCCGGCACGTCGGCCTCGCAGTAGGGGCAGATCGTCCACGCCCGGTCGAGCGGCCGCGAGCAGTTCACGCAGCGGTCCTTGAGCTTGCGCAGGCAGCTCGGGCAGCGCACGAAGTCCGGGTCGACGCGGTAGTCGCAGTGCGGGCACAGCATCTGGTCGAGCTGGTGCAGCCGCGCTTCCGCGGCCTGCGTCTCGAGCGCGCGCTCGTGCACGTCGTCGAGGTACTCGGGCGGGCGCAGCACCATGTAGACGATCACGCCGACGAACGGGAACAGCGCCGCCCCCGTCGCGCACGCGATCAGCATCGGGTCCTCGATGCGACGGCGCGCGTCGGCGTAGGTCCAGTAGATCAGCGAGAGGTACAGGACCACGACGAACAGGATCACGAGGTCCACCGCGAGGTTAAGACCGCTGCTTTCGATTCCGAAGTAAGCGAGCGGGATCATCGGCCGGACGAGTTTAGAGAAACAGTCGGCCGAAACCGTAACCAGCAGCGAAGAACACGAGGATCACGAGCGCCACGATCAGCGCCACCGCGCCGATCATCGTCAGCACCGACGGCCCCTCTCCGTTCACCTCGCGATCCCCTCGGCGCGAGCCTCCGGAGCCGCCGCGACGCCGCGCTCCCGCGCGAGCACGTCGCCGACGAGGTAGACCGATCCCGTCACGAGCACGCCGGCGCCGGCGCCGGCCGCCCAGGCGCTCGCCTCGGCGAGCGCGCGCTCGGGACGCGGCTCGCAGACGACGTCGCGGAAGCCGAGCTGGCGGGCGAGCGACTCGAGCGCCGCCGGCGACAGCGCGCGCCCGCTCGGCGGCGCCGTGAACCAGGTGCGCGAGCAGAGCCCGAGCAGCCGGCGGAGCATGCTCGCCGCGTCCTTGTCGTCGAGCACGCCGAGCACCAGAGCCGGCTTGATCTCCCCGAAAACACCGGGCATCGCCTCGGCCAGCGCGGCGATCGCGTCCGGGTTGTGCGCGCCGTCGAGCACCGTCAGCGGCTGCTCGGCGATCACCTGCAGCCGCCCCGCCACGGCGGTCTGCTCGGCCGCGGCGCTCACCGCCTCCTCGCTCGAGCGCGATCCCGGCGCGCGCCAGGTAGGCCTCGGCGGCGGCCCGCGCGGTCGCGAGGTTGCGGCGCTGGAACGGGCCGCGCGCGCGGAGCGCGACCCCCTCCTCGAGCGGTCGCGGTCGCACGATCCGAGCGCCGCGCTCGGCGGCGATCCGCTCCGCGACCGCGAGCGCCTCGGGCACGAGCCCCTCGCCCAGCACGAGCGTCGCGCCCGGCCGCACGACCGCGAGCTTCTCCTCGGCGATGTCGGTGACCGTCGGTCCGAGCCAGCGGGTGTGCTCGAGGCCGACGTTCGTGAGAACTGTCACATCTGCCTCCACGACGCTGGTCGCGTCGTAGCGACCGCCGAGCCCGGCCTCGACGACCGCGACGTCGACGTCGCGGCGCGCCATCTCCCACAGCGCCGCCGCGGTCAGCAGTTCGAACTGGGTCACGTGGTCGTCCTCGGCGAGCGTGCGGTTGACCTGCTCGGCGGCGCGGTCGGCGCGGGCGACGGCGGCGCTGAACGAGTCCGCGTCGAGCTCGCGCTCGCCGATCGTGATGCGTTCGCGCCAGGCGGTGAGGTGCGGAGAGGTGTAGGCGGCGGTGCGCAGCCCGTGACGCTCGAGGATCGCGGCGGTCAGCCGCGTCGTCGAGGTCTTGCCGTTGGTGCCGAGGATCTGGATCGCCGGCAAGGAGCGCTCCGGCGAGCCGAGCGCGGTCATCATCCTGCGCATCCGGTCGAGGCCGAAGCGCATCCCGAACAGCTCGAGCGAGCGAAGCCGCCCTTCGGCGCGCGCCTCGCTCCAGGGCCGGGAGTCGTTACGGGGGGCCGGCATCGGATCGACCCGCCGCTACCGGCGCGGGTTCATCTAGGCCTCGGGGTGGCGCCGCAGGTAGTCGAGGAACAGCGGCCGCAGCGCCTCGGCCATCTCGCCCTCGCCCGAGCGCAGCGCGTCCCAGACCAGGCCTTTCGCCGACTGGATGTCGTACTCGGCCTCGCCCTCGTCACCGCTCGCGGCCTTGGCCGCGGGGATCACCTTCAGCAGCGACCAGAAGAAACCGACGTCGAGGTGGCGCTCGGCGTGGTGGACGGCCCGGTCATGCAGCTCGGACGTCGGCAGGGCGTCGAGCGCGTCGGTGGCTTCCCCGGCCATGATCAGTCGGGCGGGTGCCCGGGCCGCTAGCGGCGGCGTCCGAGCCGGCCGCGGCCACCGCGCAGCGCCAGCAGCTCCTTGCCCATCCCCTTGAGGTCGAGCTTGGAGGCCAGCTTGCGCAGCTCCTTGCGCTGCTTGCCGGTGAGGTTGTCGATGCGCCCGCCGGACTCGGAGAGCAGATCTTTGACGCGCTGCCGGTCGCGCGCGGAAAGCGCTTTCCAGCGGCGTCCGACGATCACGACCGCCTGCAGGGCCGCGGCCCACGGCAGCGCGCGGGCGCGGTCGACCTTCGAGGAGCTCTTCTTGATGTGCGCCATTGGGCGGGAATGGTAGCGGCTGGCGTGGCGGCTAGGCCGACTCCTGCCGCGACTGCGCCTCGGCGGAGTCTTCGGGAGCGGCTTCGGTGACGAGCGTCGGCGTCAGGCCCTTCTCGACCGTCTCCTTGGTGACGACGCACTTCTTCACGTCGCGGCGGGAGGGCAGCTCGAACTGCACCTCGAGCAGGATCTCCTCGATGATCGAGCGCAGGCCGCGCGCGCCGGTTTCGCGTTCGAGCCCCTTGTCGGCGACCGCGACCAGCGAATCCTCGGAGAACACGAGCTCGATCCCGTCGAAAGCGAAGAAGCGCTGGAACTGCTTGACGAGCGCGTTGCGCGGCTCGACCAGGATCGAGACGAGGTCGTCGCGCGTCAGCTGGTGGACAGCGCTCATCACCGGCAGGCGGCCGATGAACTCGGGGATCAGCCCGTACTCGATCAGGTCCTCGGGCAGGCAGTGCTCGAAGATTTCGCCGGTGTCCTTCTCCGCCTTGTTCTCGATCGCGGCGGCGAAGCCGACGCCTTTGTGGCCGATGCGGTGCTCGATCACCTTGTCGAGGTTCGCGAACGCCCCGCCGCAGATGAACAGCACGTTGGTCGTGTCGATCGTCAGGAACTCCTGGTGGGGGTGCTTGCGACCGCCCTGCGGCGGCACCGACGCGGCGGTGCCCTCGAGGATCTTCAGCAGCGCCTGCTGGACACCCTCGCCGGACACGTCGCGGGTGATCGACGGGTTGTCGGCCTTGCGGGCGATCTTGTCGACCTCGTCGATGTAGATGATCCCGGTTTCGGCCTTCTTGACGTCGTAGTCGGCGGCCTGGATCAGCTTCAGGAGGATGTTCTCGACGTCCTCGCCGACGTAGCCCGCCTCGGTCAGCGCGGTCGCGTCGGCGATCGCGAACGGCACGTTGAGGATCCGCGCGAGCGTCTGCGCGAGCAGCGTCTTGCCGCAGCCGGTCGGGCCGAGCAGCAGGATGTTGGACTTCTGCAGCTCGATGTCGGAGTCGCCCGACATCATCATCTGCACGCGCTTGTAGTGGTTGTAGACCGCGACCGAGAGGGTGCGCTTGGAGGGGTCCTGGCCGACCACGTACTCGTCGAGCACGTCGTAGATCTCGCGCGGCTTGGGGAGGTTCTCGATGTCGAACGCCGGCGGCGCCGAGAGCTCCTCGTCGATGATCTCGTTGCAGAGATCGATGCACTCGTCGCAGATGTAGACGCCGGGCCCGGCGATCAGCTTCTTGACCTGGCGCTGCGACTTTCCGCAGAAGCTGCACAGGAGCTGCTCGTTTGAGTCTGTCGGTCTGGCCATTCGCTCCCCGCTCGCGGCCCGCGTCCCCGGAGCTAGTGCTCGGAGATGACGCGGTCGATGATGCCGTACTCCTTGGCCTCCTCGGAGCTCATGAAGTAGTCGCGCTCCGTGTCCTTGCCTACCTGCTCGAGCTCTTTACCCGTGTGCTTGGCGATGATCTCATCGAGCCGTTTGCGGACGTCGATGATCTCCTTCGCGTGGATCTCGATGTCGGTCGCCTGGCCCTGGAAGCTCGACGAGACCTGGTGGATCAGGATCTTCGCGTTCGGCAGCGCCATGCGCTTGCCGGCGGCGCCGCCCGCCAGGAGCAGCGCACCCATCGACATCGCGATGCCGACGCAGATCGTCTGCACGTCGGGCTTGATGAACTGCATCGTGTCGTAGATCGCGAGACCCGCGTAGACGGAGCCGCCCGGCGAGTTGATGTAGAGCGAGACGTCCTTCTCGGGGTCCTCGGACTCGAGGTGCAGCAGCTGCGCGACGATCAGGTTCGCGATCTGGTCGTCCACCGGCGTGCCCAGGAAGATGATGCGCTCGTTGAGCAGGCGGCTGTAGATGTCGAACGCCCGCTCTCCGCGAGAGGTCTGCTCGACGACCATCGGTACAAGTGGGCTCATGGTCTCGCTTTGTTTGCCAACGCCGTTCGGATTCCTCTAGAGGCTAGCGATCTGGCGTCCACAGCCGGCCGGCCTCGGCGGCCTCGGGCTCGCCGCCCTGCTCGCCCGGCTCGTCCTTGTCGGGCGTCCACAGCTTCTCGCGCGCCTCGGCCTGCGCGAGCGGGATCGGCTTGGCCTCGGCGGCGATCAGGTCGATCGCGTCGCGCGCGGCGAGGTCCTCGCGCACCTCGTCGAGCCGGCCGGCGTTGCGCAGGTCCTCGAGCAGCGTCTCGGGCTCGACGCCCTCGCGCTCGGCGGTCGGGGTCAGCGCGACGATCACCTCGTCGTCGCTCGGGTCGATCCCCTCCGCCTCGACGACGGCCGTGATCACCGCCTCGCGGCGCAGCGCCTGCTCGGCGTCGGGCTGCATCTCGGCGATCACGTCCTCCTCGCGGCGGCCGGTGATCTGCATGTAGGCCTCGCGTGAGATGCCCTGGTGGGCGAGCGAGTGCAGCGTCCGCTCCCACATCTCCCTCGCGCGCGCGGCTCCCAGCTCGGGGGTGACGAGCACCTTCGCGTTCGCGACGGCGGCGTCGAGCGCGGCCTGGCGGAACTCGCCGGAGATCCGCGCCTCCTCGGCCTCCAGGATGCGCTCGCGGATGTCGGCGCGCAGCTCGGCGAGGTCGTCGAACCCGGCGTCGACGGCGAAGTCGTCGTCCAGCTCCGGCAGCTGCTTCTCCTTGACCTCCTTGACGGTGACCTCGAAGTTCGCGTCGCGCCCCGCCAGGTCGGCGTTCCCGTACTCGGCGGGGAACGTCACCGCGATCGTGCGCTGCTCGCCCGCCGAGGCGCCGACGAGCCCCTCCTCGAAGCCCGGGATCAGGTTCCCCGAGCCGAGCTCTACGAGCTGGTCGCGGCCCTCGCCGCCGGCGAAGGGCTGCTCCTCGCCGGCCAGCGTGCCGCGGTAGTCCATCACCACGAAGTCGCCCTCGGCGGCGGCGCGCTCGGCCGTCTCCAGACGGGCCAGGCGCTCCCGCATGCCCTCGACCTCGCGCTCGATCTGCTCGTCCTCGACCGCGGGCTCGGCGCGGCCGACCTCCAGTCCCTTGTACTCGCCGAGCTCGGCGGTCGGCAGCACGCCGATCTCGATCGAGAACGCGAGCGCCTCGCCCTGCGGCGGCAGGTGGGCCATGTCGATGTCGAGCGACGGGTCGCCGACGGGGACGATGCCGGAGGTCGCGATCGCGTCGGAGTACCAGCTCGAGAGCGTGTCGCGGACGGCTTCCTCGAGGATCGCCTCGCGGCCCATGCGCTGGATCACCAGCGGCGCGGGGACCTTGCCCTTGCGGAACCCCGGCAGCTTCAGCTGGCCGCCGAGCTGGCGCGCCTTGCGCTCGACGCGGCCCTCGACCTCGCCCGGCTCGACCTCGACCTCGAGCCTCACGCGGGAGTCGCCGAGATCGGTGACGGTGGTCTTCAGGGCCCCTGGCACGTCCGCCACGATACCGTGCGGCCGTGAGCCCGCGCCAGAGGCCGTCGAGGATCTCCCGGCTGCAGGCGCGGCTCTGCACGGGTCCCCTCGCGCACCTGCTCGGCGGCGGCCTGGACCTGCTCGAAGCGGTCGTACGCGCCCGCCGGCGCCGCGGCGGCTGAGCGTGCGCGCCGCGAGGCGCGCGCTCGGCGCGGAAGGCGGGCGTCCAGAACGCGAAACGGGGCGGGAACGTTGCCGTTCCCGCCCCGCGTGAGCTTCTGCCGGTGGGCGCTAGGCCGCGGCGTGCTGCTGGACCGGCCCGCCGAACGCCGGACGCGAGTCGCGCGGGAGCACGAGCACGGCGCCGGTGGCGATTTCGATCAGGTGCGAGGCCGAGGAGCTGATCGAGACGACGCCGGGCTGCGCGTCGGCGCGGGAGTCGATCACGAGCAGGTCGGTGTCCTCGCCCGCGACGGGCTCGACGTCGCCGCCGAGCGCGGAGGCGAGCGCGTCCGCGGTCGCGCGGGCGCCGCCCTCGCCGTCGCCGACGGCGACGATGTGCTTGATCCGGGCGTGCTCGGCGAAGTCGACCGGCGCGATCGCGACGGCGGTGCGGCCGCCCTCGATCAGGCGCTGGGCGGAGTTGCCGACCGAGACGTGGCCCTTGGCGGTGTGCGAGTCCGAGCAGAACACGATCACGTCGGCGTTCTCGGACTCGGCGAGGGCCGCGAGGCCCTGCGGGGTCGAGCGGTCCGTGACGACGTGCCCGGCCGCGTTCGGGTCACCGAGCAGCGAGCGGCCGCGGGCGAGGATGCCCTCGACGTCGCCGTTGGAGTCGGGCGTGTGGCGGACGTAGGCGAGGGACACCTCGCCGCCGGCGGCGGCGAGCACGCGGCCGAGGGCGACGGCGTCGTCCTCGTTCGCGGTCCCGTCGTAGGAAACGATGATCTTTGCAGGCATTTTCTTCTCTCCTTTGCGCTGGCCGGGGGTCCCGGCCGAAGTTCTCTGTCGTCTCTTCTTCGGCTCATATTGACACCGGCCTGCTATCAGTTCCAATGATCTTTGTAATCTCTGCTATTAGTATAGCTAATGCTAAACGTCCCCCGTCTCCTGGTGCTTCGCGAGGTCGCCCACCGCGGCTCGATCTCGGCCGCCGCGACTGCTCTGTCCTACACCCAATCCGCCGTCTCCCAGCAGATCGCTGCGCTCGAGTCGGAGGTCGGCCTGGCGCTGCTCGAGCGCCACCCCCGCGGGGTCAGCCTGACCGCAGCCGGGCAGACCCTCGTCGGTCACGCCGACGGCGTCCTCACGCGCCTGGAGGCCGCCGAGGAGGCGATGGCCTCGATCGCCGGCCTGCGCGGCGGGCGCCTGCGCATGGCCTCGTTCCCCACTGCGGGCGCGACGCTGATGCCGCGCGCGATCGCGACGTTCCGCGCCGCCCACCCCGACGTCGAGCTCAGCCTCGAGGAGGGCGAGCCCGAGGAGATCGCGCCGCGCCTGCGCACGGGCGAGCTCGACCTCGCGCTGCTGTTCGAGTTCGAGGGCGAGAGCGTCGCCGGCGAGCGGATGACGCGGGTGGAGCTGCTCGAGGACCCGATGCACCTCGCGCTCCCCCGCACCCACCGGCTCGCCGCTCGCGAGCGCCTGCGCCTGTCCGACCTGAGCGGCGAGTCGTGGGTGCAGACCTCGAGCGACAGCCCGTGCGCGCGGCATGTCGTGAGGAGCTGCCACGCCGCCGGGTTCGAGCCGAGCATCGCCTTCGAGAGCGACGACTACCAGACGGTGCAGGGCCTGGTCGCGGCGGGCGTCGGGGTCGCGCTGATCCCGCGCATGGCGCTCTCCGCCGTGCGTGAGGACATCGCGATCCGCTCGCTCGCGGACGGGCCGCACCGCGGCGTGATCGCCGCGGCGCCGGCGGGCGCGCGGCTGGTGCCGTCCGCGACGGCGATGCTTGGCGTGCTGCAGGAGCTCGCCGCCGACGCGGCCTGACGGCGCCGGACGGCGGCCGGCGGGCCAGGAACTGGCTCCACGCGCCCGGCCCGGAACGACGAGGGGCGCCCCGTGGGGCGCCCCTCGCGTCAGCACCGACCTCCTGAGTAGCTCAGGCGGCCTTCTTCAGCGCCTTCTCCAGTTCTTTGGCGAACAGTTCGTCGCCGGCCGGAGTCGGGTGGATGTCGCCCTTGGGGAATTTCGCGACCTGTTCGGGCGTCGCCGCGGCTTCAGCTTCTTCTTTGCTGTAGCCGTGTTCCTCGAGGTATTCGATCAGGTTCACCCGTTTGTCGAATTCGTTGCACTCTTCGGTGTACTTGCAGAGCGCTTCGACCTGCAGGGTGTGCACTTCGGCTTCCGTCTGGCTTTTTTTGCCGGCCGGGTTGGTCTTCTTGAACGGGTTGCCGTACGCGACGTTCGGGCCGAACGTGCCTTTGGCGATCTGCGCTTCGACGTTTTCGTTGAGCTCACGCTGCAGCGTGTTGCTCCCCGAGACGAGGAACTCGTCCGGGTTGTAGAAGCCCAGGATCCCGATCGGTCCCGTGTAGCCCGCGTTGCGCAGGGTGCCTGCGATCACAGCGAGGTTGTTGATGATCGTCGGGAACAGCACGTGTTCCGCTTCGTAGATCACGCAGCTGATTTCCGTCGCGAACCCATGCGCTTCACGGTACGTTTTCGAGGCGCATTCGGTGAGCTTGCGGATCTCGTCGTTGGACCCGATCTGGTAGGTCACGTCCTTGACGGGAATGCCGCTTTTGATGATCCCCAGCGCGGCTTCGAGCTGCGAGGCGCCGCCGTATTCGTAGTGGCGCGCGAGGCCGTCCACGTTGTGCCAGCCACACGGCGCTTCGCCTTCGGAGAACTCGTGCGCTTCTTCGAGGCCTTTCGCGAGTTCGCCGTCGCCGATCAGGCCTTTGCTCAGCTCACCCGGGCAGGCGAGGTTGAACGTCTCGAGCAGGTTGCCCGTCGGAGATTCCGTGTCGTTTTTCGCTTCGGCTTTGGCGAGCTTCGCCGCGACCTCGTTGACCAGGTTGTTTTCGAACGCCGTGATCGGGTCGCCTTCACCGGCGGCCTTGTCGAACTTTTCCTCCGAGTAGCCGAAGGAAACCGAGTCGCCCATGTTGATGTAGGCGGTCGGGTTGGTCGGCGGCGTCTTCTTCGCGCTCGCGACCGACGCGAACAGCGCCGAGCCGAGCAGCATGGTCGCCATCAGGCAACCGAGCAGTCTGATCGACCGCATACAGCCGTACTTGGCTGACATTCTCACCCTCCTCGTTGTCTCTGCGGGACATGCCCGCAGAAACCTTCCGCCTCGGCACGGCCCCTCTTGTTCGGGGTCCCCGTGACCCCTGGATCTCGCCCTCTTGCGAGACCACGGCCATCCAAGATAAGGCCGCGCGCCGGAATATGTCAAGCAGCGACCGCTCGCGCCCGCCGCTGTCAACCCCCGGACGAGGCGTCCGCGTGGTCGCGTCCGGCGCCGGTGGGATGTTGTCTGGCCGTCGCGACAAGGGAGAGAAGCGAATGACGATCGTGCTGGTGATCCTCGGAGTCCTGCTCGGCGCGCTGGGCGCGGCGCTCGTGCTGCGCCCCGGCCGCGACCGCCTGCGCGACGAGCTGAAGGCGGCCGCGTTCGACGCGATGGCCCAGAACGGCGCGCAGCTCGCGCAGAGCGTCGCCGAGGCGCGCGGCGCCGACCGCGAGCGCGCCGACGGCGAGATGGCGCTCCGCAGCGAGGAGCTCAAGGGCCTGGTCGGGCCGGTGCAGGAGAAACTCGGCCGGATGCAGGCCGAGATCTCGCGCCTCGAGCGCGAGCGCCTGCAGGCGCAGGCCGAGCTCGGGCAGATGGTGCGCCAGCTCGGCGAGGGCGTCGGCTCGCTGCGCCGTGAGACGGGGAACCTCGTCTCGGCGCTGAAGCGGCCCTCGACACGCGGCTCGTGGGGCGAGATCCAGCTGCGAAACGTCGTCGAGATGGCCGGCATGACCGACCGCTGCGACTTCCTCGAGCAGAGCACGATCCAGACCGGCGAAGGCGCGCTGCGGCCGGACATGCTCGTCAAGCTGCCCGGCGGCAAGCAGGTCGTCGTCGACTCCAAGGTCCCGCTCGACGCCTACCTCTCCGCGCTCGAGGCCGAGCGCGACGACGAGCGCGACGCGCACACCGCCCGCCACGCCCGCCAGACCCGCGAGCACATCGTCAAACTCGCCTCGAAGGGCTACCAGAACCAGTTCGACTCGACGCCCGAGTTCGTCGTGATGTTCGTGCCCTCCGACGGGATCTACCAGGCGGCGCTCGCCCAGGACCCCGGGCTGATCGAGTACAGCGTCTCCCAGCAGGTGCTGATGGCTACGCCGACGACGCTGATCGGTCTGCTGTGGGCCGTCCATTACGGCTGGCGGCAGGAGCAGATCGCAGAGTCCGCGCGCGAGATCGCGCGCGACGCCCGCGAGCTGCATCTGCGCCTCGGGCGGTTCGTGACCCCGTTCGCGAAGGCCGGTCGCCAGCTGTCCTCGGCGGTCACCGCCTACAACGACGCGGTCGGCTCGTTCGACTCGCGCGTGGTCCCGCAGGTCCGGCGCATCGAGCAGGCCGGCGCCGCCTCCGAGCGCGAGGTCTCGGCGCCCGAGCCGATCGAGATCACGGCGCGTGCGATCGCGACGCAGGCCGAGCTCGAGGAGCGTCTCGGCGAGCGGGAGATCGAGGCGCAGCGCCTGCCGCGGATCGTCTCCGGCGACTGACCTCGATCACGCACAGCGCAACGGCGACCGGCACCGTCGCCGGCAGCTCGTGGACCGCGAAGAACAGCAGGTCGAAGCACAGCCCGAGCGTCGCCACGAGCGCGGCGCCGGCGAGCCGAGAGGAGCCGTCGGCGGCGAGCAGCCCCCCGAACACGGCCGCGACGAACACGTCTCCGTAGCCCATCACCGCCGAGCCGAACGTCTCGCTCTGCAGCCGCGGCAGCCCGGCGGCCGGCCGCGCCGCGTTGAGCGCGTCGTTCGGCGACTGCAGCAGGTCGCTGACGACGAACGCGGTGTCGGCGGCGGCCATCGCGACGATCCCCAGGGCGAGCCAGCGGCGCGGCGTGATCGCCCCGAGCAGCGCCCCCAGGGCGACGCAGCTGAGCCCCGAGAGCAGCGTCGCCGCCCCCTCCCCCGCGAGCCCGGTGCGATCCGCCCACGCGACCCCGAACAGCACGGCGGCGAGCACCGCGTAGCGCGGGCGGCCGCCGTGCATCAGCGACGCCAGCGCGAGCGCAGCGAGCGGCGGGACGGCGACGAGCGCGAGGTAGGTCAGCCCCTCGGCGCTGGCGCGTTCGGCGGCGCCCGCGATCAGCACGAAGGCGACGATCGAGGCCGGCAGCACGAGGGCCCAGCCGCCGCCGCGAAGCCTCCGCGTGAGCGCGATCGAGGGCGGCGCGGGCAGCGCCACGAGCGCGCCCTGGAAGAGCGAAAGGCACCCGATCGACAGCCAGAAGGGCATGCTGCGCTCGACCATAGAGGCCGGGAGCGGCTGGAGAGCCGCGTAGGATTGGGGCCGTGAACGCGACCGCTGCCCAGGCGCCGCCGATCCTTCACCTCTCGACGGTCGTCGGCAGCCCGCTGCGCGACGCCGACGGCGAGCGGCTCGGCAAGGCCGACGACCTGATCGTCAGGCTCGGCGGCGTCGGCTACCCGCCGATCACCGGCGTGCTCGCGACGGTCGCCGGGCGCCAGTCCTACGTCCCGGTCGAGCGCGTCTCGAAGATCGGCGCCGACGGCGTCGTGCTGCGCAAGGCGAAGCTCGATCTGCGCCACTTCGAGCGCCGGCCCGAGGAGGTGCTGCTGAAGCGCGACCTGCTCGACCGCCAGCTGATCAACGTCGAGGGCGCGCGGCTCGTTCGCGCCAACGAGATCGAGCTCGCGCTCGTCGCCGGCTCGTGGCGCGTGGTCGGCGTCGACACCGGCCCGCGCGGCGGCCTGCGCAGGCTGCTGCCGAAGGGGCTCGGCGCGCACATCGCGCCCGGCGAGTTCCTCGACTGGGCCGGCGTCGAGCCGTTCGTCGGCCACGTCCCCACGGTCCGGCTGCGCGTCCCGCACCCGAAGCTCGCGAAGCTCCACCCCGCCCAGATCGCGGACCTCGTCGAGGCCGCCTCCAGGCAGGAGGGCGAGGAGATCATCCAGGCCGTCGGCGACGACGACCGCGAGCTCGAGGCCGACGTGTTCGAGGAGCTCGACGACCAGCACCAGCGGGAGTTCCTCGAGGACCGTCCCGACGCGCAGGTCGCCGAGATCCTCGCCCGGATGGCGCCCGACGACGCCGCCGACGTGATCGGCGAGCTCGAGGAGGACCGCCGCGAGCAGGTGCTCGCGCTGCTCCCCGTCAGCCATCGCGTGAAGGTGCGCGCGCTGCTCGGCTACGACCCCGCCGAGGCCGGCGGGCTGATGAGCCCCGACTTCGTGCTGCTGCCCGCGGCCGAGCACGGTCGAGGACGCACTGCGTGCGGTGCGCCACAGCCGCATCGAGCCGGAGCTGCTGAGCACCGTGTTCGTGAGCTCGGCCGAGGGCACGCTCGCCGGCAGCGTGGCGGTGACGGCGCTGGTGCGCGCCGACCCCCAGCACCGGCTCGACTCCGAGTTCGGCCGCGAGACGCCGTGCCTGCCGCCCGACGCTCCCTTCGAGGAGGTCGCGCGGCTGCTCGCCGACTACAACCTCACGTCGATCCCCGTCGTCGAGGATCACAGGATGGTCGGCGTCGTGACCGTCGACGACGTGCTCGAGGCGATGCTCCCGCGCGGCTGGCGGCGCCGCTTCGGCCTGCTCGGCGAGGACTGAACGAGACCCTCCGCCGCCTCGGTGTGGGTGACGGGAGATTCCCGCGATCGCCCGGCGCGACTGAATACACTCACCCCCGCGATGAACTCCCCGGGTGGAAAGTTCGATGGCGGTCCGAGTACCGCCCTTCATGCGCCGTGTCCGGTCGGTGGCCCGTGGCCGGCCGCGTCTGCCTGCCCGGCTCAACCCGCGTAGAGCCCGGATCTTCGCGCTGCTCGGCCTGCTCGGGCCGGGCCTGATCGCAGCCAACGCCGGCAACGACGCCGGCGGCATCGCCACCTACTCCTCGGTCGGGGCGAAATACGGCTACGGCCTGCTGTGGACGATCGTGCTCGTCACGATCTCGCTCGCGATCGTGCAGCGGCTCGCCGCGCGGATGGGCGTCGTAACCGGCAAGGGCCTGGCCGAGCTGGTGCGCGAGGAGTACGGGATCCGCTGGTCGGTGCTCGCAACGGTCGCCGTTCTGATCGCCAACCTCGGCATCTGCATCTCCGACTTCGTCGGCGCCGGTGCGGCCCTCGGCCTCGCGGGGATCCCGGTGCAGGTGACGGTGCCGATCGCCGCCGGCGGCATCTGGATGATCATCGTCCGCGGCTCCTACCGGCGGGCAGAGCGGATCTTCGTGTGGTTCACGATCCCGTTCTTCGCGTACCCGATCGCCGCGATCCTCGCCAAACCCCATTGGGGCGCGGTCGGCAAGGCGATCGTCGAGCCCCACCTGCACACGAACTCCACCTACCTCGTGCTCCTGATCGCGACGATCGGCACGACGATCACGCCCTACATGCAGCTCTACCTGCAGTCCGCCGTGGTCGAGCGCGGCGTGCGCGAGGACGACCTGCGGCGCGAGGAGGGCGAGGCGGTCTCGGGCGCGGTGTTCGCCTGCGTGATCTCGGGCTTCATCGTGATCGCCACCGGCGCAACCCTGTTCACCCACGGCATCCACGAAATCGGCAGCGCCGCCGATGCCGCCCGGGCGCTGAACCCGTTCGCCGGCCGCTTCGCCGAGGCGCTGTTCGGAATCGGGCTCGTCGGCGCGAGCCTGCTCGCGTGCGCGATCCTGCCGATCGCGACCTCCTACGTCGTGGCCGAGTCGCTCGGCTACGAAAAGGGCATCGGCCGCCGGCGCGAGGAGGCCCCCGTTTTCGTCGGCGTGATCACCGGCATGATCGGGATCAGCGCGGTGGTGGCGATGATCCCGAGCGTTCCCGTGATCTCGCTGCTGGTCGCGGTGCAGGTCGTCAACGGCCTGCTGCTGCCGATCAACCTGTTCTTCATCTGGCGCCTCGCCCGCTCCCGCCGCGTGATGGGCGAGCATCGCGCGCGCGGGTTCCTCGACGTCGCCACCGGCGTGACCGTCGTCGTCCTCTCCATGCTCTCGGTCGTGCTGGTCGTCGTCACGTTCGTCGGGCTCTGACCCGGCGCCGTCCCGCTGCGTCAGCCGGACGGGGTCGCGACGAGCAGGCTCGCCCCGATCGCCCCGCCGAAGTCCCCGAGCGATGCGACCTCGATCGGCGGCGGGCGGTCGTCCGCGAACAGATGAGGCAGCATCGCCTCGGCGATCCGCTTCGCGGCCGGCTCCCCGAGCCGCTCGCCGAGACCGCCGCCGAGGATCACCGCCTCGACGTCGAGCAGGTTCAGGGCGGAGGCGACGCCCGCCCCGAGCGCGCCGATCGCGCGCTCGATCATCTTCTCCGCCAGCGCGTCGCCCTTGTCGAGCGCCCGCGCCCAGATGCCGCTCGTCAGCCGCTCGCGTTCGTGCTGCTTGGCGAGCTTGAACAGGTCGGTCTTCTCGCCGTCGTCGACGAGCTTGCGCACGTGCGCTTCCATCGCCGCACGACCGGCGTACGCCTCCATGCAACCCCGCCTCCCGCACGTGCAGCGCGCGCCGTCGATCTTCACGACGACGTGACCGATCTCGCCGGCGCCGCCGCGGCCCCTCCAGATCTTCCCGTCGAGGATCACCCCGCCGCCGACGCCGGTCCCCCAGAACACGCCGAGCAGCGAGGAGTACGGCCGCCCCGCGCCGAGCTGGAACTCGGCGACGGTCGAGACCTGCACGTCGTTGCCGAGCCGCACCTCCGTGCCGAGCGTCTTCTTCAACTCGGCCGCGAGCGGATAGCTGCCTTCCCATCCGGGGAGGTTGCGCGCGCTCGTCACTGTGCCGCCCTCGACGACGCCCGGCGAGCCGACGCCGACCCCGCCCAGCTCCTTCGTCTCGCACCCCGCCTGCTCGGCGGCCTCCTTCATCGCCCGCGCCATCGCCGCGGCGACGTCGGCGGGCCCGCCGCTGGTCGGGGTCGGGTGTCGCGCGGAGCCCTTGACCTCGTGCGCGTCGTCGACGACGACCGCCTGGATCTTCGTTCCGCCAAGGTCGATCCCGCCGACGGTGCCCATTCCGTGTCATCTTCGCAGAGCGGCCGGGCGCCCCCGCCGACACATTTACCGGCGCTTACAGGGTTTCTTCGATCCCTCTTACGGGGCCCGCCCAGGATCGAGGTGAGGCCAGATGACCGAACGCCGCCCACCCTCCTGGCCCCTGGTGCTGCTCGGAGCCGTCTGCATCGCCGCGATCGTGATCGCCGTGCTGCTCGTCGGTCCCGCCCCCGCGACGCAGACGTCGGTGTCGCGCACCGCGACCGTCGGGCAGGGAGTCGTGCAGTCGACGGTCTCCGGCAGCGGCAACCTGGAGCCGGTCAGCGAGCTCGACCTCGGCTTCAAGACCTCCGGCACGGTCACCGACGTCTACGTCCACCAGGGCGAGCAGGTCGTCAAGGGCCAGCTGCTGGCGACGCTGGACCCGAGCAGCGCCGAAGTGACACTCGAGCAGGCGCGCGCGAACCTGCAGTCCGCCGAAGCGAACCTCACCGCCGAGGAAGAAGACGACGGCGAAGGCAGCTCCGGCGGCAGCGGATCCGGCGGCGCATCGGCCTCCGCGTCCACGGCGAGCGTGCGGGCGACGACGGCGGCGACCGAGAGCACGACGGCGACGAGCACGACGACGCCCGCCGCAGGATCGACCACCACCCCCGCCGCCGTCGGCCCGACCACCTCGCGCACGAGCGGGTCGGCGGGCAGCGGCACGGCGCCGGCTCCGAGCAGCAAGAGCAGCAGCTCGAGGACGACCACCTCCGGCGCCTCCCATTCGACCGGCTCATCGTCGTCGGGCAGCACCCCCACCTCGACGTCCTCCGGCGCCGGCACGAAAGCCACGCTCAGCACCGCCGCGCGTGAAGCGAACATCGCCTCGGCGCGGGCGGCGGTGCGCACCGACCGCCTCAGCGTCCACAGCGACGAACAGGCGCTGCAGGCCACCAAGCTCTACGCGCCCGAAGACGGCACGATCGCCTCGCTCTCCGGGCAGGTCGGCGAAGTCGTCTCCGGCGGCGGCACGACCCGGGCGAACACTTCCTCCTCGGCCTCGTCCTCCTCGTCGAGCTCGGCGGCCTCGGGGCTCGGCGCGACGGGCTCCACGGGCGCCGGCTCGAGCGGTTCCGGGTCGGCGGGCTCGAGCTCGTCGAGCTTCGCGGTGCTGAGCGACCTCTCGACGATGAAGCTCGTCGTGGCGCTGAGCGAATCGGAAGTCGGCTCGGTGCACCCGGGCCAGATCGCGACGGTCACCGTCGAAGCGCTCGAAGGGCGCAAGCTCGCGGCGCACGTCGCCGAAGTGGCGATCCTCTCGACCAGCAGCAGCGGCGCCGTCAGCTACGACGTGACGTTCGACCTCGACCAGCTCGACGAAGGCGTCAAACCTGGGATGAGCGCGACCGCCGAGGTGGTCGTCAAGCAGGCGTCCGGGCTGAACGTCCCCACGACCGCGATCTCCGGCGGCAGCGTGACCGTCGTGTCCGGCAGCCACCGCGAAACGGTCCGCGTCACGACCGGCCTCGCGGGCGACACCTCGACGATCGTGCTGAGCGGGCTGAAGGCCGGCGAGACGGTCGCGCTGCCGAGCGTCACGACGACGAAATCGACGCTCGGGACGGGCTCGGGACGCACCACGCGCGGGCTCAGCGGACTCGGCGGCGGCGGCGGTTTCGCGATCCCCGGTGGGGGCGCCGGCGGCGGTGCCTTCCTGCGCGGAGGCGGCTGACCTTGCGCCCGAAGGGCCTGCGTCGTCCACGGCAGCGGCCGCTGGTTCGCAGGGCGACGCATGCGCCGGGACCCGTGATCAGGCTCCAGCAGGTCGGCAAGGTCTACGACACCGGCCAGATCAAGGTGCGCGCTCTGCGCGACGTCACGGTCGAGATCGCCACCGGCGAGATGGTCGCGATCATGGGGAGCTCGGGGAGCGGCAAGAGCACGCTGATGAACATCCTCGGGTGCCTCGACGTCCCGACCTCCGGCCGGTACGCGATCGACGGCATCGACGTGCGAGCGATGGACGAGGACGCGCTCGCCGACCTGCGCAACCGCAAGATCGGCTTCGTCTTCCAGTCCTTCAACCTCGTGCCGCGCACGAGCGCCCTGATGAACGTCGAGCTGCCGCTCGCCTACGCCGGCCTCGGCCGCGCCGCGCGCCGCAGCCGCGCCGAGCAGGCGCTCGCCTCCGTCGGCATGGGCGACCGGCTCGCGCACGAGCCCTCCGAGCTCTCCGGGGGCCAGCAGCAGCGGGTCGCGGTGGCGCGCGCGCTCGTCACGAACCCCGCGCTGATCCTCGCCGACGAGCCGACCGGCAACCTCGACTCGCACTCGACCAACGAGGTCCTCTCGATCTTCACCCGGCTCAACGACGAAGGCCGCACCGTGATCCTGATCACCCACGAGCCCGACGTCGCCGAACGCGCGGGGCGCGTGATCCGGCTCGCCGACGGCGCGATCGTCGACGACACCTCGCGGCCGGCCCGGGAGCGAGTCACGTGATCGGGCGCGAGACGCTGCGCATCGCCTGGGGCGGGATCACCGCGAACAAGCTGCGCTCGGGGCTGACGATCCTCGGCATGACGATCGGCGTCGCCTCGGTGATCGTGCTGATCGCCGTCGGCAACGGCTCCTCGAAGACCGTCCAGTCGCAGATCCAGAGCCTCGGCACGAACGTGCTGGTCGTGCAGGGCAGCGGCGGGCTGCGGCGGTTCGCCGGGGTCAGCTCGAGCAGCATCTCGCTGACCAAAGGCGACGCCGAAGCGCTGCAGGACAAGAGCCTTGCCCCGGACGTCAAGAGCGCCTCGCCGGTCGTCGACGCGAGCAGCGTCACGCTCGTCTCCAGCAGCACGAGCTTCGAACCCTCGTCGTTCATCGGCACGACCCCCTCCTACCTCACCGCGCACAGCTACAAGCTCGCGGAAGGGGCCGCGTTCACCGCCGAAGACGTCGCCAAGCACCGCCGCGTCGCGGTGATCGGCCAGGAAGTCGTGCAGGAACTGTTCGGCGGCGCGAGCGCCGTCGGGCAGTCGATGAAGGTCAACGGCTCCAACTACGAAGTCGTCGGGGTGCTCGCGAAAAAGGGCACGAACGGCACGACCAACGAGGACGACGTCGTGATGGCGCCGATCACGACCGTGCAGACCTCGCTGACCGGGGTCGGCTCGATCGACTCGATCACCGTCCAGGCCAACTCCGAATCCTCGCTCGACGCCGCCGAAGCCGAGGTCAAGGAGATCATCGAGGAACGCCACAGGATCAAGAACACCGAAGAACCCGGGTTCAGCGTCCTCAACCAGGGCTCGCTGCTGGAAACCTCGAGCTCGACGAGCAGCGTGTTCACGACGCTGCTCGGCGAGGTCGCCGCGATCTCGCTGCTCGTCGGCGGGATCGGGGTGATGAACATCATGCTCGTCAGCGTCACCGAGCGGACCCGCGAGATCGGCATCCGCAAGGCGATCGGCGCGCGCCGCTCGGACATCCTCACCCAGTTCCTGACCGAGGCCGTGCTGGTCTCGCTGATCGGCGGCCTCACCGGCGTCGCCGTCGGGATCATCGGCAGCCAGTTCGAGATCGCCGGCGTGCACCCGGCGATCGAGACCTACTCGATCTTCCTCGCGTTCGGCGCCGCCGCGCTGTCCGGCCTGTTCTTCGGCACCTACCCCGCCGCACGCGCAGCACGTCTGCGCCCGATCGAGGCACTGCGCTTCGAGTGACCCACAGCAGAGGAGAGCACCAGATGCAGACCCAACCCGAGCACGAGCATCTCCAGGGCGGCGCCCCGGCCGAGCCGGACCCCTGGCTCGAGGATCTCGACGAGCTGCCGCCGCGCCCGCGGCGGACGCTGCTCGCGCCGGCCCCGCTGGCGCTGCTGGCGGTGCTGCTGATCGCCTGCGGCTTCATCGGCGGCGTGCTGGTCGAGAAGGGACAGAGCTCGAGCTCCGCGGGGACGGGTGCGGCCGGTGGCTTCGCCGCGCGGCTGCGTGCGGCGGCGGCAGCCGGCGGCGGGACCTCCGCCGCGGCGGCGCCGGGTCGCGCCGCGGCGGGCGGCGCGTCCGGCGCGGCGGGCGGCGGGTTCGCGGGGCGCGGCACTTCCGGAACCGTCGCCTACACCTCCGGCGACACCCTCTACGTGACCGAGGGCGAATCGAACACCGTCGAGGTGCGGACCTCCGCTGCGACGTCGGTGACGAAGACCGTGAAATCCTCGGTTCACGCGATCCACCCCGGGGAAATCGTGACCGTGACCGGCGCGGCGGGCGCGAACGGCACCGTCAGCGCCGAAGCGATCCGCGTCGGGTCGACGGGCGGTCTCGCCGCCCTGTTCGGCGGAGGCGCCTCGCCGGGCACGTCCGGCAAAGGCGGCAGCAGCGGCGGGCCGGCGCTGTTCGGCTCGGGCTGAGCGGTGCCGCGGCAACCATGAGCATGAGAAACGACAAGACACCAACTAGGAGCCAGATGAACCGCAAGAGAACGAACCGGTCCGGCAAGCTCACGGCACTCGCGCTGATGGTGCTGGCGGTGCTGCTGCTGGCCGCGTGCGGGAGCTCGTCGAAGACCACCTCGACGAGCACGACCGCCGCGTCGGCGACGGCCCAGGCCGGTACGCCGGGAGCACCGCCGAACGGCAAAGGCTTCGCCTCGCGCTTCAAAGCGCTCCGCGAATGCCTGCAGAAGGAAGGCATCACCCTGCCCGAACGCAAACCCGGTACTCCCGGCAAACGCCCGAACGGCGCCGGCGGGTTCTTCGGAGGCGGCCAGCGCACGCTGCCGAAGGGCGTGACCCGCGCCAAGTACGAAGCTGCGCTGAAGAAGTGCGGCGGCGGGCGCTTCGCCGCGCCGGGCGCGCTCGGCCGGCTGCGCAGCCCCACGTACACGAAAGCGCTCGCGAAGTTCGCGGAATGCATGCGCAGCGCCGGCGTGAACGTGCCCGCGCCGAACACGTCGGGCAACGGCCCGATCTTCAACACGAAAGGGCTCGACACGACGTCCGCGAAGTTCAAGGCGGCGGATGCGAAATGCGCGTCGCTGCTGCGCTTCGCACGACCCGGCGGGGCGCCCGGCACGGCCGCAGCACCGCCCGGTGCGGGCACGGCGCCTGCGCCGCCGTCCGGCACCGCGCAGTAGCCCCCAACGCGGCCGGGGAGGCAGCGCCGCTCCTCCCCGGCCGGCGTGTTTCGAAGTGGCCCGCCAGCCCGGTTTGCGCCACGGCCCCGCGCGGGGGGCGCGCGGCGCCCCGACCCGAAGCCCGCGGGCGAGGGGCACCAGGGGCCGTTTGCGACTCGAGCGGCGCGCGGTAGCGCCACTCCGACTCGAACCGGGGGGCGCGCGGCGCCCGTTGCCTATTTGCGCTTCGGGTCCGGGATCGCCGAGGAGCTCGGGCGGTACGTGATCTTCGGGGTCGGGATCGACCCGATGCGCGTCACGAGCTGCGTCCACTGCAGCGAGCTCAGCAGGCTCGTCGTGACGACCGGCGCCGGGGCCGTGCGCCCCTTGCCGGCCGAGTGGGCGGCGGCTGTCGTGGCGGCGGTCGTTGCCGGCGCCGGCGGCTGGAAGACCAGCTCCACGAGGTTCCAGTGCGAGGACTCCGCGCGGGTGCTGGCGGAGGACGGGTACTGCATCAGGCTGATGATTTCGTGGGGGACGAATTCGGCCGGCAGCGTCAGCAGGCTGCGGATCGTCAGGTCGGTGATCGAGCCGGCGCCCTGGTGGTGCGCGAGCGGGATCCCGTTGATCGCGGTGATGTCGACCGCGTCGCCGCGGTAGTGCGGGGAGATCTGCCCGTGGCTCGTGTACTGGCTCTCGCCGCAGCGCAGCGCGCCGACGGTCGGGCGCAGCCCGCTACGCGACAGGAACGCGAGCACGGCCAGCACGCGCCGGTCGACGCGGCCGGAGGAGATGTCCTCGCGGCTGCAGCCGGTCACGACGATGCCGGGGTCGGACAGCACGTCGCGCTGGAGCTGGGACTTCGACATCAGCAGCGCGTCGGACGCGGTCGCGCCGAGCAGCGCATCGGAGGCTTTCGCGCCCTGCGGGTGCAGCGCCTTCTGCAGCTGCGCCCAGTTCGCGAGCACCGGCCCGGGGTCGATGTAGGAGGTGTCGCCCGCGGGTCGGATGCCGAAGCGCAGGTGACCGGCGCTCGCGCCGTGGGCGGTCGCGACCGTTCCCAGCACGGTGCCGGTGGAGACGACGGAGCCCTTGCGCAGCGGCTGCTTCCGGGCGGCCTTTTCGCGCGCAGCGCGCTTCGCGGCGGCGAGCTCGTGAGCCGCCTTCGCGTCGGGGTTGCCCGGGTGCGCGAACAGCCGCACGCGCGACATCCCGGCGGGCACGCTTTCGTCGGGGGTGATCGCGACGCGGCCGCCGCCGCCGTGGTTCTGCGGGGCGGGCGTCTTGACCTGCAGCGTGACCGGAGCCTGGCTGCCGGCGCTGGCGGCTTTCGAGGGAGCAGGGTCCGAGGTGCTCGCCGCCTGCACGACCGTCGGGTCGGGGTTCGAGGAGCTCGGCGGGGCGACCTTGTAGTCGGGGGCGATCGAGCCGAGGCCGGCGTAGGTGAACAGGTCGCCGTAGACGTCGCGGAGCACGATGTAGTGGCCGAGCGCGCGGCTCGTGCCGATCTGCACGACCTTCCCGTCCTCGACGGCGACGACGGAGGCCTTCGCGGAGCTGGTGAGCTCGACCAGGCGCGGAGCGGCGGCGGCCTGCTTGCTGAGCTTCGCCGCGGCGGCGGTCGGCGCCGACGCGCTCTGGCCGGTGGTCGCGGCCGAGCCGGTCGCGCCGGCGGCGGCGGTCGGGGGCGTGGCGGTCTTTTCCGCGCCGGCGGCAGGCTGCGCGCCCGCGGTCGCGTTCGAGCTCGTCGCCGGTTCGGCGGGCAGCGCGCCCCATTCGAGCTCCTTGCCGTCGACCGGCGGCTGCCCGTCGACGAGGCCGGTGAGGGTCGCGATCACGGGCTTCGGGTACGTCGCGATCAGCTTCGCCCGGAGCATCACCGAGTCGACGTATTCTTCGGAGTGGTTGTACGCGAGGATCGCGCGGCGGAGGTCCTTGGCAGCACCCGCAGCCCGCAGGTAGCGCGCGGCGGCGAACACCGCGTCGACCGGGTTGTAGGGGTCCGCGTAGCCGGAGTTCAATGCGTCGACGCCGTACTGCAGCCAGGTTTCCGGCATGAACTGCATCCAGCCGACGGCGCCGGCGCTCGACACCGACAGGTCGGCGCCGTAGTCGGTCTCGATTTCGTTGATCGCCGCGAGGATCTGCCACGGCACCCCGTACTGAACGGCGGCGGCCTTGTAGATCGGCAGCAGGAACAGCGGCACGCGGTAGAACGCGAGCGCCTGCACGGAAGCTTGCGAGGAGGCGAGCACCGCGGCGAGCGCGCCGGCCTTCGCGACCGACTGCGGCGAGCCTTCGACGTTGTTGTTGCCGTTCGCCGCCTTCTTCGTCGCGGACGAGCTCGAGGGGCTGCTCTTGGCTCCCTTCGTCGACTTCTGGACCTTCTGCACGACGACCGCGGGCGCTTCGGAGGCCGGCGTCGTCGCCGGCTGCGGGGTCGTCGTGGCCGAGGTCGAGGGCGTGGTGGAAGGGGGTGCCGGAGTCGAGCTGGTGTTCGGAGCCGTCGTCGCGGGCGCCGGCGTGCTGGTCGCGGGCGCGCTGGTGACGACCGCTTCGGAGGCCGCGGTGACTTCGCCGCCGGCTGCCAGCGCCGGGCTTGCAAGCGGCGCGCCGAGCGCAGCGGCGGTCAGTCCGCCCCCCGCGAGCAACCCGAGCACGGCGCGAAAGGCCCGTCTGCGGGGCCCTTCGGGCGGCATCATGCCGGTCTGTAGTTCATCTGCGGGGGTTCCCATCGGTGTGGGTCGGCGCACCTGATCCACGCTACGCGGGATACGCCCACCGGCATTCATATCGGCAGGCGAGGCGGAATCCGTAAAGGATTCGTAATCGCTCGTCAACATGCGCCGGGGTGCTCCCTCGCCGTGAAGTATCCGCGATCGGGCCATCCTGTGCAGCAGTTCGTGGGCGGTGCACGCAGTCCTGCGCCGCCCGGAGGCGCTCCGAGGCGCTAATCTGCCGGTCGTGGAAACGATCGACTCGGTCATCCAGGTGGGGCTCGCCGTGATCGTGGTGCTGCTCGTGCTGATGCACTCGGGTAAGGACTCGGGGCTGTCGGGCGCGTTCGGCGTCGGCAGCGGCCAAGGCCCGCTCGGCGGCGGCTCGATGGTCGAGCGGAACCTGAACCGCTGGACGGTGTTCTTCGCCGTCCTGTTCTTCATCAACGCGATCATCCTGCTCAAGCGCCCCTGGGCCTGAGCGCCGCGGCGCCTCAGTCTTCGCCGGCGGGGGGGTCCGCGCCGGGATCGAGCGCCTCGATCGAGTCGAGGATCCGCAGCGCCTCGGCTCGCAGCTCGCTGTCCAGCGCCCGATAGTCCTGCTCGGAGAGCTTTCCGGTGCGGAAGTCGAGCTCGGTGTCGCGGATCTCGCGGTACTTCGCCTCGCGCGCGGCCTCCAGCTCGTCGCGACGGGCGCGCGGGTCGGGCCGGTCCGGCCCCGGCCCGGCGGCGCCGTCCTCCCCCGAGGAGGCCGCCCTCCGCAGCGGCGCGCCGACGAGGAGCACGACCGCCCCGATCAGGACGCAGATCAGCAGCACGATCAGGATGGCCACGGGATCGGCGCGGCGTCAGACCCGCGCGAGGTCGCGCGGCGCGCGCTGCCCGACGCGAGCGGTGACACGCGCGCGGACGCGGCCGGCCACGGGCCACGCCGCGATCAGGCCGCCGAGGAACACGATCGCCCCGCCGATCCAGATCCACATGACCAGCGGCGAGACGATGAAGTGGAACTGCGCCACCGGCGGGTGGCGAAGGTATTCGCGGGCGAGCAGGCCGAGCGCGAACAGCGCGTCTTCGGGTCGCAGCGTGCGATTCCCGGCTTCGACGATCTGCTTCAGCCGCGGCGATTCGATTTCGGGCTGGATCGCGCTCCACACGTCCCGCGTGACGCCGCCGTCGATCGCGACGTGGCTGACCGGCTGGCCGCCGATCAGGCTGCCGACGGTCCCCTGCGAGGCTTCGTCGGAGGCGTAGTAGCCCTCGCTCGGGTACAGCGTCGCGACGTGATGCCCGCCTTTCGTCACGTCGAGGACCGCCCCGAGCGCGAGCGTCGAGCCGGTGTGGGCGCGGTCGTAGGCGGGGGTCACGGTCGCCGTCGGGCGCACGTAGCGCACCGAGTAGGCGCCGACCTTGACGCTCTGCCCGGGCGACATCGAGAGCTCGCGGGCGTGCTGGAAGGACGAGGACGCGGCGACGCCGATGAACAGCACGGCGATGCCGATGTGGACGATGTAGCCGCCGTAGCGCCGGCGGTTGCGCCGCACGAGCGCGACGAGCGCCGCCGGCAGCGGCTCGCCGGCGATCGCCCGGCGCACGCGGGTGCCGCGCACGAACTCCTGCCCGACGCTGCCGAACACGAAGGCGGCGCAGCAGAACATCGCGACCGCGAGCGGCTTGTGCGCGAGCCCGCCGGCGATCAGCACCGCGGCCGTCGCCAGCGCGCAGAGCACCGGCAGCAGGAAGTTGCGCCGCGCGTTGGCGAGCGTCGCCCGCCTCCAGGCGATCACCGGGCCGATGCCGCTGAGCAGCACCAGGACGAGCGCGAGCGGGACCGTGTAGCGGTCGAACCAGGGCGGCCCGACGGAGGATTCCTGCCCGTTCACGGCCTCGGAGATCAGCGGGAAGTACGTCCCCCAGAAGATCACGAAGCACAGCGCGACGAGCACGAGGTTGTTGAGCAGGAAGACGGACTCGCGCGAGACCAGCGAGTCGAGCCGGCTCTCCGAGCGGAGCATCTCGCGGCGCGAGACGACGAGGTAGATCGAGCCGGCGATCAGCACGCCGATCAGGCACACGAACGGCACGCCGAGGGTGGCGCCGCCGAACGCGTGGATCGAGTTGAGGATGCCGCTGCGGACGAGGAAGGTGCCCATGATCGCGAGCGTCCCGGTGGCGAGCACGAGCGAGACGTTCCAGACCTTCAGCATCCCCCGCTTCTCCTGGATCATCAGCGAGTGGAGGAACGCGGTGGCGGTGAGCCACGGCATCAGCGAGGCGTTCTCGACCGCGTCCCAGCCCCAGTACCCGCCCCACCCGAGCTCCGAGTAGGACCAGCGGGCGCCGAGCAGGATGCCGGTGCCGAGGAACAGCCAGCCGGCGAACGAGAAGCGGCGGATCGCGCGGATCCAGTCGGCGTCGACCCGTCGCGCGAGCAGCGCGCCGGCGCCGAACGCGAGCGGGATCGTGCAGAGCGTGTACCCCGAGTAGAGCATCGGGGGGTGGATCATCATCGTCGGGAACCGCAGCAGCGGGTCGAGGCCGACCCCTTCCGGCGGCGCGGGGCGGGTCGTCGCGAAGGGGTTCGCGTAGAACACCATCAGGGCGATGAAGAAGCCCCCGAAGCCGAGCAGGATCGCGGTCGCGTAGGCGGCGACGTCGCGCATCCGCTTGCGGGTCAGGAACAGCGCCAGGCTGGACCACAGCGAGAGCAGCCAGGCCCACAGCAGCAGTGAGCCTTCCTGGGAGGACCACACCGCCGCGGCGCGGTAGAAGGCGGGCGTCGTTCGGCTCGAGGTGTCGGCGACGGTGTTGAAGGCGAAGTCGTTGCGCAGGAACGCGATCTCGAGGACGGCGAAGGCGACGGTGAGGATGCCGGCGAGCGCGTAGACCGAGCGGCGGCCGGATTCGGAGAACTCGGGGCGGCCGCGGCGCACCCCGTACAGGGAGGCGCCGATCCCGTACGCGCAGACGGCCAGCGCGAGCAGCAGGCAGGCGAACCCGAGGGAGGCCATCAGCGGGCGACCCCTCGGACGCGGGAGTGCGCGCGTCGCTCAGGCACTCAGAGGTTCTGCTTCTCGCTGGGCGGCGCCGTCTTGTACTTCGACGGGCACTTCGTGATCAGCGAGTTGCGTTCGCCGATGTAGCTGTTGCCCTGCTTCTCGACGGTCACGACGACCTCGCGGCCTTCGCGGAAGGGGTCGGGAACGGTGCCGGTGTAGGCGAGCGGGATCGCCGTCGAGCCGGCCCGGTCCTGGACGGCGAAGTCGAGCACGCCGCCCTGGTGGTGGACGCTGCCGCTGACGACGGTTCCGGTCAGCACGTAGCTGCGGCCGGGCTGGGCCTCACGCACGAGCTGGCTCGGCGTGAGCGCCGGGCTCGCGGCGCTGAAGCTGGTGTAGATCAGCGCCGTGGCGAGCAGCACGGCGGCGCTGAGCGCCACGATCAGGCGCACCTTTCGCTTCCGCGACGGGTTCATCCCTCTCAGTATCTCAAACCCCCGCCGCCGCCGACGCGGCTCGCCCGGCTCGCCGGGGCGCCGACAGGAAATAAAGGTTGCACGGCGAAACCTTTTGGCGTTCCAGACGTCTTTGAGGAAGAGGAACGATGAAAGCGAAGCTCCCACACCCCCTGCGCGAACGCTCGCCGGAACGGCCCGAGCGCCGTGGGCACGGCCGCACCGCGGGCAGCCGGCGAGTGCGCCGGGCCGCCGAGCCGGCGGCCGTGGCCTCGCCCGCCGCCGAGCGCGACCCTGCGGTCGAGCGAGCGCGGATGGCCGGCGGGCCGCTCGACACGGCGGTCTACACCTGTGGCTGCGGGTATCTGTTCAGCGCGCCCGTCTCGACTACGGTCGCGTGCCCGCACTGCGGCTGCGATCAGGCCTGGTAGGGACGCGGCTGAGCCGCCGCCCCTACTCCTTCGGTGCCGTGTTCCCGAACAGCCCCGGCAGCTTCGAGATCGCCCGCGAGATCACGACCTGCTGGATCTCGGCGGTGCCCTCGAAGATGTCGTAGATCTTCGCGTCGCGGTGCCAGCGCTCGACGGGGAACTCGCGCGTGTAGCCGTTGCCGCCGAGGATCTGGATCGCGCGCTCGGTCACCCAGACGGCGACCTCGCCGGCCTTGAGCTTGCTCATCGAGCCCTCGGCGTTCTCGAACGGGACCTGGTTGCGGCCCATCCACGAGGCGCGCCAGACCAGCAGCCGGGCGGCGTCGATCTCCATCTTCATGCGCGCAAGGGTGAAGGCGACGGCCTGGTTGTCGATGATCTGGCGGCCGAACTGCTCGCGCTCCTTGGCGTACTCGAGCGCGTACTCGTAGGCCGCGCGCGCGATGCCGATGGCCTGGGCGCCGACCGTCGGGCGTGAGGCCTCGAACGTCGCCATCGCGGCCTGCGACTTGCCTTTCTTGCCCTCGCGCACGCGGGCGAGCCGTTCGTCGAGCTTCTCCTTGCCGCCGAGCACGTGGTTCGCGGGGATGCGGCAGTCGTCGAGGTAGACGTCGGCGGTGTGCGAGGCGCGCAGCCCGTGCTTGGAGACCTTCGCGCCCTGCGAGATGCCCTTCGCTTCGCTCATCGGGATCACGAACGCGGCGTGGCCTTTGGAGCCGAGCGTGCGGTCGACGGAGGCGATCACGACATGGACGTCGGCGATCCCGCCGTTCGTCGCCCATGCCTTCTGGCCGTTGATGACCCACTCGCCCGCGGCCTCGTCGAACTTCGCGGTGGTGCGGACGCCGGACACGTCGGAGCCGGCGTTCGGCTCGGAGGCGCAGAACGCGGCGACCTTGACGTCGTCGACCGTCCCGAAGCAGCGGGGGATCCATTCGCCGATCTGCTCGCCGCTGCCCTGCCCGAAGATCGAAGCGACGGCGAGGGTCGTCCCCATGATCGCCATGCCGATGCCGGCGTCGCCCCAGAACAGCTCCTCGTTGACGAGCGGCAGCCCGAGCCCGCTGGGGTCGGCGAAGAACTGGGCGATGCCTTCGAAGCCGTAGAGGCCGATCTTCGCGGCCTCCTGGATGATCGGCCAGGGGGTCTGCTCCTTCTCGTCCCATTCGTGGGCGGCGGGGCGCATCACGTCGGCGGCGAAGCCGTGGACCCAGTCGCGGATGTCCTTCTGGTCCTGGGTCAGCTCCAGCGAGAAGGTCGACTCGGCCGCGTCGCCCGAGGCAGCCGCCTCCGCCTGCTCGCCGGGATCGGTGGTCGTGGGGGCTGACATCGAGGGGGTCTCCTTTGGGCCGAGGACTTGGTCGCTCGCGCGACGCGCCGGAGGTCGGCATCACGTTTCGCGCGGGCGGCTCGAAGCTACCCGGATCTTAGCTGACAGAAGCACATCCGGTGTCCACGAGACTGACAGATCGGCGTTGTGTGTCCGATGTCACGGAGCGTCCATTCTGCTGAAACCCGGTCGGATTTACGGTAGTTTTCAGACCACGATGAACTTCGCAACCGGAAAAGTCAGCTTCCCGCGGCGGACCGCCGCCGTCGCGTTGATGCGTCTCGGCGCCGGGTTCACGGGTCTCGGGGACGCGGTGCTCCGCCCGCAGCCGGTGCGGCTGCTCGCCGACGCCGAGCACGCGGGGACGGAGGCGCTCGTGAAGCGGGTCCTCGCCCTCGGCAGCGAGGTGCGGGTCGAGCTCGAGCTCGACGACGGTCGCCGGGTGTGGGGGCAGGTGAGCGGCGAGGAGGCAGCGCTGCTCGAGCTCCGCGAGGGTCAGATCCTCAGCGTCCGCCTCCCCTCCCCCGTGCTCGCGCTGCCGCGAGCGGCCTGAGCGACCGCGCCCGACCGCTGCGACCGGTAGTTGCGGGGCGCTGATCCCGGCGGGCCGGGAGGCGGGCCGACGGGGATTGCCCCGCCCGAATGAACTCGGCCTCGCTCCGATCCGAACTCGCGAGCGCCGATCGACATCCCTCCACGCCCGCGTCTCAGCCGGGTGATCTCGATCTCCCCGTCGGGCCCAGCCGAGACGAGTGAGAGCGCCCCCACCGACGGGGAGTCAAATCACCTGGCCTGCCAGGCCTCCTCGGCCTTCGTCAGCGCCGAGATCTCCTTCGGGAGCTTTCCCCCGGCGACATCGGCGACCGTGACCTCCTCGAGCACTTTCCGGAGGTTCGCCCGCAGCGCGATCCAAACCTTCTGCAGCGCCTCTGCGGAGCCCGAGTACTCGATCTCCTCGGGCCGCTGCCCGCGGACGCCGACGAGCGGCCCCTCGACCGCGCGGATCACCTGCGCGAGGCTGACCTCCTCGGGCGGCCGCGCGAGCCAGTAGCCGCCCTCCGGCCCGCGCTGGCTGCGGACGACGCCCGACGAGCGCAGCTGGGTGAGGATGTTCTCGAGGAACGAGACCGGGATCTTCTGCGCCTGGGCGACGTCGTCGACCTTGCGCGGAGCCTGCTGGCTGCTGCTCGCGAGCTCGACGACGGCACGGACGGCGTAGTCGGCCTTCGCGGTGACGTGCATCAGCCGATTGTCACCGATCGGGCGGCCGCCACGTCGCGCGGTTGTGAAAAGGGTGTTCTCACGACGTTGTTAGGGGACCCTAAGTCGTGTGATACGTTTGCCGCCCGATCCCGACCCTCCCACTCGGGATTCCCCCAGATGATCCTCAGGACCCTCGCCCTCCCCGGAGCAATCGGCGCGCTGATCGCGCTGTCGGGATGCGGCGGCTCCAGCGCCGGGCCGAACACGATCACGCTGTACAACGGCCAGCACGAACAGACGACCGCGGTGCTGGTCAAGGCGTTCGAAGCGCAGACGCACATCAAGGTGCTCGTGCGCTCCGCGGACGAGGCGACGCTGGGCAACCAGATTCTGCAGGAGGGCTCGAGCTCGCCCGCGGACGTCTTCTACACCGAGAACACCCCGGTGCTCGAAGAGCTCCAGGAGAAGGGGCTGCTGGCGCCGGTCGACGCATCGACGCTGGCCGCGGTCCCATCGCGCGACGACTCGCAGCGCGGCGACTGGGTCGGCGTCTCGGCGCGGGTCTCGGCGCTCGACTACGACACCGGCGAGCTGCGCGCGAGCGAACTGCCCGGCTCGATCCTCGAACTCGGGTCGCCGCGGCTCCGCGGCAAGGTGGGGTTCGCGCCATCGGAGACGGACTTCCAGCCGCTGGTGACCGCGATCACGCACTTCGACGGGGCGGCGACGGCAGAACGCTGGCTGAAGGAGCTGCAGGGCGCGGCGAAGGTGTACCCCGACAACGAGACGGTCGTCGCGCAGATCAACAACGGCGAGAGCGGCCTCGGGCCGATCAACCAGTACTACTGGTACCGGCTCCGCGCGGAGCAGGGCGGCGGCGGGATGCACTCGGCGCTGCACTACTACGACGCGGGCGACCCGGGCGATCTGATCGACATCTCCGGAGCCGCGGTGCTGAAGTCCAGCCCGAAGCAGGCGGACGCCCAGAAGCTGCTCGCGTTCCTCGTCTCGAACGCGGCGCAGACGGCGCTCGCGCACAGCGACTCGTTCGAGTACCCGATCCGGCCGGGGGTCGCGCCGCCCGCCGGCCTGCCGCCGCTCGAAAGCCTCCACGCCAACTCGCTGACCCCCGCCCAGCTCGGCGACGGTCACGAAGCGCTGGCGATGGAGCAGCGCCTCGGACTGCTCTAGATGGTGGCCGCGGGTCCCGATGCGCAGGGCCGGACCGGCGGATGCGTGCGGCAGGCTGACGGCGGCGGGGGAACGGGCTCCGAGCCGGCAGGGCTCTACCCACCGCCCGTGAGGCCCTCGGCGTGAGCACCCGGGCGGCGCCCGGCCGGCTGACGCGCACCTGGTCCGGGCGCGGGCGCTGGCCGCTCGTCGCGGTCGCCGGCGGGCTCGTCGCTGCGGCCGGGGTGGCGCTGCCGCTCGTGTTCCTGGTCGTGCAGGCGCAGCAGTCGGGATGGAGCGCGCTCGGGCGCCTGCTCGTACGGCACTCGACGATCGTGCTGCTGTGGAACACGGTCCGCCTCGCGCTCGCCTGCACGGCGCTGTGCGCCGTGCTCGGCGTCGGCGCCGCGTTCCTCGTCGAGCGCACCGACGTCCCCCTGCGGCGGCTGTGGCCGGTGCTGCTGGTGCTGCCGCTCGGGATCCCCGACTTCGTCGTCGGCTTCGGCTGGATCTCGATCGACCCGGCGCTGCACGGCTACTTCGCGGCGGTGATGGTGATGACGCTCTCGCTGTACCCGCTCGTGTACCTGCCCGCATCCGCTGCGATGGCCCGTGTCGACCCCGCGCTGCTCGAGGTGGCGCGCAGCCTCGGGCTCTCCCCCTGGCGCGCGTTCGTGCGCGTGACCCTCCGTCAGGTCTGGCCGGCCGCGCTCGGCGGCTGCCTGCTGGTGACGCTCGGCCTGCTCGCCGAGTACGGCGCCTTCGAGATCCTCCAGTACCAGACGTTCACCGTCCAGATCTTCACCGAGTTCAAGCTCGGGTTCGACGCCGCCGCGGCATGCGGGCTCTCGCTCGTGCTCGTCGTCCTCTCCGTCGCCGCGCTCGCCGGCGAGCTCGGCCTGCGCGGCCGCGCGCCCTCGTTCCGCGCCGGCCCCGGCGCGCCGCGCGCCGCGCCGCGTGTGCGGCTCGGCCGCCGCCGCTGGCCCGCCCTCGGCGCGCTCGCCGCGCTCGCGGGCCTCGCCGTCGGCGTTCCGATCGGCTCGCTCGTCTACTGGATGATCCGCGGCAGCTCGACCACCCTGCCCTCCACCTCGCTGCTCGCCGCGACCGGGCACACCGCGCTCTACAGCGCCGCCGCCGCGGCGATCGCGACCGCGATCGCCGTCCCCGTCTGCATCCTCTCGCTGCGCCACCGCAACCGTGCGACGCTGCTGCTCGAGCGCGCGGCATACCTGCCGATGGCGCTCCCCGGGCTCGTCGTCGCGCTCGGGCTCGTCGCCTTCTCCGTCCGCTACGCGCTCTCCCTGTACGAGAGCTCGACCGAGCTGGTAACCGCCTACGCGATCCTGTTCCTGCCGCTCGCCGTCGTCGGCGTCCGCTCGGCGATGGCCCAGGCGCCGCCGCGCCTGGAGGAGGTCGCGCGCTCGCTCGGCACGCGCCCCGCGACAGCGTTCCGGCGCGTCACGCTGCCGCTGATCGCCCCGGGCCTCGCCGCCTCGTTCGCGCTGGTGTTCATCTCCAGCGCGACCGAGCTGACCGCGACGCTGCTGCTGCGCCCGACCGGCGTCGACACCCTCGCGACGCAGTTCTGGACCTACACCACGAACTTCGCCTACGGCGCCGCCGCGCCCTACGCTGGCGTCATGGTGCTGATCTCCGCGGTCCCCGCGTATCTCCTCAGCCGCCGCCTGCGCGCTTTCGGCAGGTCCTCGCGATGAGCGACCTGAGCGTCGGCGGCCTCTGGAAGGGCTACGGCGGCGACCCGGTGCTGCGCGGTCTCGATCTGCAGGCCCCGGGCGGCGAGCTGACCGCCGTGCTCGGCCTGTCGGGCTGCGGCAAGACCACGCTGCTGCGCGTGATCGCCGGCTTCGAGCGGGCCGAGCGGGGAACCGTCGCGCTCGGCGGCGAGACGCTCGACGACGGGCGCACCTGGCTGCCTCCCGAGCGCCGAGGCGTCGGCTACGTCCCCCAGGAGGGCGCGCTGTTCCCGCACCTCTCGGTCGAGGCGAACGTCGGCTTCGGCCTGCCCCGGGGCGAGCGCCGCGGCGGCGCCGTCACGCGGCTGCTCGAGATGGTCGGCATCCCCCACCTCGCCGGGCGTCTCCCCCACGAGCTGTCCGGCGGCGAGCAGCAGCGCGTCGCGCTGGCCCGCGCGCTCGCCCGACGCCCCCGCGCGCTGCTGCTCGACGAGCCGTTCTCCTCGCTCGACGCGACGCTCCGCGCGCACCTGCGCGAGGAGGTCCACACGCTGCTCGCGGAGCAGGGCGTGACGACGCTGCTCGTCACCCACGACCAGGAGGAGGCGCTGTCGCTGGCGGGCACCGTCGCGGTGCTCCGCGACGGGCGGATCGTCCAGCAGGGCACGCCCGCCGAGCTCTACGAGCAGCCCGCGGACGAGCAGCTCGCGCGGTTCCTCGGCGCCGTCAACGTGCTCGACGCGCGGTTCGAGGGCGGGCGCGCGGTGACACCGCTCGGCGCGCTCGCGGTGCGGGCCGGCGCCCCAGTCGGCAGCGGCGCCGGGCTCGTCGTGCTGCGCCCCGAGCAGCTCGACGTCAGCCCGCTCGACGACGGCGCCGGTCCGGGCGAGGGTCTCGGCGGAACCGTCGAGCTGTGCCGCTACTACGGCCACGACGCGTTGCTTCACATCCGCGCCGAGCAGGCGAGCGGGTCGGAGCTGCTGCTCGCGCGGGTGGTGGGCGAGCGCGCGCTGCCTGCGGGGACGCGTGTGCGGGTCCTGGCGCTGGGGCCGGCGACGCCGGTCGTCTCCTAGCCGGGGGAGAAGGACACAGACCGGGACCGACGGTTCGCGGGCTCCGCGAGACCCGCGGAGCCCCGCGCCCAGGGACGCCGGGCCCCCGCCGCCGAGCTACGCCGCCGGCCTCCTTCGTGCCAGCGCGAGCGCCGCCAGACCCGCCGCCAGGCCGAGTGCGCCGAGGATCAGCGCCGCGATGCCGAGCCCCTTGCTCGCTCCGCCGCTGCTCGGCTTGGCGCTCGCCGGGGTCGTGGCCGCGGCGGCGCCCGGCGCCGCTGCCGTCTCCCCCGCCGTCGGCCCCGCCTCGTCTCCCGCGACGTCCTCGATCAGCCCGCCCTTCGCGGTCACGTTGATCCGCGGCGAGGGGTGTTCGGCTTCGAGCGACGGCGAGATCCAGTGCACGACCTGCCCGTTGCTGTAGCTCTGCACCGTCCTGAATTCGAGCGCGTGCCCAGCGTCGTTGTCAGGGATCGCCAGCGACAGCGGGAAGTCGATGAACTGCCCGTTCTCGACCTTGCCGAGCGGCCCGACCCAGGTCCAGACGATCTGCGAGACCTCGGTGTCGATCGTTTCGCCTTCTTCCTCGATCGGCGTCGCGAGCTTCGCTTCGATGATCTTCGCGCTCCACCCCGGCACGTTTTCGTAGTCGACCCCCACGAACCCGGGCGGGAACCTGACGTCGACCTTCGTCACGTGGGCGCCTTCCTGCTCGCCGGGCACGCGCACGTCGAGGGTCGCGAACGCCCCGGCGGGAATCGTGTTCGGATGAAGGCTGATGTGCGCCGCCGCCGTCGCCGGGGAGATCAGCGCTGCCGTCGCGACAGCCACCATCACGAGCCTGTTTCGGTTCATCGGGTCGATTCCTCCTGTTCGGGGAGCGCCGCTCCGGTCACCGGATCGGGACCTTCACGACGCGCGTGTTCTGTTCGAATTCCGAGATGCGGTCGACGACTTCGATCGACCACGTGCCGCCAGGGCTCAGCACGGCCGAGTCGAGGACGTAGTGGCCGGGGCCGGCGATGTACGCGTGCAGCGGCAGCGGGCCGATCCCCTTCGAGGGCAGCCTCGCGTTCACCGTCAGTTCCTTCGTGGCGGTGAACTGCGCGCCGGTGCGCGCATCGATCAGGTAGAGGTGGATCGTGTTGAGCCCGACCCGCGCCGGTTCGACGGTCATCTCCAGCTCGGCCGCCCCGATCGTCGTGTTCGTCGAGAACGGCCCGCTCGCGAGGTCGATCGGGGGCGCGTAGCTGATCAGCGCTGCGGTCACGCCGAACACTGCCGCCATCAGCGCGAGCTCGCCGCGCATCGAGCGACGCGCGAGCACGCCCGCCGCGCCGGGGCCCGAGGCGGCCCCCGCGAGCCTGCGCAACGCCGGGATCACGCGCCGGCGGTTCACCCAGCCGAGCCCGATCAGCGCCAGCAGCAACCCGGTCTTGACGAGGACCAGCGCGCCGTAGGTCGTGTTCAGCAGGGCGTGCAGCGAGCGCACGTCGATGTAGGCCTGCAGGACGCCGGTGACGGCGATCGCGATCACGGCGGCGAGGGCGAGGGGCGAGAAGCGCGCGAGCGTCGCGAGCAGCAGCCTGCTGCGCTCGGCCGGCTCGAGGCGGCGGGTCGCGGCCGGCAGCGCCCCGAGCAGGCAGGCGATCCCGCCGACCCAGATGCTCGCCGCGAGCACGTGGATCGCGTCGGACGGGAAGAACACCCCGGTCGGGCTCTCGATCGAGGCGTGGCCGCCGAGCGCGGGCGTGATCACCAGGTAGGCGCAGCACACTGAGAGCGCCATGAGCAGCGTTCGGGGCCGGTCGCCGCTCTCGCCGGGGATCAGCGTGCGCCGGCCCGCGAGCAGCAGCGCGCCGATCACGAGCCAGTCGATCGCGCGGCCGCCCCAGACCCAGCCGAAGCGGCTTTCCAGCGTGTTTTCGATCACCGACCCTTTCAGCGACGACCACAGCGAGACGCCCGCGGCGCTGGCTCCCTGCAGCAGGATGCCGAGCACGCTGACGACGACGCCGAGCGCGGCTGCGGCGGCGAGCATCCGGCGCAGCCGCGCACGGAACGCGAGCGCGGCCTGGGACCAGCGTGGCTCGTCGCTGCGCTCCGCCGCGAGCGCCGGCGACCACGCGAGCAGCAGGAACGCGAGCCCTCCGACGGCGAGCGCAAGCGTCGCGTAGTCGAGGCCGCGGACGACGCCGAAGGCGACCTCGGTGACCCTGCCGCTCTTGTTGCGGCCGATCAGCCCGGCGACGGTGAACTTCGGCGCGGCGCCTGCGTGACCGAGGTTGAAGACGAGCCCGCCGTAGACGATGTGGGTGTCCGCGGAGATCACGCGGTACGTGGCGGTGTAGGTGCCGTCGGGGAGGTGCGGCTTCAGGCCGACCCCCATCCAGTGCTCGTGTCCTTCGGGGTGACCGACGTCGAGGTCGTCGACCTCTTCGCCCGCGGCGTCGTAGACCCGCACCGCGCCGAGCGTGCCGCCGACGTTCTGGTTGAACTCGAAGATCACCTGCTTCGGCTGCGTCTGCACGGTCGTCCCCGACAGCGGCGAGGTGCCGAGGAGCTGCGCGTGCGCCCAGGCGGAGCCGGGCAGCGCGAGCAACGCGAGGAGGAAGAGGGCGAGGCACGGCAGCGCGCGGAGCGCGCGTCCGCGGATCGGCGGTCGGTCGAAGCTCCTCGGGCTCACGCACGGCTGTGGCGGCGCGGGGAGCGCTGGTGCGATGCGATGACATGGCGGCTCCCGATGGTCGATCTGGGCAGGGGCGGTCGCCGGCCCCGCGCGTCAGCGCAGGTCGGTGACCGGACCGGCAGCCCGCGTCGCTCCGCCGCTCAGGCGGGACGGATCAGGAGGCTGCCGGCAGCGAAGCCGGCGGCGGGCGCACGGCGAGCGAGCGCGCGATCAGCAGGCCGCCGCGGACGGCGACGAGCGCGAGGCGCCCCGGCGAGCCCGGCACGGCGTCGGAGCGCCGCGGGGCGATCCGCTCCCGCGAGCTCAGGGCCACGAGCCGCGCGGCGCCGGGATAGCGGCGCAGCAGCAGCGGCACGGCCAGCGCCGCGACGGGCAGCAGACAGAGGACGGCGTGGAGCACCTCGCGGCGGAGACTACTCCTCGCCGGGCCCAGGTAGCGCAGGCCGGGGGCGCGGCGGACGCACGGCGTTCCTGCCGCCGGCGGAAGGTTCCCGGGGCGAGCCGGGTTCGGCGCTCTCTAGCATCTGCCCATGGCGCCGGGGTGGAGCTGGGACTTCGAGGACGAGCCGAAGCCGAAACGGCCGGCCCGGCCGCCGCGGCCGGTCGCACCGCGGCCGGCGCCCGCCGCCGGTCGCGCCCGCAGGCCGCACCCCGCCGCGTGCGGCGATCGTGCGCCGCCGTCGCGCGCTCGCACTCGGCGCCGTGCTGCTGCTCGCCGTCGTGATCGCGGTCGTCGCCGCCGCCTCCGGCTCGGGCGGCAAGCACCCTGCGCGTCCGGCGATGGCGCACACGCGCTCGGTCGCGCCGAGCGTCAGCGTCGCCGACAGCGAACAGAAAGAACTCGGCGCGGTCACCTCGGTGCTCGCCTACACCCCGTTCGTGAAAGCGGGCAGCGAACACGCGCGCGAGATCGCGCTGACCTTCGACGACGGGCCCGGGCCCTACACCCCCGGTGTGCTCAGCGTGCTCGAGCGCGAACACGTCAAAGCCACGTTCTTCGTGATCGGGAAGATGCTCCAGTACTTCAGCGCCTCGACCGTCCGTGAGATCGAAGACGGAGACGTGATCGGCGACCACACCGAGACCCATCCGTTCATGGCGTCGCTGTCGGCGCACGACCAGTACGAAGAGCTGTTCGAACAGATCGCCCGCATCGAACTGCTCGGCGGACACCGCCCGGTCCTGTTCCGGCCCCCCTACGGGTCGTTCAACGCGACGACGCTGCGCCAGCTGAAGCGGCTGAAACTGCTGATGGTGCTGTGGTCGGTCGACACCGACGACTACCAGCAGCCGGGCGTCTCGGTGATCGTCAAGAACGCGCTCGAAGGGGTCCACCCCGGCGAGATCATCCTGATGCACGACGCCGGCGGCGTGCGCACGCAGACGATCGAAGCGCTGCCGCAGATCATCAAGGACCTGCGGTCAAAAGGCTACGAGCTGGTGACTGTGCCGAAGCTGCTCGAGGACGACCCGCCGCCGGCCGGCCAGCCGATACCGCCGAACCTCAGCGGCGACTAGTCGGAGCAGGAGCGGCAGGCTCCGCGCAGCACGATCTCGTGCTCGGAGACCTCGACCGGCAGGCGCTCGGAGAGCCGCCGGATCGCGCGCTCGAGACCGTCGTCGGTGAACGGCTCGAGCCGCCCGCAGCGTTCGCAGACGAGGTGGTGATGGTGGTGCCCGGCGCCCTCGCGGAGCGGCTCGAAGCGCACGATCCCCTGCCCGACCTCGACCCGCGCGAGCAGGCCGATGCGCTCGAGCTCCTCCATCACGCGGTAGACGCTCGCCCGCGAGGCGCCGGCGCCCCGCGCTTCGAGCGCCTCGCCGATCTCGACCGCGGACAGCGCACAGGGCTGCTCGTCGAGCAGCGCGACGATCGCGCTGCGCACGCCGCCGCGCCGGTAGCCGGCCTCGGCGAGCGCTCCCGCGGCGCGCTCGCCCCATTCGGTCGCGTGCGGTGCCATCGGATCGATTCTAGGCCCGCTCACCGGCCCGTCGCTTCGTGCAGCTTCGCCGCCAGCTCTTCCAGCTCGCTGTCCTGCCATTGCTCGAAGCTCGCGTTCTCGGGTTCGAGCGTCTCGGTGATGTGGACGATCGGGATGCGCTCGCGCCGCGCGATTTCGTTCACCCGCTGCACGTCCGGGGTCGCGTTCTGGCTGTTGAACACCCACACGGCGATCTGCCGGCGTTCGGCCTCGGCATCGACGGTCTGCTTGTCGGCGGCGCTCACGTCCGTCCCCTCGGCGACCGCCTTCGGGAAGCTCGGCGGGGTCAGCAGCTTCAGGCCGAGATCTTCGCCCAGCCCCTGGAAGATGCTCTCGCTGTAGCCGACGGGGACGCCGCGGTAGCGGGTCCGGATCTGCGCGCGGAGCTGGTCGTAGCGGGCGAGCGCATCAGTTTCCAGCCAGCGGCGGCGGGCGGCGTAGTAGGAGGCGCCGCGAGGGTCGAGCCGGTCGTAGCCGGCGACGATCGCCGCGATCACGGCGCGGACGTTCGCGGGGAAGTACCAGCGGTGCGGATTGGATCCCGCCGGCAGCCCGAGCAGCCGGCCGACGTCGAGCACGACGCGGCCCGAGGACGGGCTCGCGGCGAGCAGCTGCGACGCCCATTCGTCGTAGCCGACGCCGTTGACGATCACCATGTTCGCGCCGGCGAGCGTGCGGGCATCGGCTGCCGACGGCTGATAGCTGTGCGGGTCGGTGGCCGGGTTCACGATGATCGAGCGGACCGAGGCGCGTTCGCCCGCGAGCTGTGCCGCGAGGCTGCCCCAGAAGTTCTCGGCCGCGACGACCTCGAAGCGGGCGCCCGAGCCGGCGACCGCGGGGGCGCCGCTGCGTCCACAGCCGGCGAGGAGCGCGGCGGCGAGCAGGATCGGCACGAGCGCGGCGGCGCGGCGGGAGCGGATGCTGTGGAAGGTAATCATGAGACTGGATCTTATATAAGACGAGATCTCATCGTCGCGCCGATGTATCCTCCGCCGATGCAGGCCCCCCACCCCGGACGCTGAGGATGGACGCCTTCGAGAGCCGCGAGCGCCGTGAGCGGCGCCGCCACGAGATCGCCCGACGCCGCCGGATCGTGGCGCTGGGCGCGCTGACCGCAGCCGCGATCGTCGCCGTCGCCGCGATCGCCCTCGCCGCGGGTGGCTCCGGCTCCTCGCGTGCGCGCGGCCCCGCGAGGAGCGCCGCGAAGGCGCCTGCCGCGGCGCCGCGGGGAGACGGGCACCGCCACGGCGGCGGCGACCGGTCCCCCGGGCCACCAGCCGGTGCCGATCCTGATGTACCACGTGATCGCGGCGCCCCCGGCGGGCGCGCCGTTCCCGGGCCTCTATGTCGAACCGCAGCTGTTCGCGGCGCAGATGCAGGCGCTCAAGCGCGCGGGCTGGCACGCGGTGACCCCCGACCAGGTCGAGGCCTACTGGCGACGGGGCACTCCGCTCGGACCGGGCAAACCGATCGTGCTCAGCTTCGACAACGGGTACCAGTCGCAGTTCACACAGGCGCTGCCGGTGCTGCAGAGACTGGGCTGGGTCGGCGAGGAGAACATCCAGCTGACGGGGCTGCCGCCGTCGCAGGGGGGCCTGCTGCAGAGCCAGATCCGCGGTCTCGTCTCGGCGGGCTGGGAGCTCGACACCCAGGGGTTCAGCCATGCCGACCTGATCACGCTCGACGCGCAAGAGCTCCACTACCAGGTGGCGGTCGCGCGCCAGGTCGTCCAGCAGCGCTTCCACGTACCCGCCAACTGGTTCTGCTACCCGTCGGGCCACTACGACGCGACCGTGATCGACGCGGTCAAGGCGGCGGGTTACACCGGCTCGACGACCGTCGTCCCCGGCTGGGCGAGCCCCGGGGACGACCCCTACCGGCTCCCGCGGCTGCGGGTGCTCGGCGGCACCAGCGCCCAGGAGCTTCTGTCGGAGATCTCCGCGATCCGCGAAGACCCGGCCGCGCCCGCCTCGTACAGCGGCTGAGCGCGACGGCGCCGACCCCCGTCCGTGCGCGGCGAGGCGGCCCACAGCGGCCGAGCGCGGCGACCGTCGTGCCGGCATCGCATCGCGGCTCGGGACCGCGCGATCCCGCCGGTGGTGGGGCGCGATGCGTCTAGGCGCCCCGCCGCTCCCTCAAACGCGTCAGTCGGCATGCCGACGACGTGATCGTGGGAACGCTGATCCCGTATCGCGGCTTCCTGCGCACGAGCGAGTTCGACCGCGCGCGGCTGCTCGACATGACCGCGCGGCTGCGCGGCGCGACGCTCGTCGGGACCGCCCTGTGCGGGATCGCCGTCTATCCCCTGCTCTCGATCACCGGCCCTGAGCTGCTCGTGCCGCTCGCGATCGGCGGCGGCGGCCAGGTCGCGATCGGCTTCGTGTTCCCGAAACTGCGCTCGCCAGAGCGCTGGATCCTCGCCGGCGACTGCCTGGCGGTCGTGATGATCTGCTGGGGGGTCGCCCTCACCGGCGGGCTCGGGAGCCCGCTGCTGCCGCTGCTCGTGCTGCCTCTCCTGTCCGTCGGCGGCCGCCACACCCCGCGCGTGTTCGGCGGGTTCATCGCGCTGTCGATCGTCGCCCCGCTCGTCGCGGCGCTGCTCGCCACGAGAACGGGGATCGACGACGACGCCGCACACGCGCTGGCGGACCTCGCGACGCTCGGCGGCTCGGCCGCGATCATCGCCTCGCTGATGCGCGCCGAGTGGCAGTTCCGCCACCAGTCGCTGGTCGACCCGCTGACCGGCTTGCTGAATCGGCTCGCGCTGCAGCGCCGGATGGAGGAGCTGCGCACGCAGGCGGCGATGGCCGAGGGGCCGATCTGCATGCTGATCGGCGACATCGACCACTTCAAGCTCGTCAACGACCGCCACGGCCACGAGACCGGCGACGCGGTGCTGGCCGAGGTCGCGTCGATCCTGCGAACGAGCCTGCGGAGCTTCTCGATGCTCTACCGGCTCGGCGGCGAGGAGTTCCTCGCGCTGCTGCCGGGGCTCGACCTGCACACCGGGGTGGCGCTCGCCGACCGGCTCCGCGAGGGGATTGCAGACGCCGCGCCGCGGGGGCTCGCGGTGACGATGTCGTTCGGTGTGAGCGCCGCGACCGGCGCCGAGATCGACCTCGACGCGATGTTCGGGGTCGCCGACAGGCGCCTCTACGAGGCGAAGCGCGCGGGCCGCAACCGCGTCGTCCCGGGCGGCGCCGAGCCGGCTCAGCCGAGCAGCGAGGCGACCGCGTCGCGGCGGAAGTCGAATATGCGCCGCAGGTCGCCGGCGACGAACGCCCGCCGGGCCACCTCGCCGAGCAGCCCGAGCGGCAGCGCGTAGCGGACGGTGTCGCGCATCAGGGTGCCGCCGTCGCGGTCCTCGAACGTGTGCGTGTGATGCCAGAGGGCGTAGGGCCCTTTCAGCTGGCGATCGACGAAGCGGACGTCCGGCTGCCACTCCTCGATCCGCGTCAGCCAACGGACCGGGATCCCGTGCAGACGCATCCGGTAGGCGATCAGGGCGCCGGCGCGCATTTCGAGCGGCCGCGGCGTCTGCACGCCGAAGCGCAGCCACGGGGGCGTGATCGCCTCGAGGTTGTGGGCGTCCGAGAAGAACGCGAAGACCTCGCCGCGGGGGCGCGCGATCAGCTGCTCGCGCTCGAGGATGCGCTCTCTCATCGTCGCGCGCCGCCGGGGTCCGTCATCCCCGGAGCTTAGGCTTCGACGCGCTCGCGGCGGTTGGCAGGGCCGCCGAATGGGTATCGAACGGGCCGTGGCGGTCGCCGGAGCCGCCGCCGGGGGCCGAATGGAGACAGTGAAGTGACGATGGCTGGTGCGCCGCTTTCGATACGGGCTTTCGAGGAACCGGGACGCTACGTCCTGGTGCTGAGCGGCGAACTCGACATGGCTGGGTCGCCGGCGTTCGAAGGCGCCGCCGCTCGGCTCTTCGGGATGGGCGCGCCGGAGCTGCTGCTCGACATCTCCGACGTCGCGTTCATCGACTCCGTCGGGGTCCGGGCGGTGCTCGCGGTCAAAGAGAGCTGCGCCCGCCATGGCTGCGAGTTCTCCGTGACCCACGCCTCCTCGCCGGCCGAGCACGTGTTCGAACTGACGCGGCTGCTCGAGCACCTGCCGTTCCGAGCCCGCCGCGAGCCGCGCTTCCGGCGCGAGATCGAGCTCGACCTGCCGCTCACGCCGGCGGAGCCGACGACAGAGCCCTGAGCGCCGCGCCCGGCTAGCGGGCGAACAGCGGCGGCGCCGCCGCCCACGAGGGAGTGCGCGGACGGATGCGCAGCAGCGCCTTCCAGCTGCGGGCGTCGAGCAGGCCGGTGCCCGGCAGCCGGCGGGCGCGCTGGAACCTCGCGACGGCCGCGGACGTCGCGGCGCCGTAGTAGCCGCCGAGCGGGAGTCGCGCTCCGGCCGCGTCGAGGTGCTCCTGCGCCCACAGGACCTCGTCACCGTCGGCCCCCGGGCGCAGCGCCGCCGGCGGCGGGACCGAGTGCCGGATGCGGGAGGGAGCGATCAGCGGTCCCGGCATCGCCGCCGCCCGGGCCGCTTCGAGGTCGAACAGGCTGTAGCCGCGCGCGCCGGCCGCGGCGGCCTCGCCCTCGAAGCTCGCGACTTCGGGCTGCGAGACGCCGTCGAAGAGCTGCCCGATGGGCGCCAGCGGGCGCCCGTACCACTCGTTCTGGCCGAAAGCGACCGCGAACGCCGCCGGAACGGTGAGCCCGAGCTCGTGCCAGTAGAGCTGGGGCTCGTCGACGCCGAACCCGCCGGGGCCGAGGAACACCGAGTAGGGGAACTTCTGGTGCTCGAGCACCTCGGCCTGGCTCGCGAGGCCGATCGGGAAGCGCGCGCCGAGCGCGCCGCGCAGGTCGTGGACGTAGCGCTGGGCGGCGCCGTAGCGCGATTCGTACTGGCTCTCGGCGTCGACGACGAGGCACTGGGCGCCGGCCCGCGCGGCGGCGACGGCCGCCGCGGCCTCGGCGTCGGGCGCGGCTCCATAGGCGAACACCCACCCGCAGACGCTGATCCCCTGAGCCCGGAGCGCGGAGACGAGCGCCGAGGTGAAGCCCGCTTCGGCCGTCGAGCCATCGGCGGCCTTGACGAAGACGACGCGGGCACCGGCCGCCTGGGCTTCGGCGGCGAGCTGGGTGGGCGCGATGCCGGCGGCGGGAGCGGCGGTCCAGAGCGCGGGAGCTTCGAGCGGGGTCGCGGCCTGTGCGGCCGCGGGGGCGAGAGCGAGGGCGGCGAGGGCGGCGAGGAGGGAGCGCATCGGGGGAGTCTGGCAGGCGGTGTCGCCCGGTCGCGAGCCTCGGCAACGCGGGCTCGTGACGACTCCTAATCGACCTCGAGCTCGGGCCGGCCCGGGTACGGGATCTCGTGCTCGCTGCGGGCCGGGTCCTGGACGTCCGGGCGCACGATCGCGAGGTAGGAGACGAACACGGCCACCGCGACCGCGAACACGATCGCCGTCGTGCCGTTGCCGAGGTTGAGCCCTGTGATGTTCTTCGGCTTGCTGATCCAGTCCGAGAACGACGCCCCGAGCGGCCGGGTGACGACGTATGACATCCAGAACGCGGCGACGCCGTTCAGCCCGAGCTGCCAGTAGGCGACACCCGGGATCAGGAAGATCACGGCGAACAGGATGCCCGAGTCGAGATAGCCGAGGTTCAGCGACGCCGCCGTGAAGTCGCCGAGCGCGGTGCCGAGCGCGAACGTCGCGAACACCGTCGCCCAGTAGTACCCCTCACGGCGCTGGGTCGTGATGCTGTGGATCGAGAGCGTGCCCTCGTTCCGGTGCCAGAGCCAGAAGATCGCACCCAGGATCGCCGCCCACAGCAGCGTCGTGCCGGCATACGGGATGTGAGCGTCGAGGTGCAGGAAGTCCGACACGCCGGTGCCGGTGATCGCGATCGCATAGGCCAGCGACCAGTAGGCGAGCGCGCGGTAGCGGACGGTGCCGAACTGCAGCGCGAGGCCGACGACGATCACGAGGACCTCGATGCCGCCGCCGGCGAAGTTCCCGTAGGTCTTCAGGTAGTCCGACGTGACCTCGCCGCCGGCCGTCGTCAGGATCTTCACGACCCAGAAGACGAGGATCACCTCGGGGACCTTCGCCGCGATCGGGACGGGAAGGTAACGGCCGATCAGGGGGAGCTCGGAGGCGTGCGACTCGCCTCGGCCACCGGGGCTCCGCGAGCCGCGGAGATCGTCGGGAACGGGTCTCACGATGTGGAGGGCCTTCTCTCGGTTGGGGGGGCGGGCGACGTTAGCAATCGGGGCGTTCGCGCTGCGACAGCTGCGATCGGAGGTGAGAGGAATCTCACGTCCGTCGAGCCGGCGCCCTTCAGCCGTGCCCGTCACCGCTCAGGCGATCGCATCGGGCGTCGGCGCCTGCAGGGGTCGGGGCCTGGGCTTCGGCCGGCTGCGGTCCGATGTCGAGGCAGACGATCGAGCAGGGCTGCAGCTCGGATCGACGAGCCGCCGGCAGCTCGCACGACCGTCACCGCGGTGCGAGAAGGTGACTCGAGTCCTGAAGCGGCGAACGGGTCTCGAACCCGCGACCTCAAGCTTGGGAAGCTTGCGCTCTACCAACTGAGCTATCGCCGCGCGGCCTGGATTCTGGGCCTGCGAACGCCTCGACGGCTCGGAGGAGACCGTCAGTCCTCGTGCTTCGCCGGTCGGAGGCGCGGACGTTTCCGACGACAGGCCACAGCGCGGCCAGGTCAGGCTCTGGAAGGCGAGTGCGTAGGCGCGCATCAGCCGAAGCTGACGAGGGCGGACGCCTCCACGCGATGGACTGTGAGGGTCAGGTGATTGACGCGCCAGGAGCCGGAACGCGGCTCCTCCCCAGCCGGCGAAGTACGAGCCCACGCCGAGTGCCCCCGGCGTGACGACGCAGCGTGACCAAGCTCGGCCAGTCGCTTCGGAGCTGTGGGTCACGTCGACGCCTTCACCTTCTTCTGTCCTAGGTTCCTTGCCCGTTCGACACCGACGAGACGCTCGCGCAGGGTGCAGAGGCCCATCGTCCCGATCTCGGGTCCACTCCCGGCCCGGCCCTCAGCCCCCGTGCCCGGGCCGCTCTCCCGCGATCAGCGCCAGCGCATGCCCGAGCGGCCCCGCGATCTCCTCGCCGATCTGATCGACGCTGCGCGGGCTCCCGGGCAGGTTCACGATCAGCGTCCTCCCCCGGACCCCCGCCACCCCACGCGAGAGCATCCAGTTGGGCGTGTGCGGACGCGAGGCGAGGCGCATCGCCTCGGCCAGCCCCTCGACCTCGGAGGCGACCACCGCGCGCGTCGCCTCCGGGGTCACGTCGAACGGCGCGACCCCCGTGCCGCCGCTCGTCAGGACCAGCGCGCAGCGCTCCTCGTCGACGAGCCTGCGGAGCACGGCTTCGATCTCCCCCCGGTCATCGCGCACCAGCTCGGCCACGCGCACCTCGAGGCCGAGCCGCTCGGCCAGCGCCCGCAGCCGCGGCCCGCTCTCGTCCTCGCCCTCGCCGGCCGCCTTCGAGGTGCTGATCGTGACGATCCCCGCACCGCCGTCGCGACCTCGACCACCGCCGCCGCTGAGCCTGCGGAACCCTCGCGGACGTAGTCGCTGCGCCCGCCATGCTTCTCGAGCAGCACGACCTGCTCCACCGCGACCCCCCGCTCTACCCCCTTGACCATGTCGTAGACGGTCAGCGCCGCGATCGCGGCAGCCGTCATCGCCTCCATCTCGACCCCCGTCTCGGCGGTCGTCCGCGCCTCGGCCTCGAGCGACACCGTCCCCTCCTCCACGTCGACCGAGGCGACGACGTCCACGAACGACAGCGGCAGCGGGTGGGCGAGCGGGATCAGCTCGGCGGTCCGCTTGGCCGCTCCGATCCCCGCCAGCCTCGCGACGGCGAGCACCTCCCCCTTCGGGCCCGAGCCGTCGCGCACCGCGCCCGCCGTCGACGGGGACATCCGCACCAGCGCCGAGGCTCGCGCCGTCCGCAGCGTCCGCTCCTTGCCGCCCACGTCGACCATCCGCGCGCGGCCTTCGTCGTCGAGGTGGGTGAGCCGTCCGCTCATGCCGGGCCGCCCCCCGGCACGCTTCCCTCGACCCACTCCGATCGCCCGTCGGCGAGCTCCTCGCGCTTCCAGATCGGCGCCTGCGCCTTGATCTCGTCGATCGCCTCGCGGGCGCCCGCGAACGCCTCCTCGCGGTGCGGCGCCGAGACCGCGACGACGACGCTCGGCTCGCCGAGCGGGACGCGCCCGACACGGTGCTCCGCCGCGGCCGAGCAGAGCCCGTGGCGCTCGACGCACGAGGCCAGCACCGCCGCGATCCGTTCGCCTGCCATCTCCTCGTACGCCTCGTAGTCGAGCGCGGTCACCTCGCGCGTCACGCCCTCGAACACGACCACCGCCCCGGCGCGAGGGTCGGAGACGAGCGCGCGGACGCGATCGGGCGAGAGCGCCTCCGAGGTGACCCGGGCATGCACCGGTCCGCCTCCGCTCACCGGCGGGATCAGCGCCAGCTCGTCTCCCTCGGACAGGACCGTGTCGCCGGGCGCGTAGTCGCGGTTCACGGCCACCCGCACCGGCAGCCGGTCGAGCAGCCCCGAGAGCTGCTGCTCGCGTCCGAGCGCGCTCGAGCGCGCCGTCGACGGTCGTGCCGGCGGGAAGGCTGAGCCGCAGCTCCCGCGGCGCCGGCGCGTTCGCGCAGCATCGCGAACAGCCGAACGGTCACCTCGATCGCCTCCCTCGCGCTCAAGATGTCGTCCATTCGCGCAGGTGCTCGATCCGCACGCGCTCCCCCGCGGCGACGCCGGTGCTCGCGCTCGGGATCATCGCCAGCGCGTCCGCGCCGAGCATCGAGCTGAGCACGTGCGAGCCCTGTGGTCCCGTCGGGATCGCGTACAGCGCGTCGGCGCGCTGCTCCAGCCGGCAGCGGACCGCATGGGCGCGCCCGGCCGGCTTCGCGTAGTCGCTGCCCATCACGGCCTCGCCGCGCTCTCCGCCGGGCTCGCGGCCGAGCATCGCGCGCAGCGCCGGCCCGACGAGCAGCACGAACGTGACCATCGCCGAGACCGGGTTCCCGGGCAGGCCGAACACGAGGGTGTCGCCGCGCATTCCGAACCAGGCGGGGCTGCCCGGCTTCAGTGCGAGCCCCCAGAAGCGCTGCTCGACCCCGAGCGCGGCGAGGCTCGGGCGTACGTGGTCGTGCGCCCCGACCGAGACGCCACCGCACACCACGGCCACGTCCACGCCATCGAGCGCGCGCTCGACCGCCTCGCGGGTCGCGACGGCGTCGTCCGCCGCCCGTCCCGCCCACGCGATCTCCGCGCCGCCGCAGCAGGCGAGCGCCGAGACGGAGTACGAGCTCGTGTCCCGGATCGCGCCCTCCCGCGGCGCCTCGTGCAGGCCGAGCAGCTCGTCTCCCGTGACGAGCACCGACACGCGAGGCCGCCGCACGCAGCGGATCAGCGACCTGCCGAGCGAGGCGAGCACGCCGAGCTCCGCGGGTCCGATCGTCGTCCCCGCCCGCATCACCGTCTGACCTGGCAGCAGGTCCTCGCCCGCGCGGCGCACGTGGCTTCCCAGCTCCGGCGCACCGAGCGCGTGGACCGCGCCCGTGTCCGCGACCCGGGCTTCCTCGACCCGCAGCACCGCGTCAGCCCCCTCCGGCAGCATCGCGCCCGTCGAGATCGCGATCGCCTGCCCGGGCTCGAGCACCGCCGCGGTCGGATGGCCGGCGCGCGACTCGCCCACGAGGTGCAGCTTGACCGGCGCCGTCGGTCGTGCTTCGGCGAGATCCGGGGAGCGCACCGCGAACCCGTCCATCGCCGAGTTGTCGAATGCCGGCACCGGGTGCGTCGCGAGCACGTCCTCGCCGAGCACCCGCCCGAGCGCGCCCAGGCCCAGCGCGACGGACTCGCCGGCCAGCGAACGAGCCTCGGAGAGGATCTCGTCGCGTGCGTCGTCCAGCTCGACAAGCGCTCTCCCCGACATGGTGCTCCCACAAAGATGCCACACTCGCGCCGTGGTCAAACCGGGTGTCCGCATCGCGATCCTCGCGGGTGGCCTCGGCTCACGGCTCGGCGGCGGGAAGGCCGCAGCGACGCTCGCCGGCCGGCCGCTGCTCGATCACGCTCTCGCGGCGGCGGTCGCGACAGGGATCCCTGTCGCGATCGTCGCGAAGCCGAGCACGGTCCTGCCGTCGCTCGACATGGCGCTCGTGCTCGAGCCGGAGCAGCCCGTCCATCCGCTCACCGGCCTCGTCGCGGCGCTCGAGGCCTCACCCGCAGAGGCGGTGCTCGCGCTCGCGTGCGACATGCCGTTCGTCCCGGCCCCGCTGCTCTCCTGGCTCGCGGCGCTGCCGGACGCGGCGATGCTGCGAGCGGACGGGCGGCTGCACCCGTTCCCGGGCCGTTATCCGGCCGGCTCGCTTCCCGCCCTGCGCGAGGGCCTCGAGCGCAAGCGGCCGCTGCGCGACGTGCTGTCCGCGCTCGGCCCCCGCGAGATCGGCGACCAGGAGCTGCGGCGGTTCGGCGATCCCGCGCGGATCTGCTTCAACGTCAACGACGCCGCCGACCTCGCGGCCGCCGAGGCGATGGCTTGAACGCCCGCGGCGCGCATCGCAGCGGGATCGGCTCGCCGTAGCGGGCGCGGCGCCGCCGGACGGCATCACCCCCTCGGCGAGGGCGCCCGAGTCAGCGCGCCGTCGCGGGCGGGTCCCCGTCGGGCGGCGTGATCCCCGCGGCGACTTCGCTCAGCTCGTCGAGCCCGGCTCCCGACCGCCCCGCGATCCAGCACGCGATCGGCGCCGCGGTCCGTTCCGATGCGTGCGCGGCGACCCCCGCGAGCGCCAGCAGCTTCCGGATCTCATCCGGTGTCGGCCGCTCCACGCCGGCCCGCTCCGCAAAAGCCGCGATCCACTCGTCCCGGGTCATCGCGCGGCAGAGTAGCGGCATGGGTCCACCCCCTGCGAGGTATCGTCGAAGCGTGCTCGACTCGCTCGGCAGGCAGCTTCGCGATCTCCGCATCTCCGTCACCGACCGCTGCAACCTGCGCTGCCGGTACTGCATGCCGCGGGAGGCGTTCGGCGCCGCGCACCGGTTCCTGCCTCGCGAGGAGCTGCTCAGCTTCGAGGAGATCGCCCGGGTCACCTCGGTCCTCGCTGCCCGCGGCGCGAGCCGCGTCCGGCTCACCGGCGGCGAGCCGCTGCTGCGCCGCGACCTGCCCCGGCTCGTGTCGATGCTGGCGGAGATCGACGGAGTCGAGGACCTCTCGCTGACGACCAACGGCCTGCTGCTCGCCCGTCACGCCGCAGCGCTCGCGGACGCCGGGCTGCGGCGCGTGACGGTCAGCCTCGACGCGCTCGACCCGGCCGTCGCCCGGCGCGTCGCCGACGCCCCCGTGTCGCCGTCGCGCGTGCTCGCGGGGATCGACGCGGCGGTCGAGGCGGGACTCGAGCCGGTCAAGGTCAACATGGTCGTGCGGCGCGGCGTCAACGACGGCGAGGCGATGGCGATGGCCGCCTACTTCCGCCGGCGCCCCCAGGTGCTCCGCTTCATCGAGTACATGGACGTCGGCTCGACCAACGGCTGGCGGCGCGACGAGGTCGTCTCGGCGGCGGAGCTGATCGCGCGGATCTCGGCACGCTGGCCCCTCGAGCCGCTCGCGCCGACGGTGCCGGGGGAGGTCGCGACCCGCTATCGCTACACCGACGGCGGAGGCGAGATCGGCGTGATCCACGCGGTTACCGCCCCGTTCTGCCACGGCTGCACGCGCGCCCGCCTGTCGGCGGACGGGCGGCTGCACACGTGCCTGTTCGCGGCCGGCGGACACGACGTGCGCGCGCTGCTGCGCTCAGGAGCCGGCGACGCGGAGCTGGCCGGCGCGCTCGAGGCGGTGTGGAGCGCCCGGACCGACCGCTACTCGGCCGAACGGTCCCGCTCGGAGCCGGTGGGCGAGAGGCCGGACCGCCGGCGCGAGTCGAGATGTCCTACATCGGGGGCTAGGCCTCACGCGCCGTGCGTGAGCGGCTGCCACCGCTTCCCCCTCGACTCACGCGCCGGACTTCGACTAGGTTCACCCCATGAGGTACACCGCCGCGATCCTCCTCGTGGCCGGCGCGATGTTCGCGCTCCCCACGGGCGGCATTGCTGCAAGCCGGGGTCGCGTCTGCGGCACCCTGCGGGCGAGCGTCCCCTACACGCACAACGGGACGGCGAAACGCTGGCGCGTGTACGTCGCCGGCAACACGACCTGCGGCGCTGCCGAAGCCACGCTCGACGCCGTGATGCATCTGCGCGCGACGCTGCATCAGGGCGCGAGCGAAGCGAGCACCTACCTGACCTATCGCGGCTGGTCCTGCCCCGCCGGTCAGATGGGGGTGCAGGAGTGCCTCAAACCCCACCGCACGCCGCCGTACGCCGCCCAGGCGCTGGCGCTCGACTGCAGCGAAGTCCAGTGCCCCACGAGGCACGCCCCGGCCTGGTTCCCGGAGCTCAGCGCGCTGCCGGCGCGAACGAGCCGCTGACACCGAAGGCGACGACTCAACCCGCGAGGTCGACGCGTTCCAGCTCGACGACCGGGCACGGCACGGCGTCGGTGCTCGCCTCGAACGCCGCCAGCGCCTCCGGCCCCGCCGCGGCGAACCCCGCCCGCACTCGTTCCAGGTAGGCGGCGTTGACCACCGCGCGCCCGCTCGCGGCGCCTTCGAGGAACCGCGCTTCGGCCTCCGGCGTTCCGACGTACGTCCACACCCTCCCCTCGACCACCTCTCCGATCCGCTCGCCGACCTCGATCCGGCGGTAGTTGCGCTCGCGGCCGTCGAGCGCCGCGAGCGCCTCCTCGTCCACCGGGAACAGCACCCCCGCCACGGAGGCCCGGGCGTCGGGCACGAGGTTCAAGAACGTGACGAACACCTCGGGGCGGCGCTCGGTGCCCGGCTCGAGGTAGATCTTGTAGCCCGGCAGCGTCCGCGTGTTGTCGGTCGCGACGTTCCAGGTCCGCCGGTACCCCTGCAGCATCGCCAGCTCCTCTCCCTCCCGCCGCATGTCGATCAGCAGCGAGGCGTAGCCGAACACGTGGTCGCCGCTGCGCGCCATCAGCGAGCCGTCAGCGCCGGCGGCGATCCGCCGACGAGCTTGATCGTGCCGAGCAGCGCCGCCGAGACGAGCACGAGCACCGCCGACAGCGCCAGCGCCGAGGCGAGGTCCGTGTTGAACTGGTTGTAGATCGCCAGCGGTGCCGTCTGCGTGATCCCCTGGAACGAACCGGCGAACATCAGCGTCGCGCCGAACTCGCCGAGCGCGCGGCCCCAGGCGAGCGCGAGCCCGACCAGCAGCCCGGGCCGGGCGAGCGGCAGCGCGACGCGCCACCACGTCGTCGGCTCCCGCGCGCCGAGATCGGCGGACGCCTCGAGCACCGCCCGGTCGAGCGCCTGGAAGGACGCGTGCGCCTGGCGCAGGTAGAACGGCGAGGAGACGAAGATCAGGGCGACCACGACGCCCGCCGTCTGCAGCACGAGCTGGATGTGCGCTTCGCGCAGCGCGGGGCCGAGCAGGCCGTCGGGCCCGAGCGCGACGAGCAGCCCGATCCCCGCGACGGCCGGAGGCAGCACCAGCGGCAGCTCGAGCACGGTCAGGATCAGCCGCTCGCCCGGGACCCGGTGGCGAGCGAGCAGATAGGCGGCCGGGGTCCCGATCAGCACGATCGCGCCCATCGCGATCGCGCTCGTCTCGAGGCTCAGGATCAGCGCTTCCTGCGCGACCGGTTCCCCGAGCGCCGAGACGAGCCGCGACGGCGAGGTGTGGACGAAGATCGCGACGATCGGCAGCGCCAGGAACGCCAGGAAGACGAACAGGCACAGTGCGAGCAGGGGCGCGAACCAGCGCGCGCGACGAGCCCCGGCCCGGCGGCTCACCCCGGCGGGGCTGGGAGGAACCCGGCGCGGTGCAGCACTTCCCGGCCGGTCCCCGAGATCAGTCCCTGGATGAACGCGCGTGCCTGGGCGGGGTGCTTCGCGCCCGTCACCACCGCCGCGGCGTACGCGGTCGAGATCTGCGCCCCGGTCGGCAGTTCGACGGAGCGCAGCACGCCGTTGGAGGAGAGCACGTCGGTCTCGTAGACGAACCCGGCGTCGACGGCGCCCGCGGTCAGCTTGCCGACGATGCCGGTGTCGTCGGCCTCGGTGTCCCGCACGTTCGCGAGGATCGCGTGGGCCTCCTTGGCGGGCAGTTTTTCGATCGCCATGTGCGCGTAGACGCCGACCGGGGCCGATTCGCCCGCGATCGCGATCGAGACGCCCTTCGTCGTGAGGCCTTCGACCGAGCTGATCGGCGAGTTCTTCGGCACCGCGATCACGATCCGGTTCGCCGCGAACAGCACCGGCTTTTCGACCAGTTTCTTTTCGTAGAGGTATTCCGGCACCCGCGGGCTCGCTGAGGCGAACACGTCCGGCGTCAGCCCGTGTTCGATCTGCAGCGCGATCGCGGCCGACCCGCCGAACGAGTAGCTCGGCTTCAGCGTCTTCAGCGTCTTGGCGTACGCTTCGAACGGGATCTGCAGCGAGGACGCGGCGGAGACTTCGACGGTCGTCTTCGAGGACCCCGAGCCGCCGCAGCCGGCGATCGCGAGCGCCGCCAGCGCAGCGAGGACGGGCCCGTCGCGGACCGCCGCCTCATGCCGGCCGCTCCACCATCACGGAGGTCGCCTTGACGACGGCGGTCGCCTCCACGCCGGGCGCGAGCCGCAGCTCCTGGACGGAGTCCCGTGTGATCGCCGCCGTCAGCAGATGCGGTCCCGGCCTCGATCTCGACGAGCGCCATCACGCCGCCGACCTCGACGGACCGCACGACGCCGGGGAAGCGGTTGCGCGCCGACCCGCCCGCGCCGGCGCGGTGGCGCTCGGGACGGCTGGCCGAGCCTGCCGACCTCGGCCACCGGCACCCAGCGGCGACCCCGCTCGTCGCGGCGCGTGCGCAGCTTGCCGCTGCGGTCCCAGCGCCGCAGCGTGTCGACGCTGACGCCGATCGCTCCTGCCGCCTCGCTCAGCGGTATCTCCTCCTGCGTAGGCACGACCTGGGCAAGATACCCGACCGTGCCGATCCCGCGCCCGGCGAGCGGGGTAAGTTCGACGGAGACCATGGCCGACACCGGAGCCCGGCAGCCATCCGCTCGCGACGAGGCGTTCCTCGCCCGAGCCCTCAAGCGCGTCAGCCGTGACGGCGAGCACGACCTCGTCGCGATCGAGGAGCCGCTCGAGATCCGCGTCGACGGCCGGGCGCTGGCGGTGACGATGCGGACCCCCGGGCACGACGATGAGCTGGCGCTCGGGTTCCTGCACGGAGAGGGGCTGATCGACGGACCGCGCGCGGCCGGGCCGCCCGAGGACCTGGCAGCGAACACGATCGAGGTCTCGGGGCCGCTGCTGCGCGAGCCCGATGCGCGCAGCTTCTACACGACGTCCTCCTGCGGGGTCTGCGGAAAGGGCGCCCTGGAGGAGATCGCGGTGCAGGCGCCCGCCGGCCGAGGACGGGCCGGTGATCGCGCGGACGCTGCTCGCCGCGTTGCCCGACCGGCTCGTCCAGCCGGCGTTCGCGCGCAGCGGCGGCCTGCACGCGACCGGGCTGTTCGACGCCGCCGGCGAGCTGCTGCTCGTGCGAGAGGACGTGGGACGCCACAACGCGATGGACAAGGTGATCGGGCGGGCCCTGCTCGACGGGCTCGTGCCGCTGCACGGGCGCGTGCTCTGCGTCAGCGGCAGGCTCTCGTTCGAGCTCGTCCAGAAGGCCGCGGTCGCTCGCGCGCCGCTGCTGGTCGGGGTCGGCGCGCCCACCTCGCTCGCCGTCGAGCTCGCGGCTGCGCAGGGCATGACGCTGTGCGGCTTCGCACGCCGCGGCGCCTTGAACGTCTACGCGGGAGCCGAGCGGGTCTACCCTTCCTAGGCGTGAAGCTGCGCCCGATCCCGATTCTCGTGTCCCTCGCCGGCGCCTGCCTGATCGGGCTGCTCGTCTACGGGATCGCCAACCAGGCGGCGAGCCGCACGCTCGATACCCGCGTCCACGAGGGCCAGCACCCGCTCGCGCCGGACGCCGGCCGAGCGCTGCCGGTGCTCGGCGGCACCGGCACCGGATCGCTCGCGGCGCAGGCGCGGCAAGGTCGTGCTGCTGAACTTCTGGGCCTCGTGGTGCGTGCCGTGCGAGGCGGAGGCGCCGATGCTCGAGCGCAACCAGGCGCGGCTCGAACACGACCGCGCGACCGTGCTCGGCGTCACCTACCTCGACGCCTCCCCCGACAGCGAAGCGTTCGTGCACCGCTACCACCTGACGTACCCGAACCTCCGCGACAACGACAACGGCGACTTCGCCCACGCCTACGGCACCGACCAGCTGCCCGAGTCGTTCATCGTCGATCGCAGCGGCCACATCGTCGCGATCTCCCGTGGCGAGATCGAACAGGCCTTCGTCGACAAAGCGATCCGATTGGCGGAAAGCACGTGAGACGGGGGCTCCTGGCCGCGGCCGCGGCGCTCGCCCTGCTGGGAGCGGCCGCTCCCGCCTGGGCGGCGCCCGCATCGATGACGACGATCGAACGCCAGGTGATGTGCGTGACCTGCAAAATCCCGCTGCAGGTCGCCCAGTCGCCGCAGGCCGACCGCGAGCGGGCATTCATCGGCTCGCTGATCGGCCGCGGCTACGACGAACCCGCGATCAAGCGGGCGCTCGTCGCCCAGTACGGCGCCTCGGTTCTCGGCCTGCCGGCCGACCACGGATTCGACGCCGCCGCCTACCTCGTCCCGCTCGCGGCGGTGATCGCGCTCGCCGCGACCTTCCTCGTGCTGCTGCCGCGCTGGCGCCGGCGGGCCGGTCGCGGAGGTGGCGGCGAGGTGGCGCCCTCGCTCAGCTCGGAGGACGCGGCGAGGCTCGAATCCGATCTCGCCCGCTTCGACTGAACCCGTAGCTACGGGCGCCGCGCTCGCGCGCTTCGATCGATTCTTGGCTACATGCGCACGGGCGCCAACGACCCCGAGCAGGTCGAGGCAGCGCGCGATCGTCGTCATCGCGGCGACGCTCAGCGCGATCCGCTCCGATTCGCTCGACGCCGGCTCGGCGCCGACGACCCGGCAGTCCCGGTAGAAGGCCGTGAAGCCCTGCGCGAGCTCGAGCGCGGCGGCCGCGATGCGGTGCGGCGCGCGCCGCATGACGGCCTCCTCGAGCACGCCCGGGAAGCCGAGCAGCAGCAGGATCAGCGCCCGCTGCGAGGGGTGCAGCGGCTCGCCCGGCGGAGCCTCCCCCCCGCGCGCCTCCTCCAGCGCCGCGGCGACGCGCCCGGCCCCGGCCCGGTCGAGCATCGAGGCGATCCGGGCATGCGCGTACTGCACGTAGTAGACCGGGTTCTCGTTCGACTGCTCCCGCGCGAGGTCCAGATCGAGGTCGACCGTCGTGTCGTGGGAGCGCGCGAGCAGGTACCAGCGCGCCGCGTCGACGCCGATCTCGGTCACGAGCTCGTCGAGCGAGACGAACTCCCCGGCGCGCTTGGACATCTGCGCGCGCTCCCCCGAGCGGACGAGGTGGACGAGCTGCATGATCAGCAGCTCGAGCTCGTCGGGATCTCCGCCGAGCGCTTGATAGGCGGCCTTGGTGCGGGCGACGTAGCCGTGGTGGTCGGCGCCCCACACGTCGATCTGGCGTTCGAAGCCGCGCTCGCGCTTGTCCTGGTGGTAGGCCGTGTCCGAGGCGAAGTAGGTGTGCTCCCCGTTGGAGCGGACGAGCACGCGGTCCTTGTCGTCGCCGAAATCGGTCGTGCGCAGCCACAACGCCCCGTCCGCGGTGTAGGTGTGTCCCTGCTCGGCGAGGATCCCGAGCGTGTGCTCGACGAGGCTCGGCTCGCCCTCGTGCAGCGCGCGCTCGCTCTGCCAGCGGTCGAAGGGCTCGACCCGGAATGCGTCGAGCGAGGCGCGCGTCGCTTCGAGCATCAGCTCGACCGCTGCACGCCCGGTCTCGGCGGCGTCCGCCGCCGCGGCCTCCGGCAGCTGCGCGGCGAGCGCGATGACGTAGTCGCCGTGGTAGCCGCCCTCGGGGACGTCCTCGCCGCGCGCGACGGCCGCGATCGACTCGCCGAACTTCGCGATCTGCGAGCCGGCGTCGTTCACGTAGAACTCGCGCGAGACCAGGTGTCCGTGGAACGCGAGCATCCGCGCCAGCGAGTCGCCGTAGGCGGCGTTGCGGGCGTGGCCGACGTGCATCGGGCCGGTCGGGTTCGCCGAGACGAACTCGACGAGGACCCGTTCCGGCCGCGCCGCGCCGCCGGCGCCGAAGCGCTCCCCGGCGGCCAGCACCGAGGCGACCCCGCCGCGCAGCCACCGCTCGGAGAGGAACAGGTTCAGGAACCCCGGGCCCGCGACCTCGAAGCGCTCGAGCTCGTCGCCGAGCAGGACCGCGAGCTCCGCGCCGAGGCGCTCGGCGACCTCGCGCGGCGGCCCGCCGGCGCGAGGGGCCAGCACGAGCGCCGCGTTGGTCGCGTAGTCCCCGTGCTCGGCCCGCTTCGGCCGCTCGAACGTGAACGCCGGCACCCCCTCCGCGACCAGCGACGGGACGATCCGTGCGGCGCCTTCAGCCAGCGCTGCGCGCAGCGCCCGGAGCGGCCCGGCCGCGTCCTCGATGTCCGTCCGTTGGTCTGCTGCGGGAGGCTCGGTCATGGTCCGTTCTCAGGGCTTGCGATACTAGCCGTGTGAACGAGCAAGACTCAGGCCAGGATCGCCACATCAACCTCCACCTCTCCCCCGAGGTGATGGGGGGCGCGTACGCGAACTTCGCGAACGTGAGCCACTCCGACTACGAGTTCACGGTCACCTTCGCGCGCGTCGACCACGAGGTCGAGGCCGAGGAGGTTCCCGGCGTCGTCGTCTCCCGGATCAACCTCTCCCCCCGCTTCATGCGCGAGCTGATCGACGCGATGGAGGACAACTACTCCAAGTGGCTGACACGCGAGGGCATCAAGAACCTTCCGGAGTACGGGGGCGGCGAGGCCGGCGGCGAGCCCGCGTAGCCGGCGCGAGCGAGGTTGCACCCGGGCCGCGAATGGAACGCGGGGCGCCCGGTGGTGTTCCTACCCTGCAGTGATGAAGGTCGCAGTCGTCTCCGACATACACGCCAACCGGCATGCGTTCGAGGCCACGCTCGAAGCCGTCGCCGCCAGCGACGCGTCCGAGCTCTGGTGCCTCGGCGACCTCGTCGGCTACGGCGCCGAGCCGGACGCGTGCGTCGAACTGGCCCGCGAGCACGCCGCCGTGTGCCTCGCCGGCAACCACGACCTGGCCGTGACCGGGGAGATCCCGCTCGACGAGTTCTCGCGGGGGGCAGGAATCGCCGCGCAATGGACGCGCGAGGTGATCGACCCCGGCAACCTCGCGTTCCTCGCGACGCTCAGCCCGACGGCCGACGAGGACGCGGCGGGGCTCTACCACGCGAGCCCGCGCGACCCCGTCTGGGAGTACGTGCTCTCGGCGCTGCTGGCGGAGCTCTGCATGAACGAGCAGCGCCACCGTATCTGCCTGATCGGGCACAGCCACGTCGCGCTGTCGTTCGATCGCCGCGACGGCGAGCTCGCGAGCGGAGAGCCGCGGCGGGCCGGCACCACGCTTGACATCACCGACGGTGAGTGGCTGATCAACCCCGGCAGCGTCGGTCAGCCGCGCGACGGCGATCCGCGAGCCGCCTGGCTGATGCTCGACCTCGACACGATGGACGTGACCTTCCACCGGGCGGAGTACGACATCGCCGGAGCGGCCGCGGCGATCCGCGCGGCGCGGCTGCCCGATTCGCTGGCCGAGCGGCTGGAGTTCGGCCAGTGACCCGGCGCTCGCGCCTGCGCTCGCGCGCGCTGGCCTTTGCGATCGCTGCGCTGCTCGGGGCCGGCGTGGCGGTGCTCGCCGCCTGCGGCAGCACCGGCGCCGGCCTGATCCCGGCGGCGCAGGGCGGCCCGCTGCAGAGCGACATCGAAGCGGTCGAGCGCGCCGCCGAAAGCGGTGACGGCAACTGCTCGGCGACCGAATCGGCGCTGCAGAAGGCCGAACAGGACTACGGCAAGCTGCCGGCCTCGATCGACTCCGGGTTGCGGGACAAAATCCACCTCGGGCTCGAAAACCTCAACAAGGTCGCGCGCGAAGCCTGCGCGCAGCCGATCTCGCACACGTCGACGACCGCGCCTCCGAAAACGACTTCGACGGCGACCACGCAGACGCAGACCACGCCCCCCAGCACCTCGACAACGACGCCGCCGACGACGAGCACCCCCTCACCGTCCCAGCGATTCAAAGAAAAAGAAGAAGAAGAAACGCCCGCGGCGGGCGGCGGTGGCACGCCGGCGCCGGGCGAAGGCAACGGCAAGGCTCCCGGCGTCGGGGCGGGTGGCGCCGGGGTCGAAGAACCGGGCAACGGCGGCGCGGGCGGGTCCGAAGGGGCCGGTAAATGAGCGTCGCCGAGATCGCCGGCCGCTACCGCCTCGAGGGCAGGCTCGGCTTCGGGGGCATGTCGACGGTCCATCTCGCGATGGACATGCGGCTCGAGCGGCAGGTCGCCGTCAAGCTGCTCGCCGAGCACCTCGCCGACGACCCCGCGTTCGTCTCGCGCTTCCAGCGCGAGGCCCAGGCCGCCGCGCGGCTGATCCACCCGAACATCGTCCAGGTGTTCGACTCCGGTCGCGACCAGGGCTCCGAACAGTGGTTCATCGTGATGGAGTACATCCAGGGCTCCTCGTGCGCCGAGATCCTCCGCGACGACGGGTGGGTCGAGGTCAACGAGGGCCTGTCGATCATCGAACAGGCGTGCGAGGGCCTCGACTACGCGCACCGGCACGGGGTCGTGCACCGCGACGTGAAGCCCGGGAACCTGCTCCGCTCGCGCGAAGGCGAGGTCAAGCTCGCCGACTTCGGGATCGCCAAGGCGACCGAGCAGTCCTCGATCACGCAGGTCGGCTCGGTGCTGGGAACGGCGGCCTACCTCGCGCCGGAGCAGGCACGCGGCGAGGAGGCCGGGCCCGAGCGCCGACCTGTATGCGCTCGGCGTCGTCACCTACCAGCTGATCTCGGGCCGCCTCCCCTACGAGGCCGGCTCGCTCACCGAGCTCGCGCTCAAGCAGCAGCAGGAGTCGCCGCCGACGCTCGACACGCTCGTCGCGGCGGTGTCGCCCGAGCTCGCGGACGCCGTCGCGATCGCGCTCGCGCTCGATCCGCGGGACCGCTTCAAAACCGCGAACGAGATGCGGCGCGCGCTGCACGACGGCGCGCGCGGGGTCGAGCCGCGCCGGACCGGCGAGCCGACCTCGGCGACACAGGCGACGAGCGTGCTGCCGGCCTCACAGCGCCGCGGCAGGCGAGCCGCCGCCGCCGCGGCGCCGAGGACGGCGGCGATGCCGGCGCGGCAGCCGCGCCAGGGTCCGCCGCCGCGCTCACGGCCGGCGCCGGCGCCGCCGCGACGGCGCGCCCGCCGGGGACGCCTCGCAGGGGTGCTGCTGGGGCTGTTCGCGCTCGCGCTGGTGGTGGTCGCGATCGTGATCGCGACGGCGCCGTCGACGACGAGGGTCGTGCTCAGGAAGGTCGTCTACTCGGACATCCACGAAGCGTCGTCGGCGCTCCGGCAGCTGATCGCGGAAAACACGCAGTAGGAGCTTTCCTCCTGCGTGCGCAGGATCAGGCGCCACCGCTCCCTCACATGCAGGCCCGCCGGCCCGAGGCGCGCTTCCTCTCCCGCCCGTCCACCGCGCCCTCACCGAGACCGCGACGGCCGTTTGACGCCGCCGAGGATCTCGCCGCTGGCGAGGCTTGGCATGCTAGGCGCCCACATGCACCTCGCTCTCTTCGAAGTCGAACACCTCGTCCGTACCGCGGGCTACCCGCTGCTGTTCCTGATCGTGATGAGCGAGTCGAGCGGCCTGCCCGTTCCCGGCGAGACCGGGCTGATCACCGCCGCCGTCCTCGCGAGCGAGGGAAACCTCAAGATCGCGATCGTGATCCCGATCGCCGCGGCCGGCGCGATCGTCGGCGACAACATCGGCTACCTGATCGGCCGCAAGGGTGGCCGCTGGCTGCTCGAACGGCCGGGCCGCTTCCGGCGCCAGCGCCAGGAGGTGCTGAAAACGGGCGAGCCGTTCTTCGAACGCCACGGCCCGAAGGCGGTGTTCTTCGGCCGCTTCCTGCTCGGGCTGCGCGTGTGGGCGTCGTGGCTCGCCGGGGCGACGAGGATGCACTGGCGCTCGTTCGTGATCTGGAACGCGCTCGGCGGGATCGTCTGGGCGACCGGGATCGGGCTGATCGCGTACTACCTCGGGCACTCCGCGAGCAACGCGGTCGAAACGTTCGGCATCTACGGGCTCGTCGCGGTCGTGATCGCGGCGGTCAGCTTCTTCGTGCTCCACCGCCGCGGGCGGCGTGCCGAGCGCGGTGGCGCCCGCCCCGCTGATGAGGCGGGCGCCGGATCCGACGATGCTGAAGAGCGAGGACTAGACCGCGGCCGGCTCGGCGGCGCTGCCCTCGATCGTCTCGCCGGTTCCCGAGGCCTTGATCGCGACACGGCGCGGCTTGCGCTCTGCGGGCTTGGGGATCCTGACCTCGAGGACTCCCTTGTCGAAGCTCGCCTCGATCGCCTCGGGGTCGACCCCCTCGGGGAGCGTCAGGGACCGTGTGAAGCTGCCGGTCGCACGCTCGATGCGGTGATAGCCCTCGCGGTGCTGCTCGCTCTCCGAGCTGCGCTCGCCGGACAGCGTCAGCACGCGGTCGTCGAGCTCGATCTTGACATCGTCCCCGTCGAGCCCGGGCAGATCGGCCCGCAGCACATAGGTGTCGCCGTCCTCTACGAGGTCCATCGGCGGAACCCAGCGGCGCGCGAACGCAGCGTCGCTCGCGGGGGCGTCGAAGAACGTGCCGAACAGGCGGTTGACCTCCTGCTGGAGCGAGTTCAGCTCTCGAGCCGGCTCCCATCGAATGACTGCCATCGGGATCACCTCCGGAAATTCGGTTGCTACTTGCAGTATCGCAGTATAAAATCTAAGTCGATATCTGTCAAGTATCTTCAGGCAGTAGTCATGTGATCGCGCGGACGTCCGCCGTCGAACGCAGCCAGCGTCGGAATCCGGCGGCCGGAGAACGAAAAAACCGCCTCGTGGGCGGCCGGGGTGCGGCGGAGAGGACTTCGGCTCAGCAGCTGCCGCAGGGGGCGATCCGGTCCCACATGTCGGCGAGGAGCGTCAGCTCCTCCTCCGAGAAGCGGGAGAAGAACGCGGCGCGCAGAGCAGCCCGGTGGGTGGCTCGCGCTTCCTGGAGGCGTTCCCGGCCGGCGACGGTCAGGCAGGCGAACGAGCCGCGCGCGTCGTGGCTGCAGGAGCAACGCTCGAGCAGCCCGTCTCGCTCGAGGCGGTCGACGAGCCGCGTCAGGCCGCTGCGTGACAGCTGCGCCTGCTCGGCCAGATCGCACATCCGCATCCGCCCCTGGCTGGCCTCCTCGAGGTGATGCAGCACCTCGTAGGAGCTGAGCGGCAACCGGTGGGCCCGCTCGAGCTCTGCGTCGAGCCGCTTTGCGAGACAGGCGTGTGCCCGCACCAGGCCCCGCCACGCGCGGAGCTCTCCCAGCGTGAGCGCCTCCCGGTCGGCGGTGGTTGTTTGGACTGCGCTCGCGGTTGCCATCGGCTTCCCTGATCCGGCTCCCTCTCCGAGAACGAACATAGCAGCGGGCCGCGCCGCGTCGCGGGCGAGCGCTGTCAGCTCCTGGTCGCCCGCCAGGCCCAGACCATCATCAGCGGCTGCAGCGGCAGGCGCGCGTAGAGCGCCCAACGGGGGATCTTCTTGAACTGCCCGGGCTCGCGCGCCATGTACAGGTTCGCGGGGAACACCGCCGCCAGCAGGGCCACGAGCCCGACGCCCGACAGCCTCCGCGTCGAGGGGATCAGCACGCCGAGGCCCCCGGCGAGCTCGGCGACGCCGCTGACCTGGACGACGAGCTTGCGCTGGTCCTTCAGCGACGGCGGCACGATCGCCTCGTAGGCGCGCGGGTTCACGAAGTGGTTGACGCCGGCGCCGATGAACGACCACGCGAGCAGCCTGCGCGAGAGGCGCCGCCCGCTGCCCCCCTGTGGATCTCCCGGCATCACGCGGAAATCTAGATGATCGATCCCGAACGCACCGCTACGGCTCAACCCTCGATCAGCGAGCTGCCGGTCATCGCATCGGGCTGAGCGATGCCGAGCATCTGCAGGATCGTCGGCGCGACATCCGCGAGGATCCCGCCGCCGGATCGCAGGCGCGTGCCGCCGCACGTCACGATCACCGGCACCGGGTTCATCGAGTGGGCCGTGTTCGGGCTGCCGTCGGGCTCGAGCATGTGGTCGGCGTTGCCGTGGTCGGCTGTGATCAGGCAGGCGCCGCCGCTCTCGTGCACGGCGGCGACGACCCGGCCGAGGCACTCGTCGACGGTCTCCACGGCCCGCACCGCCGCATCGATCACGCCGGTGTGGCCGACCATGTCGGCGTTCGCGAAGTTGATGATCCCGAAGCTCGGCCGGTCCTCCGCCCAGGCCCCGACGAACGCGTCGGCGGCGCCGTCGGCGCTCATCTCCGGCTTGTGGTCGTAGGTCGGCACGTCGCGCGGCGAGGGCACCATCTCCCGGCGCTCGCCCTGCTGGGGCGCCTCGTCGCCGCCGTTGAAGAAGTAGGTGACGTGCGGGTACTTCTCGGTCTCGGCGACGTGCAGCTGCTTCGCCCCCGCCGCCGCGAGCACCTCGGCGAGCGTGCTGCTCGGGTGCTCGGGCGCGAACGCGACCGGATACGGCCAGCCCTCCTCGTAGCGGGTCATCGTCGCGAGCCGGCGGACCGGCCCTCCGCCGCCGGCGGCCACGCGTCCGGGCCAGCCCGGGAGATCGTCGGCGGGCTCCGCCAGGTCCGGGTCGGCGAGTGCCCGCACGAGCTCGCGCATCCGGTCCGGCCGGAAGTTGAAGCAGACCACCGAATCGGCCTCGGGGTCGATCCGCGACTCGTCCCCGACGAGCGTCGGCTCGACGAACTCGTCGGTCTCTCCGCGCTCGTAGGCGTCTCTGACCGCCTGCTCCGCGCTCGCGGCGTGGTACGGCGCGCGACCGGCGACGAGCAGCTCGTACGCCCTCGCGGTGCGCTCCCAGCGGTTGTCGCGATCCATCGCGAAGTAGCGGCCGACGACCGAGCCGACGCGCGCGCCCTCCGTCGCTTCGACCTCGGCGAGGTAGCCGGCGCCCGCGTGCGGCAGCGTGTCGCGGCCGTCGGTGAAGGCATGGACGACGACGTCCTCCGCGCCGAGCTCGCGGCCCAGCGCGATCAGCGCCTCGAGGTGCTCCAGCGAGGAGTGCACGCCTCCGTCGGAGACGAGGCCGATCAGGTGCACCCGGCGAGCGCCCCGGAACGCCTCGCGGAGCACGGCGTTCGACGACAGCGCGCCGTCGGCGATCGCGTCGTCGATCCGCATCAGGTCCTGCCGCACGACGGCCCCGGCCCCGAGGTTGAGATGGCCGACCTCGCTGTTGCCCATCTGCCCCTCGGGCAGGCCGACGGCGCGCCCCCAGGTGGTCAGCGTGGCGTGCGGGTAGGAGGACCAGAGCTCGTCGAACACCGGCGTGTCCGCGAGCGACACGGCGTTGCCGGGACCGGGCTCGGCCAGCCCCCAGCCGTCGAGCACGATCAGCGCCGCACGGGGGACGGGGATGCCGGCAGGGCCGGGCGGGACCCCGCTCGCGCTCATCGCGGGGCGGCCGCCGCGATCGCCGCGAACGACGCGGCGTCGAGCGAGGCGCCGCCGACCAGCGCGCCGTCGACGTCCGGGAGCGCGAGCAGCTCGGCGGCGTTCTCGGGCTTGACCGAGCCGCCGTAGAGGATCCGCACGCGCTCGGCCGCCCCGGCGTCCCGCCCGGCGACGAGCGCGCGGATGAAGGCGATCGCCTCCTGCGCCTGCTCGGGGGTCGCCACGCGACCGGTGCCGATCGCCCAGATCGGCTCGTACGCGATCACGACATCGGCGAGACGCTCGGCCGAGACCGCCGCGAGGTCCTCGTTGATCTGGTGGCGGAGCTTGCGCTCGGTCTCCTCGTTGTCGCGCTCGTCCTCGGTCTCGCCGACGCACAGGATCGGGACGAGGCCCGCGTCGATCGCCGCGGGCACCTTCGCCGCCAGCGCGCGGTCGGTCTCGGCGAACAGCTGGCGCCGCTCGGAGTGACCGAGCACGACGCCGCGCACGTCGAGCTCGTTGAGCATCGGTGCCGAGATCTCGCCGGTGAAGGCGCCCTCCTGCTCCTGGTGCATGTTCTGGGCGAACACCTCGACGCGCGAGCCACGCGCGCTGTCGACCATCGCCCGGAGATCGGTGAAGGGGACGCAGATCGCGAGGTCGACGGCGTCCAGCGAGGAGACGCGGGGCAGCAGCGCCTGGATGAACTCCTCGGCCTGCGCTTCGGTCTTGTGCATCTTCCAGTTGCCCGCGATCAGCGGCACCCGGGCCGGCATCAGATCGACACCCCTGCGGCTGGGCCCTGCAGCGCGGCAACGCCGGGGAGCTCGCGGCCCTCGACCATCTCGAGCGTCGCGCCGCCACCGGTCGAGAGATGGTCGACGCGGTCCTCGAGCCCGAACTTCGCGAGCGCCGCGGCGGAGTCGCCGCCACCGACGACGGTCACCCCGGGCGCGGCGGCGACCGCCTCGGCGACGCGCCGGGTGCCGGCGGCGTAGGGCTCCATCTCGAACGCGCCCATCGGGCCGTTCCAGAACACCGACCCGGCTTCGGCGATCCGCTCGGCGTAGTTCTCGGCGCTCGCCGGCCCGATGTCGAGCCCCATCCAGCCGGCGGGAACCTCGACGCCGTCGAGCACGCGGTGGGCCGCGTCGGCGGCGAAGCGCTCGGCGATCACGAGGTCGCTCGGCAGCACGACCGCCGCGCGGCGCGGGTCGGTCGCCTTCGCGAGCGCGCGGCGCGCGTGCTCGACGTCGTCCTCCTCGCACAGCGAGTCACCGACCGCGTGCCCCTGGGCGGAGAGGAACGGGAAGCACATCGCCCCGCCGATCAGGACCAGCTGCGCGACATCGAGGAAACGGTCGATCACGGCGATCTTGTCGGCGACCTTCGCGCCGCCGACGACCGCGACGAGCGGCCGCGCGGGGTTCTCGAGGATCTCGCTGATCGTGCGCACCTCACGCTCGAGCAGCCGGCCGGCGGCGCTCGGCAGCAGGTGCGCGACGCCCTCGGTGCTGGCGTGGGCGCGGTGCGCTGCGCCGAACGCGTCGTCGACGTAGACGTCGGCGAGTTCAGCGAGCGCGGCGGCGAGGCGCGGGTCGTTCTCGGTCTCTCCGGGCTCGAAGCGGACGTTCTCGAGCAGCAGGATCTCCCCGGGCGCCAGCGCCTCGGCGAGCCGCCGGGGCTCGGCGCCGACGACGGCCGGGGCGAGCGTCACCTTCGCGTCCGTCAGCTCGCGCAGCCGCGCCGCCACGGGAGCCAGCGACAGGTCCTCCTCGCGCCGGCCCTCGGGACGGCCGAGGTGGGAGACCAGCACGAGGCGGGCGCCGCGACGGCGCAGCTCCTCGATCGTGCCGAGCGCGGCACGGATCCGCGTGTCGTCGGCGACCGCCGGCGGATCGCCGCTGCGGTCGAGAGGGACGTTGAAATCGACGCGGACCAGCACGCGCCGCCCTTCCACGTCGAGATCGTCGATCGTCCTCAATTTCCCTCCTTGGGTGCTCATCTCCTCCGTCACCTACCCGCGTGCGCCGCTCTGCCCCCCGCGGCGTGCGGTCAGAGCACCTTCTGGACGAGGTCGACGAGCCGGTTCGAGTAGCCCCACTCGTTGTCGTACCAGGCGATCACTTTGACCATCGTCCCCTCCATCACCGCCGTCAGTTTCGCGTCGACGATCGACGAGAAGGGCGATTGGACGATGTCGGTCGAGACGATCGGGTCCTCCGTGTAGCTGAGGATGCCCTGCAGCGGCCCGGCGCCGGCGGCGCTCTCCAGTGCCGCGTTGATCTCCTCGACGGTCGTCGCGCGCCCGGCCTGCACGGTCAGATCGACGACCGAGCCGGTCGGGACGGGGGCGCGGACGGCGAAGCCGTTCAGCTTGCCCTGGAGCTCGGGGATCACGAGCCCGATCGCCTTCGCCGCGCCGGTCGAGGCGGGGACGAGGTTGATCGCGGCCGCCCGCGCCCGGCGCAGGTCCTTGTGCGGCGCGTCCTGCAGGCGCTGGTCGGCGGTGTAGGCGTGGATCGTCGTCATCAGGCCGTGGTCGATGCCGACGGTGTCGTGCAGGACCTTCGCGACCGGCGCCAGGCAGTTGGTCGTGCAGGAGGCGTTGGAGATGACGTCGTGGGAGTCGCGGTCGTAGACCTCGTCGAAGTTGACGCCGAGCACGACGGTCGCGTCCGGATCGGAGGCGGGCGCGGAGATCACGACCTTCTTGGCGCCGGCGTCGAGGTGGGCGGCGGCCTTGGCGCGGTCGGTGAAGAAGCCGGTCGACTCGATCACGACGTCGGCGCCGAGCTCGCCCCACGGCAGCGCGCCGGGCTCGCGCTCGGCGAGCACCTTCAGCGACGTGCCGTCGACGACGATCTCGTCGCCGCGGACCTCGACGGTGCCGGGGTACGGGCCGAGGATCGAGTCGTACTTGAGGAGATGGCCGAGGGTCTCGGCGTCTGTCAGGTCGTTGACGGCGAGGAACTCGATCTCGTCGTCGCCGCGCGCCTTCGCCGCACGGAACGCGTTTCGGCCGATGCGACCGAACCCGTTGATTCCGACCCGTACCGCCATCCATGTCCTCCTGAAGCGAAATGAACGATGCCGGGCCTCAGGAGCCCCGCTCCCTCGCCCGGCGTGTGGGCGGGAGGCTATCAGCGCCGTCCCGAGTGCACCCGCCGTGTGACGCCGGGGGGCTGCCGCTCGTAGTCATGGGTGAGGATGTCGACGCGGCGTACCCCTGCAGCGATAGCCGCCCTCGCGGGCCTGTGTCTCGTGCTGGTTTCGTGCGGCGGCGCCCGCAGCCACGGTGCGCCCGTGGCCTGCGCGAGCCGCAACCCCGGCAACGAAGGCGACCGCGCGAAGGTGGGGACGGTCGTGTACGTGGCGCTCGTCGAGCCGGAGTTCTACACCGGCTACGCGCGAGGGTTCCCGTGGATGCGTGCGGTCTCCTCGCAGCCGGCCGTCCTCGAGCCGATACCGATCTGCGAATCGGGGATCTACTCGCTGCCCGTCGAGATCGACGCGTTCCGGGCGCTCCGGCCGGGCTCCTCGACGCTCAGGGCTCGCCTGACGCCGGCGTGGCGCTCGACGAGGCTGCCGCCGCATCGCGAACTTCGTGAATACGTGCGCACCGTCACCGTCACGCGCTGAGCCGTCGCAGGCTACGACCCGCGCGGGGTGCGTTCGATGTCGCGGTGGGCGACGCTGACGTCGAGGTCCGGGTGGTCCTCGTAGCGGGCGGCGAGCCGCTCGGCGATCGCCACCGAGCGGTGGCGGCCACCGGTGCAGCCGATCGCGATCATCAGATGGGACTTGCCCTCCCCGACGTACTGGGGCAGCAGGAAGTCGAGCAGCGGGTCGAGCCGCTCGTAGAGGCCGGCGAGCCGCCCGTCGCGACCGATGTACTCGACGACCGCGGGGTCGAGCCCGGTCAGGTCGCGAAGCTCGTGCTCGTAGTGGGGGTTCGGCAGGAAGCGGACGTCGAGCACGAGGTCCTCGTCGCGCGGCGGACCGTGCTTGAAGCCGAACGACATGAACGTCACGGCGAGCCGGCCGACGGTCTTGCGGGGCAGGTACTCCTCGGCGATCTTCTCGCGAAGCGACGCGGCGGACATCCCGGTGGTATCGATCACGAGGTCCGCCCGCTCGCGCAGCGGCGCGAGCATCTCGCGCTCGAGCGCGACGCCCGCGGCGACGCTGCCGTCGGGTGCCAGGGGATGCCGGCGGCGCGTCTCCTTGTACCGGGTGACGAGCGCGCCTTCATCGGCCTCGAGGAACAGCACGCTGTGGTTGAGGCCGAGAGCGTCGAGGTCGTCGACGACGGCGCGGAGACCCTCGAAGTAGACGCCGCCGCGAACGTCCGAGACGACGGCGGCGCGCTCGACCTTCGCGCCCTTGTGGACGACGAGCTCGACGAGCGAGCGGATCATCTCCGGCGGCAGGTTGTCGACGCAGAAGTAGCCGGCGTCCTCGAACACGTTCATCGCGGTCGACTTGCCGGCGCCCGAGAAGCCGGTGATCACGACGAGATCCTCGAGGCGCGAGTCGAGGACCGGCTTGTCGCTCCTGCCGGTGGGTCTCAGCGGCCGCAGGGGCCTGAGGACGGCCATGTCAGCTCATTGTGCCGCGATTTCCGGACGCCCCATGTCGCCAGCTCGTGAATCGGCGCGCGCGGAGGGCGGCCCGGAGACGCCCGCCGGCGTTTCCGAGCCCGTGCCGCGCTCGGACCGGCAGGGCTCACCCCGCCCTGTGCAGATATGCGTAGATCTCGCGTCCCGTCTTCGCCGGCACCCCCGGCACCGACTGCAGCTCCTCCTGGCTGGCCGCCAGCACCGCGTCCGGCGAGCCGAAGTGCGCGAGCAGCGCTCGCTTGCGCGCCGCCCCGACGCCCGGCAGCCCGTCGAGCGCGGAGGACGTCATCGCTTTGTCCCGGCGCGCGCGGTGATGGGTGATCGCGAAGCGGTGCGCCTCGTCGCGGACGCGCTGCAGCAGCTGCAGCTCCGGGGTCGAATGGTCGAGCACGAGCGGGGTCGAGCGGCCGGGCAGGAACACCTCCTCGATCCGCTTCGCGAGCGAGACGACGGTCACGCCGCGGTCGCGGAAACCCTGCAGGGGGCCGAGGCCGGCGGCGAGCTGCCCCTTGCCGCCGTCGATCACGACGAGGTTCGGCAGCGCCGCGAACGACGGGTCGTACTCGGGGTCGTGCGGAGAGAGGTCGTTCTGGCGCTCCCACTGCGCGAAGCGGCGTTCGAGCACCTCCGCCATCGACGCGAAGTCGTCCGGCGCGCCCTCGGTCGAGCGCACCCGGAAGCGGCGGTAGTCGGACTTCTTCGGGGCGCCGCCCTCGAACACGACCATCGACGCGACGGTGTGGGTGCCGCCGAGGTTGGAGATGTCGAAGCACTCGATACGGATCGGCGGCGCGTCGAGCCCGAGCGCCTCCTGCAGGCCGTCGAGCGCGTCGACGCGGCTCTGGCGCCGGCGCTCGGAGCGGAGCTTCTCCTGGTCGAGCGCGAGCCGCGCATTGCGCTCCGCGAGCTCGAGGATGCGGCGCTTCTCGCCGCGCTCGGCGGCGCGCAGCTCGACGGGGCCGCCGCGGCGGCTGGCGAGCGCGTCGACGAGCGCCTCGCGCTCCTCGACCTCGCGCTGGACGACGAGCAGCGCCGGGATCGAGATCTGCCCGCTGTAGTACTGGAGCATGAACTCCTCGGCGACCTCGGCGACATCGCGCTCGGTCTCGTTCGCCAGATAGAAGGACTGCCGGTCGGAGAGCACGCCGTCACGCACCTGGAAGACCTGCGCGTTCGCCTCGCGGCCGTCGAGCGCGACGGCGACTGCGTCGAAGGTGCCCATCGAGTCGGCGGCGACGCGACGGCGTTCGAGCAGCGAACGGACCGCCTGCAGGCGGTTGCGCTCGATCGTCGCCTGCTCGAACTCCTCGGACGCGGCGGCGTCGCGCATCCGCGCCTCGAGGTCGCGCTCGATCTGGGAGAAGCGCCCCGACAGGAAGTCGATCACCCCGTCGATCGACTCCCGGTACTGCTCGCGGGTCACGTAGCCGACGCAGGGCGCCCCGCAACGCTTGATGTAGTAGTCGAGGCACGGGCTGCCGCTGCGGCGTCCGGGCTCCGGGCCGGTGCACGAGCGGAACATGAAGACCTTCGCGAGCACCTCGAGCGTCGAGCGCACGCGCTTCGCGTTCGAGTAGGGACCGAAGTAGGCGCGCCCGGCCCGGTGGCGCTCGCGGGTGAAGTAGACGCGCGGGAACGGCTCGTCGAGCGAGATCGCGATGAACGGATACGACTTGTCGTCGCGCAGGCGGATGTTGAAGCGCGGCCGGTACTGCTTGATGAAGGACTGCTCGGCGAGCAGCGCCTCCGCCTCGGTCGCGACGACGACGCACTCGATGCTCTCGACCGCCGCGACCATCTCCGCGTGCCCGGGACTGCTCGGCACCTGAGCCTTCGAGAAGTGCGAGCCGACGCGCTTGCGGACCGACTTCGCCTTGCCGACGTAGATGACGCGCCCTTTCGCGTCACGGAACAGGTACACGCCGGGCTGGTCGGGCAGCGCCCGGCGTTGCTCTGCGAGCGACCCGCGGGAGCCGCCCTCGTCAGCGCGTTTGTCTATCTCGGTTGCGGCCACCCATCGAGGATACGAGCGCGCTCACGAGTAGCTGCGGGAGTGCCGGTAGACCTCGGCCAGGCCCCACACCACAACCCCGACGAGCAGGAACCAGACGAGCTCGCCGAAGCCGGTTCCCCACATCCGCGCACGGGCCAGGTAACAGAACACGGCGAGCGCGACGGCCCCGTAGAGGATCCCGCGATGACGCTCGCCGAGGGCGGCGATGCGGAACCCGTTTTCGCGGTAGTAGCGCAGCCCGAGGTAGGCGATGCCGATCGCGAACAGCGTCCACAGCGCGGCTTCGACCCCGCGGGCCGCGTTGCCCCCGCCGGGAAGGAAATAGAGCGCGACCCCGATCGCGACGACGATCAGCAGGTTGCGGGCGGTGCGCGAGCGTTCCATCCCCCGCCGAGTCTAGATCAGTCGGTCAGCGCCTCGAGCTCGGCATAGGCGGACTCGACCGCGCGCTGCGCGGCGGTGTGGCGGGCCTCGGACTTGGCCGCCTCGTAACGGGTCGCCCACGCGGCGGGGTCGGTCAGCTCCGCTTCGAGCGCCGACAGCGCCGCCTCGGCCGCTTCGACCGCGCGCTCGGCCTTCTGCTGCGCGCTCATCCGGTTCTTCGAGGGGCCCTTCGCCTTCGCGCGCTTCGGCTCCGCGGCCGGGCCCGCCCCGTTCCCGTTCCCGTTCCCGTTCGAGGTTCCGGCTGTCGCTTTCGCCGCCCTGGGAGATGAGGCATGCGGCACCGTGGGAGCGGTCGCGGGCTCGGACGCGTCGTCGCGCTCCTCCTTGGAGCGCGCGTACTCGGCCCAGCCGCCCTCGTAGCTGCGCAGCGAGCCGTCCTCGACCGCGATCGTGCGCGAGCCGACGGCATCGAGCAGGGCGCGGTCGTGGGAAACGAGCAGCATCGCCCCGGGGAAGCCGCTCAGCGCGTCCTCGAGCGCCTCGCGGCTCTCGATGTCGAGATGGTTCGTGGGCTCGTCGAGGATCAGCACGTTGGCGCCGGACTGGACGAGGATCGCGAGCGACAGGCGGCGCCGCTCGCCCCCCGACAGCCCGGACAGCGGTTTCTCCACCTCCTCCCCCGAGAACAGGAAGCGCCCGAGCAGGGCACGAGCCTTGTTCGGGGTCATCTTCGTCGCCCGTTGCGCGGCGTCGAGCACGCTCTGCCCCGGGTCCCCCCCGGCGCCGAGCTCGTCCGCGTGCTGGGAGAGGTAGCCGACCGTCACGTTGTGCCCGGTCGAGAGCCGCCCCGCCGCCAGCGGACGCCGTCCCGCGAGCGTCTCGATCAACGTCGTCTTGCCCGTCCCGTTCGGCCCGACGAGCGTCACGTGCTCCCCGCGTTCGAGCCAAAGCTCGGCGTTGTCGAGCAGCAGCACCCCGTCGCCGATCTCGACGCGGCCGGCCTCGAGCTCGAAGACGATCTTGCCGGATCGCTCCGGCGGCTTGAAGCTGAACTCGAGCGAGCGGGCGTCGGCGGGATCGCGCTCGATCCGCTCGATCTTCGCCAGTTTCTTCACGCGCGACTGCGCCTGGCGGGCCTTCGTCGCCTTGTAGCGGAAGCGCTCGACGAACCGCTCCATCCGCGCGATCTCCGCCTGCTGGCGATCGATCGCCTTGCCGAGCGCGATCTCGCGCGCCGCCTGCTCCTTGCGCCACTGCGACCAGGTGCCGGCGAAGAAGCGCGCGCGCGTCGGAGCGCTGCCGTGGAGCTCGAGCACGGCGGTCCCGACGGCCTCCAGGAACCAGCGATCGTGGGCGACCAGCACGACCGCGGTGTCGAGCTCGACCAGCGTCTGCTCGAGCCACTCGAGCGAGGCGATGTCGAGATGGTTCGTGGGCTCGTCGAGCAGCAGCACGTCGGCCCGGGTCGCAAGCGCCCGGGCGAGCGACGCGCGCGTCAGCTGGCCGCCGGAGAACGTGTCGAGCGACCGGTCGAGGTCGGCGTCGCGGAAGCCGAGGCCGTGCGCCATCGACTCTGCCCGGGCGCGCCACAGGTAGCCGCCGCGCGCCTCCAGGCGGGCCTGGGCCTTCGAGTAACGCGACAGCGTCGCCTCATCGGTCGAGCCCTCCGCCATGCGCTGCTCGAGCCCGGCCAGCTCGGCCTCGATCGCGAGCTCCTCCGCGCAACCGGACAGCAGGTACTCCCGGAGCGGGACGTCGCGCTCGCGCGGCGGGCGCTGGTCGTGCAGCGCGATCCTGGTTCCCTTCGCGACCGACAGGGTGCCGCGGTCGATCGCCGTCTCTCCCGCGAGCATTCGCAGCAGCGTCGTCTTGCCCGCGCCGTTGCGTCCCGCGAGCGTGAGCCGTTCGCGGCGCTCGAGCTTGAACGAGACGCCGGCCAGCAGCGGGCGGCCGGCGATGTCCTTGTGGAGGTCGGATGCGATCAGGAGGGCCATCGGTCACGACGGTAGCGCGGGGGCCGTCACTCGCCACCGCTTGCGGCCGGGCCGTTCCCCCTCGGGCCTTCTCGGTTCTGCCCGGGGGGGCTGCGGGGGCGCCTCCCCGTTCGATTATGATCCCTCCCGATGCGCCGCCTCTCGCTTCGGATCGTCCCCTACGCGCTGCTCCTTACGCTCGCCCTGAGCGCGCCGGCGCAGGCGTTCAACGACGGCCGCGGCTTCTACGGCGCGACCAACGACAAGGCGATCACGAACATGTTCTTCGGCGTGATCGCCTTCTTCCCGGTGTTCATCTTCGCGATGAGCATGCTCCAGCGCAGCCTCGAGAAGCGCAAGGAAGCCCGCAAAGCGGCCGCGAAGCAGCTCCGCGGCGCCCCCTGGCGCGGCGGCTGGTAGCCCCGAGCGGCGCGCGATGGCCGGCGCCGAACCGAGTGGCCGGGACGCGATCTCCTATGAGCGCCGCGGCTCCTCCGCGCTGATCACGATCGACCGCCCGCACCGGCGCAACGCGGTCGACGGTCCGACCGCCGAGGCGCTGCTCGCGGCATACCGCCGCTTCGAGGCCGACGACGACGCCCGCGTGCTCGTCGTGACCGGCGCCGGTGGCATCTCCTTCTGCGCGGGCGCCGACCTCAAGGCGACCGGGACGATGGCGCCGCGGCTGATGAGCGAGGAGGGCCCGATGGGCTTCACCCGGCTCGCCTCGCCGAAGCCGACGATCGCCGCGATCTCCGGGTTCTGCCTCGCGGGCGGGCTCGAGATCGCCCTGTGGTGCGACCTGCGGATCGCGACGGAGCCCTCGCGCCTCGGCTACCCCGAGCGCCGCTGGGGAGTCCCGCTGATCGACGGCGGCACCCAGCGCCTCCCCCGCATCGTCGGCATGGGACGCGCGCTCGACCTGATCCTCACCGGCCGCATCATCGACGCGCACGAGGCGCTCGCGATGGGGCTCGTGAACGAGGTGGTCCCCGACGGTTCTGCACTCGACCGCGCCCTTCAGCTCGCCGACGGGCTCGCGGGCTTCCCGCAGCGCACGATGCTCGCCGACCGGCGCGCCGCGCTCGAGGGGTTCGGCTTGCCGCTGGCCGACGCGCTCGCGCTGGAGGCGGCCGCGGGGCCCGAGGTGTTCGAGGACGGGGCCCGCGGCGCCGAGCGGTTCGCGGCAGGTGAGGGGCGCGGCGGCGCGGGCGCGGGCGCGTGAGATGACCCAGGTGGGTCGAGGCGATGATCGCCGCCGGACGAGTCCCGGTCAACTCGCGTCTCCCACGTCCTCGAAGCTCGTGAACGTCACGCTCGTGTGGTCCTCCCGCCGCCCGGGCTCCGCTCCCGCCCTGTAGGCTCTCCCCCACGATGGCCTACTTCGTCACCGGAGCGACCGGCTTCATCGGACGCCGCCTCGTCGAGGGTCTGCTCGCGAAACGGCAGGGGGACGTGTACGTGCTCGTGCGCGACAGCAGCAAGAGCCGTCTCGACGACCTCGTGCAGCGCTGGACGATCGCCGCGGGCGCCTCCGCGGCCGAGCGCATCAAGCCCGTCGTCGGCGACCTGCGCCGGCCGCTGCTCGGGATCGACAACGAGCAGGTCGCCGAGCTCCGCGGCAAGATCGACCACTTCTTCCACCTCGCCGCGGTCTACGACATGACCGCGCCCGCCCAGCGCAACACGGCGGTCAACGTCGGCGGCACCACCCACGCGGTCGAACTCGCCCGCGCGCTCGACGCCGGCTGCCTGCACCACGTCTCCTCGATCGCCGTCGCAGGGGACTACCGGGGCATCTTCGACGAGACGATGTTCGACGAGAACCAGCGGCTGCCCTCGCCATACCACCGCACCAAGTTCGAGTCCGAGCGGATCGTCCGCGAGCAGCCCTACGTTCCGTGGCGCGCGTACCGGCCGGGCGTCGTCGTCGGCGACTCCCAGACCGGCGAGATGGACAAGATCGACGGCCCGTACTACTTCTTCAAGGCGATCCAGCGGCTCCGCCGGGTGCTGCCCGAATGGGCCCCGCTGGTCGGCCTCGACCTCGGCCTGACGAACGTCGTCCCCGTCGACTGGGTCGCAGGCGCGCTCGAGCACATCGCCCACGAGCCCGGTCTCGACGGCCACGCCTTCCACCTCACCGACCCGCGCCCGCAGCGCGTGGACGACCTGATCAACGAGCTCGCCGCCGCGGCCCACGCGCCCCGCTTCGCGGTCAGCGTCGACAAACGGATCACCGACCTCGTGCCGAGGTGGCCGCTCGCGCTCGCCGCGGCGCTTCCTCCGTTCAAGCAGGTCGGCAACCTCGCGCTTCGCGAGCTGGGCATCCCACGCGAGGTGCTCGCCCACGTCGAGCTCGTGCCCCGCTTCGACAGCCACGAGACGCAGCACGCGCTGGCCGGCACCCCGCTGGAGCAGCCGCCCGCACTGAAGGACTACGCGTCGCGCCTGTGGGACTACTGGGAGCGCGAGATGGAGCCGAGCACCGGCCGCGGCCGCAGCCTGCACGAGGCGCTCGCGGGCAAGCACGTGCTGATCACCGGCGCCTCATCCGGAATCGGACGCTCGACCGCGCTGAAGGTCGCCGCCGCCGGTGGCGTGCCGCTGCTCGTCGCTCGCAACGTCGACAACCTCGAGGAGGTCCGCGCCGAGATCGTCGCCTCCGGCGGCACCGCCTACGTGTACGCGGCGGACATCTCCGACATGGAGTCGATCGAAGGGCTGATCGAGCGGGTGCTCGCCGATCACCGCAACGTCGACATGCTGGTCAACAACGCCGGACGCTCGATCCGCCGCTCGATCGCGCTCAGCTACGACCGCTTCCACGACTTCGAACGGACGATCCAGCTCAACTACTTCGGCGCGGTCAAGCTGATCATCGGGCTGATGCCGCACATGCGCGAGCGTGGCTCCGGCCACATCGTCAACGTCTCCTCGATCGGCGTGCAGACCAACCCGCCGCGGTTCTCGGCCTACGTCGCCTCGAAGGCCGCGCTCGACGCGTTCAGCCGGGTCGTCGCCAGCGAGGTCGTCGGCGACGGCATCACCTTCACGACGATCCACATGCCGCTCGTGCGCACGCCGATGATCGCGCCGACGAAAATGTACGACGCCTTCCCCACGCTGAGCCCCGAGGAGGCAGCGGACATGATCTGCGAGGCGCTGCGCTCGCGGCCGAAGGAGATGGGCACCCGTCTCGGCAAGTTCGGCGAAGTCGCCTACAGCCTCTCGCCGAGCCTGATGGACCGGATCCTCCACCTCGGCTACCGCGTGTTCCCGGACTCGGCGGCGGCGAAGGGCCAGAAAGACGTCGAGGAACACGTCTCGTTCGAGCAGATCGCGATGGCGACGCTGACGCGGGGCGTGCACTGGTAGCAGCTGCGAGCGCGATCGAGGTCACCGGCCTGCGCAAGCGCTACGGCGACTTCGATGCGGTGCGGGGCATCGATGTCGAGGTCAGGCGCGGCGAGGTGTTCGGCCTGCTCGGCCCCAACGGCGCGGGCAAGACGACGACCGTCGAGATCCTCGAGGGCTACCGCGCCCGCAGCGGCGGCGAGGTGTCCGTGCTCGGGCACGACCCTGCCCGGCGCGAGCTGGCGCTGCGGCGGCGGATCGGGATCGTGCTGCAGGCCGGCGGCATCTACAGCCACATCACCCCGCGCGAGGCCCTGCGCCACTGGGCGAGCTTCTACCCGAGCCCGCGCGACGTCGGCGAGGTGCTGTCGCTCGTCGGCCTCGAGGAGAGCGCGAACGTGCGCAGCCGCCGCCTCTCCGGCGGGCAGCTGCGTCGGCTCGACTTCGCTCTCGCGCTGGTCGGCGATCCCGAGCTGATCTTCCTCGACGAGCCGACGACCGGCTTCGACCCGGAGGCGCGCCGCGCGGCCTGGGAGACGATCCGCTCGCTCCGCGCGCTCGGCAAGACGATCCTGCTCACGACCCACTACCTCGACGAGGCGCAGGAGCTCGCCGACCGCGTCGCGATCGTCAAGGACGGACGGGTCCTCGCGATCGGCCCCCCGCGCGAGCTCGGCGCCGGCGCCGGCCGCTACCGCGTCGCATACCGCGACGGCTCCGGCGAGCTCGTCGAGCAGGAGACCGACCACCCGACCGCGCTGCTCGCCGAGCTGACTTCGGCGGCGCTCGCCGACGGCCGCGAGCTCGAGGACCTCTCGGTCGGACGGCCGACGCTCGAGGACGTCTACCTGGAGCTGACCGCCGATGAGTGACGCGATCGTCCTCGGCTGGCGCCAGTACCGGCTCGAGCGCCGGATGTTCTGGCGCAACCCGAGCGCCGCGTTCTTCAACTTCGTGCTGCCGCTCCTGTTCCTCGCCGCGGGCGGCGCGATCCTCTCGGGAAGCCAGCACGACCTCAACCGGCTCGTGCCCTCGATCGCGGGGATGAGCGTGATGTCGACGACCTTCACCGCGCTCGCCTACAACATCGTCTTCCTGCGTGAGCGCGGCGTGTTGAAGCGGATCCGGGGAACGCCGCTGCCGACCGGCTCCTACTTCGCGGGGGTCGCGGCGAACGCCGTCACGAACACGGCGCTGCAGATCGCCATCGTGATCGTCGCCGGGCGGCTGTTCTTCGGCATCGGCTGGCCCCGCGACTGGGGCGAGCTGCTCGTGTTCGTGGTCGTCGGTGTCGTCGCGATGGCGGCGCTCGGCGTCGCCTTCGCGCACGTGATCCCCAACTTCGAGTCGACCGCCGCTTACGTCAACGCCGTGTTCCTGCCGGTCGTGTTCGTGTCCTTCTACGTGTTCGATTCGAGCAGCGCGCCGGGCTTCCTGCGCTCGATCGCCGAAGGGCTGCCGCTGAAGCCGCTGATCGCGGGGCTGTCCGGCGCGATGGTCACGGGCCGCGGCCTCTCCGACAACGTCGACGCGCTCGTCGTGATCGCGATCTGGGGCGCGTTCGGGCTCTATGTCGCGGTCCGCGGGTTCTCGTGGGAGCGGACGAGCGGGTGAGCGACGGCTCGATCTTCACCACGAGCGCCGACGGCTTCGTCCCGACCGAGCACGCGCGCGGCCCCTGGGACCCGGGGGCGCTCCACGGCGGAGCGCCCGCCGCACTGCTCGCGAGCGCGTTCGAGCGCCACGAGCCGATCGACGGCTGTCAGATCGCGCGGCTCGGCTTCGAGTTCCTGCGGCCGATCCCGGCAGCGCCGCTGACCGTCGCGGTCAGCACGATCCGGCCCGGCCGGCGCGTGCAGGAGCTCGCCGCCGAGATGCACGCAGCAGGCGAGCTGGTCTGCCGAGCGAACGCGCTGCGGGTCGCCGAGGTCCCATCGGGGTTGCCGCCGCTGCCGGACGGCTCGTCGGCCGAGGAGCGGATGGCGGGTCCCGAGCAGGGCGAGCCGGTGCAGTTCGCCCTCAACCCCGACGCGGCCGCCGAAGAGAGCTTCGCGACCAGCGCGATGGAGATGCGCTGGCTCAGCCCGGCAGGGAGCCCGGGACCCGGCCGGGTCTGGATGCGGCTGCGCCCGGCGCTCGTCGACGGGCAGCCCACGAGCCCGCTCGCGCGGCTCGCCGCGACCGCCGACTTCGCCAACGGCGTGAGCGCCTTGCTTCCGTTCGAGCGGTTCGTGTTCATCAACGCCGACCTCCACCTCCATCTGCATCGGCCGCCGCGAGGCGAGTGGATCGGGATCGATGCGCGCACGCTCCTGCACGAAGGCGGAACCGGGCTGTCCGACAGCGTGCTGCACGACGTCGACGGGCCGGTCGGCAGGGGGTTCCAGGCGCTGGTCGTGGCACCGCGGTAGCCCCGCCGGCGGGAAGCCGCTCGAGCTGTCGCGGCGGAGCTCCCCGAGAGGGAGCAGAGCACGACGTCGGCGGGCGCCGTCCCGCCACGCGACCCCTCAGCGCAGGACCGCGTCCCCCAGCGCCGCGTCGACGCCGGCGAGCGTCTGCTCGTCGAGCTCGATCCCGGAGGCCGATGCGTTCGCCCGAACCTGCTCCGGACGGCTCGCGCCGACGATCGCCGAGGCGACGTTCGGCTGGCGAAGGACCCACGCGAGCGCGAGCTGCGCAAGCGTCAGGCCCGCCTCGCCCGCGACGTCGCGCAGCCGCTCGACCCCCTCGAGGACCGGGTCCGTCATCAGCCGGCCGACGAAGCCGCCCATGCTCTCGCTCGCCGCCCGCGAATCCGGGGGCGGCGCCTCGCCGGGGCGATAGCGGCCGGCGAGCACCCCCTGCGCGAGCGGCGACCACACGATCTGGGAGATGCCCTCGCGTTCGCAGAGCGGAATCACCTCCGCCTCGGGCGAGCGGACGATCGCCGAGTACTGCGGCTGGCTCGAGGTGAACCGCTCGACGTCCGGCAGCGCGAGCGCGCGTTCGATCTCGCCCGGCGGCCATTCGCTGAAGCCGATGTAGCGCGCCTTGCCCGCGCGAACCACCTCGGTGAGCGCCGCCATCGTCTCCTCCAGCGGCGTCTCGCTGTCGAAGCGGTGGCACTGGTAGAGGTCGACGTGGTCGGTCTGCAGCCGCTGCAGCGAGGCGTCGATCTGCTTGTGGATCTGCGCAGCCGAGAGCCCGCTGTCGTGATCGGACATCGGGAAGTAGACCTTCGTCGCCAGCACGTAGGAGGAGCGCTCACGGCGGGCCAGGACCTCGCCGAGCAGCGTCTCGGAGGCGCCGCGGCCGTAGACGTTCGCGGTGTCGATGAAGTTGATCCCCTCGTCGAAGGCCGCGTCGATGCAGGCCTCCGCCTGCTCGCGGCTGACCCCGCCCGAGTACGTGAGCCACGACCCGAGGCTGATCTCCGAGACCTCGAGGTCGCTCCATCCGAGTTTTCGCAGTCGCATCGGATCCACACTACCCTTGCTGGCATGGCGATCGAGTCGATCGACCCCTCGCTGCGGATCTCAGCGGTCCGCCTCGGCGTCTCCAACCTGCCGGCGAGCGTCGACTTCTACTCCCGGGTGATGGGGTTCGGCGTGATCGAGAACGACGGCTCGCACGCGCTGCTGGGCGCCGCCGGAGAGCCTGCCCTCGAGCTGGTCGCGGTGCCCGGCGCCCTACCGGTCCCGCGCGGCAGCAGCGGCCTGTTCCACGTCGCCTGGCTGCACCCCTCCCGCGCCGCCCTCGCCGACACGGTCCGGCGCATCGGCGGCTCGCGATGGCCGTTCACGGGCGCGTCCGATCACGGCGTCTCGGAGGCGCTCTACCTCGACGACCCCGACGGGCTCGGCATCGAGGTCTACGCCGACAGGCCGCGCGAGACGTGGCAACGGGGGCCCGGTGGTAGCGGTGTCGCGATGGTCACCGAGCCGCTCGACGTCGAGGACCTGCTCGCGCAGTCGCCGCAGGAGCCCTCCCCGCACATCGACGCCGGCATCGGCCACGTGCACCTGAAGGCCGGTGACGTCCCCCGCGCATTCGAGTTCTACAGCGGCCTCGGGTTCGACGAGCAGGCCCGCTGGCCCTCGGCGGCGTTCGTCTCGGCCGGCGGCTACCACCACCACCTCGGCCTCAACTCGTGGCAGAGCGAAGGCGGCGCACCGGCCGGCGAGCGGTCTCCGGGCCTGCGGCGCGTGAGCTTCGAGCTCGGAGCTCCCGGCGAGGTCGAGCGCGTCGCGGAGGCGGCGGAGCGCCTGGGGGCTCCGGTCGAGCGCGTCTCCGGCGGCGTAGCGGTGCGCGACCCCGACGAGGAGTCGCTGTTGTTCACCTCGCGCGAGTAGGAGCGGCCGAGATCAGGCGGACGCGTCGGTGAGCTTCGAGATCTCCTCTGCGGAGAGCTCCAACGACACCGAGTCGAGCACCTCGCGCAGCTGCTCGGGCGAGGTCGCGCTGGCGATCGGCGCGACCACGGTCGGCTGCGCGCGCAGCCAGGCGAGCGCGACGGCCGCGACGCTGGTCCCGTGCCGCGCGGCGATCTCGTCGAGCGCGTCGAGCGTCGCGAACCCGCGTTCGTTGAAGTAGAGATCGCGGACCCCTCCGGCACGCGGGCTGTCCACCTCGGGACCGTCCGGGCGGTACTTGCCGGTCAGGAACCCGCGGGCGAGCGCGAAGTAGGGCAGGCAAGCGAGGCCGTGGCGGGCGCAGACGTCCATCAGCGGCCCCTCGTACTCGCCGCGCTCCATCAGGTTGTAGTGCGGCTGCAGCGCGACATACGAGGCCAGGCCCGCCTGCTCGCCGAGCTCGAGCGCCTGCTCGAGGCGAGCGGGGTCGTAGTTCGACGCGCCGGCGTGAGCGATCTTGCCCTCGGCGATCAGCGTCGCGAACGCGCCCAGCGTCTCCTCGATCGGCGTTCCCGGATCGTCCTGGTGAGCGTAGTAGAGGTCGATGCGGTCGATCCCGAGACGCCGCAGCGAGTCCTCCGCGGCGGCGGCGATGTTCTCTGCCGAGAGCCCCCGGCGATCCTGCGCCATCCCGACCTTCGTGGCGATCACGAGCTCGTCCCGGTTGCCGCGCGATGCGATCCAACGGCCGATGATCAGCTCCGAGCCGCCCGGGCCGTCCGGGCCGCGGCGCCCGTAGAGGTCGGCGGTGTCGATGAAGTTGCCGCCGGCCGCGCGGTACGCGTCGAGCACCTCGAACGATCGCTGCTCGTCGATCGTCCAGCCGAACACGTTGCCGCCGAGGCACAGCGGGAAGACGTCCAGATCGGTGCGGCCGAGGGGAGCGATGCGCCCCAGGCTAGCGGGCGGCTGCCGGCTTCCCGGGAAGCGCGATCCGGGAAGCACCGGACGATCGTGTGGGAACCCCGACAGCAGCGTTCTTCGCCGCGCAGGCGCCGTCCCTTCGGGCATCTGGACGATCGTGTGAGAACCCTGACACAACCTTTTAACCGGAGCTTGATGTCGCGGCGGAATGGTGTTGAACGACGGAGGAGGGAGATCCGATCAAGAGGAGAGATCCATGGCCCGCATCATCGTCACCGCCGAACCGGACGCGGACCTCGGCTCGCGTGGCACCTCCCAGGTGCTCCTCGACGAGCGCGTCACATCGATCCACCTGCAGGACGGTCATGCCGCCGAGCAGCTCGTCGAGCGGCTCGCATGGGCGGTGACAGACGCAGAGGAAGCCGAGCACGGGCACACCGCCGTCGCCGGCTAGGTGAGTCGTGAGGTGGGCCGGCGCCAGATGCCGGCCCACCCACGAACCGGAGCAACCGCCTCAGAACGGTTCGCCGAGGACCGCGACCTCGCCGGGCGGCCAGTCGGCGACGTCAACGTCGAGCGGCGCCCACATCGCGCGCATCGGAACGGTGATCGGACCGTCGGGCTGATCGGCGGTGACGGAGGCGTCGATCAGGCGGAACCCGTGGCCGGCGTAGAGCCCGGTCAGCGCGTCGCCGCAGAACAGCATCGCGCGCTCCGGGCCGAGCGCTCGAGCGAGGCTCATCACCGCCTCGAGCAACGGCGTCGAGAGGCCCTCCCCCCGCCGCGAGCGGGTGACGATCACGCCGCCGATGCCGACGACGTCAAACGGCTCGCCTCCTTCCACACGAACCCGCGCGACCATCGTCCCGGCCAGCGCGAGCGGGCGCCCGCCGGTGTCGAGCACCCCGACGTGCCTCGTCTTCGGCGCCCAGGAGAGATCCGTCCCGGCCGCGCCCCACGGCGTCTCCTCGCCGTCGATCACCGCGTCCCACTGCTCCGACCCCACAGCCTCGAGCTCGATCGCCTCCACGGCGGGGACTCTAGCCCGCAGGCCCTGGCCGACCCTCAGCGCCGGCGGCCCGACGCGAAGCTCTGGATCGGCGGCGCCACCGCACGCATCGAGGAGCCGACCTCAGCGCCCTCGGGCTCCTCGGCGCCCGGCGCGCGCAGGCGCCGCACGACCGCGCGCTCGCGCTCCTCGTCGAGCCCGCCGTCGAGGAACCGCTCGAGCGGCTCGAGCTCCGTCACGAGCAGGTTGATGACCGGCTTCACGATCTCGCCGTCCGCTTCACGCACCGGAGCATCGGGGTCCCGCGGCCCCCGCGCGAGGGGCTCGCTCCCCTCCTGGTGGCGCTCGAGCCGCCCGCGGGCCAGCAGCAGCGGCTCGGCGCGGGCGAGGTGGCGGCGGCGCTCGTAGACCTCGCGCGAGACGATCAGGTTGACGGTCCCGAACTCGTCCTCGAACAGCAGGAACATCGTGCCGTTCGCGGTGCCGGGACGCTGGCGCGCGATCACGAGGCCCGCGAGCGAGACCTCGCACCCGGACGGGAGCCGCGCCAGCTGGGCGCTGGTAGCCAGCCGCGGCACGACGATGCGCTCGCGCAGCACCGCCATCGCGTGCTCCCCCACCGTGACGCCGCTGGTCGAGTAGTCGGCGATCAGGCGCTGCCAGCGACCGAGCCGGCGCAGCTTCGGCGCGTCCGCCAGCTCCAGCGGCAGCGCCAGCTGGCTCGCCTCGCGCGGCGCGGCTCTCTCCTCCTGCTCCAGCGCCACGGCCGGCGCGGCGATCCCCAGCTGCCACAGCGCCGAGCGGCGGTCCTGGCCGTCCTCGAGCAGGGCGTCGCACGTCCCCGACCAGGCGAGCTGTTCGAGCGTCACGCGCCGGGCTCCTGAGCGCGCAGCCAGTTCGGCGATCGTCCGGTAGCGGCCGCCCCGCTCGCGCTCGGCGACGAGCTCGCGCATCTCCGCCTCGGTCGTCCCCTTCACGTAGCCGAGGCCGAGCCGCACCGCGCCGTTCTGCACGGCGCACTCCACCTGCGAGGCGTTCGCGTCGAGCCCGAGCACCGCGATCCCCCGATGTTCGGCCTCGTGGACGAGGCTGTCGGGCGCGTAGAAGCCCATCGGCTGCTCGTTCAGCAGCGCGCACAGGAACTCCGGCCCGTAGTGGACCCGCAGCCAGGTCGACTGGTAGGCGAGCAGCCCGAAGGCGGCGCTGTGCGCCTTCGGGAAGCCGAAGCCGGCGAACCCCTCGACCATCGCCCAGACCCGCTCGGCCGTCTGCCGCGAGGCTCCGGAATGGCGCATCGCCCCCTCCAGGAAGCGATCGCGGTGGCGCTGCATCATCTCCCCCGAGCGCTTGCGGCTCATCGCCCGGCGCAACCCGTCGGCTTCCCCGGGCGCGTAGCCGGCGAACGCTTCGGCGACCTGCATCACCTGGTCCTGGAAGATGATCGTGCCGAGCGTCTCGCGCAGCACCGGCTCGAGCGCGGGGTGGTCGTAGGGGATCTCGTAGGACGGGTCTTCGCGCAGCCGCTGGCGGCGCTTGATGTACGGGTTGACGGCCCCGCCCTGGATCGGCCCCGGCCGGACGATCGCGACCTGGATCGTCACGTCCTCGAGGTTGCGCGGCCGCGTGCGAAGCAGCGATTGCATCTGCGCGCGGCTCTCGATCTGGAAGACGCCGACGGTGTCGGCCGCCCGGATCGAGCGGAACGTCTCGGCGTCGTCGTAGGGAATCCGCGAGAGGTCGATCCGCTCACCGCGGACGCGATCGACTTCCTCGACGCAGCGCTCGACCGCGGAGAGCATCCCGAGCCCGAGCAGGTCGATCTTCAGGAAGCCGGCGTCCGCGCAGGAGTCCTTGTCCCACTGGACCATCTGCCTGCCCTCCATCGCCGCCGGGACGACCGGGCAGCAATCGATCAGCGGCCGGGTCGCGATGATCATCCCCCCGGAGTGCTGGGAGAGATGCCGCGGCAGGCCCTGGGCCTGCTCGACGAGCCGGCTCAGCCAGCGCCAGCGCTGCGAGCGCCGGTCCGACGGGCGGCCGGCTGTCTGATCGGGGTCGTGCCCGCGCCCGGAGGCGAAGTCGACCTCGCCCTGCTCGCCTCCGGCCGGCGCCCACGGGTCGGCGCCGCGAGCGATCCGCTCGATCTCGCCCGGAGGCAGGCCGAGCACCTTGCCGAGCTCGCGCACGGCGCCGCGCAAGCGGAACGTCGGGAAGGCGGCGACCAGCGCCGCGCGGTCGTAGCCGAAGCGCTCGTGCACGCGCGGGATCAGACGCTCGCGGATGTCGCGGGGGAAGTCGAGATCGATGTCCGGCAGGCCGCTGAGGTCCTCGTGCAGGAAGCGCCCGAGCGCGAGGTCGTTCTCGATCGGATCGATGTGGGAGAGACCGGTCAGGTAGCAGACGAGCGATGACACCGACGAGCCGCGCCCCCGGCCCGGCGCCAGCAGCGCCCGCGGAGAATCGACCCCACCCCCGCGCACCTCGATCGCGACCTCACGGGCCAGCTCGAGCATCTCGTGGTGGAGCAGGAAGAAGCCGGCCAGGCCGAGCCGGTCGATCACCCTCAGCTCCTGCTCGAGACGTGCCTGCGCCTCCCCCTCCGCCTTCCGTGCCCGGGCCGGCGCGCCCGCCCCATAGCGCTCGGCGAGCCGCTGCCCGCACAGCTCCCGCAGGCGTCGCGAGGTGTCCTGCTCCTCGGCTCCGGGATAGCGATAGCCGAGGTCCCTCGTCAGGTCGAAGCGCAACCGCTCGGCCAGCCGCAGCGTCTCTGCGACAGCCTCGGGGTGGTCCGCGAAGCGGCTCGCCATTGCTTGCGGCGAGCTCATCACATGGCTGCGATTGCCCCGCCGCAGCGGCTCGGAGGCGTCGAGCGTGAGGCGGTGGCGTAACGCCACGAAGGCGTCCTGCAGCTCGGCCCGGGCGGGCGAGTGGGCGTGGACGTCGCCGGTCGCGACGGTCCTGATCCCGAGACGCCGCGCGCGCTCGGCGAACGCCCGGTTGCGGGCGCGGTCGTGGCGGGCGTAGGGGCGCTGCAGCTCGGCGTACAGGCACTCGGGGCCGAAGCCGTCGAGCAGCGTCCGCAGCGTGCCCGGACCGCCCAGGTCACCGAGCACGGAGCGCTCGGCGCAGCCGGTCAGGCAGACCAGTCCCTCGGCGTGAGCCGCCAGCTCCTGCGGCGAGATCCGCGGCTCGCCGAGCTCGCGCCGCGCGGTTCCGTCGCGGGTGTGAGCGTGCGCGATCGTGAGGATCCGGCAGAGGTTCCGCCAGCCCCGTTCGTCCTCGACCAGCAGCGTGACATGGGGGTTGTCGCTGCGCCGCGCGCTCGCCGGCGCGGCACCGCGCACGGGCGGGCGGGCACGTATCAGCGCGTCGGGGTCCGGCGTCAGGTCGATCTCCGCACCGTGGATCGCACGCACGCCGTTCTCCGCCACGGTCTGCGCCAGCTCCATCGAGCCCGACACCGAGTTGTGGTCGGTCAGCGCCAGCGCCGCATGCCCGAGCTCCCCCGCCTTCTGCGCCAGCTCGGCCGGCAGCGAGACCCCGTCGAGGAACGAGTAAGCCGAGTGGCAGTGCAGCTCGATATACGGCGGGGTGCTCAGTGGAGGTACCAGTTGCCGGTTTGCAGATCATGGAAAACGATCAGGTTCCGCCCCCTCACGCCGACGAGCTCCCAGTACCGCCGGCGCAGCGGCTGCGCTTCCCACCAGCGGTCTTCCACCAGCCACGACTCGCGCAGCGCCTCCACGCGTTCGCCGTCGACCTCGCCGGGGCTCCCCTCCCCCCAGCGCACGCGAACGGGCCGGGGAGCGTTCAGCGTCCTCTCCATCGCCTACTCCGGCACGGGGGCCAGCACGACCCTGCGCTCCGGCACCCGCGAGTCGGGGTCGACGCACACCGCGCGCAGCGCAGCGTCGCGTCCCGCCACCGCGCGCACCTGCGCGACCGCATCGCGAAGCCGCGCCCGGCGGGTCGCGCGGTCCTGGTCGAGCAGCGCCACCTGCTCTCCCTGCGGCGGCCCGAAGCGCTCAACCGACAGACCGAGCGCCTCGGCGGGCGCCGGCAGCAGCGCCAGCCGCAGCGACAGCGCCAGCAGGATCCGCTCCGTGTCGGCGACGGGCTGACGGAACACGACCCCCTCGTGCCAGCTGCCGCCGGAGACCAGCCGCGCCGAGAGCCGCGCTGAGCGCAACGTGCGCCCGCGCCGCTCGGGACGCGCCAGCAGGCGGCTGACGAGCACGCCGAGCACCCTCCCCAGCGCCTCGCCGCTGCCGGCTTCGCCGACGTCCATCGTCTCCTCCAGCAGCTCGCGGCTGCTGCGGGGCCGCAGCGGCGTGTCCTCGCCCCCGGCGAGCCGGTGGGCGGTCGTTCCGGCCTCCCCGAAGCGATCGCTGAGCGGGCCGCGCCCTAGCCTGAGCAGCTCTCCCAGCGTCTGCACCCCCAGCCGGCTCAGCGGCTCGAGCAGCACGGCGGTCTCCTCGCGGTACCCGAGCAGCGAGATCGGGCGGCCGGACAGCCAGCGTCCCGCCTCCCGCTCGTCGAGCACCAGCGCGCGGCGGGAGCGCGCCGCGAGCGCGGCAGCCAGCGCGGCGAAGCGGACCGGCGCCGCCCCGATCCGCGCCGGCCGCTCGAGCGCCCGGCGGGCGGCGGCGATCGTGCCCTCCAGCGTCCCGTGCAGGCCGTTCAGCCCGTCGGTCCGGAAGAACGCGAGCCCCGGCCGCGCGGGCTCCACGGCGGCGCCGGTCGACTCCAGCGCGAGCAGCGAGCCCTCCCACAGCTCTGCCGTGCGCACCGGGTTGCCCGGCAGCAGGACCAGCTCCGGGCAGCGCGCCAGCGCCTCCCCGAGCAGCATCCCGCGAACGACGCCGTGGGCTTCCGCCGCGCCGGAGACCTCCCCCAGGCGACCGGCCGCAGCCGACCCGTCGGCGCTCACCGGCGGCGCCACCGCGAGCGCTCCCCCCGCCACCGCCCGCCTCGCCACGCTCGACCCCTCGGCTGCGGCGATCAGCTCGAAGCGGGGGATGTGAACGCAGGCGATCATACGAACGTATGTTCGCATCGCCACCGGGCGGATGTCAAAACCTGCCGCTATGCAGGCACTTCGGCGGTGCGTCTCGCCAGGCACACGCTCGTGCGGTAGGCCATCTCGACGATCCCGCCCGCGCGCTCGATCGTCTCGCCGACCCGCGCGAGCAGCGCCGCCCGGCGCTGCTCCTCGAGGTTGATGTGGTCCTGGTGTGTCGCGACCATCTCCACGTACTCCCGCGCCGTGTACGGCCGGCTCCAGTCGTGATCGCGGGTCCGCACCTCTCCGAACCCCTCCCCCACCTCCTGGCGCCAGTCGCCGGCGACCCGCTCCGCCCTGCTGCCGGGATGGAGGGGGAAATCCGCCGCCATCTCCGGGACCGATTCCGCGTAGATCTCGTCGAGCGCGGCGCGCAGCGGGATCCGCTCCCACAGCGGGAAGGTCCACAGCGCCGCGACCGCGCCGCCCGGCCACAGCGCCTCGGCGGCGCGACGCCAGCGCAGCTGCGGCTCCAGCCAGTGCCACGCCTGTGCGCAGATCACGAGCCCCACCGGCGTGCCCGCGTTCCAACCCTCGAAGCCGGTCACGACCACCTCGACCTGCGACGGATCGGTCACGCGCCTGCAGATCGCGGCCATCTCCGGGTCCGGCTCGAGCGCGAGCACGTGCAGCCCCCGCGCGGCCAGCAGGCGCGTCGCCTTGCCGGTCCCGGCTCCGACCTCGACGACGTGCGAGCCCGGCTCGACACCCGCGTAGGCCAGCGCTTCGTCGATCGCCGCGTCGGGATAGGACGGCCGCGCCCGCTCGTACTGCTCGGCGACACGCCCGAAGGCGAGCCGCTGCGAGGCGGGCGGGGCGGTTCGCTCGGCCATGCCGGGATCATCGCGCGCTAGCGTCCGAGGCGTGGCCAGCCTGTTCATCGTCGAAAACGACAAGGGCCCGTCCTACGACCGCTCCCGGAAGCGCCGCGAGCAGCAGGGCTGGGACGAGCACGCGGCGTTCATGGACCGCCTCGTCGAGCAGGGCGTGATCGTGATCGGCGGCCCGGTCGGCGAGGTCGAGGGCGAGAGCACGCTGCTCGTCGTGCGTGCCGCGGACGAGGGAGCCGTGCGCGCGGCGTTCGAGGCGGACCCCTGGTACGAGACGATCCTGCATCTCGCGCGGGTCGAGCCGTGGACGCTGTGGCTCGGCGAGCTACCTTTGTAAACAAGGTTGACAGTCAAGCTAGTTGACAAACGCGCCGGCCGGGCGTAGCGTCGCCCGCATGACCGAGACCGAGCAGCGCCCCACCACCCCGCCGCTTTCGCACACGACCGAGCCCTACGAGCCTCCCGTCGAGTCCGAGGCGGTCGTGCTCCCCGCGCTGCTGCGGGCCGCGCGCGGCAGCTACGGCACGGCGATCCGTGCGCAGCTCGCCGATTCCGGCTTCGCCGACGTCCCCCGCAACGGCGCCTTCGTGCTCGGCGGGATGGTCAACCACGGTGCGCCCGCGGCAGGGTTGGTTCGGCAGCTGAGCGTGAGCAGGCAGGCCGCGAGCCAGTTGATCGACACGCTCGTCGTGCGCGGCTACCTCGAGCGCCTCGTCGATCCCGAGGACCGGCGGCGGATGATGATCGAGCCCACCGAGCGTGGCCGCGCCGCCGCGGCGGTGGTCCGCTCCGCCGTGCTCGCGGTCGACACGAAGCTCGCCTCGATGATCACCGCCGAGCAGCTCGCCGCGATGCGCGCCGGGCTCGTCGCGCTGTGCGACATCCGCGAGGACATGGAGGAGGCCGCGCGGGCGGCGGAGGCGTAGTCGCGGCGGCCGCTGCCTCGCGACGGGCCTCGGGCGCGAGCCTCGACCGCTGCGACGTCCGCGTCCCGCCCGGCTCCCGCGGCGCGGCCGGCCCGCGAGACGATCCCCCTTCTACGTCCCTTTGAGGTAGGCCAGCACCGCCAGTACCCGGCGGTGATCGCTGTCGGACTGCGCGAGCCCGAGCTTCCCGAAGATGTTCGCGATGTGCTTCTCGACGGCGCCCAGGGTGAGGACCAGCGCCGCGGCGATCCCGCCGTTCGAGCGTCCCTCGGCCATCAGCTCGAGCACCTCGCGCTCCCGCGGGGTCAGTTCGGCGAGCGGCTCGTCCCCGTCCTTGCTGGAGACGAGCTGCGCGACGACCTCCGGGTCGAGCGCGGTGCCGCCCTGCGCGACCCGCCTGACCGCCTCGACGAACTCGCCGACGTCCATGATGCGGTCCTTCAGCAGGTAGCCGATCCCGCCCCGCCCGTCTCCGAGCAGCTCGGCGGCATAGGCGGGCTCGACGTACTGCGAGACCATCACGATCGAGGTCTCCGGCACCGTGCGGCGCAGCTCCAAGGCGGCGCGGAGCCCCTCGTCGCGATAACCCGGCGGCAGCCTGATGTCGACGACCGCGACGTCCGGGCGCTGCGCGGTCACCGCCTCCAGCAGGGCCCCGGCGTCCTCGACCGCCGCGACGATCTCGAAGCCGTTGTCGCGCAGCAGCCGCGCCAGCCCGTCGCGCAGCAGCGCGAGATCCTCGGCGATCACTACCCGCACGGCAGCTCCGCGCGGATCGTCGTCGGTCCACCCGCGGGACTGACCACCTCGAGCCGGCCGTCGAGCGCCTCGACGCGGCGTCGCAGGCCGCTGAGCCCGCCACCCGCCGGGTCGGCGCCGCCCGTGCCGTCATCGTGCACCTCGACCGCGAGGACGTCGCGGATGCGCACGATCCGCACGTCGACCCGGCGCGCGGATGCATGCTTCCCGGCGTTCGCAAGGGCCTCGGCGACGACGAAGTAGGCGGCGCTCTCGACCGGCGGCCGCGGCCGCTCGTCGATCCTCGCCGAGACCGTCACGGCGATCGGCGAGCCGACGGCGAGCGCGCGTATCGCGGCGTCGAGTCCGCGGTCGGCGAGGACCGGCGGGTGGATGCCGCGCGCGAGGTCGCGCAGCTCGCGCAACGCGGCGCCGGCGCCGGCCCGCGCGTCCGCCAGCAGCTCGGCTGCCGCCTGCGGGTCGCTCTCCAGCTTCTGCTCGGCCATGCCGAGGTTCATCCCGAGCGCGACGAGACGAGCCTGGGCGCCGTCGTGGAGGTCGCGCTCGATCCGCCGCAGCTCCGACTCCTGCACGTCGACGGCGCCGGCACGGCTCGTCTCGAGCGTCGAGATCCGCTCCGTCAGCGCGCTCCGCTCGGGATCGCGTGCGAGCAGCACCGCCGCGTGCGCGCCCGTCGCGACGAGCGCGGGCAGCAGCGGCCAGACGGGCCAGAAGTAACCGCCGCCGGCGGCCCCCCAGATCGCCGTCAGGAACAGCAGCAGCGCCGCCCACACCCCCGCGTGGATCGCGAAGCCCGCATCGAGGCGATGGTCCCGCCACCACGGCGCGGGTGCGACGAACACGACCAGCGCGTGGATCGCCAGCGGCAGAGCGAGCGCGATGATCGTCCAGATCGGCCAGAAGTAGCCCCGCGAGGTCAGCGCCCAGATCACCACCAGGAAGAGGTTCACCCCGCCGGCGGCGAGCGCATGGATCCTCACCGCCCGCTCGCCGGACTCCACGCGTCCCGTCTGCTCGATCCCGCGCTCCACCCCACCCAGCAGGGTGACCGAAAGGCGCCGCCACGGCTCTGCGACCGGATGCACGAGCGCCACCGCGACGGCGGTCAGCAGCGCCCCGACCGGCACGGCGGCGAGCGCGCCTGGGAGCGAGCGGACGTGCGCCGCGCCGACATCGACCCCGCCGTGCACCGACCAGTAGTAGAACGGCAGCGCCAACAGCCCGAGGCCGGCCGCGAGCGCGGTCGTCAGCGCCACGGCGAGGGCCAAGCCGAAGCTGAGACGCAGCAGGAGATATGCCTGCGCGCGCCACAGCCAGGGATCCGTGAGCGCGCGCCAGGCGCGCCGCCAGAACCCGGACCCCCAGCTCCAGGGCGGGATCGCGACGCGCGCGCCGAGCAGACCGCCGGCGAGCCACGCCTCGACGAGCGCGCAGCCGCGGACGACGAGCGCGGTCCCGATCGCGAGCGGCACCACGAGCGGCGTGAACGCGAACGACGCGGTCAGCGACCACGCGGTGACGAGCGCTCCGAGCCACACGCCCGCGAGGACCAGCGGGCTGCCGAGGAAGGCGGCCTCCCGGACGGTCCTCGCGAGCGCTCGCCGCGACGTCGTCGTCATCCGACCTCGGGCAGCGCAGAGCCGGCGCGGCGCTCGGCGCGGACGGACGGCAGCCACCCGAGCCATCCCGGCAGGTACCAGTTCCACCGGCCGAGCAGCTTCATCGTCGCGGGCAGCAGCACCGCGCGGATCACGGTCGCATCGAGCAGCACCGCCACGGCGAGGCCGACCCCCATCTGCTTGATTTCGAGCGTCGACAGCGTCGCGAACACGGCGAACACCGCGACCATCACGGCGGCCGCCGCGGTCACCGTGCCCGCTGTCCCGGCGATCCCGCGCGCAACCGCCTGTTCGGTGCTCGCGCCGCGATCTGCCAGCTCCTTGATGCGACTGACGATGAACACGTGATAGTCCATCGACAGGCCGAACAGCACGGCGAACATGAACAGCGGCAGCCACGTCACGATCGCGCCTGCCGACTGGAAGCCGAGCAGCCCCTGCAGGTGCCCGTCCTGGAAGATCCACACGAGCACGCCGTAGGAGGCCCCGACGGACAGCAGGTTCAGCACGATCGCGGTGGCGGCGATCACGATCGAGCGGAACGTGATCAGCAGCAGCAGGAACGCGAGGCCGAGCACGAACGCGAACACCACCGGCCAGTGCGCCTTCGTGACCTGCGTTGAACTGCTCCGTTCCCGCGGTCTCGCCGGTCACCGCGAAGCTCGCTCCCGGGACGCGTCCGATCGTGGCCGGCAGCAGCACGTCGCGCAGCCTCGCCAGCGCGGCGTACGACCTGGCGTCGGCCCCGTCGCCCGCCAGCGGCACTTCGATCTCCGCCAGCCGGCGCCGGGAGTCGACCTGCATCGAGACCGGTCCGCCCGCGCCGCCGAGCTGGGGGTCCGAGGCCGCGAGCGTCCGCAGCCGGCGGATCGCAGCGGCTACGGGCGGCGCCTCCACGTCGTGGGCCTGGACGACGACGACCGCCGGCGCGTCGGCGCCGGGGAACGAGCGCTCGATCTGCCGGTACGCCGCGACGACCTTCAGTCCGCTCGGCAGGTCGTTGTAGGTCATCAGCCGGGTGTGCATGCCGAGCGCGGGGATCGCGAGCACGATCAGCACGCTCGCGGTGGCGAGGATCGCGGCGGCGGGACGGCGCAGCACGACGCCGAGCACCGCGCTCCAGACCCGCGACTCGCCCCCGCCCGAGCGCCGCGCGCGCTGCAGCAGCGTCGGGCGCTCGCGCACGCGCACGAGCAGCCGCGGCCGCCGGCTCGAGGGCAGCAGCCGCAGCACGGACGCCGCCAGCACCGCCAGCAGCCCGCGCTCGACGCTGTCTCCGAGTCTCCCGAGCAGCGCCGGCAGCACGGTGACCGAGCCGACCATCGTCACGAACACGACGATCATCGCGCCCACGCCCATCGAGGCGAAGATCTTGCTGCCGGCCATCAGCAGGCCGGCCATCGCGATCAGGACCGTGGTGCCGGAGACGAGCACCGCTCGCCCGCTGGTCGCGGCGGCGCGGGCGAGCGCCTCCTCCGCCCCGACCCCACGGCGCTCCTCCCGCTCACGCTTCAGGTAGAACAGCGAGTAGTCGACGCCGACCGCCATCCCGATCAGCAGCAGCACGGAGCTGGTCGCGCCCGAGGCGTGAACGAGATGGCTGGCGCCGGCGGAGAGCCCGAGCGACGCGAGTACCGCCGAGAACGCGAGCAGCACCGGCACGCTCGCCGCCACGAACGCGCCGAATGCGAGCAGCAGCACGAGGAACGTGACCGGGAGCGTCAGGCTCTCGGCGTGTGAGAAGTCCCGCCCGGTGGTCGCGTTGAGTTCGTGCTCGACGCTGGCGTCGCCGAACTCGGCGATCGTGTAGCTGGGAGCGGTGCGCTGCAGCGCGGCGACCCGCGCGAGCACCGGCGCGACCCGTTCCGCGGCCGTTTCAGGCGACCCGCGAAGGTCGAACTGGACGATCGCGGCGTGGCGGTCCTTGGAGATCTCCTCCGGGTGGCCCGCCAGCGGTCCGCGTACGTCGATCGCCTGGGGCAGCGCCCGCACCACCGATTCGACCCGTCCGAGCTCGGCGCGGAAGCCGGCGTCGGAGACGTCGAACCGGGAGCTGCGGACGAGCACCGCCTCGCCCGCGCGGCGCCGCAGCGTCGATTGGCTCAGTGCGTGTTCGGCCCGGGCCGGTTCGCCGTTCGCCTGTTCGCTGTCGGCGAGCTTGGCGGTGCCCGCCAGCTGCCCGATCAGGGCGGCGACGGCGACGAACGCCAGCCAGCCCAACGTCGCGGTCTTCCAGTGCGCGGCGCTCCAACGCCCCGCTCGCTCTGCCAGATTGGGTCGCATCTCGTATCGCTCCTCGGTCCGTTTGGGATCTGGAGCGAGACTCCCATCCGGTGAGCCCGGTGCCTACGGGGCCTCCTGGCGTCTTTGACCCCGGGGAAAACCCCACCTCGCGAGCCCCGCAGCGGCCCGCGCGCTGACTCCTCACCGCGAGGAGCCGACTCCGGGACGCTCGACCCAGCCCCCCACAGGCGAATCGAAGCACCGAGATCGGCGACGAGCTCTCGCAGCGAAGCGTCGAGCGTCCCGGATCGGCGACGAGCCGAGCGTCCCGGATCGGCGACGATCCGAGCTCAGTCCATCGTCAGCGGCCCCTCAGCGGATCCGCTGAGGAACTGCCTGACGAAGTCGTTCCCTGACGCGAACATGTACTCGGCGTCGCCCGCCTCCACGATCCTCCCCTGCCACAGCACCGCGATGTATTCGCCGATCTGCCGTGCCGAGGCGATGTTGTGCGTGACGACGATGTACGTGCCTTTGTAGATCGCGTGCATCTCCTGGATCAGTTCGCACAGCAGCGCCGTGCGCACCGGGTCCAGGCCCGAGTCGGGCTCGTCGAAGATCACGACGTCCGGCTCCATCACCAGCGCGCGCGCGAACCCGGCGCGCTTGCGCATCCCGCCCGAGAGCTGCGACGGCGCGTCGTCCATCGCATCGCCGAGCCCGACGTCGCGCAACCGCTGCACGACGCGTTCGGCGATCGCCCCCTCCGGCATGTCGGTGTGCTGGCGCAGGGGGAAGGCGACGTTGTCGAACACCGACATCGACCCGAACAGCGCGCCGTCCTGGAACAGCACGCCGATCTTGCGGCGCAGCTCGAGCAGATCGTGCATGTTCAGCCGCGAGACCGACAGCCCTTTGACGACGATTTCCCCGGAGTCCGGGAACATCAGCCCGATGATGTGCTTGATCAGCACGCTCTTGCCCGTCCCCGACGGCCCCAGCACGACCGTGATCGTGTCCTCCGGGAAGGCGACGTTGAGGCCGTTCAACACGGGCACGCCACCGAGGTGCTTGACCACGTCTTTGCAGCGGATCGACCAGTCGCCGTCCTCCGGCGCGAGGTCGAGATCGTCCGAGTGGAACTGGTAGTCCCCGTAGCTCATTTCTGTTTTTCGTATACCACGTGGGGGAACTGGCTCGCCTTGCCGTTGAAGCTGTTCGGGCCCTGCTGGACGCAGGCCGGTGCCGGCACTTCGTTCGGGCGCCCGGCGGCCGCCGTGTTCGTTTCGGGTTTCAGCCCTTCGGTCGGTTTTTCGGGCTTGTTGGCGACCTTGAAGCGGATGATCTGTTCGATCAGTTCGTTCGAGATCGTGCCGTTCGCCGGCCCGTTGACCGACGGCGTCGCGTTCGAGCAACCCGGATGCGCTGAACACCGGCAGGCCGGTCCCCAGCTGGTTGTAGGTGCCGGGCAGCGGGTACGCGTTCGAGCGGTCGCTGCCGAGTTTTTCGGCGTACAGCGCGAGGCTCTGCGGGTTCAGCGTCGCCAGCGTCGTCAGCTGGTGCTGCTTGGTCCCTTCGCCCTTCGGCAGGTCGGTGTTGAACGCCTGGCTCTGCGAGGCCGAGGTGAGGTTCGCGAAGAACGCCTGGATCTCGTGCACGTAGGTGCCGGCGTACTCGAGGAACGGATCGAGGTTGTGCAGCACCGGACGCAGGTTTTCGAGCACGCGGTTCGGTCAGCGTCAGCGATTTGCCGAGGTCGGGCAGCCCCGTACGGGCGGCCTTCGTCAGCGGCCCGAGCGAGGTCAGGAAGCGATCGAACTCGGGCGCGAACGGCTTGGCCGCTGTGACGAGAGCCGAGAGGCGGCGCTCCGGCGTGCGGAATTCTTCGAGGAACGGCGTCGCGTCTTCGGCGAAGCGGTCGATTTCCTGCAGCGCCTTCTTCGAGTGCCGCTCGAAGCCCGGCAGCGCCCGGAACGCGGCGGCGAACGCTTCGCTCGCTTCCGACGCCGCTTTGAACGTGTGTTCGCCGTTGACGATCAGGCCTTCGAGCTGGTGGTCCCGGCTGGCCAGCGCGTTGAACACGACACCCGTGTTGTGGACGAGCGCCCGCACCGCGCCTTCCTGCGTGTCGAGGATCGAGACGAGCTTGTTCGCGTGTTCTGCGAACGGTTCCAGGCGCGCGAAGTCGGCATTGATCTGTTCGCCGCGGCCGTTGATGCCTTCGGCCACGGCCTGCTGCCAGATCCGGAAGTCCGCGCGGGTCTTCGGGTCGAACGCGGAGAGGATGTCGTCGAGCGTTACCTGAGGTTCGACCTGGCTCGCCGGCAGCCGCCCGTTATCGGCGAGGTACGGGCCGGTTTTGCCGCCGTTCTGCGGGATCAGCTGGATGTAGGTCTCGCCGAGCAGCGTCTTCTGGCGGATGATCGCATGCATGTTCTGCCGGATCGGCGCGTATTTGCTGCTGATTTCGACCGTCGCGATCGTGCGCCCTTCCCCGCCCTTCTTGACGGAGATCACGTGCCCGATGTCGACACCGCTGATCCGCACGTCCGACTGTTCGGACAGCGCCAGCACGCGCGGGAACGCAATCGACATCCGGTAGCCCTTCGGTTTCAGCGGCAGCGGACCGCCGAACGACTCCCACAGGAACATCAGCAGCCCGAAGCAGCTGAGCACGAACAGGATGATCACGAGGATGTTGCCGAGGGTCGGCGCGCGCTTCTGCATGTCAGCCCCTCCCTCCCTTGTGGGCCGCGGTCTTGGCGCGCGCGATGTGCGCGTGGGTGCCGAAGGCGGAGCCGACCCCCGAGAGCAGGCCTTCGCTCTTGACGTGTCCGCGCTCGCCGCGCGTCGTCGCGGTGGAGGTCGCGGTCGTGCTCCCGCCCTTTTTGATCAGGCCCGTCGATTCGCATTCTTCTTTGGTCGGCGGCTTCAGCAGCCCGATCAGGAGCGCGACCGTTTCGTTCACTTCGCTCACGCCTTTGAGGATCGGGAGCACTTCGCAGTTGAAGTAGATGAGGCTGCGGCCGACCGTGCCGTTGGCGTCGGCGTTGCTGACGACGCTGTTGAGGTCGTGGTTCGCCCAGGCGAGGAAGAAGTCGAAGCCGCCCTGGCTCTTGCTCGGGTTGTAGGCGAGCTCGTTGAAGAATTCGTTGATCACCGAGAAGGAGCTGGCGAGTTTCGGGAACGCTTCGCCCAGCGGCTTCGTGGCGGGGCCCAGTTCGTTCACCGTCGGCAGGATTTCCCGCGCGAACGGGCGGATTTCGTTCTTGATGATCGGCGTCGTGACTTCCGCGAGTTTCTTCGTCGCGTGGTTCGCGGGGCCGAGCGCTTTGGCGAACGGGTCGAGCTTGCGCAGCGCCGGCGTCACCTGTTCGGAGGCGGTCCCGACCTTGCCGAGCGCCTGGCCGGTCTTCGACAGCGCACCGGGCAGCAGGTGCAGCGTTTCCTGGAAGTTCGCATCCTCCTTGGCGAACGTCTGGAACACCGCATTCGACGCGTTGACCAGTTCGGTGAGGTCCTTGTCGCGGTTGCCGAGCGCCTGCATGATCAGGCTGAAGTTGTGGATCGAGCGGCTGATGTTCTGGTTGCGCTTGGCGAGTTCGTGCTGGATCTCCTGCCCGTAGCGCGCCGCCGGCTCGAAGCGCTTGAGCGTCGCCGCGAACGCCCGCCCGTTCTGGTTGAACCCTTCGCCCGCGCCCGCCAGCAGCTCCTGCAGGTAGGAGCGCGTTTCCGCGTCGAGTCCGGCGAGGAATTCGTCGAAGTTCACGTTCGGCGCGGTCTGCGACAGCGGGATCAGTTCGCCGCTCTTGAGCTTCCCGGCGGACGCGGTGCCGGGGTTGACCTCGATCGTGATGTCCTGCAGCTGCGTCTTCGGGCGCAGCAGCAGCGTCGCGTTCTTGTAGAAGCGCGCGTACTTCGGCGTGACTTTCATGCTCACGATCGCGACCCCGTCGTGCAGGTCGACGCTCGCGACTTCGCCGACTTTCGCACCCGCGATCGTGACCGCCTGGCCCTGGCCCGGCGTCACCGCCTGCGCGGTCTGGAACTCCGCCTTCAGGTCGTAGTAGTCGTGCCCGATGATCGGCACCCACCCGGGAGGTGCAGGTTCTCGTGGGCGAGGATGTAGCCCCCGACCGCGATCGCCAGCACGAACAGCACGACGACCGACACGAACGCCGTGCGGTAGCGCTCGATCTGCTCGCGGACGGTGAGGCCGCCTTCGTGGCTGTGCTCTGGGGTGCTCATCAGGGGGTACCGTCCGCGGGGCCGCTCGAGAGCGGGCCGTTGATTTCGGGCACTGACTGCGTGTAGCAGGGGACGAGCGGCTCGTACGGCGGCTCCTGTTTCGGGTACGCGGGTCGCGTGCCGAGCGGCGTCAGCGGCGAGCGCGCCAGCAGCTTCAGGCCGGAGATTTTCGTGTTGACCAGGGAGGTCGGTCGGGACACCAGCGTGCTGCCGCTGTTGCCGACGACGAACTTGTCGAACGCGCCGTTGCCATCGAAGCCCTGCCCGATCCCGGCGAGGCCGACCAGGCCGTACCAGAACTCCTTGTAGTTTTCGACGCCGGACGTCGCGTTGCCGTCCTGCAGCTTGGTGTTGCCGACCGGGTAGATCACCTTCGTCAGGCATTTGTTGAACGCTTCGGTCTGCTTGTAGACCGGGATCTGTTCGCCGGTCAGCTTCGCCAGCGACGGCATCGCTTCGGCCAGCCCCTTGGCCACGCCGCCCAGCTCCGAGGGCTGCAGCGAGGCGGTCGTCTGTTCGATGAACGGCACCGCCGCCTTGACCGTTTCCGGCGTCGCTTTGACGCCCGGCAGGATGTCTTTCGCGAACGCCCGCGTCGGCGCGAACGACGCGTCGAGCGCGGCGAGGCCGCGGTCGATCCCGCGCAGCGAGCTCGGCAGCACGTGGACGATGCGGCCCAGCGCCGCCGACTGCAGCGCGAACTCTTCGAAGAACGTGTTGAAGTTCCCGATCAGTTCACCGAGCTGCTGCTCGTGCACGTTGAGCGCCGCGGTGACGCGGCCGACGCCCGCGATCAGCTTCGAGAAGTCGTGTTCTTCGGTGCCGGTGATCGCCTGGTTGATGATCGCCCCGCCCCGCAGCGCTTCCGGGGAGCGCCGGTAGGTTTTGTTCAGCGCTTCGGCCCCGTTGACCCCGCGCACCTCGGGCAGCTGTTCTTCGTTTTCTTCGGCGTCCGGATGCTTGGTCAGCCCTTCGCCGTAGTAGATCAGGAACTTCTGGAGGTTCGCCCGCGTGTCGGTGTTGAGCGCGTCCAGCACCTGGTCGAGCTGCACCGGGTCGGACGTCTGCGCGAGCGGGATCGTGTAACCGGAGTGCACCGTGCTCGCCGACGGGCTGCCCGGTTGCAGTTCCACGAACCAGTTGCCTTCGAGGAAGATCCGCGGCCGGATCTTGACGGTCGCGTCTTCGTGGATCGGCAGGCCCTTGTTTTCGATTTCCATCGTCACGAGGCCGGTGTCGCCGTCGCGCTTGATCGAGGCGACCTTGCCGACGTCGACGCCGGCGATGCGCACCGGCGACTTCGAGTGGATGTTCACGGCCGTGTTGAACTGCGCCTTCAGCTGGAAGCCGTGTTTGAACGGGATGTGCTTGGTGAAGCCGAAGTAGATCGCGATCGCGACCACGAGCAGCATCACGATCGCGAACCGCACGCACCGACCCGCGCCCCATTTCCGAGACGGGGATGTCCTCGCGCCGCCGCCACAGCCGCCGCCGGCTCATTTCTTCTTCCCCTTGGCGCCCGACTTCTTGCTCGCGGCTTTCTTCTTCGCGGGCTGGACCAGACCGAGCGCCTGCTGCTGGGCGGTCGAATACGGTTCGCCGAACAGGTCGGTCTTGCGCGAGGTCAGTTCCGTGCCGCTGCGCGCTTTCGGGACGCCGCCGAGCACCGCCTGACCCGGGATGTATTCCTCCTGGCCGGCTTCGCAGACCTGCTTCTGCCCGGGCCCGCTGACGTTCGGGTACGGGTTCGAGTGCAGGTGGTTGTTGTCGATGATCTTCGAGGTCCCCGCGACGTGTTCGGTCGAGCCGCCGTTGGCCGGGGAGGTCGACGGGTAGCCCTCGTTGTTCGGGCCGGCCGGAGCGAGCACGAACTGCGCGCGCGCGAGCGTGCCGACGCCGATGTCACCGGACTCCAGCGACGCGACGTTGCGGAACGCGAGCGTCCAGTAGTTGCACTTCGCCTGCTCGGGCGCGAGACCGGCGAGCGTCGGGTTGCCCTCTTCGAGGGTTTCGGTGAAGTCTTCGAACGCGCTCGTGACGATCGGGTTCTGGCCGAACCGCGCGAGCGCTTCGGATGATTCGGCGAGCTTCGAGTTCAGCGTCGTCGCCGCGGCCAGCGTCACGGCGCCTTCCTTGAACGCGTGGCCGAGCGTCGGCGCCACCGTCACCAGGCCGGCGGCCGTCGGGCGCAGCAGGTGCATGAATTCGGTCGCGCTGCGGATCAGCGGCGCCTCGAACGGCAGCGAGTGGGTCGCCTGGCGCAGCGACGAGGGCCCTTCGACCGTCGCTTCTTCCAGCTGCTTGCTGACGCCCGCCCAGGCCGTGAAGAATTTGTCCAGGTCCGTGTACCCGTTCGCCTGAGCTTCGGCGACGGGCGCGGCCTGCGAGGCCGCGCGGTCGAGCGCCACGAACAGCTCCCGCAAGCCCGTCTGCGGCGCCGCGAGGTTGTGCAGCACCGGGATCGCCTTCGTCACCAGCGGGCGGAGTTCGTGGATCGTGTTGTTGAGCCCGAGGCCGCGACCGGCGAGGCCGTCGCCGAAGTTGTTCGTGTTGATCTTGATCGCGTCCCGGGTCTTCTTGTCGAACATGTTGAAGAGTTCCTCGATGTTCACCGGTTCGCGCGTCTGGCTGGTCGGGATCGTCGCGCCGGCGCTGAGCCTGTTCGACGACGTCCCCTTTTCGAGTTCGAGGTACTTCAGGCCGATCGCCGAGACCGACTGGACGACCGCGCGGGTGTCGGCCGGGAGCTTTTCCACGCTTTTTTCGAGCTTCAGTTCGGCGATCGCGGTGACCCGCCCGGTCTTCGCGTTCTGCTCCGGTTTCATCCCGGACACGACGCCGACGCGCGTGCCCGCGATCTTCACCTGGTTGGAGATCTGCAGGCCCGACGCCTCGGGCAGCGCGACCTTGATGTTGTAGGTCGGTACGAACGGCAGCCCGTTGTTCGCGTTGTAGGAGAGGAACACCGCGACGACGACGATCAGCGTCGTGACGGCTCCGATCAGGAGCGGGCTCGCTGCGAGCGAGTTGCGGCGGCGGCGGTCCATCACGGCACCTCGGCCGGGTCGCAGCTGAGCAGTTCGTCATCGACGAACGGCGAGGAGCCGTCCGCCGCCGGCGCCGTCGCGGCACCCGGGCAGCGGCGGAGCTGACCGGATTTGAGGTTCGCCAGCGCTTCCGTCCCGGACGTCGGCGTCAGCGTGTCGTTTTCGCCGAGCTTGAAGTCGGGCAGGATCGGGTTGACGCGCGCGTAGCCGCCGTTCGCGTCGTAGTAGGAGCCGGTCTCGCCGAAGGACCGCAGCGCGCCGACCAGGTCCGGCGAGTACGGCCCGAAGAACGCGGTGATCGGCACCGATTCCTTCTCGCCCTGCACGACCGCCGGGGAGGCCGTCGTCAGCTGCTTGTAGAGCGCCGGCAGCAGCCGCACGATGTCGGTCAGGTCGTTGTTCGGGCCGGGGCGGCTGAACGCCGAGTTGAAGTTCGCGACCGCCGGCGTCGCCGTCGTGACGAGGCCCTGCAGCTTCGTGAACAGCGTCGTCAGCGGCTTCGTCGTCGGCTTCGAGGCGTCCACCAGCGCTTTCAGCGCGCTGAACGTCGCGGGCAGTTCGGCGAACGTCTTGTTGCCCTGGCTGAGCGTTTTCGGCAGCTGTTTCAGCCCGGCGGCGAGGTTGGACTGTTCGTCGCCGATCGCGGTGAAGGTGGTGTTCGCGTGTTCGATCAACGACGAGAGCGCCGGCGCGCGGGCGCCGATCGTCGTGACCGCCTTGGCGGTTTCGACGAGGAAGTTCGTGAACACCGGCTGGTCGCGGACGAGCTCGGAGAAGAAGTGGTCGGTCGCGCTCAGGAAGGGCCCGAAGTATTCGGTCGATTCGCCGAGCTGCTTGCCGGCGCCGACGTACTGTTCGGCCGTTCCCTGGATGAACTCCGAGAGCCCCTTGCGGGTCTTCGGGTTGAGCGCGTTGAACAGCGCATCGAGGTCGGTGACTTCCTTCGTCGCGCTGGCCGGCAGCGTCGCGCCCGACGGCAGCGCCGGGTTGTTGTTCGGGCCGGGCGTCAGCTGGATGTAGCGGTTCGCGACGCTCGACAGCGACGGCACCCGTACTTCCGCCGTCGTGCCCTGGTGCAGCGGCGTCAGCGAGCTGTCGACGTGGATCGTCACCTTCGCTTTGAAGTCCGGCGTCAGTTCGAGGTTCGTGACGCTGCCGACCGGCACGCCGCCGACCTGCACCTGGTCGCCGCGGACGAGCTGCCCGGCTTCGCCGAAGATCAGGTGGTAGCTGTCGCCGCCCCCGGTGCCGAACAGCAGGTAGACGATGATCAGCACGATCACCAGCAGCGCCCCGCCTGCGATCAGGCGCGACGAGCGGGCACGGCTCGGCGGGACGGCGCGGGCCTCGGGCCGCCCGGCCGGCGGCGGCGCGGACGGGGGTGTCGGGGGGCTAGTTGTTGCCACTGGGTTCCTTGTCGGGGATCGCGGCGCTCGACGGCTTGCCGGAGACCGTCGGGTCGGGGATCTCGCCGAGGCGCGCGATCAGGCGCGTCCACTCGGCCGGCGAGAGCGCCGAGGCGTACATCCCGGCGATCCGCGCGAGCGCGGAGTGCGGCGAGGCGAACTCGATCCGGATCGCGTCGGCGGCGTGGGCGCTGGTGACGGTCGCCGACGAGCTCGGGAAGGACATCGCGCTGACGATCCGTCGCGGCCGCGCGAGACCCTGGAGCATCAGCAGCTTCCGCACCATCGTCGCGGCGGTCGTGCCCGGACCCTGATGGCCGGCGACGGGCACGCCGTCGATCGCGGTGATCGCCGCCCCCTCGCTGTCGGAGCCGGCCGAGGCGTTCGACGCGAGCGCGGCGGAGGTCGCGGGCGGGCACGGCAGACCGGCCACCGTCGGCCGGAAGCCCGACACCGAGAGGTACTCGAGCGCGGCGAGCACGCGCTTGTCGACGCGGCCGCCGCGGATGTCCTCGCGGCCGCAGCGCGACAGCCGGATGCCGGCGTCGCGCAGCACCTGCGGCTCGAGCTGCTGCTTGGACTCGAGCAGGACCTGCCCGACGGTCGGGGAGGTCGCGAGGAACGGGTTCTCGCCCTTCGCGTGGAACACCGAGCTGTTCTCCAGCGCGACCCAGCCGTCGAGGATCGGCTTCGGGTCGATCAGCGGCGCGTCCGGGCCGGCCGGACGGATCTGGAAGAGGATGTGCGACGGCTCCTCGCCGGCGGCGCCGACGTGGCCGATCACGGTCCCGGCGATCACCTGCACCCCGGCCTTCAGCCGGTGCAGGTAGACCTCGCTCGACCCTTCGCGGAACGCCTCGACGTCGGGCGCCACAGGCTGCGGGCGGGCCGCCGCCGGCTGGGGCTTTTCTGCGGCGGGCGGCGTGCTCGGCGCCGATTCGAGCCCGGCGGCGGCGCCGAGCGCGAGGCCCGACACCGTCCCGGCCTGCGAGAGCGGTGAGCGCGGCTGCGCGCCGGCGGTCGCGGGACCGCTCGGAGCAGGTTCGTGCGAGCCCGCGCTGCGCGCGATCTCGGAGCTGACCTGCGAGTCGACGCGAGGCTCGATCACGGGGTACTGCGACGCGAGCGAGCCGAGCCCGCCGTACACGTAGGTGTTGCCGAACGCGTCACGAAGCACGAGGAACCGTCCGAGCGTCGGCGAGCTGCCGACCTGGACGACTTCGCCGTCCTGAACCGCGATCACGGCGGCACCGGTGGGCGCGTAGATCGTCGTGCCGACGAGCGTCTTCGACGCGCCCGACGCGGTGCGCACGATCGGGAAGCCGTCGGCGTAGTGCGCGGCTGCGTGCACCGGGAAGCGCGCCTCGGTCAGCCCGGTGATCGCGCCGAGCAGTTCGGCGGGGGTGCCGCCGAGCAGCTGGGCGCGCAGCATCACCGAGCTCACGTAGGCCTGTGAGTGGTTGTAGGAGAAGATCGCCGCGCGGATGTCGCCCGTGCCGCCGGCCGCGTGGAGATAGCGGGCCGCTGCGAAGATCGCGTCGGCGGGGTTGTACGGGTCCTCGAAGCCGTCACCGGTGGCGTCGACCCCGTAGCTGCTCCACGACGAGGGCAGGAACTGCATCCAGCCCTCGGCGCCGGCGCTCGAGACGCTGAGATCGCGGCCGTAGTCGGTCTCGACCTCGTTGATCGCGGCGAGCACCTGCCAGGGGATCCCGTACGCCGCGCCGGCCGCCTGGAAGATCGGCAGCAGGAACGGCGGGATCTCGAAGTCTTCGATGAAGAAGTTGGGCACGCCGCCGACGCCGCCCTGCAGTGCGAGCGGCAGGTTCGGGGTCAGCGACGACGGCGACGCGGCCCTGTGCGAGGCCCGCACTTCGGCGGCGGCCGTGCCCGTCCCCGGCGTGGCGCCGGTGGCGGGGGCGCTGGTTTCGGCGCCGGGCGACGTGCTCGCCGGGGAGCCGGAGCTGGGCTGCTGGGGGTGGGCGCCGCTGACCACGGGCGGCGTCGCGGCCGGGGTCGAGGTCGTGCCTTCGGACGGCTGCTGCGGAGACGATTCGGGAGCCGGCGCTTCGGTGGTCGTCGTCGCCGCCGGCGTCGTCACGACCGGAGGCGTCGCCGTCGTGCTCGGCGTTTCGACTTCCGCGGCCTGGGCCGGCGCCGTCGCGACCAGCGCGAGCAGCGCCACGGAGGGAACGACCGTCAGCAGGCTCCGCGGTTCCATCGCTCAGTTCCCCAAGAGGTAGTTGAGGAGCATGCCGTCGGCTTCGCCCGATTCGGAGGAGGGCGCGTAGTAGGTGGTGCCGGATGCCGAGCCGCCGACAGGCTGCGCGGTTCCCGTCGAGCTCGGAGCGGCGGCTGTTCCGGAGGCGTGCGGGTCGCCCGGGTATTTGGCACGGGCCTGTGCGGGCGTCGACCCGCCGATCACGGCGAGCGTCCGCTCCATTTCGAGGCTCATCGGTTCGCTGTGCGCCGATGCCGCCGACGCCGTCGCGCTGCTCGATTCGCTGACGCCGAGTTTCCGGTTGCAGCCGGCGGACGGCGTGATCGAGTATTTGACGCAGATCGAGCCGACCCCCTCGGTGCGCAGGAAGTGCCCGAGCTGGTCGTAGCCGTTGGCGGCTCCGGCGCCGAGGAAGATGAAGTCCATGATCCGCTCGAGGCCGCCGGTTTCCTTGAGGCTCGTGAACAGTTCCGAGAGGTTGCTCGTGAACGGCTTCGCAGAGGTTCCGAGCGAGCTCAGCTCGGCCAGCAGTTTTTTGCTCGAGACCAGCGCCGGCCCGGATTTCTTCGAGGTCTGCCCGAGGTTCACGAAGAACTTTTCGGAGCTCCTCGAGAACTGCGGGAGGTGGGTGAAGGCCGTGTCGATCCCGGGCGCGGCTTTGTTCAGGTTCGTGAACACCGGAAGCGTCTGTTCGGCGAACTTTTCGAGCCGTTCCATCGCCGGCGTCAGCTGGCGCAGGAACGGCGGGAAGTCTTTGAGGTTTTCGGCGAGCGCGCCACGGTGCGCAGCGGTCGCCTCGGAGACCTTCGCGCTCTTCGCGAGGAAGTCCGCGAAGTGTTCGCGCACGCGCGCGAACGGCGCCAGCGCTTTGTCGGAGTCGGTCGCGAGCTTCGAGAGCACCGCGTTCTCGCTCGCGAGGATCGACAGCACCTTGTCGAATTCGCGCAGCGCCGGGTTGGCGCGCTGGATCACTTCGTGGAGGTCGCTCCCGCGCCCGGCGAGCCCGGCACCCAGTTCGTTGAGGATGATCGTCAGCCGCTCGCGTTCGGGCAGGCGGCTGATGTCGCCGAGCAGGTCGACGTCGACCGGGCTGCTCGTGTTCTGGACCGGGAGCAGGTACTCGCCGGACCCTTCGCCGGAGCGGATCTTCTTCAGCGGCGCCGGCAGCGGCGAGCCTTCGACGCGCGGCTGCGTCGGCAGGCAGTCGACGTACTTCTCGCCGATCAGCGCCTGCGGCCGGATTTCGCAGCTCGCGTCAGCGCGGAAGTTCTTGAAGCCGTCGTTCGTGATGCTGAGGACGACGGCAGCCTTCGCCTGCGGCGTCGGCGTGACCGATTCGACCTTGCCGACCTTGACGCCGGCGATCTTGACCTGCTCGCCGGGGATCACGTTGCCGGCGTCGTCGAAGATCGCACGCACTTCGTAGCTGCCGTTGGACCCGCCCGCAGACGTCGCGAGAACCACGAGCCCGGCAACGAGACATGCTGCGGCTACGGCGATCCCTGCCGTGACGGCTCTGCGACCCAAGGTCTCCTTCCTCACCCGCTCCATCCTCGCTCTCTCACAAACGGGGCGAGCGACCTCATCCGCTTCGATGAGGTCACCCGCCCCAACTCTGCTGCACGGGAGCTTACGCCCTCAGGACGCGAGGCTCACCCGCTGAACTAGTGCTTGCGCGGGCAGGGCGCCTTGTAGGTCGCCGTGACCGTTTCTTCTTTCAGGCCGCCCAGGCCGGCGAACGTCAGTTCGGCCTTGACCGGCAGGTATTTTTTCGGGCAGGAGGTCGGCATCGTGCCGTAGTACGTGACCTTCTTGCCCTTCTTGTAGGCCGAGCCGGTCTTCACCTTGATGAACGAGACCGACGCGTCCTGCGCGCCCGGCACCGTTTCGACGAGCGGCACCGTGCCTTCGAACTTCTTGCTGAATTCGCCGCTCGAGCCGACGAAGTGGCCCTTCGAGAGGATTTCCAGCAGCACCGGTTCGTGGCCGAACGTGAAGAACGTCAGGCCGCCGCCCGGGGCGTAGAACGATTCGATCGTCGCCGTCTCCGGCACGACTTCTTTGCCGAACGCGACGTCGCCCTGCACGGAGCCGACCGGACCGGCCGCCGAGCCCTTCGGGCAGCCCTTCGGGCCCTTGCCCGAAGGTTCGAGTTCGGAGGGCGGGCAGGTCGGGAACCCGGTCGTGTGCAGCTTCACACCCGCCGGCAGGTACACGTTGACGTGGATCAGCGGCGGCGGGAACCCGCCGTATTCGGTGCCCGAGATGTGGAATTCGGATTCGACCGCGGCGCCGGCCCCGTAGATGTTCCCCGTGTGGGGGAAGCCGGCGATCGGCACGGCCGACGCTTTGAACGTGACGGTGGGAGCCGCCGAGGCCGCGCCGGGCAGCGCGAGCGCCAGGACGGCGAGGCCGAGAACAGCAACACAACAGGATGCTTTGCGCATCAGTTCGTCTCTCCTCTGTTGATGGACAGGTCCGCCTCGATCCGGGTAGCTCCGGAGCCATGGCGGTCCGGCGACATCGAGATCCCCTCGGGGAACAGTGGCGTCTCGGAGCGGAACACTATCCGCACTTTGCGATGCGATCAAGCAGCGTCCCGGCGCCGATGAAGGCGCCGTCGCGCGGGCTCTGGGGCATTTCGCTCACGAGGTTTACGTAACTTCCTGGAAGCATCAGTCTCAGGGTCCACCTGAGGTTGAGTTATGCGGAGAGCTCCATCTCCGCTCCCTCGTACCGGACCCCGACCGGATCGAGAACTACCCGCCGCGGCCCCTCCTCTACACCTCCGGCGAGGAGCGCCTCCATCCCGAGCGAGGTCGCCAGGTCCCGCACCGACTCGCCCGAGCCCGCCGCGCAGTAGACGGCGAAGCCGCTGCCCATGTTGAAGGTCTTGTACGCGTCGGCCGGCCCGAGCCCCGCCTGCTCGGCGAGGAACGCGAGCACCGGCGGCACCGGCGGGAGGCGCGCGATCCGGTAGGTGAGCTCGCGGCGGGGCCGCATCAGCTTCATCAGCCCGTGGCCCGTGACGTGGCTCAGGTAGGTGACCGGCAGCGAGCGCTCCAGCAGCTTGGCGACGAGCGGCACGTACATCACGCTCGGCTCGAGCAGCGCCTCGCCGAACCGCGAGCCGTCGGGCAGCTCGGTCGCATAGCCGCCGGGCAGCCGCTCGGCGATCCGCCGCGCGAGCGAGGCCCCGTTCGCGTGCAGGCCGCTGCTCGCGACGAGCACGATCTCGTCGCCCGCGGCGAGCTCCGAGCCGAGGATCGCGGCGCGCCCCTCCGGCACGGCCCCGACGGCCGCCCCGGCGAGCTCGACCTCGTCCTCCGCGAGCAGCCCCGGCAGCGACGGCGACTCGCCCCCGCCCCAGGTCGCGCCGGCCGCCTCGCAGGCGACGCGCCAGCCTTCGACCAGCGCCGCCGAGCGGGCCTCCTGCTTGTACCAGTCGGAGGAGCCGGTCGCGAAGTAGGCGTTGACGACGAGCGGCAGCGCGCCCACGCAGACCAGGTCGTTGGCGATCGCCGCGACGGTGTCGTACGCGACGTCGGCGAAGCGGTTCACGCCTTCCCCCTCGAGCACCGCCCGCGCGATCATCGCCTTCGTGCCGAGGCCCTCGACGACGAACGCGAGGGTGCGCTCGCCGAGCTCGAACACGAACGCCGGCTCGCCACGGGAGGCGTCGACGGCGGCGCCGCCGCGGTCGACGAGCAGCCGGGAGGTCGCGAGCGCCGCGCCGAGCGCGAGCCGCTTGCCGGCGTCCAGCGTGTCGTAGTCGACCCCCGCCGCGCGGTAGCTGACGCCTTCCTGGCTCATCCGCGATGATCGTATTGACCGAGCCGACGAGGAGGAGCGACGCGATGGATTTCGAGCCGAGCGAGCGTTGTTCCGAGTTCAAGCAGCGACTCGGCGCGTTCATGGACGAGCACGTCTACCCTGCCGAGCCGGTCTACGCGCAGCAGCTGCGCGACTCGGGCGACCCGCACCATCAGCCGGCGGTGATGGAGGAGCTGAAGGCGAAGGCGCGGGAGGCGGGCCTGTGGAACATGTTCCTGCCCGACGAGGAGCACGGCGCCGGCCTCTCCAACAGCGACTATGCGCCGCTCGCGGAGATCCTCGGCCGCTCGCCGATCGCCTCGGAGGCGTGCAACTGCTCGGCCCCGGACACCGGCAACATGGAGGTCCTCGCGCCAGTTCGGCAGCGACGAGCAGAAGCAGCGCTGGCTGCGGCCGCTGCTCGAGGGCGAGATCCGCTCGGCGTTCGCGATGACCGAGCCGGACGTCGCCAGCTCCGACGCGACCAACATCGAGCTGCGGATCGAGCGCGACGGCGACGAGTACGTGCTCAACGGGCGCAAGTGGTGGACGACGAACGCGATGCACCCGAACTGCCGGATCCTGATCGTGATGGGCAAGACCTCGACCGAGGGCCCGATCCACAAGCAGCAGAGCCAGATCCTCGTGCCGATGGAGACGCCGGGCGTGCGCATCGTGCGCGAGCTCCAGGTGTTCGGCTACACCGACCAGGACGGGCACGGCGAACTCGAGTTCGAGGACGTCCGGGTGCCCGCCGCGAACCTCATCGCCGGCGAGGGCGAAGGCTTCATGATCGCCCAGGCGCGGCTCGGCCCGGGACGGATCCACCACTGCATGCGCGCGATCGGCGCCGCCGAGCGGGCGCTCGAGGCGATGTGCAGGCGCGCGGTGTCGCGCACCACCTTCGGGCAGCCGATCGCGATGCGCGGGAACATCCAGGACTGGATCGCCGAGTCGCGGATCGAGATCGAGATGGCGCGGCTGCTGACGCTGAAGGCGGCGTGGATGATGGACACGGTCGGCAACCGCCATGCCCGCACCGAGATCGCGGCGATCAAGGTCGCCGCCCCGAACGTCGCGCTGAAGGTGCTCGACCGCGCGATCCAGGTGCACGGCGGCGGCGGCGTCTCCCAGGACTTCGGGCTCGCCACGGCGTTCGCGCACCTGCGCACGCTGCGCCTCGCCGACGGTCCCGACGAGGTGCACAAGCTGTCGATCGCGCGGCGCGAGCTGGCGCCGTACGTGCCGCGCGAGGCAAGCTAGATCGCGTCCGCTCCAACTCGCCTGGCGAGGTTCGCTCGCTTCGCTGCCACCGGCGAGCCCCGCCGTGCTTCGAGCGAGTGAACAGGCACCCCCCTCCGGCGCTGTCAGAGCTCTGACTTGAGTAACGCCATGGATTTCTGGGTAGGCATCTCACGAGGCGCATGAAGCGCCCCTTGACCCGAGGGAAGAAGGCCGATCAGATGACTTGCCGCTGCCGTCTCGCACTCTTGTCGATGATCTGCTGCGCTCGCCGCAGCCGCGGTCGCGCCCGCGACGTCCTCCGCCGCCGGCTCCCTGGGTCTCGCCGAATGGGAAGCCGGCACATGCAACGGCAGCGAACTCGAAGTTGCCAAAAAGGAAAACTGCAGCTACGCGAGCGAAACGAGCAAGTTCTACACGCAGGCCGCGGGACACCCGCCGTGGGGTCTGACCGGCTTCAAACTCGCCGAAACGAGCCCGGGCAGCGGCGTCCCCGCAGGCCAGCCGCTGAAAAGGATCCGCGTCGACATCCCGACCGGTCTGGCGGCGGACCCACAGTCGCTGAACACGTGTCCGAAGGCCACCTTCGAAGTCGGCCCGAAAAGCTGCCCGGCCGACAGCAAAGCGGGCTTCGTCGAACTGAAGGCGTACGTGGAAGTCCCTGCTCCTACCGCAGACGCTGACGCTGAAAGGCAAGGTCTACAACCTTCCGCAGGAACCGGATCACCCGCTGTTGTTCGGGATCGACGTCGAAGGCGTGCCGCCGCTGGTCGGAGACACGCTCCTGCTGCTCGAAGGCCACGTCAGCTATGCGCACGAAGCGGTGGAAACCTCGCAGCTGAACCGTCCGGCGACTTCCACGAGTGGTTCGAAATCAACAACATGCCCACCGCGGTCAAGGTGAAAGCCGGCCTGCTGGAAGCGGCAACGTCGCGGCTGCGGACGCTCGAATCGAAGCTGTTCTTCGACGGCCATGCGGGCAAGGGTCGGGCAAAGAAAACTTCCTGACGATGCCGAGCGCTGCCGGCCCCCACCACCTCCTACCTGGAACTCGAAACCTACGGCCCGACCGAAACAGCTGACGCGGTCACAGACGACGCCGCCGGTGGGCGTCGACGGCTGCGACAAAGTGCCGTTCGAACCGACCGCGACCGTCACGCCCGAAACCTCGCAGTACGACGCTCCCGACGGCATGCACGAAACGGCCGTCGTCGCGCCACAGAACGAAGGCGCGACCGAAAGGAACACGGCCGACATCAGCGACGCGCACGTGACGCTGCCCGAAGGCGCTGACGCTCAACCCGTCCGCCGCGCACGGGCTCGAAGCCTGCACGCCGGCACAGCTCGGCAAGGGCACGGAACGAACCCGGTCGCCTGCCCCGCGGGTCGCAGATCGGCACCGTCAGGATCGAAACCGACCTGCCACCCGGCAGCCTGCACGGGCAACGTCTACCTCGGCAAGGGCGAACGGCGACGGGTCCGATCACGCGCGCCTCCCGTATCTGCGTGTTCATCGACGCCGAGTCGGTGTACGGCGTGTCGGTGCGCCTCGAAGGCGGCGACCGCCCGAACCCGAACACGGGCCGCCTCGAAGTCAGCTTCCTCGGCAACCCGCAGCTGCCCTTCAGCGAACTGACGCTGACGCTGAACGGCGGATCCCGCGCGCCGCTGGCGAACCGCTCGGGTGCGGCGCGGCGAAGCGACGGAAGGAGCATTCTCGCCGTGGACCGGCCTCGCGGCGGCTCGTTCGCCACGCCGTTCGACACGACCGGCTGCCCGTCGACGGTGCCGTTCTCGATCGCGCAGGGAACGAGTGACTCCAGCACCAAAGCCGGAGCGTTCACGACCTTCTCGTTCGCGCTCGGCCGCAACGACGGCAACCAGACGTTCGAGCCGCGTCCAGACCGTTCTGCCCGCCGGCCTCGTCGGCCTGATCCCGACCGTGAAGCTGTGCGAAGGCGCGGCCGAGACGAGCGGCTCGTGCCCTGCGGCGAGCCAGATCGGCACCGCGACCGCGAGCGCGGGCGTCGGCTCCGAACCGTACGGCTTCTCGGGTCCCGTGTACCTGAGCGGACCGACCGAAGGAGCGCCCTACGGCCTGACGATCCCGATCGAGGCGGCCGCCGGCCCGTTCGACCTCGGCCGGATCACGACCCACGTCGCGATCGGCGTCGACGTGCACACCGGCCGCGTCACCGCGGCGGCGACGCTGCCCGCAGATCGTCGGCGGCGTGCCGCTGCACCTGCGCGGGCTCAGCGTCACGATCAGCAAGCCGAACTTCATGTTCAACCCGACCAACTGCGGCCCGCTCTCGACCAGCTCGCTGCTGATCTCGACGGGGGGCGCGACGACCACGCCGAGCAGCCCGTTCTCGGTCAGCGGCTGCTCGAGCCTGCCGTTCAAGCCGGTGTTCGCCTCGCGGAGCCCCTCGACCCCGTCGCGCGCGAACGGCGCGAGCCTGGTCGTCAGCTACACGCAGCCCGAACACCAGGCGAACATCAAGTCGGTCGTGGCGACGCTGCCCAAGCAGCTGCCCTCGCGGCTGACGACGCTCCACCAGGCTTGCCCGGAAGGGGTGTGGGCGGGCGGCGCCAACTACAAGAGCTGCCCGAAAGGGTCGAAAGTCGGCAGCGCCACCGTGAAGACGCCGGTGCTGAGCGAACCGCTGACCGGGCCGGCCTACCTCGTCTCGCACGGCGGCGCGGCGTTCCCCGACCTCGACCTGATCCTGCAGGGCGACCGCGGCGTCGAGGTGATCCTCGAAGGCAACACCAACATCAAGAACGGGATCACGACCTCGACGTTCGCGTCGGTTCCCGACGTGCCGGTCTCGAGCTTCGAACTGAACCTGCCGACCGGTCCGAACTCCGCGCTCGGCTCGTACAGCAGCCTCTGCGCCCAGCCGCTGTACATGCCGACCGTGATCACCGCCCAGAGCGGCACGGTGACCAAGCAGAACCTGCGGATCTCGGTCGGCAGCTGCAAGATCAAGCTGCTCAGCCACAAGGTCCGCAAGCACACGCTGGTGCTGCGCGTCCAGGTCTTCACGGCCGGTCGCGTGAGCGTCAAATCCCCGGGGCTGCACACGACCTTCAAGAAGGTCGGAGGGGCCGGGCGTGGTGACGCTGCGAGTGCCGATCTCGATCAAGGGCCGCCGCTCGCTCGCTCGCAGCGGGCGCCTGAAGGTCTCCTTCCGGGTCGGCTTCAACCCCGCGCACAAAGGCGAATACCACTCCGCGGTGTTCTCCAAGGCGACCTTCACGCGTTAGACGGCGGGCGCCGCGCCGGCCCGGCACGCCGGCGCGGTTCGATCGTTAGCCTCCCGCCGCATCGGCTCCCGACGCACCAGCAGAACGGCGATCGCCGCCCTCGCGGCGTCGCTGATCGCCGCGCTCACCGTGGGCGAGCTCGCGCGCGGTGAAGCGCGGGCCCTCGGCGTCGGCCGCACCCTCCGAGCTCCCGCTCGGCGCCGCGACCACCGTGTCGGGGACCGTCGCGCCCGGCTCGGCCAGGCCGCTCGCGCTCGAAGCGAGCCCTTACCCGTTCCACGACTGGCACGCGGTCGCGACCGTCACCTCGACGCTCGCGGGGACGTTCGTGTTCCCGGCGATCCGGCCGGCCGTCGACGAGCGGCTGCGGGTCGCCGACGGGTCCGCGCAGGGGACGCCGCTGATGGTCACGGTCGACCCGCGCGTCGCGCTCGCCGCGGCCTCGCTCGGCCCCGGCCGGGTCAGGCTCAGCGCGCGCGTCGCCCATGGCGCGGGCCTCGACTCGCCGCCCGTGACGGCGAGCTGGTACCTCGCCGACCGCGGCAGCACGACCTTCCACCTCGCGGCGAGGACGACCACGCACGAGCTGCCCGGGGTCGGTGACCTACGCGAGCGCGATCGTCGACCCGCCGGCGGCGCGCTTCCGCTACCGCGTCTGCCTGAACCCCGCCTGGGAAGCGGCGATGGGCGTGCCGGCGGCGCACGGTCCGTGTCCGGCTCACGGGTTCCATCTCCCCGCCGCACGTGCCTCCTCGCACCGCCCGCGAGCACGCGCCGCCTTCGAGTTCGGCGGCGAAGGCCGCGGCACGCCGCTCGCGCCGTTCCCCTCGCCGGCGGCGATCGCGGCGGCACGGCATTACCTCGAAGGCCGTGCCGGACGGACCGCGTTCGCGGTCGTGGACAGCGCCGGGCGGCTGGCGGGCTGGAACACCCGTGCGCACTTCCAGTCGGCGAGCGTCGTCAAGGTGATGTTCCTGACCGCCTACCTGCAGATGCTCGTCGCCCGCCACCGCGCGCTCGGGCCCGGCGACCGCGCGCTGCTCTATCCGATGATCCACGAATCGAACAACGAAGACGCCTCGGCGGTGCTGGCGGCGGTCGGCGGCGCGGCGGTCGCGCGGGTTGCGCGCGAAGCCGGCATGGAGGACTACGCGCCCGGCGTCGGCTGGTGGGCGTACACGCAGACCTCCGCCGCCGATCAGGCGCGCTTCTTCACGCGGCTCGGGGCCCTGATCCCCGCGCGCTACTACGGCTACGCGCGCTATCTGATGTCGACGATCGAGCCGGAGCAGAGCTGGGGGGTGCCGGTCGTCGCCCGGCCCGCTGGGGCGTGTACTTCAAGACCGGCGCGCTCCCCTCGGAGGGTCTGTTCAACGAGGTCGCGCTGCTCGAACGGGGTCCCGTCGCCTTCACCGTCGCGGTCTTCACCGACGGCGACCCCTCGCAGGCCTACGGCGAAGAAACGATCGCCGGCGTCGGCGCGCGGCTGCTGGGCGGCGGCGGATGAGCCCGCTCGTGCACGTCGAGCGACCCGGCCGACGGAGAGCCGCAGGGTCTGCTCGTGCTGCATCACGGGCGCGGCACCGACGAGCACGACCTGATCGGCCTCGCCGACATCCTCGACCCGCGCCGGCGCCTGCACGTCGCCTCCCCGCGCGGGCCGCTGACGCTGCCGGGCTCGCCCGGCTACCACTGGTACCTCGTGCCGCGCGTCGGCCACCCCGATCCGGCGACCTTCGCGGCGGCGCAGCGGGAGCTGGCGCTGATGCACGACGAGCTGTGGCGGCGCACCGGGCTCGACGCCGGCGCGGACCGTGCTCGGCGGATTCTCGATGGGCTGCGTGATGAGCTACGCGACCGGGCTCGACGGCAGCCGTCCGGCGCCGGCCGGGATCCTCGGCTTCTCGGGCTTCATGCCGGCTGTCGAGGGATGGGACCCGGCGCTGGCGCAGCGAGCGGGGCTGCCGGTGCTCGTCACGCACGGCAGCCGCGACGCGGTGATCGCGGTCGAGCTCGGCCGCAGCGCGGCCGAGCGGATGGCGGCGGCCGGTCTCGACGTCGAGTACCGGGAGTTCGAGGGCGGCCACCACATCGACCCGCGCGACCTGCCCGTCGCCGCCGCGTGGCTGGAGCGGGTGCTGCCCGGGTGATCGGCTCGGCGGGCAGCGTGGCGGGCGGCTGCGCGAGCGCATAAGGTTCGCTTCGCAGGAAGCGGAGCGGAGAGGAGCGCAGTGTCGATCGGAGCAGGCCGAGCAAAGCCGGGACCCAGCCGGCCACGGGTGCTGATCGTCGGCGCCGGCTTCGGCGGGGTCGCCGCGGCGATCGAGCTGCGCCGCCACGGGATCGAGGACGTGACGATCCTCGAGCGCGCGCCCGACCTCGGCGGGACCTGGTTCTACAACACCTATCCGGGTGCGGCCTGCGACGTGCCGAGCCACCTCTACTCGTTCTCCTACGCACAGCGCCGCGACTGGACCAGCGCTGTGCTCGCCGCAGGCCGAGATCCACGACTACCTGCGCGACGTCGCGCGCGAGCACGGGATCGAGGAGCTGGTGCGCACCGGCCGCACGGTCACCGCCTGCGCGTGGGACGAGGACGACCGATGACCTGGACGGTCGAGACCTCCGAGGGCGAGCGCTTCGAGGCGGAGGCGCTGGTGCTCGCGACCGGCCAGCTGCACCAGCCGCACGTGCCGCTGGATCGCAGGGCGCCGGCGAGTTCGCGGGCCACAGCTTCCACTCGGCCGAATGGGACCACGACTACGACCTCGCCGGCAAGCGCGTCGGCGTCGTCGGCTCGGGCGCCAGCGCGGTCCAGTTCGTGCCCGAGATCGCCCCGCGGGTCGGCCGCATGACGGTCTTCCAGCGGACCGGGAACTGGTTCCTGCCGCGCAAGAACCGTCCCTACCCCGCGCCGATCCGGGCCGCCTACGAACGGATGCCCCGGCTGCAGGCGTTCCGCCGCCGGTTCGTGTTCGAGTACGGCGAGTTCCTGACGCTGCTGATCCGTCACCCGCGCAGCGCCGGACGGATCGGCGCGGCGCGCTCGGCGTCGTTCATCCGCTCCCAGGTCAAAGACCCCGCGCTGCGCGAGAAGGTCTGGCCGGACTACACGTTCGGCTGCAAGCGGGTGCTGTTCAGCTCGCACTTCCTGCCGGCGCTGGAACGGCCGAACGTCGAGCTCGAGACGGCGCACATCGAGGCGATCGTCGCCGGAGGGCGTGCGGACCTCCGACGGCCGCACCCACGAGCTCGACTGCCTGATCTGGGCGACCGGGTTCCGCACCAACGACTTCATGTTCCCGATGGCGATCACCGGCCGCGGCGGCGTCTCGCTCGAAGACGCCTGGGCCGGCGGCGCGCACGCCTACCTCGGGATCTGCGTGCCGTCGTTCCCGAACATGTTCGTGATGTACGGGCCGAACACGAACACCTCGGGCGGCTCGATCATCTTCTACCTCGAGAACCAGGCCGCCTACATCCGCCGCTCGCTGGAAGAGATGAGCGCTCGTGGCGCCGGCGCGATCGAGGTCCGCGCCGACGCCGAGGCCTCCTACGACCGCGACGTGCAGCACCGCTTCGCCGGCACCGCCTGGACGCGGTGCGACTCCTGGTACCGGGACGAGCGCGGCCGGATCATCGCCAACTGGCCCGGCTACATGCGCGAGTACGCGCAGGCACTGAAGCGGCCCGACGTGAGCCGGTTCACGTTTGCGGCGGCCGACCGAGCACGCGGCGGTCGGCCTGGTGAGCCCTTACGACTACGTGATCGTCGGCGCCGGCTCGGCCGGGTGCGTGCTCGCCAACCGGCTCTCCGAGGACCCGTCGGTGAGCGTGCTGCTGCTCGAGGCCGGCGGCAGGGACCGCTCGCCGAAGGTCAAGATCCCGGCGGCCTTCCCCCAGCAGTTCCACACCAAGCTCGACTGGGACTACGCGACCGAGCCGGAGCCCCACGTCGACGGGCGCGAGCTGTATGTCCCCCGGGGCAAGATGCTCGGCGGCTCGAGCTCGATGAACGCGATGCTCTACGTCAGGGGGCGCCCGCTCGACTACGACGGCTGGGAGGCACAGGGCGCACCGGGATGGGGCTACCGCGACGTCCTTCCCTATTTCATCCGTGCCGAGGACAACGTGCGCGGCGCCTCGGAGTTCCACGGCGCCGGCGGGCCGCTGCGCGTCTCCGAGCAGCGCTCGCCGCGAACGCTGAACCGGCGGCTGCTGGCCGCCAGCGAGGGGGCGGGGATCCCCCGCATCGCCGACTACAACGGCCCCGAGCAGGACGGCGTCTCGATGTTCCAGGTGACCCAGCACAACGGGGCGCGCTTCAGCGCCGCCGACGGGTACCTGCGGCCGGCGATGACGCGTCCGAACCTCGAGGTCCGCACGAAGGCCGCGGTGCAGGGCATCGAGCTCGAGGGCGAGCGGGCGGTCGGTGTTCGGGTCGGGCGCGGACGGCGCGGCGTCGGAGGTCGTGCGCGCGGAGCGCGAGGTGATCCTCGCTGCCGGGGCGATCGGCTCGCCGCAGCTGCTGCTGCTCTCCGGCATCGGCGAGACCGAGGAGCTGCGCGCAGCCGGGGTCGCTCCGCGCCACGAGCTGCCGGGGGTCGGGCGCAACCTGCAGGACCACCCGTTCGTGACGCTGATCTGGGAAGTGTCCGGGGAGGACACGCTGTACGGCGCCGACAAGCCGAAGCCGCTGCTCGAGTGGCTGCTGCGCCGCTCGGGCAAGCTGACCTCGACCGTCGCCGAGGTGTGCGCGTTCACGCGCACCCGCGGCGGGCTGCCGGCGGCGGACATCCAGTACCACATGGGTGCGGCCTACTTCGAAGACCACGGCCAGGAGGAACACGACGGGCACTGCATGGTGATCGCGCCGGTGCTCGTCTCGCCGAAGGCGCGCGGCCAGGTCTGGCTGCGCTCGCCCGACCCGGGCGAGAAGCCCCATCTGATCACGAACACCCTGTCCGAGCCCGATGACGTCGAGTCGCTCGTCGCCGGGATGGCGCTGGCGCGCGAGATCGCCTCGCAACCGGAGCTGAGCGAGATCGTCCGCACCGAGCTGAAGCCGGGCGGCGCGGTCTCGACGCGCGAGGACCTCGAGGCCGACCTGCGCCGGCGGCTGATGCTGATCTACCACCCGGTGGGCACGGCCCGGATGAGCGACACGCACGAGCTGGCGGTCGTCGACTCCCGGCTGCGCGTGCACGGCATCGAGTCGCTGCGCGTGATCGACGCCTCGGTGATGCCGACGATCCCGGGCGGCAACACGAACGCGCCGACGATCATGATCGCCGAGCGTGGAGCGGACCTGATCCGCGCGGACCGGTGAGCATCCAGCTGAACCACCACCGCGCAGGGCGAAGGGCCGCCGCTGGTGCTGCTGCACGGCATCGGACACCACTGGCAGGCGTGGCGGCCGGTGATCGACCTGCTGCGCGGGCGAGTTCGACGTGATCGCCTGCGACTCGCCCGGCTTCGGCCGCTCGGCGCCGCTGCCGTCGGGGATGGAGCCGACGATCACCTCCTACGCGGACGCGTTCGAGTGGTTCATGGCCGAGCTCGGGCTGACGCGGCCGCACGTCGCCGGCAACTCGATGGGCGGCGCGATCGCGCTGGAGCTGGCGCGGCGCCGTGCCGCCGCCTCGGTCACGGCGTTCTCCCCCGCCGGCTTCTGGACCGGCCCCGAGCGGCGCTTCTGCCAGGTCTCGCTGGCGGCGCTGGCCGAGATGCCCGGCGCCGCCCGCCCCGCGGTCGAACGGGCCGCCCGCACGCGCGCCGGGCGGATCGCGCTGTTCTCGCAGACGTTCGGCTATCCGGCGCGACTGCCGGCCGAGGAGGCGGTGGCGACGCTGCGCGACGCCTGGGCCTCGCCCGCGTTCGCAGCGGTGCTGAAGGGGTTCGACGGGTACTCGCTTCGAGCGCCCCGAGGAGCTGCGGCAGACCCCGGTGACGGTCGCCTGGGGGCGGCGCGACCGGCTGCTGCCCTACCGGCTGCAGGCGCCTCGTGCGCGGTCGGCGATGCCCTGGGCCTCGCACCTGACGCTGGGCGCCGGGCACGTGCCGTTCTACGACGATCCCGCGGCGTGCGCGGCCGCGGTCCGCGCGACCACGGCGCGCGCGGCGGGTCGTACGCCCGCGGCGTCCGCCTCTTAGCGGACGCGCCTCGGCGCCGCTCCAATGCGCGCGGGCCGGTGCGCGCGCCGATCCTGTGCGCAGCGGTCCGCGCGGCTGCATCACCGCCCCGTCCCGGCTCACGCACCCGCCCAGTAGCGGCGAGGCCCCGCGCCTTCGATTGCGCTCGGCAGCTCAAGTCTTGTACGCTCGCGCCGGTCGGAAGGGACGTCGGGGAGGGAAGCTTGTCCGGGGAGAGCAACGGGGCGGTTCAGGGCGTGGACGTGGTTGCGGCTCCCCCGGCTGAGCTGCGAGCCGCGCTGACCCCCGCGATCCCGGCGATCGTCGACGTCGCGGTCGAGGCGATCTGCGCGCGCCAGGACGGGCCCGGCGTCTCACGACGGGCGCTCGAACGCAACGTCAGGCTCGGGCTGATCGATGCGGTCGATCGCTGGTTCGAACCCGGACGTCCCGACGCCTCGGACCTGCACTTCGCGCTCGGGCGCGCGCAGGCGCGCGCGGGACGCAGCCTCGACGAGCTGATGGGCTTCTACCGGCTCGCAGGCCAGACGATGTGGCGGCACGTCGCGCGCAAGGGCACCGAGCACGGCGTGCGGCCCGAGGACCTCTACCGCCTCGCCGAGACCGGGTTCGGGTGCGTCGACGAGATCTCGACGCAGGCCGCCGCCGGCTTCGCCGACGAGCACTCTCACCGCTCCGGCGCCGCCCACTCGCGTCGCAGCGAGTTCGTCGGCCTGCTGCTGCGTGACCCGCAGCCGCCCCCCGAGGTGCTGCGCGAGGCCGCGGTGACCGCCGGGGTCGCGCTCGCTCCGCGGGTCGCGCTGTTCACCGGCCCGGGCGAGATGTACGAGCAGCTCGCACGCTCGGCGCGCGACCAGACGGTGCTCGCCCCCCACCAGGGTGAGTTCGTGGGAGCGCTGTTCGATCCGGATGGCCCCGACCGCCGCGACCGCCTGCGGGTCGCGGCCGAGCGCACCGGCACCCGCCTCGCGCTCGGCCCGGCGGTCGAGCTCGCGCGGGCCGCGCGAGAGCCTCGCGCGCGCTCGCGCCCTGCTCTCGCTGATGCGCGCCGGTCTCGCGGGAGACGCCGCGCTCGTGTGCGCTGACGAGCGCGTGCTGGAGCTGATGCTGGGAGCCGACCCGCAGCTGGCGGGCGAGCTCGCCGAGCGCCGGCTCGCACCGCTGCGCGCGGTGCCCGGCGCGGCGACCCGCGGGAACCTCGAGCTCACGCTGGCGGCGTGGCTGCGCGCACCCGGGCAGCGCAAGACGATCGCGCAGGAGCTCGGCGTCCACCCGCAGACGGTCCGCTACCGGATGGCGCGCCTGCGCGAGCTGTTCGGGACGCGCCTGGATGAGCCCGACGGACGCTTCGAGCTCGAGCTGGCGCTGCGGCTGCGGCCGTTCGCGGCGCTGGCGGAGCCGGTCGCGTGAGCCTTCCGGCCCGAACACGCCGAGCCGTGCGCCGACGCTCGGCGACGGCCTGCGCTCAGCGTCGGGGATCGTGCTCGCCGAGAGGCGTCACGCGCGCCGGGCCTCCGCCTGACCGCCCCTCACGCCCGCACCGCCCCGACCGGCAGCCCCGCGACCTCGCTCCGGGCCCGCATCAGCGTCCCTCCGAGTTGCGGATCGACCTGGTTGTCGGCCGTCGAGATCAGCACGTCGCGCATGTCCGCGCCGCCGAACGAGAGGCTCGAGACGAAGCCGGCGGGGACCTCGATCAGCTCGTCGAGCTCGCCCGAAGGGGTGAAACGCGCGACCCCGCCCTCGCCGAGCGCGACCCAGACGCCTCCCTCGGCGTCGACCGCCAGCCCGTCCGCGGAGCCCCGCGGGGAGCGCGCGAACTCGACCGCCGCGCCGCCGGCGAACGGGACCGCGAGCACGAGCTGCCGTGCGTAGTCGCTGATGTAGACGGTCCTGCCGGCGGGGTCGACGCCGATCCCGTTCGGCCACAGCACCTCCTCGCTGAGCACGCGCAGCGCGCCGCCCGGGCTCGAGCGCGAGCAGCCTGCCGGCGCGTGGCTCGTCGCCCGACATCGGCCGGTAGCGGAGCTCGCCGGCGAGCAGCTCCCCGGACGGCCCCGCAGAGATGTCGTTGTAACCCGGTGCGTCGGGGTCGGACAGCAGCTCGCGCTGTGAGCCGTCCGCCGCGAGGTGCAGCACGGTGCGGCCGCTGATCACCCAGCCTCCGTCCGCGTGGGGGACGATGCCGCCGATGCCGCGGCGCCCCGGGAGCAGCTCCTCGATCTCTCCGCCGGCGGGCGCAGCGGAACAGCCCTCCGGCGATCACGTCGCTGTAGACGAGCTCCCCGCCGCGCCGATACGCGGTCCCTCCAGCAGCGTGTGCGAGCGGCGCAGCACCGCCTCGACCGGCTCCGGCGCGGAGAGCAGGCTCACGCGGCTCGCCCGCATGCCGGCGAGGACGATCTCGAGGTGCCGCCGCCAGTTCCAGCCGGCCGCGGACTTGTCGATCGTCGCGCACACGCCGCACATCACCATCGGGATGTCGTCGGCCTTGAAGTCGGGGCGCAGCTCGCCCGAGCGGCGCGCGCGCAGGACGAGACGGCGGGCGAGACGCAGGAACTCGTCGCGCTCCTCGCCGGCGTGCTCGAAGACCTGCTCGCCGCCGCTCATCAGCGCGAAGCGGGTGGCGGCGTCGCCGGCCATCGAGGTCGCGTTGTCGCGGATCGAGCCGGCGAGCGCCTCGAACGGCGACCCCTCGTCCTCGAGCGCGAGCCTCATGCGCTCGTTGAAAAGCCGGAAGCGCTCGCGCACGAGCTCGCCCATCAGCGCGTGCTTGTCCGGGAAGTGCCGGTAGACGGTGCCGACGCCGACGCCCGCAGCACGCGCGACGTCGTCGATCTGGACCTCCGGGTGGCGCTGCCGAACAGCTTCCGCGCAGCGACGAGGATGCGCTCGCGGTTGCGGCGGGCGTCCGCGCGCATCGGCCTGGTGCTCGCTGCTGTGGCCATTGGCTCCCTCCCGCCGGCCGCGTTCGCCGACGCTCACAAAAACGGAATCGTGACTCCTCCTATGATACGGTGCCTCGCAACCGGAATCGGAGTTCACCTTCCATTGGAAGTCGAATATCGAGGACAGTTACTGGCCTTGACCCGGATTAGCGTGCGGATCGCCCCCGAATGAGCGCGATCGAGGAGGAACCGAGCTGATGCAGACAGAGTCCGGCCACCCCAACAAGAACATCGTCCTGATGCTGCTGGCGATGACGCAGTTCGTGATCGTGATCGACGCCTCGATCGTCAACGTCGCGCTGCCCTCGATCGGGACCGCGCTGAAGTTCCCCGAGGCCGATCTCTCCTGGGTCGTGAACGCCTACACGCTGACGTTCGGCGGCTTCCTGCTGCTCGGCGGGCGTCTCGCCGACCTGCTGGGTCGCCGGCGCATGTTCATGCTCGGCCTGGCGGTCTTCTCGGTCTCCTCGCTGCTCGGCGGGCTCGCGCAATCCGAGGCCTGGCTGATCGCGGCGCGCGCCGTCCAGGGTCTCGGCGCGGCGATCGTCTCCCCCGCGGCGCTGTCGATCATCACGACGACCTTCGCCGACGGCGAGGAGCGCAACCGCGCGCTCGGCGTGTGGGGAGCGGTGGCCGGCGCCGGCGGCGCCGCCGGCGTGCTGCTCGGCGGCGTCCTGACGAGCGGGCTGAGCTGGCGCTGGGTGCTGTTCGTGAACGTCCCGATCGGGCTGCTGTGCACGATCGCCGCGCCGCGCGTGCTCGGCGAGAGCCGCGCCGAAGTCGAGCACCGCGAGTTCGACATCCCGGGCGCGGTGACGGTGACCGCGGGTCTCGCGCTGCTGGTGTACGCGATGGTCGAAGCCGTGAACGACGGCTGGGGCGCGACCGCGACGATCCTGCGCCTCGCCGGCGCCGTGGCGCTGCTCGTCGCGTTCGTCGCGATCGAGTCGCGGCGCCGGGCGCCGCTGATGCCGTTCTCGATCTTCCGCCTGCGAACGCTGCGCGGAGCCGACATCGTCGCCCTGCTGATCGGCATGTCGCTGTTCTCGATGTTCTACTTCGTCTCCCTCTACATGCAGCAGGTGCTGCACTTCTCGGCGCTGCACGCCGGCCTGTCCTACCTGCCGCTGGCGGTCGGGATCATCCTCTCTGCGGGAGCGGCCTCGGTGCTGGTCACACGGATCGGGTTCAAGCCGGTGCTGACGACGGGACTGCTGCTGATCGCCGGCGGGCTGCTGTGGTTCTCGCGCGTCAGCGCGCACGGGTCGTTCGCCGGCGACGTGCTCGGCCCGTCGCTGCTCGCGGCGTTCGGGCTCGGGTTCTCGTTCGTGCCGGTGACGATCGCCGCGGTCACGGGGACCAAGCCGCAGGAGGCGGGGCTCGCCTCAGGGCTCGTCAACACCGCGCAGCAGGTCGGCGGCGCGCTCGGCCTCGCGATCCTCGCGACGATCGCCCAGACGCGCACGAAGGACCTGCTTCACGCGGGGGGCCACACCCAGGCGCAGGCGCTCGCCGACGGCTTCGGCCGCGCCTTCCTCACCGGCGCGGGCTTCGCGATCGCCGGCGCCGCCCTCGCGCTGGTGCTGATCTCCTCACGCGACAGCCGCGCCCACGCCGCGGCGGCGCAGGCCGGGGACGCGCAGCCGGTGCCGGCGGGCTGACGCCGCGGCCGCCCACCTGAAGGTCGGAAACGAGTACCTTCTGAACGCGTGAAGCTGGAGGAGCTCGCAGAGGCTGTGGAGCGTGGCGCGGTCGACACCGTGCTGCTCGCGCTGACCGATATGCAGGGACGCCTGCAGGGCAAGCGCCTGACCGCCACGCACTTCCTCGCGGAGGTCGTCGAGCACGGCGCGGAGGGATGCAACTACCTGCTCGCGGTCGACGTCGACATGGCGACCGTCGACGGCTACGCGATGTCCTCGTGGGAGCGCGGATACGGCGACATGCTGCTGAAGCCGGACCTCGACACGCTGCGGCCGGTGCCGTGGCAGGAGGGGACCGTGATCTGCCTCGCCGACGTCGCCTGGCTCGACGGCAGCGACGTCGTCGCCTCCCCGCGCCAGATCCTGCGCCGTCAGCTGGCGCGGCTCGCGGAGCGCGGCTGGAGCGCGAACGCCGGCACCGAGCTCGAGTTCATGGTGTTCCGCGAGACCTACGAGGACGCATGGCACAAGGCGTACCGCGACCTGCGCCCGGCGAACCTCTACAACGTCGACTACTCGCTGCTCGGCACGGCGCGGGTCGAGCCGCTGATCCGCCGGATCCGCAACTCGATGGCGGCGGCGGGGATGGTCGTCGAGGACTCCAAGGGCGAGTGCAACTTCGGCCAGCACGAGATCAACTTCCGCTACGCGGACGCGCTGCGGACGTGCGACGAGCACGCGATCTTCAAGAACGGCGCGAAGGAGATCGCCGCCGACGAGGGCGTCGCGATCACGTTCATGGCGAAGTACGACGAGCGCGAGGGGAACTCGTGCCACATCCACTTCTCGCTCGCCGACGAGCGGGGCCCGCTGTTCGCTCGGGACGAGAACGAGAAGCTGTTCGACTCGTTCCTCGCCGGGCAGCTCGCGTGCCTGCGGGAGCTGACGCTGCTGCTCGCGCCGAACGTCAACTCCTACAAGCGCTACGCCGCCGCGAGCTTCGCGCCGACGACGGTCGCGTGGGGCCGGGACAACCGCACCTGCGCGCTGCGCGTCGTCGGGCACGGGCCGTCCAAGCGCTTCGAGAACCGTGTCGGCGGGGCCGATCTGAACCCGTACCTCGCGATCTCGGCGCTGATCGCGTCGGGGCTGCACGGGATCGACGCGGGGCTCGAGCTCGAGCCGGCGCTGGAGGGCAACGCGTACGCGGACTCCGAGCACCCCCGGGTCCCGCAGACGCTGCAGGCGGCGCGGGACCTGTTCGCCGGCAGCGAGATCGCACGCGAGGCGTTCGGCGATGAGGTCGTCGCCCACTACCTGAACGCGGCCGATGTCGAGCTGCAGGCGTTCGGGGCCTCGGTCACCGACTGGGAGCGCTTCCGGGGGTTCGAGCGGCTGTGAGCGGACCGAGCGCGTTCCACCGGGGACCCTGCACGCCTCCGTGCATTCGAAGAGCTGACGACGATGGCCGCCGCTGAGCGCCGAGCGCCGGCACCGCACGCTCCGCCCGACGCAGTCTTCGCTCCCGTCCGCTCCCAGACCGCCTTCGAGGAGACGGTCGATCGCCTCGGCACGGCGATCAAGCTCGGGCTGCTGCCGCCGGGATCGCAGCTCCCGGCCGAGCGGGAGCTGTGCGCGCGGATGGGGATCGCGCGCTCGACCCTGCGCCAGGCGCTGACCGCGCTGACGCAGTCCGGCCACGTGTTCGCGACCCGCGGTCGCGGCGGCGGCACGTTCGTGTCGGACCCGCAGCCGCCGGCGGTGCCGCCGTCGAAGCTGCTGCTCGCGGAATGGCGGGAGGTCTGCGACGAGCGTCTCGCGATCGAGCTCGGGGTCGCGGTGCTCGCGGCGGAGCGCGCCGAGACGGCGGCGCTCGACGCGCTCGAGGAGGTGCTCGACGCGCTCGAGGAGGCGCTCGAGGACTTCGCGGCCTACCGGCAGGCGGACATCCGGCTGCACGTCGGGCTGGCGGAGGCGGCGGGCTCGACGCGCCTCGTGCGGTCGATGACCGAGGTCCAGGGCGCGATGACCGACCTGATCTCGCACATCGCCCACCCGCCGGAGGTGCTGGCGTCCTCGAACGCGCAGCACCGGCGCCTGCTCGCAGCGGTGCGCGAGGGCGACGCGCTGCGGGCGGCGAACGTGGTCTCCGAGCATCTGCAGGGCACCGAGCACGTGCTCGCGGGACTGCTGCCGGGGGGATGATGCGGAGCGCGCTGGAAGCTGTGATCGCGGGCGTGCTCGCCCCGGGAGCGCGCGCCGCGGTCCTCGGCCGCCCCGCCTCGAGGCCGCTGCTCGTCACGCGCTTCCGCGATGGGATGCGCGTCTGGGCGGTGCGGCGCTAGGACGCCGGCCGACGTCCCCGCGCACGATGTGCAGCCGCTTCTCGGGTGGACAGGAGGACGAAGACGGGCCCGTGAATTTGGACCCGCGCAGTCTTGACTTCCATCCGCGAACGAGCGTATTGTCACGAGCGAAGGAAGGAAGACCAAACCTTTTCCCGTGGAGGGGGCACCTACATGAGCGCAGCCGAGGGCACGTTGAGCACCGATGAGCAACGTCTTGCGGAGCTCGGTTACAAGCAGGAGCTGAAGCGCGGCTGGAGCGGGTTCTCCAACTTCGCGATCTCGTTCTCGATCATCTCCGTGCTGGCCGGGTGCTTCACGACCTACGGCCAGGCGCTGAAGAACGGCGGTCCGATCGCGATCTCGATCGCCTGGCCGCTGATCAGCGTGATGATCCTGTTCGTCGCCTTCTCGATGTCCGAGCTGGCCTCCTCGATGCCGACCGCGGGTGGCATCTACTACTGGGCCTCGAAGCTCGGCGGCGCCGGCTGGGGCTGGTTCACCGGCTGGTTCAACCTGATCGGCCTCGTCGCCGTCGTCGCCTCCGTCGACTACGTCTGCGCGACCTTCCTGATGAACCTGCTGGGCCTCTACAACGTCCACTTCATCTTCAACTTCGCCAAGGCCGCGGCCGGCACGAACGTCCACTACTCGGCGCACGTCAACTTCGCGCTGTTCGCGTTCCTGCTCGTCATCCACGGCCTGGTCAACGTCTTCTCGAGCCACCTCGTCTCGATCTTCAACGGCGTATCGGTGTGGTGGCACGTGCTCGGCGTGGCCGTGATCGTCGTGATCCTGATCGCCGTGCCGAGCCATCACGCGAGCCTCTCCTACGTGTTCGGCCACCGCGCCAACGAATCCGGGTTCAGCGGCCACATGTACTGGTTCTACGTGCTGCCGCTCGGCTTCCTGCTGACGATGTACACGATCACGGGCTACGACGCCTCCGCCCACGTCTCCGAGGAGACCCACGGCGCCGAAGACTCCGCGCCGAAAGGCATCTGGCGGTCCGTCTTCTACTCGGCGGTGATCGGCTGGATCGTGCTGCTCGCGATCACCTTCGCGATCCAGAAGAGCCACGAAGGCGAAATCTACAAAGCCGGATACCCGGCGCTGACGATCTTCACGACCGCGCTGAGCTCGGCGGCCGCGAAGGCCGTGATCCTGATCTCCACCGTCGGCCAGATCTTCTGCGGGATGGCATGCGTGACCAGCGCTTCGCGGATGACCTTCGCGTTCTCGCGCGACGGGGCCGTGCCCGGCCACAACCTCTGGCGGCGCCTCGGCCCCAACAGGACGCCGACCTGGGCGGTCCTGTTCGTCGTGCTGTTCGCGTTGATCATCACGATTCCCGCGTACTTCCCGAACCACCTCGGCACGCCGGTCGCGTTCCTCGCCGTCACCTCGATCTCGGTGATCGGGCTCTACATCGCCTACACGATCCCCGTGTTCCTGCGGTGGCGGATGAAAGACGAGTTCAAAGCGGGGTCGTGGACGCTGGGCAACAAGTACAAATGGATGAACCCCGCCGCGTTCATCTGGGTCGCGATCTGCGTGGTGATCTTCTGCCTGCCGTTCGCTCCCGCCGGCGTGTTCTTCAAGCACGGCTTCGAATGGTCGGCGGTCAACTACGCGCCGCTGGTGACGATCGGCGTGATGGCCGCGGTCACGATCTGGTACGCGGTGTCCGCGAAAAACAGCTTCAAGGGCCCGGTCCGCACGATCGACGAGCTGAACCTCGAAGAGAGCCTGCCGGACATCGCGCAGGCGCCGTGATGGTCGGTTCCACGACGGCATACAGCTGTGCCGATGCGCGCGCCGGAGCGCGTGTGCGTGGGGCCGATCAGCCGGGACGGGCTGAGCGCTGAGCGAAAACCTGGCAGTGCTCGAGCCCGCCACCGAGGCGGTGCTCGCTGCGGTCCCGCGCGCCGGCGTCGAGGAGGTCGACGCCGCCGTCGCGGCCGCGCGCGCGGCTCTGCCCGGCTGGCGCGCGCTCGACCCGGGCTCGCGCGCGAGGCTGCTCGGCGCGATCGCGAGCACCGTCGAGCACCACCTCGAGGAGCTCGCGGTGCTCGAGGCACGCAACGCCGGCAAGGCGATCGGCGACGCTCGCGGCGAGATCGGGATGGTCGTCGACACCTTCCGCTTCTACGCCGGCGCGCCCGAGCGCCTGCTCGGCGACACGATCCCGGTCGCCGGAGGGCAGGCGTTCACGGTCCGCGAGCCGGTCGGCGTGGTCGGGCTGATCACCCCCTGGAACTTCCCCCTGACGATCGCCTCCTGGAAGCTCGGCCCGGCGCTGGCCGCCGGCAACACGGTCGTGCTGAAGCCGGCCGAGCTGACACCGCTGACGCGCGCTCCGCTTCGCCGAGCTCGCGGCCGAGGCGGGGCTGCCGGACGGCGTCCTGAACGTCGTCGTCGGCCCGGGCTCGACCTGCGGGCAGCGCCTCGTCGAGCACCCGGACGTCGCGAAGATCGCGTTCACCGGCTCGACCGAGGTCGGCCGCTCGATCGCCGCCGGCGCCGCGCAGACGATCAAGCGCGTGACCCTCGAGCTCGGCGGCAAGTCCGCGAACATCGTGTTCGCGGACGCCGACCTGCAGGCGGCGGCGGCCGCCGCCCCGCTCGCCGTGTTCGGCAACGCCGGCCAGGACTGCTGCGCGCGCTCTCGGATCCTCGTCGAGGCCTCGGCGCTGGACGAGTTCATGGCCGCGCTCGAGCCCGCCGTGAAGGGCCTCCGCGTCGGCGACCCGCTCGACGAGGAGACGCAGATGGGCCCGCTGATCTCCGCCGGCCAGCGCGAGACGGTCTCGTCGTTCCTCGATGACGGCGTCAACGTCGCGTTCCGCGGCTCCGCACCGGACGGTCCCGGGTACTGGTTCGCGCCGACCGTGCTGTGTCCCGCCGCGCCGGGTGACCGTGCCGTGCGGGAGGAGATCTTCGGCCCGATCGCGGCGGTGATCCCGTTCCGCGACGAGGCCGAGGCCGTCGCGCTCGCGAACGACACGATCTACGGCCTGTCCGGCTCGATCTGGACCCGCAACGGCGCCCGCGCGCTGCGCGTCGCCCGCGCCGTCGAGACCGGTGTGCTGTCGATCAACTCGAACAGCTCGGTCAGGGTCACAACACCCTTCGGCGGGTTCAAGCAGTCGGGATACGGCCGCGAGCTCGGGCCGCACGCGCTCGACGCCTACACCGAGGTGAAGACGATCTTCTACGCGACGGAGGAGGGAAGCTGATGGCGGGTTCAGGCGCAGGCAGGCTGGAGGGGCGCGTGTGCGTCGTCACCGGCGCCGCCGGCGGCATCGGCGCCGCCACCGTCGAGCTGTTCCAACGCGAGGGCGCGAAGGTCGCCGGGGTCGACGTGCTGACCGACTGCCCGGGCGACATCTCGCTGCAGATCGACCTGACGAGCGAGGAGCTCGTCGCCGACCTCTACCGCCAGGTGCGCGAGCAGTTCGGCCGCATCGACGTGCTGTTCAACAACGCCGGTATCTCCCCCAACGACGACGCGTCGGTGCTCGAGACCACACTCGACGCCTGGGAGCGCGTGCAGTCGGTGAACCTGCGCAGCGTGTTCCTCTGCTGCAAGCACGGGATCCCGCACCTGCTCGAGAACGAGGGCGCCGAACGCGGCTCGGTGATCAACACCGCCTCGTTCGTCGCGGTGATGGGCGCCGCCACCTCGCAGATCTCCTACACGGCCTCGAAGGGCGGCGTGCTCGCGCTCTCGCGCGAGCTCGGCGTCGAGTTCGCCCGCCGAGGGGTCCGCGTCAACGCGCTGTGCCCCGGCCCCGTCGACACACCGCTGCTCAAAGAGCTGTACTCGAAGGATCCCGAGCAGGCCGCGCGCCGGCTCGTCCACGTGCCCGCCGGCCGTTTCGCGCAGCCGATCGAGATCGCCAACGCGGCGCTGTTCCTGGCGAGCTCGGAGTCCTCGTTCGTGACCGCCTCGACGTTCCTCGTCGACGGCGGGCTGACCGGCGCCTACACGACACCGCTGGACTGATGACGAGGATAATCGCGTCGATGGCGGACGCGACGGTTGGACAGAGCGCGCGCGGGCCCGCCGCGGTCGGGCGGGGCACGCTGTACGTGATCCACGGCTCGCACGCGTGCGCGAGCGCGAAGCTGATGCTCGCGCACAAGGGCGTCGGCTTCCGCTGCGTGGCGCTGCCGACCGGGCTTCATCCACAGCTCGTGCGGCTGCGCGGATTCCCCGGTTCGAGCACACCGACGCGCATGATCGACGGCCGCCCGACGCGGATGAGCGCGCTGCTCGAGCGCTTCGGCACCGTCCCGGCGCTGGCGCTCGGCTCCCACCGCGCTCAGCGCAACCACGAGATCGCGCGCCTGCTCGAGCGGCTCGTGCCGGACCCCCCGCTGCTCCCGGCCGACCCCGAGCAGCGCGCCGCCGTCGAGCAGGCCGAGGCATGGGGCGACGAGCCCCTGCAGATGCTGAGCCGCAGGATCACGCTCGCCGGAGGCCTGGGCGCACTCGACGCGCGCGGCGCTCGCGGGCGGCTCGGCCCGCTGCTCGCGACGAACGACCTGCAGCGCGACATCGGCACGAAACTCGCCGCCCGCACCACGTTCCGCGCAACCCCCGAGGCCGAACGCCGGCTGCTGGCGCAGCTGCCCGCGGCGCTCGACCACGCCGACGAGCTGCTGGCCGCGGGCGTGATCGGCGGCGCGCAGCCGAACGTGGCCGACATGATGATCGCGCCCCCCCTCGCACTGCTCGACTACCGGCTCGACCTCCGCGACGAGCTGCGCGCGCGGCCCGTCTTCGCAATCGTCGAGCGGCTGCTGCCCGCCTAGTCCCGGGCGACCGGCCGTGCGCTGCTCGGCGGTGGCTCCGCGGAGCGGACGATCCGCTGCCCCATCGCCACCAGCCGCTCGCGCAGCTCGGGCGGCGCCTCGAGCAGCTCGAACTCGACCATCGGCATCGAGACCCTGACCGCGAGCCAGTCGAGGTCGTCGTCGCTCGTCTCGTACACGCAGGTGCCGTCGCGCTCCTCGCGCAGCGCGCCCCACACGCCGGGCAGCCGCGTCCTGACCTGCGCTGCCGGCGCGTGGAACCGCACGCGAACCTCGTGTCGGTAGACCGCGCCCTGCAGCGCGCGGGTCAGGTACGCGGCCGGGTCGCCGCCGGGCACGTTGCGCGTGACGAACCGCTGCCCGGCAGGAGCCGGCCGCTCGATCCGGTCGACCCTGAACGTCCGCCAGCCGGTCCGCGAGGGGTCGAACGCGAGCAGGTACCAGCGGCGCCCGTGGACGAGCAGCGCGTGGGGCTCGACGACGCGCCGGCTGCGCTCTCCGTCGCGCCCGCGGTAGCCGAACCGGAGCGTCTCGCGGTCGCGGCAGGCCGTCCCGATCGTCGTCAGCGCCGCCGCGTCGACGGTCGGCCCACCGGCGCCGACGACGACCTCGGTCGCCGCGCCGAGCGCGCGCACGCGCCCGCGCAGCTGTGACGGGCAGCACCTGCTCGAGCTTCACCAGCGCCCGCAGCGCGGTCTCCTCGATCCCCGCGACCGCCGAGCGGGCGGCGGTGCGCAGCGCGATCGTGACGGCGACGGCCTCCTCGTCGTCGAGCAGCAGCGGCGGCATCGCCGCACCGGAGGTCAGCGAGTACCCGCCTGCCGGCCCGCTGACCGACTCGATCGGGTAGCCGAGCGCGCGCAGCCGCTCGACGTCGCGGCGCACCGTCCGCGGCGAGACCTCGAGGCGCTCGGCGAGCAACGTCCCCGGCCACTCGCGGCGGCCCTGCAGCAGCGACAGCAGCGAGAGCAGGCGGCCGGCGGTCGGAGCGGAGCTCATGGCGGGATGATCCCGCAGATCGAGGACAGATCCTGGCCTCGATGCCGCATAGCCTCCAGGCCGCCCGTCAAGCCCCCGAAGGAGGAACCACGATGGACTTCAAGATCGAGCTGATCACGCTCCCCGTCTCCGACGTCGACCGCGCGAAGGCCTTCTACGCCGACGCCGCGGGCTTCGTCGCCGAACACGACGTCACGGTCGAGGACGGGCTGCGCTTCGTGCAGCTGACCCCGCCCGGCTCGGCGTGCTCGATCGCGATCGGCGAGGGCCTCACCGAGGCCGAGCCCGGCTCCGTCCAGGGCCTGCAGATGGTCGTCGCGGACGCCGACGCGGCGCGCGAGGATCTCGCCGGCCGCGGCGTTGGGGTCAGCGACGTGCAGGAGTTCCCCTGGGGGCGGTTCGTGTACTTCGCCGACCCCGACGGCAACCGCTGGGCGCTGCAGCAGCTTCCCGACCGCCCGTGAGCGCCTAGAGCGCGACCGCGCCCTTGCGCGTGCTCCGCGAGGCGCCGGCCGAGGCGAGGATCACGAGCGCGATCCCGGCCAGCACCCGCCCCCCGAGGTGCTGGCCGAGCACGAGCAGCCCCGCGAGCGCCGCGAAGCCCGGCTCGAGGCTCATCAGCACCCCGAACACCGACGTCGCGATCCGCCGCAGCGCCTCGACCTCGAACGAGTACGGGATCGCCGACGACAGCACGCCGACGGCGGCGCCGCCCAGCAGCGAGCCGGGGTCGAGCAGGTGGCCGCCGCCTTCGGCGACCCCGAGCGGCGCCGCGGCGACGGTCGCGACGCACATCGCGAGCGCGAGCCCGGTGCCGCCCGGGAAGACCCTGCCGAGCCGCGCGTTGAGCAGGATGTAGCCGCCCCAGAACGCCCCGGCGATCAGCGCCAGCGCGACGCCGAGGCCGTTCAGACCATGCGAGTCCCCGCGGGTCAGCGCGACGATCCCGAGCGCCGCCAGCGCGACCCACAGCAGGTCGAGCCCGCGACGGGAGCCGAGCAGCGCGACGGTCAGCGGCCCGACGAACTCGAGCGAGACCGCGATCCCCAGCGGGATCCGCCGCAGCGCGCCGTAGAAGGTCACGTTCATCGCGCCCAGCACGAGGCCGAACGCCGCCGCCAGCAGCAGTTCGCGGCGGGTGCGGCCGGCGAGCCGCGGCCGCCACACCGCAAGCAGCACCAGCGAGCCGAAGGCGAGACGCAGCAGCACCGTCCCCCCCGGTCCGAGCCGGTCGAACAGCGTCGTCGCGATCGCGGCGCCGAACTGGACCGAGGCGATCGCGCCGACCACGAGCACGCCGGAGGGGGCCCGCGCGAGCGGGCCGGCCCCGGACGCGGCCTCAGGTGCGGTGGACACCGCAGTCGATCGTATGTGCTCGGCCCGGGGCCTCCGCGGCGCCGGGCGTAGGATCGCCCGATGAGCGGGGCCCTCGAGGTGATCGAGCACGGCTCGGGGCCGCCCGTCGTGCTCGTCCACGGCAGCATCGTCGGCGCCGAGGTGACCTGGCGCAGGCAGCGGGAGCTCGGGGCGCGCTGGCGTCTGCTCGCGCTCAACAGGCCCGGCTTCGGCGCGAGCCCGGCGCCGGCGCGCGGCGACTTCGACGCCGAGGCACCGCTCGTCGCTGCGCTGCTCGGCGGCTCGTCACATCTCGTCGGTCACTCCTACGGCGGGGTGGTCGCGCTCTGCGCAGCGGTGCTGCGGCCCGCGGCGGTGAGGTCGCTGACCGTCTCGGAGCCGGGCTGCCTGCGCGTCGCGGCGGGCGTTCCCGCCGTCGATCGCCAGATCGCGAACGGGACGCGGCTGTTCGAGCACGCCGCCGAACTCGAGCCGCGCGAGTTCCTGCGCCTGTTCCGGAGAGGCGCCGGCGTGACCCGGGCGACGCCCGACCGGCTCGACGGCGACCTGCTCGCGGGGGTGACGCTGCTGATGCGCGAACGGCCCGCGTGGGAGGCCGAGCCCGACTGGGAGGCGCTGCGCCGGGCGCCGTTCCCGAAGCTCGTGCTGTCCGGCGGTCACTCTGAGGTCTTCGAGGCGGTCTGCGACCGGGTCGCGGCGCTGATCGGCGCCGAGCGAGGCACCGTGGAGGGGCGCGGCCACACGCTGACCGCGGCGGACGGCTACAACGCGATGCTCGACGCGTTCCTGACGCGCGCAGAGGCGGCCGCCGCGTCGAGCGCATACGATCCGCCGTCCGGCGCCGAGCCGGTGCGCCGATGAGCCCGACCAACCCGAACGTGACGCCGGAGCTGAGCCGCGAGCGGCTGGAGGGAACGTTCCCTGGCGACCTCGGAGTCGAGCTGACCGAGATCACCGATGAGCGCGTGGTCGGGCGGATGGGGGTCGACCGCCGTCACCTGCACCCGATGGGCTACGTCCACGGCGGCGCGTGGGTCGCGTTCGCCGACACCGTCGCAGCGTGGGGCACGCTGCGGCACCTGCCCGACGGCTTCGGCTTCACCACGATCGAGCTGAAGATCAACGTGATCTCCTCCGCCGGCGCCGGCGACCTGCTCGAGGCCGTCGGCGAGCCGCTCCACGTCGGCTCCCGAACACAGGTCTGGGAGGTCCGGGTGACGAAGGGCGAGCGGCTGGCCGCCAACTTCACGTGCACACAGATGGTCCTCTCGTGACGACGGGCCCCCTCATGAGGGGCAAGGGGACGGCCGCGAACGGACGTCGCCCCCACGAAACCTGACGAGCGCGGCAAGTCCTGCCGGGCGGCAACACAGGCTCTCACCCGCCGGCGCGCCTCGTTCGCGGCGCGCCTCGGCTCGGCGACGTGCGCCGGGCGCTCGTCACCGCCACGGGGCTTGCGCTGCCGCACGCGCCGCGTTGTGCCCCGGGATCCCGCTGACCCCTCCGCCCCTCCGGGCCCCCGCACCGCACAGCAGCACCCCGGGATGATCCGTCTCGACCCCCCAGCGACCCACTTCCTCGTCGCGCTCCGCGAACGGCCACGAGAGATCGCGATGGAAGATGTGCCCGCCGGGCATCCGCAGCTCGCGCTCCAGGTCGGCGGGACTGCGCACCTCGATGCACGGACGCCCCTCCGCGTCGGCCAGCAGGCAGTCCTCGATCGGCTCGGCGAGCACGCTGTCGAGCGAGGCCAGCGTCGCCGCGAGCGCGCGGTCGCGAGCGCCGTCGGGGTCCGCCGCGAACAGCCGCGCCGGCATGTGCAGCGCGAACACGGTCAGCGTCTGGGCGCCGTCGCGGCGTAGCTCCTCCCCGAGGATCGAGGGGTCTGTGAGCGAGTGGCAGTACGCCTCGCAGGGCGGCAGCGCCGGTATCTCGCCGCGCGCGGCCTGCTCGTAGGCGGCCCGCAGCTGCGAGGCCGTCTCGTTGACGTGGAACGTGCCCGCGAAGGCGCGCTCCGGCTCGACTCGGGGGTCGCGCAGCCGCGGCAGCCGCGAGAGCAGCAGGTTCACCTTCAGCTGAGAGCCCTCGACCGCGGGGGCGTCGCTCGGCTCCTCCCCCAGGAGCCTCGACAGCTCGGTGGGCGCGCCGCCGAACAGAAGCGCGCGACCGCACGCTTCCCGCTCCTCGCCGCCGGCGACGTAGCGCACCCGCGTTCCCCGCGCACCCGGCTCGATCGACACCGCCTCCGCTCCGGTTCGCAGCTCCCCTCCGCCGGCGCTCACCGCCGCCGCGAGCGCGGCGGTGAGCGTTCCCATTCCGCCCTCCGGCACCAGCCAGTCTCCGGTGCCGCGTCCGATCACGTGGTAGAGGAAGCAGCGGCTCGCGAGCAGCGACCCGGCGTCGGCGAAGGTGCCGATCAGCGCGTCGGTGAGCGCCACGCCCTCGAGCAGGTCGTCGCCGAGCAGCTCTCGCACCAGCTCCTCGATCGGTCGCTCGAACAGCGGCTCCCAGTCCCGCGCGCCGACGATCGCGCGCATCTCCTCGCGCGAGCGCAGGGGTTGCGTCATCGTCGGGAAGACCGCCTCGGCCACGCGTCCCGTCAGCGCGTAGAGACGATCCCATCCCTCCGTGCCCCGGCCGTTCAGCGCTCGGAACGACGCGCGCGTCTCGGCGGGCCGCGAGGCGTCCACGAGCAGACCTCGCTCGCCTCCCGCCCGGGGGTCGGGGGTGTAGGAGGACACCGAGCGACGCAGCAGCCTGACGGGCAGGCCGAGCTCGTCGACGATCGCCTGTGGGAGCAGGCTGACGAGATAGGAGTAGCGCGACAGCCGCGCGTCGCGTCCGGCGAAGATCTGCTCGGAGACCGCGGCGCCGCCGACGTGGTCGAGCCGCTCGAGCACGAGGCACGAGCGGCCGGCCCGCCCGAGGAAAGCCGCAGCGGTCAGGCCGTTGTGCCCGCCGCCGACGATGATCGCGTCGTGGCTCTGCACGCGAGCCATCATTCCAGCGGGGGCGCCCGGGTGATCGCGCCGTGCATCGAACCATCCGAACGCGACCGTAGGGTCAGCCCGTGGTGGAGCGGGAACGAGGGCTCGTCGGCGTCGCTCGCGGGGTCGGCGGCGTGCTGTTCGCGCTGGGTGCCGTGCTCGTCTACATCCGGCGCGGGACGCACCATTCCTGGACCGACTTCGAGCTGTTCCTGACGCTCGCGGTGCCGGCGGCCGCGCTCTACGCGCTGGCGGTCGCAGGCCGCCCGACGGGAAGGAGGACGCCCGCCGACCCGGCCCGCGCCGTGCTCCTCGTCACCTCCGATCGCGCTCTTCCCCGTCGCCCTCTTCCAGTTCCTCGCCTGGGCGGGCGCGAGCACGCATCACCTGCTCTACGACGCGGCCGTCCTCGTGCTCACCGCGGTGCTCGCAGCGGTCGGCGCGCGCCGCGCGGACGCCCCCTACGCGATCCTGCTGGCGGGCATCTCGCTGCTCGGTGCGTGGATGTTCGTCTGGCTGAAGGTGTTCCCCCACTCGTCCCCGGGCACGGTGCGCTGGCTGCTGCTGGGGGGCGGTGGCGCGCTGCTGCTCGCAGCGGGAGCGACGGCGCTCGCGGAAGGCCGCGGTGCGGGCGAGCTCGCGACCGCCGGCGGCATCGGCGTCGTGATCGCCGGCTTCCAGGGCGTCCTGATCGGCGCGATAGACCTCGCGTTCGGGGCCCTGACCTCACGCGCGGCCGGCAAGATCGGGGCGGTCGGCGCGTCCGCGCCGGGGGGGACCGAACACCCGCTGCTCCACATCTCGGGAGACCAGACCGTCGGCTGGAACATCTTCCTGCTGGTCGTCTCCCTCGCCCTCGTGTGCGGCGGCGCCCACGCGCGCCTGCGAGGACCGGCGTACGTCGGCGCGGCTGGGCTGGCGCTGTTCCTGGTCAGCGTCGGCACCCAGCTGACGCGGCTCGAGGCCGGGAAAGGGCGAACCACGAGCCTGCTCGGGTGGCCGCTCCTGCTCCTGCTGCTCGGATTCGCCGGGCTGCTGCTGCCGCGCATGCGGCGCCTGGCCTCCCGCTGACGGGCGGCGCCGGCCCGCGCGCTACCCGGTCCCGCCCGCGAGCTCGGCGAGGTTCAGGAGCTGGCGGCGCATCATCACGAGATCGCCCGGCCCGAGCACGGTGTGCAGCGCCACCGCACGCAGGCGGCCCCGCGCGGTCACCAGTACGCGCGCGTGCAACCTCGATACCTCCGGCGCCGCATCCTCGACGCGGTAGGTGCATGCGATGTCCCCGAACAGCAGCGTGCGCGCGGTGACGGTGATCGACCTTCCGGGCTCGAACGAGGCGAGCCGGAAGAAGGTCATCATGCGCTGGCCCGTCTCGAGCCGGTCGAGTCCCGGCGTCAGGGTGCGCGGGCTGCGCCTGCCGAGGTTGTCGATCAGGTCGTAGCTGTACGGGGCCGCGCGAAGCTGGCACAGCCAGCGGAAGACGGCGGCGGACGGCGCCCGCGCCTCGACGGCCCGGTCGAAGCGCGCGTCGGCCGCGGGCATCAGCTCGTCGCACGGCAGCGCCGCGTCCAGCTCGCCGGGGGTCGCCCCCCACTCGTAGACGAGGCGCGGCCAGAGACGCACGGCCTAGAACCCCTGCGGTCCACGCAGCGCATCGAGCGCCGGTGCATACAGCCGCTGCTTGATCGTCCTCAGGGTGACGGGGTCCTTCCCGGCCAGCGCCGCGGCTCGGGCCTGCGCGCGTGCGAGCAGCTCCTCCTCGCCCGTGGCCTCGTCGACGATCCCCGCGGCTGCTGCTTCCTCCCCGCCGTAGCGGCGTCCCGTCGTCATCGCCTGATGAGCGGCCTGCGCCGGCAGGCGCGCGGCGATCAGCGCGCTCATCCCGGGCGTGAACGGGATCCGGATGTCGACCTCCGGCAGGCAGAAGAAGCCACGGTCGCCGCGCATCACGCGCTGGTCGTGGGCGAGCGCGAGCATCGCGCCCGCCGCGAACACGTGCCCCTGGAGCGCGGCGACCGTCGGGACGCCGGACTCCAGTACGCGAGCCAGGAGCGCGTGGACGCGTTCGACGAACGGGACCGCCGCGTCGCCCTGCTGCCCGATCCATTCGAGGTCGAGCCCGTTCGACCAGATCTTGCCGCGAGCCGAGGTGACGAGCGCACACGGCGCTGCGGCCTCGACCTCGTCGAGCGCTGCCTCGATCGCGTCGAGCGAGTCGCCGTTGAAGCGGTTCTCCCCGTCGCCGAGGTCCAGCGTGAACACATCGCCCTCGCGCGTCAGCGTCGGCACCGGTGCTCCCTTCGTATGAGGATCCACTCTAGAGGATATATTCTACAGCCGATGGCGCGCCGTGTCTTCTCGACCGAGGCGATCCTCGACGCGGCCCGCGCGGTCGTGATCGAGCGCGGCGCACGCGGCGCGACCGTGGATGCGATCGCGCGAGCCGCGGGCGCGCCGGTCGGATCGATCTACCACCGCTTCGGCTCGATCGACGAGCTGCTCGCCCAGGTCTGGTTACGTGCGGTGCGCCGCAGCCAGGCGCGCGCACTGGCCGAGCCGGTCGACCCCGGCAGCCCGCTCGACAGCGCCGTCGCTGTCGCCCTCGCGATGTACGACCACTGCCTCGCCGAGCCCTACGACACGCTGCTGCTCGACGCACTCGGGCGCCGCGAGCTGCTCTCGCGCAAGCTCGGAGGGCTCGCCGCCGAGCTGGAGGCGGCGAACGACGAGATCCTGGAGATGATGGCGGGGCTCGCCCGTGCCCTGTACGGACGAGCCGACCGGCGAGGGCGCGACCTCGTGCTGCTCGCGCTCGTCGATCTCCCCCACGGCTTCGCGCACCGGCAGCTCGTCTCGGGGGCCAGCACACCGGCCCGCCGCGAGCGGCTGCCGGCCGCGGTCCGCGGCGTGCTCGCGCCGCGCGGCTGAGCTCGCTCAGCGGGGCTCGGCGGGGTCGCCGTCCGGGCGCTCCCCGAGCGGGCGCTGGAGCATCTGCACGTCGTGCCACGCGCCGAGCTTGTAGCCGATCTCGCGATAGGCCCCCAGCGGCTCGAACCCCATCGCCCGGTGGAGCCCGGCGGAACCCTCGTTGGGCAGCGTCATACCGGCGATCGCACGCAGATAGCCACGCTGAGAAAGGCGCCGGAACAGCTCCTCGTACAGCGCGCGCCCGGCGCCGCGCCCGCGGTGCTCGCGGGCGACGTACACGCTGACCTCGCAGGACCACCGGTAGGCGGCGCGCCGGTTCATCTGCGACCCGTAGGCGTAGCCGACGACGATCCCCTCCCCCGTCTCGGCGACGAGCCACGTGTGCGCACGGAGGGCTGTCTCGATCCGCGCTGCCATCTCCTCCGCCGGCGGCGGCTCGAGCTCGAAGCTGATCGCCGTCTCCTCGACGTAGGGGGCGTAGATCGCCGCGCACGCCGCCGCGTCCGCGGCGGTCGCTTCACGCACCGTGAGATCGAGCCGGCCCATGCCCCGGCAAGATAAGCGCAAGGCCCCCGCGGCGCCCCGCGCCTCGCGGGCGGGCCGCGCCGGCGGGCATCATGTAGCCGTGGACGCCGGCCTCGTGATGTGGGACTTCGACGGCACCCTTGCCTGGCGCGACGGCCTTTGGAGCGGCTGCGTGATGGAAGTCCTCGACGAGCACGAGCCCGGCCACGGCGCGACTCTCGAGGCGCTCAGGGAGCGGCTCAGCGGCCGCTTCCCGTGGCACCGTCACGAGCATCGCCACCCGGTCGGGGACCCCGACGACTGGTGGGCGGCGCTGACGCCGTTGCTCGCAGGCGCGATCGCGGCGTGCGGGATCCCCGAGGCGCGCGCAAGGGAGCTCTCGCCGGCAGTGCGTGAGCGGTTCGTCGACGGCACGCGTGTGTGGCGCCTGTTCGACGACTCGCGCGAGGCGCTCGCAGTCACGGCGGCGGCCGGCTGGCGCAACGTGATCGTCTCCAACCACGTTCCCGAGCTCGCGGACCTCGTCCGCTCGCTCGGCATCGACGAGCTCGTCGAGGAGGTCTTCAGCTCGGCGCTGACCGGGTTCGAGAAGCCGAACCCGGAAGCGTTCCGGTTCGCCCTGCGAGCCTGCGGCGAGCCGCGCCGGCGTTGGATGGTCGGTGACAACCCGGTCGCCGACGTGGCCGGCGCCGAGGCGCTCGGGATCCCCGCGATCCTCGTTCGCACCGACGGCCCCGCGGCCCGCACGGCGCCCGACGCGGCCTCGGCGGCGCAGCTGATCCTCGCCTCCGAGCGAGGCCTGTCCGCGAAGACGCGATCCGCCGGCTGACGCCGCGGGTGGGCGCCCATCACCCGGGCGCGGCGCCGTACTCCTCGTCGCTGACGTGCTCGCCCCACGTCACTGCGCTGCCCTGCTCGTCGACGAGCTGCATCGCAAGGTGGGTCATGAAGCGGTCCGGCGCGGCGCCGTGCCAGTGGTCCTCACCGGGCTCGAACAGCACCCGGTCGCCGGGCCTGATCTCCTCGACCGGTCCGCCCCGCCGCTGGCAGCGCCCGACCCCCTCCGTGACGCCAGATCGTCTGACCGAGCGGATGGGTGTGCCAGGCGGTGCGGGCGCCGGGCCGGAAGTGCACGCTCGCGGCCGACAGCGCGTGCAGCCCGGACGGCGCCGCGACGGCGTCGATGAACACCTCGCCGGTGAACCAGTCCGACGGCCCGGGGGCCGTCTCGGTGACGTTCCGCGTGATCTTCATCCTTGTCTCCTTCTCTCCACTCCGCACTTACCCCGGAAGTCGCCTGTGTAGCAGGCGGGCTGGGTACTCTGGTCCCGTGGTGACCGATGTGACGTTGATCCCCGCCACGGACTGGACCGCGGTCTCCTCGATGGTCACCGGCGCGGGCACGCTCGTGCTCGCCGTCGCGACGTTCGCCGCGGTGCGTTCCTCGAACCGCGCGGCGCGGATCGCCGAGGCGGCGCTGCAGGAGCAGCGGCGCCCGGTGCTCGTCCCCTCGCGCCTGGGCGACCCGCTCCAGAAGATCATGTTCGTCGACGGCCACTGGATCAGCGCCGAGGGGGGCCGCGCCGCCGTCGAACACATCGACGGCAGCGTCTACCTCGGCGTCAGCCTGCGCAACGTCGGCACCGGCATCGGCGTGTGCCAGGGCTGGACTGTGACGGCCGGTCTCGGCACCTCCCGCACCAGGCCGACGCACGCACCGGAGGAGGACTTCCGTCTGCAGACGCGCGACCTCTATGTGCCCTCGGGTGACATCGGCATGTGGCAGGGCGCGATGCGCGACCCGGACGACGATCGCCGTGGCATCCGTCGCGGACGCGATCGAAGCACGCGAACCGCTCTCGCTCGAAATCCTCTACAGCGACCAGATCGGCCAGCAGCGAACGATCACCCGCTTCGGCCTGATGCCTACGTCGGATTACTGGCTGTCGAGCGTCACCCGGCACTGGTACCTCGACTGGGACGGACCGCGCCCCGAGCGCGACGTGATGGCGGCGGCGGAAGCGGTGAGCCGGGAGCAGGAGGCCGCCGCGCAGCGGGCGCACGAGAACGGCGGCACGCCGCAGGAGACGGCGGCAGCTCGCACGAGCGAGTAGCCCGATCGAACCTGCTCGCGAGCGCGCGCTCGGATCGGGTCGGGCCGGCGCAGCTGGCCGAGCAGAAGCGCCGAGGCCATGCCCCGCCGCGCCGGTCGCAGAGCGGTGGCTCGAGCCTCGCCGAACTGGGCCGTGGGACGAAGACCGGACGCGCCCAACCCGCGCATCTGCCCGGCTCTATGCCTAGAGTTCCCGAATCGATCCGGGACGCCTGGGCCTCGAGCGTCCATCACGACAACTCTGGAGAAGAACGTGAGCGGTACCGACTACCCGCCGGTGCACGAATTCGCAGCGCCATCTGCCTCGAGCGGGGGCCCGGCCACAGGCGTCAGGCCATCGCACGACATCGAGCGATGGCGCCGCGACCTCGCGCCCTACGCGAAAGCCGACCCCCGCCTCGCCGCGTCGACCCTTGCGACCTCGGTGCTGCCATATCTCGCGCTTTCGTTCGCGATGTGGCGTCTGCTCGACGTCTCGGTGCTGCTCGTGCTGGCGCTCTCGATCCCCGCCGCCGCGTTCCTCGTGCGCAGTTTCATCGTCTTCCACGACTGCTCCCACGGCTCCTTCCTCGCGTCGCGTCGGTGGAACTCCCGGCTCGGCGACCGCGGTCGGGCTGCTGCTGTACTCGCCGTTCCTGCGGTGGCGCCACGATCACGCGGTCCATCACGCGACCTCGGGGGATCTCGAGCGGCGCGGGACCGGCGACCTGCCGACGCTCACCGTCGAGGAGTACCGCGCCAGGTCAAGGCGCGGCCGCCTGGCCTACCGGCTGTTTCGCAACCCGCTCGTGATGTTCGGGCTCGGGCCGATCGTCGCGATGATCATCGGGCCCCGCATCGTCGCGAAGAACGCGCGGCCGCGGATGCGCCGCAGCGTGATCTGGACCAACGTCGCGCTCGCCCTGCTCGTCGGGCTCGTCTGCTGGTCGATCGGCGTGCGAGCCTACCTGCTGGTGTTCGGGCCCGCCGCCCTGCTCGCGGGCTCGGCGGGGATCTGGCTGTTCTACGTCCAGCATCAGTTCGAGGACGCCTACTGGGCCTGCGCCGAGACCTGGACGTACGCCGACGCCGCGCTTCGCGGGAGCTCGTTCCTGAAGCTGCCGCACGTGCTCCGCTTCTGCACGGGGAACATCGGCTACCACCACGTCCACCATCTCGACGCCCGGATCCCCTGTTACAACCTCAAGCGGGCGCACGACGAGAACGAGGTGCTCCACGCGGTGCCGACGATCAGCCTGTGGGACGGCCTGCGTGCGACGCGGCTGAAGCTGTGGGACGAGGATCGCGGCCGGCTCGTGACGTTCGGCGCAGCGAAGCGCGCGGCCGGGGGAGCGGAGGCGTCCTAGCGCCGGTCTCGCGGGCCGCCGCGGAGCGAACGGGGAGCGCCCGGGTCAGGTGACCCAGACGATGTCGCCGATCGCGAGCCTGCCGAAGACGTAGCGCGACGTTTCGATCGGCAGCTCGACGCACCCGTTCGACTGCGGGAAGCCGTAGGACGCGCGCGGGTACCCGTGGACCGCGTCGCCGCCGTTGAAGTAGTTGACCCAGGGAACGTCGGAGACGTCGTATTTGGTGCCGTCGGGGTCTTCGCCGCTCATGCTCGTCGAGACGTACCGCGCGTAGATCGGGAAGATGCCCTGTTCGGTGACCGCGCCGGAGACGCCGGTGTTCGCGAGCGTGCTGAGCACGACGCGATCGCCTTCGTGCACCTGCAGCGTCTCGGGCAGCGACTCGGTGACCGTCACCCAGGTGTAGGGGTGCGGGTCGCGGCGGTCGGCCGTGAGGTCGTACAGCAGCGACGCCCACGTTTCGCGGTCCGGTGCGCCGGTCACCGCCAGCCGGCGGTCCGCCTGGTAGATCTCGATCGCCCCGCGCGTGCTCGCGTCGAGCGTCCCGATCCGGACGGGGGGAGCGCCGGAGGGGTCGGGATCGAACCGTCCGCGGGGCGGGTCGAAGGCGTCGACGGCGGCCTCTCGCCTGGTCTCGTGCGAGGGGGGTTCGTGGAAGATGTAGGCCGGTCGGAACCGGGCGCCCAGGTAGCCGAGCCGGGCGAGCCCCTGCTGGAGCGCCGCGAGCGGCGGACATGCGACACCGACCTTCAGGGTCTGGCGGCGGCCGAGCTGAGCATGGGCGACCGAGGCGGTGCGGGCCCAGACCGTGACCGTGTAGCTGGTACAGGGTTCGAGCGTCGAGACCGGGGTGAAGACGTAGTAGCCGCCCTCGACGCGCCAGCTGCCGGCGACGGAGGGCGAGATCGCAGGCGTCGGCGATCCGGCCGCGACCGGCGCCGACAGCTCGACCGAGAGCGGGGCGCTGCCGTTCGCGACCGTCCCGCTCGCCGGCGTCAACAGCTTCGTGGCGGGCAGGTGCGAGACCGGCGCCGGCGTGGGCGGTGTGGTGGCCGCGGGGGCTCCCGGCACGGGGGCGGGCGCGGCCGGGCTCGCCGCGCCGGCGCTCGGCGCTGCCGCCATCGCGACGCAGGCCGTCGCGGCGATCGGCAGCCAGGCGCGGACACGCGCCGGAACACCGCCGGATGCAGGGAGAACTCTCACCGCGCGGAGGCTAGTCGATCGGCGCCCGGTGTTCGCGCACTCGCTCGTGAGCGCGCGTGCGAGGCCCGGTGCACGTCGCAGATCACGGAGCGTCTCGGCGAGGGTCGGCGACTATCCCACCGAGGACCAGATCGACGAGCGCTCGCGGAAGCTCTCCGTCCAGCGGCCCGTCGGTGAACAGCGCCCTGAAGTGGACGGGAGCGATCAGGACCTCGAGCGCGAGCCGCCGGTCGACGCCGGCAGGAAGCTCGCCCCGGCTGACGGCCCGCTCGAGCATCGTGCTCGCCAGATCGTGGCGCGCCTGCCAGAACGCCTCCCGGGCCTCGGCGAGCGCGGGGTCCCCGCCGCTCGTCGCCATCGCCTGGAGCAGCGCCCTTCCGAGCGGGCTCGAGTCGTAGGCGGCGAGCTCGCGGACGAAGGCCTCGAGGTCGCCGCGCGCCGGTCCTGATCGCCAGCGGCGGCGTCGACTCGTGGAAGATGGATCTCCACAACCTGTTCGTCGCGTTCGCGCTGAACACCGGCGCGCGCGTGATGGCCTTCGACATCCCGGGCACCGGCGAGTGCCCGGTGCCGCTCGGTCCCGGCTCCGTGGAAGTGGTCGAGGGGCTCGTCGCCCACGCGCGCCGGGTCGGCGACGGCACCGTCGCGCATCTCGGCATCTCGATGGGCGGCTGGTTCTCTGCGGCGACCGGGCTCGCGGGCACGGTCGACGCGTCGATCGTCCTCGGCGGACCCGTCGAGGCCGCCTTCGCCCCCGACCGCTCGTTCCGCTTCGGGATGGCGGACATCGTCGGCAACGCGTTCGGCTTCGACGGGCCTCCCGGCCCCGAGGAGACGGCGACGCGGCGCGAGGGGATGTCGCTGCGGCCGTTGCTCGACCGCGACGCGAACGCGCCGATGCTCGTCGTCAACGGCGCCGAGGACATCCATGTCCCCCGAGAGGACACGCTGGTCTTCCGCGACCGCCGCGAGACGCGGGTCGAGCTGCTCGCGGACACCGGGCACTGCGCGATCTCGAAGCTCGGCGACGTGGTGCCGCTGATGATCGGATGGCTCAACGAGGCGCTCAGCGCCTGCGTGGCCCACTGAGCGATCGCGCGCGGCGGCTGCCTGCCGCCGCGCGATCAGTCCGCCGGGGAACGTCGAGATCGTCCTCGACCACCTGGGGGCGGAGCCGGCACGGGACGCGATGATCGCTCTCCCTCGCGCCGCTCCGATCGCGGCCGCGCGCTCGACCGGGTCCAGATCGGAGCCGTCGCCGGGCCGGACCTCGAGCTCCCGAACGCCCGGTCTTCAGGGGCCTACCCCGTGAAGTAGTGTCCCGCCGGTGCGCAGGCACGTCCTGATCCTGGGGGCCGGGTTCGGCGGATTGGAGCTCGCGACCCGTCTCTCCGAGACGATCGCCGAGGAGGTCAGGGTCACGCTCGTCGACCGTAACGACTCGTTCCTCTTCGGCTTCTCGAAGCTGGAGGTGATGCTCGGGCGGCAGTCCGCCGGCGACATCAAGCTCCCATACGCCGACGTTGCGGCGGACGGCGTCGAGTTCCGGCAGGAGGCGGTGACGGGCATCGATCCCGCTTCCCGTCGCGTCGTCACCGACGGCGGCTCCTACGACGCAGACTTCGTCGTCGTCGCGCTCGGCGCCGAGTCCGACCTCGCCGCGACCCCGGGCTTCGAACAGGGCGGCCACGAGTACTACTCGCTCGCGGGCGCCGAGCGGCTCCGCGACGCGCTGGCGGGGTTCACCGGCGGAAGGGTGCTCGTCTCGGTCCTCGGGCAGCCGTTCAAGTGCCCGCCCGCGCCGTTCGAGGGCTCGTTCCTTCTCCACGAGCACTTCACGCAGCAAGGCATCCGCGACTCGGTCGAGATGACGACGACCTTCCCGATGGCGCGCCCGGTGCCCGTGACCGCCGAGGTCTCGCAGATGTTCCGCGACGGGCTCGCCGCGCGCGGAGTGACCGAGCTGCCCGAGCACCTCGTCACCGCCCTCGACCCCGAGACAGGCACCGCCCGCCTCGCGGGCGGCGCCGCGTTGCCCTACGACCTGTTCGTCGGCATCCCGATCCACCGGGCGCCCACCGTGCTCGCAGAGTCCGGCCTCATGGCGGGCGGCTGGGTGCCGGTCGACCAGACCAACCTGAGAACGCCGTTCCCCGGCGTGTACGCGATCGGCGACGTCTGCACCGGGCCCCGCAACGTTCCCAAGGCCGGGATCTTCGCCGAGGCCGCCGCGCGCGTGGTCGCGGACGACATTGCCGCGACGATCGCCGGGACCGATCCGCCCCCGCCGTACGAGGGCTCGGGCGTCTGCTACGCGGAGTTCGGCGGCGGGCTCGTCAGCAAGGTCGAGGTCAACTTTCTGCGGGGCGACGCGCCGGCGGCCGAGCGCTGCGACCCGTCGGTCGAGTTCGCCGCCGAGAAGCAGCGGTTCGGCGCGGTCCGGCGGGCGCGCTGGTTCGGTCACGCCTGAGCTCGCGGCTACTCGACGGTGCGTGCCACCGCCCGTCGCAGCACGACCGTGAACCAGGTGTCGAACGCGCCGCGCGCGATCTCCGGGAGGGAGTCCCGCTGACGCTGCCAGGCGATCACGTGCGCGAACGCGGCGACGCGGATCGCCAGCTCGAACGCTCCGGTCAGGCCCTCCCCCCACGGCTCGAGGTAGGCGTCGCGCAGGCGCGCGAACCAGGGATCGCGAGGCCGGAGTCCGGTGACCTCCTCGAGGAAGCGGAACGTGACCAGCAGCGACGCGAAGGGGTGGGAGATCGAGGCGTCGCCCCAATCGAGCACGCGCAGCCGTGCGCCGTGGGAGTAGACGTTCGCCATGCTGAGGTCGTCGTGCTGGACCGTCTCGGGGATCGGGTGCGAGGCGAGCTCGTCGCAGAGCTCGGCGAAGCGCGGCGCGAAGCCGCGCAGCGCGGAGAGCTCCTCGCCGCCGAGCGGCAGCTCGCGACGCAGGAGCTCCGCGTAGCGCGCCGGCAGACCCCGAACGCGCAGGTCCGGGACGCCTCCGGCGAGGTGGCCGGGCGCGTGCTCGGCCTCGCCGCGCTGCAGCTCGGCGTAGAGCGGCAGTAGTTCGAGCCACACCTCGGGCGGGTTCCCGAATGCCCCGATCGGCGCGCCCGCGTCTGCGAGCAGCAGCCATCGCCGCCGCTCGTCGTGGCCGAGCACCGCTGCGACGCGGTCGGGCCAGCGAGCGCCGAGCGCCGCCGTCAGCCGCGGCTCGAAGGCCTGCGCCGGGCCGCATTCCTTGAACCAGACGGCGCCGTCGCCGCCCAGGGGGACACGGAGCACCGTCCCCCAGGGTCGCTCCTTCTCGATCTCGATCGGGCCGGCCGGGTCGACGTGGGAGCGGATCCAGTCTTCGGCGGCGACTCGATCCACACCCCGAACCATGCCGCCTCTCGATTTTCCCGAGCCACCGATTCCGAGCGCGCGCTGTATGCGGTTATCTTCCCAGGACGGCACCCGCGATCGGAGGAAAGGGGTGAGCGGGACGAGCCCGAGCCAAGGCAAGGTCGTGGTGAACAGAGCCATGTCGCTCGACGGCTTCATCGCCGCCGCCGGCCACGTGATGGACTGGGGCGACGGCCGCCAGCTCGCCGACTTCGTCGGCGCCGAGGAGTTCGGCGAGATCGCATCGGCCACCGGCGCGATGCTCGTCGGCCGGCGCACCTCCGACGTCGGAGACAGGATGGAGGCCGAGGAGCCCGGCAGCGTCGACTATCCGTTCTCCGGGCCCGTGTTCGTGCTGACGCACCGCCCGCCAGATCCGCCCCCGCCGGGCGTCACCTACCTCAGCGGCGACATCGGCGAGGCGGTCGCCACCGCCCGCGCGGCCGCAGGCCCGAAGAACCTGGAGATCCTCGGCGCCGACGTGGCAGCGCAATGCCTGGAGCGCGGCCTCGTCGACGAGATCCTCGTCTACGTGCTGCCGGTGCTGCTGGGTGACGGGATCCGGTTCTCGCCGCCGAGCCTGCCCCGGGTCGACCTCGAGCCGATCGGCGTCACGCGCTCGCGCAGCGTCACGATCCTCCGGTTCCGCGTGCTCTGAGAGCGCATACGCCGAGATCGGCTCTCGGGGCTGTCGGGCGCAGGGTCGGCTCCACGCCGAGACCAGCCCCGCCGCGCGCACCGGCTGCTCGGCCCGACGCGTCGCGGCAGCGATCACCGCGCGCCTCGTACCCCAGCTCTGATCGACGTGATCCCGACCGCGAGCGCCGCGATCGACCGCCGGTGGCGGCGGATCACGGCGGTCGCTCGACCCGAGCGACCTACGGGGCGAGGCGGAACGGCGGGTACTGATCGGTCACCAGCACGTGGGCGTACGCGATCACCCGGTTGGTCCAGCGGCCGACACCGACCAGGAAGTCGAACATCCCGCGCGGGAAGCGACCGGTGAACAGGATCGTGAACCACGCGGCGATCACGACGAAGACGGCGGCGATGTAGAGAAAGAAGAGAGCCACGTAGTGCGGGATCGCCAGCAGCCACTTGACCAGCGGGAGCCAGCGGTTGAGGTCGTTCCGTGCCTCCGGATAGGGGAACTCGAGATGCACGGCCTGATGCTCGTCGGACGAGGGATAGCGGTCATCCATCAGGGCCAGATAGACGCCGACACGGGCAGAGAAGCGCATCAGCTCGAGGTTCCAGTCGAACCACCAGCGCGGGTACTTCTGGCGGAACACGATCATCAACAGAGTCGGCAGCACGACGAGGCCGGCGGCGCCGACGGCACCTCCGGCCCGCCCGCCGCCGTAGGCGTACCCGCCGTACTCGATGAGGGCGAGCAGGATCGCGATCGGGATGACCGTGAACAGGCGGAACAGCGTGGTGAGGCGGTTGAGCGGCCGGTCCGGGTAGTCGACCGAGTACTGGACGGGGTACGGCTGATCTGGACTCATGACGTGCCTCTCTGGTGGACATTGAGAGGTGTACGGCGTACACCCTCGTGGTCGTGAACCATAGGTGTACGCTGTACACTTGTCAAGCCCGATGACGAAACCGACGACCACGTCGCGCAAGCCGCTGAGCAGGACCCGCGTCCTGGAGGCCGCCGTCGCCCTCGCCGACGAGGCGGGGCTGCAGGGGTTCAGCATGCGCGCGCTCGCTCAGGAGCTCGGCGTCGTGCCGATGGCGCTGTACAAGCACGTCGCGAACAAGGAGCAGTTGCTCGACGGGATGGTCGACGTCGTCTTCGGCGAGATCGAGCTCCCCCCCGAGGACGTCGACTGGAGGTCGGCGATGAGACGGCGGGCGATCTCGACGCACGAGGCGCTGATCCGGCACACGTGGGCGATCGGGATGATGGAGTCCCGCCACCCGGGACCGGCGAACCTGCGCAACCACGACGCGGTGATGGGCTGCCTGCGCAGGGCGGGCTTTCCGTTCAAGATGGCGATCCACGCCTACTCCGTCCAGGACGCCTACATCTACGGCTTCGCGCTTCAGGAAATGGATACGGCATTCGAGACACCCGACAGCGCCGGCGAAGCCGCACAGAGAAGGGCGGAGACGATCGGCGCGCTCGAGGACTACCCCTACCTCGCGGAGATCGCCGCGCAGCTCCCGGGGTCCGGATATGACAACGCCGTCGAGTTCGCGTGGGGCCTCGATCTGATCCTCGACGGTCTCGAGCGGCTGCGCCACGGCGCCGCCGAGGCGGCCTGAGCGGGCGCCGGGGGCGGGACCGTGGACAGCAGGGGGATCGTGACTCTGCGCCCCGGCTGATCGTTGCTCCGGGGTCTCGACTGACTCAGGCGGGTAGACCGGGAGGCCCGAGGATCTCCAGGCCGTATTCAGCGGCAGCCGCCAACACGGGCGCCATGTCCGGCGGTGCCGCCGGCGCCGGCGGGATCTCCGGCGCTGTCGCGGGGACGGCCAGCGCGCGGATGAAGCCCTCGAAGCCGGCCGGCTCGGTGACCAGTAGGAAGCGGGCCTGCTCGGAGCTGACGACGAAGGTGTGAGGAACGTCTCGAGGCCCGAACACGAAGCCTCCGGCGCCCGCCAGGACCGTCTGCCCCCCGACCCAGATCGTCAACTCGCCCTCGAGTACGTAGAACCACTCGTCCTCGTTGTGGTGGACGTGGAGAGGTGAGCCGCTCCCGCGCGGCACGAGCTGCTCGGTGACGAGGACGCGATCGCCGGTATCGGACCCGTCGGCCTTGATCGTCGTCAGCCCTCCGAAGAACCAGAGGTGCTCTCCGTCGCCGGGCCGCTGAGCGATCGGTGCGACTGCGTCTTGCGAAGCGGTCATCGGGGTCTGCCTCCTGAGTCGTTGATGTCCATGCGCCGAAGGTATCCGGGCCGCCCGCTGCGGAATATCCCCCCGCTCGGGGGGAACTTTCTCGCAGCACGTGGGAAACTGGCAGGCATGGGATGGTCGCCTCAGCGCTTGGTCGAGGAGATCGATCTGCTCGGCTCGCGCGGGCTGCCGCGCGAAGAGTTCTTCGCCGAGCTCTCCCCGCGTCTGCGCAAGGTCGTCGACAACGACGCCAGCTGCTGGCACACGCTCGACCCGTACACCCACCTGATGACCAGCGACTCGCCGCGCGAGCTCATCGAGCACGGCGTCTTTGCGGCCAACGAGGCGCCCGCTGCCGGCGAGCTGCTGCTGCGCAGCGAGTACATCGTGGAGGACGTCAACACCTTCGCGGCTCTCGCCGCACAGCGGTCACCCGTCGGCATCCTCGACCACGTCACGCGGGGCGCGCCCGAGTCCAGCGCGCGTTACCGCGACCTGCTCCTGCCGGCCGACATCCCCCACGAGCTGCGCGCCGCGTTCGTGACCCGCGGACGCCTGTGGGGGGCGGTGCACATCGCGCGCCGCGCGGCGAGCGGACCGTTCGAGAAGCGCGACGCCGATGCTCTCGCCGGCGTCGTGACCGCGATCGCCCGTGGTATCCGCGCCTCGTTGCGCTTCGACGCGGCCCGCCGCGAGACGGGCGTCGAGGCGCCGGGGCTCGTCGTTCTGGGCCCGCATGACGAGATCGAGCTCATCACGCCGCCCGCCCGCGAGCTGCTGGCCTCGATCCGGCCGGAAGATGCGGGCCACACCGACGAGACGGTCGCCACACCGGTGCTCGCACTCGCGGCGTTCGCCCGCAACACGCCCGCCGGCGCGCACGCGGGCGGGAACGTGGTCACGGTCCCCGGCAGGGACGGCTGGATCACGTTGCACGCGTCGCTGCCGAACCCCGCCGGCGATCGACGCGTCGCCGTTGTCCTCGAGCGGACCGGCGGCGCGCGCTCGGCGACCCTCCGGCTCGAGGCGTTTGGCGCCACGGCTCGCGAGAGGGAGGTCGCCACGCTGATCGCGCGCGGGCTCTCCCGCGCGGACGTCGCCGAGGCCCTCGTGCTCTCGCCGCACACAGTCGAGGACCACGTCAAGAGCCTCTATGAGAAGGTCGGCGTCGCCTCCCGCCAGGAGCTCGTCGCGCGGGTGTTCCTCGACGAGTATCTCCCGGAGGTCGCGCAGCAGACCCCACTGACTTCGCACGGACGCTTCGACCGCGAATGAGGCGCTCGAAGGGGCGGGCGTCCGGCCGCGGGTGGCGCCGCCTCATCGCGCCGTCGGCGGGCACTGCCTCTGCGTGAAAGTCGTCGATCCTGGGAGCGCGCAGACCTGGGCGGGGTCTCGGGTTCCGCAAGCCGAGATCCCGGTCCAAGAATCACCGGCTGCACCCATCGACCGCGCCCGGGCGTGAGCGTGCCGGATACTGCTTGGCTTGTGGGGTAGCCTGCCCCCGAGAGAGTCCGCCACAGACGCCACGATCGGAAAGACGCTCATCGACCGCGCCCCGACGGCTCGCCACGACCAGACGATCAGGCTCGGCCTGATGACCGCCGATGGGGTCGCCGCGGAACTCGGCAAGGACATCGCCGAGGAACTCCCGGCCGAGCTCGCGGCCCGGGTTTCCTCCGAGGTGCGGTGGGAGATCCCGGTCGTGACCGACGAGTCGGCCGCGCGCGGTGGTGCCGGCACCGAGGTGATCGACGCCGCGCACGAGCGACTGCTGGGCGAGGACTGGCACCTTGGGATCGTGTTGACGGACCTGCCCCTGCGCATCGGGCGGCGGCCGGTCGTGGCCGACGCCAGCGCCACCCACGGGGTCGCCGTCATTTCGCTCCCGGCGCTCGGAGCCGTGCAGATGCGAAGGCGCGCGCGCGACGCCGTGGTGCGGCTCGTCGACGGGCTCGTGGGAGAGAGCCTCGAGCTCGGGGGACGCGAAGGCGGGGCGCAGCGCCGGCGCGTCCGGCGCCGGCTGCACGAGATCGCACGAGCCGAGCGGACCCTGCACCCCGATGACGACAACGTCGACGTTCGGCTCGTCGCCGCCGTCGTGCGCGGCAACGCCCGGCTGCTTGCCGGGATGCTCCGCGCCAATCGGCCATGGCGGCTGACCGCAAGACTCTCCCGCGCGCTTGCTGCCGCGGGAGCGACGATCGTCTTCGCGGTTGTGACGGCCGAAGTGTGGAACCTGGCCGCCGCGCTCAGCACGTGGAGACTGGCCGCGCTCAGCGTCATCTCGATGGCGGCCGTCGTCGTCTTCCTGATTCTCGTCCACGGTCTGTGGAGGCGCAGGCCCGCGGGCGCCGGGCGTGAGCAGGCGATCCTCTTCAACGTCGCCACCAGCCTGACGCTGATCATCGGTGTCGCGTCGCTGTACTGCGCGCTGTTCGTGATCGCCCTGGGGGCCGGCGAGCTGTTGCTCGACCAACGCGTCGTCTCAGGGTCGATCGGCGACCATGTGAACTTCGCTACCTACCTGAAGATCGCCTGGATGACCAGCTCCCTCGCCACGGTGGCGGGAGCCCTCGGCGCCGGCCTCGAGAGCGACGCCGCCGTGCGCGAAGCCGCCTACGGATACCACCCGGAGCGCGAGACCGAGCGGGAGGGCGAGCCCGCCGCGACGCAGCGAGCGCGAACGGACTGAGGAGCCCGCGCGACGATGCTCTCCTCGGACCCCATGACCCGCCTCGTCGGCCGGCTGCAGGCGCGACGCTCCGGAGAGCGGTAGCTCTAGATCGCTGAAGGGGATGCGTGGAGCGCGGCAGGATCATGCGGCCCGGACGCTCGAGCTCTCGCGCAAGCACGACGGACCGGCGGGCATCTCAGAGCAGCCGCGCGCGGTTGCGCTCCAACCAGCCGCGCAGACGCCCCGGCGGGCGGCCGAGGACCCGCTCGACCGTCGGCTGGATCTCCGACTCGTACTGCGGGTGGTCGCGGAAGATGTCGAACTGCGCGTCGGCGTACGCCTCGCCCAACTGTGCGGGGAGCGTGGCGCGGGCCTCGTCGTCAGTCACGGCCTCGTAGCGCAGCTCGCGCTGCAGGACCTCGGCGACGATGGCTACCTGATCGGCGGGCGTCAGCGCCTCGGGTCCGCTGACGCGATAGGTCTCGCCGGCGTGCCCGGCCTCGGTGAGCGCGGTCGCGAGGACCGCGGCGACGTCCGCAGGGTCGGTCATGGCGACGGCGACGTCGCCGAACGGCGCGCGGATCACCTCGCCGGCGTCGAGTTGATCCTTCCACCGCGTGACGTTCGACTGCATGGAGCACGGGCGCACGATTGTCCACGCCGCGTCCGAGGCCTTGACCGCTTCCTCGGAGTCGCGGTGGTAGGCCGCCATCGCGTTGCCGGCGTCGGCTAGCGGGACCGAACTCGACGAGAGCAGAGCCACGTGCCCGGCACCGAGATCCGCCAGCAGTTGGGCCTCCGCGGCATAGCCGCTCATCAGGAATGCCGCGTCCATGCCAGCGGCGACGCCCGCGAGCGATCCGGGATCATTCGCGTCGCCGACGACGCCCTGAACGCCGTCGGGCCACGTCCGCGCCTCGCGTGTGATCGCGTGCACGCGAACGTTACGCGCGCGCAGCAACTCGACGAGTGCGCCGCCCACGTTGCCCGTGGCTCCCATCACCAGCGCCTCCATCGTTTCACGCTAACAGGCGCCTGCGGCCGATCGCATGGGCATCGTGGCCCGCGCGACCGTTTCGCTTCCCCACCGCGAGCTAGGGCACAAGATCTCAACAACGCCCATTGCAGGGAAAAAATGGAGACGGTGGGTTCGAGAGGTGCGAACGCACGCTCGAGGGGCCATCGCAGAGCCAATTTCTAGCTGGGTCCACGGTGCCTGCGCATGTGATGCGTACGTCGGCGGCCGCGTGATGTCGCTCCCACGCGAGAGCACCCACGTGGGCGTCGTCGGCGCGGGTCTGATGGCCGGTGGTAGGTTCCGAGGAGGTTCTGGCGATTGTCTTGGGGGCTTGCCGGTGGAAGAGTCTGTTGAGCTTGCGACGATCCTGCTGACCGATCTGGTCGGTTCGACGCGGCTGGCGACCGCGGTGGGTCCGGTGCGGGCGGATGAGCTCCGCGAAGAGCACTTCGAGCTGTTGCGCGATGCGATCGCTTCCTCTGGGGGCCGAGAGGTGAAGAACACCGGCGACGGGCTCTTGGTTGCGTTCTCCTCGGCGTCGGCGGCCGTGAATTGTGCGGTTGCGATGCAGCAGCGCTTTGAGCGCCGATACCGCGAGGCCGAGCAGGGTCTCCACATACGCATCGGTCTCGGCGCCGGGGAGTCGACCGTCAAGGACGGGGACTACTTCGGGATGCCGTCGATCGAAGCCGCGCGTCTCTGCGACCAGGCACCCGCGGATGGCATCGTCGTCTCGGCGCTGGTGCGGACCCTTGCCGGCCGTTGCGAGGGGGTCGAGTTCTCGCCGGCCGGGGAACTCGAGCTGAAGGGCTTCGAGAAGCCCGTGGAGGCACTGTCGGTGTCGTGGGCTCCGCTGGTCGAGGAGGCCGGAGGACCAAGCCGATGGCCGCTTCCGGTGCTGCTTCGTTCGGCGCCACCGGTCTCCTACGTGGGGCGAATCGAGGAGCGCGCGGCGCTCGAGGAATCGACGAAGCTGGCGCGGACGGGGAAGCGCCAGGTCGTGCTGCTCTCGGGCGAGCCGGGAATCGGCAAGACACGCCTTGCGAGCTATGCCGCCCATGACGCCCATGCACAGGGCTTTGCGGTGTTCTGGGGGGCGTGCTCTGAGGAGCTGGCGGTGCCGTACGAGCCGTGGATCGGGATCTGCACGCAGATCGTGGAAGACGCCCCCGAGGAGCTGCTCGCACGCCACCTCGGGCGCCACCAAGGCGAGCTCGGGCGTCTCGCGCGCAACCTCAGCCAGCGCATCGCTGACCCACCGCCGCCGCAATCATCTGACCCGGAGACCGAGCGCTATCTGTTGTTCAATGCCGTCGGCGGGCTGCTGGCTGAAGCGGCGGAGACGGTACCCGTGTGCGTGGTGCTGGACGATCTCCACTGGGCCGACGCGCAGTCGGTGGCGCTGCTCAAGCATCTGGTGCGCACCGTCGAGCAGGGCGCCCTGCACCTGATCGCCACCTACCGTGGCTCGGACCTCGGCAAGGACCACCCGCTGACCACGGTCCTGGCCGACCTGCGCGCGGTCGAGGGCGTGCAGCGCGTCGCCCTCTACGGCCTGGGCGCGGATGAGGTGGCGCAGCTCATGACCGCCGTCGCTGGGCACGAGCTGGAACTCGACGCCGTCGAGCTGGCGGCACAGATCGCCGGCGAGACCAACGGCAACCCGTTCTTCGTGGGCGAGATCGTGCGCGGACTGTCAGAGTCCGGCGGGCTGGTCTTCGACGAGGCCAGCGGGCGCTGTCGCATCGTCACATCGATTCCGATCGCGCTGCCTGAGAGCGTGCGCGAGGTGATCGAGCGGCGTGTCGAGCGTCTCGGCCCTGAGGCACTCGAGGTCCTCACCCAGGCGGCGGTGATCGGGCGCGTGTTCGACCTGGCGCTGCTCGAGTCGATGCTCGACATCGAGGAAGGCGCGCTGCTGGACCGCCTCGAGGCAGCGGTCGCTGCCTCCCTGCTGGCCGAGACCTCCGAGCGCGTCGGGCAGTTTCGCTTCGCGCACGCGCTGATCAACCAGACGCTCTATGAGCGCCTCGGCGCGACCCGCCGTGCGCGCCTGCACCACAGTGTCGCTCGGGCTTTGGAGCAGCTTTACGGAGGGGATCCCCGCGAGCACCTCTCGGAGCTCGCGCTTCACTGGCGGCTCGCTGCGGTCTCGGTCGACAAGGACAAGGCGGCCGACTACGCATTGCGTGCCGGGCAGCAGGCGCTCGAGGGCCTTGCGCCGGCCGAGGCCGTGAAGCTGTTCGCCGGCGCCCTAGAGCTGATCGGCGATCTCGAAAGCACCGAGCGCTGTGAAGCCCTGATCGGGCTCGGCAAGGCGCAGCTCCAGACGGGCGATCCCGGTTTCCGTGAGACGTTGCTCGACGCCGCGCGGATCGCCTCCACCATCGCCGACGCTGAGCTCGCCGCGGAAGCGGCACTGGCGAACAACCGCGGGGAAGTCTCGAGCACGTTCGGTGCGATCGACGCCGAGCGGGTCGCAGCGATCGAGCGGGCGATCGAGCTCGACGAGCCGACCAACAGCAGTCGCCGCGCGCGGCTGCTCGCGCTGAAGGCGCTGGAACTCGAGTGGGACGCGGACTTCGGCCTGCGTCGCGCCCTCGTCGAGGAGGCGATCTCGTTGGCTCGTGCCACGGGGGACGCGGGGACGCTCGCAGAAGTACTCGTGAAGTTGGAGGCGATCCGAGCACCCGACACGCTCGCCTGGCGAATCGAGCTCGCCCCGGAGCTTCTTGGCTGTGCCGACTCCGTGGGCGATCCTGCCCTCCGATACTCGGCGCACAACTTCGACTTTCACGCCTGCTTGGAGCGGGGGGACTTCGAGCGCGGAAAGCTCGGCCTCGAACAGCAGACCCTGATCGCACAGGAGCTCGATCGCCCCACGCTGAACTGGTTTGCCACGTTTCTCCGGGCCGGGTGGGAGCTCATGCACGGTGATCTGGCAGCCGGCGAGCGGTCAGCCGAGCGCGCATTGCAGATCGGGCAGGAGGCGGGGCAGCCCGACGCCGTGTTCGTCTACGGCGCCGCGCTCCTACAGGCGCGCAACTATCAAGGGCGCGCAAACGAGGTGATCGAGATGATGGAGCAGAGTGCGAGCGCCTACCCGGCGATCGCGGCCTGGCAAGCCGCGGTGGCGGCGGCCCTCTGCTACCTGGATCGTGCAGGCGAGGCCGAGAAGATCCTGGAGCAGGCTGCGGGTGAGCGCTTCGGCCACATCGCGCACAACTCGGCCGCGTTGACCGCGCTGGCGCTATACGCGGAGACCGCCGTGCTGACCGCCAGCTCGGGGCCCGCGTCGATCCTCTACGAGCTCATCGAGCCGTGGACCGACCAGGTCGTCTGGAACGGCGTCATCGGCTACGGCCACAACCGCATGTGGCTGGGCCTGCTCGCCTCCTGCATGGGCGACCACGAGCAGGCCGATGGGCATCTGGCCTTTGCCTGCGATTTCCACGAGCACAACGGCCTGTTTCTGTGGGCAGCCCGCGCACATCTCGGCTGGGCCCAGGCGCTCGCGGGACGCGGCGATGGGGCTCGAGCGCGCGACCATGCGGCCCGGACGCTCGAGCTCTCGCGCAGGCACGGCTTCCGGCTTTTCGAGCCGCAGGCGGCGGCGCTCCTCGAGACGTGGTCGACTGCCTAGGTCTGGCCGCGCGACGGGTGCGCCTTTCCAGGGCCGGATTTTATGGAGACGGCGGGAATCGAACCCGCGTCCACAACCGCATGTGAATGGCTTCTACGAGCGTAGCCGGCGCTCTGATCTCGCCCCCAACTCGCCACGCCGGCCGGGTTGCTGGGGGCCAGCCTCCTGATATTTCCCCGGATCGGCAGAGGCGGACCTCACCGGGTGAGCCTGCTTTCTGATCCCGGCGATCCCCGCCGCAGGCGAGCGGGGGCCAAGACCTCACGGCTTAGCTATTGACTAAGCGGCGAGGGCGTACTCGTGAGAGTCCGCACTTATGGTTTTTCCGGGTGTTTTACGAGGCCGCCCGGAACCTCGACTCGCCACCATCCGCACGAACCGGCCATGTCGAAGCCTGTCGTCCCCGTGGATGTTGCTGCCCCGACATTCTAGCCCGGGCCCGTGCCCGGGAACGAAAGCGACGCGGACCCGGGCCGCTCGAGGAACCTTCCCCGGGCTCACCCCGAGGGGCTTCGTCCGGTTCCGGTGGCGGGCCTCACACCTCGTTGGCCTCGCTCTTTGCGGCTCGGTTCCGCGTCTGGATCCAACTTAACCAGCGCCCCCCGCGCGGCGCAAGACCCCCGCGCACACCGATCCCGCAATCACCGAGAAAAAGCGTCGGGCCGGGCTCGCGACACCGGGAGGGAGCTTCGCGAGCTCGCCGCACGGCCCCGAGCGTCACGGGAGAGGGCCGGCATCTGGGGAGCTGCTCGAGCGCTCCCGGAGAACGAAAGAGACGCGGTCCCGAGCCACTCTGAGGAACCATCCCCAGGGACAGCCCGAGGGCCGTCTTCCGGTTCCGGTGGCGCGGCCTCACACCTCGGTGGCCTCGCTCTTCGCGGCTCGGTTCCGCGTCAGTGGTGAACTTAGCTCGCCCCTCTCCCGGTGTGCAAGTCCCTGCCGGCGCCGATCCCGCATCCTCCGCACAAATCCCGTTCCCGGCCGCCGGGTTGCGATTGTTATGGAGCCCTTATCGAGGGTGCGACAATGGTCTGGTGGAGAACCAGGAGCTCGCCGTGACCCCTCCCCCCCAGGTGCTTGCGCCACCGGAGCATCAGCAGCTGGGAAATCCGTTCGGCCGCCGCCCGGCGGACGACCCGGGGCCGAGGCGCGGGCCGCGCGGCCGCATCGGCAGCGTGCTCGCGGCGGTCGCCGCTGCGATCGCGAAGTTCTTCGCAGCGATCAAGGGAGCGCTGCTGCTGCTCCCCAAATTCAAGCTGCTGACCACGGCGGGCACGGCGCTGATCTCGGTCGCCGCGTACAGCCTGTGGTTCGGCTGGACCTTCGCGCTCGGGTTCGTGGTGCTCCTGTTCGTTCACGAGATGGGCCACGTGCTGCAGCTGCGCCGCGAAGGCATCAAGGCGAGCGCGCCGATGTTCATCCCGTTCCTCGGCGCGGTCGTGATGATGCGCCAGATGCCCGACGACGCGCTCGGCGAGGCGCGCGTCGGTCTGGCCGGACCGGTGCTCGGCACCGCGGGATCGTTCGTCTGCCTCGCGATCGCCGAAGCGACCGGCAGCGACCTGCTCCGCGCGCTCGCGTACATCGGCTTCTTCCTCAACCTCTTCAACCTGCTGCCGATCGTGCCGCTCGACGGCGGCCGGGCGATGGCGGCGATGGCGCCGTGGACCTGGTTCCTGGGCTTCGGCGCACTCGTCGCGCTCGAGCTGCTGTACCCCAGCCCGATCCTGCCGATCATCATCCTGTTCGCCGGCTACGAGCTGTACCGCCGCTGGCAGCAGCGCAAATCCGGTTCGATCACGCAGGCCGCCTACTACCGCGTCTCTCCTCGCAACCGCGCGCTGGTCGGCCTCGTCTACCTCGGCCTGATCGTTGTGCTCGCGCTCGGCATGGACGCGACCCACATCCTCCACACCGGCAGCCACAGCTTCCACACGCTGTAGCCCTCCGGCGCCGGCGAATCAGCGGCGCGCTTCGCGCACCGCGCGTTCCATGTCGCGCTTCGTCTCGCGGGTTCGGATCGACTCGCGCTTGTCGTAGAGGTCCTTGCCGCGTCCGAGCGCGACCTCGACCTTCGCGTGCGGACCCTTGAAGTAGACCCGCGTCGGCACCAGCGTCAGCCCCCGCTCGGAGACCCGCACCGCGAGCCGGTCGATCTCGCGCCGGTGCGCCAGCAGCTTGCGCGGGCGCTCGGGATCGTGGTTCTCGCGCGAGGCAGGCCCGTACGGCGGGATGTGCACCGAGTACAGCCAGAGCTCGCCGTTGTTGATCGATACGTAGCCGTCCTTGATCTGCGCGCCGCCGGTGCGCAGCGACTTGACCTCGGTCCCCTCGAGCGCGATGCCCGTCTCCAGACGCTCCAACAGCTCATACCGGTAGGACGCCTGCCGGTTGGTCGCGACGTCGCCGGAGCGCGCTTTCGTGTTGCCCTTCCTGGCCATCAGCCGAGCGTAGATGATCGGTCGCGGCGCACGGCGCGACGGGCCGGCCCCGGGCCCCGCCTCAGCCGGCGGGCTCGAGGTCGACGCGCCCGCGAACCGCGTCGATTCGCCCGACCCGCACCCGCAGCCGGTCGCCCAGCCGCACCCTCGTGCCGCTGCGCTCGCCGCTGAGGATCGTTCCCTCCTCGTTGAGCTCCCACCACTCGCGTCCCTCGTCCCGGCGTTCCCCGCGCGGCCCGTCGCGGCGGCCGCGCGCGGGCGGACGGCCGCCGCGCGCGGACGGCGTCGTCTCCCGCGAGGCCCGTGGCGCGCGCAGCAGGCGCACCGGGAGCATCCCCTCGAACGGCGGTGCGCCGCCGAGCTCTTCCCCCGGACCGGCGAAGGCGAGGAACGCCCCGGCCGCGATCAGGCCCGAGACCTCGCCTTCGAGCACCTGGCCGGGCCCGTCGCGGCGCAGCCGCCGCTCGAGCGCGAAGCAGGCAGCGATGTCGTCGGCGTCGCGCTCGAGGACCATCGCCTCGCGCTCCCGTTCGGAGGTCCACACGCCGAGCTCCCCGAGCTCCGACACACGCGGCGCGTGCTCCTCCTCACCCAGCATCGCCAGCAGCGCACGGTGGCAGACGATGTCGGGGTAGCGCCGGATCGGCGAGGTGAAGTGGCAGTACGCGGTCGAGCGCAGGCCCGCGTGCCCGAGGTTGACCGGCGAGTAGTAGGCCTGCTTCAGCGAGCGCAGCACCAGCGAGCCGAGCGCGATGCGCCCGCGCCCACCGGCGCGACGGACGTGCTCCGCGACGCGCACCGAGATCTCGCCCAGGAGCTCCGCGGCCTGCGAGGGCGACATCGGCTCCGGCACCGGCGGGGTCGGCACCTCGAGCGACGCGAGCTGCGCGACGAGCCGCTCGACGCGGGCGGGCTCGGGCCGCTCGTGGACCCTGTAAAGGCATCCCAGGCGCCGCTCGGCGAGCGTTCGCGCCACGGCCTCGTTGGCCGCGACCATCAGCTGCTCGATCAGGCGATGGGACTCGGTCTGCTCCGTGCCCGAGATCTCGACGACGTCGCCGCGCTCGTCGAGTGCGAACTCCGGCTCCGGCGAATCGAGCACGAGCCCGCCGGCCTGCTCGCGCCGCAGCGCCATCGCCGCGGCGACCCGGCGCGCGACCGCCAGCGGCGCCGCCCACGGCTCCTGCGCTCGCTCGGCCCCGGCGAACACGCGGTCCACCTGACCGTAGTCGAGTCGGGCATCGGAGCGGATCAGCGAGCGATGGAAGGCGGCTGCGACGACCTCCGCGCCGCGCACCTCGAGCTCGACCGTGACCGCGGCGCGATCGAGGCCCGGACGCAGCGAGCAGGCGTCGCTCGAGAGCTCGTGCGGCAGCATCGGCTCGACGGTGCCCGGCGCGTAGACGCTCGTGCTCCGCCTGCGCGCCTCGCGGTCGAGGCGTGAGCCCTCGCTGACATGCGCGGCGACGTCGGCGATGTGCACCCAGACCCGTGCGCGATCGTCGCCGAGGTCCTCGGCCGAGATCGCGTCGTCGAAATCCCTTGCGCTGACCGGGTCGATCGTGAACGTCGGCATCGCGCGCAGGTCGCGCCGCCCTGCGGTCGCGGCCGCGACCCGCTTGGCGGCCGCGGCGGCTTCCTCCTCGACGGCGCGCGAGAACTCGCGCCGCAGGTCACGGTCGATGAGCAGCGCCTCGACGACGTCGCGTGCGACGTCCGGACGACCGATCCGTCTCAGCACCTTCGCCTGCGAGCCACGCCGCCCGGGCGAGACGAGCGCGATGTCCCCCTCCCCCGCGCCGCCCGTCGCCGCGCGCGAGGAGCGCGCCGCACCGAGCACGATCCCGTCGGCGGCGCCACGCCGGGAGGGTCCGGCATCGCGCGGGCGCGCGAACAGCGGCTCGGCGGTCATGAACCGGCCCCGGCGGCTCAGCAGCGCGACGAGCGGCGCGCGCGGCTGGGGCGGGCTCACCTGACTTTGGCCGCGAGCGTCGCGAGCGCGACTGCGAGCCCGTGTTCGGAGTCGACGCCGTGCGCGACCTCGACTTCCGGCTGGATCCCAGCCCCCTGCTTGACGCCTCCGCCACCGAGGTTACGTCCGTTCGGCGTGAAGTACTCGCCGACGGTGATGTCGAGCGCGCCGCCGTTGGAGAGGCGCTCCTCCTCCTGGAAGACGCCCTTGCCGAACGTGTGGGTGCCGACCACGGTCGCGCGATGGTGGTCCTGCAGGGCCGCCGTCACGATCTCCGCCGCCGAGGCGGTGTTGTCGTCGACCAGCACCACCATCGGGATCTTCGGCGAGATCGCGTCGCCGAGCGCGGACAGGGTCTGCGACGGCTGGGTTCGCCCGCGGGTCGAGACGATCGTGCCCTTCGGGATGAAGATGCTGGCGATCAGCTGCGCCTCCTCGACGAGCCCGCCGCCGTTGCCGCGAAGGTCGAACACGATCCCCTTCGCGCCGTGGCGCAGTTCGTTTTCGACGGCCTCGCGGACTTCGCCGTGGGCGCCTTCGCTGAACGTGGCGAGCGCGACGACGCCGAGCTTCGTCCCTTTCACGGTCCGGCTGAGCGACGCCACCACCGGCTCGGAGACGATCGCGCGCGTGATCGTCACCGTGCGGGTGCTGCGATGGGCGGACGAGCCGGTTTCGACCTTCAGGGTCACATTCGTACCCGGTTCGCCCTTGATCAGCGACGTCGCCTTTTCGGAGTCGACGCCGTTCAGGCTGCGGCTGCCGACGCCCACGATCAGATCACCCGGCTTCAGCCCGACCCGCGAGGCCGGGGAGGACTTGAACACGCGTGCGACCAGCAGTCCGCGCCGCTGAGGCTCGACGACCACGCCGATCCCGGCGAAGTGCGGCGGCCCGGTGAATTCGCTGAATTCGGACGGGGACAGGTAATGCGAGAAGCGGTCGTGCAGGCTCGAGACGATCCCCGAGATCGAGGAGTCGCTGAGCTGGCTCGCGGAGATCGGGCGGTAGTAGTCGTGGACGACGCGCTCGATCGCTTCGTCCACGACGGACCCCTGCGGCGTGCGGACGAACGCTCGGCGCACGAACGTCGGCAGGTCTTCCGGATGCCCGCCCAGATACAGCCCCGCCGCGAGCAGGATCGGCAGCAGCGCGGCGAGGACGGACGCCAGCGGGGGTCGGCGGGAGGGGCCAGGCATCGGGACGTTGGCAAGCGTAGACGAGGGCCGCCTCCGGACTCGCCGCACGCAGCCGAGACGAGCGGCGCGGAATCGATCATCTAGGGTGGGGCGATGGCGACGATCACCTCCTCGACGGTGGCCTCGAACGGCCTGCAGATCAACTCGATATCGCTCCCCGGCACGCGCGCGCTGACGGTGCTCGTCGCATTCGACGCCGGCGCGCGCACGGAGCGCCCCGAGGAGAACGGGATGGCGCACTTCCTCGAGCACCTCGTCTTCAAGGGCGGCGAGAAGTACCCCCACTACAGCGACGTCAACGAGACCGCCGAGCGCCTCGGCGGCGTGCTCAACGCCTACACGAGCCACGACCTCGTCGCCTTCCACATCACCGTCCGCGCCGAGAGCGCGGCGCCGGCGATCGACCTGCTGAGCGACTTCGTCGGGCGCCCGCGGCTCGACGCCGAGGAGCTGGACCGCGAGCGCGGGGTCGTGATCCAGGAGATCAATCGCGCCTACGACCAGCCGTCGATGGTCGCCGAGTACCTGATCGACCGCGCCGCGTTCGGCGAGCACCCACTCGGCCGCACCGTGCTCGGCCCGGCGGAGAACCTCAAGAGCTTCACCCGCGACGGCATCGTCGCGTTCCGCGAGCGCCGCTGGTCGGGGGCGCGCGGCGGCGTGCTCCTCGCGGGGAACATCGAGCACCTGCCGCCCGAGGCGGAGCTGCACGAGATGTTCGGCCGGTTCCCGGCGATCGGCGAGCCGGCTCCGCCCGAGCCGGCTCCGAGCTTCGAGCCGCAGAAGCTGGTCGAGCAGCGCGACACCAACCAGTCGCACCTGCGGATGATCTACCGCCCGTCGATCGACGTCCGCGACGAGCGCCAGCGCGCCGCGCTGGGGATCTACTCGACGCTCCTCGGCGGCTCGATGGGCTCGCGGCTGTTCGACGAGATCCGCGAGAAAAGGGGTCTCTGCTACTCGGTCTACGCGCTCACCCACGCCTTCGCCGACGTGCCGATCCTGCAGCTCGGTTCGGGGCTGGACTCCGAGAAGGCGATCGAGGCGTACACGCGGATGCGCGAGATCGTCGACGAGCTCCGCGCGGACGGTCCGCGCGAGGAGGAGGTCGAGCGGGCCCGCGCCTACGCCGCCGGACGGCTCGTGCTCGCGTTCGAGAACTCGGGCGCGGTCGCCCGACATGGTGCCAACCAGACGATCGTGTTCGGAGAGGCGATCGACCCGGATGCGGCGATCGCGCGGCTCGACGCGGTCACCTTCGACGAGGTCAGGGAGATCGCCGCGGGGATCGGCGAGGAGCTCGCCGTCGGCGTCGTCGGGCCGCACGCGGCCGAGGAGTTCTAGGGGGCTTCGACTTTCCCGTCGGGGCCCGGCCGCAGCTACCCGATCGCCACCATCCGGTCGATCGGCACCCGCGCCTTCGCTGCGGTCTCCGGATCGACCTTCACCTCGAACCTCATGTCCCGCAGCGCGTCGCGCAGCTTCGGCAGCGTGATCATCTTCATGAACACGCACGACGCCTCGGCGTTGGCCGGGATGAACTCGACCTTGGGCGCGGCCATCTGCAGCGGGTGCAGCATCCCGATCTCGGTCGCGACGACCGCCTCGCGCGCGCCGCTCGCTTCGGCCTGCTCGGCGAACTTCAGCATCCCGCCGGTCGAGAGCATGTGGACGCCCTCCGGCTGGATGTCGCCCGCGGCGACGTACTCCATCACCGCCGTCGAGCACCCGCACTCGGGATGGATCAGGAAGTCCGCGTCGGGGTGCGCGCCGCGCGTCTGCTCGATGTCGCCGGGACGGATGCCGGCGTGCACGTGGCACTCTCCGTCCCACACGTGCATGCGACGGCCGAGCTCCTTCTCGACGTAGGCGCCGAGCCACATGTCGGGCCCGAACAGGATCTCGGTGTCGTCGCCGTGCGTCTCGTAGATGTGGCGCACGACGTCGACCGCGTTCGCCGACGTGCAGCAGTAGTCCGTCAGCGCCTTGACCTCGGCGGTCGTGTTCACATACATCACGACGACGCCCGCCGGGTACTGCTCGCGCCACGCCCCGAGCTGCACGGCGTCGATCGAGGCGGCCAGCGAGCAGCCCGCGTCGAGGTCGGGGATCAGCACGGTCTTCTCGGGGCAGAGGATCGAGGCTGTCTCGGCCATGAAGTGGACGCCGCAGAAGACGATCGTCTCCCCCTCCGCGGCGGCGGCCTCACGCGAGAGGCCGAGCGAGTCGCCGACGTAGTCCGCGACGTCCTGCACCTCGGGCACCTGGTAGTTGTGGGCGAGGATGACAGCGCCACGCTCTGCGGCCAGCGCTCGGACCTCCTGCTTCATCTCGTCGATCTCCTCAGCGGAGAGAGCCTGGGATGGCAGGGTCGGAGCCATGGGCAGGTTCATGGCAGGGCCTCCAGTGTGAGGGAGAGATCGAGGGCGGGCGCCGAATGGGTCAGGGCGCCCATCGACACCCATTCTACCCCCGTGTCCGCGACCATCCGAAGCGTCTGGAGGCTCACGCCGCCGCTGGCCTCCAGCTCGGCCCGGCCTGCGACCTGCTCGACCGCAGCGCAGAGCTCCTCGGGATCCATGTTGTCCAGCAGCAGCCGCGGCGCGCCGGCTGCGAGCGCCTGGTCGATCTCCCGGCTGTCACTGACCTCGACCTCCAGCGTGCCGGCGAGCTCAGGGGCGGCGGCCCTTGCGCGCTCGATCGCCGCGGCGATGCCGCCCGCGGCGGCGATGTGGTTCTCCTTGATCAGGATCGCGTCGTAGAGCCCGATCCGATGGTTGACCGCCCCACCGGCTGCCACGGCCGCCTTCTCGAGGGATCGCAGTCCCGGTGTCGTCTTGCGCGTGTCCAGCACGCGTGCGGAGGTGCCCTCGACCTCACGAGCCGCCCGGGCTGCCAGCGTCGCCACGCCGGACAGGTGGGCGAGGAAGTTCAGCGCGGTGCGCTCGCCTGTCAGCAGCGCGCCTGCGAGCCCCTCGGCAACGAGCACGGGACCCTGCTCGCGCCAGATGCCCTCCTCGACGTCGCGATGGACCACGACGCCCCCGTCGAGCTCGCGGAAGACCGCCTCGGCTGCATCGAGGCCGAAGATCACGCCCGGTGCCTTCTGGCGGATCGTGGCACGTGCCCGGGCGGCCGGATCGACGGTCGCCTGAGTGGTGACGTCCCCGTCCCCCACATCCTCGGCAAGCGCCGCCCTGACCAGCTCCTGCAGGGTCAACTCAGTTCTCCGGGGCAGCCGCGGCGGACAGCAGATAGGCGCGCACGAATCCGTCGAGGTCTCCGTCGAGAACCCGGTTGACGTCACCCATCTCGTGCCCCGTGCGATGGTCCTTGACCATCGTGTACGGGTGTAGGACGTAGGAGCGGATCTGCGAGCCGAAGTTCACATCCTGCGCCTCGCCCTTCTCGCGCGCGATCTCTTCCTGGCGTTCGCGGTCTTTGCGTTCGAGCAACTTCGCCGTCAGCATCGCCAGCGCGGTCGCGCGGTTCGAGGACTGCGAGCGCTCGTTCTGGCATTGGACGACGATCCCGGTCGGACGGTGCGTGATCCTGACGGCCGAGTCGGTCTTGTTGACGTGCTGCCCGCCCGCGCCCGAGGCACGGTAGGTGTCGACCTGGAGGTCGTCGTCGTTGATCTCGACCTCGCCTGTGTCCTTCACGACCGGCGCGACCTCGACGCCGGCGAAGCTCGTCTGGCGGCGGTGCGCGGAGTCGAACGGGGACAGCCGGACCAGCCGGTGCACGCCGCGCTCGGCGCCGAACAGCCCGTAGGCGTTCTCGCCGGCCGCGCGGAACGTCGCGGACTTGATGCCGGCTTCCTCGCCCTCGGAGACCTCGAGCAGCTCGACCGCGAAGGCGCGTCGTTCGGCCCACCGCATCAGCATCCTCAGGACCATCTCGGCCCAATCCTGCGCGTCGGTCCCGCCCGCGCCGGCGTTGACCGTCACGAGCGCGTCGCCGCCGTCGTAGGGGCCCGAGAACAGGCGCTGCTCCTCCAGCTCCGCGAGGCGCTCCTCGACCGACGCGATCTGCTCGTCGACCTCGTCCTGAAGGGAGGCGTCCTCGCCGGCCATCTCCGCCAGGCCGTCGAGGTCCTCGACATCCCGCTCGAGCGTGCGGAAGCCGTCGAGGCGACGAGACGTGCGCGCGTGATCGGCTGACACCGTGGCCGCGCGGTCGGAGTCGTCCCAGAAGCCGGGGGCGCCCATCTCGCTCTCGAGGAATGCCACCCGATCGGCCAGCGCGGCTGGGTCAAAGATAGTCCGAGAGCAGCTTCAGCTGATCCCGGATCGCGGCCAGGCGCTGCGGTGTGGACTCGCTCGCGTCTGTGGTGACCACAGGGCAACGCTATCAGCAGCGAGCGGCCGGGTCGGCGCCGCGATTGCCGCGACGTCGGCGCTCAGGCCTCCTCCGCGGCGTGCTCCGCCTTCTTGCGGGACGCCTCTGCGGGGTCGACCATCGACTGGAAGAGCATGTGGATGCCGACGCCGATCAGGGCGCCGATCAGAACGATCAGGAAATCGCGGTGCCAGCTCGAGGACTCGACCGTGGCCACGGCATGGCAGTTGCCCTGTTCGGCGAGGCTCGCGAGGGCGCTGGCACCCGTGGTGGGGGCGCCGCTCGCGCGGGCGGCGCCCGCGGGCGATTCGCACCTCCAGCCGTGCGCCCCGTCGATTTCCACGTCGGCCGGTTGCGACGCGGCTTCCGCGAGCGGAGCGCCGCTGACCATCGACACCGCCCTGCTCACCTGCAGGCCGGGGGCGAGGGCGTCACCCGCTTCGCCGGGCGGATCGGTGCACGCCGTGCTCAGATAGTGACGATCGAGGTAGCCGCACGGCTCGGCTTCGAACAGCGAAGCCGAGCTGGCGGACCCGACGAGCGCCGGCACCTGCAGGTTGCAGTCGTTGAAGTCCCGGCGGGAGATCCAGTCGGCGGTCGTTTCGATCACCACCGGTCGCCGGAAGCGCGGCCATTCGCGGACCTTGCCGACGAGCACCGTGAGATCGCGACTACCCGTGCCACGTTCGTACGCCGTCAGGTGGAGGTCTTCCTTGACGTATCGATCGGTGATTCGCTCGACGTGTTCGGGATCTGCGAGCGGGTCGGTGGCGGTGGTGCGACCGAGGCCGCCGACGATCCGCCCATAGCGTCCCGGGAGCACGAGCACGAACGTCTGCACCGGCTTCACGTGGCGCGGGAAATCGTTCCAGTACGTCGGCGTGCCGTCGATCACGAGCTTCACGCGAACCCCCTGATTGCATCCGTCCAACCGGGTCGAGAGGCCAACCTCGAAGCCCTGTCCGGGTGGCCCGGGCGCCGGCGGCAGGACCGCGATTCCGCCGGACAGCGCGCTCGTCGCTTCGTGCGACGGGAGCGTCACGAAGGCGAGGACGGTGCCCACGGACAGCAGGCCGATCCCCGTGATCGCGAGCCGGTGCCCCGGGGCTCTGACTTTGAGCAGCACGTACCAGATGAAGACCCACGCGAAGCAGACGACGATCGCGAGGACCTTCACGAGCTCCCACGTCGAGATTTCGCTCGGCAGCGGGATGACGTACTGGAACAGGAGCACGAGCAGCCCGATCAGGACGGCGCCGACGACGGTCACGCCGGCCGAGAACGGGAGGCTCGAGATCGCTCGGTAAAGGACGTCGTCGTCGCTGCCGAGCAGGTGCAGGACCTTGTGGCGCAGGGTCTCCGGCGGTGTCTTGGGGGCCGGAGGTGTCATTCCGCCCCCTGCGCGGCCGTGACGGGCGCCGCGGCTTCTTCTTCGGGGACCGGTGCTCGCGCGGTCACAGTCCCCGCCGTGGTCGAGGTGGCTGTCGGCGTAGCTGCGTCAGGCAGCACAGCAGCAGCTTCTCGCGTGACTGTCTTCGCGGCGCTGCGCGGGCTGCTCGACGTGCGAGTCTCCGCAACCCCGGGTGTGGTCGCCGCCGTCTGCCCGCTGCGTCGGGCGGAAGGCTCGATCGCTTCCGGTCTGAGCTGCACCGTCGGCACAGCTGGCGATCGATGGCCGGCGTGCGGACGCCGGGTCGCTCGGACGAGCGACGCGCTGTCGGGCGCAGCGACGGGTTCGACCGCCGGCACTTCGCTCCCGTGGAGGCGGATCGGGCCCGAGCCCCCACTCGACCCGCAACCGGCTCCGATCGCGGCGCACGCGGCGAGGCCGGCGGCGATCATCGCCGTCCCCGGCCGGATCGAGCCCCACCTGTCCTCGAGCGTCATGATCGTTAGCTGTAACGGACCCGCCGGTGAGCGTTCGTCCAGTCTTGGAGCAGCGCCCGGCCTCGTCGCGCCCCGGCCGAGGAACGCTCCGGTGTTTAGGCTGTCGCAGCCATGACGCACCCCGCCCACTCCCAGGGCTCGCCGCGCGAGCTGTCGGCCGCGTTCGCTCGGGCGCTCGCGGCCAAGGACATCGACGCCGCACTCGCGCTGTGGAACCCGGAGGCGAAGATCGTGACGACCGACGGCTCAGAGGTGCAGGGAACCGACGCCATCGCGGCGGCGCTGCGCGCGCTGATCGACAACGGCGCGACGGTCGAGATCGAGCTCGACCGCACGATCGAGGCAGGCGACGTCGCGGTCGGCCTCGGAACCCTGACGCTCAGCGGCACGGGCCACGACGGCGAGCCGTTCCGGCAGAGCAGCAGCTCGACGGTGATCTACGCCCGCGGCGGCGATGGGAACTGGCGGATCGCGCTCGACGCTCCGTGGGGGTTGAGCCCCCGCGAGTAGGCCGCCGGGCGCCGACGACGTCCCGTACGGCCATCATCCGCGCCACGAGCCGAACCACCGCCGCCGACTGTCGGCGCAGCCCGGGGCCCGTCAGCGCGCGGGGTCCACCACCAGCTTGCCGGCCGGGTGCCCGTGCTCGCTCTCGCGCAGCGCCTCGCCGACTTCGTCGAGCCCGAACACCCTCGCGATCGGGAACGCGATCCGGCCCGCTTCGATCAGCGGGATCGTCTCCTCCAGCGCCTGCGCCGTCAGCGTGCCGCCACCGCCGGCGTGGAACGGGACGCCAAGCTCGCTCGCCTCCTGGGAGGCGGCGATCGTCAGCACCCGCTCGGTGTCCCCTTTCAACTCCACGGCGGCCACGATCTCCCCGTGCCCGGAGGCGTCGAGGACCGCGTCGACGCCCTCCGGCGCCGCGTCCCGCAGCCGCTCGGCGAGGCCGTCGCCGTACGCGACCGGCGTCGCACCCAGCTCGCCCAGCGCCTCGAGCTTCGCCGGACCGGCGGTGCCGACGACGCGCACCCCGCGCGCCGCGGCGAGCTGCGTCGCGATCGAGCCGACGCCACCCGAGGCGCCGAGGATCAGGAGCGTCTCCCCCGGCGCGAGAGCGAGCGCGTCGAGCGTCGCGTAGGCGGTGCCGACGACGACGCCGAGGCTCCCGGCGACCTCCCAGGCGAGCCCCGGCGGCTTGCGCTGGAGCATCTGCGGGAGGCTCAGGGCCAGCTCCGCGTACGCGGCGGTGCTCGACTGGCCGAGCACCTCCTCCCCGGCCTCGAAGCCCTCGACCCCCGCGCCGACCTGCTCGATCACGCCCGCGACGTCGACGCCGAGACCGCGCGGCTCGGCGAGCGGCTCGCCGCCGGCGAGACGGCCGTGGAGGATCTTCCAGTCGATCGGGTTGATCCCCGCGGCCCGGACGCGAAGCAGGATCTCGCCGTCTCCGGGCTGAGGCGCCTCGACCTCGTCGACCACCACGACATCGGCGTCGCCGTACTCGTGGAAACGCGCCGCACGCATCAGCTTCGGCCGGTCAGGCCCCGTGGCACTTCTTGTACTTCTTGCCCGATCCGCACCAGCACGGGTCGTTGCGCCCGACCTGGTGCTCGTCGTCGAGCACGCGCTGCTCGACCACGGGGGCGGGTTCGAGCTCCTGCTCGCCGGCGTACCCCTCGGCGCCCGCGGCTGCGGCGGCAGCAGCCATCGCGCCGGCGCCGGCTGCGGATGTGCCGCCGGAGTAGGAGACCCGGCCCGAGCGGGTCGAGCTGCCGGACGCCGCGAAGGACGGCACCTGCGCGCCACCGCCGTTCTCGCCCTCGACGTTGACCTGGACGTTGAACACCATCCGCGCATAGTCCGACCAGACGATGTTCATCAGGTCGCCGAACAGCGTGAACGCCTCGTTCTTGTACGCGACCAGCGGGTCGATCTGGGCAAAGCCGCGGAGGTGGATGCCCTCGCGCAGGTAGTCCATGTCGAACAGGTGCTCGCGCCAGCGATCGTCGATCGTCTGCAGCAGCAGGAATCGCTCGAGCGCGCCCATCAGCTCCTCGCCGAGCGCCTCTTCGCGCGCGTCGTAGCGGCTCATCCCTTCGGCGACGATCGAGTCGATCAGGGCGTTGCGGTCGAGCGTCTGGCCGTGCAGCGCCTGCTCGTCGATCTCGACGGGGAAGAACTGCGCAAGCGCCGTGTAGAGCCCGTCGAGGTCCCAGTCCTCGACGAAGTCGCCGGGCGTGTACTCCTCGACCGTCCGCTCGATCACGGCGGAGACTTCGCGGCGCGCCTCCTCGCCGATCGGCTTGCCCTCGAGCACCTCGTCGCGGTACGCGTAGATCACGCGCCGCTGCTCGTTCATCACGTCGTCGTACTCGAGCACGCGTTTGCGGATCAGGAAGTTCTGTTCCTCGACCTTCTTCTGCGCTTTCTCGATCTGCTTCGAGAGCATCGACGCCTCGATCGGCTCCTCGTTGCCCTCCTCGTCGACGCCGCCGAGCCGGTCGAGGATCCGGTAGATGCGGTCTCCCGCGAACAGGCGCACGAGGTCGTCCTCGGCGGACAGGAAGAAGCGAGACTCCCCGGGGTCTCCCTGGCGGCCGGAGCGGCCGCGCAGCTGGTTGTCGATGCGCCGCGACTCGTGCCGCTCGGTGCCGCAGATGAACAGCCCACCGGCGGCCATCACGCGCTCGCGGTCGGCTTCGACCTTGCGCTCGAGTTCGGGCAGGATCTCGGCCATGCGGCCCTCGTAGGCGGGGTCCTCCGGGTCGAGGTCCTCCTTCGCGAGCTGCTGGTGGGCGAGATGCTCGGGGTTGCCGCCGAGCTTGATGTCGACGCCGCGGCCCGCCATGTTCGTCGCGATCGTGACGGCGCCCGGCTGGCCCGCCTCGGCGACGACGTCGGCCTCGCGCTCCGCGTGCTCGGGTTTCGCGTTGAGCACCGTGTGCTTGACGCCCGCTTTCGTGAGGAGGCCGGAGAGGAGCTCGGAGACCTCGACGGAGATCGTGCCGACGAGGACCGGCTGGCCGTTCTCGTGGCGGGCGGTGATCTCCCTGATCACGGCGTGCCACTTCCCGTCCTTGGTCTTGTAGACCTGATCGTTGCGGTCGGCCCGGACCATCGGTTTGTTGGTCGGGATCTGCAGGACCGGCAGCTCGTAGATCTTCATGAACTCGGTCGCCTCGGTCAGCGCCGTGCCGGTCATCCCCGCGAGCTTGTCGTAGAGCCGGAAGAAGTTCTGGTAGGTGATCGTGGCGAGCGTCTGGTTCTCCTCCTGGATCGCCACTTTCTCCTTCGCCTCGACCGCCTGGTGCAGCCCCTCCGACCAGCGGCGCCCGTCGAGGATGCGACCGGTGAACTCGTCGATGATCTTGACCTCGCCGTCGATCACTTCGTAGTCGACTTCGCGCTTGTAGAGCGACTCCGCGCGCAGCGACTGGATCAGGTGGTTGACGAGGTGCCCGTTCTCGGCGCGGTACAGGTGGTCGATGCCGAGGAAGCGCTCGGCCTTGGCGACCCCCTGCTCGGTGATCGAGACGGTCTTGTGCTTCTCGTCGACCTCGTAGTCGAAGTCGGCGAGGAACTCCTTCTTCGAGCGCGGGTCCATGCCTTCGGGGGTCTTGCCCATCTCCAGACGCGGCGCGAGCGCGGCGAACCGCACATAGAGGTCGGCGGCCTGTTCGGGCGCGCCGGAGATGATCAGCGGCGTCCGCGCCTCGTCGATCAGGATGTTGTCGACCTCGTCCACGATCGCGTAGGCGTGGCCGCGCTGGACCTTTTCGGAGAGGTCCTTCGCCATGTTGTCGCGCAGGTAGTCGAAGCCGAACTCGGAGTTCGTGCCATAGACCACGTCGCAGGCGTAGGCGCGCTGCTTCTCCTCGTAGGGCTGCATGTTCTCGATCACGCCGACGGTGATGCCGAGCGCGTCGTAGATCGGGCTCATCCATTCCGCGTCGCGGCGGGCGAGGTAGTCGTTGACGGTCACGACGTGGACGCCGCGCCGGCGCGGGCGGCCCTCCTCGTCGGTCTGGGCGGGATCGACCGCGAGCGCGTTCAGCGCGACCGCGAGCGTGGCGGTCAGGGTCTTGCCCTCGCCGGTCTTCATCTCCGCGATCTGGCCCTCGTGGAGCGCCATCGCCCCGATCAGCTGGACGTCGAAGTGCCGCATCGACATCCGCCGCTTGCCGGTCTCGCGGACGATCGCGAAGCACTCGGGGAGCAGTTCGTCGAGCGAATCACCGTCCGCGGCGCGCTCGCGCAGCTCGTCCATCCGGGTGCGCAGTTCCTCGTCGGTGTCGTGTTCGAGCTCGGGCTCGAACGCGTTGATCAGGTCGATCCGCTTTTCGTATTCCTTGCGGCGCTTGCCCTCGCCGGCGTTGAGGGCGCGATCGAGCAGTGACGGCATGGGGCCAAGGATAGCCTGCGGGCCGGGACCCGATGCCGGTGACGCGTCAGCCGAAGGACAGCGTCTTCGTGCCCCCGCCGGCGCAGTCCACGAGGGTCACGCTGAGCGGCCCGTCGGTGGTGACGTGCAGCGCTGCCTTGCAGTTCACGCGAGCCCGCTTGGCGTCGACGGTGAAGCTCGCGACGTTGGTCGCGGTCACGTCGAGGCCGTCGGCGACCGGCTCGGTGGGGGCCGGCCCCCACGCTTTCGCCTGGCTCGTGTAGGGGATCGCGGGGATCGTGCCGCCGGTCAGGGCACCGGCGCCGTGGGTCGTTTCGCCGGGCGTCGGGTCGCCGACTCCGAACCCCTCGGAGCGGACGTCGACCGTGCCGAGGGGGTCCGCGCCGCCCGCTTCTCGCAGCTTCACCGCGGAGACCCAGTAGGCGTGGCCGGCCGTCGTCCCGTCCGCCGCGAAGTCCATCGTCGGGTTGTAGACGTAGGTCACGTGCGGCGGGTTGCGGTCGACCGTTTCGGTGCCGAGGAACGCGGCCGCGGGCGCGAATTCGTCGTTGATCGCGAGCGTCAGGTGCTCGCCGGCCTGGAACTGGTCGAATTCGTAGCGGTACCCGAGCGAGTCGAACTTTTCGACCTGCTTCAGCACCCCCGCGATCGGCACCAGCTCGTCGGTCGTCTCGTCCCAGATCAGGAACGGAACGTTGCGCACGGAGCCGAGCATCCGTTCGGTCAGCGAGTCTTCGCCTCCGGTCGGAGGGGCGGGTGGGACCCATATCCCCAGCGCGGGCGGCCCGACCGTCGGCTGGGCGCGGGCGAACAGGTCGGGGAACTGGCTCGTGAACTTGTAGGTCCCGTAGCCGCCCATCGAATAGCCGGCGATGTCGGTGAAGGCGGGATCGAGCTTGTAGTGCGCGGCGGTGTCGGCCCAGACTTCGAAGGTGTCCGCTCCCGCGTGGTCGTAGTACCAGCCGTCGGGGCCGCGGCCGGAGGGCGTGATCACGATCGAGCCGGACCCGCGGTCGGAGAACTCGGACTGGTTCTTGGTCCCGGAGAACTGGTTGTAGTTGGCTGACAGCGAGTGGAGCAGCAGCGTCAGACCCCAGCCGGAGGACGGTTCGGGACCGCTCGGGACATAGATCGCGTAGGGCAGCAGCTGGCCGCGCATCTCACCGATGCATTCCGTCGAGGAGCCGCAGCCGCCGGTCGCGTAATCGGCGCCCTGGCCGTCGGAGTAGTGGGAGGCGAGGATCCGGTCGAACACGCCGGAGACGGGCACGCCGGTCGGTTCGCCGTCCATGTCGTCGTTGGCCTTTTCCTTCAGCTTCGCGAAGTCGACTTCGGCGTGGAACTCGCTGATGTCGCCTTTCGCCAGCGCCTGCGCCTGCGCGGACTCGCGCCAGTAGGCCGGGTTCAGCTCGTTGCCGGGGCTCGGCGTGCCGGGCACGGGCTCCTGGGCGTTGAAGCGAAAGGCGACGTCGAAGAAGGCGGGCGGCGTCGAGTCGGTGCCGGCGCCTCCGGGCGTCGTTTCCGTCGCGGTCGCGCCCGGGAGCAGGTAGGAGCCGGTCGCTTCGTCCCACAGCCCGACGCCCGCGGCGAGGCGCACGGTCGAGGTCCCGGGGTTCCACTCGCTGTGGGCGACCTCGACGGTGATCTGACGGCGGGCGAGATCGACCGAGACCGCGGGCGCCGGCCCGGGCACGACTTCACCGGTGCTCGCGTTCGTCAGCACCGCGGTTTCGCCGTGGATCGTCAGGAAGTCGTCCGCGGGGGCGCTGACGTTCGCCCCGAACGGGAACGGGTGGGTGACGCCTTCGGTGCCGCCGATCGCGATCGCGGTGGCGACCAGCGACGGGTTTTCGAGCGTGTTGAGCGTGATCCGGAAGGCGGTCGCCTTCGCGAGCGGCTTGACGCGCAGTTCGACGAGGTCGGCGGCGTTCTCGTCGTAGCCGGGGCCGGTCGGGTAGGTGTAGGTGCCGTCGGGTTCGGAGAAGGTGTCGCCGCCCGAGGAGTCGCCGCCGGGCGAGATCATCGGGTTCGTCGGGTCGACCGTCTCTTTGGCCCCGTGGTCGTCGTAGATGTAGCCCTGGTAGAGGAACTCGCCCTTGCGGTAGGCGCTGGCGCCCGAGACGAGGATCGGCGGCGCCTTCCAGATCGAGCCCTTCGCGTTTTCGAGCTGCGGCGCCGTCGCGAGCGGGGCGTAGAGGATCGCGCGGGCCCGGGCGGGGGGACTTCCCTTCGGCGGGCGGCAGCGAGGGGTTCGATTTCGCCGCGACCGCGGCGGGCGCACCGGCGCCGAGCGCGATCGCCAGCACCATCCCCACGGTTGCCATCCCCCTGATCCCCATGCGCAGATGCTGGTACCCGCGCTCGTGAAGCTGAAACAGCACGCAGGACCTGTCTCTAATTGGCGGGCCCGGCGGCTGCGCCGGCCGCCGCTCTCCGGGTCGCGCTCGCCTCAGGCGCGTAGGTCGGGATGCTCGCGCCCGCTACGCGCGGCGAGGTGCGGTGCGCCTCGCGCCGGCGGCGCAGCTTGTCGCGGTGGCGCTTCACCTGGCGCGAGAGGTCGTCGACCATCTCGTTGACCGCGTGGGTCATGTCGTGAGAGCGATCGCAGGCACGCAGCGTCGCTCCCTTCAGGTAGAGCGTCGCCTCGGCGACGTAGCAGTCGGCGACCCGTGGATTGCGCTCGCGTGTGAGCTCGATCTCCAGCCGGGCGAGCTCGGAGACCTGCCGCGCAACCTTGCCCAGACGCTTCTCCGCGTGCATGCGGAGCTCGTCGGTGACCGGGACATGTCGACCCTTGATGTCGATCTGCATCGTCGCTCCTTCGGTCGGCCTTTTCTCTGGCTTGCCAACGATGCTACGCCGGTCTTCGGCGGATGTAAACCGGCCTGGACGGGAGTCTCCATCGGCTCGAGGCGAATCCGCCCGTGCCGCTCCGGCGAGGGTCGTCGCGCCCGGGGCAGCCTCATCACGGCGGACCGTGCGGCGGCGCCCCCGCGGTGGGAGAATCGAAGACGGATGAGCCCGAACCTCACCTGGACGTTCAGTCCGGGCGTCCTCGTCGGCGCAGGCCTCGTGCTCTACGTCTACGTCCGCCGATGGCTGAGCGTTCGCCACAGCGGCTCCCCCCGCGCCGCCACCGAGGCGCCGGTCTGGCGGCTGTGCTCGTTCGCAGGCTCCGTGCTGGTCGCGATCGTCGCGCTCGTCTCGCCGATCGACTCGCTCGCCGACCAGCTCTTCTTCGCGCACATGATCCAGCACATGCTGCTGCTCGACGTCTCGCCGATCCTCGGCATCCTCGGCTTCACGAAGGTGATCCTGCGACCGGTCACGCGCACGGTCAACGACCTCGAGCGCAAAGCCGGACCGCTCGCCCACCCGGCGTTCGCGGTCGTCCTCTACGTCGGCGCGATCTGGGCGTGGCACGTCCCGGCCGCCTACGACGAGGCCGCCGCCCATCCCCTGGTCCACGTCTGCGAGCACATGAGCTTCGTGCTCGCCGGCTCGCTGTACTGGTGGCATCTGCTCTCGCCGATCCGCGCGCGGATGCGCCTCAACGGGATGGGGCCGATCGTCTACATGGCGACCACGAAGCTGTTCGTCGGCGCGCTCGGGATGGGCCTCGCGTTCGCGCCGAAGGCGCTGTATCCCTTCTACGAGCACAAGGCCCGCGTGTGGGGCATCTCTGCGCTCGACGACCAGGCGATCGCCGGGGTGATCATGGCCGTCGAGCAGTCGGTCGTGATGGGCGTCGCGATCGTCTGGCTGTTCATCGGCGCGCTCACCGAGTCCGAGCGCGAGCAGGAGCGTCGCGAGCGTTACGAGGAACTCGTCGTCTGAGGCCGGCGCCGCCCGCCTAGGGCCGCTCGCCGCTCAGCTCGACGCAGAGCCGCTCGAGCAGCTGCTGCACCTCCGGCTCGCGGTGCGCATCCGGATCGTTCACCGCGGCCCGAAGCTCCTGCCGCCGCGCGTCGACCAGCTCGCCGGCCGCCGCGACCCCCGCCGGCGTGAGCCGCGCCGCTTCCTCGTCGCCCTCGATCAGGCCTCGCTCGCGCAGCTCCGCTCTGACCGCCTCGATCCGCTGCTCGTCGATCTGCTGGCTGCGCGCCATCGCCACGGTCCCCGGGATCCCGTAGCTGCTGAACCGCACGAGCCCCCAGACCGCGCCGGGGCTGATCTCGAGGCCGGCTCGCGCGGCGACCCGCTCGCCGAACTCCCGCCGCCGATCGGCGCCCGCGAGCTTGCCGAGCGCGCGGTCGATCTCCGCCAGCGAGTCCGGCGACTTCGGGACCGCCAACGAGTCCTCCAGCCCGGTCGACGTGCCCGCGGTCGCGCGCAGGGGCCGCTCCCGCAGCAGCAGGCTCAGCAGGAAGCCGAACCCGCCGACCGCCGCGGCGACGACGAACACCGGGCTCAGCCCGTGCACGTAGGCGTTCTCGTAGGCGAGCCGGGCGGGCGCGGGGAGCGTCGCGAGCTGCGCGCCGGTGAGGCGGCCGCCACCGGAGACCTGCGCTCCCAGCGGCCCGCTGATCGCTCCGTGCAGCGCCGAGCGCAGCCGGCTCGAGAAGATCGTCCCGAAGATCGCCGCGCCGAACGAGCCACCGATCCCGCGGGCCAGCGTCACCCCCGAGGTCGCGGCGCCGAGCACCGTGTAGGAGACCGCGTTCTGCACCGCGAGCACGAGCACCTGCATGACCAGCCCGAGCCCCAGCCCCAGCACGAGCAGCCGCAGGTCGGCCGAGAGCGCGCTGGTGCCGACACCGAGGCCCGAGAGCAGCGCGAGCCCGGTCGTCATCACCGCGGTCCCCGCGATCGGGAACATGCGATATCGCCCGGTCGCCGAGATGATCCGGCCCGAGGCGATCGAGGTGACCAGCAGCCCGCCCATCAGCGGGATCAGCCGCAGCCCGGCGCCGGTCGGGCTCGCGTGGAAGACGGTCTGGAAGAACAACGGCAGGAACGTGACCGAGCCGAACAGCGCGAAGCCGACGATCAGCGAGAGCAGGGCGGCGATCCTGAACACCTCGTCGCTCAGCAGCGACAGCGGCAGCACCGGCTCCGCCGCCCGTTTCTCGACGAACGCGAAGACCCCGAGCAGCGCGATCCCGAGCGCTGCGACCGCGACGGTCTGCGCCGAGCCCCACGCCCAGGTCGTGCCGCCGAGGCTCGCGACCAGCACGATCGCGCTCAGCGCCGCGGCCAGCACCGCCGCGCCCGCGTAGTCGATCCGCGGCCGGCCACGGCTGCCGGCGGCCGGCAGCGTCGAGGCGATCACGACCAGCGCGATCGCGCCGATCGGCAGGTTCACGTAGAAGATCCAGCGCCACGAGAGGTGCTCGACGATCACCCCGCCGAGCAGCGGGCCGGCGACGCTGGCGAGACCGAACACGGCGCCGAACAGGCCCTGGTAGCGGCCGCGTTCGCGCGGCGGGACCACATCGCCGACGGTCGACTGCACGAGCACGATCAAACCCCCGGCGCCGAGCCCCTGGATCGCGCGGAACGCGATCAGCATCGTCATCGAGCCGGCCAGCCCGCACAGCGCGGAGCCGAGCAGGAACAGCACGACCGCGCTCTGCAGGACCGTCTTTCGCCCGAGCTGGTCGCCGAGCTTCCCGTACAGCGGCGTGACCGCGGTCTGCCCGAGCAGGTAGGCGCTCGTGACCCACGAGAGTTTGGTCAGGCCGCCGAGATCGCCGACGATCGTCGGCAGCGCCGTCGCGACGATCGTCGAGTCGAGCGCGGCGAGCAGCATCACGAGCATCAGCCCGCTGAAGATCAGCCCGAGCCGCGGCGTGCTCCCGGCCTCGCGCGGAGGCGCGGCGGTGACGGCGGCAGCGCTCACGCGAGGCGCCACCACGGAGTGCCGCGGCCGCCGGTGTCCCCCACGGCGCTCAGCTCCTGCCGGTCCCGGGGTGCCGCGGCCGCCCGTGACCCGCACGGCGCTCAGCTCCGGCGCCGAAGCGAGGCGACGATGCCCTTGTGGCCCGCGATCGCGCCGATCAGGATCGAGTTTCCGGCCACCTCGGTGCCCGGGAAGACGATGCTCGAGCGCAGCTGCGCGCCCGCGCCGATCTTCGCGCCGTCCCCGATCGCAACCGGTCCGGTGAGGCGCGCGCCGGCGCCGATCACGACGTCGCAGCCGATCCACACCGGGCCGTCGATCTCCGCATCGGCGGGCAGCGACGAGCCCTCCGCGACCGTCACGCCCGGCCGGACCTCGTCACCGATCATCTCGAGGTGCAGCTCGCCCTCGAGCGCGTCGAAGGTGCCCTGCCGCAGCTCGGCGAGGGAGCCGACGTCGTTCCAGTACTCGCGCACCTCGTGGATGTGGAACGGCACGTCGTTCTCGAGCAGCGCCGGGAACACGTCCTGGGCCCAGTCCGCGAACGGCTCCGCGGGGAAGTAATCGAAGATCTCCGGCGAGAACACGTAGATGCCGCAGTTGCCGAGGTCGGAGAGGGCCTCCTCCGGCGCGGGCTTCTCCTGGAAGCCGGTGACTCGCCCGTCGCGGTCGTGCAGCACGACCCCGTACTCGCGCGTGTCCGGGACCTTCTTGACCGACAGCGTCGCGATCCCGCCGGCCTCGCGGTGCCGGGCAGCGAGCGCGCCGAGGTCGATGTCGGTCAGCGCGTCCCCGGAGATCACGAGGAACGGCTCGTCGCCGAAGAACTCCCGGCAGGCGCGGACGCCGCCCGCCGTTCCGAGCAGCTCCTCCTCGTAGCGGTAGGAGATGCGCTCCCCGAAGTGCTCGCGGATCGTGTCCGGGAAGTAGTGGAGGTTCGCGATCACCTCGTCGAAGCCGTGGTGGGCGAGCAGGTCGAGGATGTGCTCGAGCACCGGCCGGTCGAGCACCGGCACCATCGGCTTCGGGATCTCGTAGGTGATCGGCCGCAGCCGCGTTCCGAGCCCCGCCGCGAGGACCATCGCTCTCATTGGCTCATCCTTTCAAGTTCGTGGGATGGGGCGGCTCCCGCTCGCCGGCGCTGCCGGCGCGCGGGGACCGTTCGCCGCCCGGCCCGCGCCGGACTCGGCGCCGGCCCTCGCACCGCCGGCTGCTCCGTCCCGACGATCGCGGCGCGCTCTCCCGGCGTACCGGCCGGACGGGCGCGCGCCGTTCCCTCGAGCGATCCATGCGACCGGCGCCGTGGCGATCGGGACGCGGTCTCGATCGACCGGCGCTCGCGTCGCCGGCCGGTGCGGCGCGCGCCGCTACGTCGCGACGACCGGCGGCGCCGCCTGCGGCGCCACCGGTCCCGCCACGTTGCTCAGTAGCGGTAGTGATCCGGCTTGTACGGCCCCTCGACCGGCACCCCGATGTAGGCGGCCTGCTCGGGGGTGAGCTCCGTCAGGCGCACGCCGAGGGCCTCGAGGTGGAGCCTCGCGACCTTCTCGTCGAGGTGCTTCGGCAGCACGTATACGCGCTTCTCGTACTCGTCGTTCTTCGTGAACAGCTCGATCTGGGCGATCGTCTGGTTGCTGAACGAGTTGCTCATCACGAAGCTCGGGTGCCCCGTCGCGTTGCCGAGGTTCAGCAGCCGGCCCTCCGAGAGCATGATGATCGCGTGGCCGTCCGGGAACACCCACTTGTCGACCTGCGGCTTGATGTTGACCTTCTCGATCCCGGCGATGCGCCCGAGCCCGGCGATGTCGATCTCGTTGTCGAAGTGGCCGATGTTGCCGACGACCGCCTGGTGCTTCATCCGCTCCATGTCGGCGGCGGTGATGATGTCCTTGTTGCCGGTCGTCGTGATGAAGATGTCGGCGACCTCGAGGACGTCCTGCAGCGTCTTGACCTCGTAGCCCTGCATCGCCGCCTGCAGCGCGCAGATCGGGTCGATCTCGGTGACGATCACCCGCGCGCCCTGCCCGCGCAGCGATTCCGCGCAGCCCTTGCCGACGTCGCCGAAGCCGCACACGACCGCGACCTTGCCGCCGATCATCACGTCGGTCGCGCGGTTGATGCCGTCGATCAGCGAGTGCCGGCAGCCGTAGAGGTTGTCGAACTTGGACTTCGTCACGGAGTCGTTGACGTTGATCGCCGGGAACAGCAGCTCGCCGTTCTCGACCATCTCGTAGAGGCGGTGGACGCCGGTCGTCGTCTCCTCGGTCACGCCTTTGATGCCCTGGCCGATCCGCGTCCAGCGCTGCGGGTCCTCGCCGAGCGTGCGGGTCAGGGTGTTGAGGATCACCTCGTGCTCCTCGGAGCTCGCCGTCGAGGGGTCCGGGACGGCCCCGGCGGCCTCGTACTCGGTGCCCTTGTGCACGAGCAGCGTGGCGTCGCCGCCGTCGTCGAGGATCATGTTCGGGCCGGCCGAGCCGTCCTCACCCTCGGAGGGCCAGTTCAGCACCTGCTCGGTGCACCACCAGTACTCCTCGAGCGTCTCGCCCTTCCACGCGTAGACCGGCACGCCGCGCGGGTCCTCGACGGTGCCGTCGGGGCCGACGGCGACCGCGGCGGCCGCGTGGTCCTGCGTCGAGAAGATGTTGCAGCTGCACCAACGGACCTCCGCGCCGAGCGCCGTCAGCGTCTCGATCAGCACCGCCGTCTGGATCGTCATGTGCAGCGAGCCCGTGATCCGCGCGCCCTTCAGCGGCTGCGCGTCGGCGTACTCGCGGCGGATCGACATCAGGCCGGGCATCTCGTGCTCGGCGAGCGTGATCTCCTTGCGCCCGAACTCGGCGAGCTCGAGGTCGGCGACCTTGAAGTCGGCGCCGGTGGCTGTGGGTGTGGCCATGAGTGACTCTCCTGTCTGGTTCAGGTGAGCGCCCTTGCTTCAGGGAGGCCGAGCGTGGCGGGACCAGACCCGTCGCAGCGCTCCTCGGCCGGGACCGAAAATATCACACGCCGACGGCGCCCCGGAAGCGCGCTGGACGCGCTCTCGGGGCCGCGTCAGATGCTGGCGAGCGCGGTCTTCAGCTCGTCGATCGCCCGCACCGGGCCCGGGTCCACGCCTCGCAGCGCGGCCAGGTAGATCGACACGAGGTCGCCGAGCAGCACCAGCGAGATCACCCGGTCGATGCCGGTCTGCCCGCGCGTCTCGAGGCGGAAGCTCGCGGCGGCGCTGTCGGCGATGATCTGCTCGGTCAGCGCCATCCTCTGCTTGACGCGCGGGTGCGCGTCGGAGTCGTCGAGGAACACCGCCGAGAAGCGGCCCAGCTCGTTGGCCCCCTCCCATCCCGACAGCTCGTTGTGGTCGAGCTCGGGCAGTTCCCCGAAGAACGCCGGGAGCTTCGCGTTCTCGTTGATCTGCGTCTTCCAGCGGTAGGCGATCGGCGAGGTCAGCCCGGCGCCCGCGATCACCGGGATCGTGCCGTGCAGGCCGCGCGCGACCGACTTCGCGAGCGAGTCCTCGGGGGCGTCGGGGCCCCACTCGGCGGCGAGCTGCTCGGCGTGGGAGGCGGCGACGTCGATCTCCGGCGTCAGCCGCGGGCCGGCGCCGCACTGCGCGGCGACCTCGAGCGCGGCGACGACCATGTAGGCGACCGCCGCCCGCGGCTGGAAGCCGGCCGGCAGCGGGATCACCGGCACCCCGTCGGCGCGCGCCATCTCGGCGAGCCTGCCGCCGGTCGTGACGACGGTCCGCTTCGCGCCGAGCGCGCCCGCGGACTCGTAGCAGGCGAGCGTCTCCTCGGTCTCGCCCGAGTAGCTGGCGCACAGCACCATCGTCTCCGGCGTCGTCCACGTCGGCAGCCCGTAGGCGCGGGTCACGAAGATCGGCCGCGAGGCGTGGTCGCCGAGCGCCGCGCGGGCCAGCGCGCCGCCGATCGCCGAGCCGCCCATCCCGGCCACGACGAGCCCGGCGGGCGTGTCCCAGTCCTGCATGATCGCCGACTCCACGCGCCACACGGCGTCGCGCAGGTGCTCGGAAAAGGCGAGGATGTCCGCCAGCTGTCCCGTCGAGTCGACCTTCGCGATCAGCTCGCGGGTGATCTCCCCGGTGGTCACGCCGTCGCTCATCTGGGTCCCTTCTCGTCGGAGTTGTCGGTCGTCATGCGGGGTCGGTGGCCGAATCGGTCATCTAGAACTCGATCGCGCCGTCGGGCAGCGACACCCCCGGGAAGATACGCGCCCCACGGGTGATCACGTTGTCAGCCCCCAGGCGGACGCCCTCGCCGAGCACCGCGCCGCCGCTGATCCGGCAGCCCGGACCGAGCTCGCAGCGGGGGCCGACGATGCAGTCGCGGAGCTCGCAGCGCTCGCCGATGCTGGCGCCGGCGAGCACGACCGCGCGCTCGATCGAGGCGCCGGCGGCGACGGTGACGTCCTCGCCGAGCACGGTCAGGCTGCCGACCCGGGCGCCCTCGGCGATCCGGGCGCCGCGCTCGATCAGCGCCGGCGCGACCGCCCGCCCCGCGACCTCCGCGTCGGGAGAGATCGCCAGCAGGCTCGGGCCCATCCGCTCCTGCACGCCGGTCGTGACGTTGCCGGCGAGGATGTCGAAGGTGCCCTCGAGGTAGCGCTGCGGGGTCCCGATGTCCATCCAGTAGCCCCCGGAGGCGTAGCCGTAGAGCCCGTCGCCGACGAGCCGCGGCCAGACCTCGCGCTCGATCGAGACGTTGCGGTCGGGTGGCACGAGCTCGAGCACCTCGCGCTCCAGCACGTAGGCGCCGGCGCTGATCAGCGCGCCGGCGGTCGGCGCGGAGTCCGACCCCGCGTCCGGCTTCTCGACGAACGCCCGGACCGAGGCGTCGTCCTCCAGCACGACCATCCCGTATGCGCTCGGGTCCGGGACCGAGACCAGCGCGAGCGTGCCGCGCGCTCCGGTCCGCTCGTGCTGGGCGATCTGGGCGGACAGGTCGATGTCGGTCAGGACGTCGCCGTTGAGCATCAGGAAGCGGTCCTCGAGCAGCGGCTCGGCGAGCTTCACCGCGCCGGCGGTGCCACGCGGCTCGGGCTCCTCGACGTAGCGCAGGCGCAGGCCGAGCGCGGAGCCGTCGCCGAGCACGTCGCGGACGCTGTCGGCGAGGAACCCGCAGGACATGATCACGTCGTCGATCCCGTGGCCGCGGAGCCACTCCAGCATGTAGACCATGAACGGCCGGTCGACGAGCTGCACGACCGGCTTCGGAACGGTTGCGGTGAGCGGACGCAGACGCGTGCCCTGCCCCCCCACGAGGATCACCGCCTGAATCGACTCACCGCCTCCCGATGCCCTCGTAGGCGAGGCCGGCGTCGCGGATCGTCTGCGGGTCGAGCGCGTTGCGCCCGTCCACGACGAGATCCCCCTTCATCGCCGCGGCGACCGCACTCCAGTCGAGTTCGACCAGCTCCTGCCACTCGGTGACGAGCACCGCGGCGTCGGCGTCGCGCAGCGCCCCGAGCGCGGAGTCGGCGAAGTCGACGCCGCCGACGAGCCGCCGCGCCTGCTCCTCGGCGACCGGGTCGTAGGCGGCGACGCGCGCGCCGTCGGCCTGCAGGCGCGAGCACAGCACCAGCGAGGAGGCCTCGCGCATGTCGTCGGTGTTCGGCTTGAACGCCATCCCGAGCAGCGCCACGCGCCGGCCCGCGAGGGGGCCGAGGTGGCGCTGGAGCTTGCGCATCACCCGCCGCTTCTGGAGGTCGTTGACCTCGATCACCGAGGTCAGCAGCTGGAAGTGGTAGCCGGTGTTGCCGGCGAGCTGTTTGAGCGCGTCGACGTCCTTCGGGAAGCAGCTGCCGCCGAACCCGATCCCGGCCTGCAGGAACTTCGCGCCGATGCGGTCGTCGAGCCCCATTCCGCGCGAGACCTCGACGACGTCGGCGCCGGTCTCCTCGCAGACGTTCGCGATCTCGTTGATGAACGAGATCTTCGTCGCCAGGAACGCATTCGAGGCGAGCTTGACCATCTCCGCGCTGGCGATGTCGGTCCGCACCAGCGGCGCGCCGAGCGGCGCGTAGAGCTCGACGACGGCGTCCCCGGCCCAGCCGCCGGTGTCGCCGACGACGACCCGGTCGGGGTGCAGGAAGTCCTTGACCGCCGAGCCCTCCTTCAGGAACTCGGGACACGACACGTAGCCGAGGCCCTGCTTGCCCTGCTCGGAGAACACCCGCTGCAGCGAGGCGCCGGTGCCGGACGGCACGGTCGACTTCATCACGAGCGCGTGGCGGTCGGAGGCGGGGATCGCGTCGACGACCGCGTGCACCGCGGAGAGGTCGGCGTCACCGGAGTAGGTCGGCGGCGTGCCCACCGCGACGAACAGCAGCCGCGCGTGCTCGAGCGCGTCGGCGATCTCGGTCGAGAAATGCATCCGCTCGGCGTTGCTCGCGAGCAGCTCCGCGAGGCCCGGCTCGTAGATCGGGACCTCGCCGCGGCGCAGCCGCTCGATCTTCTCCGCGTCGATGTCGACGCACCAGACCTCGCTGCCGAGCTCGGCGAAGCCCGCGGCCGTGACGAGGCCGACGTAGCCGGTGCCGATCACTCCGATGGGCTCGTGTGAGGCGCTCATGAAGCGGGGAGGCTAGATGATCCGGCGGCCGCGCCCGTCCGGAGGCGAGCGGCGGCGGCTAGGAGCCGACGGACAGGAAAGCCTCGTAGCGGCGGGCGTCGCGCAGCGCCCGGGCGTGTTCCTCGCTCGACTCGTCGGCGCGCTCGGCGACCTCGCGGGCCTCGCGCAGCTTCGTCTCGATCGCGGAGCGGTCGAGCTCGCCCGGGTCGATCGCCTCCTCGACGAGCACCAGCGCGCGGTTCTCGCTGAACTGCAGGTAGCCCTCCGCCTGCGCGAAGCGCACGATCTCGCCCTCCGAGCGGTACAGCCGCAGCTCCGTCGGGTCGAGCATCGCCAGCACCGGCTCGTGGTGGGCGAGCACGCCGATCGAGCCGCTGGCGGTACGCGTCGAGAGCATCTCGACCTCCTCGGAGAACACCTCGCCCTCCGGCGTCAGCACCTCGGCGTGGAACTTGGTGCGGGCCACGGCTGCTCAGAGCCCCCGCGGGAACGCGCTGCTGCCCGCCCGCGTCATTTCTTGGCCGCCTCGACGACCTCGTCGATCGTTCCCTTCAGGAAGAACGCGGACTCCGGCACCTCGTCGTGCTTGCCGGCGATGATCTCCTCGAAGCCCCGGATCGTCTCCGCGATCGGCACGTAGGCGCCGGGCGTGCCGGTGAACTGTTCGGCGACGAAGAACGGCTGCGAGAGGAACCGCTCGACCTTTCGCGCGCGCTGGACGATCAGCTTGTCCTCGTCGGAGAGCTCGTCGATGCCGAGGATCGCGATGATGTCCTGGAGTTCCTTGTAGCGCTGCAGGATCTCCTTGACGCGGTTGGCGACGCGGAAGTGGTCCTCGCCGAGGATCTCGCCCTTGAGGATCGTCGAGGTCGACTCGAGCGGGTCGACCGCCGGGTAGATGCCTTTTTCGGAGATCGCCCGGGACAGCGCGGTGGTCGCGTTGAGGTGGGCGAACACCGAGGCCGGGGCCGGGTCGGTGTAATCGTCGGCGGGCACGTAGATCGCCTGGATCGAGGTCACCGAGCCGCTCTTGGTCGAGGTGATGCGCTCCTGCAGACCGCCCATCTCGGTCTCCAGGGTCGGCTGGTAGCCGACCTGGGAGGGCATCCGCCCGAGCAGCGCCGAGACCTCGGACCCGGCCTGGACGAAGCGGAAGATGTTGTCGATGAACAGCAGCACGTCCTGGCCCTTGTCGCGGAAGTATTCGGCCATCGTCAGGCCGGACAGGGCGACGCGCATGCGCGCTCCGGGCGGCTCGTTCATCTGCCCGAACACCAGCATCGTCTTCTCGAGGACGCCGGACTCCTTCATCTCCAGCCACAGGTCGTTGCCCTCGCGCGAGCGCTCGCCGACGCCGCAGAACGCGGAGAGGCCGCCGTGCTCCTTGGCGAGGTTGTGGATCAGCTCCTGGATCAGCACCGTCTTGCCGACGCCGGCGCCGCCGAACAGCCCGACCTTGCCGCCCTTCGCGTAGGGGGCGAGCAGGTCGATCACCTTGATGCCGGTCTCGAACATCTCGGTCGTCGGCGTCAGGTCCTCGACGCGAGGGGCGTCCTGGTGGATGCCGCGCCGCTCGACGTCGGCCGGCAGCTCGTCGCCGAAGTCGATCGGCTGGCCGAGCAGGTTGAAGATGCGCCCGAGCGTGACCTCGCCGACCGGCACGGTGATCGGCGCCGCCGGTGTCCACGACCTCCATCCCGCGAGCGAGCCCGTCGGTCGTGTCCATCGCGACCGCGCGCACGCGGTCGTCGCCGAGGTGCTGCTGCACCTCGCAGACGAGCAGCGTCTCCTCGGAGCCGGCGCTGATGCCCTCCGCCTCCTCCTCGCGGTTGGCGGCGGTCCGCTCGATCGTGATCGCGTGGTTGATCTCGGGCAGGCGGTCGGGGAAGACGGCCTCGATCACGACCCCCTGGATCTCCTCGATGCGTCCGACGTTGCGGTCCCCGCTCTGCGTGGCACCCGGCTCGGTTGCTGTGCTGGCCATGTTTCTTCTCTCTTTCTCTATCTAAAAAATCTGGGGGACCACGAGTGCGGCGGTCACGACAGGCCCTCGGCGCCCGCCACGACCTCCATGATCTCCTGCGTGATCTCCGCCTGGCGGGCGCGGTTCATCGCCAGCGTGTATTCGGTGATCAGCCCGCCGGCGTTCTCCGAGGCGTTGCGCATCGCCGTCATCTGCGCGCCGAAGAAGCCGGCGGTCGACTCGACCAGCGCGCGGTAGATCGAGATCTCGACGTAGTCCGGGACCAGCCGGCGCAGGATCGCCTCGGGATCCGGCTCGTAGTCGACGAGCGCCCGCGGGCCGTCGCTCGCCTCCTCCTGCTCCTCGCTCTCCTCACCCTCGATCGTCGCGGCGGAGACCGGCAGCAGCCGTTCCTGCGTGACAGTCTGGGTGAGCGGGGAGACGTAGCGGTTGTAGATCAGCTCGACCCGGTCGATCTTGCCGTCGACGTACGCTTCGATCAGGTCGTCGGCGATCGTGCGGGCGTCGGCGTAGGCGGGCCGGTCGGCGAAGCCGGTGTAGGTGCCGGCGAGGTCGAGCCCGCGGAAGTTCAGCGACGACGAGCCGCGGCGCCCGGTCGCGTACCAGACCGGCGTGCTGCCCTGCTCGCCGAGCTCGGTGCCGAGCCGGGTGCCGGCGCGGATCACCTGCGAGTTGAACCCGCCCGCGAGGCCGCGGTCGCCGGTCACCAGCAGCAGGCCGATGTTCCGTTCGGACTCGTGCTCGGCGAGCAGCGGCATACGCTGCGCCTCCGCGCCCGCGGCTTTCGCGGCCTGGCGGGTCATCCGCCGCACCGCGTCGGCATACGGGCGCAGCGCCTCGATGCGCTGCTCGGCACGCCGCAGGCGCGCTGCGGCGACCATCTCCATCGCCCGCGTGATCTTCTGGATGTTCTTGACCGAGGCGATCCGGTTCTTGACGTCGCGCTGTGATGCCATGGGCTGGTCTCGCGGCCGCTAAGCGGCGGCCGTCGTCTCCTCGCGCTCGCGCTGCTCGCCGTCCTGCGCCTCGTCCGCCGGGCTCTCGCCGGCGTCCTGCGCGGCCGCCGCGGTCTGCGGCGGCGGCGCCGCGTCGTCGTCGAGCGGCTGGCCCTCCTCGTCGAGGTCGTAGCCGAAGTCCTGCGAGTACGCCTCGACGGCGTCGCGCACGGCCTTCTGGGTGTCCTCGGACCAGTCGCCGCCCGCGATCTTCTCGCGCACGTCCCCGTGCTGGGCGTGCATCCGTTCGGTCAGCCCGGCCAGGAACTCCTGGACCCGCTCCGTGCGGAGCCGGTCGAGGAAGCCGTTCGTCGCGGCGAAGATCTGGACCGTCTGATCCTCGACCGCGAGCGGCGCGCGCTCGTTCTGGTTGAGCGTCTGCACGAGCCGTTCGCCGCGCGCGAGCGTGCGCTGGGTGTCGGCGTCGAGGTCCGACCCGAACTGCGCGAACGCCTCGAGGTCGCGGTACTGCGAGAGCTCGAGCTTGATCCGCCCGGCGACTTTCTTCATCGGCCCGATCTGGGCGTTTCCGCCGACGCGGGAGACCGAGATGCCGACGTTGATCGCCGGCCGCACGCCCGAGTTGAACAGTTTCGACTCGAGGAAGATCTGCCCGTCGGTGATCGAGATCACGTTCGTCGGGATGTACGCGGAGACGTCTCCGGCCTGCGTCTCGATCACCGGCAGCGCCGTCAGCGAGCCGCCGCCGAGCTCGTCGTTGAGCTTGACCGCACGCTCGAGCAGGCGCGAGTGCAGGTAGAAGACGTCGCCCGGGTACGCCTCGCGGCCCGGCGGGCGGCGCAGCAGCAGCGACATCTGCCGGTAGGCGTAGGCGTGCTTGGTGAGGTCGTCGTAGATGCACAGCGCGTGACGCCCGCTGTAGAGGAAGTGCTCCCCCATCGCGCAGCCGGCGTACGGCGCCATGAACTTGATCGGCGCGGCCTCGTCGGCCGGCGCGGCGACGATGATCGTGTTCTCGAGCGCGCCGTATTCGTCGAGCACCTGGGCGAGCGCGACGACCGTCGACATGCGCTGGCCGATCGCGACGTAGACGGAGACGACGCCGGTGTCCTTGTTGTTGATGATCGCGTCGATCCCGATCGCGGTCTTGCCGGTCTGGCGGTCGCCGATGATCAGCTCTCGCTGGCCACGCCCGATCGGGATCATCGCGTCGATCGCCTTCAGGCCGGTCTGCATCGGTTCGGTCACCGGCTGGCGCTGGACGACGCCGGGCGCCTTGAACTCGGCGGGCCGCGTCTCGGTCGTGTGGATGTCGCCCTTGCCGTCGAGCGGGCGCCCGAGCGGGTCGACGATGCGCCCGAGCAGGGCCTCGCCGACGGGGATGTCGAGCAGGCGCCCGGTGCGGCGGACGGTGTCGCCCTCCGAGACGTGCTCCCACTCGCCGAACAGCACGGCGCCGACGTTGTCGGACTCGAGGTTCAGCGCGAGCCCGGTGACGCCGTGGGGCAGCTCGAGCATCTCGAAGGACATGCAGTTCTCGAGCCCGTGCAGGCGCGCGATGCCGTCGGCGACCGACAGCACCGTGCCGACCTCGGTCAGCTCGGCGGTACCGGCGTCGAGGCCCTCGATGCGGCTCTTGAGGATGCTTGTGATCTCGTCAGGGTTGATCTGCATGTTTCTCCTTTGAGGCGGGCGGGGCCCGGTCTAGGCTCCTTGGGCAACCTGCCTGCGCAGCTGCTCCAGTCGGGTTCGGATCGATGCATCGAGGATCGAGTTGCCCACCCTGACCACGATGCCGCCCAGGATGTCGGGGTCCACGCGCGCTGCGAGCTGAACGGTGCGACCGGCGCGCTCGCCGATCGTGCGGCCGAGGTTGTCGGTCGTCGAGCGGTCGAGCTCGATCGCGCTCGTGATCTCGACCGGCAGCACCTTGCGCTCCTCGTCCCACAGCCGCTCGTACTCCTGCCGGATGCGGAAGATCACGGGCATGCGGTGGTTCTCGATCAGCAGCTCGAGGAAGTTGACGAAGCTCGGGTCGGCGTCGGTCAGCACGCGTGCGAGGCCGTCCTGCTTCTCCTTGGTGGAGAAGTAGGGGGAGAAGAAGAAGGTCGCGAGCTCGCGGTGCCGGTCGATCGCGCCGGTGAACGCGTCGAGCTGCTCGCGCAGCTCGTCGAGCTTGTCCTGCTCGCGCGCGACCTCGAACAGCGAGCGCGCGTAGACCTGAGCGAGCTCCTCCATCAGCCGCCGGACGCTCCCGAGGAGATCCCGGAGAAGTCGAGCTCCGAGAGCGCCTCCTCGACAAGCCTGCGCTGGTCCTCGTCGGTGAGGGTCTTGCGCGTGACCTTCTCGGTCGCGAGCACCGTCAGGTCGGCGACCTCGCGGCGCAGGTCCGACAGCGCCCGCTCGGTCGCGGCGGCGATGTCGCGCTCGGCTTTGCGCGAGGCCTCGGCGAGCAGCTCCTGGCCCCTCTGCTTCGCCTCGCTCTCGTGCGTGTCGGCCGCCTGGCGCGCGCGCTGGACGATCTCGTCAGCCTGCTCGCGAGCCTCCTTGAGCCGCTCCCGGTATTCGGCGAGCAGCTCCTCGGCCTGCTTGCGCGTGCGCTCGGCGGTGTCGATCGAGTCTTCGATCGCTTTCTGGCGCTTGCCGAGCGCCTCGCTGATGCGCGGGAAGGCGAGCTTCGAGAGCAGGAACATCGTCGCGCCGAACACGAGCAGCGTCCAGATCATCAGGCCGATGCCCGGTTCGATCAGGAAGCCGCCGCTGGAGGCGATCACTGTTGCCACGGTGGCCAGCATCGGCTCAGACGATGAACGCGGCCAGCAGGCCGGCCACGAGCCCGTAGAAGAAGCACGCCTCGGTGAGCGCGAACCCGAGCCACTGCAGCTGCGTGATCTCGTCGCGCATCTCCGGCTGGCGGGTGATCGCTTCGATCGCCTTGCCGAAGATGATGCCGATGCCGACACCGGCGCCCACGGCGCCGAGACCGCCGCCGACACCGAGGCCGATCGACTTCCCGGCCTTGGCGACTTCTTCAGTCACGGCGAAGATGGTGATCAGAGCGATGTGCACGTCGATTGACTCCTTTAGTGGTCTTCGGCGACCGCGCCGCCGAGGTAGATGGCAGTGAGGGTGGCGAAGATGAACGCCTGCAGGGCGGCGACGAGGCCGACCTCGAAGGCGAACAGCAGGATCCCGAACGGGATCGTGAACCAGGCCAGCGCCGACGACCCCGAGGATCACCGCGAGCGCGCCCGCCATGAAGAGGATGATCAGGTGGCCCGCGAGGATGTTCGCGAACAGCCTGATCGAAAGCGACATCAGGCGCATCACGTTGGAGAGCAGCTCGAGGCCGAAGATGAAGACCGCCATGCCGCCCTGCACGCCGCCGGGCACCAGGCCTTTGAGATAGCCGATCGGGCCCTTTGCGCGCACGCCTTCGACGGTGTAGGAGATGAACACGAGCAGCGCCAGCACGAGCGGGATCGAGAGGTTGGCGGTCGCCGCGTAGAGCGAGAACGACGGGATGTGCAGGCCGAAGACGTCGATCTTGTGCTCGGTGTTCGTCGGCAACGGGATGTAGCCGACGAGGTTCGAGAACATGATGAACAGGAACAGCGTGCCGATGAACGGGAACCAGCGGCGCGCCATCTTCTCGTCGAGGTTGCCGCCGGTGATGTTGTCGCGCATCAGCTGGTAGAGCGCCTCGACGGCGGTCTGCACCTTGTTCGGCCGCGCCTGCATCCGGTTGGCGACGTAGATCATCGAGACACACGTCGCGATCGCGGCGAGGAACAGGTAGAGGACGGCCTTGTTGATCGAGAAGTACCCCGCGTGCACCCAGTTGTCGAGCTTGAACTCGTTCTGCGGCTGGTAGGAGTTGTTGCGTCCGCCGCTGCCGAAGATCACGAACAGCACGACGATGCCGCCGATCCAGACGCCCGCGAGCGCCAGCAGCAGGTTTTTCCGGCTCTTCTTGGGCGCGCCCGGCTGCGCCGGCTCCGCGCCCTGCGGCTGTGCGGCTCCCCCCGCCTGCGTCGTGCTCATGACGTGCTCGGTCTCCCCGGGGCCGGCGGCCGTGGGCCGGCCTGGAGCGGGTTGCGCGTGAAGAACGACATCACGAAGTAGACGGTGAACGCTGCGAGCATCAGCGCGGCGGCCATGATCCCGTCGTCCTTGCCGCCGGCGAAGCGCGCGACGAGGATCGCGGCCGCGACGATCCAGATGCGGCTCATCATGCTCGCCACCTGGAGGCCGGCGCGAGCCTTGTGGTCGCCGACGCGGAGCGCACGCTCCTGGATGAAGACGGTGCCGAGCCGCGTCAGCAGCCACGCGACGGCGGCGATCAGGTAGCCGAGCAGCGGCAGACCGGCGAGCGCCACGAAGGGAGCGGTGGCCAGCACCAGGCAGACGTCGAGGTATCGGAGCAGGACCATCTCAACGGTGGGCGCCGGGGCGCCGGCAGGCGCGGCGTGTCCGGCGCGTGGTTGCGCGCGCGACGCGACTGCAGCGAGCGCGGCGGGCGCTGCGTGCGGCGAGCAGCGAGCGACGTCGCACGGGGCGCCGGCGGCCGCGTGCGAAGCCCCCCGCGGAGGCTGCTCCGGGGCCGGCGTCGGGCGAGCTGTCCGGGTCGATCCCGGGCAGGCGCGTCGTGTCCTCGTTGGCGTCGAAATCGGGCATGTGGATGGGGCACCCTACAGAGGCATTGGGGTTCGCGCTCTGTGGGTGCGAGGCCGGCGCCGTGTCCCTCAACACGCTGCGACGGCCCGCCCACTCTAGCCGATCACGGACTTCGTAACAACTTTGTGACAAGCGCCACGCGGGTCGGCTCGGGCTCCGCGCCGGCGCCCGTTCGGCTAGCCCGTCGCTCGCAACCGCGGCCGGGTGGCGGCGAACACGCGCGGGGCCGCCCACACCGCCGTCGCGACCAAAGCCGTGAGAAGCGCGCCCGCCAGCACGTCGAGCAGGTAGTGGTTGCCCGTCGCGAGCACCGCCAGCGCGGTCACGAACGGATACGCGACGCCGAGCGCGCGCAGCGCCGGCCGCGAGGTGACGCGCCACACCGCGATCGAGCACCACACCGCCCAGGCGAGGTGCAGGGACGGCATCGCCGCGAACTGGTTCGCGTCGGACGCGAGCGCGCCGGTGTGCCACGAGCCGAGCGCGTGGCTCGAGGCGATCACGTCGGTGAACCCGTCGAGCATCCGCGGCGGCGCGACGGGGTATAGCCAGAAGACGAGGAACGCGGCGACGTTGAGCAGCACCAGCGTGTTGCGCAGCGGGCGGTAGATGTCCGCGCGACGCCACCAGACGAACACCAGCAGCCCCAGCGTCACGACGAAGTGGGCGTTGTCGTAGTAGTAGGAGACGACGACCCCGAGCGTGTGGCGCGCCGCGAGCCAGCGGTCGAGCGAGAGCTCGGGCGAGATCCCGAGCGAGCGCTCGGCGGAGAGGATGCTCTGGCCGTGCGCGAGCGCTGCGCCGGGACGGAGCGGCGCTAGGTTCGTGATCGCGTCGTAGACCCAGCACAGCCAGACCAGCGTCAGCGCCTCGACCCACCAGCGGGTCCGCCTCGCGAAGGCGGCGCTGACGCGCGCGCGCAGCGGGATCGCGGTTGGGAGCGCGACCGCGGCGTCGGAGAGCGCCGGAGCGTACGAGGGGGCGGTCCCGTCGGGCGCGGGTTCGCGCGTCGTGTCGAGCGAGGGGAGCGCGGTCGACAAGCAAACGATGTTAGCCGCCGCCGCTGATGCGGTCTGAATGCGAACGAGCGCGGCGGCGGACGCCGCTCACGGCAGAACAGCGGCTCCCCCACGCTCCCGCATCGCCTCGATCACCGCCGGCAGCGCCGCGACCGTGCGCCGCCACGACCCCGGCGCCGAGTAGTCGTCGGCGTCGTGCAGGAGCAGCACCGAGCCCTCGCCGGCCCCGTCCGTGACGCGAGCGGCGATCGACTCGGGGGTCGCGTGCGCCTCCCAGTCGCGCCCCCAGTGACTCCACAGCAGCGTGCGCCACCCGCGCGCGGCGGCGAGCCGCAGCGCGGCGGCGTTCAGCACGCCGTATGGAGGCCTGTACAGCCGCGGCTCGCGACCCGTCGCGGAGACGATCGAATCGTGCGCGCGTGCCAGGTCCTCGCGCACCTGCCCCGGCGCGAGGCGCAGCAGGTTGCGATGGCGGTCGCAGTGCAGGGCGATCTCGTGACCGGCCGCGACGATCTCCCGCGGCAGGGACGGATTGCGGCGGACCTGCTCGCCGACGAGGAAGAACGTCGCGGTCACGCCCTCGGCGGCCAGCACCTCGAGCGCCGCCGGCGTGCCCCGGGCATGGGGTCCGTCGTCGAACGTCAGCGCCCAGCCGCGCCCGTTCGGTGTCCGATCCTCGACGCCGAGCGGTGCCCGCAGCGGCGGCCACGCGCCCGCCAGGGCCGGCAGCGCGTAGGCGCCGTAGACGAGGCCGGCCGCGAGCAGGGCGCCCGCGATCGGCGGGCGGCTGCTGCGATGATCGTCGCTGGACATGGTCGATCTCGTTCTGGGAATCGTCGCGGCCATCGGCGCCTCGACGCTGTACAGCCTAGGGGTCGCCTTCCAGGCGATGGATGCCCGCGAGGCTCCTCACGAGGAGCACCTACGGCTTGCACTGGCGTGGAGCCTGGTGCGGCGGGCGCGGTGGCTGATGGGGACGGGCCTCTCGATCCTCGGCTTCCCGCTGCAGGCGCTCGCCCTGTACCTGGCGCCGCTCGTCGTCGTCCAGCCGGCGCTCGCGTTCGGCCTGCTCGTGCTGATGATCGCGGGCGAGCGCCTGCTCGGCGAGCGCGCGGGCGCGTACGAGTACGTCGCTGTCGCGGCGATCCTGATCGGCGTGCTCGGAGCCGCGCTGTGCGCCCCGAAGCACAGCGTCACGCACAGCTCCGCGCGCCTGACGATCACGCTCGTGCTGATCGGGCTCGCCTTCGCCGCCCTGCTCCCGTACCTGCTGCGGCTGCTCGGTCGCTCATGGGCGGAGCTGACGATCGTCTGCGCAGGGGTCGGGTTCGGCTGGAGCGGCGTCGCCACGAAGCTCGCCTCCGACGACCTCCACGGCGGCCATCTGCTCGTCGCCGCGGCGTGGGCGCTGTCGACCGCGGCCGCCTCCGGCGTCGGCACGCTGAGCGAGATGAGCGCATTGCAATCGCGGCCTGCGATCCAGGTCGCCCCGGTCGTGTTCGTCACGCAGACCGTGGTGCCGATCGTGCTCGCTCCGACGCTGCTCGAAGAACACTTCACCGACACCCCGCTCGGCGGGATCCCGCTGGGGGCCTCGCTGCTGCTGCTGCTCGCGGGGGCCGCGGCGCTCGCGCGCTCACCGCTGCTGATCGGGCTGATGGACCCGAACCGCCAGCCGCGGCGGGAGGAGGCCGTCAGCGGGTGAGTGACCGCAGCGGCTCGGTCGCGAGCCCGCGGGTCGCGAGCTGCGAGACGATCGCTTCGAGCCCCTGGACCGACTGCGCCGAGCCGTCGAGTTCGACGACCAGCACGTCGCCGGCGTGGATCGGCCGCGACGGCAGGCCGTGGCGGGCGTTGATCCGCAGCGCTCCCTGCACCGGCGTGGCGCCGTCGGTGCGAGCGAGCACGAGCTGGCCGACGGACAGCCCGCCCTGCGGCTCGACGTAGTAGAAGCGGTGCTGCAGGCCGAGCGCGCGGGCCTGCGCGTGCAGGACGGCGCGGGTTTTCGGCCAGCGCAGCGGAGACGATTTCGGCACTTCCGGCAGCAGCTGGTCGCGCAGGCTCTGGAGCTCCGCGATCCGCTCGGGCGTCGGCACTCCGGCGTCGTCGGCGAACGACACGTGGATGCCTTTTTCGGCGAGCTGGTAGGCGAGCACCGAGACGTTGCCGGCGGGAGCCCGCACGACGACCGCGACCGCCCGCTGGTGCGTGCGGACGTGGGCGAGCGGATGGACGTGGAGGATCTTCGCGGCGAGGCTCGTGACCTCGTCGGTCGACATCATCCACGAGCCGAGCAGCGCCATCGCCGCGAGCTGTGTCGCGACGGCGACGAGCCGCAGGCGCCATCGCGGGATCGGACGCACCCTGCGGGGCGCCGCGAGCACGACGTCGACCGCGGCCGGGTCGGCGAACGCCGGCAGTGCCTCCTCGGGTGCGGGGGGCGGCTCCTCGGCGAAGCTCGCGACCACGTGCTCGCGCAGCTCGTCGGTGTCGTTGGCGAGGCGCAGCAGGTCGAGCGCGGCCATCGCCCGCGTGTTCAGGCGCGCGTGACCGACCGGCAGCCCGTAGGAGACGACCGGGGTACCGGCGGCGCGCGCCTCAAGGCAGGTGACGCCGCCCGTCGAGTGGACCAGCACGTCGGCGGCGGCGAGCAGCTCCGGCATCTTGTCGGTGAACCCATACACGTGCACGCGGGGCTCGTCGGCGAACTCCGCCTCGAGCCGCTCGTGCAGCTGGTCGTTGCGCCCGGCGAGGCAGACGATGCTCGAGACCTCGGGGGTTCGCACGAACTCCTCGACGGCGCCCGCGATGTCGCCCACGCCCCAGCCGCCGCCGGATACGACGACCATGCGGCCGTCCTCGGGGAGGCCGAGCGAGCGCCTCGCGTCGGTCGGATGGCGGGGCTCGAGGAACTCCGCCGAGATCAGCGGGCGCACGAGCCGGACGCTGCCGTGTCCGGCGATCCGCTCGACCGACCGCATCGACTCTCCGTACATCACGAGATGGGTGTCGATCCCCGGCTGCGCCCAGAAGAACAGGCCCGTGAGGTCGGTGATCGTCGCGACCGTCACCGCGTCGATCTCCCCGCGGCGGCGCAGCCGCGCGAGCACGACCGTGACCGCCGGGTACGTGGAGACGATCACGTCCGGCGCGTGCCGCGCGATCGTCCGGGCGAGCGGGCGCGAGCCGAACGCGCAGAGCAGCCGGCGCGCGAGCCAGCGGAACGGCAGCACGTGCTCGAGCATCCAGTAGACGAGCGTGTAGGTCCACGGGAAAAGGCGCAGCTGGACGCGGTAGCCGTCCTCGACGACCGGCTTCAGCAGGGGGCCCATCGCCGCGAGGCCGTCGATCACGGTGACCTCGGCGGGCTGCGGCGAGGCCTCGACCTGGGCCGCCAGGGCGCGGGCGGCCGCGGCGTGCCCCTCGCCGACGTCGGCTGACAGGATCAGGACCCTACGGGCACGATCCCCGTCGGGTGCGGGCAGGGGCTTCTGGGGGCGTCTTGGGCGTCGCATCAACGAAATTAGCCCGCCGGGGGGCGCGGGTTACAGGGGCGCGCCCGCGACGGCGGTCGGAGGCCGGGGGCTCCCGGCCGCTCGTCTGCGCATACAGCGTACCGGGCCAACGGGACGCCTGCGGGCTGCGCAGCCGGGAGAATGGGATCATGCACGCCGTCAGAGGCGCGTCGCTGCCCGCCGCGCGGGGTCGCGGGGCCGGGCTCGCCCGGCTCGGCTCTCGTGCGGCCGCGCTCGTCGGTCTGCTTGCGATGCTCGGCGCGCTCGCCGTGCTCGCGATCGACGCCGCCGCGGGGCCCTCACGCTACGTTCCCGCGGACAGCGGCGGCTGGCCCGGGTGGCTGTCGGGGCCGCTCTCGGGGCTGGGGACGCATCTCGGCAGCGGCGGCTTCGAAGCGCTGATGCTGGCGGTCTGCGGCTCCTACCTGCTCGTGCTCCTCGGCGCGCGGTCGCTCTCCTGGCGCTGGCTCGCGGGCGGGATCGTCCTCGCCCACGTGATCCTCGCGCTCGGCCCGCCGCTGATCTCCCAGGACGTGTTCGGCTACATCTCGTTCGCCCGCATGGGCACGCTCCACTCGCTCGATCCGTACACCCGCTTCGCCGCCGAAGCTCCCGCCGATCAGGTCTTCCCGTTCATCGGCTGGCCCTTCCAGCACTCGCCGTACGGCCCGCTGTTCACGCTCTCGACCTACGCCGCCGTGCCGCTCGGGCTCGCCGGGGCGCTTGTGGACGCTGAAAGCGGTGTTCGCGCTGGCGAGCCTCGCCGCGGTGTGGCTGACCGCGCGCGCCGCGGAGCGCCTCGGCCGCTCCGGCGCGTTCGCGGCCGCGTTCCTCGGCCTGAACCCGGTGCTGCTCGTGCTGACCGTCGGGGGCGCCCACAACGACACGCTGCTGCTCGCCTCGCTCGCGTGCGCGCTGCTGCTGGGTGCCGGCGCCGCGCCGCGCCCCCGGGCGGGCGCGCTCGCGGCCGCGGCCGGCGTCGGCGTGAAGCTGACCGCGGGTCTCGTGCTCCCCTTCATGGTCCTGGGCGAACCGCCCGGGCGTCGCACGAGGACGGCGCTCGCAGCCGCCGCCGGGCTCGCCGCGGTCACCGCGGTCGGCGTGGTCGGGTTCGGCCCGCACGCGCTCGGCTTCCTCGACGCGCTCGGCGAGCAGCAGCAGATGGTCGCCACCCACAGCGTCCCGGCCGAGACCGCACGGCTCGTGGGGCTCGCAGAAACGACCTCCTGGTGGCGAGACCTGTGGGCCGCCGGCTTCCTCGTCGCGCTCGCCTACGCGCTGTGGCGCACCGCCCGCGGCGCCGACTGGCGCGCGGCGGCGGGCTGGACGACGATCGCGCTGCTCGTCTCGACCGCGTGGCTGCTGCCGTGGTACGCGGTCTGGCCGCTGCCGCTAGCGGCCGTCTGCGGCGATCGGCGACTGCGGGCGGGAGCGCTCGTCCTCTGCGCCTACGCCGTCCTGATCCACCTGCCCCTCGCGGACCCCGTGCTGAGCCCCGGGCACGTGCTCGCCGGGGGGCGGCTGCCGCGCGGGTCCGCCGCGCCCCTCGTGCGCGACCGCGTTGAATTCGCCGGTCTCGAAGTCCTTGGCGACGTCAGCCGCGATCTCGGCTTCTGACGCGTTCGGCCGCAGGCGCCGCAGCCGGACCGCGTCGAGCCGGCGGAACTTGAGGATCTCCAGCACGTAGACGAGGTAGACGCTCGCGGCTGCGACGACCAGCCCGAGCAACACCATCACGATCGTCCAGCCCGTATAGAGCCGGCCGTGGTGGTTGCTGTACGGGACGAACCGCAGCGCCAGCGCGAGCCCGGCGAGCATCAGCGTCCACGCATACAGGTACGCGATCGTGCGCCGTCGCGAGAAGCCGATCCGCGCCATACGGTGATGGAAGTGCTCGCTGTCGGGCCGGTAGACGGGCTGCTTGTACTTCAGCCGCTTCAGCACGACGAACGTGGTGTCGAGGAACGGGACGGCAAGCAGGATCAGCGGCAGCACGAACGACACGACCGCGGTCGTCTTGACCGCCGCCTCGACGGTGATCACCCCCATCAGCAGGCCGAGCAGGTTCGAGCCGCTGTCGCCCATGAAGCTCGAGGCGGGCGGGAAGTTGAAGATCAGGAAGCCGAGCGCGGTGCCGGCGGCGATCGCCGCGAGCACTCCCGGCGGCTGGCGGCCGAGGTCGTAGGCGATCACGGCCATCGCCCCGGCGATGATCGCGCAGACCCCCGCGGCGAGGCCGTCGACGCCGTCGGAGAAGTTGACGACGTTCATCATGAACACGATCCCGACCACCGTCACCAACGGACCCGCGTTCGTCACGCCCGCATTCGGGAAGTGCAGTTTGCCCACGAACGGCAACGTGATCGCCTTCACCGCGACGCCGTAGTGGACGACGATCGCGGCGGCGATCACCTGGCCGACGAGCTTCGCGAGCGGATGGAGGTCGAAGCGGTCGTCGAGCGCCCCGACGATCACGATCACCCCGGCCCCGAGCAGCACCCCGTGGAACAGCTCGTGCGAGCTGCCGTAGCCCGCCGGCAGCCAGATCAGCCCCGCGACGAGCGCGCCCGCGAAGATCGCGAGGCCGCCCAGCAGCGGCGTGTCGCGGTCTGAAAGGCCGCGCTCGCGAGGGTGATCGACGGCGCCGAGCGCACGCGCGAGCCGCATCGTCAGCGGGGTCAGCGCAGCCGTGACGGCCAGCGCCGCGAGGAAGGCATAGAGCGCTTCGAGCTCGGTGGGATGAGCCATCGGCTGGGCAAAGCATCGCACGCCCGGGGGTCGGGAGCGTCGTCAGGCGGCGCGGCCGAGCAGAACCCGACCGGCCTCACCGCTCGCAGTGCGGTGCCGGCGCGGCGCGCTCCGCACGCGCGGCCCCGCTCGTCCGGCCGCTAGGCGGGGATCGCGGCGGAGGTCAGGCCCTCGTAGAGCGGATAGCGCTCGACGATCGCCCGCACCCGCTCGGCGAGCTCGGCGGCGCGCGACTCGTACTCAGGCGTCAGCGCCGTGGCGAGGATCGCCCCGACCTCGGCGAAGTCGTCCTCCTGCAGCCCGCGCGTCGCCAGCGCCGGGGTGCCGATGCGCAGCCCCGAGGCCTCGATCGGCGGCCGCGGGTCGAACGGCACCGCGTTGCGGTTGACCGTGATCCCGATCTCGTGCAAGCGGTCCTCCGCCTGCCTACCGGTCAGCTCCGGCTCGCAGTCGCGCAGATCGACGAGCACCAGGTGCACGTCGGTCCCCCCCGTCAGCACGTTGACGCCGTGACCGGCCTGCAGCAGCTCGGTTGCGAGCGCGCGCGCCCCCGCGATCGTCCGCCGCTGGCGCTCGGCGAACAGCTCGCTCCCCGCGATCTTCAGCGCGACGGCCTTCGCCGCGATCACATGCTCGAGCGGGCCTCCCTGCTGGCCGGGGAACACCGCCGAGTCGATCTTCTTCGCGTGCTCCTCCTTGCAGAGGATGATCCCCGCGCGCGGGCCGCCGAGCGTCTTGTGCGTCGTCGTCGTGACGACGTCCGCCCCCGCCGCGACCGGGCTCGGGTGGAGCCCGGCGGCGACCAGCCCCGCGAAGTGCGCCATGTCCACCATCAGCAGCGCCCCGACCTCGTCGGCGATCTCGCGGAAGCGCTCGAAGTCGAGCCGGCGCGAGTAGGCGGACCAACCCGCGAGCAGGAGCTTCGGCTTGTGCTCGCGCGCGATCCGCGCGACCTCGTCCATGTCGATCAGGCTCGTCTCCCGGTCGACCTCATACGCGGCGATCTCGTAGAGGCGCCCCGAGACGTTGATCCGCATCCCGTGCGTGAGGTGCCCGCCGTGGGCGAGCGAGAGCCCCATGATCGTCTCGCCCGGCTGCAGCAGCGCGTGGTAGACGGCCGTGTTCGCCTGGGCTCCCGAGTGCGGCTGGACGTTCGCGTGCTCCGCACCGAACAGCTCCTTGGCCCGGTCGATCGCGAGCTGCTCGGAGACGTCGACCCACTCGCAGCCGCCGTAGTAGCGGCGGCCGGGGTACCCCTCGGCGTACTTGTTCGTGAGCACCGACCCCTGGCACTCGAGCACCGCGCGCGGCACGAAGTTCTCGGACGCGATCATCTCCAGCGTCGATTGCTGGCGGTGCAGCTCTCCCGCCAATGCCTCCGCCACCTCGGGGTCGATCTCCGCGAGGGGACGGTTGAAGTAATCGGGGCTCAGCTCGGACACGGCGCTCTCCTTAGGACGAACGGTTCGGGTGCCCAGGCGCGCGGCGGTTGCTCGGCTGCCGCTTCCCGGTGGTCCGTTCCACCTCTCCGCGCCAGTCGCGGCAGCCGCGTCCACGGTATCACCGCCCGCCGCCGGGCCGCCGGCGCGCGGCCGACCGGTCAGACGCAGGGGTTCCCGATCCGCGCGAGATGCCCTGGAACGATCGGTCCGAGCGGCCGCAGGCACACGCCAGAGCGCCCGACGCCTGCCTCGTTCCAGACCGAGGCGGACACGTCTCGCCGAGCCCCACAGCTCCCGGCGAGACCGCCCGCGTCAGACCAGCGCGCCCATCGCCTCCTCGACGCGGTCCCGTGGCAGCGCACCGTCGCGCAGCACGTACCAGCGCCGCTCCTCGTCGAGGTCGCGCAGATCGATCACCGTCGAGGGCGTGCCCGGCAGCTCGCCGCCGTCGATCACGAGGTCGGCGCCCTCGCGGATCCGCTCGGGTACCTGCTCGAGCATCCGCGCGTCGGAGCCGCCCGAGAGGTTCGCGCTGGACTGCAGCACCGGCACGCCGACCCGCCGCAGCGACTCGAGCGCTCCCGTCAACGCCGGCACCCGAAGCCCGACCGTAGTCGGATCGACCCGGCACGCCGGCGCGAACCGCTGGCTCCGGTTCGCGAGCAACAGCGTCACCGGACCGGGAAGCAGCGCGTCCAGCGCGTCCCGCTCGCTGTCATGCAGGTCGTCGAGCCGCTCGAGCGCGTCGTCGAGCGAGAAGAACATCACTGCGCACGCCCGGGCGGACGGTCGCCCCTTAAGCGCGTAGAGGCGGCGAGCCGCCTCCTCGTTGTCCGGGTCACAGCAGAGCCCGTACACCGTGTCACTGGGAAACACCGCAACCCCGCCGCCGGTGACACAGTCGTGCAGGCGGTCCGCGGCTTCGTCGTCGAGGGTCAAATTCATCCCCTTCCCTTTCTCGCGATCACCACACGCTTTATACCCCCAAGGTCCAACTCGATGCTAGTGGCCGGGAAGCCCGTGCGACGGAGCAGGCCCGCGACCTGATCCGCCTGCCCCTCGCCGACCTCGACCGCGACCGTCCGGACCCGCTCGCGCGTGCCGAGGGCGTCCGCGAGCCGTCCGATCACAGACAGCCCGTCCGGCCCCGCGAACAGGGCCTGCGGCGGCTCGTGACGCATGATCTCCGGAGCCAGGGCGCCGCGTTCGGACTCCGCCACGTACGGCGGATTGGCGAGGACCGCGTCGAAGCGGTCCTCGACCCCGTCGAGCAGGTCCGCCTGCAGCCAGCTCACGTCGAGCCCCAGCCTGCGGCCGTTCTCGGCCGCCAGCGCGAGCGCCTCCTCCGATATGTCGGAGCCCGAGACGGCGAGGTCCGGGCGCTCCTGCTTGAGCGCCAGCGCGACCGCCCCGCTGCCCGTACAGACGTCCAGCACGGCCGCGCCCTGTGGCAGCGCGAGGGCGAGCTCGACGAGCAGCTCCGTCTCCGGTCGCGGCACCAGCGCGCGCCGGTCGACCGCGAGCTCGAGATGGCGGAACGCGCGGCGGCCGGTGATGTAGGCGACCGGCTCCCGTTCCACGGCACGGCGGCGGACCGCGCCCTGGTACGCGCGCACGGCCGGTCCGGCGACCCGCAGCGAGGAGTCGGTGAGCAGCTGCTCCCGCGACACGCCGAGCACGTCGGCGAGCAGCAGTTCCGCGTCCAGTCGCGGCGTCTCGCATCCCGCCGCTGTGATCGCGGTGATCGCGCCCTGCAGCGCCTCCCGCGCCGGCGTGCCGCTCACGCCGCGGCCTGGGCCTCCAGCCGCCGCCGCTTCTCGTCGGCCTGCAGCGCCGCGGTGAGCTCCTCGAGCTCGCCTTCGAGCACCTGGTCGAGGTTGTGCACCGTCAGCTTGATGCGATGGTCGGTGACGCGCCGCTCGCCGTAGTTGTAGGTGCGGATCTTCTCGGCGCGGTCGCCCGTCCCGACCTGCGAACGGCGATCTGCGGCGAGCTCGGCCTGCTGCTCGGCGAGCGCCTGCTCGTAGAGCCGCGCCCGCAGCACCCGCAGCGCCTTCTCGCGGTTCTGCAGCTGTGACTTCTCGTCCTGCATCGAGACCACGATCCCCGACGGCTTGTGCGTGATCCGTACCGCCGAGTCGGTCGTGTTGACCGACTGCCCGCCGGGGCCCGACGAGCGGTAGACGTCGATCTGCAGGTCGTTCGGATCGATCTGGACGTCGACCTCCTCGGCCTCCGGAAGCACCGCGACGGTCGCCGTCGAAGTGTGGATGCGCCCCTGCGACTCGGTCGCCGGGACCCGCTGAACGCGGTGCGTCCCACCCTCGAACTTGAACACCGAGTAGGCGCCCTCGCCCTTGATCGCGAACGTGTACTTGCCGTCGCCCGCCTCGATCGGCTCGATCTGCCAGCCCCGCCGCTCGGCGTAACGGGTCAGCATGCGGTAGACGTCACCCGCCCACAGCCCGGCCTCCTCGCCCCCGGCGCCGCCCTGGATTTCGACGATCACGCTCTTCTCGTCGTTCGGGTCGCGCTCGACCATCGCCATCCTGATCTCCTCCTCGACCTGCTCGATCCGCGCGCGCGCCTGCTCGAGCTCCTCGCGCATGCCCGAGTCCTCACCGAGCTCCTCGATCAGCTCTTCGGCCCCCGCCGCGTCGTCCTGCGCGCGGCGCCATTCGGCGGCGAGCTTCGCGGCGGCCTCGAGCTGCCGGTAGCCGCGCCCGGCCTCCGCGTAGCGAGCGCGATCGGAGATCACCTCCGGGTCGGTGATCTGCGCGCCGAGCTCGGCGAAGCGCGTCTCGATCTGGGCAACGAGGTCGTCGATCATCGCCTTCGAGCGTACTGCCCGGCCAGCGGGAGGCCGTTCAGCGAGGCTCCCGCCGGTAGCCGACGTGGACGACGCCCGACGGGAAGCTCCGCACCCCGGTGAGCTCGAGCCCGACCCGGACGCCGTCGGGCAGCGCGCGCTTGCCGCCGCCGACGATCACCGGTGTCAGGAACAGGTGGCACTCGTCGACGAGCCCTGCCGCCAGCGCCTGCCCCGCCAGCGAGGCCCCGCCGACGCTGATGTCGCCGGCCGCGGACTCCTTCAGCCGGTCCACGGCGGCCGCGTCGAACTCGCGCTCGATCCGCGTGCGTGCGCTCGACGGCTCCGGGATCGTCCGTGAGTAGACGACCTTCTCGGCGCGCCGCCAGATCTCCCCGAAATCCCTGATCACCGCCGGCGCGTCCGCACCGGTGCCCATCGTCTCCCACGCGGCCATCGTCTCGTACATGCGCCGGCCATAGAGATGGGTGCCGATCGGGCGCTCCATGTCGTTGATGAACGCGAACACGTCCTCGCCCGGAGCCGCCCAGGCGAAGCTGCCCTCGCGGTCCTCCACGTATCCGTCGAGGGATGTGATCGCCGAATAGATCAGCTTCGCCATTCGCGACCGAGCGTAGTGGCTCCGCCCCCGCCGTCGCCCGAGGCGTGCCGACCCGGTCCCCGGGTCCGTGGCGCAGGGACCGGGACCCGCGCGGCGGGCCGGCCGCCCCCGGCCCCTAGAGGCGGAGGCGGCCGGCGCCGGCGTCGCGGGCGGCGGCCCCGGTCACGCCGCGGCCCGCGCCCCGGAGAGCTCGATCAGCTCGTCCAGGGTCGCGGCGAGGACCTCGCGTGCGTCCTCGTCGACGGGCAGCCCGTCGGGACCGAGCGCGTCCTCGGCCTGCGGGAGCGGGAGCTCGCGATCGATCACCTTCGCGCCCGCCGCGCCGAGCACCTTGCGCGTCTCGGCCTGGGCCCAGACGGCACCGAACAGGCTGGTGCTCGCGCCGACCACCGCTGCGGGCTTCCCGCGCAGCGGCGTCTCGTCGAAGGGACGCGAGGCCCAATCCAGGGCGTTCTTCAGAACCCCCGGGATCGAGTGGTTGTACTCGGGCGTCGCCACGAGCAGCGCGTCGGCATCGGCCAGCGCCTGCTTCAGCGCGGCCACCGCGACCGGGGGCGTGTGCTCCTCGTCCTCGTTGAACGGAGGGATCGCGCCGAGCTGGTCGAACACGACCAGCTCGACGCCCTCGGGCAGCAGCTTTGCCACGCCGCGGAGCAGGCGCGTGTTGTGCGAGTCCCTGCGCAGGCTGCCCGACAAACCCAGGATCCTCATCGGCTCTAGGCCTCCTTCACGAGCTCGAGCGCGACCTCGAGCTTGACGTCGTTGTCGAGCGCGAAGCCGCCCTTCGGCAGCGGCGCGTTCCACTCCAGCCCGTACTCGCGGCGGTCGATCACGGCCTCGAGCTCGACGCCGATCTTGTCGTTGCCGGCGATGTCGGTGTGCGGGCCGTTGAGGATCCCGCGGGCGGTCACCCGGTGGGTGTTGCCCTTGATCGTGAGGTCGCCCTCGACCTCGAGCGCGCCGTCGGCGATGTTCAGCGCCGTCGAGGTGAACGTGATCTCGGGGTACGTCGCGCTGTCGAAGAAGTCCGGCGACTTGAGGTGGCCGGCGAGGTTCTCGTCCTTGACGACGATCGAGTCGACGTCGACCTTGCCGGTCAGCACCGGCGTGCCGTCGGCGCCTGTCGAGAGTCCGCCGTCGTAGGACTCGAACCTGCCTCGGAAGGTCGCGACGACCATGTGTTTGACAGAGAAGCCGAGGTGGGAGTGGATCGGGTCGATCTTCCAGGTCCCGGCTGCGATCTGCTCTGTGGCGGGTGCGCTCATGGTGTTTCTCTCCTTGTGTTCTTGACCGGTGCGGACCGTGGTCCGCTTGTGTTGAGAACACCGTAGCAGATAACCGGACTAAGGTCCGTTTCCTCTCCGTTTACGGTACGATGTGCAAGCGATGCAAGAGCTACCCGTGATCCCCTCCCAGGCCGTCGAGCGGACCGACGCGGCTCGCAACCGCGAGCGGATCCTCTGCGCCGCCCGCCGCCTGTTCGCCGAGCGCGGAGCGAGCTGCGTCTCGATGGACGAGATCGCCGAGTCCGCAGGGGTCGGCAAGGGGACCCTGTTCCGCCGCTTCGGCTCACGGGCCGCGCTCGCGACCGCGGTGCTGAGCGAGACCGAGGCCCGCCTGCAGGAATCGTTCATCCGCGGCGAGCCGCCGCTCGGACCCGGCGCGCCCCCGCGCGAGCGGCTGATCGCCTACGGCTGCGCGCGCCTCGACCTGCTCGACGCCCACGCCGAGCTGATCGCGGCCGCCGAAGTCGCCGGGGCACACCTCGAATCCGACCCGTACGCGGCGAGCCGCCTGCACGTCTCGCTGCTGCTCCGCGAGATCGACCCGGCGTGCGACTCGGAACTGCTCGCGGACTCGCTGCTCGCGGCGCTGTCAGCCTCGCTGTTCCTCCACGAGCGCGACGGGCGCGGCGTCGGCCTGGAGCGCCTGAAGGCCGGCTGGCGCGCACTCGTCGAGAACGTGCTGTCAGGCGCCGCGCTCGCGGTCTGAGGTCCGCGAGCGGCGCTCAGGTGGTTTCGGGCGGGCTGTGCGGAGGGCGGCGCCGGAGAACGACACCGCGGGTCATTTCAGGTCGCCCGTGACGAGCAGATCGCCGATCAGCGGCGCAGGAGTCGAGCCGGGGTAGGACGCAGAGAGCGACGTGTGCGCTAGCACACGAGCGACCGAGGACGCCGCCCGGCGAAGCGCACCTGCGCCGCTGATCAGGCCACGACCTCGACGCCGAGGAGATCCTCCGCGCTCAGTCCGCCCGGCTCCTCGATCGCCAGGACCGCCTCGAGCGCCGCGATCGCGACCGCGAGCTCGTCGAGGTCCGGCTCGCGCGTCGTCAGCAGCTGCAGCTTCAGTCCCGGCCACATCACCGCCCGGACCCAGCGCCGGCGCCGGTTGCGACCGGCGAACTTGATCAGCTCGAAGGAGATGCCGGCGATCACCGGCACCCCGAGGATCCGCGTCGCGACCAGCCAGTACCAGGCGGGCAGCCCGAGCGGCGCGAACACGAAGATCGCGACGATCATCACCACCAGCAGGAAGCTCGTTCCGCAGCGGGGGTGCAGACGCGAGAAGCGCTGCGCGTTCTCGGGCGTCAGCGGCAGCCCCGCCTCGTAGCAGGAGATCGTCTTGTGCTCGGCGCCGTGGTACTCGAACACCCGGCGCAGGTCGCGCAGGCGAGACAGCAGCAGCATGTAGCCGAGGAACAGCGTCGTCCGCACGAGGCCCTCGATCAGCCAGAACAGCAGCGAGGAGTGAAGCTGGTCCTTGATCAGGCTGGTCAGACCGACGGGCACGAGGAAGAACAGCACGATCGCCAGCGCGAGCGCGAGCACCACGGTGCCCGCCCAGACCACCTTCGGGATCTCCTGGTCGGCCTGCTCGGCCTCCGACTGCTCGTCGGGCGGGAGCTGCGCGTTCGCGGAGACCTCGAGCGCGCGGAAGCCGATCGCCATCGAGCCGCCGAGCGCGACGACGCCGCGCACGACCGGGAGCCGCAGCACCCGATGCCGGCGCATCGCGGATTCGAGCGGGAACGTCTTCACCTCGATCTCGCCGAGCGCGGCCTCCTCGGCGTCGCGCTCGCCGGCGGCGAGCTGCTCCGGGCTCGGCTTGCGCACGGCGACCGCCCAGTTGGAGACGCCGCGCATCATCACGCCCTCGAGCACGGCCTGGCCGCCGAGCGGCGCGTCGCGGATGGCGTTCAGCTCGCCGTCGATCAGCTCCGCGCCCGCGGGCTCGTCCTGCGCGCGCGCGAGCGCAGGAGGGGCCGCGACGGCCCGGCTCGTTACCGGCGCGCTCGGCGAGCCAGCGGCCGGACGCGCGGCCATGTGCCTATTTGGCTGCCCGGGACTGCGCGAGGCGGCCTTTCGCGACGCGGCGCTGGAAGCGCTCGACGCGGCCACCGGTGTCCATCAGCTTCTGCCGGCCCGTGTAGAAGGGGTGGCAGTTCGAGCAGACCTCGACGTGCAGCTCGGCGCGCGTCGCGCGGGTGATGAACTCGTTCCCGCACGTGCACCGGACGTGGGCCTGCTCGTAGGTCGGGTGGATCTCTGTCTTCATCGTCGTCCGATTCTAGCGGGCGGCGTCAGCCGTTCGCCGCCGGGCCCGTCGTGGCCGGTTCTTCATGCACGGGGTCGGTCTGCAGGCACCGGTCGGTGCGAAGTTCGTCGGCGCGGATCAGGCGCCCCTTCGCGTTCAGCCAGCGGAAGCGGACGGCGGCGCGGTAGAAGGCCGGCGCGGCGAGGTTCGTGACCTGTTTGAGGTAGCGGAACGTCTTCACGCCCGGTGCGGCGGCGCGCCACACGCCGAGCCCCGGCGCGGCGACGGTGTGGAAGACGGTCGCGTTCGGGTCGCGCTCGAGCACGTCGATCCGCATCTCCATCCGGGCGGTGCCGGGCACGACCGTCATTTCCCCGGAGAACGTCGCCGACCGTTCCGACTGGAGCTGGGCCGTGGTGCATTCTTCGAGCGTCGCGACGGCCGGCGGCTTCGCCGCGCTCGGCGGCGTCGCGGACCACGCGCGCGGGGCGAGCGCGAGCGCCGCGGCGGCGAGCGCGATGCAGAGGGCGGCCGTGCGCGGCCGCGTGGACGCGAATGCGTTTCTCACATCCCCCCTAACACAGCTGGAGGGCGCAGGTTTCGCGCCCTCGCCGAGCCGCTTCTCAGGTGATCTGGTAGAGCGGCCCGTCGCCGCCCTCCGGCGTCGTCAGCCGGCCGCCCTTCGCGGTGATCGCACCGCACTGCACGCAGTTCGTGTAGTTGACGATCACGTCGACCGGCCCATCCTCGGGAGCGTCGTCGGGGATCTCGTAGACGCCGGCCGGGCACATCCACCGCCAGGTTTCCGCGATCTCGCGGGGGACCCGTTTCTGGAGCCGGATGTGGTTCGGGGCGTCGTCCCTGGTCGCGTTGCCGGTGATGAACACCGACGAGAGCTTGTCGAACGTGTATTTGCCGTCCGGCTTCGGATAACGGTCCTTGGTGTTGCCGACGAACATCGGCTCGGCGTCGTCGCGGTGCCACTGCTGCCGGCCGGGCGGGAGCTTGCCCTTCGACATGATCGAGGGGCCCGCGAGCGCGCTGCCGACGAGGAACCCTTTCTGGAAGGCCTGCCGGGTGTTGCGCACCTGGTAGAGCTCGGTCCCGATCGTCGAGCGCTCGACCGCGTCCTCGTAGTCGGAGAAGTCGCTGCTGCCGCGCTTCAGCGCCGCGTAGATCGACTCCGCCGCGAGCATCCCCGACTTGATGCAGTGGTGGACGCCCTTCAGCGCCGCGGTGTCGACCATCCCGCCCGCGTCGCCGACGAGCAGCGCCCCGGGCATCGAGAGCTTCGGCATCGACCAGTAGCCGCCACCGGGAAGCGCCTTCGCGCCCCAGGCGACGCGCTCGCCGCCGTCGAGGACATCCTTGACGAGCGGGTGCAGCTTGAACGTCTGCAGCAGGTCGTGGGCGGAGGTCGTCGCGTCGCGGTAGTTGAGGTCCACGACGAACCCGATCGAGACCAGGTCGTCGCCCGTCTTCTCGTCCTTCATCGGGTACATCCACGTGCCGCCGAGCTGTCCGTACTTGGCCGCGACCTTCAGCGGCCAGGGCTGCACGAACGTGTGGATCACGCGGTCGAGCGGCTTCGGGACCTTCCAGACCTCCTTGACGCCGAGCTCCCAGACCTGCGGCTCGCGGCCCTCTGCGAGGTCGAACTCCCTGATCGCCGCCCCCGTCAGGTGGCCCCAGCAGCCCTCGGCGAGCACGGTCGCGCGCGCCTTGATGTCGGTGCCGGGCTCGAAGTTGCCGAGCGGCTCCCCGTCCTTGCCACGCCCCTTGTCGCCGGAGCGCACACCGGCGACGCGACCGTCCTCGACGACGAGCTGGGTGGCGGAGGTCTCGGTGAGGATGTACGCGCCGGCGTCTTCGGCCTGGCGCTGCTGGTAGCGGGCGAGCGCGGACACCGAGACGACCTCGTTGCCGTGGTTCTTGAAGTTCGGAACCGCGGGGATCGGCACCGGGATCTTCGACTTCGGGCCGGTCAGCATGTAGACCGACTCCTTCGTCACCTCGCCGTAGGCAAAGCCCTCCTTGCGCCAGTCCTCGCGCGAGAGCTCGGGGAACAGCTCCTGCAGCGGGCCGGGGCGCATCACCGCGCCCGACAGGTTGTGCCCGCCACAGGTCTTCGCCTTCTCGACGACCGCGACCGGCACTTCGCCGAGCCGCTCGAGCATCTCCGGGTCGTCGGCCAGCAGCTGCAGCAGGCGGTTCGCGCACGCGAGGCCGGCGGTCCCGCCGCCGACGATCGCCACGCCGACCTCGATCAGCTCGTCCTCCCCGTCGAGGCCGCGCTTGATGAACTCCTTCTGCGAGTCCACCGGCGGCGGGAACGCCGCCGGTGCCACCTTGCCGTTGCTGCTGCCGTTCGAAGACATCGCCGTCAGCCCTTCTTCGCCTTCACCGCGTCGATCAACTTCGGCACGATCTTGTTCAGGTCGCCGACGATGCCGAGGTCGGAGAATTCGAAGATCGGGGCGTTCGCGTCCTTGTTGATCGCCACGATGTTCTCCGAGCTCTGCATCCCCACCTTGTGCTGGATCGCCCCGGAGATACCGGCCGCCAGGTACAGCTTCGGCGAGACCGTCTTGCCGGTCTGACCGATCTGGGCGGCGTAGGGGTACCAGCCGGCGTCCACGACCGCACGGGTCGCGGCGACGGCGGCGTTGCCCCCGAACGCCTGCGAGAGCTGTTCGAGCATCTCGAAGCCCTCGGCCTTGCCGAGACCGCGGCCGCCCGCGATCAGCACGCTGGCGCCCTCGATGTCGACGTCGGCGCCGCGCTGTTCGCCGCGTGTGACCATCGTCGCCTGCGAGGACTGCGGGCTCAGCTCGAAGTCGAGCTTCTCGACCGGAGCCGCACCGGCGCCGCTCTGCTTCGCCTCGAAGGCGTTGAGCCGGCCGATGATGATCCCGACGTCGGAGCGGTACTTGATCTCCGAGATCGCGGAGTCGCCCAGGATCGGGCGCTCGGCGATCAGCTCGCCGCCCTCGGCGCGGACGTTCGTGACCTCCATCGCCACGCCGGCGCCGAGCCGCGCGGCAAGGCCCGCACCGATCTCGAAGCCGAGCAGGCCGCCGCCGAACAGCGCGTACTTGTAGCCGCCGTCGGTGATCGCTTTCGCCATCGCGTCGACGAGCGGCTGGGCGAGGCCCTCGGGGCCCTCGGCGACGAGCACCTTCTTCGCGCCGTAGTCGCCGAGCGAGGCGGCGAGGTCCTCGGGGACGTTCTCGCCGAGCAGGATCGCGTGCGCCTCGCCGCCGAGCTCGGCGGCGAGCTTCGCGCCCTCGGAGACCGCACCCAGGGAGTTCTTGTTGATCGCGCCGTCGTAGTGCAGCGCGTAGACCAGGATGTTTGCCATGTCGTTCTGAATCTCCTTAGATGAGCTTCCGCTCGTCGAGCCAGGCGACGATTTTCTCCACGGTTTCGCCCGTGTCCTCGTCCTCGATGATCTCGCCGGCGGCCTTCGCGGGCGGCGCCTTCGCGGCGACCCACTGGGCTGCCGAGTTCTCGCCGCCGACTTTCGAGGCGTCGATCCCGACGTCGCCGATCCCGACCGTGTCGAGCGGCTTCTTCTTCGCTCCCATGATCGCCTTCAGCGACGGGTAGCGGGGCTCGTTGATCGCGTCGCCGACGGAGATCACGGCCGGCAGCTTGATCTGCACCGTGTCGTACCCGTACTCGGCCTGGCGCTCGCAGCGAAGGGCGTCGGAGTCGACGTCCATCTTGATGACCTGCGTCAGCGAGGGCATCGAGAGGTGCTCGGCGACGACCGCGCCGATCGTGTAGCACTCGCCGTCGTCGGACTGCTGTCCGAGCAGCACGAGGTCCGGGCTCTCACGCTCGAGCGTCTTCGCCAGCGCGTAGCCGGTTGCGGCGACGTCGGAGCCGGCGACCGCCTGGTCGGTGAGGTGCACCGAGCGGTCGGCGCCGAGCGAGACGGCCTTGTGGAGGGCGCGCACGGCGCTCTCCGGACCCATCGTCACGGCGACGATCTCCTCGACGGGGACGGCCCCGCCCTCCTTGATCTGCATCGCCGCCTCGATGGCGTGCGTGTCATACGGGTTGAGGTTCTTCTCCCCGCTGCGGTCCATGCGCCCCGTCGAGGGGTCGATCCGCTTCTCGACGGCGGCGTCCGGGACCTCCTTCACCAGGACGCATATCTTCATACTCAGGGCTTCTCCTTGGGGTCTGTTGCCTGTGGATGGTACTCGTTCGCGCGGTTGACTGACGAGTCAATCAAGCGCCCGACGCGCGGCTGGGCGGGTCTGATTCCCGTTCAGCGCGGATGAAATCGACGATCGCCTGCGTCGGCGCGCCCGGCGTGAACACCTCGGAGACCCCGAGGCTCTTGAGCTCGGGGATGTCCTCCGCGGGGATCGTGCCGCCGACCGTCACCAGCACGTCGTCGACCCCCTGCTCGCGCAGCAGCTCGACGACACGAGGCACGAGCGTCATGTGGGCGCCAGAGAGGATCGACAGGCCGACGGCGTCGGCGTCCTCCTGGATCACGGTCTCGACGATCTGCTCCGGGGTCTGGTGCAGCCCGGTGTAGATCACCTCCATGCCGGCGTCGCGCAGCGCGCGGGCGATGATCTTCGCGCCGCGGTCGTGACCATCGAGGCCGGGCTTGGCCACGACGACGCGGATCTTGCTGTGGGCGTTCGGGTCGGCTGGGGTCATGCTGAGGATGCTCCGTGACGGCGGCAGGGCGCCGGACGGCATCGCCCCCGGCGTGCGCGGCCGCGCCGCGCGGGCACACACTCTAGGCCCTCGCAGCGCTCGGGGACCGCACGGGGCACGGCGGGATACGGCCGGGCCGGCGTGCGCCCACGGGCCCCGAGGGGGTTCGAGCCGCCGTTCCCGGCCGGACGCGAGCGACGCGCGCGGCAAGATGCGGAGGAGCCCGCGAGCAGCCCGGCTCCGCGCGGCCGGGGTCCGGCGCTCACCGGCCGGACTGCGAGCGCCGGGCGCCGCGAGACGCGAGCCGCCGCGCCCCGGTCGCGCGCCGGCCCCGCGCAAGGGGACGAGGCCCGCCGGCCCGTTCGATCAGCGCCCGGCCCGCAGAGGCGAACACGCGTGCCGGCGCCCAGCAGCGCGAGCATCTTCAGCCGCCGGCCGAGGCGGTCGAGGGCGATGATCTCCCAGCCTTCCTCGATCGCGATCCTGCGCAGCGCCGCGTCGGGGTTGACGACGACCGCGTTGCCGACCGCCCGCAGCATCGGCAGGTCGGACTCGGAGTCGGAGTAGGCATGGGAGGCGGCGAGGTCGATCCCGTCGCGGTCGGCGACCTCGCGCATCACTGTCACCTTCCCCTCGCGGTAGTTGAAGGGGCCCGCCGGGCGGCCGGTGTAGTAGCCCGTCGACGATCTCCGAGCGCGAGCCGAGGCCGCCGTCGAAGGCGAGCACGCGCGCCAGCAGATCGGCCATCTCCTGCGATGCGGCGGTGAGGATGAAGACGGGCTCCCCCGCGTCCTGGTGCGCGTACGCCCGCTCGAGCATCTGCGGGTAGAGGCGCGGCAGGACCCCGCCGAGCACGCGCGGGGAGAGCCGTTCGAGGTCGCGCACGCGCACCCCCTTGATCATCTCCCCCACCCGCTTGCGCACGTCGTCGGCGCGATCGTCGGTGGAGCCGAGCAGCCTGAAGCGCACGTTCTCGTAGAGGTCCTTCGCGAGGCGCGAGCGCGAGATCATCCCCGTCTCGTAGGCCGCGCGCGCGAAGAACACGCCGGAGGACCCGGCCATCAGCGTCTTGTCGAGGTCGAAGAAAGCGGCGCCCCGCGGAGCGGCGCCGTTGGTTCGCTCGTTCACGACCGCGGCAGGCGCCTTCAGACCTTGAGGATCACGGCGTCGCCCTGCCCGCCGCCGGAGCAGATCGCCGCGCAGCCGTAGCCGCCGCCGCGGCGGCGCAGCTCGTGCACGAGGCTGCCGAGGATCCGGGCGCCGGAGGCGCCGATCGGGTGGCCGAGCGCGACCGCGCCGCCGTTGACGTTGACGCGGTCCTCGTCGATCCCGAGCATCCGGATCGAGTTCAGCGTGACCGACGCGAACGCCTCGTTGATCTCCCACAGGTCGATGTCGCCCGGCTGCAGGCCGGCCTTCTCGAGCGCCTTCTTGGCGGCGCTCGCAGGGGTCGTCGCGAGGTAGGCGAAGTCGTTCGCGCTCTGGGCGTGGGCGACGATCTCGGCGAGCGCCTCCTTGCCGTTGGCCTGCGCCCACTCCTCGGAGGCGAGCACCAGCGCGCCGCCGCCGTCGTTGACGCCCGGCGAGTTGCCGGCGGTGTGCGACCCCTCCTTGCCGACCAGGCCGGGGAGCTTGGCGAGCGCCTCGAGCGAGGATCCGCGCCGCGGGCCCTCGTCGACCTCGACGACCGTGTCGCCCTTCTTCCCCTTGACCGTGACGGGCACGGTCTCGTCCGCCATGCGCCCGTCGTCGATCGCCGCCAGGGCCAGCTCGTGCGAGCGGAGCGCCCAGCGGTCGAGGTCGGCGCGGGTCATCTCGAGCTCGTCGCCGACCTCCGTCGCCTCGACGAACATCTGCTTGCCGGAGAACGGGTTGGTGAGGCCGTCGTGGACCATCGCGTCGAGCATCTTCGCGTCGCCCATGCGGTAGCCGAAGCGGCCCTGGGGGAGCAGGTAGGGCGCCTTCGACATCGACTCCATGCCGCCGCCGACGGCGACCTCGAGGTCGCCGGCCCGGATCGCCTGGTCGATCAGCACCGAGGCGCGCAGCCCCGACGCGCAGACCTTGTTGATCGTCTCCGAGGAGACCTCCTTGGGGATCCCGGCTTTGATCTGCGCCTGGCGCGAAGGGATCTGACCCTGTCCGGCCTGCAGGACCTGCCCCATCACGACGTGCTCGACCTGCTCGGGAGCCACGGCCGCGCGCTCGAGCGCCGCCTCGATCGCGATCGCGCCGAGCTCGGTCGCTTCCAGCGTGGAGAGGCCGCCGCCCATCTTGCCGATCGGGGTGCGTGCGGCGCCGAGGATGACTGTCTTGGCCATGGGGGCGGGTGCTCTCCTGTGCTCGCTGGACGGGTCCGAAGATCGAGAATGGTAGTGGACCCCCATCGACGGGCGGGGACGCCGGGGACTTCCGCGTATCGTGCCGGGACGTGAGCGAGACGCCCGACGACCGCCGCCCGGACGCTTCCGAGGCGCTGCTGCGCGACCTCCTCGAGTGGCTGCGGATCCCCTCGATCTCGACCGAGCCGGGGTACGAGGAGGAGCTCGGCCGCGCCGCCGCGTGGGCGGTCGAGCGCGTGCGCGAGGCCGGGGGCAGCGCCGATCTCGTCCGTATCGGAGACGGCAACCCGCTCGTCGTCGGCGAGCTCCAGGCCTCGCGCGAGGGGGCGCCGACGGTGCTGATCTACGGCCATTACGACGTGCAGGGACCGGGCGCCGCCGAGTTGTGGGAATCCGCCCCGTTCGAGCCGGCGGTTCGCGACGGCCGTCTCTACGCGCGGGGCGCCTCCGACGACAAGGGCAACTTCCTGCCGCTGCTGCGTGTCGCCTGCGAGCTCGCCGCGGCCGGGGAGCTGCCGGTCCACGTCCGCGTCCTGATCGAGGGAGAGGAGGAGCGGGGCAGCGACGCGGTGACCGCCTGGCTGCGCTCCGACGAGCGCGGCGCCGACGCCGCGATCGTGTTCGACAGCGCGATGGCCGATCCGCGCACGCCGGCGATCACGATCGGGCTGCGCGGGGTCGTGATGCTCGATCTGCGGGTACGGACCGCCGAGCGGAACCTGCACTCCGGGATCTACGGCGGCAGCGTGCTGAACGCCCTGCACGTGCTGCATCGGATCCTCGGCGCCGTCGTGCCGGGACCGGACGGCGCCGTCCGGGCGGAGCTGCGCGAGGGCACGCTCGAGCCGTCCCCCGCCGAGCTCGAGTCCTGGCGGCGGCTGCCCGATGCCGCCGAGCTGTTCGCGGAGGCCGGTGCGCGGCCGGTGTCGCCCGGGGCCGCCGCCGACTACTACCGCCGCAACGGCGCCGAGCCCTCGCTCGAGGTGAACCGCGTCGAGGGCGGCGAGGCCCGCACGATCGTGCCCGCGCTGGCGGAGGCGACGATCTCGCTGCGCCTCGCCCCCGGGCAGGACCCGGCGCGGATGCAGCCGGTGCTCGAAGCGCTGCTGCGCGACGCCGTTCCGGACGGCGCGGAACTGGAGATCGTCCCCGAGCACACGGCGACGCCGGTGCTGTTCGAGGCGGAGGGAGAGGCGATCGGCCTCGCGGCGCGGGCACTGGAGCGGGCCTGCGGGGTGGCCCCCGCACTGGTCCGCAGCGGCGGCAGCATCCCGATCGTCGCGGAGATGGCGGCCCGGGGATATCCCGTGATCGTCGGCGGGTTCGCGCTCCCGGAGGACCAGATCCACGGACCGAACGAGTCGTTCGCGCTGTCGAGCCTGGCGATGGGCGAGGCGGCGGCCGCACAGCTGTACGCGGCACTCGCGTCCCTGACTTCGAGGTCGTAGAGCGCGCTGGGGGCCCGAGCTCGGTGGGCGGAGATGGATGGACCGCGCGGGCTAGCGCCCGCGCTTCGTCAGCGGGGAGCGGAGGTCCTCCTGGGAGAAGGGGCCGGAGGAGACGTCGAGGCCGACCGCGCTGCGGTAGACGAAGACCCGGAAGATCTGCTCCATCGCGGCGACGGCCGCGAACAGCGCAAACAGGCCCGCGCCGGCGAGGACGATCAGCACCGCGCCGCCGTGCTGAGCGGAGGCGACGCCGATCATCAGCAGCACGAACAGGGGAATGGCGGCGACCGCTGCGGCGAACCCGATCCCGATCGAGCCGCCGACCTGGGTCCCCCAGCGGCGCTTGAAGATCTGCGCCGAGCGCTCGACGGTCGACACCGGGCCGCGTCCCTCGTAGGCGAGGATCGGGATCGCGAACAGCGTCGCAAGCGACCACGCCATCCCGAACAGCCACGCCGCGATCCGGCCCGCGAGCGGCAGCCGTTCCTCGAGCAGACGCAGCGCCAGCCCGACGCTGCATGCGAACAGGCTCCAGACGGCGATCAGGCCGATCCGCCGGTTGGCCGCGCGGAAGCCTTCGGCTGCCGTCGTCGCCCGGCCGTCGAGGCGCCCGCCGAGGACCTCTGCGAGGGCGACGGAGAAGTAGACGGAGATGAACGTCAGGGGGTACGCCGCGATCAGCGACGGGAGCAGCAGACCGTCGCGCGCGCCGGGCCCGGTCGCGCCGTGGGGTGGCCACGTCGTGAAGCAGAGCGCGCCGACGACGACGCTGGCAAGGACGGAGATCACGGGGAAGACCGTCAGCCCTGGGTTCTCGCGCAGCACCTGCCAGCTCGCAGAGAGCATCCGCAGGGACCGTGAGAACCGTGACTCGCCGCTCGCGTACGGGCTGACGGGAAACGGCTCGGCCGGTTGCTCTGAGGGGTAGCCGCCGGCCGGCGTGGCGGCCGGCAGCGGCACGCCATCCGGACCCGTCGGGGTCCGCGGCGCGGCGAGTCCACGCTCGCGGGCGCAGTCGGGACAGTAGGTCTCGCCGTGGGCGAGCGACCAGCCCGCGGCGGCAAGAGAGCCCGCCTTGTCGTGCTCGTCGACCTGGACGCTCCGTGCGCAGGACCAGCAGTGAATCCCAACCCGGCTCATGCCGTCCTGATCGCCAGCTCCCCACGACTCCTTTAGATCCCGAGCAACCGAATCGACGAGCCGCCAGTCGGTGTCTCGAGCAGGCGACGACATCGAGGCGGTTGACCTCCTGCCGCTCGGGACTGCCCGCCCCGGGGAGGCGAGGAGATCAGCCTCCGCCAAGCCACCTCGTGACCGCCGTCCACGCCTGCCCGCGCGGGTCGACGTGCGCGCGATGGACGCCCGCGCGGCCGGCGATCTCGATCAGCTCGACCTCCCCGCCGGCCTCTCGCGCGTGCTCTGCGTAGTTGCGGCTGAGCTGGATCGAGACGGTCGCGTCGACCGTGCCGTGGACGACGAGCACGGGCAGATCGGCGGGCACGAGCGCGAGCGGGTCGGCGATCGCGTAGCGGTCGGGCAGCGACTCGGGCGACCCGCCGATCAGCGCGCGGACGGCGCCGCCGCGCCACAGCGCGTACGCCCCGGCGAGGTCGAGCACCGGCGCCTGCCCGATCGCGCGGCGGGCGCGGATCACCGGTCCGGCGCCGGGCGCGCCCTCCGGGAGCTTCTCGCGGGTCGCCGCCCACACCGCGAGGTGGCCGCCCGCTGAGTGCCCGAGGAAGCTCACCGAGTCGAGGTCGAGCGGAGCATGGAGGGTCGCGAGATGGTCGATCGCGGCGGCCACGTCCTCGAACGTCCCGGGCCACCCGCCGCCGTCCTCGCCGAGGCGGCGGTACTCGATGTTCCACACTGCCCAGCCGCGCCGGACGAGGTCGCCCGCGAGCCCGCGCATCACGACCTTGCCGTAGCGCTTGTGCCACGAGCCGCCGTGGACGGCGACGATCACGGGGTGTGGCCCGGCCCCGTGCGGGAGGTAGAGGTCGGCGCGCTGCGAGCGGTGCGGACCGTAGCGATGGGTCTGGCCTCGCGTCAGGAAGTCGAGGACGAGTCGCGTGGACGCCATCGGGGCGGCCACTCTAGATCACCTGGGACGTGTGAGAATGCGCCCGGCGCCGATGGACTTCGACCTCTCCGCAGACCACGAGCTGATCCGCAGCACGGTTCGCGACTTCGCGCGGGGCGAGGTCGCCCCGGTCGCCGAGGAGCTCGATCGCACCAAGGCGTTCCCGTACGAGATCGTGCGCAAGCTCGGCGAGCTGAACCTGATGGGGATCCCGTTCCCGGAGGAGTACGGTGGCGGCGGCGGCGACACGCTCGCCTACGCGCTGGCGGTCGAGGAGCTGACGAGGGTCGACTCCTCGGTGGCGATCACGCTGTGCGCGCACACCTCGCTCGGGACGCAGCCGATCTACCTGTTCGGGACCGAGGAGCAGAAGCGCGAGTGGTTGCCGAGGCTCTGCTCCGGAGAGGTGCTGGGCGCCTTCGGGCTGACCGAGCCGGAGGCGGGATCGGACGCCGGGAACACGCGGACGCGCGCACGGCTCGACGACGGCGAATGGGTGATCGACGGCGCCAAGCAGTTCATCACGAACGCCGGAACGGAGATCTCGGGGGTCGTCAGCATCACCGCCGTCACCGGCCCCGGCGACGGCCCGAAGGAGATCTCGAACCTGATCGTGCCGAACGGCTCTCCCGGCTACGAGCAGGGGGAGCCGTACCGCAAGATGGGCTGGAACGCGTCGGACACGCGGCCGCTGACGTTCACCGACTGCCGGGTGCCGGAGGCGAACCTGCTGGGGCCGCGGGGCGCGGGCTTCAAGCAGTTCCTGCACATCCTCGACATCGGCCGCATCGGCGTCGCGGCGATGGGCGTCGGGCTCGCGCAGGGCGCGCTCGACGAGGCGCTCTCCTACGCACGCGAGCGGCGCGCGTTCGGACAGGCGATCTCGAAGTTCCAGGCGATCCAGGCGAAGCTCGCGGACATGGCGACGGAGATCGAGGCGGCGCGGCTGCTCGTCTACAAGGCGGCGAGGGAGAAGGACGCAGGGCGGAACTTCACGCTGACCGCGGCGCAGGCGAAGCTGAAGACGGGACGTCTGGCGGTGCGCTGCAGCGAGGAGGCCGTCCAGATCCACGGCGGCTACGGCTACATCGAGGAGTACCCGGTGTGCCGCTTCTACCGCGACGCGAAGATCCTCACGATCGGCGAGGGCACCGACGAGGTGCAGCAGATGGTGATCGCACGGGCGCTCGGCGCCTGACCGCGCGCCGGCTGCGCTCCGCTGTAGGCCCGCCGTCCGAGCGCTAGGACGGCTCCGGCGCCGATGCGTCCGTCGCGTGCGTCGTGACCGATGCGCCTGCGGGCGCCCGATCCTCCCCGAACACCCGCTGGGAGCGCCCGGCGGCCTCGCGGATCGGCTCGGCGTCGAGCTCGTGGAGGGTCAGCGCTATCCCCTCCTGGCGCCATTCGAGCGCGAACGCGATCGTCCCGGCCGGGGGCAGCGGCCAGCACCAGATCTGCTGGGTCCATTCCCCGGCCCCTCCGCTGCCTCCCTCGGGATGGATCACCGGCCCGTCCGGCGGCTCGGATCGCTGCGGGCGCTGGGCGCCGAGCTCGGCCTCGCCGCCGTCCGGGTAACGGACGCCGAAGCGCAGCAGGTCCTCCGCAGACTCGCCGCGGCGCCGCCGCCACCCGCCCCAGCCGAAGGGTGAGCCCGGCCCCTCGTCGTCGTCGCGGGCGGTGAGCACCGTCAGCGTCGCAACGAAGCCGTCGGGGCAGGCTCCGAAGTTCGAGATCGCGATCGCTGCCTGCTCGGTGCGGGCGAGCAGCGCCTCGACCGGCGCGGCGCCGAGCAGGACCCCGCGCGGGCGGTGCACCCACGGCGGCATCGCCTCGCGTACACGGGTCCGCTCCGGCTCGGCCGGGATCGGCTCGAACAGCACACGGCGAGCATACGCGGGCGGCCGGTGGTAAGAACCGACGATGAGCTCGAGCGAGGGAGGCGGCCGGCTCGCGGGCAAGTGCGCGCTCGTCGCCGGCGCGGGCCAGACGTCCGGCGAGACGATCGGCAACGGCCGCGCAACCGCGCTTCTGTTCGCGCGGGAGGGAGCGCGGGTGATGGTGCTCGATCGCGACCGCGCCGCCGCCGAGGAGACGGCCGAGGCGATCGCGGCCGAGGGCGCCGCGGCCGAGGTGTTCGAGGCGGACGTGTCGCGCGAGGCCGATTGCGCGGCGGCCGTCGCGGCGTGCGTGGAGCGCCTCGGCGGGCTCGACGTCGTGCACCACAACGTCGGCATCGGCAGCGGCGACGGCTGGGCGGAGACGATCGACCCGGCGGCGTGGGAGACGATCATGCGCGTCAACGCGGGCGGAGCGCTGCTGATGGCGAAGGCCGCGCTGCCGGTGATGCGGGAGCGCGGCGGTGGCGCGATCACGTTCGTCTCCTCGGTCGCGTCGGTCGTCGCGGGGGCGGCGCCGCTCAGCAACCCGCCGCTCGGATACAAGATGTCGAAGGCGGCGCTCGACGCGCTGACTGTCTCGCTCGCCCAGGCGTACGCGCCGGACGGGATCCGTGTCAACGCGATCCTGCCGGGCCTGATCGACACGCCGATGGGCGTCGACGCGGTCGCACGGGCGATCGGCATCGAGCGCGAGCGCTACGCGAAGCGGCGTGACGAGGCGGTGCCGCTACGGGGCGGGATGGGAAGCGCGTGGGACGTCGCGAACGCCGCGCTGTTCCTCGCCTCCGACGAGGCGCGGTTCGTGACGGGCGCGCTGCTGCCGGTCGACGGGGGCCAGTCCACGCGGATCGGCTGATCCGGGCGCCCGCCGCCTCCATGCCCCTGCAGACGCGCGGCCGAGCGCGGCTCAGCTCGTCTCGTCGTCCAGCAGCATCCCCGCGGCGCTCGCCGGGTCCAGACGCCGCTCGACCACCTGATCGAGCAGCTCCTGGAAGGACTCGTCGCGCGCCAGGTCCTGCTCGAGCTTGCGCCGCATCCGCGCTGTCGCGATCGCGATCACCTCGTTGCGGAGGTTCCGGCGCCTGCGCTCGGCGAGCGTCCCCGCGGCCACGATGTGCGCCCGGTGCTCGTCGAGGCGCTGCACGAGCTCGTCGACCCCCTTGCCCCGGTTCGCTTCGGTGCGCACGATCGGCACGCGCCAGCTCGCCCTCGCCTCCTCCGGCGTGCGGTCGAGGTTCGCGAGCGACAGCACCCCCCTGATCTCCCGCACCATCGTGTCGGTCAGAGGGTGGTCGGCCTTGTTGATCACGATCACGTCGGGGATCTCCATCACGCCCGCCTTCAGCGCCTGGATCGAGTCGCCGGAGCCGGGCATCAGCACCAGCACGATCGTGTCGGCGTGATCGATGATGTCGATCTCGGCCTGTCCGACGCCGACGGTCTCGATGAACACGTCTTCGCGGCCTGCGGCGTCCAGCAGCAGCGCCGCCTGCAGCGCCGCCTCGGAGAGCCCGCCGAGCGCGCCGCGGTTGGCCATCGAGCGGATGAACACCCCCTGGTCGAGGAAGTGCTCGGTGAGGCGGATGCGATCCCCCAGCAGGGCGCCGTGCGTGAACGGCGAGGAGGGGTCGATCGAGAGCACGCCGACGGTGCGGCCCGCCTCCCGGCGGGCCTTCGTCAACGCCCCGATCAGCGTCGACTTGCCCGCCCCCGGGGGTCCCGTGAAGCCGACCACCTCGGCGCTGCCCGTCTGCGGGTACACCGCGCGAACGAGCTCCCAGCCCTCGGGCCTGTCGTCCTCGACGAGGCTGATGCCGCGCGCGAGCGCACGGCGGTCGCCACCGAGCAGGCGGCTGGCGAGGGTCGGCTCCGTCATCGAGCGCGCATCATCGCAGGGGTATCCGTTTTCGCCCGTGCACGGGGCTCGCAGCTACGATCCGCGGTCGATGGAGCGTCTCCGGGACACGCCTTTGAACGCCGCGGCGTCGCAGCGGCCGGTCGAGCTGCGCCGGCCGCCCGCGCCGCTGCACGGAGGCCCCCTGGCGGTGCTCCGCTTCATGCGCGCGAACGGGATGCTGCGCCCCGGCTACGCGGCCCTGCTGGCGCGGCTGGCTTGGCTGAAGCTCCGCTTCGGCCGGCGCCTTCAGACCGACGGGCTGTGCTTCATCTGCCCCGGCGTGAAGCTCGAGATCGGCCGCGAGGCGACGCTGCGGATCGGCCGCTGGGCGTGGCTCGGGCACGGCTGCAAGGTCCGCGTGCACGAGGGCGAGGTGTCGATCGGCGCGAAGACCGTGATCGGGCAGGAGTGCACGATCTCGGCGTTCCAGCACGTCGCGATCGGCCGCGAGTGCATCATCGCCGACCGCGTGATGCTGATCGACTTCGACCACGGCGTGACCGAGGTCGACCGCCCGATCCGCAAGCAGGGGATCTACAAGCGCGACGTCGACGTCGGACACAACGTCTGGATCGGCTACGGCGCCTGCATCCTGCGCGGCGTCAGCATCGGGGAGAACTCGATCGTCGGCACGAGCGCGGTCGTGACCCGGTCCTACGGGGCGAACTCGGTGCTCGCGGGCGTGCCCGCGAGGCTGATCCGCAGCCGCGACGCCCCGGAGTCGATGCGCTGGGGGGACCCGGGCGCGGCGACGCCGTTCCACCAGCCCGGCGAGGACTCGCGAACCGCCGACGGGCTGGCGCAGGGCTCCGATGCCCCCGACGCAGCAGGCCGCTCGTCTGCCAACGGCGCCACCCCTCGCTCGCCGGACACCGGTTCACCCGGCCGGCCCCGGTGACCGGAGCCAGACGTCGGGCGCCACGTTGCCGAGCGGATGGTCGTGCCCGGCGTTCGACGGCGAGCCGGTGCGTACGGGTGGCATGTGAGGGCTCGGCGGCGAGCGTCAGGCGCGGGGGCAGGCGCCCGGAAACGCCGTCGAGCTTCTGACCCGGGTCGCTAGATCGGCTCGAGGAATGCCGCCGGGTCGGCGTCCACCGCGAGGTTTCGCAACCCCGCGGGCGGCGCCTGCGGACCGGCCTCGAGCGCCGCGCCGACCGACTGGAGGTGCCCCGACAGACGCTCGTGCGCGTACGGCACGGCCATCCCCCGCGAGATCATGAACGCCCAGTCGCTCGCCTGCACCGCGAGCAGCTCGCGCACGGCCACGGCGCCCGTGTCCTCGCCGGCGGCGAGCACCGCGAGCTCTGCGGCGCGGGCCGCGAAGGCCTGCTCGGCGACCTGGGGCCCGGACCACGTCGAGAGGTCTCCCCCCTGCCCCCAGGTGAACGCGGGCCAGTCCAGCAACGTCCCCGCGGGGACGGGGTCGCACCGTTCCAGCGCGTCGTCGAGGCGCAGCAGCTCGAGACCCTGCGCGGAGCACTCGGCGATCACGGCGCGCAGCCAGTCGACGCCCTCGTACCACCAGTGGCCGAGCAGCTCGGTGTCGAGCGCGCAGACGACCAGACCTCCGCCAGGGACGCTCTCGCCGTCGCGCTCGAGCCGCGCCCGCGTGCGCGCGACGAAGTCACTGGCATGCTCGACCGCGAGCGCGACCGCCGCGTCGTGGTCGTAGGGGCGGCCGTCGTTCCCCCACGGGCGGTGGTGGTGGATCGTGTGGTGGTGATAGTCGCGGTACGCGCCGGCGGCTGGGTAGCCGTCGTCGCTCCAGACCAGCGACATCGTCGCCCGGTCGGCGGGCACGAGCAGCAGACCGGACTCCGCGCGCAGCGGACGCAGGTGCGCCGGAGCCCCGAGCCCGAGCCGCTCGGTCAGCTCGACGCACACGGCCCGCACCGATGCCTCCTCGAGGAACCGCTCGATCCCGGGGCCGTACGCGCACTCCGGCAGCCAGAAGCCACCGCGCCAGCCCTCGCCGAAGCGGCGCCGGTGGGAGCGGATCCCCGCGCGGACCTGCTCGCGGACCGCCGCGTCACTGGCCAGCAGCGGCAGGATCGGGTGGGTCGCGGCGGAGGTCCACGCCGCGTGCGGGGCGAACGCGCCGAGCAGGTCGCCGCCGATCGCGCGGACACGGTCGCGCGCGCGCTCGTAGTCCCCCGCGGCCCGCTCGACCTCGGCCGCGAGCCCATCGTGGCCGCCCGCCCGCAGGCCCGCGGCGTCCTCGGCGTGGGTGACGCCGCGGACGTCATCGACGAACGTTTCGAAGCGGGCAGCGAGATCCCCGACCTCGAGCTGATCGCACAGCACCGGCGTCAGCGAGAGCGTCAGCGGGGCGCCCTCGTCGAGCACCTCGAGCAGCGGCAGGTAGCTGCCGGCGATCGCCTCCCACAGCCACTCCTCGCCGAACGGCCACGTGCCGAAGCCCTCGACATAGGGCATGTGCGTGTGCAGCAGGATCGCGAGCGCCCCGCTGCGGCGTGCGCTCACGGGCGGCAGACCGCGACGAGGTCGAGCGCGCGGCGCATGTCCGCCTCGCTCGCCCGGCGCAGCGCGAAGTCGCGCACCCCGATCGCCGGCGTGAACCGATCGTAGAAGCGGCGCGTGATCCCAAGCGCCGCGTGCAGACGGTCCCACCCGAGCCGCAGCGCCAGCTCGTGCGCGCGCAGCTTGCCGGCGTGGAACAGGCCGTACATCTCGACGTTCGCGAAGTGGGCGCGGCACAGCTGCTCGAACTCCTCCGGGCGGTACTCGTGCACGTGCCAGGGGTTGTCCGAGCGCGCGGCGCCCTTGGGCGCGAGCGTCAGCACGTTCGGCGTCGAGAGGAACACGGCGCCGTCGCCCTCCAGCAGCGATGCGAAGTGATCGAGCGTCCCGCCGGGGTCCTGGAGATGCTCGATCGTCTGCAGGAACACGACCGCGTCCGCGGGGGCGGTGAACTCTTCGACCAGGGCGCGCTCGAACCGCACCCGCGGGTAGCGCAGCCTCGCATGCTCGAAGGCGTCGGGGTTGGCCTCGACGCCGATCACCGACGAGGCGCTCGCTGCGAGCACGTCGGAGCCGTATCCCTCGCCGCTGGCCATGTCGATCACGCGCTTGTCTCTGACCTGCGCGGCGATCCATTCGTAGACGACCAGGTGCCGCCGGAACCAGTAGTTCTCGGCCGGCACGTCCGGAAGCGTCCGCTCTCCCGTGAGCGCAAGGGGCGGCACGCCGTCGGGCTGGTCGTGCTGCAGGTAGAGGGTGGGCTCGGAGGCGGTCACGGGCGTCTTCGATCGAACCCCGGCCGGCGGCGACCGGAGCCGCGCGAGTATATGGTGCGGCCTCGTGCCCCCCGCCCTCAGCGCCGAGCAGATCCGCGACGCGAATACGCGCTACCACGACGTCGCTGCCGACCACTACGACTCGAAGTGGGGCATCGACTTCGGCGAGATCGGCGCGGCGCAGGTGCTCGCGAAGGTCCGCAAGGCGCTCGGCCGCGAGCCCTCGCGCTGGCCGCGCTCGCTCGAGATCGGTTCGGGCACCGGCTACTTCACCTTGAACCTGATGCGCGCCGGGCTGATCGGCGAGGCGACCTGCACCGACATCTCCCCGGGGATGCTGCGCACGCTCCAGACCAACGCGAGCCGGCTCGGGCTCGAGGTCAGCACCGAGGTCGCCGACGCCGAGCGGCTGCCGTTCGCGGACGAGAGCTTCGAGCTCGTGCTCGGCCACGCGGTCCTTCACCACATCCCCGACCTGCCTCGCGCCTTCCGCGAGATCGAGCGGGTGCTCGCGCCCGGCGGCACCGTGATGTTCGCCGGCGAGCCGTCACGCTACGGAGACCGGCTCGCACGTGTCCCGAAGCGTCTCGCGACCGCTGTCGCGCCCGTGTGGCGAGCGGCTCTGCGGGCCGCGCCGGCCGGCGCGGGAGGCGGCGCGGCCGACCCGGACGAGGCGCTCGAGCGGGTCGTCGACGTGCACGCGTTCGCCCCCGGCGAGCTCGCCACCGCGGCACGCGCTGCGGGGCTGCGCGATGTGCGGGTCGGCGGCGAGGAGCTGCTCGCGAACTGGTTCGGCTGGACCAACCGCACGCTCGAGGCGACCGCCGAGCCGGACGACGTGCCGTGGATGTGGCGGCAGTACGCGTACCGCGGGTACCTGGTCTTCCAGGAGCTCGACAGGCGGCTGCTGGAGCGCAGGCTCCCGGCGGCGATCTTCTACAACCTGATGATCACCGCCCGCAAGCGCCCCGCCGCCTGATCGGCCGCCATACACTGAGCGCGAGTGTCCGCGCCGGTACGCGACTTCCCGCTGTTCCCCCTGGGGATCGTCGCCCTGCCCACCGAGGCGGTGCCGCTGCACATCTTCGAGAGCCGCTATCTGCGCATGATCGAGCACTGCCTCGAGCAGGACAGCGAGTTCGGGATCCTCTGGCTCTCCGACGAGGAGCTCAAGCAGACCGGGTGCGCCTGCCAGATCGAGCATGTGGTCGAGCGGATGGAGGACGGGCGGCTGAACATCCTCACGCGCGGTACGCGGCCGTTCGTCCTGCTCGAGCGCCAGGACGAGCTGCCGTACCCGGCGGGTGTCGTCGAGTTCGCCGCCGACCAGCCCGACGACGACGCCGACGAGAACGCGGCGGTGGTCGCGCGCGAGCTCTACCGCGACCTCGTCCTGCAGGCGACCGACCGGGAGCTCTCCGACGAGGAACTCGCTGAGCTCGACTCCTACCGGATGGCGGGCACCGTCGAGTTCGAGCTCGAGGAGAAGCAACGGCTGCTGGAGCTGCGCTCCGAGAACGAGCGGCTGCGGCTGCTCGGCACGCTGCTGTCGTCGGCGATCGAGCGCGTCGAGCTGCTCGAGCGCGCGCAGGTGCGCGCGCAGTCCAACGGCAAGGTCCGCTTCGGCTGACCTACTCCGGGCGCTTGCAGACCTGCTGGGAGGTCTGCAGCACGAACAGCGCGAGTTCGCGCAGCACCTTCGGCTGGCCCGCGGAGTTGTCCGCGAACGCGACCGTTCCGTTCGCGTCGCGCAGCTGGTAGCGCAGAACCGAGCCGGACGCCGGCGCGAGCGACAGGTGTTCGCCCGCCGGCTTTTCGAGCGCTTCGGTGATCGCACGGGCCTTGACGATCTGCGGATCCGACAGCTTGCCGGCGAGCTTGCCGTCGCAGTGCACGCCGCCTTCTTCGTTGACCAGCAGCGTCAGCGCGGCGTTCGGCCCCTGCCCGCTGCGGGTCACGATGAACAGGTCCGGGGACTCGATCCCGCCGCCGCAGCCCGCGAGCGCGACGGCCAGCGCCACCGTCACGAGCGCCGTCGCCCCCCTCACGCCGCCACCGCCACGCCCCCGCGCCGGGGGTCGCCTCCGCCCGTGATCCGCCCGTTGCGGCGCAGCGCGGCCTGCACCCCGCCGAAGAACAGGTTCAGGTCGCCGAAGCGAACCAGCCGGAGATCCGCCGGCAGCTGGTCGAGCTCGATGCCCGGCTCGGCGTAGACGATCCCGTCCTGGAAGTGGATCCGTGGCGCGCAGACCGCCTCCTGCGCCCCCATTCCGCGGTCGACGACGGCGACGATCGTCTGCAGCAGCGCCGAGCGGATGCGGTTCGAGCCGGCGCTGCCGAGCACCAGCTCGACCTCGCCGTCGCGCATCACGGCGCTCGGCGCCATCATGCTCGGCATCCGCCGGCCCGCCGGGTGGCGATGGAAGCCGTGCGGGTTGAGGTCCTCCTCCCCCATCACGTTGTTGAGGTGGATGCCGGTGCCGGGCACGACCACGCCCGACCCCTCGCCGTTCGTGCAGGTCACGCTGCAGGCGAGGCCGCCACCGTCGATCACGGCGATGTGCGTGGTGGAGCCGAGCCGGCTCGCGAGGAACGCGTCGGCGAAGCCGTCCTCGGCGAGCCCGTCGAGGAACGCCTCGCCGCGCTCGGTCTGGGCGGCGGCCATCGCGGCGACGATCCGCGCCCACGTGGGCGGGGCCGGCTGCGCCGCGAGCAGGCCGAGCGAGTAGGCGAGCAGCAGACCGCCGGCCGACGGCGGGGGGTTCGTGAGGATCTCCCGGTCGCGGTAGGCGATCCGGACCGGCTCGCGCGCAACGGCGCCGTAGGCGCGGAGGTCGCCGGGCGTCAGCGAGCCGCCTCGTACCGCCAGCCAATCGCAGACGGCGCCGGCGATCTCGCCCTCGTAGAACGGGGCGGCGCCCTCGCGGCCGAGCAGCTCGAGCGCGTCGCCGAGGTCCGGGTTGCGGATCGTCTCGCCCTCGCCGAGCACGTGGCCGCCGGGTGCCCACAGCGCCGCACACTCGGGTGTCGAGACGAGCAGATCGGCGAGGATCCTCGCGACGTAGGCCTGTGCGTGGTTGAGCGCGACACCCTCGCGCGCGAGCGCGGCCGCGGGCGCCGCGAGCTCGGCCAGCGACACCGTTCCCCACCGCTCGGCCGCCGCGCAGATCCCGGCGGGGATCCCGTACGCGCCGCAGGAGGCGGGCCCGACGTGGAAGAGCTGCGCGGCGTCGCCGAACGAGACGTCGACGGCGAGCAGCTCGGCCTCGCTGCCGTCGCCGCGACGGCTCGGAGCGGCGACGAAGAAGTCGAGCAGGACCGGCTCGACGCCCGGACCGGCGACGAGCATGTAACCGCCGGCGCCGAGCCCCGTCAGCAGCGCCTCGGCGACGAACGAGGTCAGCATCGCGGCGAGCGCCGCGTCGACGGCGTTGCCGCCCTCGCGCAGCACGCGGGCGCCCGCCTCGGCGCTGAGCGGGTGTCCTGCGGCGACGACTCCCTCCGACTGCCCGATCATGTCTCGAGGCGACGGCGCGGGTACAGAAGGCGCCGGGCCCACCTCGGCGATTCGGTGGGGTTGGCTCCCCAGGCGGCGCTCAGGCTCGCGGTGTGCACGCAGCGATTATCGGGGACGGCAGCGCGCCCCATCCTCCCGAGCGACACCCTCGGCGACGGGGTCGTACAACGGCGTGCGTCGCGCCGGCGCCGCTCTTGCCCGCGGCGCCACCGGCGTGGTACCGTCGGCGCGTGCCGAAGGGACGGCGCGCGGCGGAGAAGAGGGCGGGGAATGCGAGCTGGCTCGCACGGTGGACGATGGAGCTCGGGCGCTGGAGCGCGTCGCTTACGGGACGCGGCCCCTCTGACGCGCCAACTCCGCTCGTGGCCGGTACCCGTGCTGGCGGTCATCCTGCTCCTCGCCGGCGTGGGCGCCGGCTCCGCTGCGGCCCGGGTCCCGATGCGCGCGGCGCGCCGCGTCGCCGGGACGGCCGCGCTCGCGCCACCGTCGGGCTTCGACTACGAGGCCGTGACGACGCGCAGCGGTGCGACGTTCGCCGCGAGGGTCACGAGCGAAACGAGCCTCACCGAATGCGTATTCGAATGGGGAGCCACGACCGCCTACGAACACGCGGTGCCGTGCTCCGAGGAGACGCCGACGGAAGGGGCGCTGATCGTCTCCGCAGACCCGGTCGGCGGCCTCGGCGAAGCCACCGGCTACCACTTCACGCTCGTCGTCGCGAACGCGGCGGGAAGCACCCGTTTCGACGATCAGCCCTTCGAAACGCGCCCGCATCTCCATGGAATCGTCGAATACGGCCTCTGCGGGCGTCTCACCGCCAAGACCACACCGAAGAATGGCGAAGGCACCGGCTGTCCCACTATGGAGACGGCGAACCCCAAGCGGCTGAGCAAATACGAATGGCAGCCGGGACCCGAGGATCAGTGCTTCGCCACCAAGCGGGGAAGATACACCGACCCGGGGTGCCTGACTCTCCACGGAAAGAAGGAACACGGGGCCTTCGAACGGCGCCCCTGTTTCGGCGATGAAGGCGGCTGCGGCCACTACACCTCGACCGCCGCCGAGGTGACGCTCGCGACTCCCGGGCTGGGATACACCCTCGTCTGCGCGGCCGCCACGCGCAGCGGCGCGATCACCGGGCCGCGCTCCGGCGAGGACCACATGACGCTCAAGGGCTGCGCGGTCGGCGGCAGCGCGTGCCGCAGCGTCGCTCCCAACGGCGACCCTTCGGGCGAAGCGGGCACCGTCGCCGTGAACGCCTTCGACACGCGGCCCGTCAGCGACGAAGGCATCGCGCTGACCGAGTTCGTTCCCGCCGAACACCAGCCCTACTGGTTCGAAGCGGACTGCGAAGGGCTGCTGCTGAGGGTGTCGGGCAGCCCCAGCGCACGGTCGCAGATGAAGACGGAAGCCCCGACGACGGAAGGGTCGACCGACTTCATGGAAAACGAAGGCGGCGCCAAAGACGGCCCGCGCGGCGAACAGGAACTGCTCACCGAAGCTTCCGAGGACGGCGGCGCCACCTGGACCGTGGCCTCGCCGTCGCTCCTCACCGCGCACTTCACGGACACCTTCGTCGCGGCGATCCAGCTCGTCGAATTCCACTGACGCGACCCAGAGTGCCCGGCGCGGCGGTCCGCGACCTACAGGCTCGGGATGAACTCCGTCACTTCGACCTCGCTCAGCGGAGGTAGGCGGGCCCCAGCGCCGGCAGGCCGAGCGCGAGCCGCAGCTCGGCGGCGGCGGGCGCCGCTTCTTCGGTCGCGCGGTCGAGCCGCGCGTTCCACGCCGCGAGCGCCGCCGTCGTCAGGATCGCGGGCGGGACCGCGGCCGCGAGCACCGCGCGGACGCCCCGCTCTTGCCGGCGGATCAGCCGGCGCACACGCGGCGGCCACCGGACCGAGCCGAGCGCCCGCGCGCCTGCCCTGCCGACGACCGCGAGCTGGGCGGCTGCGGCGGCGATCTCGTCGCGCGGGGTGCGAACGCTCCATTCGGCGCGGTTCATCTCGAAACGCTCGAGGGCGATCCCTGCCGTCGCCGTGAGCCGCAGGAACCGCTCCCCGTCGGCGGTCACCGGCGGCGCCGGCGCCTGTGCGAACCGATCGTCGCGCAGGGGCGTCGGGGCCAGGTTCCGGCCTCCGACGGACATCCACTGCGAGAAGAGCCGTGCTGGTCGTCGAGCGCCAGCTCCCAGCGCCCTGGCAAGAGCGTCAGCGCGGCGGAGATCGTGTCACCCGCATGAACGGGGAACAGCGGCACGGCGTGATAACCATGGCGCGTGTCGCTCCAGAATGCGACGTAGTAGTCCCCGGCGCTGCTCCTGCCTGCGGGGACGAAGCGACCCTCGAGCACCCCGATCTGCAGGAAGCGACGCGGCGGGCCGAGACCCTGCGCCCCGATCCAGGTGGCCGCCTCGCCGTCCGGCGAGCCGGGCTCCACGCGGGGAACGTCGAACGTGGCCCCGATCGCGGTCGCGGGCCCGATCCTCGCGTAGCCCAGAAACGGACCGAACGGCGCGTCGGCGTGGTGGCCGGTCAGGCCGTCGCCGCTGTTCTCCGGCGCGATCTTGACGACCACGAGCGCGATCACGACGGCGACCGCGCACGCGGCGGCCACCCAGCGCCTGGTCACGGCGCCGAGCAGCGAGCGGGACGTGCGGTGCGGTCTGCTCGCACCGTCCCCGGCGGCACCGCGCTACAGGTTCGGGATGAACTCAGGCACTTCGAGCTCGTCGAGCCCACCGCGGCGGCGGCTCGGCGCCTGCGCGGGTGCGCTCGGGCCGTTGCGCTGCGCCCGCACCTCACCCGTCGCCGGCTCGCGGAAGCGCTCGGCGCTCTTGCGGCGACCCTCGTCGCCGTAGCCGGTCGCTACGACCGTGACCCAGACCTGGTCGTCGAGCTTCTCGTCGACCATCGCCCCGAAGATGATGTTCGCGTCGGGGTGGGCCGCCTCGGAGACGGACTTCGCCGCCTCGTTGACCTCCCACAGCGAGAGGTTCGGCCCGCCCGTGATCGAGAGCAGGATCGAGCGCGCGCCGTCCATCGACGTTTCGAGCAGCGGGGAGGAGACAGCCTGCATCGCTGCCTCCGTCGCACGGTTCTCGCCGACGCCCATGCCGATGCCGAGCAGCGCGCTGCCGGCCTTGCTCATGATCGTGCGCACGTCGGCGAAGTCGAGGTTGATCAGCCCCGGGAGCGTGACGAGGTCGGAGACGCCCTGCACGCCCTGGCGCAGCACGTCGTCGGCCACGCGGAAGGCCTCGACCATCGACGTCTGCTTGTCGAGCACGGTCAGCAGACGGTCGTTGGGGACGACGATCAGCGTGTCGACCTCCTGTGCGAGCGCCTCGACGCCGTGCACGCCCTGCTCGCTGCGGCGGGTGCCCTCGAAGCCGAACGGCTTCGTCACGATGCCGACCGTCAGCGCGCCGACTTCACGCGAGATCCGCGCCACGATCGGCGCCGCGCCGGTGCCGGTGCCACCTCCCGACCCGGCGGCGATGAAGATCATGTCCGACCCCTTCAGCAGGGCCTTCATGCGGTCGTAGTCCTCCATCGCGGCCTGCCGCCCGACGTCCGGGTCGGAGCCCGCGCCGAGCCCGCGCGTGAGCTCTTGGCCGATGTGCAGCGTGAGGTCCGCGGTGGACTGCTGCAGCGACTGGACGTCGGTGTTGACGGCGAGGAACTCGATTCCCTCGACCTCGGCCTCGACCATCCGGTTGACGGCGTTGACGCCGGCGCCGCCGACGCCGACGACGCGGATCACCGGCTGCCCGGGGGCGGCCGCCGCGGCCGGCGCCCAGGCCGGCTCGCGCTGGTATTCGGGCGCCGCCGCACGCGGTGCCGGGCGCTCCATCAGGTTCTCGGGGATCTCCGAGGAGAAGGCGTGGCGCAGCCGCTCCTGGGGGGAGGGGACACGGGGCTGCTCGGCGGGCTCGGCCGGCGGCGCGGTCAGCGCGGGGTGCGGCAGGCCGGTCTCGCGCGGATGGGCGGGGGCGGACGCCGGCGGCGGCGCCTGCCGGGGGGTCGGAGCACCGGCGGCGGCGCGGGGTCTGCTCGCCCTCCGCCTCCTCGGTCTTGCGGAACAGTGCCGCGAGGGGCCCTTCGCGCATGCTCGCCCGCCTAGCGTTGGTCATTGCTGAGAACCTCCTGCGCGAGTTGCCGGTAGGACTGCGCCGCCACGCCGTCGGGCTCGTACTTGAGCACCGACATACCCTTCACTGGCGCCTCGGCGAAGCGGACTGTCTTGCGGATGCGCGAGGCGAACACGCGGTCACCGAAGTTTTCCTCGAGGATCTCGATCGCCTCCTTCGCATGGATCGTGCGCGAGTCGACCAGTGTCGGCAGGATACCCTCGATGTCGACGCCCGGGTTGAGGTTCTCCCGGATCATCGCGAGCGTGTTCTGGAGCTGGATCAGACCGCGCATCGACAGATACTCGCACTGCACGGGGACGATCACCTTGTCGGCGGCCGTCAGCGCGTTGATCGTCAGCAGCCCGAGGCTCGGCGGGGTGTCGATGCAGATGAAGTCGTAGTCGTCGAGGATCGGTTCGAAGGCCTTCTGCAGCGAGCGCTCGCGGCCGATCATCGTCGACATCGCGATCTCCGCGCCGGCCAGGTCGATCGAGGCGCACGCGACGTCGATCTCGCGGCGGCGGATCACCTCGCGGACCGAGACCTTGTGGACCAGTACGTCGTACATCGATTTCTCGAGCGTGTCCGGGTCGATCCCCTGCGACATCGTGAGGTTGCCCTGTGGGTCCATGTCGACGCACAGCACGCGGTGGCCCTCCTCGGCGAACGCGGCCGCGAGGTTCAGCGTCGTCGTCGTCTTGGCCACGCCGCCCTTCTGGTTGGCGAACGCGATGACCTTGGCCTTTCCTTCCACGGTGGCTCCGATGCTCGATTGCGGGATGAGCCTTCCGGTCGGTATTCGCATGGTCTCGGGGTATTCCTGCACGGGAACTACGATCCCGGGGTGTCCTCCTCGCGCAGCGGAGCCGCCCGGCTCGCGGACCACGTCGCCGGGCGGCGCGTGATCGTCACGCTGGGCGCCGGAGGGGTCGGGAAGACGACGACCTCGGCGGCGATGGCGCTCGGGCTCGCGATGCACGGACAGAAGGTCGCGGTCGTGACGATCGACCCGGCCCGGCGGCTGGCGACCGCGCTCGGGATCGACGAGCTGTCGGGCGAGCCGCATCTGATCAGCCCGGAGATCCTCGAACGGGCGGGGCTCGAGGTCCGCGGCGAGCTGTGGGCGATGATGCTCGACACGAAGGCGACGTTCGACGCGGTCGTGGCCCGGCTCGCACCCAGCGAGTCGGCGCGCGAGGAGATCCTCGCCAACCCGGTCTATCGCGAGCTCTCGACGGCCGTCTCGGGGTCGAACGAGCTCAGCGCGATCGCGAAGCTCTACGAGCTCTACGCCGAGCACGAGTTCGACGTGATCGTGCTCGACACGCCGCCGTCGCGCAACGCGCTCGACTTCCTCGAGGCGCCGGGGCGGCTGCTGCGGTTCCTCGAGGGTCGCGCGCTCCAGGTGTTCCTGGCGCCGGGCGGCCTGACCGCCCGGCTGTTCGGCCGCGGGACGGCGCTCGTCTTCTCGGTGTTCGCGCGCGTCACGGGCGTCGACATGCTCGCCGAGCTGTCGACGTTCTTCCGCACGATGACCGGTGTGCTCGACGGCTTCGGCGAGCGCACGCGCGAGGTCCAGCGCCTGCTCCGCTCCGAGCAGGCCGGATTCGTCGTCGTGACCTCGCCGGAGCCCGAGCCGGTGCGCGAGGCCCGGTTCCTGATCGACCGCCTGCGCGACGGCGGCCTGCCGGCCCCGGCGATGATCGTCAACCGCGTGCACCGCGACGGGCTCGGGGAACGCGACGTCGAGGAGCTTGCTGCACAGCTCACCTCACCGCTGGGCGACGACCTGGCGCGACGGGTCGCCTCGAACCTTGCTGACTTCGACGTGCTGGTCCGGCGCGACGAGGCGACGGTCGATCAGCTCTCGGCCCTGCTCGGGGACGAGCCGACGCTCGTCGCCCACCTAGATGAAGAGGTCCAGGATCTCCTCGGCCTCGCCCGCGTCGCCGAGCAGCTCGGCGTCTGAGCCCCCGTCCCGGGGCGGGATCGTCCCGGGGATCCGGCGAGTCGCGGCGTCGGCGTGTGCGGTCTGCTCGACAACGGCAGGCGCGGGCTCGGAGCGCAGCAGCTCGTCGGCGAGGCCGACGAGATCGGGATCGAGGTGCCCGCAGATCACGTCGCGCAGCAGCGCACGGAGGTGGTCGGCCACGTCCTCGGCGAGCGCGCGAGTGCCGGACCGCTCGGCCGCGGCCCCGGCGATCAGCGACCGCTCGAGGGCGATCGCCTGCACGGTGCGCTCGGTCAGCGCCAGCCTGCGCTCGGGGGTCGCGCACAGCGCAGCCAGCCGGCCCGGGAGCATGCCGCTCGAGGGCCCCTCGGGCTCGAGCAGCGCGCGCAGCGCGAGCAGGTTGTCGCTGAGCGCCTCGTAGACGTCTTCGCGCTCGCAGCCGAGCTCGAAGCGCCGCAGCGCCCAGGCCAGCTCGTTGCCGTCGGGCGCGCGTCGCGAGACGAGGTTGCAGAACGCGCGAAGCTCGTCCTCCTGCTCGGGGGTGACGACGAGCATGCCGTGAGGGCGCCCGCCGCCGCCGAGCGCGATCGAGGTCCAAGGGCCGCCTTCGATCCGCGAGTACGCGAGGGCGCCGAGCGTGACGCGCCCGTCGCCGAACAGCCGCAGGGCGCGGAGCAGGTCGCGCAGCACCTCACGGCCGTGCTGCACGGCCGCGGAGGGGTCGGGCTCGGCGGTCGAGAAGGCGACCACGAGGTGGGCCGGCTCACTTCCGCCGCGCAGCTCGGGCGGGAGGCCCTCGAGCCCCTCGGGACGCGCGATCTGCAGCCCGCTGGTCAGCACGACCTCGGGCGAGGTGATCGTCAGGCCGCAGAGGCGCGCGGCGATCGTCACCTCGGCGGTCGCGTTCAGGGCCGTGCTGAAGAGGCGGTCGAGCGCCGCGCGGGCGCGCTCGTCGCGAAGCTCGAAGTCGGACTGATCGGCGAACGTCTCGCCGAGCAGCGAGCCGATCGCGGCCCGCACCTGCGCGGCGGGCGTCAGGCGGGCGACGTCCTCGCCGACCGCGGCGAGGTAGCGCTCGAGTCCGTCGAAGCCCGCCAAGGCGTCCGCCGCAGGAGCATAGGCGGGGAGCGCTTCGAGCTTCGCCCGGCGCCCGGCGACGAACTCCGCCGTCAGCGGGCGATAGGAGAAGAACGACGCCCCGCCGGACCCGCGCGGACCGCGCGACGGCTGCTGCTCGAGCTCGAACGGGATCTCGGCGCCGGCGGCGAGCTCACCGGCCAGCAGCTCGGCCGATTCGGCGAGGAACTCGCGGACGGCTGTCTGGAGCTGGACGGAGCGCATCGTCCGGCTTGCTTTCTGCGCCGCGGGCAGTGCTCCTGCTCACCGCAGCCGGGGTTGCAGAGCCGCCGGGGTCAGGCGACGGCGAGAGCCTCGCCGCCGGCGAGAGCCTGACGGGCGCGCTCGGTGCAGTCGACGCCGAGCCAGCCTTCGCCGTACGCGCGCATGTCGTCGATGATCGGGAGCAGCGCGAGCCCCTTCTCGGTGAGCGCATACTCGACGCGCGGCGGAACCTCGGGGAAGGTGTGCCGCTCGACGATCCCCTCCTCCTCCAGCGCCCGCAGGCGCAGCGAGAGGGTGCGGGGCGAGATACCGGTTAGCGAGCGTTCGAGCTCGCAGAAGCGGGAGCGGCCCTCGGAGAGGTCACGAACCAGGAGCAGCGTCCACTTGCTGCAGATGATCTCTGCGGTGAGACAGACGGGACAGGTGTCGTCGACGGCCATGTTCCTTTACTTTACCAAATGAAGTAGGGGCCGCGCGCGGGCTCGAGCCGGGTAACCACATCGGGTGGGCACATTTGTGAGGGGAACCCAGCGGGTGTCGGGCGTGCTGCTCGCGCTCGTCTCGTTGGCTTTCGCGGCGACGTTCGTGTGGGAGATCGTCGACCCGGTCTTCGGCATCGGCCGGCACAGATCGATCCATCCGTTCAGCTTCGCGTACACGCTGATCGCGACCGCGGCGGGGACGTGCGCTGCGTTGCAGGCGTCGCTCTGGCTGCTAGAGGCGAGCAGCTCGGCTCGCGGCGTTCGGCCGCGGCGCCGCAAGCGGCGTCCCGGGCCGCGCGGTCTCTAGACGCCGAGCGGAGAGCTGCTCGGCGAGGAGACGCCTTCGCGCTGGTTCTCGGCCTGCGCGACGTCCTCCATCGTCGTGCCGCGGCGGCCGTCGGCCTGCATCAGCAGCTTGAAGTCGTGCGGGCTCGAGGCGACACGCATCGCGTCCTCGAACGTCACGCGGCCGGCCTTGACGTGGCCGAACAGCGCCTGGTCGAAGGTCTGCATGCCGTAGTAGGCGCCGCTGGTGATGACCTCGACGAGTTTCCCGGTCTGGTCGGGGTCGAGGATCATGTCGCGGACGCGGCCGGTCATACGCAGGATCTCGCAGACGGCGACGCGGCCGCCGTCGGCGCCCGGCACGAGGCGCTGGGAGATCACTCCCTTGACCGTCCCGGCGATCATCGAACGCGCCTGCTGGTGCTGATGGGGCGGGAAGAAGTCGAGCATCCGGTTGATCGACTCGGTCGCATCGACCGTGTGGATCGTCGAGAGCACGAGGTGGCCGGTCTCGGCCGCGGACAGCGCCGTCTGCACCGTCTCCTCGTCGCGCATCTCGCCGACGAGGATCACGTCGGGGTCCTGACGCAGGACGCGGCGCAGCGCCCGCTTGAAGGAGGCGGTGTCCATCCCGACCTCGCGCTGGTTGATCGCCGAGCGCTTGTCGGAGTGCACGAACTCGATCGGGTCCTCGATCGTCACGATGTGCTTGCTCATCGTGTTGTTCATGTGGTCGATCATCGCGGCGAGCGTCGTGGACTTCCCGGAGCCGGTCGTGCCGGTGAGCAGCACGATCCCGCGCTCCTCCTCGGCGAGGTCGCGGACGACGTCGGGGAGCGAGAGCTCTTCGATCGTGCTGATCTTGTGGGGGATCGCGCGGCATACCATCGAGATCGACCCGCGCTGCATGAAGGCGTTGATGCGGTAACGGGCGACGCCCTCGATTTCGTAGGAGAAGTCGACCTCGTGGTCCTGCTCGAACTCCTCGCGCTTGTTCTCGTCGGGGAGCAGGTCGCGAAGCGCCTGCTCGGTGTCGGTGCGCTCGAGCGAGGTGGCGGCGGGATCGGCCGCGAGATCGCCGTGGACGCGGTAGAGGGGCGCGGCCCCGACCTTCAGGTGTAGATCGGAGCCCTCTTTCGCGACGAGCTCACGGAGCGCAGCCTTGACGTCGAACATGCTGTGCGCATCGGCATCCTTCGCGGCGCCCTTGAGTCGCCGGGCGTTCGCTGGACTCCGCGGCGGCATGGCAAGATCGAACCGTGACCGTCGACGAGGACTGTGCGGGAACGATCCGGACCGACCGGCTCCTGATCCGGCCGTGGTCGCGCGACGAGGTCGATCGCTTCTTCGACATCTACCGGCGCCCCGAGGTCGGGCGATGGTTCGCTGCCGGTCCGCTCCGCGACCGCGATGAGGCGGTCGGGCGAATCGAGCGGATGCTCGCCAGGCTGGCTGCCGATCCCCGCTTCGGATCCTGGGCTGCGGTCGAGCGCGAGTCCGGGGTGCCCGCGGGGACGGTGCTGCTGAAGCCGCTGCCGGACGGCGACGGGGAGATCGAGATCGGCTGGCACCTGCACCCGGACAGCTGGGGGCGCGGCTACGCGAGCGAGGCGGCCCGCGCGCTGCTGGCGCGCGGCTTCAGCTACGGCCTACCGGAGATCTGGGCGGTCACAGACCCGGCCAACGACCGCTCGATCGCCGTCTGCCGGAGGATCGGGATGCGGCTGCTGGGCACGACGAGCCGCTGGTATCACGAACCGAGCACGATGTTCTGGGCGGGCGCCGAGCCCTCCAGCACCCCGTCGCTGTCGCCCGACGTGCCGCTGCCCGCGGACGGGCTCGATGCGGGCTGAGCGGCTCGCGCCCCCTGAGGCTCGGATCGGGTTCGCCGGCAAGGACGCACCGAGCGACGTGTGCTCCTGGCACACGAGCGAGGGAGGACGCCGCCAGCGGGCCCGAGGCGAGCCTCAGGCGACGTCGCGGAGCTTCTGTGCCTCGGCCAGCGACTGCAGCTTCTTCAGCGACTGGTTCTCGATCTGGCGGATGCGCTCGCGCGTGACGTTGAAGGTGCGACCGACCTCGTCGAGCGTGCGCGGGTGCTCGCCGCCGAGGCCGTAGCGCAGCTCGAGCACGCGCCGTTCGCGGTAGGAGAGGTTCTCCAGGGCCTCGCGCAGCGCCTCCTTGGTGAGGATCTCGGCGGCGCGCTCGTAGGGCGACTCGGCGCGCTCGTCGGCGATGAACTGGCCGAACTCGGACTCCTCCTCGTCGCCGACCGGCTTCTCGAGCGAGACCGGGGCCTGGGCCGAGCGCTTGATCGAGTCGACCTCCTCGGGGTCGATCCCCGTGACCTCGGCGATCTCGTCGGCGGTGGGCTCGCGGCCGAGCTCCGTGACGAGCTTGCGCTCGGCGCGGCCGATCTTGTTGAGCTTCTCGACGACGTGGACCGGGATGCGGATCGTGCGCGCCTTGTCCGCGAGCGCGCGGGCGATCGCCTGACGGATCCACCAGGTCGCGTACGTCGAGAACTTGAAGCCCTTGCGGTAGTCGAACTTCTCCGCCGCGCGGACGAGGCCGAGCGTGCCCTCCTGGATCAGGTCGAGGAACGGCAGGCCCTGGTTGCGGTAGTTCTTCGCGATCGAGACGACGAGCCGCAGGTTCGACTCGACCATCTTCTGCTTCGCGTCGAGATCGCCCCGCTCGATGCGCTTCGCGAGGTCCACCTCCTCCTGCGCGGTGAGCAGCCGCACCTTGCCGATGTCCTTGAGGAACAGCTGCAGCGAGTCGGTCGTCATGTCCGGCTTCAGGTCCAGCGCGGTTTTCGCTTTGCGCCTGCCGCGTTTGTCCGGCGCGCGCTCGACCTGCGAGGAGGCCGTGCTCGCCGGGTCGATGTCCTCGACGAGCTCGATCTCGGCTCGCTCGAAGAACCCGTGGAGCTCCTCTACGTCGGCCTCGTCCAGATCCAGCTCCGACGTTGCTTTGGAGATCTCCGTGTAGGAGAGAACACCGACCTGCTGGCCCTTGGCGAGCAGGCCCTTGACCTCATCCAACTCCTGAAGCTCGACTACTGACATACGTGTGGTTTCCGTTTCTTCCGTCGATCGACACCCAGAAGGCGGCCCGTGGACCCGGGGTCTGTGGCTGTTGTCTCGGTCTTCGTGCTACTACGGCCGCAGCACCGCCGACGTTACAGCCCTATCGGCTCACCGGGCCCCCATGCTAACGCCTCCCGGCCGAGACGGACCGGTTTTCGACCGCGTTGCACCGCGATCGGCAAGGCTCCGGCGGCCCCGCTTAAGCAATGATGTCGCCAGTGAGCGGGCCCACAGACAGCAACGGCCGCAACGGCTCGGGCGAGGACGCCGCGAGCGTCCTCGCAAACCTCCCGCGGACCCGCCCCCAGCGCGCCACGGCGCGACGGGCCGCGTCGCGCGGCACGACCGGCGCGAAGGCCGCCGGTGAGCAGGGGAGACGCGGCCGTCGCCGCGGCTCCCGCCGCGGCGGCCGGCAGGCGTCGTCCGGCCGCCAAGCCGGTTGCGAAAACGTGCCGCCGCGAGCACCCGGCCGCGCCGCGCGCCGGCGCGCAGGACACGGACCGCGCCGGCGCCAGAGGTCCCCCGCCAGGGCTTCGACTGCGAAGAGGAGCGCGCGACGGGCACCGTCGCTCCCCCGGGCGCCACGGAGCTCGTCGGAACCGCAGCCGAGATCATCGGCGAGATCGCGCGGTTCGGCATCGCCGGCGGCGAGCGCGTGCTGCGCGACGTGCTCGGCCGTCTCGGCCGCTGAGCGCGGCTCGAACGAGTCGCCGCGAGCGCGGTTCCCGACGGCGACTGTCGCTCTTTGCGGAGCTTTTATCGCCGATGCGCCGGGACGGATATGTATACTGCCGCCCACGCCGAGCTGCCGTGCCTCAGGACACGGCAGACGGGGGACCCATTGCGGAAGCTCGTCAGAGCATCCGCTGGGGCGAATCGGCCCGTTTGGGCCGTAGCGCCGCGAGATCCGTTCGCCGCGCGAGCCCGTCAGCTCACCCCGTAGGCGCACACCGATTTTCATGCGTTCTGCCGCAAAGACAGCTGCCACGGTCGTGCTCACCCTCGCTGCGGGCGTTCCCGTGCTGGGCGCAGGCACCGCGCTCGCCTCAGCCGGCGGCGCCGCGGCGCCGAGCGAAGCCGCGCCGGCGCCCGCGACCTCCCAGTCCGCGCGGACGGTCCACCCGAGCGGCATCGCAACGTGGTTCGGGCCGGGCTTCTACGGCCAGAAGACGGCCTGCGGCCAGACGCTGACACCGCAGGTCGTCGGCGTCGCGAACCGGACGCTCCCGTGCGGGACGCTCGTCAAGGTCGCCTATCGCAACCGCACCGCGGTCGTGCCCGTGCTCGACCGCGGCCCCTACAGCCACATCGGCGCCGACTGGGACCTCACCGCGGGCGCCGCCCGCGCCCTGGGCGTGACCGAAACCGTGCGGATCAAGACCCGCGTCATCGGGCAGACCGCCAACACGCCGACGCTCGGCCTTCCCGCGGCCGTGCCCGTCGAAGCGCTGTCGGGCGGCGCAGCCGCCGCCTAGAGCGCCTCGCGGCTCCTGCGTGACGCGTAGAGCCCGACGTCCGCGTGCGCGGCGAGGGCGGACGCCTCGGTGCCATCCTCGGGGCACAGCGCCACGCCGGCGGAGATCCGTGCGGGCGTGTTGGTTCCCGCGGCCAGCGCGGCCGCGGTCCGTTCGAGGCGCAACGCGAGGTCGTGAGCGCCGATCGCGTCGACGCGCGCCGCCACGATCCACCAGCGCCCCTCCCGCTCGCGGGTCAAGGAGCCGCCGCCGGCCGCCCTCAGCTCCGCGGTCAGCGCCGCCTCGAGCTCCGAGTCCTGCGGCCGCACCCCGCCGGCGTGAGCCGGGGTGACCGACAGCAGCACGACGGCGAACGGCCGGTCCTCGCTGCGGAAGCGCTCGAGCTGGGCGCCGATCGAGCGGATCCACGCCGCCGGCCCCTCGTCCCTGCGCGTGTCGCGTATCGCGATCTCGCGCACGCCCCCCCGCGCCGGCGGCGCCGGCGGGTCGCGGTGCTCGCCGGCGTCCTGGACGAGCTGCGGCGCGGCGCCGCGCCGCCGTGCCGGCTCCGGCGGCGCCTGCACGCGGCGCTCGCCGGCGCCGGGCCCGTGCTTCGACGTGGCTTCGGGCTCGCGCGGCTCCGTCTCCTCGCCGGGCCCGGCGGGCAGCGTCATCGTGCTCGTCGACGATCACGACACGCGTCTCCGCCTCACTCGGCCCGCGCGGCGCCGGAGGTCGTTCCGGGAAGCGCCACGGCCTGCCCCCGGAGGCCCGTCCACGCTCGACGGCGCGGGCGCTGAGCGCCGCGCAGACGTGGGCGAGCCTGTCGCCGGCGCGGGCGAGATCGAGGTCGCCCCCACCGGGCTCCTCGAGCAGCGCGTCCCAGAGGACCCCGCGAAGCGCCTCGACGGCATCGACCACCGCCGCAGCCCCGGTCGCGCCGGACAGCGCCGCGGGCCGTTCGAGCAGCGGCAGTCCGCCGTCCGGCGGGGCGACGTCGAGCAGGCGGTCGAGCTCGGCTTCGTCGCCGAGCGCCGCGACCACGTGCCTGCACAGCTCCGCCGCGCCGGTTCCGACCTCCTCCAGGGAGATCCGGCCGAGCAGGCCGACAGGGCGCGTCAGCACCAGGGCCGCCGCCCAGCGCCGGGCCAGCAGCTCGGCGCGGGAGGCGAGCGCCTCGAACGAGACGCCGGTCAGGGGGCGGGCCCTCGGCAGCGTTAGGGGGTCGGACATCGGGACGTTGAATAGCAGCAAGCGGGGACGAGACGACCGGCCCGGCCCCGGCCGCGGATAGCCTGCCCGGCAGGTGTTCGTCCCGGAGCTCAGATGACCGCCGTGTGGATCGCGCTGATCGCCCTCGCGGCGCTGATCGCGGCGCTCGCGGCATCGCTGCTGCTGCGCGCCCGGGCGGGCTCGGGGCGGCGCGCCCGAGCCTCGATCGAGCGGCTCACGAACGACACGGCCGTCGACGTCGAGACGGGAGCCGTCCACTCGATCCAGCGCGCCGACGTGCTGATCGAGCGCGACGCGCTCGAGGAGATCTGGACGCCGGTCCACCTCGAGCGGCTCGCGCGGACCTACTGGCGCTTCCTGACGCGCGCAACGCTCGGGCTGATCCGGGTCAACTACAACGAGCGGGGCCGATCGGTCGTCCTGCTCACACCGCCGCTGCGCCTGCTCACGTTCGAGCCGCCGGAGTACGAGATGGACGACGAACGCGGGCTCGTACGCTGGCGGATCGAGCGCGGGCTGCTGGTCGCGCGGCGGGGACGCAACGGCTCCGGCTATCTGCAGATCGAGGTGTCGCGCAAGCCGGGCGACACCGCGGAGCGCCAGCCGATGCACGTCGAGGTCGGGGTCGTGAACTTCTACCCGGCGATCGCGTCCGGGCTCAGCCTACGGCTCTACAACGCGACGCAGTCGCGCATCCACGTCGTGGTCACGTACGGGTTCCTGCGCTCGCTCGTGCGGCTCGATCTGGCGGAGTCGAGGGTCGGCCGGTTCGCGCTCGAGTCATCCTCGGGTGAGGACGGACCGGCGTCGGATGTCGAGCGCGAGCGTGGGACCGGCGCCGACGCGCCGGGATCGTGACGGCTTCCGCTTCCCCCGGCGAGACGTCACGAGGAGGACCCTCGGCGTCAGAGCGTCACGAGCCGGGCCCGAGCGCGTCGGTCCCGCCCGGCAGCCGCACCACCGGCTCGTGGGGCTCGAGTCCGACGCTCGCGATCAGCCGCGCGAGGCCCATGTAGTTCCCGATCACGAGCAGCAGCTCGACGACGCCCCGGTCGCCGAGCTGATCCCGCATCGCCGCCACCGCCTGCTCGCTCGCCGCGCCGTCGAGCATCACCTCGCGCGTGAAGGACAGCACGGCGCCTTGCCGGCGATCGGCGCCGGCCGGCTCCGGCTCTCCCGCCGCGATCGCCGCGACCAGCTCGGGCGTCGCACCGAACGATTCGGCGATCGGCACGTGCTGGGTCCACTCGTACTCCGAGGAGGAGAGGTGGGCGACCTGCAGGATCGCCAGCTCGCGCAGCAGCGGGTCGAGCTCGAGCTTGCGCAGCAGCGTGTTCGAGTAGCGCAGCCACGGCTCGAACGCGCTGTCGGCGTGGGCGACGATGCCGAGCAGGGCCAGGGGTGTCGAGGCGATCACCTCGCGGATCGGCTCGGGCGCGGTCTCGGGGTCTCGGTAGGGGATCCGCGGCATCTGCGGCGATGCTATTCCAAGCTGCGCTCCCGCCGGCGGACGCGCTGTTGCGCGCGTCGCTTGGCCGCGCCCGGCACGGCCTTCGAGAGCAGCGAGCGGTGCTCCGCGACCCAGCGATAACCGCGTTCGGACGCGCCGGGGAACGTTGCTGCCAACCGTGCCGCGGGCTCTCCACCGGGCATCAGCTTCAGCACGGGCGCGAACGCGGCGCCGGCCGAGTAGCGCTCGCCCGACGGCGAGACGAGATGCCAGGAGCCCATCCTCCCAGCGGGATCCAGGCCCGTCAGCGCCGCGACCGCCTCCTGCCGCTGGAGCGCAAGCGGCCGCAGCCTCCCGCTCCTGTCCCAGATCAGCAGGCCCGCGAGCAGCGATTGGCAGAACCCGCAGTCCTCGTCGTAGAGGATCAGCCAGTCGCCGTCCACGCCCGTCGTCAGATCGTCCCCGCGTACGCCCCCGGCTTCTTGCGCACGCGCCCGCCGGGGAAGGCGAGCCGCAGGATCGTGCGGTGCACGGTGCCGAGCTGACGATGGAACGGGCCGGTGTTGTACGGCAGCCCGTAGCGGCGGCAGACGTCGCGCACACGGGGCGCGATCTCGGCGTAGCGGCTCGAGGGCATGTCGGGGAACAGGTGGTGCTCGACCTGGAAGGAGAGGTTGCCGCTGGCGAGGTGGAACAGCGGGCTGCCGTCGATGTTCGCCGAGCCGAGCAGCTGCCGAACGTACCAGCCACCGCGCGTCTCCTCCGCGACTTCCTCCTGACCGAACGTGAACGTCTGGTCGGGGAAGTGACCGCAGAAGATGATCGAGTGCGCCCACACGTTGCGGACGATGTTCGCCCAGAAGTCGGCCCAGAACGTCGCCTTGAAGGTGCGGCGCGCGGCGGGCGGACCCGCGATCGCGCCGTCCACCGCGGCCGACAGGGCGGGGAACGCGACGTAGTCCTTGACGGCCTGGCGGCGCGCCTTCTCGCCGATCGCCTTCAGCTCGGCCAGCGCCTGCGCCTTCGGCTTCTCGCCCGAGCGGATCGCATCGAAGTTCATGTCGTGGAAGGCGACCCCCCACTCGAAGAACCCCATCAGCACGAGGTTGTAGAGCGGCTGCAGCAGGTAGACCGGGTGCCATTTCTGGTGCGGGTCGACCCTCATGATCTCGTAGCCGAGGTCGCGGTCCTTGCCGCGGATGTTGGTGAAGGTGTGGTGCTCGTAGTTGTGGGAGTGCTTCCAAGCCTCGGCGGGCGATGCGGTGTCCCAGTCCCAGGCCGTCGAGTTGATGTCCGGGTCGTTCATCCAGTCCCACTGTCCGTGGAGGATGTTGTGCCCGAGCTCCATGTTCTCGAGGATCTTCGCGGCCGACAGCATCGCCGTCCCTGCGAACCAGGCCGGACGCCGTCGCGAGAACAGCAGCGCCACGCGCGACGCCAGCACGAGCCGCCGGTGCAGCGCGATCGTCGAGCGGATGTAGCGCGCGTCGCGCTCGCCTAGGTCGGCGTAGACCTCGTCGTGGATCGCGTCGAACTCGCGGCCCAGCGCCTCGATCTGCTCAGGGGTGAGCCGCGCCAGGGGGTTCTCGGGCTCCTCCGGCGGCGGGGGGGTTGGCATATCCGTGATCGTCGCTGACATCTCTTGCGGGTTCTCCTTGTCGGGGGAATCAGAGCTCGATCTCGATCGGGCCCTCGGGGGCGTTGATGCAGGTGCGGACGATCTCTCCGGGGGCGCCGGAGACGGCGCCGGTCCGGAGGTCCCGCACCTGGCCGGAGCGCAGCCGGCCGACACAGCTGTGGCAGATGCCCATCCGGCATCCGAACGGCATCTCGACGCCGGCCCGCTCGCCGGCGAGCAGGATCGGCTCCGAGCCGTCGCTGGCGGTCTCGATACCGCTGCGGCAGAGCGCGATCGTGCCACCGCAGCCGCGCGCGGCGCTATCGATCAGGGCGTCGGGCTGGAAGTGCTCGTGGTGCAGCCTGGCGGGGTCGCCGTGCTCCTCGAAGCGGGCTTTGATCGCTGCCAGCAGGCCGGACGGGCCGCACACGAAGGTCTCGCGCTCGCGCCAGTCGGGGCAGATGTCGTCGAGCTCCTCGGGCCGCAGCCGGCCTTCGGCGCCGCTGTGGCGGGCGGTCAGCCGGTAGCGCGGCTCTCGCCCGGCGAGGGCGCGCAGCTCGTCCGCGAAGATCGCGGTGTGCGGATAGCGCGCGCTGTGGATGTGGACCGCGTCGCGCAGCCCGCCGGTCGCGTCGAGGCTGCGGAGCATGCTCGCGATCGGCGTCACGCCGCTGCCGGCGCTGATGAACAGCAGCCGCTCCGGGAGCGGATCGGGCAGCACGAACGTCCCTTCGACCCCGCCGAGCCGGACGATCGTGCCGGGCCGCAGGCGCTGGCAGAGGAACGGCGTGACGGTGCCGGTGTGGACGAGCTTCGGGGTGATCGTGATGCAGCCGTCCGCGCGGCCGGGGTCGGAGGTCAGCGAGTACGCGCGCCAGTGGAAGCGGCCGTCGACTTCGATGCCGAGCCGGATGTACTGCCCGGCCCGGTGGCCGGGCCATTCCCAGCCGGGCTTGATCGTGACCGTGACGGACTCGTCGGTCTCCATCTCGACGCGCTCGACGCGACCGCGCAGCTCGCGCGTCGACCACAGCGGGTTGAGCAGCTCGATGTAGTCGTCCGGCAGCAGCGGCGAGGTGAACGAGCGCACCAGCGACAGCACGCGCCGGCCGAGCTCCGGTACCTGCGGCGCAGCCCCTCGCTCAGCCATGGGAGGTCTCCTCGAACCTCGTGGTCGCCCAGCCCTTCGCGTGCATCGTTACCCGATTCCGGTTCGGTTCTTGCATTACCCGCATTCATGTTACCTCGTTTGAGGTCACATCAAACATGGTAACCTTCTTTGGAGAATGGCGAGTGTGAGAGAGGACACAGCCGCGGTCGACGAGGGGTCCGGCAGATCCCCCCACGACCTCACGATCGAGCAGCTGGCCGCCGAGGTCGGCATGTCGGTCCGCAACATCCGCAACCACCACTCCCGAGGGCTGCTGGCGCCGCCGGAGGTGCGCGCGCGCGTCGGCTACTACAGCGCCGAGCACGTCGCCCGTCTGCGCCTGATCCAGGACCTGCAGGCCGACGGCTTCAACCTCGCCTCGATCGAACGGCTGCTCAGCGGCTCCGAGAACCTCGCCGGCCGCCTGATCGGGCTGCGCGCCGCGGTGACCGCGCCGTTCGATCCCGAGACACCGGAGGTGGTGACGCGTCAGGAGCTCGAGGAGCGCTTCGGCCACGCCAGCCCGAAGGATCTCGAGCGCGTACGGCGCCTGCGCGTACTGGTGCCGCTCGGGGAGGACCGCTTCGAAGTCACGAGCCCGGCGCTGCTGGAAGCGGCCGAGCAGGTGATGGCGCTGGGCATCCCGCTGCGCACGACGCTGGAGCTGATCGAGCGCGTCAGCCGCGACTGCGACTCGGTCGCGCGATCGTTCGTGAAGCTGTTCCTGAAGGAGCTGTGGGAGCCGTTCGAGCGCGACGGCCAGCCGCCGGAGCGCTGGGACGAGCTGATCGGCGCGGTCGACTCGCTGCGCCCGCTCGCCTCCGAGGCGCTGCTGGCGATGTTCAAGCTGCGGATGACGACCCAGCTCGAGGATGCGTTCGGCAAGGTCGTCGAGCACCAGGCGAAGAAGGGGTGAGCCGCCGGGCGGGTGATCGCCGTGTGCGATGGCCGCCGAGCATCACCCGCCCGACGATCACCTGAAGGATCTCCTCGAAGGCGTGAGGCTCCTCGCGCGCGCCGTGCGCGAGGAGCAGCTGCTCGCGGGAGGTCCGGGAGCTGGTGCCCGCGGCACCCACCGTGACCATGACGTTCGGTGAGCGGCCTACCCGGATGAGGGTGCCCGGCGGGACGCTCCACCCCTCGATCCCGACGGTCGGGTCGAACTCGACCCCGGGGCGGCGCCGCTGCTCGGACACGCCTTGCAGGCGCCCGCTCAGATGGAGCTAGAACCGGTCGCCACCGACCGCTCGCAGCTTCGAGCGGTCGTGCGTGGCGCGCACCCTGCGGATCGTCCCCGACCGCGTGCGGGTCACCAGCGATTCGGTCGTCGCGCCCCCGGCGCTCGGGTAGCGGACCCCCTGCAGCACGTCGCCGTCGGTCACCCCCGTCGCCGAGAAGAACACGTCGTCCCCCGCCACCAGGTCGTCGCGGTCGAGCACCCGCTCGAGGTCGTAGCCGTCGTCGAGCGCCGCCTGGCGCTCGGAGTCGTCGCGCGGCCACAGCCTCCCCAGCAGCTGCCCGCCGACGCACTTCACCGCCGCCGCCGAGATCACGCCCTCCGGCGTCCCGCCGATCCCCCACAGCAGGTCGACCGGCGAGCGCTCCGTCACCGCCAGCAGGGCCGCGGAGACGTCGCCGTGCGGGATCAGCCGCACGCGCGCGCCGGCCTCGCGGATCGACCCGATCCCCTCCTCGTGGCGCGGGCGATCGAGCACCACGACGATCACGTCGCCGACCGGCACGCCCTTGCGCTCCGCGATCAGCTTCACGGTCTCGCCCAGCGGCCGGTCGAGGTCGAGCAGGTCGGCGATCTCCGGCGCCCCCGCCATCTTCTCCATGTAGACGATCGGCCCCGGGTTGAACATCGTCCCCCGCGCTGACAGCGCGATCACCGACAGCGCGCTCGGCATCCCGTGCGCGGCGAGCGTCGTGCCCTCGAGCGGGTCGACGGCGATGTCGACCTCGGGCGGCGAGCCGTCGCCGATCTGCTCGCCGTTGTAGAGCATCGGGGCCTCGTCCTTCTCCCCCTCGCCGATCACGACGACCCCGTCCATCCGGACCGACTGGAGCATGTACCGCATGCCGTCGACCGCCGCCTGATCGGCCGCCTCCTTGTCGCCCCGCCCGACCAGCGGCGCGCATGCGAGCGCCGCCGCCTCGGTCACCCGGACCAGCTCCAGAGCGAGATTGCGGTCGGGCAGCGACGTGTCTTGCGCGGTGTTCACAGGCCCGGGAACCTATACCAGCGCCGCGGTCACTACGATCGTGGCGTGAGCGACCCCGACCTCACCCTCCAGGCCCGCCTTCCCCCGGCGGTGGAGGATGCGGTGACGGAGCTCGCGGACGCCGCCCGAGAGCAGCGAGTCGCCGATCGGCTACGAGACGAAGACGCGACGCTGTGGGCTCCCGAGGGGACGCCCGAGGTCGCCAACAGGCTCGGCTGGCTTCGCATCGCCGAGCACATGCTCGACGAGCTCCTCGCGATCGAAGCCTTCGCCGACGGCGTCCGGCAGGACGGCATCACCGACGTCGTGCTGCTCGGGATGGGCGGCTCCTCGCTGGCCCCCGAGGTGTTCCGTCGAACGTTCGGCTCCGGCGGCGGCCTGGTGCTGCACGTGCTCGACTCGACCGACCCCGCCTGGATCGAGTCCGTCCAGGGCGCGATCGACCCGGCCCGGACGCTGTTCCTCGTGTCCTCGAAGTCCGGAGGCACGATCGAGCCGCTGTCGCTGTTCGCCCACTTCCACTCGCTCGCGCCCGGCGGCGCCTCCTTTGCGGCGATCACCGACCCCGGCTCCGGGCTCGGCGCGCTCGCCGCCGAACAGGACTTCCGACACGTCTTCTTCGGAGACCCGAACATCGGCGGGCGCTACAGCGCCCTCTCCCCCTTCGGGATCGTCCCGGCGACGCTGATCGGGATCGACACCGCGGCGATGCTGCGCCGCGCCGCGCTCGCCTGGGACGCCGGCGCGGGCCACGCCTCGGCCACCGGGCTGCCCGGCGCCGTCTGGCTCGGAGCGGCGCTCGCGGCGCTCGCCCGCGGCGGCCGGGACAAGCTGACCTTCCAGATCGCGCCGTCGCTGCCCGGACTCGGCCTCTGGCTCGAGCAGCTCGTCGCCGAGTCGACCGGCAAGCACGGCACCGGGATCCTGCCCGTCGCCGAGGAGCCGCTCGGAGCACCCGATCAGTACGGCGACGACCGCGTCTTCGTGCACCTCCCCGACCCTGCTGCCGCCGATCCCGAGAGCGAGCGGCGGCTCGAGGCGCTGTCCGCCGCGGGCCATCCCGTGATCACGATCCCGACAACCGGGCCCGAAGACCTGGGCCGCGTGTTCCTGCTCGCGGAGATCGCCGTCGCGGTCGCCGGCTGGGGGCTCGGCATCAACCCCTTCGACCAGCCGAACGTGCAGCAGGCCAAGGACGCGACCAACCGTGTGCTCGAGGGCTTCGAGAAGAGCGGCTCGCTGCCGGAGGTGGCGCCGGCCGGCGACGACGAGCTGCGCGAGCTGCTGCTCGGCTCGGGACCCCCCGCCTACGTCGCGGTGATGGGCTACCTCGAGGCGAGCGTTGAGTTCGACGCCGCCGCCGCAGAGCTGCGCGAGGCGGTCCGCGGCGCGACCCGGGCGACGACGACGTTCGGCTACGGCCCTCGCTTCCTGCACTCCACCGGCCAGTTCCACAAGGGCGGTCCCCGCACCGGCCGGTTCCTGCAGCTCGTCCACGACGGGCCGGACGACGTCTCGATCCCGGGCAAGCCGTTCACCTTCAGGACGCTGAAGCGCGCCCAGGCGACCGGCGATCTCGAAACGCTGCGCACGCTCGACCTGCCCGCGCAGCGGGTGGAGCTGGGCGATGGGGATCCCGTGGGCGCGCTTCGCGCGCTGACCTCGAAGATCAGGGAGTGGAGATGACGCAGATCGGCTTCGTCGGGCTGGGCAAGATGGGCGGCAACATGGTGCACCGCATCCGGCGGGACTCCGTGCACGAGGTAGTCGCTTTCGACTTCGACGAGAAGGCCGTCAAGCTCGCGGTCAAGAATGGCGCGCAGGGCGCCGGCTCGCTGCGCGAGCTAGTGAAGAAGCTCGAGCCGCCGCGGATGGTGTGGATCATGGTCCCCGCGGGCGCGCCGACGCAGGAAACCGTCGACAAGCTCGCAAAGCTGCTCGACCGTGGCGACGCGATCATCGACGGCGGCAACTCGAAGTGGACCGACGACAAGCGCCGTTCCACCGAGCTCAAAAAAGCGGGGATCGACTACGTCGACGTCGGCACCTCCGGCGGCGTGTGGGGGCTCGAAGTCGGCTACTGCATGATGGTCGGCGGCCCGAACCGCGCGGTCAAACGCCTCGCCCCGATCCTCGACGTGCTCGCCCCGGAGACCAACGAGCAGAGCAGAGCCGCGATCGGCGCGCGCGGCTGGATGCACTTCGGCCCCTCCGGCGCCGGGCACTACGTGAAGATGGTCCACAACGGCGTCGAGTACGGGCTGATGCAGGCCTACGCGGAGGGCTTCGACGTGTTCGACAAGTCCGAGTACGAGCTCGACAACGCGAAGATCGCCCACCTCTGGGGCCAGGGCTCCGTCGTGCGCTCGTGGCTGTGCGAACTGGCGGCGCGCGCGTTCGAAGAGGACGGCAACGACCTCAGCAAGATCGAGGGCTGGACCGAGGACTCCGGCGAGGGCCGCTGGACGATCGAGGACGCCACCGCTCACGACGTCCCGACCCCCGTGATCACCGCCTCGCTGTACGCGCGCCTGCGCTCGCGCGGCAACGGCGACTTCGCCGATCGCGTGCTCGCGGCGCTGCGCAACCAGTTCGGCGGGCACGCGGTCAAGAACGCGCCCTCGCAGGACAAGGCGGCGCGCTGAGATGGCGGTCGCGGCGGGACGCCCGACCGGCGAGCCACAGCCGGAGAACCCGCTGACCGCGGGCCTCGAGCGCAAGCCCGTCGCGCCGACCACGCTCGTGATCTTCGGGGCCACCGGCGACCTCGCGAAGCGCAAACTGCTCCCCGCCCTCTACAACCTCGCCCACGAGGGCGCGCTGCCCGAGCGCTTCCACCTCGTCGGGGTGTCCCGCAAAGACAAAGAGAACGACGACTACCGCGCCGAGTGCGAGGAGGCGATCCGCCGCTTCTCCCGTCGGACCCCCGACGAGGCCGTCCTCAAGAGCCTGCTCGACAACGTCAAGTACGTGCCCGGGACCTTCGACGAGGAGTCCGTCTACAGCGAGCTCGCGGCGGTCCTCGACGGCTTCGAGAAGGAAGCCGGCGAGCCGCTCAACCGCGCCTTCTACCTCTCGACCGCGCCCGGCTTCTTCCCTGTGATCATCGATCGGCTCGGCGGCTCGAACCTCTCGAACCACGAGAACGCGGAAGTCCGGCTGATCATCGAGAAGCCGTTCGGCACAACCCTCCAGGAGGCGCGCGAACTCAACCGACGCGTGCTTGCGACCTTCGACGAGGCTCAGGTCTACCGGATCGATCACTACCTGGGCAAGGAGACCGTCCAGAACATGATGGCGTTCCGTTTCGCGAACGGCATGTTCGAGCCGCTCTGGAACCGGAACTACATCGACTCCGTCCAGATCACCGCCGCCGAGGACCTCGGCATCGGCACCCGCGCCGACTACTACGACAGCGCGGGCGCGCTGCGGGACCTGATCCAGAACCACATGCTGCAGCTGCTCTGCCACGTCGCGATGGAGCCGCCCGTCGACTTCACCGCCGAAGAGGTCCGCAACGAGAAGGTCAAGGTGCTCCAGGCGATCCACGAGCCGACCCCCGAGGACATCGGGGACATGGCGGTTCGCGCGCAGTACGCGGCAGGCCACGCCGGCGGCGAGGCCGTGCCCGGCTATCTAGAAGAGGACGGCGTGCCCGCCGACTCGATCACCGAGACCTACGCCGCGCTGCGCCTCGAAGTCGACAACTGGCGCTGGGCCGGCGTCCCGTTCTACCTGCGCACCGGCAAGCGCCTGGCCCGCAAGGTCACCGAGATCGCGGTCACGCTGAAGCCGGTCCCGCATCTCGCCTTCAGCCAGGACGGCTCGCTCGGGGTGCAGCCGAACCAGCTCGTGCTGACGCTGCAGCCGAACGAGGGCGTTTCGCTGCGGCTCGGCGCGAAGATCCCCGGGACCCGGATGATCATCCGGCCCGTGAACATGGAGTTCCTGTACGGGACATCGTTCCTGTCGCAGTCCCCCGAGGCCTACGAGCGCCTGATCACGGACGCGATGCGCGGCGACCCGACGCTGTTCACCCGCAACGACGAGGTCGAGGCGCAGTGGCGGATCTGCGACCCGATCATCAAAGTCTGGGCGCAGACCCCCGGGCCGCTGCCCTCCTACGAAGCAGGCTCCCAGGGCCCGGGCGAGGCCGAGCTGCTGCTGCGCGACGGCGACAGCTGGCGGGCGATCTGAGCGCCGGCGCGATGAGCCGCACCGACTCGGTCTGGAGCGAGCAGGGAACGACCCCCGACGCGATCGAAGCGGCGCTGCGCGAGCTGCTGATCGAGGCGCACGGCCAGCGCGAGGACTTCGTCCCCGCGCGCGTGCTGAACATGATCGCGTTCGTCGACCGGGAATGGACCGGCGAGATCGCGAACCGGCTGCGGGGCGTCGGCCGCTACAGCGCCTCGCGCCTCGTCGTGCTCGCGTACGAGCCGAAGCGCACCCGCCTCGACGCGCGCGTGATGCTCGCCGCCGACGACGCACCCGCCCCGGGCGAGCTGGCGTTGCTGCGGGAGACGGTCGTCGTCGAACTCGGCGACCGCCACCTCGACGACCTGCTGACGATCGCCGACCCGCTGGTCGTGACGGACCTGCCGACGCTGCTGTGGTCGCCGCACGGCCACCACGAGATCGTCGTCGACCTGCTGCCGCTCGCGCAGGCTGTGCTGATCGACTCCGTCGAGGAGCCGGACGTCCAGGAAGCGCTCGACTGGGCCTCGACGCTCAGCCGCGAGGCGTACGTGGTCGACCTCGCGTGGCTGCGCTCGACCCCGTGGCGCGAGCGCGTCGCCGCGCTGTTCGACCCGCCGGCGCTGCGCCGCGAGCTCGGGCTGATCTCCGAGGTGACCGTCCGACATCACCCCGCCTCGACGATCTCCGCCGGTCTCTACGCGGGATGGCTGTCCTCGCGCCTCGGCTGGCGGCCCGCGAAGCTCGTCTCCCACGACGGTGCGCTCGTCGGCAAGGCGCGGGCGAGTCGCCAGGACGTATCGGTGAAGCTGCAGGTCGCCCCGGAGCTGCTCGTGCCGGGGCTCGAGGGCCTCGACATCGAGACCGCCGCCGGACACCGGATGCGACTCGACCGCGGGACCGGCGGGCTGCGCGCGCGCTTCGCCGGGCCGCGCGAGCCCGACCGGGAATGGACGATCCCCGGCGCCTCGCGCGGGGAGACCGGCGTGCTCGGCGAGGGCATCCGCCAGGCGCTGCTCCGCGACCCGACCTACCTGCCCGCGCTCGACGCCGCGAGAACGCTGCTGTCGTGACGCGGCTGACGACCTGCCCCGACGACGAGAGCGTCGCGCAACGGGCGAGCGAGCACGTGCTGCGAGCGCTCGCCGCGGCCCGCGAGGCGCGCGGCGTCGCCCACCTCGCGCTGAGCGGCGGCACCACGCCGGGGCGGACGTACGAGCTGCTCGGCGAGCAGCCGGGCGAGCTCGACGCGACCGAGCTGTGGTTCGCCGACGAGCGCTGCGTGCCACCCGACGATCCCGAAAGCAACTACCTGCTGGCCGACCGGGCGCTGATCGGCCCGGCCGGGATCGAGCGCTCACGTGTCCACCGCATGCGCGGCGAGTCCGGGCCGGAGCATGGCGCCAGCGCCTACGCGGAGGAGCTGCGGGCCGCGCTCGGCGCCGACGGCGTGCCGGTGCTGGATGTCGTCGTCCTCGGGATCGGGCCCGACGGTCACGTCGCCTCGCTGTTCCCAGGCGCCGAGACGCTCGACGCGGGCCCCGAGGCGGTCGCGCTCGGCGTCTCCGATTCCCCGAAGCCACCGCCCGAGCGGATCACGCTGAGCCTCGCGGTGCTGCGCGCCGCCCGCTCCTGCCTGCTGCTCGCGACGGGACCGAGCAAGGCCGACGCCGTCAACGCGATGCTCGGCGAGCCGAGCCGGCACGTGCCCGCGAGCCTGCTCGTGCGCGAGCGGCTGACCGTGATCGTCGACGACGCCGCCGCACCGGACCCCCCGCCCGCGTGAGCGCCGGCGAGCCCGGCGCGGTTCTCGTCCGCCACGCCGAGACGGAGTGGACGATCAGCCATCGCCACACCGGCCGCACCGACCTGCCGCTGACGGACGCCGGGCGCGAAGCTGCCCGCGCGCTCGCGCCGCGGCTCGCGGAGCAGAGCTTCGCCCTGGTGCTCGTGAGCCCGCTGCAGCGCGCCCGGGAAACCTGCGAGCTGTGCGGGCTCGGCGCCGCCGCCGTCGAGCGCGAGGACCTGATGGAGTGGGACTACGGGGACTACGAGGGCCTGACGAGCGCGGAGATCGACGAGCAGAGACCGGGCTGGAGCCTGTGGCGGGACGGCTGTCCCGGCGGCGAGGACGCCGCCGCGGTCGGCGCGCGCACCGACCGCGTGATCGCCGAGATCGCCGCCGCGGCAGGGACGGTCGCCGTGTTCTCGCACGGGCACGTGCTGCGTGTGCTCGGCGCGCGCTGGATCGCGCTCGGGCCGGAGCAGGGCGAGCGGCTCGGGTTGTCGACCGGGGCCGTGTGCGAGCTGGGGCACGAGCACGGAGCGCGGATCCTGGCCGGCTGGAACCAGGGCGGGTCGTAGCTACCGGTCTTGCGGTGCCCGGCTCCGACTGGCACGGCGAGCTCGAGGAAGCCGCGCGGTGGGCGGTGATGGAGTGGAGCAGGGAGCGACGATCCGGCGGCCGCCCCGCGTGTCCCCCGCGGGTCGTCGAGCGTCCTGGAGACCGAGCGCCGATCTCGTGCGCCCGACGCTGCGAGCGCCATCGATGTGAACGGGAGCGCTGACCGGATCATCTAGAGTTCGCCGCGGACCCGGCTGATGGCGACCAGCGCAGCCCCCGCATCCCTCTCTCCCGACGCCGAGCAGCTGCTCGCGGCGATGGTGGCGGCGCGGCAGCGCACCCTCGACCTCGTCGCGCCGCTCAGCGACGAGCAGCTCGAAGCGGTGCACTCGCCGATCATGAGCCCGCTCGTCTGGGACCTGGCGCACATCGCCGCCTACGAGGATCTGTGGCTCGGCCATCGGCTCGGCGGCCTGCCGCTGCTGCGTGCCGACCTCGCGGCGGTCTACGACGCTTTCGAGACGCCCCGGGCGGTCCGCGGCGAGGTCGAGCTGCTCGGCGTCGCGCAGGCGCGCCACTACCTCGAGCAGGTCCGCGCGCGCGCCGCCGCGGTGGTCGCCGGCGACGATGGCGACGGCGAGCTGACCGAGATGGTGATCCGCCACGAGCTGCAGCACACCGAGACGATGTGCCAGACGATGGCGATCGCCGGTCTGCTCGCCTCCGGGCCGCAACCGCTCCCGGGCGAGGACGGCTGGGTCGAGATCGCCGCCGGCGCGTTCGAGCTCGGAGCGCCCGCCGACGGCTTCGCCTACGACAACGAGCGCCCGCGTCACACCGTCGAGCTGCCCGCCTTCCGGATCGCGCGCCGGCCCGTCACCAACGGCACCTGGATGCGCTTCAGCGAGGGCGGCGGCTACGAACGGCGCGAGTGGTGGTCGGACGAGGGCTGGGCGTGGAAGGAGGAGTACGACATCGGCCACCATCCGGCCGTGGCGGCGGGTGACCCGGAGGCTCCCGCATGCCACGTCAGCTGGTTCGAGGCCGACGCCTTCGCCCGCGCACACGGTGCGCGACTGCCGACGGAGCAGGAGTGGGAGCGGGCGGCGACCTCGGAGCAGGCGGCGGGGCTGCAGGGAATCGGGGCGGTGTGGGAGTGGACCGCATCGCATTTCCTCCCCTACCCGGGGTTCCGCGCACACCCGTATCGCGAGTACTCGGAGGTGTTCTTCGGCGACCGCTACCGCGTGCTGCGCGGCGGCTCGTGGGCGACATCGGGACGGGTCGCGACCAGGACCTTCCGCAACTGGGACCTGCCGCTGCGGCGTCAGCTGTTCGCGGGCCTGCGCCTCGTTCGGGAGGCGTCCTAGGGTGGCCTCCTCCCCCCCTCGCACGGGCCCCGGCGGCCCGGCGATCCAGATCGACTCACATCTCGGCGCGGGCCAGGAGCGTTCGCTCGCCGACGACGTGCTCGACGGCCTCACGCGGCCGTTCAAGGAGCTGCCGCCGAAGCACTTCTACGACGCGCGCGGCGCCGAGCTGTTCGACCGCATCTGCGAGCTGCCCGAGTACTACCCGACGAGGGCAGAGCGCGCGATCCTCGAGGAGCGGGCCGCCGAGCTCGCCGAGATCACCGAGGCGGCCGAGCTCGTCGAGCTCGGCTCCGGCACCGCGGCGAAGACGCGAGTGCTGATCGGCGCGCTGCACGAGGCCGGCACGCTGCGCCGCTACGTGCCGTTCGACGTGACCGAGTCGATGGTGCGGGACACCGCGATCGCGCTCACCGGCGAGTATCCGGGGCTGCGCGTCCACGGCGTGATCGGCGATTTCGAGCGGCATCTCGATCTGATCCCGGAGGCCGACGGCCCGCGCGTGGTCGCGTTCCTCGGAGGCACGATCGGCAACTTCACCCCCGGCAGCAGGCGCCGCTTCCTACGGGCGATCGCGCGGCTGCTCGGGCCGGACGACTACCTGCTGATGGGGACGGACCTGGTGAAGGACCCGCGCGTGCTGGAGGCCGCGTACGACGACTCGCAGGGAGTCACCGCCGAGTTCAACCGCAACGTGCTGCGGGTCCTCAATCGCGAGCTCGAGGCGGATTTCGACCCGGGGGCGTTCGAGCACGTCGCGCTGTTCGACACCGAGCACGAGTGGATCGAGATGCGCCTCAGAGCCGAGCGTGAGATGGACGTGACGATCCGAGCGCTCGACCTGACCGTGCGGTTCGCGGCCGGTGAGGAGCTGCGCACGGAGATCTCCGCGAAGTTCACGGCGGCGCGACTCGAGGGAGACCTCGCGGCCGCGGGTCTCGAGCCGGTCCACTGGATGACCGACCCGGACGAGCTGTTCGCGCTCACGCTGTCGCGGCCGCGCAGCCGGTAGGCTCCGCCGCGATGGAGATCGAGGGCAACGGGGCGATCGTCGTCGGCGGCGCGTCGGGGCTCGGTGAGGCGACCGTGCGCGCGCTCGCCGCCCGCGGCGCGACGGTCACGATCGCCGACGTCAACGCCGAGAAGGGGGAGGCGCTCGGCGAGGAGCTGGAGGCGGACTTCGTCGCCTGCGACGTTCGCGACGAGTCCCAGGTCGAGGCGGCGGTCGCACGCGCGGCAGACGCAGCGGGCGGCCTGAGGATCGCGGTCTGCTGCGCCGGCACGGGCTGGGCGCAGAAGGTCGCCGGCTCGAAGGGCCCGCATCCGCTGATGCCGTTCGAGACGATCATCTCGATCAACCTGATCGGCACCTTCAACGTCCTCCGCTACGCGGCGAGCGCGATGATCGCCGGCGAACCGGGCGAGGACGGCGAGCGCGGGGTCTGCGTGAACACCGCCTCGATCGCGGCGTTCGACGGGCAGATCGGCCAGATCGCCTACTCCGCGTCGAAGGGCGGCGTCGTCGGCATGACGTTGCCCGCGGCGCGCGACCTCAGCCAGTACGGGGTCCGCGTCAACACGATCGCTCCGGGCCTGTTCGACACGCCGCTGCTCGCCGCTCTGCCCGAGGAGAGCCGCGTCGCGCTCGGCGCCGGCGTTCCCTTCCCGCGCCGTCTCGGCGCGCCCGCCGAGTACGCGCAGCTCGTCTGCCAGATCGTCGAGAACCGGATGCTCAACGGGGAGACGATCAGGCTGGACGGGGCGCTCCGGATGCCGCCCCGGTAGGACCCCTCGCGGGGGGTGTGGATGTCGCCCCGGGTAGGACCCCTCCCGGGGCCTGCGGATGTCGCTCCGGTAGAACCTCCGCCGCGGACCGCTTCAGGGGCTGCGCCGATTCAGCTCGCGCGGTTCTTCGCCTGGCTCGCCTGCTCGCGGGAGGCCCAGCGCGGCAGCGCCGGCCCGCTGCGACCGAACGTGCGGCGCAGCCTCCCGCGCAGCCGCTCGCGCAGCGTGGGCGGGGGCGGCCACGTGCGGGCGAGCTCGCTCGCGTTGAGCCGTGCGGCGAGCGCCGGGTGATCCTCGCTCTCACCGTGGATCACCCGCACGCGCCCGATCGCGCTCGCCGGGAACCCGAGCCGGAAGTTGTACTCGGGGCCGAGCACGAAGACCCTCAGGCCGTGCTCCCAGGCGCAGCGCCTGAAGGCCGGCTGATCCGCTCGGCGGCCGCGGCTGGCCCGCTGCGCCCCGGGGAACTCGTCGTGCTCCAGCCAGCTCCGGTAGGTCTCCTCCCACGCCTGCATGAACGCCGCCGTCGCCGCACTCGCCCGCCAGGCCAGCACTCCTGTGTTGAACTCGTAGAACGCGCTCGGCACCGCCGGGTCGTCGAGACCGCGATAGCCCGGGGCGAACGCGACCGCGAGGTCGTAGTGGTCGAGGACGTCGAGCACGTGCACGATCTCGTCGACGACGTAGGTGTCGCTGTCGAGGTAGATCGAGCGCTCGAACGGCGAGCGCCCCATGTTCGCGATCTTGTCGGCGTAGGGGTTCCCGGACGGCTCGAACGTCTGAACCGAGAGGCCGTCGGGGGTCTCGGTGGCCTCGGAGGCGAACAGCAGATGGGGCACGCGGTTGTGGCGCAGCGAGGAACGGGCGGCCGCGACCGCCTCGGCGATGTAGAACGTGCCGCTGCCGGACAGGACGACGCCGGCGGGACCCCCGGGCGTGTGGTGAGCTGGATTCGACATGACGCCGCGTGCGGAGTCTACGGGCGACCCGCGCTGCGACCGGCGCACCCGAGCGGCGCGATCCGGCGGGGCCCGCGCGCCTGCGCGAGCCCCGTGCCGGGGGCTAGTTCAGCCGTTCGACCAGCATCGCCATGCCCATACCGCCGGCGACGCACATCGACTCGATCCCGTAGGTGCCGTCGAGCGCCTCCAGGTCGTTGATCAGGGCCGTCATGATCCTCGCGCCGGTCATCCCGAACGGGTGTCCGAGCGCGATCGCGCCGCCGAACGGGTTGAGCTTCTCCTCGGGGATCTTGAGGTCCTCCTTGCACGGCACGATCTGCGCCGCGAACGCCTCGTTGATCTCGACGACGTCGATGTCGTCCATCGTCATCTTCGTCTGGGCGAGCAGTTTCTCGATCGCCGGGATCGGGCCGAGGCCCATGATCTCCGGGCGGATCGCCGCGACCGTGGAGGCGATGATGCGCACCTTCGGCTTCGCGCCGAGCTGCTCGGCGCGCTCGGGCGTCGTGATCAGCAGCGCGGCGGCGCCGTCGTTGAGGGGGCAGGCGTTGCCCGCCGTGACAGTCCCGCCGGGCTTGAACACGGGCGGAAGCTGAGAGAGCTTCTCGATCGTCGTACCGGGCCGCGGGCCGTCGTCCTTCTCGACGAGCTGCTCGGGCACCTCGACGTCGTTGCCCTCCTTGTCCTTGACGGTGTGGGCAGGCGCGGTGACCGCGACGATCTCTTTGGCGAAGTGCCCGGACTCCTGCGCCTGAACCGCGCGGTTCTGCGAGATCACCGCCCACTCGTCCTGCGCCTCGCGGCTGACGTTGCAACGCTCGGCGACGTTCTCGGCCGTCAGGCCCATCGGGATGTAGACGTTGTAGAGCGAGTTCTCAGACCCGTCGAGCTCGGGGTGGAACTGGAAGTCGGAGCCTTTGCCCGCGCGGGAGACGGCCTCGACGCCGGCGGCGATGTAGGTGTCGCCCTCGCCGGCCTTGATCGCGTGGAACGCCATCCGCGCGGTCTGCAGCGAGGACGCGCAGAACCGGTTGACGGTCGTGCCCGGGACGTGATGGTCGTAGCCCGCGAGCAGCGTCGCGTTGCGCCCGACGTTGTAGCCGGACTCCCCTTCGGCGTTGGCGCAGCCCATCATCACGTCGACGACCGAGCCACCGGTCTCGAGACCGGGGTTGCGCTCGAGGATCGCCTTCAGGGGAACGGCCGCGAGGTCGTCGGCACGGACGGATTTGAGCGAGCCCTTCACGGCCCGTCCGATGGGCGTGCGGATGGCGTCGACGATCACTGCTTCGGGCATCTGGTGCTCAATCTCCTTGGTAGCTGGACCTGCGGCCCGTCGTGGGCGCGGGCCAAGATCCTAGCGTCGGCCCGGGGAACGGCGCTGCCGCGCCGGGCCCGCCAGTCATGCGATCCCCCCATTTGCGGGGCGTAGGCCAAGCCTGCCAAGGACGCAGGGAGCGACGTGTGCCTCGTGCACACGAGCGACCGAGGACGCCGGCAGGCGCCGCCACACCCCCCCGGTTCAACCCGATCGGACCAGCCCCATTTGCGGGGCGTAGGCCAAGCCTGCCAAGGACGCAGGGAGCGACGTGTGCCCCGTGCACACGAGCGACCGAGGACGCCGGCAGGCGCCGCCACACCCCCCGGTTCAACCCGATCGGACCAGCCCCATTTGCGGGGCGTAGGCCGAGCCTGCCAAGGACGCAGGGAGCGACGTGTGCCCCATGCACACGAGCGACCGAGGACGCCGGCAGGCGCCGCCACACCCCCGGTTCGACCCGATCGGACCAGCCCCATTTGCGGGGCGTAGGCCAAGCCTGCCAAGGACGCAGGGAGCGACGTGTGCCTCGTGCACACGAGCGACCGAGGACGCCGGCAGGCGCCGCCACACCCCCGGTTCGACCCGATCGGACCAGCCCCATTTGCGGGGCGTAGGCCAAGCCTGCCAAGGACGCAGGGAGCGACGTGTGCCTCGTGCACACGAGCGACCGAGGACGCCGGCAGGCGCCGGCATACGCCCCGCAAATCAGAGGTCGAGGCGGGAGACGCCGAGCTCATCGAACCCGACGTGATGGGCCAGCTCGTGCCTGACCGTCCTCGTGACCTGGTCGCGGAGCAGGTCGGCGTCGTGCCCGAAGTCGCGGCGGAGCGTGTCGCGGAAGATCACGATCCGGTCGTGCGTGTTGTCGCGGGTCGCGCCGTCTCCCTGGTAGAGCCCGTACGCGCCGGCCCGGCGGCCGCCGTCGGAGATCACGACCGCGACGTGGTGGAGCGCGTTGCGCAGCAGGTCCGGGAGGTCGTCGAGCGCGTCCCTGATGAGCTCCTCGAAGTCCTGGTCGTCGAGCGGGTCGAGGTCGGTGAACTCGCTTTCGTCGGGGTCGTAGATCAACCCTTCGCTGGCGAGACGCTCGGAGTGCCGGACGATCTCTTCGAACTCGCCCTCGGACTCCGGGTCGCGCCAGCCCGCCATCCGCACCGCGACGAAAGCGACCGCGCCCATCAGCACGGCGGCGACGATCACTCCCAGCGCCACGTCCTCGAGCGCGTGCACCGCCCCGATCGAGCTGAACCCCTGCCCGACGACGAGCACCACGAGCCCGAGCGACATCGCGACCAGCGCCGCGAAGCCGACCCTGCGCAGCTGGTTTCCGTCCCTCGACCCCCGCACCGTCACCGCCCCCTGATGCTGGTCGCGAGCCTCACACGGCCATGATGACAAAGCCTGCGCCCTTCCGGCTCGGCGACCCTGTGAAACGCCGGGCGTTACTTCAGCGTGCGGGCGATCACGAGCCGCTGGATCTCGTTCGTGCCCTCGTAGATCTGGGTGATCTTCGCGTCGCGCATCATCCGCTCGACGGGGTACTCCTTGACGTAGCCGTACCCCCCGAGCACCTGGACGGCCTCGACCGTCACCGCCATCGCCGTGTCCGAGCAGAAGACCTTGGCCATCGAGGAGTACTTCCCTTTCTGCGGGTGGTTCTGGTCGGCCATCGCGCAGGCCTTGTAGAGGATCTCCCGGGCCGCGGCGGTTCGCGTCTCCATGTCGGCCAGCTTGAACTGGATCCCCTGGAACTCGTTGATCGCCTGCCCGAACTGGCGGCGCTCCCGCGCGTAGGCCACCGCGTAGTCGGTCGCACCCTGCGCGATCCCGACCGCTTGGGCGGCGGCGCCGAGCCGTGTGCGCTCGAGCGTGCCGAGCGCGACCGAGAGACCCTTGCCGACCGCTCCGATCACGTTCTCCTGCGGCACCCGCACCTCGTCGAAGATCGGCTGCCCGGTCGGCGAGGCGCGGATCCCGAGCTTGTGCTCGAGCTTGCCGACGCTGAACCCGGGGCGGTCGGCCTCGATCACGAACGCCGTCAGGCGCCGCGTCTCGCGGTCGGTGACCGCGAAGCAGATGTAGAAGTCGGCGATCCCGAGGTTGCTGATCCAGTTCTTGGTGCCGTTGATCACCCACTCGTCGCCGTCGAGCACCGCCGTCGTCTTCATCCCGGCGGGGTCGGAGCCGGCCTCCGGCTCGGACAGAGCGAACGCGGGTGACCACTCGCCGCTGGCGCACTTCGGCAGGAACCGCTCCTTCAGCTCGTCGGAGCCGTAGAGCTGGATCGGCAGCGTGCCGAGCTCCTGCACCATCAGGATCAGCGCGCACGCCGCGTCCACCTTGGCGATCTCCTCGACCGCCATGTTCAGCATCAGCGTCCCCGTGCCGGTGCCGCCGTACTCGACGGGGAACGGGAGGCCCAGTACGTCCTGCTCGGCGAGCAGCCGGCGGATGTCCCACGGGTACTCGGCCTTCTCGTCGATCTCCGACGAGCGGGGCGCGATCCGCTCGCGCGCGATCTGGCCGATCGTCGCGCAGAAGTCGAGGTGCTCCTGGGGGATCGTGTAGACGTCTTCCACGGCCTGCATCGCCACTGATCCTATTGTCCTGCGCCCGTTCCCGCGGCCCCGCCGGGCGTCCACCCCCGTTTCGGCGATCGACTCCTCGGGTATGACCATGGCATGCCCCTCGGGACATCGATATTCCTGATCGCCGTCGGCGCGATCCTCCGCTATGCCGTCACCGCGACGGTCTCCGGTATCTCGATCACGACCATCGGCCTGATCCTGATGATCGTCGGGATCGTCGGCCTCGTGCTCTCGCTGTTCTGGATGTTCTCGTGGTCGCGACGCGGCGTGGTCCCCGGTGACCGCGTCGTGGAACGAGACACCTACCGCGAGCCGCCGGTCTACTAGACCGCGACGCCGCTACGCTCAGGCGATGAGCGAGCCGGCAGCAGAGGACGGCGCGAACGGGCAGGTGCTCGTCGACCCCGCTCGGCTCGCCGAGTGGATCGACGACGACCCGGATCTGCAGGTCGTCGACGTCCGTGAGCCATACGAGCGCGAGGCCGGGCACATCGATGGCTCCCGGCACATCGAGATGGGCCGTCTGACCGGCGAGGCGGCGTCGATCGACCGCGAGCGGCCGGTCGTCTTCTACTGCCGCGTGGGCGCCCGCTCGGGGATGGCCGCGGAGGCGTTCCGCACCGCGGGCTTTAGGGCATACTCGCTCGACGGGGGCCTGGTCCGCTGGGCCGAAGAGGGCCGGCCGCTCTCGCCCGAGGGCGGAACGGTCGCGGCCCACTAGCGCGAGGAGAAGAGCGATGACGGAGTTCCCGAAGGTCGCGAGCGGCGACGGCTGGTCGACCTCGAGCCTCGACGAGCTCGGCGCCGGCCCCGGTTTTCGCAAGGTGCGCAAGGAGCTCGGCGTGACCGCTTTCGGGGTCAACGCGATCGTGCTGCCGCCGGGCGTCGGCACCGGCTTCCACTTCCACGACGAGCAGGAGGAGCTGTACTTCGTGCACAGCGGCACCGTCGAGATCGAGTTCGGCGACGGCACGGTACGTACGCTCGGCCCCGGCGGCCTCGCGCGCGTCGACGCCGCGACCGTCCGCCGGGTCAACAACCGCGGCGAGCGGGAGGCCGTCTACCTGATCGTAGGAGGCAAGGACGGATACGTCGGCCGGGACGGACAGGTGCCGCCCGGCGAGGAGGAGCGCGTGCGAGCGCTCCACGACGGGCCGGGCGCCCCGCTGGATTGACGGTGGCGGGACCCGGCTCCCGTACCCTGCGCGTGCCGGGCGGCCCGGATCTCCCGATCGGCGAGATCGAGCTGCGCACGAGCCGCTCCTCCGGCCCGGGCGGCCAGCACGCGAACGTCACCGCCTCCCGTGTCGAAGCCGTGTTCGACGTCGAGGCCTCGGCGTCGCTCGGCGAGTCCCAGCGCGCGCGGCTGCTGGCGAAGCTCGGGCCCCGCGTGACCGCGGTGGCCCAGGACGCGCGCTCGCAGGCGCGCAACCGCGAGCTCGCACTGGAACGGCTGGGAGAGCGGCTCGCGGGGGCGCTGGCGGTGCGCACGCCGCGGCGCGCGACGCGCCCGAGCGCCGCCTCGCGGGAGCGGCGGCTCGCCGACAAGCGCCGCGCCGCCGAGCGCAAGAGCAAGCGCCGCCCGCCGCAGGACGACTAGCTCACTGGAGCAGCTCGCGCACGTCGCGCTGGTGCTGGCGCCCGAGCGTGGTCCGTTCCGGGTGGAAGCCGATCCCGCTGTAGAGGTTGCCCGAGATCGGCATCCAGGTGACGATCAGGTACACGCCGAACGACAGCGCGATCGTACGCAGGCGGCGCGAGGACGAGAGCGCGGCGAGCGGCAGCAGCCACAGCACGTACCAGGGCAGCACCCAGCTGAGCGTGACGAGCAGCGCGACGCTCGCCCAGCCGCTCGCCGCGATCGTGCGCTCGGCGTCGCTGGTGTCCTCGGCGCGGTCCCGGCGCGTGCCCCGCCAGGCGAGCCAGCACGACGCGAGCACGCCGAGCACGAGCACGCCGTCGATCACCTTGTGCAGCGTTTCGGTCTCGCCGCCGGCGCCGAGCGCGAGCCCGAGCAGGTTCGGGAGGCTCTCTGCGGTGACGAGCCGGCTCTGCGTGCTGAGGTCGGGGATGTGCAGCCCGAACGCGGCGAGGCTGATCGCCCCGACCAGCACCGCGCCGATCACCATCCCCGCGAGCACCTGCACGAAGGCGCGACGATGGCGCAGCAGCCCGGCGAGCACGACCGGCGCGAGCACCAGCCCCGACGCCTTCAGCCCGGCCGCGACCACGAACGCCATGCCCGCGGCGATCAGCGATGGCGTGACGGGCTCGAACCACATGTGCCTCGGCACCGCCTGCGGTCGCGATCGCTCGTGCTCGCGCGCGCGCAGCAGCAGGTAGAAGCCGAGGACGATGAAGAACATCATCAGGAAGTCGTTGTGGTCGCCGCCGATGCCCCACACGAGCACCACCGGGTTCAGGCCGACCAGCGCGACCGCGGAGGCCGGGTCGCGCCCGAGCAGGCGCGCCGAGGACCAGACCAGCGCGAGCGTCGCGAGGCTCGTGAGGATCAGCAGGATCTTCAGCGCCCAGAACGACCCCGCGACGCCGAGCGGCACCACCGCGAACGTGAGGATCGTGAACAGCGGACCGTACGGGCTGAGCAGCTGGTGCCAGTTGCTGAGCGCGTAGGACGGGTCGTTGTGGGGCTCGAGGATCGGGATCGTCGTGTACGGGTTGAGGTTGTGCACCACCTCCATGCGCCCGTAGTTGACGTAGTTGAAGAGGTCGGTGAGGGCCAGCGGCGGCGAGAGGATGAAGACCGCGTGCACGGCGATCACGGTCACGACGATCCATTTCGACGGCACGCTGCGACCGCGCCTCAGCACATAGAGGTAGCTGAGGTACATGAGGATGATCGACCCGCTGAACAGGTACTTCAGGGTCGTGCCGTCGCCGGTCAGGCTCGGCCACAGCCCGCCGAGCGGGCCCGCCATCCAGCTGCGGGTAGAAGTTGTCGTGCGTCGTCGGCGCCAGCAGGCTCGGCCGGTCGGCGGCCATGATGATGATGAACAGGCTCAGTAGGACGATCGAGCCGAGCGCGAGCGCCGGACCGACCGTCGTGCGGGCGGCCTCGGCGCGGCGCCATCCGAGCAGCCCGGCGCGGGACCGGCGCAGGCCGGCGCCTTCGCGCAGTGGGAGAGTGGTGGCTTCGCCGGCCATGCAGTGCTCGCAACGAGGATTAAACAGGGCGGCTGCGCAACGCGGCGCCGCCACCGGCGTCACGGCCCGCTGGACGGGCGCGCGCGAGGCCGCGGCCCGCTCTCAGGGCCCTCTGAAATGCGAAGGGCCCGCCGAAGCGGGCCCTGAGCTGCGTCCTTGCCGGTCGCTTGTCAGATCGTGGTGACGTTGACGGCCTTCGGGCCCTTGTCGCCCTGCTCCGGGTCGTAGGAGACCTTGGCCCCCTCCTGCAGAGAGCGGTAGCCCTCGCCGTTGATCCCGGTGTGATGAACGAACAGGTCCTTGTCGCCGTCGTCAGGGGTGATGAAACCGAACCCCTTGTCGTCGCTGAACCACTTGACGGTGCCGGTAGGCATGTGTGTACTCCTCCACGGTTCGTGCTGGCTGCTACGCGGAGGATGCTGCTCAGAGCTTCGACTGCGAGCGCTGCACTGCTTTCGCCGGTGTCATCACCGGCCATACGCGACGACCGTAGCAGGTCAGAACATCGTCGTGTTGACGAGATGTTGCCCTTGCTGGACGGCCTCTGGACCGCGTCCCGCGCCGCTGTCTAGGGTGATGATCGTGGACGACGACGACCAGCCGAACGGATCGCCGGTCAAGCTGCTGCCGCTGCTCCCTCCGGGGGATGCCCTCGGCCCGGATCGGGTGGTCGAGGAGCTGGGGCTGTGGGAGCGCCCGCCCACACCCCCGGCAGCGTCCCTACGTGATGCTGAACATGGTCGCGACGGTCGACGGGCGCGCGACGCTCGGCGGTCGCTCCGGGACGATCAGCGACCCGGCAGACCGCGCGATGTTCCACGCGCTCCGCGCCCCGATGGACGGGGTCCTGGTCGGCGCCGGGACGCTGCGCACCGAGCGCTACGGCCGGCTGATCCCGGACGAGTGGCGCCGTCGCGAGCGCGTCTCGCGGGGCCTCGCCGAGGAGCCGCTCGCCTGCGTCGTCTCGGGCCGTCTCGCGCTCGGCGAGGACATCCCGCTGCTCGCCCGCGAGGACGCCCGGGTGGTCGTGCTCACGGCCTCCGCCGCGAGCGTGCCGGCGGCGGGCGCGGAGCTCTCATACATCCGCTCCGAGGGCGGCCAGCTCGACCTCGCCGCGGGGCTGGCGGAGCTCGCGAGCCGCTTCGGCGTCGCGAAGCTGCTGTGCGAGGGAGGCCCGCATCTCGCGCGCGAGCTGCTCGGCGCCGGGCTGCTCGACGAGGTGTTCCTGTCGCTCTCGCCGCTGCTCGCGGGCGGGGAGCCGAGCGGCGGCGAGGCGCTGCGGATCCTCGCGGGCTCGGAGCTCGATCCCCCGGTGGCCCTCGAGCTGCGCGGCGCGCTGCGCAGCGACTCGACGCTGTTCCTGCGCTACCGCGTGCTGGCGGACTCGGGCGAGGCGGCGCCGTCGCCCTGAGCGGCGGGCTCGCGGTCGGCGTTCGAGCGGGTCTCACGGGAGACGACCGCGAGCAGCTCAGAGGCGAGCTGGCGGCCCTGGCTGGCGACCCGCGGCGTCGCCGCGATGCGGACGACGACCTCATCGCCGTCCAGCTCCTCGAGCGTGATCCGCGGCGCGTCGCGAAGCGGGGTCTGCAGCGCTCGCTCGAGAATCTCCTGCAGGTCGCCGGGCGTCATGCCGGCGCGCAGGCGCGCCCGCAGGTTGACCGCGTCGGGCTCGCGCAGCGGCAGGATCGCCACCTGCAGCACCGTGCTGTTGGGCACCATGATCGAGTCTTCGCCGCTCGCGAACGTCGTGTAGAGCAGCCCGAGCGAGGAGACGACGCCCTCGACCTGACCGGCGAGCATCCCGCCCTGCAGCCGCACCCGCTCGCCGACGCGGAACGGGCGCGCGCTGAGCAGCACCGTGCCGGCGATCAGGTTGCCGAGCGTCTGCTGCGCGGCGAGCCCGAAGATCACCGCGGTGAAGGCGCCGCCCAGAGCCAGCGTTTTCGCTTCGATCCCGGCGACCTGCAGCGCGACGATCAGCGCCAGCGCAACGGTCGCGAGCCGGATCAGGAAGCCGACGGTCCCCGCGGTCGCGGGGTCGAGGCGCCGGAACAGCGACGGGCCGAGCCCACGGCCGATGTCGCGGGCGATCGCCCAGCCGAGGATCACGAGCAGGATCACGGTGATGACGGTCAGCGGGGTCTCGATCGCCTTTTCGAGATAGCGGTAGCCGACGTGGTAGTCGCGGTGGCTGTCGTAGTAGCCCGGCCGTTCGGAGCCGAACCACGCGACGCGGTGGTCGTAGACGAACACGATCGCTGCGAACAGCGGCAGCAGCACCAGCACCTCGAGGCGAGCGCGCTTGACGACGCGTGGGCTGATCTGCCGCAGCAGCCCGACCTCCTGCCAGGCGTGGCTCCGCGTCTCGAACATCTTCGGCGGTGTCTTCGGGATCGGCATCGGCTCAATGATGGTGCAAAGCGACCTGCGCGCCGGGGCGCGCCGGTGCATCGACCCTCCTAGGCCAGCGTGTAGATGGTCATCGCCGCCCCGAACAGCAGGCAGTAGACCGCGAACGGCACGAGCGTGCGTGTCTTGAAGTAGCCGACCAGGAACCGGACGGTGAAGACCGCGGTCACGGCTGCCACCGCGCACGCCACGAGCGACTGCCCGCGCACGCCGTTGCCGAGGTGGCCGAGCAGGTCGGGCAGCTTCACGATCCCGGCGGCGAGGATGATCGGCGTCGCGAGCAGGAACGCGAACCGCGCGGAGTCGCTGTGGTCGAGCCCGCGCGCGAGCCCGGAGCCCATCGTCACGCCGTCGCGGCTGATGCCGGCGACGAGCGCGGTCGACTGGGCGACCCCGATCACCAGTGCCTCGCGGTACTCGAGCGTCTGCAGCTCGCGCCCGCCGTCTGGCTTGGCGCCCTCGCGGGCGGCGAGCTCGCGGACCTCCGCGCGGCGACGGAAGCGCTCGGCGGCGAACAGGATCGCGCCGTTGACCATCAGGAAGATCGCGGCGACTTCGGGCTTCGCGGTGAGCGTGCGCAGCTGATGCTCGAGCGCGAGGCCGATGATCCCCGCGGGAATCGAGGCGACGATGATCAGCCACGCCAGCCGCTCGGTGGAGTCCTCGATCCGGCGCTTGCCGAGCGTGCGGAAGAACGCCTTGACGATCTCCACCCAGTCCCGCCAGAAGTACGCGAGCAGCCCGAGCGCGCTGCCGACGTGCAGCATCACCACGAACGCGAGCCAGAACGACTCGGACTTCGACTGCGCGTCGACCAGCGAGTTCCACCCGAACAGCGTCGGGAACAGGACGGTGTGGCCGAGGCTCGAGATCGGGAACAGCTCGCTGACTCCCTGCAGAAGGCCGAGCACGACCGCCTGGAAGTAGCTGAGCGCCGACGCGAGCGGGAGGAGCACTGCTGCGGGCATGGCGGGTGAGCTTAGCGACCCGGGTTCGCGCTGGGTAAAGAGGGGCTGTTCACGGTCCGTTCACACGATCGTTCCGGCTTGGTTACAGAAACCCTGCGTTTACAGGGGAATCCTCATGTCATGAACGAGAACGAGAAGATCAGCGTGGCGCCCTCGCCGCGAGACGGGTCGGCCAGCCGGGCCGACATGCACTGCCACTCCGACGCGTCCGAGCGCTCACGCCTCGGCGTGCAGCGCGCGCTCGGCCTGCCCGAGTGCGCGACCCCGCCCGAGGAGGTCTATGAGCTCGCCAGGCGGCGGGGCATGGACTTCGTCACGATCACCGACCACGACACGATCGACGGCGTGATGCAGATCGCCGGCGAACCCGGCGTGTTCGTATCCGAGGAGCTGACGACGAGCTTCCGCGGCGAGCCCCAGGCCGTCCACGTCCTCTGCTGGGGAATCGACCCCGGCGACCACGAGTGGCTCCAGGCCCACAGCGGCGACGTCGAGCTCTGTGCCGCCTACCTGTACGAGCGCGAGATCGCCTGCGCCCTGGCCCACCCCTACTACAACGTCGGCGCGCCGCTTACGGCGCGCCACCGGCGCCGCCTGGCGGAGCTGTTCGCCGTCTGGGAGGTCCGCAACGGGGCCCGCGCGCCGGAGCTGAACAGACCGGCGGCGACGTACGTCGCAACGCGCGACGGGATCGGCGTCGGCGGCAGCGACGACCACGCCGGCGTCGATATCGGCCGCACCTGGACCGAAACGCCGCGCAGCGCGACACCGCAGGAGTTCCTGTCGCGGATCCGCGCGGGCGAGGCGTTCGCCCGCGGCGCCCAGGGCAGCGCCGCGAAGTGGGCGCACGCCGCGATCGCGCTGGCGATCCGGACGCTCGGAGCGGGCGGCGAGCAGGCCCGCCCCGATCCGCGCCGGGTGCTCGAGATGGCCGGCCGCCTGCTGCGCGAAGGCGATCTCCGTCACGGGACCTCGGGCGGCGAGCTGCGGCCCGAGGACGCGCGTTGCCTGCTGCAGGCGTGGCTGGGGGCTGTCGGGCTCGCCGAGCTCGACGGTCCCGCCTTGATCGCCTACATGCAGGCGGACGGCTTCAGCCACGGCGACCTCTACCGCCGCGCCTGCCGCGCCCACGAGCGGGGCCTGCGCGACGCTGTCGAGCGGGTGCTGGCCGCGGTCCGCGGCGAGGAGGACGTGGCGGCCGCCGCCGGCGGGGTGTTCGACGCCTGCGTCGCGGCCGTGCCCTACGCCCCCGCCGCCGCCTTCCTCGCCAACGAGCAGGCGAAGCTGCGCGCGATCGCGCCGGCCCACGCGAGAGCCGGCCGCGACGAGGACCGCGTGCCCCGCGTCGCGATCCTCGCCGACGGCATCGGCTCGACGCACGGCGTGACCCGGACGATCCAGGAGATCCGCCAGCGCGGTGTCCCCGGCTTCGAGATCGAGGTGCTCGGCACCGACGCCGAGGTCGACCGGCGGCTCGCGGCGGTCGCCGAGATCGAGGTCCCGTTCTACCCCGGGCTGCGGATCGGCGTGCCGAGCCTCCACGGCGCGGTGCAGGCGCTGACCGACGGGTGCTTCGACGCGATCCACGTCTGCTCCCCGGGTCCCGCCGGGATCGCCGGCGCACTGGTCGCCCGCGGGCTCGGGCTGCCGCTGCTCGGCAGCTACCACACCGAGCTCACGGCCTACGCGGGGCTGCGCTCCGGCGAGGCTCGCGTCGCCGGAGCGATGGCCGCGGCGGTGGCGCTGTTCTACAACGCCTGCGACCTCGTCCTCTCACCCAGCGCCGCCGCCGACCAGGCGCTCGCCGCGGTCGGCGCCCCGGCCGAGCGGGTGCTGCGCTGGGACCGCGGCGTCGACACCTCCCGGTTCGATCGCGCGCGTCGCACGCGGCCCGACGGCGATCGCCGGATCGACGTCCTGTACTCCGGAAGGATCACCCGCGAGAAGGGCGTCGAGGTGCTCGCCGACGCGTTCCTCGAGGCCCACCGGCTCGACCCGCGCCTGCGGCTCGTCCTCGCCGGTGGCGGTCCGGAGCAGGAGCGGCTCGCGGTGCGGCTCGGCGACCTCGCGACGTTCCTCGGCTGGCTCGAGGGCGACGCGCTCGCCCAGGCCTACGCGAACGCCGACCTGTTCCTGTTCCCGAGCTCGACGGACACCTTCGGACAGGTGATCCTCGAGGCCCAGGCGAGCGGCCTGCCGGTCGTCGCCGTCGCCGAGGGCGGCCCGCTCTCGCTCGTCGAGGACGGGGTCACCGGGCTGCTGCGCGCGGCCGAGCCGGGCGCGCTCGCGGCCGCGGTCGTCGAGCTCGCGCGCCTGCCGCTGCGGCGCGAAGCGCTCGCCGCGGCGGGGCTCCGCGCGGCACGCGCGCGGACCTGGGAGCGCACGCTCGAGCTGCTCGGCGCCGGTTACCGGCGGGCGCTCGACGAGGGGGCCGCGGAGGCGATCGCGGCGTGAGGACGTTCACGGGACGTTCACCGGTTGGTAGCGGCCTGGTCACAGGAGCGGCGTGAGGCGGGGAGAATTTCCTCGGCAGAGGGAGAGGTCGTATGGATACGTTTTCAAAGCAGCACGCGGGGCGAACGATCGCCGTCGCGCTCCACGGGATCGAGCCCGCTACCTTCGAGCGCTGCGCCGTGATCCGCGACTGGCTGTTCGATCACGGCGTCGACCGCGCCACGCTCCTCGTCATTCCCGCCCGCGACCTGCATCCGCTGGGTGAGCGCTCACCGGAGATGGTCGCGTGGCTACGAGAGTGCCGCGCGGAGGGGGACGCGATCGCCCAGCACGGTTTCCAGCACGTCTGCACGGGCCGCCGCGGGCGCAGCACGCGCTCGGTGCTCTCGCACCGTCCCGGCGAGTTCTCGGTGCTCGACGCCGAGGAGACCCGCCGCGCGGTCGGCTCCGGCTGGCGGCTGATGAAGCTGGCGGGCCTCGAGCCGGACGGCTTCGTCGCCCCGGCCTACGCGTACACCGATGCGCTGCGCCGCGTGCTCACCTCCCGCTTCGGTTGGTGGGCGGAGCTGCTCCGGGTACGCCGCCCGTCGGGCTCCGGTGGCGCGATCGAGTCCGGGCCGCTCGCCCCGGCTCTGAGCCTCACCTCGCGCGGCCTCGCCGGGCGGCTGCTCTCGCCGTCCGCCGTACGGGCGCTCGCGCTGCTGCCGAGCGAGACGCTGCGGATCGACCTGCATCCGGCGGACCTCCGCCACCCACGCCGGATGATGGCGCTCGAGTGGGTCCTCGCCCGCTCTCACGAGCGGCACGCGGTGACCTACAGGGAGATCGCCGGCGCCGGCCGTGGCGAGGCGCCCCCGCCGCTGCCCGGGAGACACGCGCTGCCGGCGGTTTCGCGGTCGGGAGCCTGACCCCGCGACTCAGCGGGCGCTGCCGGGCGCTGCGAGCCTGACCCGCGCGCCGCGGCTCGGGGCGCAGGCTCCAACTCGCCTTCCCGGCCGGCGACCCGCGCTTCGCGCGCAGCTCAGCGCGCGAGCGGCGCATCGAGCAGCTGCGCCGAGAACGGCTGGACAGCCGGCAGCGCGGCGTAGCCGATGGAGGGGACGCCGAAGATCGCCTCGACCGTCTTCAGCAGCGAGTAGTGGTCGTACTGTTCCGGCGAGGTCGTCCCGCCCTTCACGAACGGGGAGATCAGCAGCGCGCCGACGATGCCGCCGCCGTGCTGGAACCCGGTCGTCGTGAGATTGGGGTAGGCCGGCTGGCCGCAGCACGAGCTCGAGTCGGCGAACTCCCCCGTCGAGGGCGCCTCGTCGGTCGTGATCACGATCAGCCCGTTGCTCTTGTACGCCTTCGAGGCCGTGATCTCGGGGATGACCTTTTCGAGAAACGCGCTCGTGTCGGCCGGGCCCGTCGGCGCACCGGCCGTGCACGCGGCGGGGCCCCCGTCCTCGCACCGGCCGGGGACGATGTATGAGAGCGCAGGGACGGCCGAGGCCGGGCCCGCGAGGTCGTGGGCGAGCGGGGTGAGGCCGACGACGTCGGCGGCGCACTGCGAGTTGGAGGTGATCGAGGAGAAGTAGACGAACGGGTCGCGGAAGCCGGCGTAGGCGCCGCTCGCGAACGTCGGGTCCTGCGCTCCGGCGGCCGGGTGGGCGCAGGCGGCGGGAGCGCCGGTCCCTTCTTCCAGCCCTTGGAGGTAGGCGCGCCAGGTGAGGTGCTTCGATTCGAGCTGCCCCGGCAGCGTCTGCACGCTCGCCGGGTACACGCAACCTTCCCCGTTTACCTGTTCGTCGGCGCCGGCGCTCGTGGGCGTCAGGGCCGTGTAGCTCGGACAGTCGGCGGCGGTCTGGGCGTTCGGGCCCTGGCCGCTGATCAGCGCGATCGCGTTGGGAAGCTGCTCGTGGGCGACCGCGTCGTAGCGGATCAGCAGCTCGCCCTTCGGCTCGAGCGTGCGCGTGATGTAGGCGGCCTTGGATTCGGGGCCGAAGTCGAGCGCGTACGGCTCGTCGTCGAGCACGATCAGGAACACGTGCTTGACGTCGGTCAGCTTCGCGGCCACCGGCTTCTTCTTCTTCTCGGCTTTCGGTTTTGCTTCGGCGGGCGCGGCCGGCGCAGGAGATGAGGGGGTGGTGGTGGTTCCGGTTCCCCCGGCCGGCGCCGGCGAGGGTTCGGGGGTCGGTTCGGGGCTCGAGGACGGGGGTTCGGAGGCGGGAGCGCTCCCGGTGCCGGCGGACGGGCTCACCGCCGCATGGGCGGGCACGACCAGCTTCAGGGCGGGCACAGCGGCGTCGAGCCGGCCTGCGCCGGCTCCGGCGCGGGTGTCGCCCAGCAGCGCGCCGAACCCGACGAACAGCAGGACCAGCGCCGCCGAGACCCACGGGCCCGGCAGGCGCGGGAGCCCGCGCGTCCGCGCCGGCGGGACGCAGGGCGCCTCCTCGGGGGGCGGCGCGGGCCGGCGCTCCGCGCGCATCCTGGAGAGCAGCGTGTCGAGGTGCCGGCTGCGCGCGCCCGCCCTGGTGCCGCACACGAGGCAGTAGCGCTGCTCGGCGTCGAGCGGCGAGCCGCACGCCTCGCACTCCCTGCGCGGGGTTCTGGCCACCTAGGCCTCGGGCGGGGCGAGCAGCGCGTCCATCACCGCGGTGGAGGCGTCCGCTCCGCTCGCGGCCTCGCTCGGCAGCCGGCGCATCAGCTCCGTCCCGCACTGCCAGCAGAAGGCGGCGCCGCGGCTGTGTGGAGCGGCGCAGCTGGGGCAGGCGCCGGCGACCCCATCCTCCTCCATCCTCAGCAACCGCTCGACCTCGGCGAGCTCGGCGTCGCGGTCCTGCAGCACCGCGGCGCGGCGGACCAGCACGTCGAGCCGGAAGTGGTCGCGGATCGCCATCTCGTAGGCGAGGCCGCCGAGATCCCAGTGCAGCTCGGCGACCTGGTCGGCGAGCGCGTCGCGCCGGCGGCGTAGCTCGGAGTCACCGCGCTCCGTGGCGGGTGGTTGCTCTCGCGGAGCCGGGGGTGGCGCGGTGTGGTCGCGGATGATCGCCATCGTCAGGGCGTTTCCACGACTTCGGGGATTTCCGCGGATTCTTTCTCGGCCTGGCTGGTCGAGTGTTTCCCACCCGTTTTGGGCGCGAGCTTGGCGGGCTGGGTCACCGAGCTCGGTGCTTTCGGCTTGTTGCCGCCGGAGGCTGCGGACGGCAGCGAGGAGGCCGTCGCCGAACCGCCGCTGGAGACTTGCACGGCCTTCGCGCCGGGGAAGCTCTTCTTCAGGCCCGCGAGAGCGTGCTCCGCCTGCGCCTTGTTCGAGTAGTCGCCGGAGTAGATGACGAACCCGCTCCCGCCCACGCTCGGGAATTCTTCCGCCTTCAGCGCCCCGACCGACTTGGCGCCCTTGCCTTCGGCCGCCGTCCTGGCTGCCGTGACCTGCGCCGGCGTCGAGGATTCGCCCAGCGTCTGCAGCTCGACGGTCCAGCCCTTCCGGCCGGCCGGCCAGTCGCTCTTGAAGGCTTCTTCGGTAGGCGTGCTCGCGGTGGTGCTGGTGGCCGGGGCACTGGACCCGACCGTGACGATCTCCGGCGCGGGCGCACGCCCGGAGCCCGAGCCCGAGCGGCCGATCAGCACCCCGACGCCCATCGCCAGCAGCAGCACGCCGACGCCCGCCAGCAGCGCCACGAGATTGCTGCGTGAGGGCGACTCGCCGGGCTGGCCGGGAGGCTGCGCGCCGGGCGGGCGGGCCGGGGGGCTCGCGGGCGCGGCCGGAGGCCCCGCGCGCAGGAACTCGCTGACGGGCGTCCGGCGCTCGCCGCACTCCAGGCAGTACCGCTGGTCAGGGGCGAGCGCCGCGCCGCATGAGGCGCACTGCTCCCCGCCCTGAGGCAGCGAGGGGCTCGTTCCCGCGATCGATTCGGTGGACAGGAGTGCTCCCTTGGTCGTACGTATGGCAACGGGCCGGCGGGCACCGCCGGGGTTGCGGGAAATGGTCCACCCACCGCGCTCTCGCGCGGTGATGATCTTGTGAAAGCGCGGTCAGGCTGCCAGACGCGGGCTGGTGCGGGGCCCCGGCGTCGCGGCGCGACGCGGGCGGGCGGCCGTCGGGCCGCCCTCCGCGATCACGTCGACGGCGTCGCCGAGCCGAGCGGCCCAGCAGAGGACTGCGACCAGGAACAGACCGAGGACCCACACGGCTGCGATCAAGAGGAGGAGCATCGACGATCTCCGGACTCGAGGGAGGTATTCCTCATCAAACCTACCAGAAAAGTATGACGCACAGGGCCCTACGATTGGTGCTCTCGGAACACCGCAACATCCCGCTGTGCGGTGGGTTCTCTGCCGATGGGGGACCGGCACGTCCGGGACCGCCCGCCGAAACCAAAGAGCCGAAGGGAACGAGGATGAGCATCAGAGGCAGCGTCCACCGCATCGCCGTCGCTCTCGTGGCGCTCGCGCTGCTGCCCGCCGCGGCAACGGCCGCCAAAACCCAGGCCCCGCGTTTCGCGACGGGCGGCGTCACCCACATCCTCGGCACCACCGCCGAGCTCGAGGGCACCGTCAACACCGAAAACGAGGCCACGAGCTACTACTTCCAGTACGGCCCGACGCTCGCCTACGGCCAGCAGACGAAACCGGTCCCGGTGCCGATTCCAAACCCGCTGAAACCGGTCCCTGTCGGCCAGACGGTCACGGGGCTGCAGGCGGGTTGGCACTACCGGATCGTCGGCGAGTACGTGCTGCCGTCCGGACAGACGGTGCTGAGGCCGGGCAAGGACAAACAGTTCAAGGGCGGCAAGACCGCGATCCCGCACATCGTCCTCGGCAAGGGCAAGGAAAACCGCGTCTCGGCGGTCTACGGGGGAACCGCGGAAATCCCGGGCACGCTGACGGGTCTGAACAACACCGGCCGCTCGCTGACGATGCAGACGACGCCGTTCCCGTTCACCTCCCCGTTCGAGTCGCTGCCGGGCACCGTCCTGACGGGCCACAACGGCAGCTTCACGTTCCGGCTGCGGAACGCGACCGCCAACACCGAGGTCCGGATCACGACGGTCGCGCCGCGCCCGCTCTACAGCGAGACGATCGTCGTCCACGTCAGCCCGCGGATCACGCTGCGCGTGCGCTCGGCCGGCCACACCGGCATCTTCCGCCTGTTCGGCACCGTCTCCCCGGCCCGCGTCGGCGCGCCCCTGCAGATCCAGCAGCTGCTGCCGCAGAAGCCCGGCAGCACCCGCGAAGGTCCGCGTCCGCACGTGCTCGCGAGCACCGTGCTGAAGCGCGCGTCCTCGAAGATGTCGCGTTTCAGCGTGATCGTGAGGCTGACGGGCAACTACCGTTACCGCGCCTACGTGAAGCTGCCGAAGGGCGCGGTCGAATCTGGGCCGAGCGGCAACGTGCTGATCAAGGCGCCGAAGACGGGGCACCCCGGTCGTCGCTGACGCGGCGGCCGTCGCCGGCCCTGCCGCGAGGGCTCAGACGATCCCGCGGGCGGCCAGCAGCGCCATGATCCGCTCGACCTCCTGCTCGACCGATTCGCTGCCGGCGTCGAGCGTGAGGTCTGGCTCGGCGGGCGCTTCGTAGGGCGCGCCGACGCCGGTCATGCCGGCCAGCTCGCCCGCGCGCGCCCGTGCGTAGAGGCCCTTCGGGTCGCGCTTCTCGCAGACCTCGAGCGGAACGTCGACGAAGATCTCGAGGAACTCCAGCGCCTCGGCCGCGTGCAGCGTCGCCGCCGCCTGACGGTCGGCCGCGTAAGGGCTGACGAGGCTCACGAGCGCGACCGTCCCGGCCTCGGCGAGCAGCCGCGCGACGTGCGCGGTGCGCCGCACGTTCTCGGCGCGGGCGGCTTCGTCGAAGCCGAGGTCGCCGTTGAGGCCGTGGCGCAGGTTGTCGCCGTCGAGCATGAACGCGGGCCGTCCGATCGAGAGCAGCCGCTCCTCGACAGCCGCGGCGACGGTCGACTTGCCGGCGCCCGGGAGACCCGTGAACCAGAGCGTGGCGCCGCCGTGCCCGAGCGCCTCCCGCCGGCGCTCGCGGTTCACCCGAGAGCCCTGCCAGCGGACGTTCGGGCTGCGCTCGCTGCCCGTGCGCGCCACCGCCTCCTCGACCTCGGTGTCGAGGATCACGCCGGCCGCGACCGTGTCGTTGGTCGCCTCGTCGATCATGATCAGCGAGCCGGTCACGCGGTTGCGCCGGTAGGAGTCGAACACCAGCGGCGAGCTCAGCTCGATGTGCACGCGAGCGAGCTCGTTGAGCTGGAGCGAGCTCGCCGACTCTTCGCGGCGCAGCGTCTCGACGTCGATCCGGTAGCGGACCTCGGCCTTGGCGACCATCGCCGTGCGGGTCGTCTGCTTGACGAGGTAGCGCCGCCCCGGCGTCAGCGGACGCTCGGCCATCCAGCAGAGCAGCGCCTCGAAGCGGCTCGAGACGGTCGGCTGGTTCTGCGTGCGCACGATCGTCGAGCCGCGGCCGACGTCGACGTCGTCGGCGAGCCGCACGGCGACGGACATCGGCGGGAACGCCTCCTCGACCGGCCCGTCGAAGGTGTCGATCCCGGCGATCGTCGAGTGTTGGCCGCTCGGCAGCACGACCACCTCGTCGCCCGGCCGCATGATCCCGCCCGCGACCTGGCCGGCGTAGGCGCGGTAATCCGCGAGGCTCGTGGCCGACGGCCGGATCACCCACTGCACCGGGAAGCGCACGTCGATCAGGTTCCGGTCCGAGGCGATATGGACGTGCTCGAGGTGGTAGAGCAGCGGCGGCCCCTGGTACCAGGGCATCTTCTCGGAGCGCTCGACGACGTTGTCGCCGAGCAGCGCCGAGATCGGGATGAAGGTCACGTCGGGCAGCTCGAGCCGCGCCGCGAAGGCGTCGAACTCCTCGACGACCGCATTGAACGCGTCCTCGGCGTAATCGACGAGGTCCATCTTGTTGACGCACACCACCACGTGCGGGATACCGAGCATCGAGCTGATGAACGCGTGCCGCTTGGATTGCGCGATCACGCCCTTGCGCGCGTCGACCAGCACGATCGCGAGGTCGGCCGTCGAGGCGCCCGTGACCATGTTCCGCGTGTACTGCTCGTGACCGGGGGTGTCGGCGATGATGAAGCGCCGCTGCGCGGTCGCGAAGTAGCGGTAGGCGACGTCGATCGTGATGCCCTGCTCGCGCTCGGCGCGCAGGCCGTCGGTCAGCAGCGAGAGATCGAGCGCGCTCTCGCCCTTGCGCTGGCTCGCCTGCTCGACGTGCGCGAGCTGGTCGGAGAGGACCTGCTTGCTGTCGTAGAGCAGGCGCCCGATCAGCGTGCTCTTGCCGTCGTCGACCGATCCCGCGGTCGCGAATCGCAGCAGGTCGGCGGGCCGATCCGAGAGCCGGCTGAAGACGTCGGCTGCGCGCTCCGCCTCGACGGTCGCGGCGGCGGCCGCGTCGGGTGCGTTGCCGTTGAGCGGCCGGGAGTCGTCCATCAGAAGTAGCCCTGCCTCTTGCGATCCTCCATCGCCGCCTCGGTGACGCGGTCGTCCGCCCGGGTCTGCCCGCGCTCGGTGACCTCGGTCGCGGCGATCTCGGCGACGACGTCGGCCAGCGCCGATGCATCGGACTCGACGGCGCCGGTGCAGCTCATGTCGCCGACCGTGCGGTAGCGCACGCGCGCCGTGAACGGCGTCTCCTCCGCCATCAGCTCCATGAACGGGCTGACCGCGTAGAGCATCCCGTCTCGCGCGAACACCTCGCGCTCGTGGGCGAAGTAGATCGAGGGCACCTCCAGCTGCTCCTCGGCGATGTACTGCCAGACGTCGAGCTCGGTCCAGTTCGAGATCGGGAACACCCGGGCGTGCTCTCCCTTGTGGATGCGCCCATTGTAAATGCTCCACACCTCCGGCCTCTGTTTCTGAGGCTCCCACTGGCCGTACTGGTCGCGGAACGAAAGGATCCGCTCCTTCGCGCGCGCCCGCTCCTCGTCGCGGCGCGCGCCGCCGAACGCCGCGTCGAAGCCGTGCTCGGCGATCGCATCCAGCAGCGTCACCGTCTGCAGCCCGTTGCGGGAAGCGCGCGGCCCAGTCTGCTCGACGACCCTCCCTTTGTCGATCGACTCCTGCACGCTCGCGACGATCAGCCGCTCGCTCAGCTCGGCCACGCGGCGGTCGCGGTAGTCGATCGCCTCGGGGAAGTTGTGCCCGGTGTCGACGTGCATCAGCGGGAACGGGAACGGCGCCGGGCGGAACGCCTTCTCAGCGAGCCGCAACAGCACGATCGAGTCCTTGCCGCCGCTGAACAGCAGCACCGGCCGCTCGAACTCGGCGACCGTCTCGCGCATCACGTGGATCGCCTCGGCCTCGAGAGTGCGCAGATGCGACAGGTGATATGTGGCTGGCATCCCTGCGGCTCTCTCTCGCGTTCGAAGGGGTGGCACCAGGGGCGACTCGTGTTCCCTCCGGCCGCGCCTGGCGATCTACGTTAGGGCGTGTACGGCGAGTTTGCAAGCCGCCACGCAGCTCTTACACAACCCTTGGACTCAGTCCAGACGGTCGTATCCCCACAGCGACACGAGGTCGCGGCCGAGGTACTCACCCGCCGCTTCGACCTCCGGCTTGAACCGCAGGCGCAGCTCCCGCAGGAACGACTCGTCGGGCGGCTTGCGCGGGCGGTAGACGACACGGCGCCAGTGCTCCCCGAGCACCTCGCGCGCAGCGGCCGGCACCAGCGCGTCGATCGCGCGCACGGCCGGGCTCACCGCGGCTGGATTCCGCCTCGCTTCCTGCATCGATGCGGAGAGCATGTGCAGCGGCTGGAAGCGGACGTCCTTCAGCGGCCGCGTGTCGACCTGCGTGACCGGCACCTGCTCGTCGACCTCGAGGAACCGCAGGACCTGGCGCACGACCGCCTCGTTGTCGCGGCGGTAGTCCTCGTAGATCAGCACCAGCACCTGCTCGCGGGGGAACTGGGCGTGGAACCATCCGATCTGCTCGGCGTAGCGGATGTGGTCGGAGTACAGCAACCAGGACTTGCGGTTGCAGCCGCGCGGGAAGTTCTCGCCGCGGCGCCGCGAGGGCTCGAGCTCCATCGCCTTCTGGAAGTCCTTCTCTACCTCGATCCGGTTGTGCAGCATCTGGCCGTGGAAGGAGCGCAGGAAGTCGGCCGGCTCGCGGAGCAGCGCGATGATCTTCGCTCCGGGCGCGAGTTCGTGGATCGTCGCCGGCACCTCGCGGTAGCGCAGGTACTGCGGCGAGGCCTCGCCCGCGATCCGGTCGGGTCCTGCGGGCGCGAACAGCGCGAGGTAGTCGTCCATCGTCCGCGGTCGTTTCGTCTTCGCGTCGGGCCTCGCCTTGACGCGCAGCTCCGGCACGAGGAAGCGCGGCTCCTTTTCGTCCGGCATGTAGATCTGGGGGTGCGGGGCGAGCATCTCCCACAGCGCCGTCGTCCCGCACTTCTGGTGCCCGACGATGAAGAAGTCGGGGACCCGGCGCGCGGCATCGCGGGTCGCGCCGCCGGCGCGCGGCGGCGCGGCGTCCTGCTCTGCCTCTCCTCCCTGGGCAGCCCGTGCCATCGGCCGCGAGTATAGGCGCCCGGAGACGATCGCCAGACCGCCCGACGGGCACCGATCAAGCCTCTCGGCCGAGGCGGGCCGTGAGCGCGGTCCGCAGGCGCAGCCTCCGTTCCCGCAGGTCGATCGCCTCGAACGCGGAGTCGGCGGCATACGTGTGGGTCGCCCGCGCCGAGCCGCCGATCGCGGCCGGGTCGATCCGCGCAACCTCGCGCTCGGCGTAGTCCTCGGCGCTCAGCACCTCGATCTCGCGGAAGGAGACCGCGCCTCCGTAGCGGCGGCTGCCGTCCTGCGCGGGCCGCAGCAGCCGCCCGTCCCGGCGCTGGACGGCGCCGCCGGGGCGCCCGCAGCGGACGTCGGAGACGATCGGGTTGGCGGGATGCGCCCGCCACGGGCCGCGCGGCGAGCTCGCGCTGAACAGATGCGTCTCGTCGAGCATCGTCGCGTGCGGGGCCGCCACGCCGACGAACATCCACAACGCTCCCTCGTGGGCGAGCACGGTCGCATCCGAGGCCGCGAGATCCTCCAGCAGCACCGTCTCGAGCTCCCAGCGGTGCGGGAACGAGACGGCGCGGTACAGCTCGACGCGCCGCTGCGAGGAGGTCTCGGGGATCATGAACAGCTCGCCCTCGTGCTCGAACACGAACGGGTACGAGAGATGGTGGGGCGCCTCGAGCACCACCTCCGGGACCCGCCCGACCGGCTCCTCCCCGAGCACGGTGTGGGAGATCACGGCGCGCCATGCTCCCGGCGGCAGGTCCTCGCAGAACAGGTGGTGGCGGCCCTCGTGCTCGATCAGCATCGGGTCGGCGTAGAGGTGGCCCCGGCGCCAGCGCACCGGGAGCCCCGATCGCTCCCAGCCGCTCGCGGGGTCGGCGCCGGCCTCGCGGACACGGATCTGCCAGCGGCGCTCATAGAGGGCCCGCGCGCCGGCGATCCGCAGCCACCGCGCGGGGGCTCGCGCGAGCAGCTCTGCCGCAGACGGCGCAGCCCCACCCTCTGCCGCCCGGGCGGGCTCGTCGAGTCCCGGTCCACGCTCCGCCGCCCGGCGCACCAGGCCGGCGATCTTCCACAGCGCACGGTCGCGGCTCAGCGTCGTCGAGAACGGGCGCGCGGCCGAGAAGGTCCGCGCCACCACCCGCGTGCCGGCACCGTCCTGCGCGACGACCTCCGTCTCGACGACCGGCTCTCCGCGCAGCGCGGCGCGGCGGAACGCGCGCTCGGCGCCCTCCTCGCGCCCGCCGTGGCGCAGCCGCAGCAGCGGCCCCGGTGCGTCCGGCGGCGAGCCCTCGGCGAGCCAGACGGTCAGCTCCTCCCCGCCGCCGGCGGCAGGGTCGACAGCCTCGGGGGCGAGCGCGGGCCCGCCGAGCGCGAACAGCCGCCGCTCCACCGCTTCGACCGCGAGGGCCGCACGGGAACGGCGCACGGGCCCGGCGAGGCGCCGCCCACCGACATCGAGCAGCGGCGAGGACGCGAGCTCCTCGAGTGCCCGTACCTGCCAGGCCGGCGTCGGCGGGCCGTCGAGCACGACGGCGAGGCGGCGGGGTTTCTCGCTGCGCTCCATCGGGCCGGCGGATGCTCGCACATCGCCGCGTTCGCTAGTTTTGGCTGATGGACGGCCATCCCCGCGCGCTCATGCTCGGGATGGGCTGGTTCCCCTCGACGCTCGGCGGCCTCGACCGCTACTACCGCGCGTTGTTCGAGCAGCTGCCCGGATCGCGCGGGGTCGTGATCGGACCGGCGGAGGGGGCGCCCGCCGCGATCGAGGCGGTCGCGGCACACGACGTCTCGCTCGTGCGGCGGCTGTCGGCCTACTGGCGCGCGGCGCGCCGGGCCGCGCCGGAGGCGGATCTGATCGACGCCCATTTCGCCCTTTACGCGGCCGCGCCGCTGCTGCTGGGCCGGGGGCGGCCCTCGGTCTTCCACTTCCACGGACCGTGGGCGGAGGAGAACGCGGCCTCGAGCGACTCCTCGCGGCTGCGCTTCGTGCTGCGCCGGGCGCTCGAGCGGCGCGTGCTCGCCGCCGCCGACGCGCACGTCGTGCTCTCTCATGCGTTCGGGCGCGTGCTGCTCGAGCGCTACGGGGTCGCGCCGTGGGGCCTTTACGTCTGGCCGCCGGGCGTCGACCTCGAGCGCTTCACGCCGGGCGACCGCGAGCGCGCCCGCGCCGCGATCGGGCTCGAGCCGGAGGCCTTCGCCGCCGTCTGCGTGCGGCGCCTGGTCGCGAGGATGGGAATCGACGTGCTGCTCGAGGCGTGGGCCTCGAGCCAGGTCCCGCCGGGCTCACGGCTGCTGGTCGTCGGCGACGGCCCGCTCGCCGCCGAGCTCGCCGAGCGCATCTCCCACCCGGACCTGGCCGGCCGCGTCGAGCTGCTCGGCCGCGTCTCCGACGAGCGGCTCGCCGACCTCTACCGCGCCGCGGACGTCGCCGTCGTCCCGACCGTCTCGGTCGAGGGCTTCGGGATGGTCGTGCTCGAGGCCGCCGCGTGCGGCACGCCGAGCATCGTCACGGACGTCGGCGGCCTGCGGGAGGCCGCCGCGCCACTCGATCCCTCGCTCGTCGTCGCCGCCGGCGACCCGGAGGCGCTCGGGCGGCGACTGGCCGGCGCTGCCGCGGGCGCGCTCCCTGATCGCGCGGCGGCGCGTGCGCACGCCGAGCTCCACTCGTGGACGCGACTCGGCGAGCGCCACCGCGAGCTCTACGGCCGGCTCGCGGCGCGCGCATCGGACACGCGCCCCCGCGTCGTGTTCGTCGACCACGTCGCGCGGCTGTCGGGGGGTGAGATCGCGATGCTGCGGCTGCTGCCGCAGCTGCAGGGCGTCCGGCCGCACGTGATCCTCGGCGAGGAGGGCCCGCTCGCCGGTCGTCTCCAGGGCGAGGGGGTCTCGGTCGAGGTGCTGGCGCTCGGTGAGCAGACCAGGGACCTGCGCAAGGACGCGGTCGGCGGCGGGGCCGGGGCGGCGCGCGCCGCCGTCTCGACGGTGCTGTACGCCCTGCGCCTGGCGCGTCGTCTGCGCCGTCTCCGTCCGGATGCGGTCCACGCGAACTCGCTGAAGTCCGGTGTCTACGGCGGGATCGCCGCGAAGCTCGCCCGTGTCCCGCTCGTCTGGCACCTCCGCGACCGGATCGCGCCGGATTACCTGCCCCGGCCCGCCGTCGCGATGATGCGCCTGCTCGTCGCGGCGCTCGCCGACCGGGTGATCGCGAACTCGGACTCGACGCTCGCGACGCTGCCGGCGCGGGCGCGCCGCCGCGGCGTCGTGATCCCGGACTCGGTGCGCGCCGAGGCCCGCCCTCCCGGCCGCATCGCCGCGACCGCGACGTTCGGGATGCTGGGGCGGATCGCGCCGTGGAAGGGGCAGGACCTGTTCCTGCGCGCGTTCGCCGAGGCGTTCCCGGGAGGCCCCGAGCGGGCCGCGATCGTGGGCGTGCCGATGTTCGGCGAGGAGGACTTCGAGCGCGAGCTGCAGCGGCTCGCCGCGGAGCTCGGCCTCGCCGACCGGGTCGAGTTCCGCGGCTTCCGTGAGGACGTGTGGTCGGAGCTCGCGTCGTTCGACGTGCTCGTGCACGCCTCGGTGATCCCCGAGCCGTTCGGGCAGGTGGTGCTGGAGGGGATGGCCGCGGGTGTGGCGGTGGCCGCGGCGAACGAGGGAGGGCCGGCCGACGTGGTCGAGGACGGCCGCACCGGGCTGCTGTTCGCGAGCCGCGACACGGCGGCGCTGGCCGCGACCCTGCGGCGGCTGCGCGACGACAGGGGACTGCGCGAGGCGCTCGGCGCCGCCGCGCGCGAGGCGGCGCGCGCCTACGACCCCGAGATCCTCGCGGAGCGCTGGCGGGAGACCTATGACCTGCTTCCCCTCCGCCGCGCTCAAGGATCCCGCCGGGGGGGCCGATAGGTGCCCCGAGGTGACCTCCGACCGTCCCAGCACGTCCCTGCCCCGAGCGTTGCGGCCCCGTCTCGCGGCTGCGGCCTCGATTCTCGCCGCGGCCGCGCTCGGATGCGCCGCGCCGACCGCCGGTGCCGCCGGTCTGCAGGAAGCCTCACGAACGCAGCGAGCCGAAGAACACGCCGCGCTCCGCGCGCAGCGCGCCGAAGCGCGGGAACAGCGCCGTCGCGAACACGCCGAACGGCGCGAAGCACGGCTGCGCGAACGTGAAGCGCGCCAAGCCGAACGCGCGACGCAGCGCGCCAGTCGCCACCAGAACAGCTCTGTAGCCGGCGCGCCGGCCGGGACACAGGGCTGCACCGTCTCGCTGGAACCGAGCTCCACGCAGTTGACCGCCGGCGAAACGGTCACGCTGTCCGGCACCTCCTCCTGCGCGGGCCCCTCCGCCGCGATCGAAGTCGAGCAGCGCTCCGGCAGCGCCTCCGCCGCCGCCGGCGACACGACCACGACCGCCACCCCCGACAAGGCGGGCGCGTTCAAGGTGGACTCGCAGCCGCTGTGGTCGAACACCGTCTTCATCGCCCGCGCCGGCGGGCGCCGCCGCGCGCACGTCGCCGTCAAGGTCGCGCCCGCGATCACGCTCTCCCAGGCGCCCGAACCGGCGCTCGCCGCGTCGAGCTCCGCCGGCCGCCGCGCCCGTGCCTCGTTCATCGGCGCCGTTGACCCCGCCGCCGCCGCAAGCGGCGCGCTCGTCGCCCTGCAGGTCTCCTACGCGGACTCGCCCGACCGCTGGAGCGCCGTCGCCTACGCGCGTGTCGGCGCCGACGGCACCTACACCCTCGCCCACCGGTTCCGTCTCGCCGGCCACGCCTCGGTGCGGGCGGTCGTCCACATCCACGGCGACGCGCCGGGCATCTCCGAACCGCTCGCCTATACGGTCGAACAGCAGCAGAACCCGGCACTGAGCATCGAATCGTCCCTCGACCCCGTCGTCTACGGGCAGGCCACGAAGATCACGGGCGTCGCGACCGCGGGTCCCGGGACCGCGCTGACGCTGAGCGCCCGCGTCGCCGGTGCACCGGCGAGCACCGCCGCGACCGCGGTCGCCGGGGAAGGTGGCGCCTACAGCTTCGAAGTCTCGCCGCAGGCGGACACGACCTACGAAGTCTCCGACCCCGCCACCCGCTCGGAGCCGCTGTTCCAGGCCGTCAGCTTCGACCTCGTGGCGACGGCGCCGCCCGCCGCGGCGCAGACCGGCGAAGCCGTGGTCGTTTCCGGCACCGCCGTTCCCGGCGCGCAGGGGAAGCTGGTCTACCTGGAAGCCCGCTATCCGTCCGGCGTCGGCTTCCACCCCGTCGCCTCGGCGCCGCTCGACGCGACCTCGGCCTTCTCCCTGTCCCACGCGTTCGTGCGGCCCGGCATCGAGGTGCTGCGGGTGCGCGTCCCCGGCGACGGCTCCCGGCAGACGACGGTCAGCCCGAGCTACATCGTCGACGTCAGCCGTTAGGCACGGCGAGCCAGTTCACGACCGCCTCCTCGGCGCGGTCGAACGGCCCCTCGCCGGTCGCCGCGAACACGCGGTAGCCGAGCGACCCGAGCAGCTCCCAGATCTCTCCTGAGCTCGCCCCGTACAGTCGCGCCGCCGAGGCGACGTGCTCGAACACGACGAGCGGACGCGCATCGGCGAGCAGCGCGCGACCGCCGCGCAGGACGTCCAGCTCGGCGCCCTCGACGTCGATCTTGACGAGCGCCGGGCGGCGTCCCGCCAGCTCGGCGTCGAGCGTCGAGACCTGCACGCGGATGAACTCCGGATCGCCCTGCTCGTCGCTGATCTCCGGGCTGCGACGCAGACCGCTCCAGCCATCGAGCTTGCGGAAATGGCAGAACTCGGCCTCCCCGGACTCGAGCCGATCGCCATCGTGCGCACGTCGACTCCCGGGAACGAGCGCGCGACCTCGGCGGCGGCGGCGGGGATCGGCTCGAACGCGACGTGCTCGCCGCCCGGAGCGACGCGCACCGCCTCGGCCAGCACCTGCCCGCGGTTGGTGCCGACGTCGACGTAGCAGGAGCCGGCGCGAAGCGACGCCGCGATCACCGCGCGGAGCGCGACGTCGTCACGCAGCGCGACACGAGCGGCGGGATAGAACGCGGCGAGCAACTCGGGCCGTTCGAGGCGGCGCGACGCAGCGGCGAGGGCGCGTCTGACGGCGGGCACCGGCGCATCGTGGCAGACGGCCGGACGCTCCGGCAGCCGGCGCGCGGACCGGGACTATCATGGCTCGGGCGATGGCCGCGCGGGGGAGCAGGAAGCGAGCGCTCGACGGCGGCGAGGGCGCCCGCCGCGCCGGACATCACCTCGGTCCTGATCGTGACGCCGCGCTGGACGCGCGACGGAGGGGTCGCGACGCACGTGATCGCGAGCGCCGCGGCCCTGGCGCGCAACGGCGTCGCGGTGCGCGTGCTGGCGGCGCGTGTCGAGGACCAGGAGCCGCTGCCGGGCGTCGAGGTGGTCCACGGCCCGCAGCTGTTCGACCACGCGGCGACCCCCGCCGCGCGCTTCGGCGAGGCGCTCGGCGCAGACCCCGGCGCGATCCACCTGCACCAGTTCGACGACCCGACCGCGGTCGCGGAGATGCGCCGCACGGCTCCGGTTGTCGTCAGCGCCCATGGCTACCCCGCCTGCACCTCGGGGCTGCACTACTTCCGCCCGGGCCACGAGTGCGGCCGCCCCCACGGGCCCGGCTGCGTCCCCAACCTGCTCGGCTGTGCGCACACCAGCGATCCACGGCGCCTGCCCGCCTCCTACCGGCATGCGGGCCGGTCGCTGGCCACGCTGCAGCGAGCCGACCTCGCGATCTCCTACTCGACCGCGGTCGACCGCCACCTCGCGGCGAACGGGATCGAAAGGCGTGAGATCGTGCCGCTGTTCTCGACGATGGAGCCGCACGAGGACCCCGGCGGGCAGCGTCGCCGCGTGGTGTTCGCCGGGCGCATCGTGCTGCCGAAGGGGATCAGGGTCCTGATCCGGGCGATGCGCGAGGTGGACGGCGAGCTGATCGTCTGCGGCGACGGCTGGCGGCTCGGCCAGATGCGCTCGCTGTCGGCCCGTCTGGGAATCGAGCAGCGGGTCGCGTTCCGGGGCTGGCTCGGGCCGGCGGAGCTCGCGCGGGAGCTCGCCGGCGCCTCCGTCGTCGCGGTGCCGTCGGTCTGGCCGGAGCCGTTCGGCCTCGTCGGCCTGGAGGCGTTCGCCGCCGGGCGTCCGGTCGTGGCGAGCAACACCGGCGGCATCCCGGACTGGCTCGAGCACGGCGTCAACGGGCTGCTCGTCGAGCCCGGGGACGAGCGCGGTCTCGCACGGGCGCTCGCAGAGCTGCTCGACGACCCGGCGCGCCAGCGTGCGCTCGGCGCGGCAGGCAGGGAGCGGACCGCCGGCAGCTTCTCCTCGCAGCGCCACGTCGAGTCGCTGCTCGGCGCCTACCGGCGCGCCCGCACCAACTGGGAAGCCGCCTTCTAGCGTCGCGCCGCCGCGGGGCTAGGATGGCGGGCCCGCACGGGGAGCGGGGCACGATGGAGCGAGAACAGAGCGAACCCACGAACGACGAGGCACGCCCCGCGCTGCTGTGCCTCTCCTCGGCGTTCGCGCCGGTGCCGAAGCCCACGGCGATCCGCGCGAGCCGGCTGGTCGAGCACCTCAGCGCCGACTGGGACATCACCGTGCTGACCGAGCGCGGCGACGATCGCGACGGCGAGCGTCTGCGTGTCGAGCGCGTGCGCCCGTGGCGGCCCGGCCGTGCGCTCGCGCTCGCCGCCCGCCTGCGCCTCGCGAAGCTCGTCGAGCTGCTCGTCTGGCCGGACGACTCGATCTTCTGGATCGCCCCCGCCGTCCGCGCCGGGCGGCGCGCGATCCGCCGCCGCAGGCCGGAGGCGATCGTCGTGTTCATGATGCCCTACTCCGCGGGGATCGCCGGGCTCGTGCTCGCCCGCCTCAGTCGCCTGCCGCTGATCCTCAACCTCGACGACTCGCCGACCTGCACCGACATGCATCCGGTCTTCCCCTCACGCCTGCATCACCGTCTCGCACGAGCGCTCGAGGACCTCTATGTCAGGCGCGCGGACGCCGTCGTGTACGTGTCGGCGCACAACCTCGAGCTGGTCGCCGCGCGCCAGCCGCCAGCCGAGCGGGCGAAGCTGCACCTCGTTCGCTACGGCGCCGAGCCGGACGCCTTCAGCCCCCGGCCACCGCTGGCGGACACGTTCGAGCTCGCCTACGTCGGCGCGATGTCAGGCTGGTGGTCGCTGCTCGAGGAAGACCTGAGGCCGAGCCTGGCGGCCCGCGCCTACGACGCATGGACCCGGCTCGGCCGCTACGAGATCACGCAGCTCGACCCGCGGACCTCCTCGCCGGCCTACGCCGGCCGCGCGATCGTGCAGGTGCTCGCCGAGCACCCCGAGTGGCGCGGACGCGTGCGGCTCGAGGTGTACGGCAACCCCTACCCCGAGGATCTGGTCGCGCGGGCGCTCGCCGCGACCGGCACCGGGGAGGTCGTGCGCGTGCACGGTCCGGTCCCCCACGAGCAGGTCGCTCAGCTCGTCGCGCGCGCCGACCTGCTGTTCCTGACGCTGCCGAAGCGGGTCGACGGCTCCGCCGGCGGGCGCATCTCCGCGAAGACCTACGAGTACCTCGCGACCGACCGCCCGATCCTCGCGGCGGTGCCGCGCGGCGAGAACCGCGATTACCTCGAGGGGCGAGCCGGGGTCTGGCTCGTCGACCCCGACGACAGCGCAGGGATGGCCGCGGTGATCGCCGAGCTGGCGGCGGCGAAGCTCGCTGGTGAGCCCGTCTCCTTCGACCGCTCGGACCTTGCCGCCGAGCTCTCCTACAGCCGGCGCGCGAGCGAGTTCGCGCAGGTCGTCCGCGACGCAATCGGGGGTGATCCGCATCGCTGACGACGCCGTCTCGACGCTGCCGAGCGGCCTGCTCGCCCGCCTCTCGAAGCCCCAGTACGTGTTCCGCCCGGTGCAGCTGCTGCGCCGGCTGCGCAGGGGGCCGGTCGTGGCGACGCCGTGGAACGAGATGCGCGTCGGCGGGGACGTGATCGGACGCGGGATCGCGCGGACCGGCGTCCACGAGCTCGCGGTCTCCGAGACGATCTGGCGGATCGCCGGCGCCGAGGAGCTCGCGGTCGACGTCGGCGCGAACGTCGGGTACTTCGCCGGGCTGCTCGCGCACCGCGTCCGCGAGGTCGTGGCGATCGAGCCCAACCCGAGGCTCCTGCCGATCCTCGAGGAGAACGTGCAGCGCTGGCAGGGACACGTTCACGTGCTCGCAGTCGCGGCCTCCTCGGCCCGGGGGCGCGCGCGGCTGCATCTGCAGGCAGGGTTCGAGGAGAACCATGGCATCGCGAGCCTCGAGGGCTCCGGCGGAGAGGGCTACGAGGTGGAGACCACGACGCTCCGCGACGTCCTTCACGGCCGCCCCGTCGGGATCCTCAAGATCGACGTCGAGGGTCACGAGCTGGCGGTGCTGGAGGGATCGCCGCTCGAGCTCGTACGAGATGTCGTCTTCGAGCAGCACGGCGCGATGGAGTCACGGGTGACGGCGGCCCTCGCCGCCGCCGGCTACGAGATCAGGGGGATCGAGGAGTCGTTCCTCGGACCGCGGCTGGTCGAGCGACCTCCGCGCAGCTGGGACGCCCCGACGTACCTCGCCACGCGCCGGCTGGACGAGGTGGAGGAGCTGCTCGCGCCGCGCGGATGGCGCTGCCTGCGGGGGTAGCCGGACGCCGCGACCGGCTGCGCCTCACGCCGGCGGTCACGCCCGTCACGCAGCCACGGCCGGCCGCGCCGGCGCGGCGCGGGATGCAGCGCCACTCGAGCACGAGCCTCTCAGACGGCCTCGCCCGGCCGCGCGAGTTCGCGCGATCCCGTCGCGCGACGCAGAGCCGAGGCGACGATCGCCGCGCTGCCCGCGACGCTCATGCGAGAGCGTGCGAACTCGCCGCCGCGGGCGCCGAGGGCATCCGCCGCGGCAGGATCCCCCAGCAGCCGCGCGAGCTCGCCCGCGAGCGCCGCGGGCGACGGCGCGCACACCGCGATCGCGCCGCTGTCGACGAGCTCCCGCCAGCGCAGCGGGCCGTCGATCGCGACGACCGGCCGCGCGGACGCGAGCGACGCCGCGAGCGTCCCCTTCCGCGAGGTCGGGCCGGACGGTTCGGCGTGCAGCAGCACGTGGCAGGACGCGAGCGCGTCGGCGAGCCGCTGCGGCTCCAGCCGGCCGCTGAACGAGACGGCCTGCTCGAGTCCCCGCGCGCGGGCCGCCGCCGCCCAGGAGGAGCCGGCCGGCGAGTCGGGTCCCGGCGCGCCGAGCAGCACCAGGCGCGCGCCGACGCCGCCCGCGCGGACCGCGGCGAGCGCGTCCAGCGCCAGCGCCGGCGCCGCGCCCTCGTAGGCGTAGCCGAAGAGGCCGATCGTCGGCGCCTCGCCCGCTGCCGGCACCGCCGAGGAGGCGGGCAGGTTCGAGAACACCGGCGCGAGCTCGACGGGGCGCCGCGGCAGGTAGGGGCGGGAGCGGAGCCACTCCGCGCGGAACGGCGCCGTCACGACGACCGACGCGCAGGCGCCGATCAGGCCCGGCAGCACCGCGCGCTGCGTCGCCGCCCACGCCTTGCCGCGGGCGCCTCCGATCCGCCACGGGTACGCGAGCTCGTGCATGAACCCGACGACCGGCAGCCCGGTCGCGCGCAGCGCGCGCGTCACCGGCCGCACGAACACCGGCACCCCTCGAAACGAGTAGGAGAACACCGAGTAGTGGAGGATCACCGCCTCCGCTCCCGCTGCTTCGAGCTCGCCGCCGAGCGCACCGGTCCACTCCCGGAACCGTCGAGCGCTCGCGCGGTAGCCGCCGCCGCGGCGCTCCAGCCAATGCGGCGAGCAGGTCACGCCCTCCTCGGCGAGCGCCGCCGCGAGCAGCGTCGCGTGGTCGCGCACGCCGCACGTGGCGCTCTCCGAGACGCCGACCACGCCCGCCCGCAGCGGCGGCGCCTCAGCCACCCGCCGCCGCCAGCAGCTCGCCGCGGTAGGCGGCGTCGATCGCCTCGGTGAGCGCGTCGAGATCGCCCGTCGGCAGCACCTCCCCGTCCCGCCCACGCTCGATCAGGTCCTTCATGCCGGTGTCCTCGCTGACCAGCACCGGCACCCCCGCGGCGAGCGCCTCGGCGGGCGCGTAGGCGAAGCCGTCCTCGTAGGCGGGATGCACGCACAGCCGCGCCGCGCGCAGGTGCGCGAGGGGATCGCCCGGGTACGACCGAGATGCGATCGTCCTCGGCGCGCGCCCGCTCCAGGAAGCGGCGCATGCCCGGCGTCCCCCAACCGCCGACGAGGCGCAGCCGCAGGTCGGGGTGCGCGAGGCGCCGGATCGCGTCGACGAGCAGCGGCACGCCCTTGTGCACCGCGAGGCTGCCGACGTAGACGACCTCGAAGCGCTCCGGGGCAGCGCTCTCCGCGGGCACGTAGCGCGGGTCGGGCGTCAGCGGGAAGTCGACGAGGCGCTCCTCGGGGAACCCCTGCTCGAGGAACGACTCGCGGGTGTAGCGCGAGGACACGCAGATGCGGTCGGCGAGCTCGTATTCGGCGAGGTTGCGCTCGACGACGCGGCTCGTCCAGGAGCCTTCGAGCGGATAGGCGCGCCGCGCCAGCTCGTGCTGGCGCGCGACGTTGCGCATGTGCGAGTTCGCCGACATCAGCGTCGCGGACTCGTAGCCGGCGGCGCGCGCGGTCCGCAGCTGGCGCAGCGCCTGGCTGTTGAAGGCGACGAGATGGCCGGAGCCCGGCAGCCGCGCCGCCGCGTAGGCGTCGAACTCGAGCATCGCCGCCCGTACCCGTACCCCGACCGAGGAGGGCACCGCGGGGACCCGTTTGAACAGCTCCGTCAGGTAGGGGATCCCGAGCGGGTGCCGGGCGCGCGCGGGGTCGAGCTCGCGCGTGGAGGTGCAGATGCAGGCGGCCTCGCGGCCGTCGCGGGCGAGCGCGTCGACGATCTCGCCGAGGTGCCGGCCGAGGCCGCCGGCGCGTAACGGGGCCATGCAGGTCGCCGTCACCTCGCCGCCGGGCAGCGCCGCGAGCTGCGCTCGCTCGGCGCGCTCGCGCCATCCCGGCTCGCGCGGACCGTCTCCCCGGCGCCCCGGCTGCTGAGCCTCCGCCGGTGCCCTCACGAAGCCGAGTCTACCTCGCCTCCGGAACCTCTCCGCGCCCCCGCGGCGGGCCGTAGCAGCGCGAACACCGGACGCCAGGGGGCCATCAGCAGCGCCGTCGCAAGCGACCGCTGCGCGGGCCGCTCGGCCTCGGTGCGCAGCGACACGACACCGGACCCCGCCAGCCGGTTGCCGAGGAACGACGTGCCGGTGTCCAGCGCCGTCAGGTCCGGGATCGCCGCGTCCGATCCGACCCAGGAGAGGATCTCGCCGAGCACCCCCTCGGGGTCCTCGAGGAAGCGCTCATGCTGCACGAACATCCGCCGCGCGCGCGGCTGGCGCAGGAACACGGGCAGCGACCAGAGGTAGGTCATCCACAGGTAGGCGATCGTCCTCGGCGTGCCGAACTCCGGTCCCTGCTTGACGTCGCGCCGCCGGTAGGCGCCGATCACCCCCTGGGGGTCCCGCACGAGCAGCAGCAGATGGAGGTCGATCGCGTCGAGCTCCTGCAGCTCGCGGGCGCGTCGCGGGAAATGCGAGGTGTCGACGATCACCCCGTCGCCGGAGACCTCCGCGATCGCATCGAACAGCATCCGCGCGGATTCCCGATATGGCCCGCGCAGCCGCGCCCGCGCGCGCCGGGCGCGCAGCGCGAACGCGACCGAGGAGCGCTGCAGCAGCGCCGCTTCGCGGCCGAGCGAGGGCGCGTCGTCACCGAGCGCGGCGCGCACCCGCATCCAGAAGCTCTCGCGCTCGTCGCCGGCGAGCGGCACCCCCCGGCGCCGGTGCCAGCGCGCGAGCTCGCCGGCGAAGAAGATGCCGTCGCAGTTGCCGAGCGCGACGCCGAGGATCGTGCTGCCGCTGCGCCCAGCGCCCATCACGTAGACGACCTTCGTCCGCGGCGCGGACGCCGGCTCAGCCGTGCGGCTCATCGGCGACCTGGCTCTGTGAGGACCCCGAGACGAGGCCTTCGAGCGCGGCGGTGATGCCCGCGCACACGACCTCGGGTGCGAACAGCCGCTCCGCCTCCGCCCGTGCGAGCGCCCGCAGCCCGGGATCGGAGGCGAGGCGGGCGCGCAGGTCGAGCACGCCGGCGGCCATCGCCTCGACGTCACCGGGGGCCACCGCCACCGCGACGCGCGGGTCGACACGCTCGATCGCCCCGACCTCGGTCGTGGCGACGACGGGCACACCCGAGGCGAGCGCCTCGCCGACCGTCAGCGCGAACGCCTCGTACTTGCTCGCCTGCAGCAGGATGTCGCTGCGCGCCAGCTCGTCCGGCACCTGCTCGGCGCCCACGTGGCCCGCGTACTCGGCGTTCGCCGCCGGCAGGTCGTCGAGCACGCGCGTGTAATCCGACCACACGCTGGTGCCACCGACGAGCCGGATGTGCACGTCCTCGCCGCGCTCGGCCAGCCGCCGGGCGAGCTCGACGACGTTCTCGATGCCCTTGCCGGTCGCGATCCGGCCGAGCACGATCACCTCGGCGGGTGAGCCGAGCGGTCGCTGCGAGAGCTCGAAGCGATCGACCCTGATCGGATTCGGGACGACGACGGAGCGCTCCTGGCGCAGGCCGTAGTCGCGCGTCAAATGGGCGCGGAAGACCTCGCTGATGCAGACGACGAGCGCGGCGCGGCGAACCTGGCGCCGCTGCACGCGGGCCCGCGACCACAGCGCCGCGGCGGCGAGCGCGAACGCGTAGGCCGGTCTGCCGCGGAAGCTCAGGCTGCGCTCGCGGACGAAGAAGCGCAGCGCGTCGGCGCTGCTCTGGCCGGGATGTACGACGAGCGGGACGCGGCGGCGCAGACGCCGCGGCAACGCCAGGTTCTCGACGTTGGAGAACTGGTAGAAGACGTCGTAGGGGTCGCTGCGGTGCCGGCGCAGGACCTCGCTGCGCAGCCGCAGCGAGGACCAGCTGCGAGCGGCGAGGCCGCTGACGAACGCCGTCAGCCGGGTGCGGCTGTACCAGCGGTTCCAACTCCACGAGCTCCCTCCCCACACGTACTCGAGGTTCTCGACGCCGGTGATACGAGGCGGCAGCCGCTGCTCTCGCGCGGGGAAGAAGCAGTCGATGCGATGGCCCATCGCGGCGAGCCCGTGCAGCAGGTCGGTGCCGATCCCGGGCACGCCGCCGACCTCCTCAGCGGGAGCGAAGCCGATCCAGGCGATGTGCAGCCCCCGCCGCGACACGGCGCGGGATGCTAGCCCCAAAGCGAGAGGAGGTCGCGCCCGAGCAGCTCGGACAGCGCGGCCACCTCGTCGCGGTAGCGGGCGCGCAGCTCCGCCATCAGCCGCTCGTCGGGCGGCGGCGGCTCGGCGAACACGAACCGCTGCTGCGCCGCGTAGAGCGCACGGCGTCGCATGCCCGCGGGCGTCACCGCCTTCACCGCCGCCTTGACCCCGCGCGAGAGCGTGCCCCGGCCGACGCCGACCGCGTGGACCATCTCGTGAAGCGCCTGCGAGCGCGGCCGCACCGTGGGGTTGACGACGGCGCTGCGGATCGGGACCGTGTCGTCGACGTCGAGGAACCGCAGCACCGAGCGGGCGAACGCGTCGTTGTCTGCGCGGTAGTCGTCGTAGACCCCGACGAACATGCGCTCGGCGCCGAAGCGGTCGTAGTAGCGGCGGAGCTGCTCGACGTAGCGCACGTGCTCCGAGTACATCAGCGCCTGCGGCCAGTAGGAGTGCCGCGGGATGCGGTGCCCCAGCCGCCGCTCCGGCTCGAGCTCGAGCGCCTTGCGGAGGTCCGGCTCGGTCTCGACGTGCGTCTGCAGGAACTGGAGGTGCAGCGAGCGCAGCAGGCTTGCGGGCTCCCGCACGATCGCGATGATCTTCGCGGCCGGCTGGACCTCGGCGATCGCCGCCGCGGCCGTGCGGCTCCACAGGTACATGACGGTCGCCTCGCCCGCCAGCTGGCCGGGCTGCGCGGCGGCGAACTGGGCGCGGTACTCGTCGAGCGTACGTGGCGTGCCTTCGGGGCGGGGCGGCATCCGCTCGTGCAGCTCGTCGGCGAAGAACCACAGCTCCTTGTTGGGCGGCATGTAGATCTGCCGGTGCTCGCGCAGGATCTCGCCGAGCGCGGTCGTGCCGCACTTGGGCTGGCCGACGACGAAGAAGTCCGGCATGCGGCCCGTCGCGGCGCCGTCCCGCACCGCCTGGCGCGTTCGTGCCGGCGCCTCGCCGCTCACCGATGCGACCCGGCCGCGAGCGCCGTGGCGGAGCGGTAGTACGCGTTGTTCTCGCGGAGCTCCGCGAGGGTGTCGAACGCGACGACCTTGCCGTCGAGCACGACCATGATCCGGTCGCAGATGTCGAGCGTCGACATGCGATGGGCGATGATGAACAGCGTCAGCTCGGCTTTCAGCGCGGTCAGCGACTCCTGGATCCGCGCCTCCGAGCGCGGGTCCAGCGCGCTCGTCGGCTCGTCGAGCACGAGCACCTCGGGCGATGCGGCGAGCGCCCGGGCCAGGCAGATGCGCTGCTGCTGTCCGCCGGATACGGCGTCGGCGCGCGGCCCGACGAGCGTCTCGTAGCCCTTCTCCCAGGTCACGATCTCGTCGTGGATGTAGGCGAGCCGCGCGGCGCGTTCGATCTCCGGCAGCGCGATCTCGCGGTCGAAGCGGATGTTCTCCGCGACGCTCGCGTGGAGCAGCCGGGGTTCCTGAGGGACGTAGGCGACACGGCCGTGCCAGTCGGACTGGACGAGCCGCTCCGCCGGCACGCCGTTGACCAGGTAGGAGCCCTGCTTGGGACTGCGCAGATGAAGCAGGATCTGGATCAGGGTCGACTTGCCGGCCCCGGTCGGGCCGATGATTCCGACGACCTCACCGCGCGTCACCTCGAAGCTCACGTCCGAGAGCACCGGGCGGTCCGGGCGGTAGCCGTAGCTGACGCCCTGGAAGGAGAGCGTCTGCACCTGCGCGAGCGGCACGTCGCCGTCGGGGGGACTGCTCTCCGCGTAGCGGCGCTCGGCCTCCTGCGTACGCTCGATGAACGGCAGGCTCTGCGAGAGCCCCTGGTAGGTGGCGATGCTCTGCTGCCCGCTGCGCGTGGAGCGGATGAGCAGCAGCACGATCGCGGCGGTCGACGGGGACCGCACGCCGGCTTCGTAGGCCACCCAGATGCCGACGACGAGCATGATCATGATCAGCGACTGGAACAGGTTGGGGACGAGTTTCATCAGCACCTGCGTTTCGTAGAGCAGCCGGCGCGAGCGCGCGACGAGATCGTCGATGCGGCGCCGCTGCGCCTCGGCGGTGCCGAACACGTGTGTCTCCTCGGCGAGCCGGATCGCCTCGTTGACCCCGCTGGCGAAGCGCACCTGCGCGCGTGACAGCGCCCGTGCGCGCTTCACGCCGATCGCTTTCAGCGGGCGCACGATCATGAACATGACGACGCCTGCGATCAGGATCGCGGCGGCGGCCACCGGGTTCAGCAGGAACGCCGTGACCAGCATCGCGAAGAAGTTGAGGCCGTTCGTGAGCAGGTTCGTGGCGCCCATCGCGCCGCCCGTCGCCTGCATCGTCTGACTCGTCATCGTGTCCTGCAGCTGGCCCTCGCGGTCGCGCGACTGCACCTCCCAGGAGGCGGAGGTGAAGGCCCGGAACAGCTTGATCCGCAGCGTCGACTGGACATCGGCGGCGATCCGCGCAGGCAGCGTCGAGATCGGCCACTGCAGCACCAGCCGCAGCAGCGAGAGCCCGAGCGCGATCAGGATCAGGCGGTCGAAACCGCCGCCGATGTGCAGCGAGCCGGTCTGCAGCTGCACGTGCTTGGAGTGGCCGAACAGCTCCGTCGCGATCTCGGCGATGATCGCCAGCGTGGCGGCTTCGGCGAAGCCGGAGATAAGCGACACGAACGCGAGCCCCGCGACGGTGCGCTTGCGGTCGCCGATCAGAACGCTCAGGCGCGCCGACAGCGACGCGTCGGGCCCCTGCGGGTCCGGCTTCGCGCGACGGCCGATCACGACGCACCTGCCGGTGCGGCCAGGATCGGCGCGGCTGTCGCGGGCGGCGGCGTCGCGGGGGCGGACGCGGAGCTTCGCGCGGTCACGAACCAGTACGCCGCGACGCCGGGGACGAACCACAGAAACGCGCCGATCGTCACCGCCAGCGTCGGCCCCGAGAGCCCCTCGGCGGTGATGGCGATGTAGCCGGCGACGAGGCCGGCCAGGTAGGTCCGCAGCTCGGGATCGGCGATTCGTCTCAGCCACCGGAGCGTCAGCAGGATCACGTTGACGGTCAACCCGATCCACAACAGCAGCCCCGGCGCACCGGTTTCCTTCATCAGCAGGCTGTAGGCGGAGCCGCCGGTCACTCGCGACCCTTCGAACTGCGCCGGCGCTTTGCCCCCGAACCCCGAAACCGCACCGGAGATGCCGAGGCCGTAGCCGAGGGGCGCGTGGATCAGGTCACTCGGGATTTCGCTCAGCTCCTGCGTCTTGCCGTTGCCGCCGGTTTCTTCGGCCGTGGAGACGCTGGTCAGCGTCGCCTGGCGGGCGAAGATGCCGCTGCCGCTCGAGGCGATCAGCACGGACCCGATCACGATCACGAGCAGCGCCGCGGCGAAGACGCCGAGCAGCGTACGGCTGACGCGTAGCCCGCCGATCACGGACAGCCCTGCGAACGCGAGCATGCCGACGACTCCGACGACGACGGACGTTCGCGACGCCGCCGTGGCGATTCCGAGCAGCGCCCCGCCGACCAGGATCAGGCTGAGCCATCGTCTGCGGTGGGCGCCGGGGGCCGCGAGCAGGGCCAGCAGGCAGGGCAGCGCGAGCGCCCCCACGCCCCCTCCGAAGCCGGAGTCCGAACCGAGGGCCGGCGGCCGCGCGTGCGCTTCGCCGTTGGAGACGTAGGTCCGTCCCGTGATGCCGTTGCCTTCGCCGCCCTTGACGAGTTCGTGGTAGCCCGGCCCCCACGACGCGAGCTGGCCAGGGCTCTCGCGCGCCTGGATCGTGCCGACGATGCCGTTAGCGAGCGCGACCACACCGAGCAGCACGAACAGCTTCCGGAATCGCTCCTTGGTACGCAGCGTGATGTAGCCGAAGAAGAAGAACGGCACCCACTCGAGCTGCTGGCGCCACCCGCCGACGGCCTTCAGGAAGCTGATCGTGTGCGGGTTCAGCGCCTCAGCCATCACGAACGCCGCGAAGCCGACGACCCACAGCGACAGCGGCGGCAGCGCCGCGCGGTCCTTGCCGACCGCCATCCGCATCAGCATCCCGATCGCGATCGCGACGATGAACACGTCGCGCATACCGGAAGCGACGGCGCTCGCCGCCTCGAGCTTGATCGGGCCGTCGAGCATGCCGAGGTACAGCAGCAGCAGCGACAGCGTGACCTCGTATCGGCGGCTCGTCAGCAAGCCGACGATCGTCGCCAGCGCGGCGACGCCACCGAGCAGCAGCAGCGGGTTCGGGTCCTGATAGAGCAGCATCACGGCCAGCGCCCCGACAACCGCGAGCCCGCCCGCGACGGCGGGCAACAGAACGTCGTGCAGGCGACGCGAGACGACCGCGGGATGCGTCCTTGCTCCGGGCAGCGTGCTCACCCCCGCACCCCGCCTCACCCTCGCAGCAACCGCTGGCGCCAGCCCTTCTCGCCGTACGTCGAGAACCCGTACCGTTCGAGGTCACGACGCGAGACACCGTTGGCGACGGCGCCGAGCACGGGCGCGCCGGCCGTGCGCGCGAGGAGCTCCCGCAGACGCTGAGCGGCGACGACGCGTGTCTGCCCGGCGCGGGCGACGATCACGACCGCGTCGACGAGGCCGAGCAGCGGGATCGCGTCGCTGACCTCGAGCGGCGGCGGCGCGTCGACGAGCACGTAGTCGTGGTCCTGCGCGAGCGCGCCGAGCGTCTCGCCCATTGCGCGCGAGGCGAGCAGCACCGACGGGTTGTTCGCGGCGCCGCCCACGAGCAGCGAGGCCGAGCCGCTGGCCTGGACGATCGTCGCGACCGGCGGGACGCCCGGACCCTCGGGCGCGTTGGCCGCCTGCGGGCGTCCCGCGACCGGCTGCAGTGCTTCGTCCACACCGAGCCGGCCCGCGAGCACCTCCGCGAGGCCATACCGGGCCGGGATGCCGAGCACCCGGCCGAGCGTCGGACGGCGCATGTCGGCCTCGACGATCGCGACGGTCGCGCCGGCGTCCCGCTGGATCAGCGCGAGATCCGCGACTACCGTCGACTTGCCGTCGCCGCTGGACGGGCTGAGGAACAGCACCGTCCGAGGAGCGCGAGCGCCCTCGGCACCGGGGATCGTCGCGAACCGCAGCGCCGTGCTGAGGCGCTGCACGGGATCCACCAGCAGCCGCGAAGGACGTGGCTGGCCCTCGCTGATCACGACGGGACGCCGCACCGCCGGCAGCGCCGTGAGGATCTGCGCGCCGAGCGCGGATTCGATCTCGCTGATCGTTCGGACCCTGTTGTCGAGCCGCGCGAGCGCGTATGCGGCGAAGCACGCGAGCAGCAGGCCCACGACGAAGCCGAAGATGGCGTTGCGCTTGGGCGAGGCGGAGAGTTCTTCGGCGTGCGCCGGCCCGACCTGGCGGACGTTGACGATCGAGAGATTCGATTCGAGCTGGTTGACCTTGCTGCTGAGCTGCGCGATCTGCAGGGCGACCGAGGTGCTCGTCCCTTTGCCTTTGGTCGAAGTGGCGCCTTTGTCCTTCTTCGCCAGCGCCGCCGCTTCTGCCGCTGCGAGTTCCTCGCCCACTTCGAGCCGGTGGCGCTGCCGCTTGGCGAGGTTCAGCGCAGATTCGACGGCTCGGCGGTAGTTGCCGTTCTCACGGTTTACGTACGCTTCGGCAACGGTATCTGTGAGGAGCGCGGCGCCCCGCGCATTGTGGGCTTCCGCGGTGATCGTGATGAACTGGCTCTTTTCGGCGGTCTTGGCTTTGTACTTGCCGGTGAGCGCACCTTTCACCGCCTTGTCCCGGCGGCGTTTTTTCAGCTCCTGGCGTACCGCGCGCCTGATGATCGGCGAGTTGATCAGAACCGTCTGCGATTTGGCTTCCAGCACCGTCTGCTTCCGGACGTTGGAGCCGCTGACGGACTGCAGTTCTTCAGCGCCGGCGCCGAGGTAGATCTGAGTCGAGGCGCCGAAGGTCGGGTGTTTGTGGTGGTAGTAGAAGTACGTCGCAACGCCGACGATCAGGCCGACGGCGAGGATCAGCCACTTGCGCCTCCAGATCGGCGCGAACATCGCGCTGGCGTCGTTTGTCTCGTTCATCGGTAGTCGATCCAGGCTCCGCCCGCGGACGCTGCCAGCGCTCGGAAGGCGAGCTTAAGGGTACTCGTAAGCAGCGGGTAAAGCCAATGTTCGCGGGCCGCGGCACGTTTCCATGCAACGATGTCGTGATGCGCCCGGCGGCCGATCTCGAGGGCCTCACGGGGCCGGGCGCAGGCCGTCGGCTGCTCGTCGTCAGCCATCCCGCCGTCGTCGACATGAACCAGCTCGCCTACCGCGAGCTCGCCCGGCGCGGATGGCAGCCGACGATCGTCGTCCCCTCCCGCTGGCGCTCGGAGTACGGGGACGACGACCTCGAACCGCATGCGCTGCCGGGACTCGAGGGGGCGCTGCGGCCGACGCCGATCGTGATGTCGGGACGCCCCCAGCGGCACCTCTACCTGACCCGCCCCCGTGCGACGATTCGCGCCGTCGGACCGGACGTCGCGTTCCTCGAGGCCGAGCCGTACGCGCTCGCGGCTGCACAGTGGGGACGTGCGCTTGTCGCGATGGGTGTGCCGTTCGGCGTGCAGGCGTACGAGAACATCGACCGCCCCCTGCCGGCGCCGGTCAGGCTGATGCGTGACAGCGTGCTGCGACACGCCGCGTTCGTGGCGGCGCGCTCGCAGGCCGCGACCGAGCTCGTGCGGGCGTGGGGCGCACGCGGCGAGGTCGGGCTCGCCCCGCCGCCGGTCCCCGGGTGGCAGCAGCAGCCCGCGAGCGGGGACGCACGCCCTTTCACGATCGGATACGCGGGCCGCCTGATCGAGAGCAAGGGCCTGCTCGACCTGCTCGCCGCGGTCCGCGCGCTCGAGGCCCCCGTCGAGCTGCTGCTGATCGGGGCGGGCGAGCTGCGGCCACGCCTGGAGGGAGCGCAGATCCCGGGCTCACGGGTGCGCGTGATCGACGGGCTCTCGCACGAGCGGATGGCCGAGGGGTACGCACAGATCGACGTGCTGGCGCTGCCGTCGCATACCACGCCGACCTGGAAGGAGCAGTTCGGGCGCGTGATCATCGAGGCACTCTGGTGCGGCGTACCGGTCGTCGGCTCGGACTCCGGCGAGATCCCCTGGCTGCTCGAGCTGACCGGGGGCGGCCTCGTGTTCCCGGAGGGCGACGTCGACGCCCTTGCGGCCCGTCTCACCGAGATGCGCGACTCGCCGGAGCTGCGCCGGCGGCTCGCGGCGACCGGCCGCGAGGTGGTCGAGCGGCGCTTCACGGTCGCCGCGGCGACAGACCAGCTCGAGCGGCTCCTGGCGGGTGCCGCGGCGGCGCGGCCTTAGCCCGAGCTCCGGTCGGCCCCGGCGGCGCGCAGACCCCGGGGCCCGCTCCGGCGCCGGCGCCGCTGCGGACGGGCCTCGGCGTGCGAGAACCGGCTCGACCGACGGCGGTCTGCCTCCCGGCGCCCCGCCCAGAGCGGCTAGCGGCGGGTCAGACGCGCGTACAGCTCCGAGTGCGCCCGGACCATTCGCTCGACGCCGAACCCGCTCGCGGCCACGCGCGCGGCGGCCCCCATGCGGGCCCGCAGATCGGGGGCGGAGAGGCGCTTCAGAGCTGAGGCGATCGTCTGCTCGTCGCGCGTGACGAGAAACCCGTCGGAGCCGTCCGCGACGAGCTCCCTGACCCCGTTGACCGCCGTGGCGACAACCGGCAGCCCGCTCGCCGCGGCCTCGAAGCTGACCAGCGAGAACGTCTCGTAGCTCGACGGCAGCAGGAACGCGTCGGCCGCCCGGTAGACGGTCTCGACGTCCTCGACGGGCCCGAGGAAGCGCACGCGTCCGGTGAGACCCAGCCGCTCCGCGAGCCGCCGGTAGCTGTGCTCGTCGCCGGCGCCCGCGACGAGGAGGTCCCATTCGGGCGCGTACGCGAGCGCGCGCAGCGCGGGCTCGAGCCCCTTGCGCTCCCACTCGCTGCCGACGAACGCCGCCACCAGGCGCTCGCCGCCGAGCCCGAGCGCGGATCGCGCGGCCTCCCTCGCGGCGGGGCTGGGCGGCGCGAAGCTCGACGTGTCGATCCCGTTGTAGATCGTCACGACGCGCCCGGCCAGATCTGGGTAGTGCTCGCGTACCTCGTCTGCGACCCCCTCGGACACGCACGCGAACGCTGCGGCACGGCTCACGCGGAAGCACAGCTGCTCGCCCGCGCGCTTGAGCACACCGCTCAGCCGTACGTGCAGCCGGTAGAGCGCGTTCTGCCGGCTCGGCGTGGCGGTCCCGACCTGCTGCACGTAGTGGACGGCGACCACGTCGACCCGGTTCAGCACGATCGCACCGGTGGCCTGGACGATGCCGCGCCGCAGTCGGCGCACGGCAAGGCTGCCGGCGAGCAGGAACCAGGGATAGGCGATCAGGAACGGCCGTCCGGGTCCCCGCACGCGGTGGAACTCGATCCCCGTGGCGTCGGCGAGCTCGCATGTGCGCGCGATCACCCGTACGCGGTGCCCCGCGTCTCGCAGCCCCACCAGCAGCTCGCTCAGCTGGCGCTCCATACCCCCCCGCACCGCGCCGATGTCGTGCGCGACGATCGTCACGTCCGCACGGCCGGCGGACCGGTCGATCATGCCGAGCCACCCGCGCGGACCGTGGCGAGCACCGCTTCGAGCGCAGCGAAGAAGCGCCTCCGCAACGCCGCGTCGGTGAACTCGGCAAGGAACCGTTCGCGGCCGGCGTCGGCGAGCTTGCGCCGCAGACCTGGCGTGTCCAGCAGCCGCTGCAGGGCGTCGGCCAGCGCCGCGGGCTCGCCCGAGCGTGCCAGCACGCCCGTGCGACCGTCCTCGACGAACTCGGCGGGCCCGCCGGAGTCGACAGCAAGCACCGCAACTCCGCGGGACATGCCCTCGAGCAGGACGATCCCGAACGGCTCGGGGTCCGAGGCGTTGACGAGCACGTCCATCCGCTCGACGTAGGGCCCGGCGTCGGGAACCTGGCCCGTGAGCGTCACGCGGTCCGTGAGCCCGAGCTCGTCGGCGAGCTCCGGCAGTGACGCCGCGTAGCCCTCGGAGAACCCGTAGGCGGCGCCGCCAACGATCAGGGTGTGGATATCGCGGCCGCGATCACGCAGCAGCGCCTGTGCGCGCAGCAGGCGGTCCTGCCCCTTCCACGGCTGCAGCCGCCCGACCAGGCCGACGACAGGGACCCCCTCCGGCAGCTTCAGCGGTGCCGGTTGCGCCGGCGGTTGCGGGAGCGGAGCGCCCGCGGCGACGACGAACGTCCGCCGCCGGGGCCGCAGGCGCTCCTGGGCTCGCGCCGCGGCCTCCGAGTAGCAGCCGACCGCCGCCGTCGGCAGCGCCGTCGCGACGCGGTCGAGCCAACCCCCGTCAGGGATCAGCTGCTGCCACCAGACCACGCGCTCGGACATTCCCGCGAGCGCCGCTGCGGGCGCCCCGTACAACTGGGTCTTCGCTGCCCAGTTCAGCATCAGGTCGGGGCGGCGCTCGCGCAGCAGTGCCGCGAGGCGGCGCACGGTCACGACCCAGCGGTGCAGCTCGCGCAGGCGCCCGGCGGGTAGGACGTCGACTCGGAAGCCGCGCCCGCGCAGCTCCTCGACCCACTCGCCGGGCTCGAAGAAAACCAACTCGATCTCATGCCCCTCCTCGCGCGAGCCGTCGAGGACGGCCTCGAGCATCGCCTCCGCGCCGCCCAGCGCGCGCCCCCACGGCACGGTTACGAGGATCCGCATCCCGGCCGCCGATCAGCGCTGCGCGAGGGCTGCATCACGCTCGCCCCGGGTCTCGCCACGATCGGCACGCGCCGCCGGGCGGAGTCTCGACAGCAGGACCATCATCGGCGCCTGCAGCAGCGCCGTCAGGCGCCCGCGTCCGCTCATCGGGTCGGTGCCGGTGCGAAGCGAGATCACCTGCTCGCGAGTCACGCGGTTCCCCTGCAGCGGCAGCCCCACCCTCAACTCCGAGAAGTCCGGGAGCGGCGAGTCGGCGAATCCGCTTGCCCGCAGGATCGCGCCGACGACGGCCTCCGGATCGGCGATGAAGTCCTCGTAGCGGATCAGCAGGCGCCGATCGCGCGGATGGCGAAGGAACACGAGCAGTGCAAGCGCGTGCGTCGTCCACAGGTAGAGGTTCGCGTGCAGGGGGGACTTGCGGAACTCGGACACGTCGCGCCGTCCGAACGAGGCGACGACGCTTCGCGGGCTGCGGACGAGGAACAACAGGAACAGGTCCACGCCGTCTGCGCGCTGCAGCTCGCGCGCTCGTAGCGGGTAGTGCGAGGTGTCGATCAGGCCGTCGCTCCCGGAGGCCGCGGCGACCGCGCCGTAGACGTCCGCGGCGACCTCCCGGTAGGGGCCCCGCAGCCGGCGGCGGGCGCGCCGCCGGCCCGGCCGCAGCAGCGCGATCGACCGCTCCAGCAGCCGCTGGCTCTCGGTGCCGAACAGGGCTTTTGCGCGCTCGGGAGCGACCAGCCGGTCGCGGACGTCGTCCCAGAACGCGACGCGCTCGGCGTCTTCGACCTGTGGGCGCCCCGAGCGTGGCAGCCAGTTGTCGAGCTCTCCTGCGAAGAACAGGCCCTCGCAGTTGCCGAGCGTGATGCCGAGCGTCGTGCTGCCGCTGCGGCCGGCACCCATCACGTAGAGCACCCGAGTCGCCTCGTCGGCGTCTGGTGGACTGCCCCTCTCAGCCCGGCCGGTCATAGCGCCAGAAGGGTAGCGGGGCTCTGGTGCAGCCACAGGATCACCTCAGCCGAGCTGGTCGTAGCCCCACAGCGCGACGAGGTCACGCCCCAGGTACTCGCTGAGCTCGACCACGTAAGGCTCGAAGCGCCTGCGCAGCTCGAGCATCAGCTGCTCGTCGGGGGCCGGCGGGCGCCCGTAGACGATGCGCCTGCGGAACGCGTCGAGGCCCTCGCGCCGCATCCGCTGGGAGGTGACCGCCTTGATCATCGGCGAGAGCACTTTCCCCGCCGGACCGCGGCCCAGGTACACGGACCGCATCAGTTCGTAGGTGCGCGGCGAGCGGACGATCACGGTGCGGTTCGCTTCGCTCGGCGCGACCGGCGCGTGCTCGTCGACGCCGAGGTGGCGCAGGACCCGGCGCAGCGTGCCCTCGTTGTCGGCGCGGAAGTCGTCGTAGATCAGCACCAGCACCTGCTCCTCGCTGAGCGCCTCGTGGTAGCGGCGCAGCTGGGCCGCATATTCGACGCGTTCGTCGCTGTAGGAGAGGACCGGTTTGCGCTCGGGTTCGCGACGCTCGCGCTCGATCGCGCGGCGGAGGTCCTTCTCGGTCTCGACGTGGTCCTTGAGCAGCTCGAGATGCATCGAGCGCAGGAAGTCGGCGGGCTCCCGGAGGATCGCGACGATCCGCGCGTCGGGCTGGATCTCGGCGATCCGGCCCGCCGCGAAGCGCGAGCGCAGGTACGACGGGGAGGCCTCGCCGGCGCGCTGGTCCGGCCGCGCAGGCGCGAACAGCTCCAGGTACTCCTCGAGCGTGTCGGGCTGCGGGTCTCCCGGGCGCAGGCCGAAATGGAGCTCGCGATCGAAGAACAGCGTCTCCTTGAGCTCCGGCATGAACACCTGAGGATGGCTGCGCAGCATTTCCCAGAGTGCCGTCGTGCCGCTCTTGGGGTGCCCGACGATGAAGAAGTCGGGGACCTTGCGCCCGGCCTCGCGCGCCGCGCGCGCGACCTCAGCGGGACTCGCGCTCATATCCCCACAGCGTCACGAGATCGCGTCCGAGGTAGTCGCTGAGCGCCTGCACCTCGCCGCGGAAGCGGTTGCGCAGCTCGCGCGTCAGCTCGGCGTCCTCGGGAGGCGGCTCGGCGACCTGGCGGCGGCGCAGCGCCGCCATCGCACGGTGGCGCATGCGCCTCGAGGAGAGCGACTTCACCGCACCCTTCGCGATCCGCGCCCCGGGACCGTGCCCCATGTAGAGCGAGCGCACGAACGCTCCCGTCCGCGTGCCGCGCACGCCGACGCTCGGGTTCGCCTCGACCGCCGCCACCGGCACCCGCTGCTCGACGCCGAGGAACTGCAGCACCTCACGGAGGATGCCCTCGTTGTCCGCCCGGAAGTCGTCGTAGATCAGCACGAGCATCTGCTCCTCTGCGAACACGTCGCGGTAGCGGCGCAGCTGCTCGACATACCGCACGTGCTGCGAGTAGAGCAGCAGGCCGGGGCGGGTCGAGGTCGCAGGGATCTGGCGCCCCTCGCGCCGCTCGGGCTCGAGCGCAAGGGCCTTCGCGAGCGAGGGCTCGGTCTCGACATCCGAGCGCAGGAACTGCAGGTGCAGCGAGCGCAGGAAGCTCGCCGGCTCGCGCAGGATCGCGACGATCCGCGCGTCGGGACGGGCGGCCGCGATCCGCGCCGCGGCGTCGTGCGAGGCGAGGTACCAGGTCGTCGCCTCGCCGACGAGCTGCGCCGGTGCGGCGCCCGCGAACAGCGCCTCGTATTCGGCGATCCCGTTCGGGTAGCGCCGACCCTCGGTGAGCTCCGGCACGAAGAACGAGGGCTCCTTGCGGGGCATGTGCAGCTGCGGGTGCTGGCACAGCATCCGGAACAGGGCCGAGGTGCCGCTCTTGGGGTGACCGACGATGAAGAAGTCGGGGACCCTCCCCCTCCTGGCCCCTGCCGTCAGCAACGCGTCTGCGGAAGCGGGCATGGCGCGAAGTGTAGGCCAGGCGCCTCTGACATCATCGCCCGCGTATGCCTGCCGCGGAGGACTACGACGCGACCGACGAGGGCTTCTTGACGGAGCTCCGTGCGGCGCGTGAGGGCGACCGCCGCAGGCCGGACTTCTTCGTGGTCGGGCACGCGAAGTGCGGCACCACGGCGCTCTGCCGGATGCTCGACGCACATCCGCAGATCTTCATGTCCACCCCCAAGGAGACGCAGTTCCTGTCGCGCTCGCCGCGGTTGATCGCCGCGCACGCCGCCGGGCGCGTCACACGCCGCCCGCAGACACTCGACGCGTATCTCGACCTGTTCGCCGCCGCCGCTCCGGAGCTGCGCGCGGGCGAGGGCTCGACGGAGTACCTGCGTGCGGCGCCGGCCGCGGCGAACGTCGCCGAGCTGTGTCCAGAGGCTCGGATCGTCACGGCCTTCCGTGAGCCCGCGGCGTTCCTGCGCTCGCTGCACCTGCAGTTGCTGCAGGTGGGCGTCGAGAGCGAGCCCGACCTCGGCCGCGCGCTCGAGCTCGAGGCGGACCGGCGCGCCGGGCGCAACCTGCCCTCCGGCTGCCCGTGGCCTCCGGCGCTGCGCTACTCCGAGCACGTCCGCTACGCGGAGCAGCTCCGCCGCTGGCAGGAGCGCTTCGGCGCCGAGCGCGTGCTGGTGACGATCTACGACGACTTCCGCGCGGACAACGAGGCGGTCGTGCGCGCCGTGTTCCGTTTCCTCGGCGTCGACGACGGAGTCGCGATCGCGCCGCTCGAGGCGAACCCGACGGTGCGCGTGCGCTCGCGCCGGGCCGAGGGTGCGGTGACCTCGCTCGCGCTCGGCGCGGGACCTCTTGCGGGGGCGGCGAAGTCGCTCGTCAAGTCGCTCACCTCGACGCGAGTGCGGCGTGCGGCGCTCGCCGCCGCACGGCGGGCAGCGGTCGACACGACGCCGGCGCCGCCCGACGATCAGCTGATGGCGTCGCTGCGCGAGCGTTTCCGCCCCGAGGTCGAGGAGCTGGGCCGGCTGATCGGCCGCGACCTCGCCGCCCTCTGGAGCCCCGCCGCTCCCCACCGGTAGCCTTCGGCGCGGTGAGCCCGAGACCCCTGCGAATCGCGTGGCTCGGGCCTGCCCCAGGCGGGTACTCCGGCGTCCGCGGTGTCGCCACAGAGCTCCTGCAGGGGCTCTCGCGCCTCGGCCACGAGATCGACTGCTTCCTGCCGGCGGCCGAGGGGGAGGCGAGCGTGCGCCTCGCCGGCAACGAACAGGTCACCTTCGGCGAGGGCGATCTCGACTTCACCGGCAGCGTCAACCTCGTCTGGGGAACGAGCCGCTGGAGCTGGGGACGCTGGTACAGCCGCAACAAGGGGATCGCGTTCGTCAGCGGCATGCTCTCGCGCGCGCTCGCGTCGGTGCGGCTGCGGCGCGAGGTGATGCGCCGCCATCGCCGCCGCCCCTACGACCTCGTCTATCAGTTCTCGAGCATCGAGACCCCGGCGCTGCCGTCCCGCCTGGCGCGCAGCGTGCCGCTCGTGATCCACCCCGAGACGCACGTCGCAGGGGAGCTGCGCTGGCTGCTCGCCGAGCGCCGCCTCGCCCTGCGCTGCCACCCGGCGCCGGTGTTCGCAGCGGCCGTGGCGATGCTCGTCGCGCGCAGCGCCGGGCAGCGGCGCTCGATCCGGCGCGCGCGACTGCTGGTGTGCATCAGCTCCGCGTTCCGCGATCACATGGTCCGCGACTACGGCTTCCCCCGAGCGCGCACCGTCGTCGTGCCGAACCCGATGCGCGCGGCGCGCTTCACGCCGTCGAGGAGCCCCGTCGCCTCGCCGCCGGCGGTGCTCGTGCTGGGACGCGTCTCGGTCCGCAAGGGCGTCGACACCGCGATCGAGGTCGCACGGACGCTGCAGGACGGGGGCGTCGCGGCGTCGTTCCGCTTCGCGGGCGGACCGACGCTGTGGTCGGACTACACGCCGCTGCTCGAGGATCTTCCGGCCAACGCGGAGTACGTCGGGCTGCTCTCGGCCTCCCAGGTCGCCGCCGAGCTGGCCAGCACCGACGTGCTGCTCGCGCCGAGCAAGTACGAGCCGTTCGGGCTGACGATCGCCGAGGCGCTGGCGGCGGGGGTCCCGGTCGTCGGCACGCCGGAGGTCGGGGCGGCCGAGGGCGTCGATCCGGCGGTCGCCGCGATCGCCCCGGCCGGCGACGCGGCGGCGCTCGCGGACGCGCTCGAGGGGATGATCGCGGCGATGGAGCGTGACGCGGCGAGCCTCCGCGCGCTGGCCCGAGCCGAGTCCGAGCGGCTGTTCGACCCCGACGTCGTGTGCGCGGCGATCTCCGCGGCGCTCGAGCGGCTCGTCGACGGCGAGACGGTGAGCGCGTGAGCGGCCCCGGCGATGGCGAGGCCCTGCTGCCGCCGGTGGAGCCGACGGCGACCGCCGCCGACTCCGCTCGCGTCGCGCTCGTGCACGACTACCTGCTCGTGATGCGGGGCGCGGAGCGCTCGTTCGCGGCGATCGCGGAACGCTTCCCGCAGTCGCCGATCTTCACCCTGCTCTACGACGAGGAGGGCACCGACCGCCGCTTCGCGGGGCGCTCGGTGACGACGTCGCCGCTGCAGCGGCTGGGCGCGCGGCAGTCCGACTTCCGGCGGCTGCTGCCGCTGTATCCGGCGGCGGTCTCGCGGCTGCGCCTGCCGGAGTGCGACCTCGTGCTCAGCAGCTCGAGCGCGTTCGCGCACGGCGTGCACGTCCCGCCCGGGGCGGTCCACGTCTGCTACTGCTACACGCCGCTCCGCTACGCGTGGTACGAGCAGCAACGAGCGCTCGAGGAGGCGCCGCTGGGACTGCGGCCGGTGCTTCGCTCGGTGCTGGCGACGATCCGGCGGTGGGATCTCGCGGCCAGCCGGCGGGTCGACTACTACGTCGCGATCTCGCAGCTCAGCCGGGAACGGATCGCGCGGTACTGGGGCCGGGAGGCGACGGTCGTGAACCCCCCGGTCGAAACCGAGCGCTTCTCCCCGGGGGAGCCCGGCGACGAGCTGCTCGTCGTTTCCGAGCTCGTCCGCCACAAGCGGATCGCGGTCGCGCTCGAGGCGGCGCGGCGCGCGCGCGCGCCGATCGCCGTCGCCGGCACCGGACCCGACTTCGACCAGCTCCGCGAGGCGTACCCGGAGGCGAACTTCCTCGGCCGCGTCGACGACCGCGAGCTGACCGAGCGCTACCGGAGCGCCCGGGCGCTGGTGCTGCCGAGCATGGAGGAGTTCGGCATCACAGCCGTCGAGGCGCAGGCATCCGGGCGCCCCGTGATCGCGGCGGCGGCGGGGGGAGCGCTCGAAACGGTACTCGACGGCACCACCGGGCGGCTCGTGCCGCTCGACGACGTCGACGCGTTCGCGGCCGCGATCGCGGGCATCGACCGGCTCGGCCTCGATCCCGCCCGGGCGGTCGCGAACGCGCAGCGCTTCTCGGTCGCCACCTTCCAGCAGCGGATCGCCGAGCAGGCGGCCGCCGCCCTGGAGCGCCGCTCCTCCCGGCGCCCGGCGCCGTGATCGCGGCTACCCTTCCAGCGGAGGCGACGCGACCGTCCGGTTCGCGCAGGGGCCTCCCGGATGGAGAGCTGCGTGCACCGTACGAGACCACTGCCGATCGTGATCTGCTGCCTGCTGCTGGCCGGGGCCCTGGTGACGGTGGGTTGCGGCAGCACGACCCACAGCACGCCCGCGGAAGCCGAAGGTGAAGCGGCACACAACGAAGAAGCCGAAGGGAAGAAGGAAGAAGCCTCGGAAGCGGCACAGGACCGGGAAGATCTCGCAGTGATCGAAGGCAAGAAGCGCGAAGAAGAAGCCGAAACGACCGCCAGCCACACCGAAGCGGAAGCGACCGCACGCGCCAAGCGCCGCGTGAAGGCTGCCGAGAAGGCGGCCAAGCGCCGCGAAAAGGAAGCGGCGGAAAAGGTCAAGCACAAGCAGGAAGCGGAAGCGAAGGCGAAGACGAAGACGCAGACGAAAACGCAGACACACACCTCGCCCGCACCGAAGACGACGACCACGACCAAGCCGAAGACGACGCCGGCGCCGCCCGCCTCGGTGGAAGTCTCGAGCGAACCCGGCTGACGCATGGACCCCTCGCGCTCTGACCTGAGGTCCGCCGCCGGCGCCGCCGTGGCGGTGCTGCTCGCCGCCGCTGTGCTGAGCGGCTGCGGTGGCGGAGGCGGCTCGGCGGGCGCCGGCGAAGGCGGCGCCGAAAGCGCGACGGTCGGAGCGGCCTCGGAAGCGTCCTCGCGCCAGCAGCGCGAAGCCGCCTCGCAGCACCGCGAAGAAGAAGAACTCGCGATTCTGCGCCGGCGCCGCGAACTGGCCGCCCACGAAGCCGCCAGCCAGCAGCCGACGACCACGAAGAAGAAGAACCCGAAGAACTCGTCGAAGACCAAATCGGCGAAATCGCCGAAATCGAAAACGAAGACGACGACTACCACCACCACCGGCAAGGGGAAGGGCAAGGAAACGGAAGCCGAAAAGGCTGCCCGCAAGCACTTCGAAGAAGAAGAAGCGAAGGAAGCAGCCGAATTCCGCCGCAACGGCGGGAAATGAGGTCACTCGGCGTGGCGCGATCGACTCAGCTCGGCCGCCGCGTCTCGGCAGTCTCGCGCGTCGCCTGCGCTGCCTGACGCGCAGCGGAGCGAACGGCGTGGCCGTTGCTCAGGGCAGGCGAATCGGGTCGGCCGGCGCCGGTGAAGGAAGCGCGGAGCTCAGCGGGCGCGCCGGCGCACGGCGCGAGGCGTGAACCGCCGAGCGGAGCTCAAGACCGCCGCCGGGCCCACAGCGCGAGGCGTGAGGCGTGAGACCGCCGAGCGGAGCTCAGAGACCGCGCCGGCCGACGACGTGCGGCACGGTGCGGAGCAGGATCTTGACGTCCGACCAGGGCGACCAGTTCGCCACGTACAGGTAGTCGATCGCGACCATCTCGCGGAGCGGCACGCGCGCCGGGCCGAGAATCTGCCAGGGGCCGGTCATGCCGGGCATCAGCTCGAGGCGGCGCCGGTGCCAACCCTCGATTTTGCGGTCCTCCTCGATCACCAGCGGTCGCGGCCCGACGAGGCTCATCTCGCCACGGACGATGTTCCAGAGCTGCGGCAGCTCGTCGAGCGCGCTGCGGCGCAGCAGCCCCCCGACCCGTGTGATCCGCGGGTCCTCGGCGATCTTGAACAGACCGTCCATCGCCTCGTTGCGGTGCCGGAGCGAGTCCTTCATCGACTCGGCGTCCGGCACCATCGTGCGGAACTTCAGCATGTGGAAGCGCTTGCCGTGGCGACCGACCCGCTGCTGGCGGAAGAACACCGGTCCGCGGCTGTCGAGCTTGATCGCGATCGCGATCGCGATCAGCAGCGGGGACACGGCGAACAGCGCCAGCGAGGCGCCGATCACGTCGAACACTCGCTTGAAGCGCGCCGAGGAGCGCGTCAGGTCGAAGCGCCGCACCCCCATCACCGTGACGCCGTGGAGGTCGTCGAACTCGACGGAGGAGCCGACCACCTCGAGCAGCCGCGGCAGCACGCTGACCCGCACCCCGACCGCCTTCAGCGTGCGCACGAGGTTCAGCATCTCCCCGGCGTCGGCGCTGCGCGGCGCGATGATCGCGCGGTGCACGTCGAGCGTCTGCGCGAGGTCGCGGATCTCGGCGAGACGTGACTCGGAGAACGAGTCGCTCGACCACGGCGCGACCTTGTCGAGGTCCAGGTGCGCGACGACCGTCGCCTTGACGCCGCCACCGCAGTCGAGCTTGGAGCGGATCGTCGCCGCCGACATCTCGTCGCCGATGAACAGGCAGCGCTCGGTCGGTGCGACCGCGAGGGCGAGAACGCGTGCCAGCGAGCGGCAGATGATCAGCATCGCGGCGAGCAGCAGCCACAGGATCAATGCGGACTGGCGACCGATGCCGCCGTGGAACACCGCGCCGCCGCCGAGCCAGGCGAGCACCGTCAGCAGCGTCGCGAGCTGGAACAGGCGCGGCGCCTCGTCGAGCGTCGTCTTCCGCAGCAGCGTCTCGTCGCGGTCGTAGAGCCCGGTCATCTTCGCCGCGATCAGCAGGATCGGGATCTCGGCGAGGGCGGCCCAGTGAAGGTCGAGCGAGCGCGGCGAGACCACGAGGATCAGCAGGAAGGCACCGACTACGGCGAAGATGTCGGCGACTGCGAGGCTGCGCCGAAACAGCGCGTCCCGGCGCATCGAAGCGTCGGGGCCGCGAACCTCCGAGATCCCTGGGACGAGGACCCGGCGGCGCGAGGCGAGGCCGAGGAACCCGCGCGGCGCCGACAGCGGCGGCGCAACCCACGGAGCGCCTGCCTCCGTCCGACTCCCCGTCTCGGCACTCATGCTGTCTCCCCGCCTCCTTGCTCGCCTACCCGACTCCCCCGCGGATAGTGGACCACCGCCCCCGAACAGATGTCGAGATTTGGTGATCTACCTCAGGCTGCGCATCATAAACACGAGCGTTCAGAGGCGCAAGAGGGGCCGCGGCGCCGGCTTCGAAGCAGCGCGAGCTGCCGGGGCCGGCCTCAGTCGGGTCTCGCGCGCGCCGGCTCGCCGTGGGGCTGGGCCTGCCAGGGCTTCTTGACGACGAGCCACGAGGCCGCGACGACGAGCAGGATCCCGCACAGCGTCCAGCCGAGCGGTTCGGTTTCGAGCCCGATGTACTTCAGGCCGGACGCCGCGATCACGAACGTGATCGCGGGCCGTACGAAGCGATCCGGCGCGCTCGAGGAGAACAGCGATCCGATCAGCACCGCGGGCACGCTGCCGATCACCAGCGACACCGTCACGTCGAGTTCGACGTGACCGAAGATCAGCTGCCCGAGCGCGGCGGCGAGCGTCAGCGGAACCGCCTGCGTGAGGTCGGTGCCGACGAGCTGGTTGGCTCCGAGCGTCGGATACAGGAACAGCAGCAGGATGATCATCAGCGAGCCGGAGCCGACGGACGTGAGCCCGACGACGACGCCGCCGAGCATCCCGATCGCGACGGTACGGAGCGGATGAGCCCGGACGTCCTGCACGAGCCCGCCACGACGCTCCCCGCTGCGGCGGTCGAGGGCGTAGCGCAGGACCATCGCCGCGGCGCCCACGAGCAGCGCGGCGCCGAGCACTTTCTCGATGTTCGTCTGCGCGGATTTCGAGTCGCCGAGTTCTTTCAGCAGGAACGCGCCGACGAACGCCATCGGCACCGAACCGACGACCATCCACTGCACGAGCTTGCGGTTGACCGTCCCCTTGCGGATGTGCACCGCCGCGCCGAAGGGGCGCATCACGACCGCCGCGACCAGGTCGCTGGAGATCGCCGCCGACGGCTTGACGTTGAACAGCAGGATCAGCATCGGCGTCATCAGGGCACCGCCACCGGCGCCGGTCATGCCGACCAGGAAGCCGATGATCGCGCTGCCGAGAACGATGTACGGATCGACGTGCATGGTGCTGTAACCCGGCAGCGCGCACGACGGCGCGGCGCTGCCCCTCCCTCGGGGCGGCATCCTACTCGGAGCCCGTGAACTACCCGCTCGAGGGGCACGGAAACGCGGCGCGCTCGTAGCGGGCGCCGCATCTGCGGCCGCCGAGATCGCGAGCGGCTGCGAACTGCCCCCGGCGAGACCGGCCCTCAGAACGTGACGAGAGCGGATCCCCGGCCGCTGCCGGGCATCCGCTCCGCACGGACGTCCGGGTGGCGCACCCAGCCAGTGCGAGGCTCGAGGCTCGAAGTCGACCGCCGAGCACGACCCCGGGAACGCAACAGGGCCGGCCCGTGCCGCTGGCACGGACCGGCCCGGTCATCTCTCAGACGCCGATGACGCTAGTAGGTGATGCTTTTCGTAGCGAAGGCCACAGCCTCCTTGTCGACCGTGGAGGTCAGCACTTCGTAGTCGTGCCCCACGATCGCGGCCTGTCCGCCTTTCTTGTCCGTCACGTACTCGAGGAGGTCCTTGACGGTCTCGGCCTCACCGGTCGTCGTGCCAGGGAACAGCGAGTATTTGCCGATCGTCAGGACGTAGGTGAAGCCGCACAGCGGATAGGTCTTCTCCGTTGTTTTGGTCGTCACTTCGTTCCACGGTTCGTTCACCGCCGGCGGCGGGAACGGGTTCGAGCCGTTGCTGTAGACGGTCTTCTTGCAGTTCGCGTTGCCGGCGGCTTCGACGTCGAGGTTGGTCGCCGGGTCCTGGTATTTGAACTTGCCTTTCTTTTCTTCGCTCTGGATCTCGACCCAGAATTTCGCGCTGCCGGAGCCGCCTTCTCCCGTCTTCGAGAATTTGCCGGTGGCACGGAGTTCGGCGAGGTTGCTGTAGCCGATCGAGCCCGGCGTCGAAGCGACGGTCGCGGCCTCTTCGGCGTCGCCTTTTTTGGCCGTGACCTTGGGGTTCAGGGCCGTCGGCCAGACGATGTTCAGCTTGCCTTCCGAGAGTTCGTCCCAGCTGAGTTCGCCTTTGGAGGTCGCGAACTTGCCCCCGTCGATCAGACCGAGGAAGCGCTTCAGGATGTGCGAGGTCCCGGCCTGGTCGACGCGCACGACAGGCGTGATCGCGTCGGTGGTCGGCGTGCAGCTCGGGCCGGACAGCGCGTCGCCCCCGTCGGTGATTTCACTCCAGGTTTTGATCGAGCCGTCGTAGATGCCGGCCAGCGTGCTCTGGTTGAGCACGAGACGCCCGGGGTCTGCCGTGCTCGTCGCGCTGGTGCACCCGGTCGGCAGGTTGACGTAGACGGCGACTGCCAGCTGGACCACCGGCACGTTCGCGAGCTGCCCGGCCGTCTTCGGCGACTCGTGCCCTTCGATTTCCCCGAAGATCGTCGTGTTGGGCGTTTCCGAGGTGCCGATGAAGGCGTTCGTCGGCCCGTAGTTGGGCGTCACTTTTCCTTCCTCGCCCCAGGATTCCAGGCCCGCGCCGCTGCCCGTGTTCGTGTAGGTGACCGTCGGTTTGCCTTTGGTCCCCTGGCTCCCGTTGCAGGCGTACTTGTCGGTCGATTCGTTGAATCCTTTGTCCCAGACGCCCATCGCAACGCTGTTGACGGACGCCCCCTGACCGGTGATCGGTTCGCCTGAGCACTGCGTCGTCGTCTTCGCGAGCGCACTGCCGGGCGCCATCACCGCGCTCAACGCAGTCGCGGCGACAGCCACGACCAGAGCCGTCGTCCAGCGACGTGATTGCTTGACCTTCATTGGCCTCTCTACCTCCAGACCCATCGAGTTCTGGACGCGGTTGCGCCCCTCGCGGCAGTTTGCTCACAGACTTGATGGGATTTGTTCGCTTCCTGTGAAGCGAGTCCGGACAGAGCGGGATCACGGAGCGCCCCCGAGAACGACGAAGGCCGGACACCCCATCCTTGGGGTGTCCGGCCTCCCGCTGCCGATCAGCGGATCGGGCGAGCGTCAGCTGGCGTCAGTAGCCAATCTGTTTCGTCGCAGCGGCGACTGCGATTTTGTCGACCGTCGTAGGCAGCGCTTCGTAGTCGTTCGTGTTGAGAATCGACTGTCCGCCTTTCTTGTCGGTCACGTACTCCAGGTAGTTCTTGACCGTTTCCTCCTCACCGGCCGACGTGCCGGTAAGCAGGCTGTATTTGGTGAGGCTGATGTCGAACGAGAAGCCGCAGAGCGGGTAGGTCTTCTCTTCGAGTTTCGACGTCACTTCGTTCCACGGTTCGCCGGCCGACGGCGGCGGGAACGGGTTGCTGCCGTTGCTGTAGACCGTCTTCTTGCAGTTGGCTCCGCCCAGCGTCGCCGACTCGCCGTTCGTCGACGGTTCGGCGAATTTGGCCTTGCCTTTCTTGTTTTCGTTTTCGAGCTCGGCCCAGAACGTCTCCTTGCCCGCGCCGCCTTCCTTGAAGGCTGCGTTGGCCCGTGCGTCGGCGAGCGAGGCGTAGCCGATCGAGCCCGGGTGAGAGGCCACGTAGGCAACGAGTTCGCCACCGCCGCTTTTTTCAGCGTGCTGGGTGCCGGCCGCCGTAGGCCAGTCGGTGTTCAGGCCACCTTCGGAGAGTTCGCCCCAGGTGAATTCGCCTTTCGGGGTGGCCAGTTTGGTGGTCGGGTCGACGAGGCCGAGGAACCGCTTGAAGATGTGCGTGGTTCCTGACTGGTCCTCGCGCACGACGGGCGTGATCGAGTCGGAAGCACAGCCGCTGCCTTCGATTTTGTCGCCACCGGCAGTCAGCGAGCCCCACGTTTTCACGGTCCCGGCGTAGATCCCCTCGAGCTCAGCCGCGCTGAGGACGAGACGTCCCGACGACGCCGTGCTGGTCGCGGTGCAGCCGCTCGGCAGGTTGATGAGCGCAGTGACCGCCACCTGCAGGACGGGGATCGAGAGCACCGATTCTTTGGTCGGTTTCGACTCGTGGGCCTCGAGGTCGGCCGCCTGAGCTTCGTTCGGCGGTTCGTCGCTGCCTAGGAACGCGTTGGTCGGACCGAAGTTGGGCGTTTCCCCTTCGGCGGGTTCGATGCCCCACGATTTGAGCCCGGCGCCGCTGCCGGTCGAGTGGTAGGTGACCGTCGGCTTGCCTTTGCTGCCCTGCGAACCGTTGCAGGCGTATTTGTCGGACGATTCGTTGAATTCTTTGTTCCAGTGGTTGATCTGGACGAGCTTCTGAGTCGAGGCGCCCTGGCCTTCGACGCTCACACCCGAGCACTGCGTGCTCGATTTGGCGAGCGCCGTGCCGGGAGCTGCCAGAGCGACGACTGCGAGCGTCGCCGCACAGGCCGTGCCCAAACCGCGGACGTTCCGGGTTCTCATCGGGTTGCGTTCCTCCTATTAGGGATTTCACGGCCGTTCCTCACTTCCCGGCCGTGGCAGAGGCGGTCCTCGCCTCCGCGCAGAAGACTCCCGCAGCGGCCTATTTACATGGTTGCGGAGGAGTGACGAGCCGACGGATGCCGCTGTGCGCGGGGCGTTGCCTGCGAGCCGGGGGCGTCCCGTTCACAACGTGGTCACGTCTGTTTACATCGTGATCACATCTAGGAGGGGCGTGACCGGCGGCGAGACCGGCGCCGGGCGTGCGGCACGACGGCGGGGTACCGCGAGCCGCCGGGCGCACAGCCGCCCCGGGGATCGCCACGGGCGCAGCGCGCTCCGGACCGGCCCGGAGCCGGCCCGGAGCGGGCGCGGATCAGTGGTGCTTCTTGGCTGGCTTCAGCGTCAGCGTCAGCGTCGTGGTCGCGCTGACGCCGGCTTTGTTGCGCGCCACGATCGTGGCCTTGGCGGCGAGCACGTGCAGCTTCGCGAGCAGGGACCGCGCCGCACCGCTGAGGTGCAACGTGACCGCTTTGGTCTGCCCGGCTACGATCGTGAACGAGCCACTAGCGAGCGTGACGATCGCGGCCTTCTTGTGGCCGCTGGCCTTGACGGCCTTGGCCGTCCTCACGGTGACGGTGCCGCTGCAGGAGCCGGCCGCGGCCGGGCAGCTCAGCTTCACCGTGAAGGCACCGTTGGCGGCGACCGTCGAGCTGCCGGCGAGGGCGAGCTTCGCGCTCATGAACGGCAGGACTCCATTGTTCCCCGGCGGTGGCGGCGTCGGCCCCGGGGACGGCGCCGGCGGTTCATTCGGCGGCGGCACGACGACCACGGCCCCCGTGGTGAACGAGCTGTCGGCGCCATCCACGGTCTTCCCGGTCGACGTCCCTACCACGATCCGGAAGTGGTAGGCGGTGCTCGAGGCGAGCCCCGCGACGGACCCCGAGACGTGAACCGCTTCTTTGCCCGTGGGCGTCCCCGAGCACGGCGTGGAGCTGCCGTAGGCGGTGCTCGTCCCGTATTCGAACTTGCACGAGTTGATCGTGTTGCCCTCCGCGTTCACCGCGGCGTTCAGCGTCGCCGACGAGGTGCCGACCCCGCTCGCCGCTTCGGTCGTGGCGAGGGGTGCTTTGAGTCCGGGCGTGAACGTGCGGTTCGTCCCTTCGACCGCCACTTCCTTCCCTTCGTTGCTGTATGCGGCGATCAGCTTGTAGTCGTAGAGCTTTTCCTTTTCGAGCCCCGTCAGCGCCGCCGAGACTTTGACCGCGCTGGTTTCGGCTCCCGGTTTCGGGTTGCATGGCGCGGACTTGCCGTAGCTCGTCGATGTCCCGTAGACGAATTCGCACTTCGTCCAGGTCCTCGCCGAGCCTTCGGGGTTGACGGTGCCGTTCAGCGTCGCGGTTTCTTCGCCGACCGGGTTGGCTTCGCCGGTCGTCGCGGCCGGCGCGCCGGCTTCGATCCAGACTTTCGCACGCTCTTCAACCACCGGTTTCGCGAGATCGTCGGTCGTGATCTTCTCGACCACTTCGAGGTCTCCGGCCTTCGCGAAGGTGTGGGCGACGAACGTCTGCTGCGGGGCGCATTCGGTGTTTTCACCTTCGGCGAGTTCCCAGCACTGCTGAATCCCGCTCACCGTCTGCGTGGTGCCATCCCCGAAGTTCCATTCGGTCTTCAGCACGTCGCCCTGCGTCACCTTCGAGGAGAGTTCGACGCCTTTGCTGATCGGGATCTGGTTCGTCGAGGAGGATTCGACGGATTTGCCCCCGACCGCGGTGGCCGGGGCGGTGGCGCTCGGTTCCGGGCAGCTGTTGCTGGAAGGATGCGGGCCGAACTCGATCAGCGTGGCTTCTTCCGCGCTCGTCGCGGTGCCGATGCTCAGCACGAACAGGTCCCCTTCCTTCCCCGCCGCGATCAGCGGGGACCCGTAGAGACCGATCGAGCACGCTCCGCCCGATGCCGGGCTCGCGCCGCCGGTCCACCCGATGAGTTCGCCGGAGGAGTTGTAGGCGGCAGGGGCCGGGTAGATTTTTTCGCCGTTGCTGGCGAGACGGATCGACCCGGTCTGCCAGAACTCGCCTTCGGGGGAGACGGACAGGCCGGCGCCTTCTTCGGGGGACTGGATCGTGGGAATCGAGAGGAGATCCTCCTTTTCGAAGAACGTTTCCTCCTGGATCGTCGCCCGCGTGAACGGCTTCGGTTCGCCTCCGGCGGACGGGATTTCCCAGATGCCGCCTTCGGATTCCGCGTAGACTTTTTCGTGGTAGACGACCGGTGACCGGGCTTCGTCTTCGAGCAGGTTCTTTTCGTCGCTCCAGCGCTTGGTCAGCGTGCCTTTGCTGTTGAGGTACCACAGCTCGTTGCGGTGTACGTCGGGGCTGCCGCCGGCATCCTGCGTGCCGACGATCACAACCGTGTCTTCCGTTTTGCTGATCGGCTCGACGGCGATGCCGTGCGGTTCGAGGAGCACTTCGCTGAGCGTGTTGCTCTGCGGGTTCAGGTCGGCGACGAGCCCTTCGGTGCCGGTGCCCGCGGCCGGTACCAGTTTGCTGCCGCTCGGCGTGGTCGAGAAGGCGTACAGCTGGCTGGCGGCTTCATCGCCTTCGTCGAGCCTCGGGACTTTTTTTTCTTCGGTCCGTTCCTGGGTCGCGAGCACGTACACGCGCCCCATTTCCGGATCGACGGCGACGCCCTGCACCACGTACGCGTTTTCGGGCGTGAACGTCGCCGCCGCGACAAAGGTGAATTTGCCTTTTTCGGTCGAGAACTTCTGGATGCGGAATTCGCTCCCCGCGTGTTTGGGATGATCGACGACGTAGACACTGTTGTCCGTCGTGTCGACACCGAACCCAGCGGTTTCGTTGTCCAGTTTGAGTTCTCCTTCTTTGCCTTTCGTCCCTCCGCCGTGGCGGCCCAGTTCGCCGAATTCGGCGGCGCCGGCCGCCGGTGCGAGGATCGCGACAGCGATGACCGCCCACACAACGGTGGCGGCGAGGCGCCGTAGGACGGCAGGGATCTCAGGCATCGTGCTCCGATCGGTTGGTTGTTAGACACACCGGTTCGGGCCAATGTGTGGCCGGCCGCCGGCCGGGATCCCTCGTGGTCCCCGTGTCTGGGCGTCGCGGCGCCTAACGATGCCTGCGCCCCCGCCTGACGTTGTGTTAATGCCGTAAACGTGGGGTGAACCCAATGCTCATCCCCGCCGGCGCGACTCGAAGCGGCGCTGCGCGCGCATTGTGTTGACGGTTGCCGGCGCCACATGGAGCTTGCGACGGCGGCGCCTGATGCGCTTCCGTGTCGACGCGCCCGCGAACGCGGCGAGCGTCACGGCGCCGAGGATGTAGAGCGGCGAAGGCTCGTGTTCGACGCTGCTGTACGCGCTCGCCTCGGCGCTGACGGACTCGGGCGCAGCCTCCTCTTCCTCTTCTTTTTCGACCGCCTGCGAGCTGACCGCGGAAGTGCCGCTCGGCGGTGTCGGACGCGCCGGGGTCGGCAGCGGCGGCGGCACGAACGCGGGGATGAACGGAGACAGCGGCGCGTTGACGAAGAACCCGGGCTGTGGTGCAGGGGCCGGGGCCGGCGCCTTCGCGACCGGCGCCGCCGCCGGAATCGAGGGCGCCGGCGGGATCAGCGACAGCGGCGCGCTGGTCGGGGGCGCGGTCGCCGGCGGCGGCGTCGGAGGCGGAGGCGGCGCCGCGGTCGTGCCTTTCGAGAGAGTTTCGGGCTCGGCCGTGGTCCCGCACGGGCGCCGTGCGCTTCCGGCCTGCACGTTGACGACGAGGCTCGCCGAGAGGCCCCCGGACGTCAGCGTGACGGTCGTGTGCCCGGCGTTCAGCGCGCAGAACAGCCCCGAATGCGGGTCCGCGATCGGTTCGCCCGACGCGTTGAGCTTCGGCGTGAGCTTGTTGACCGCGGTTTTGTCGGCTTCGACGAACTTCCCGACCAGTTCGTTCGAGGAGGTGAAGGTGAATTCGGGTTCGGGGAACACCCCGGTCGCGCAGCCGGCACCTGGACAGATGCTCGGGATCGACACATAGGGATCGGTTTCGGCCTCGTTCTGACCCTTGTGCGCCCGGTTGCCCGAGCGCGGCCGGCGGCCCAGTCCCTGGAAGTACGCCGCGGAGCTGCGCCGCAGCAGCGTCCCCTGCTGCGCTTCGACCGCCAGTTCGGCGATGTCCGGGACGAGCCGCACCGAGACGCACGGGTCGGTCGCCGTGATCGAGGGACACCCGGGGCCTCCCGGCTGTCCGACTTCGAGCAGCATGAAGCCACTCGAGCCGTTGAAGTTCGTCTGTTCTTCGCGCAGGTAGTCGACGTAGCCGAGCGTCCCCGACCCGTACGCAGGGATGGTTTCGCGGCCGTTCGACAACGGCGCTTCGGTGTTTTCTTCGGGCGAGTCGAACAGGTAGGCCGCAACGGTGTCGTAGGAGCCGCTCGTCGCGGGGATCTTGCTGCTGAACAGCTCCCTGACGAGTTCCTGCGCCCAGCCGACGTGCTGGCCCGCGAGTTCCGCGAGGTTGTCGCTGCCGAGCACGATCGCGCGCTCGTGGGCCGCGGCGGCGGTGGCCAGCTGCCTTTGCAGGAACGCGATCGACGGGTGTTCGGAGGTCTCGTCGAGCTCGATCACCCGCACCGGTGGCGAGGACGCGGCGTTGCTCTGCACCGCGTAGTTGGCACCTTCTTCGAACGGCAGCCCGCCGAACCCCGTGAGGAACGACCCCTCGGTTTTCGCGCCGGTCGGTTCCACGTCGGTCGACGCGACCGTCGGGTACGCCGGCAGCCCGCTCGACAACACTTCGCGATAGCGGTTCTCCTCGACCTGCCAGGGCACGGGGATCGTCGCGGGGCCCGCGGTCGAGCCGGTGGTGACGCGGGGGCCTGTGTAGAGGAACGCGCGCATCCCGGGGATCCCGCCGGCCACGCTCAGCGCGTGCTCGAGCCAGCGGTCGGGGCCGATCCCGGCGTCGCGCATCGCCTCGCACGGGGCTTCGCAGCGAGCGTCGCCGCCGACCGCGAACACCGCCACGCCGCCGCCCGCCTCGACGGGCGCGGTCCCGGATCCTTCGGGAAGCTTGCCCGGCGCTCCTCGGTAGCGCTCGACGTCGGAGGTGTCGAGGAGTGCGTGGCCGTTTTCGTCGACCGTCCCGCCGATCGCCCACCCTTCTTCGCCGTTTTCGGAGACGAGCACCGCCTGGATCGGGTCCGGCCGGTAGGGGGTGTCGTAGAACGTGTATTCACCCGGCGACTTCTTTCGCGTCGTTGAGTTCGTGCTCCTCATCGCTCCAGCCGCTCCCTGTCTGGCGCAGCACACCCTGTTCAGGGCTCGATTCGATCGGATAGGGCTTCAGCAGCTCCGGGGGCTGACCCACCGGCACGCCGGCTTCGCTTTCCAGGCGGGCGGTGTCCGGCACTACGCCGGTGGCGATCGCCCGCAGCGCGCCGCCTTCGCGGAACAGCGACAGCGAGCCCGCGGTGCGGCCCGGGAACGGCGTCGACGTCGGCTGCCAGGGCGCGCCGGCGCCCTGGCGCTCGAAGATCAGCGACCCTTCGCCGAGGCCGCTCGAGCTGAACGCCGCGCCGCCGTCGGGGAGCCCCGCGACGGCGTAGGGGGCTTCTTCGCCGAGCGCCGCGGCAGCACCGGTGTCGATGTGCCAGCCGCTGCCGCTGTTGACGAGCAGGCCGCCTCGATACTGCTCGTTCGAGGTAGATGGGAGGATCCGATACGCGACGATCGCTTCAGAGCCGGCGAAGGCGACCGAGGTGAACGTCACGTCGGACCAATCCGAGCAGCGTTTCACTTCTTCCGCTTGGCCTTTGATCGGCGTGCACGCAGGTTCGCTGGGCAGCCGTTCCTGCTGCCAGGTCTTGCCGTAGCCGAGCAGGGTGCCTTCCTCGCCCACCGCGTAGCCGCGAGCCGATTCGCCCGGCTCGAAGGCGATGCCGAGCAGATTGCCGCGGAAGTTCTGCGGCGTCGCGGGATCGGGTTCCCACAGTCCGGTTTCACCGCGCCACAGCCACATCTGGCTCTGGGCGTTCGACGAGAAGTCCCCCACCGCGTAGGCGCGGTTCGCACGCGGCCAGGCGACGGCGCGCAGACGAGGGGTTTCGAATTTGCCGCCCGGACCGAGCAGGCTTTCCGGCACCCAGCCGGCACTCGAGCCCTCGTAGCGCGCGACCTCGCCGTTGTCGCCGACCGCGAGTGCCTCGCTGCTCGCCGCGCCGATCGCCTGGTTCGGAGCCGGGGCCACGGCGAGCAGTGCTTTGCGGAACGGAACCGGCCACGGCGTCAATCGGTTCGCGGACGGTTCCGCGGTCAGGTGCACCGGAAGCAGTTCCTGGCCGAGCCACCCCTCGCGCGGGCCGGCGAAAGCCGAGCCGTAGCTGCCGCCCACGTCCTGACCCGGCGTGCCCCCGAGCGCCGCCTGTGCCACGAATTCCCTGCCTTCGAATTCGCGGCCTTCGAGGCGCAGGCTGACCCCGGCCGCGAAGCCCGTGATCACCCGCTGCCCGTAGGGGGAGGAGGGGTCCGCCCAGGCGTAGCTGCGACCGCCGCTCTTCGGAAGCGCTTCGGGCAGCTGCCCGGCGCACGCTTCGGCTCCCGAGCCGGCAGGGATCGCACACCACGCGCGCTGCACCTGGGCTTCGCCTTCGCCGGTGGGCTTCAGGTACATCGTCATCGAGGCGTTCGCGTCAGCCCGCACGCCGTCGAGCCACAGGCCTTCGCTCGTGACGGTCATGATCTGCGACTGCGTGCCGCCGGCGATCGTGAACTGCTGCGAGCCCGAGCCGACCGGAACGGTCACCTCACCGCCCGCTTCGCCGCCGTCGACGGCGACCGGGACCCAGCTCGCCGTTTCGCCTTCGACGTGCCGCCGGAACAGGCCGACCGAACCCGGCGGGTAGTGCGACGACGACAGCGACGCCAGCAGCCAGGCGTTTTCGGAGGAGCTCGCGCCGATCGCCAGCACTTCGAATTCGCTGCCGCTGGCCGCCGGGATCTGGATCGCCTCACGCGTCCACTTCTTCGCGCCGGCACTCCAGTGCAGCACGCTGTCTTCCGTACCCGAGCTGCCGGCTTCCTCGACCGGCACCAGCAGGGCGCCGGCCCGAGAGGCGCCTTCTTCGAGGGCGGCAACGAGCGGCTCGCGGCTGCGGCCGAACGCGACTTCCCCTTTGGCGAGCGTGACTTCGCCTTCCGCGTGGGCTTCTTCGCTGCCGGGGGGGAGCGGGATTTCCGTGAACGCGCCTCCCGGATCGCGCGTCAGCACGACCTCGCGCGGGCTCGAGGAGGAGGCGCCCGGCACCGTCCCGAGCAGCACCGCGCTGCCGTCCGGCGTCACCTGACCCGCCAGCGGACTGGGCTGTGCGTACCGGGCTTCTTCGGGGTGATCGAGCTTGAAGCCGCTCAGCGGCTGAAGGCCGGCCGTCAGCGGCCCGCCCGCGACCGACCAGCCTGCGCCGGTTGCGTAGCGGACGATCGTGGTCGAGCCGTGGCTGCGCCCGATCCCCCAGACCTCGTTCGGCGCCTCTGCGGGGGACGACCCGAACAAGGTCACGCCGCGCGCCGGGACGGAGTCGTCGGTCTGCGGCACGACTTCACCGGGTGACGAAGCCGCAGATGCGCTCCCTCCGGCCGAGCCGCTGCCGAGCACCGCCCCGAGCACGGCTGCCGCGGTCACCAGACAGGCCAGCAGCAGCGCCGCGAGGCGCCGGCGCGTCGTCCGTTCGGAACGCGTCATCCGAGTGCGTTCCACCCGGTCCACCCGAGCGGCGCCGGCAGGCGCTCGGCGGTGCTGACCGCATTCGTTTCGGATCCCGATTCACGGGTGCTGACGGTTGGCAGCGGCGCCAGGTTCCGGGTGTTCAGCTTCAGCTTCGTCGGCCACCGCTTGGGGTTCAGGCGCAGCAGCAGCTTCCGGTTGCCGGCACGCAGCGTCTCATCGGCGGTTTTCGCGATGATCCGCCGGCGACGTTCGGCGATGAGCTGGACCCGCGCCTTGACCGCGAGATGGAAGCTCAGTTCGAGCGTCGTGCCGTGGACCAGCCGCGAGTGCACGTGCGAGACCAGCTGGACGGGCACTCGCAGGAACGGTTCCGGCGCCACCGTGGTCGGCGCCGTGGTGTTCGCCGTTTCGTTTTTCCTCGTCTGTTCTTCGGGGACCGTGTCGAGCACGGTCTGGGGGATGCTTTCGTCCAAAGGCCGGAACGTGATCGGGAGTTCTCCCGGTTCTTCGGCGAAGGCGGCGTCCGGGGGCCCACCGGCGGATTCACCCGCCACGGAGAGGTGGAACAGCCATCCCTGCGAGGTGACCAGCCAGCAGTCGTGCTCACCGGGGCAGGCGAGGTCGGCCGCGGCGCCGGTCGGACCGAGCGGTTTGGCGTTTTCAGGCAGGACGAGTTCGTCGCTGACCTGCCCACTGGCTTCGACCCGGGCCAGGCGCGCCGACGCGGTCGCGCTCGGCTGAAGCTCGTCGGGCACGGTGTCCAGGGCGATCCACGCCGCATGCGTTTCGGGCTCGGCGGCGATCGAGGTGACCGCCTCGCCTTCGCCGAACCGCTGAAGCCCGCTGGGGTGCGATTCCGGGCCGAGCGGGGTGCTCCAGCTAGGCGATTCTTCGGTCACGTATTCGCCCGAGCCCGATTGATACTGCGAGCGCGAGTAACGCGCGACCGTGACACCCGGCGCTTCGTGTCCGGTCGGTTCGGTCGGGCTTTCCCCGGCGGCGGCCCAGAGACCGTCCTCGATCCGCGCTGAGCCGGAGGCTGTCGAGTGACAGCTGGGTCTCGCCGGGCCCGTAGATCGGGGGCTCCACGCGAGGCGGGTCGAGCTTGGTTTCGTATGTGACCGGTTCGCCTTCGCCGACGATCTTGCGCAGCGGCGGCGTTTCCACGCCCTCGACTTCCTCCCAGTCACCCGCCCGCAGCAGCAGGCTCTCGTAGAGGGCGCGGTCTCCTTCGGACGCTTCGAACGGGACGATGTCGGCGACCGCGTGGCCTTCGGAGAGGTCGGGTTCGCGCACGACTTCCCGGCCGTTCCAGTGCAGTTGGAAGGCTCCCTCGGCGGGCGCCGTGAGCGGCCCGCCGGCGAACCAGCAGTCGTTGGCCGACAAGCACGCCGCAGCGTCCATCGGCTGGTAGGAGTCCGAGAGGAACCCGGGCGTCGCGTAGGAGCCGACGATCTGGAACTTCCCCGGCGGTTCGGCGCGGAAGCGGCACAGCGTGTCGTCTTCGATCGGCGGCTCGTTCCCTTGCGGGTTCGGCGCCTGACCGGGGCGCCCGTTGGAGACCGTCCAGAATTCGTCGGGTCCGGCCCAGGCGACGCGCCCGTCGCTGGCGCCGCACTGCGTCGAGAGCTCGCGCCAGCGCACGCCGTTGTAGAGCCATACGCCGGCCGGGACCGTGCTGCCGTTGCCGGCGGTGATCAGCGCGCCGCGATCGGCGGAGTAGAACGCGATGCCGCCGACGTGACCGAGACCCACCTGCCACGCCGGCTTCGCGACGCCGGGTTCGGGTTCGGGCGGTTCCGGCTGTTCACGCCGCCATTCCGCGCCGCTGTCGTCGCTCAGCGACACCGCCTGCGCGCCGGCTGCCGCGAAGCCGCAACCGACCCCGAGGACGAGCAGCGCCGGGAGCAGCCACCGGAGGACGGCCCGGGGGCTCATCGCTTCCTGCTCGCCGGTCGCGTGCCTCGCTTCGCGGTCGCGGGCTTGGTCTTGAATCGCACTTCCAGCGTGCGTCGCAGCGTGGCGTGACCGGACGCCGAGAAACTGATCTGCACCTGTGCGGCGAGACCGGGCGCACGTGCCGCAAGCGAGTCGTAGGCGCTGGCCAGTTTCAGGGTCAGCGTCACCAGGCCCGTCTGCACCTTGCCGCCGGCGGTGGCGACCCTCCGCGTGCTGAGCGCCGTCGTGACATGCGCGTTGTGCCCCTTGCGCGCCTTCGTCTTCGTTCGCACGCGGACCGTGGCGCTGGCGTTCGCGCGTACCGACCCTGCCCCCGGCAGCTCGAGATAGAGCCGGACGCGGCCCCCCGAGAGCGTCGAGGACGTCACGCCGAGCATCCATGGCCCCTGCAGTGCCGGGTTGGGCGGGCGCGGTGAGAGGTAGGTTTCCGCGGGTTCCGGCGCGAAGACCTCGCGCGGCACGAGGAACGCGTCGCCTCCATCGTCGGGCCCGTTCCCGGTTTCCAGTGTCGGCGTGTTGGTGTCGCCGTAGACGAGGTTCGACGCGGTCGAGGAGAACGAGAGCAGGTTGCCGTCGCCGGAGAAGGACGGCGACAGCGAGCCGTCTTCGTAGCCGTGCAGCGTGTAGTAGGGATCTTGCTGGCCGACCTCCGAGACCGACAGCGGGTGTTCTGCCGGGCCGCCCTGGAAGCCGTGGGTCACACGGGTCAGCGTCTCGTCCGCCAAGTCGACGTCGAACAGTTCGCCGAGCCCCGGCGCCGCCGCCGGCTGCGTGACGTACGCCGGCACCCCGAGCGGGAAGATCGTGCGCTGGGTCGTGAAGGCGATCTGCTGACCGTCGGCCGAGATCGCGGTGTCGGTGATCGGCGCGTTGGTCGCGACGAGCGCTTCGTTGCCGCTCGCGATCTCGGTGAGCGGCGTCAGCGCCTGGCGTCGCGTCAGCCCGGGGTGCATGTCCGCGACGTAGAGGTCCGAGTTTTCGCCCTTTCCGTTGTATTCGCCGATCGACACCAGCGCGGCGTCGGCGAGGAACGCGACCTCGTAGCCGTCGGCGCTCAGCCGCGGCAGGTCGTCGTCGCTTCCGGAGTCGCCCGCCCACACGCCGCCGACGCCAGGTGTTCGTTCGAGCACCTGCGTCGCGAACGGCCCCTGACACGGGTCCGCGGCGGTGGGGGTCGCGGGCAGCTGCTGCTCACCGCTCGCCACGCACGCCGGGTTTTCGGGTTCCGAGCCGCCGGTCACGCTGCGGGTGACCGCTGACGGGCCTTCGTGGATGCGCCGCCACAGCGGCTCCCCCGCCGCCGGCCTCGTCGTTTCGCCGGGCAGCTCGGCGACCTGCTGGGCCAACTGCTGGCCCATCCACGCGACCGTCGATCCGTCGGCGCTGATCGACGCCCCGGCGAGTTGGTCGATCCTGTAGCGCTGGGGTTCGTTCCTGAACGCGGGGGGTCCGCCCGAGGTGAAGACGGCGCCCGACTCGCTTTCGGCGTCGACGAGCGGCACCGCTTCGGGACCCCCTGTTTCCGGGTCCACGGCCGGCGCACCCGTGGCTCGGTCGTAGCGCTCGCTGACCAACTCCGTCGTGCCCGTTTCGAGATCGCGCACCGCGACCTGCAGCGGGGGCGTGTGCGGCTGCGGAACGTGCCCTTCCGCTTCTTCCTGCGCTTCCAGGCTGGGATAGCGGAGCAGGTTCGAGACCGCCGTCGTCACGAACACCACTTCGCGCCCGCTGGCGGTGATCGCGCTGCGCCCGGCGGCCTCCGAACCGAACTGTTCGACGCCGAAGCTGCTCCCCTGAGGCGGCGCGTAGGCGAGCGGCTGCTGCGAGCCGGTCGGCGCCGAGACGATTTCGAACGCCCCTTCTTCCTGCGGCGAGCGATCCATGTCGCGGACGTACACGTTCGGCGCTTCGCCGGTGTCGTGAGACGGGTCCGGTTCGCCGTTGGTGATCGCCGAGAGGTGGGAGCCTTCGTTGGTGGTGAAGCTCACGTAGCGCCCGTCGCCGCTGATCGACGGCATCACCGCGTCTCCGCCTGCGACCTCTTCGAGCGTCCCTGAGCCGCCGACTTCCCGCCGCCAGATCCCCGTCACCCCGCCGACCGAGCCGTCGAACACGACGTAGCTGCCGTCGGCGGAGATCGCCGGGTCGTGGGCGAAGTCGGCCTGCTGGAAGGGGCTCGCGGACAGCAGCGAGGTCGAGCCGAACACGTCGGCGCGAGCGACGGCGCTCGACCCCAGGATCAGCATCGCCGCCAGCGCGCAGCAGGCGATCGCGCGGCGCGGGCCGCCGGCGCGGGCGCTCATCCGATCTTCACCAGCCTACGCACGGTGCCGCTCACACCGAGGCGGTCGCGAACCTTCACGACCACTTCGTAGACGCCTGGACGCGCGTACCGATGACGGGCGCGCGCGCGGCCCTTGGCGCGGCCGCCGTCGCCGAAGCTGATCTGCGTCGCCGCCGAGTCCACGCCGGAATAGGCGTCGCTCACCGTGATCGCGACTTCACCACCGCCGCGACCGCTGCGACGGACCTGGACGGAGGGAGGCTGCGAATCGATCTCCAGGTTGTCGTTCTGCGTCAGCGTCTGCTCGCCGTAGCGGTCCGTCGCGAGCAGCGCGAGCCGGTGCTTGCCGCTGGACAGCAGGCTCGGGCTGATCCTGTAGGAGAGCGCGCCCGCCCCCACGGGCATCACGTGGCCGTCGAGCACGACTGCGTAGCTGAGCGGCCCGTCGGCGCTCGGCGCCGCTTCCCAGCTGATCTTGGCTGCGGAGGGCTTGATCCACCCCTTGGGCGCGTCGACCACGAACTGCAGAGGGGTCGCGGAGACCTCGGTGGCGACGATCGCCGCGTCCCCGAGCGGGCCCTGCTGGAAGGCGACGAGGCCGTCGCCGAGGCCGGAGCGTCCGACCGAGAGTTCGCTGACCGCACCGCCCGCACCGCCGCCGACGAGGCCGGTCTGCTCGCCGCCGCCCGCGAAATCCTCGCGCACCGCGACGGCCGGCACACCGCGCGCGTCATGGCTCGGCCACGCGGAGACGCCCCCGCCTTCCGGCCCCATCACGCTGGCCGACGGCTGTTCGCCGGCGGCCACGATGGTCGAGCCGGCGAACGGAGCACCGAGCGAAAGGGCCTCCGTCAATCCCCGATCGTCGCCGTCGATGACCCTCGGCGCGCCGTCGTCGTCGTAGAGGATGCGCAGCGATTCCTTTTCGTCGAGATCGACGCTCGGGCGTCCGATCGAGGCGCTCTTTCCCCCGGGGACGTTGCTGTCGGCGATCACGGGCCCTTCGAACTCCGAGCCGCTCTTGGCTTCGCCGTTCGGTAGGACGTTGAGGAAGATCCGGGGCCCCGGCAGAGGCGAGGAACGGCCGGCCTGCTGGCGGTAGGCGACGGCGGCCTGACCGAGGAACGTGAACGCGACGCTGGGCGCGTCGGCGTCTTCGCTGATCGGACGGCCACCGTAGCTGGTCGCCGTGACCGGCATCACGTAGTTGATGCTCGTGCCGAACACCCGCCTCGCCCAGATCCGCGCGACCCTGCTCGGCTGTTCGGGCTCCTGCCAGACGACGATGCCGTTCCCCGCCGCGTTGATCGCGATCTGCGGGGCGTTGGCCGCAGTCGGCGGCCGCATCGAAACGCCCGGTTCGCGGTTGACGGATCCGAGCCGGGTCCACCGTTCCCCGCCGAAGTGGGCCACGCGCACGCTCTCCTGCACGTCGCTCGAAGGGTCGAGCGCGATCGTCGGGTGCGGCTGGACGACCCGGTAGACGACATCCGCCTGTCCGGTCGCGCTCATCGCCAGATCGGGACTGGTGCCGGTCCCTTCCGCGATGTCCGGGTCGACGATCTGGGCGGGCCCGAACGAGCTGCCGCCCGGCCCGAGGGTCGCGCTCAGCAGCTCGTCGACCGGTTTTTCGTCTTCGGTCGCGAACGGCGTGGCCCAGATCACGACGAGCTCACCGTCGTCGGCGGCGCCGATCCGCGGCCAGCTCGCGGCATACGGCTGTTCGACGTCGACCCGGATCGGCGCGAGCCACTGGCCGCCCACGTAGCGGGAGACGAACACGTGCGCGACGCCGCCGACGCGCTTGAGGTAGACGACCCCGCCCGTGCCGTCTTCAGCCATCGCCACGCCGCCGAAGCCGACGATTTCCTCGCTCGGCCCGTCGATCGTGGTCGCCGGCAGGATCGCCGCGCGAGCATCAGCCGCGCCGGCGGCGAGGATCGACACCGCGACCAGCGCCACGAGCACGGCGCTGATGCGCTTGCGCTGCGGGCCGGGTCTGAACACGGGCACGAGGTGTTCGCGCGAGCGCATCGCGTCTTCCTATTCGGGTTTGCTCAGGGCGCCGGGAGCCTTGTTGAACGCACAGCGGAAGTTCTGCGGTTCGCTGACCGGCTCCGAGCCCGCGAACCCTCCCTGGTTTGAGTTGTCGTAGACGGTCACGTACTGCAGCGATTCGGGCATCGGGTTCGCGGCCAGGTCGATCGGATTGCCCTGACCCTGGCGCGGGTCACCGGTTGCGCCTTCGCTGACCCCCTCCGAGCCGGCGGCCGCCGCACCGCCCTCCGTTGTGATCAGGGTCGAGCTCATCTCGCGTTCGTCTTTGAGACCGCGACTCGGGTCGAGGTCCACCGTCGCCGTGTCCTGCGAGTCGTGGATCGTCGACTCGAGCTTCACGCGGTTGGCCGCGCCGACCAGCTGCGAGGCGCTCGGCAGCCAGCCTCCTTCGGCCTCGCACGCCTGGCTCGCCCAGATGAAGTTGTTCTTGCCGACGTCGGCCTTCGGCAGCGGATACGGAGCGGTGTCCATGCACCAGGTGCCGAGGTCGACCGTCGCCGGCGGGCAGCTGCCGGCGACTTCTTCGGCAGTTTTTCCGCCCAGCCGGCTCGCGTTCTTGACCGTCGGTATCGCGGCCGCCGGGAACTTCCCGTTGCGGCCGAGCGTCAGCAGCACGTTCGGCGCGGGCTTCGAGGTGACGCGATGGCCGGCGATCACCGCGCTGACGGCGCGGCGCGCGGCGTCAGCCAGCCCGGTCGTCGAGAAGACCAGTGCGATCAGCGCGATCACGAGCGCTGGCGACGGCCGCCGGACTCGCATCAGACGACGTCTTTCGAGTTCCGCTCGGTGAACCGCGGCGGCGCGTCCTTCTTGATCTCCATCAGCTCCTCGAGGGAGATCTCCTGGACGGTCGAGAGCAGCGCATCGAGCGCGACGCCCGACAGCGTCTCCTGCTCGAGGAGCGCGGTCGCCGTCTCCTCCACGGTGTTCCAGTTGCGGTCGAGCGCGACACCGGCGCGAGCCTCGGCGTTCCGAACCAGTCGCTCGGTCTCGTTGTCGATGATGTTCAGCGTTTCAGGGCCGACCGAGCCGAGTTCCTGCAGCGACGCGCCGAGAAAGACCTCTCCGCCCTTCTCACCGATCGTGACGAGCCCGAGGATCGGCGACATCCCGAACGAGGTCACCATGCTGCGTGCCAGCGTGGTCGCGGCATGCAGGTCGTCGTTGCCGCTCGTCGAGATCTCACCGAACGCGATCCGCTCGCCCGCGAGGCCCGCCGTCACCACGATCAGCTGGCGGCGCAGGTCGGACTCGCTCAGGATCGTCTGGTCGCGATCGGTGAGCATGTGCGCCGAGGTGCCGAGCTGGCGCCCGCGCGCGACGATCGAGAGCTTGCGCACGGAGGTCGAGTGGCCGAGGGCGTCGCTGACGACGGCGTGCGAGGCCTCGTGGATCGCGATCAGCCAACGCTCGTGGTCGCTGAGGATGTGTTTCTTCGCGGGACCCGCCACGACGCGGTCGATCGCCTCCTCGAGCGTCGCCTGATCGATTTCCGCGCGGCCGTCGCGAACAGACAGCAGCGCCGCCTCGTTGATCACGTTCGCGAGCTCCGCGCCGCTGAACCCCGGCGTCTCGCGAGCGACCTCCTCGAGTGACGTGTCGGCACCCAGCGGACGCTTGCCGCCGTGCAGCCGGAGGATCTCCAGCCGTCCGTGCACGTCGGGCACGTCGATCACGACCTGTCGATCGAAGCGTCCCGGTCGCAGCAGCGCGGGGTCGAGGATGTCGGGACGGTTCGTCGCGCCCATCACGACCAGACCTCCGTCACCGGCGAACCCGTCCATCTCGACGAGGATCTGGTTGAGCGTCTGCTCTCGCTCGTCGTTGCCCTGCCCGATACCGGCGCCGCGCTTGCGCCCGGCGGCATCGAACTCGTCGATGAAGATGATCGCTGGCGCGGCCTTGCGCGCCTTGGCGAAGAGGTCGCGCACGCGGGCCGCGCCGACGCCGACCAGCGACTCGACGAAGTCGGAGCCGGACAGCGAGAAGAACGAGGCGTCCGCTTCACCTGCGACGGCCTTCGCGAGCAGCGTCTTGCCGGTGCCCGGGGGGCCGACCAGGAGCACGCCCTTCGGCGCGGCCGCGCCGACGGCCAGGTACTTGGTCGGATCGGCCAGGTAGTCGCGGATCTCACGGAGCTCGGCAACCGCTTCGCCTGCGCCGGCGACGTCCGCGAAGGTGATCTTTTCGACCGTGCCCTTGCCCTTCTTGCGGCCCTTTCCCGTGAACTCCGAGAAGGCCGCGATGCCGCCGGCGCCGCCATCGCCGCCGAACCGCATGAACAGCGAGAACAGGCAGACGAGCAGCAGGATCGGGATCAGGAACTGGACGATGATCGCCTTGGTCGGCTTGCCCGGCTGCTGGTCGACCGTGACGAGCGCCCCGCCCGAGGTCAGTTCCGCCGCGAGCTGCTGGGTCTGAGCGCCGGACGCGGGGTAAGCGGCCCAGAGGCGCTGCACGAGGCCTGCCGCCGGTAGCACCGAGACGGTCTTGACGATCGGCTTCGCGTGCTTCTTCTTCGATTTCGACGGCGTGACGACGGTGTGCGAGATCGGCTTCGGCAGCGACCCGCCGGCGGTGATCGACGGCGCGGAGGTGGAGGTCGTGATCTCGACCCGGCTGTCGTGGTCGAGCAGCGTCGCGGAGCCGACGACGTGGTTCCTCGCGAGCTCCTGAACCGTGGTGATCGGCACCTGGCGACCGGAGGAGCTCGGCTGGATCTCGCCCAGCAGCGTCGCGAACGCGATCGCCAGCCCGATCGAGACGAGCACCAGGAACAGCGCGAGCTTGTCCCTGAAGATCAGCCGCCGCGCGCTCGTGGCGAACTGGCCGAGCGCGACCAATGCCGGGTTCCGCCGTTGCGCGAGCCCGGAGCGCACCGCTGCCTTTGCAGCCGGGCGATGCCCGTTGCCGTTGCCGTTGGGCCTTCCCTGAGGTTGGGCGCCGCGTGCGGCGTCGGGCGTGGGCGTGTCGTCGTCAGTCATCCATTCTCCAGCTCGCTGTGAACACCGGAGGGACCTCCCTCAACGGTGCGCCGAGAGTCGCCCGGAGGCGATCGCGGCTGGAGACTCACATGGCCTATGCGGAAAAGCAATGGCGTTCACAAAAACAACACAGGGCCCTCCGCTGCATTCACATTTCGTACACAACCGAGGCCCGGGAGACGTTCACAAAAACAAAACACCAGACAAAACCTCACCCGCCACTGTTCAGCGCGGCTCGTCCAGGCCTGCCGGGTCGGAGCCGCTCGCAGCGTCCCCCTCAGACGCCCGCGAGGCGGTGGGGATGCCCCCGGCCGACGCCAGAGAAATTCCGAGACAAGGGAGCAACGAACAAGTGCGCGCACACCGGATAGCCCTCGCAACCGTGCTCGTGGCAGCAGCCCTCGTGGCTCCCGCGAACGCGCTGGGCAAGCGACTGATCATCGACGGCTCGACCTCGATGCTGCCGCTCGTCCAAAAACTGGCAACCGCCTACCACAAAGCGACGGGCAAGCCCGCGCCGAAAGTCGGCGGCGGTCAGACCGCCGTCGGGATCGGCGACGCGGCGGCGGGCCGTGTCGACATCGGCATGGCCTCGCGCGACCCGATCATCGGCGTCGACCCCTCGGGCCTCGTGTTCACGAAGATCGCCCGCGACGGCGTGTGCGTGATCACGAACGGGTCGAACCCGCTCGCGAACGTCTCCCAGGAAACGGTGACCGGCATCTTCACCGGCCAGATCCGCGACTGGAGCCAGGTCCAGGGGTCCTCGGTCACAGGGCCGATCGACCTGTTCGACCGCGACGGCGCATCGGGTACCCAGGACGCGTTCCAGAACATCTTCCTCGGCGAAAGCGTGAAGATCTCGCCGAGCGCGACCCCGGAGAGCTCCGAGGGTCTGGAGGTGAACGCGGTCGGCGCGGACAAGAGCGCGATCGGCTTCACCTCGTTCGCGGCGACGCTGAACTCGGGTGTCCACACCGTTCCCTACAACGGGGTCGCCTGCACGCTGCGCAACGCCAAGTCCGGGCAGTACGCGGGCGTCCGCAACTTCTGGTTCGTGACGAAGGGCGTGCCGAAGGGTGAAGCCCTGAAGTTCATCGCGTGGGTCGTGAAGCCCGGCAACACGACGGTCCGCAAGATCGTCAGCTCCGAGTGGATCGCGATCCACTGACGATCGCTCCCGCCGGCGGCCGCCCTCCCCGGGCGGGCCGCCGCGCGGTCGCGATCGAACGGCGCGCCGAGCTCGGACTCGGCGCGCTCGCCATCGTCACGATGGTCGTCATCGGGGCGATGCTCGTCACCGTCTTCGTACGGGCGTGGCCGTCGTTCTCGCACAACGGCCTCGCCTGGTTCGGACCGGGCGGCGACGTCGACACGCAGCTGCGCTCGATGCAGGAAGGCCGCCCGCTCGCGGGCCACTCCGCGTACTACTTCCGCGCCTGGCCGCTGCTTTGGGGGACGATCATCACGACCGTCGCCGCCGTCCTGATCGCGCTGGTCGTCTCGACGCTCGCGGCGGTGTTCATCGCCGAGTTCGCGCCGCCGCCGATGCGCCGTGTGCTCGACCCGGTCGTACGCCTGCTGGCCGCGGTGCCCTCGGTCGTCTACGGCCTGATCGGGATCCTCGCGCTCGCGCCGCTGATCGAACACCATCTGATCAGCAACTCGCGCAAGGCCTCTGTGCAGTACGTGGTGCAGCTCAGCGGCGCGGACCTGATGACCGCGACGCTGATCCTGACGGTGATGATCCTGCCGATCATGGTCGCGATCAGCGCGAACGCGATCGAGGCGGTGCCGCCGGCCTGGCGTGAAGGCTCACTCGCGCTGGGGGTCAACCGCTGGCGATCGATCTGGCGGGTGTCGCTGCGGACCGCGCGGCCGGCGATCATCGCCGCGACGATCCTCGCCACTGCCCGCGCGCTCGGCGAGGCGGTGATGCTCGCGATGGTCGCGGGCGGCCGCGGCTTCGCGGCCAACCCCCTCGACGGGATCACCTTCCTGTTCGAGCCGGTGCGCCCGCTCGCGGCGACGATCCTGCAGAACTCCGAAGGTCTCACGATCGCGCCGCTGATGCACACGATCTACGCGATCGGGGCGGTGCTGCTCGTGTCGGCCGCGATGCTCTCGCTCGCCGGCTGGGCCGCCAAGCACCAGCTCGACCGCTACGGGATCAGGGTCTGATGGCGAGCGTCGGACTCGCCCCGCCCGGCCCGATCGCGCGCAGCGGCCGCGAACGCAGCGGCGCCTGGCCGCTGGTCGACCGGCTGGGCTACTGGGCCTGCTGGGCGACGGGGATCGGGATGGCGGCGGTGGCGATCGGGATCGTCGTGTTCATGCTGATCAAGGGGCTCTCCTACTTCCACCCGTCGCTGCTCACGTCGTCGCCTGCGCCGAGCGTCGACCAGGCCAAGAGCGGCGGCTTCCTCGACCCGATCGAGGGGACGCTGCTGGTGACGGCGATCGGCACCGTGATCGCCGGCCCGCTCGGCGTCGCGCTCGCGCTGTGGGCGGGCGAGTACGGGCGCCCGCGCTGGCTCGCGCGCACGTTCGAATCGGCGATGGAGATCATCGCCGGCGTGCCGAGCATCGTGCTCGCGCTGTTCGGCCTGTTGATCTTCGCGAAACCGTTCCTCGGGTTCCTCTCCCAGACCGCCGCGAACGGCTCGGTCTACGGACGCTCGTTCTTCGCCGCCGGGATCGTGATGGCGATCCTTGCGCTGCCGCTCGTCGTCGGCTCGACCCGGGAGGCGCTCGCGCAGGTTCCCTCGCGGATGCGCGAGGCCTCCTTCGCGCTCGGCAAGACCCGTGCGACCACGATCCGCCACGTGCTGATGCCCTCGATCCGGCCGGGGATGGCGACGGGTGTGGTGCTCGGCATGGGGCGCATCATCGGCGACACCGCGATCATCAAAATCCTGCTCGGGGTGACGCTGACGACACAGCCCGTCGGCTCGACGCCGGTGATCGGGCTGCTTCGTGGCACCGGGGCGACGCTGACCACATACGTCTACGAAAACTCGCCGGCGGGCGAAGGCAGCGCGCCGCAGAAGGCGTACTTCGCGGCGTTCGTGCTGCTGATGATGGTCCTCGGCCTGAACGGCGTCGTGACGTGGATCGCGAACCGCAGCGGTGGCGGCGGCGGCTCCGCCGGGCCCGGGGCGATCGGCCGCATGCGGGGCGCCACGATCCGGGCGCTCGGATTCGATCCGCAGCCGGAGGATTAGATGGATCCGATGATGCCCCCGCCGATCCGCCGCATCGCCGTCGACCGCGACCCTCACGTCGCGCCGCCGCGCCCGCAGGGCAACGGCTCGGCGCCGGTCGCGACGATCGCGCTGCGCACACCTCGTGCCCCCGCCGCCGCGGTCCGCGAACGGATGCGGGTCGAGTCGTTGTGGCTCGCCTACGGCGACAACTGGGTCGTCCGCGACGTCAGCCTGTCGGTCCGCCAGGGAGAGGTGCTGGCGATGATCGGCGCCTCCGGCTCGGGCAAGACGACGCTGCTGCGCTCGCTGAACCGGCTCACGGAGGTGACCGAGGGAGCGGCGCGCAGCGGCGCGATCACGCTCGACGGCGAGGACATCCACGACCTCGAGGTCAACGACCTGCGCCGGCGCGTGACGATGGTCTTCCAGCAGCCGAACCCGTTCCCGATGAGCATCTTCGACAACGTCGCGTACGCGATCGTCGAGCATCCCGAGCGGGGGTCGCGGCGTCGCAAGCGCAGCCCCGAGGTGCGCGCCCGCGTGATCGAGGCGCTGCAGCGAGCGGGGCTCTACGACGAGGTCGCATCCGACCTCGACCGCTCCGCGCTGCGCCTCTCCGGCGGCCAGCAGCAGCGGCTCTGCATCGCGCGCGCGCTCGCCGCGGATCCCGAGGTGCTGCTGCTCGACGAGCCCTGCTCGGCACTCGACCCGATCTCGACCGAGATCATCGAGGACCTGATCGTCGAGCTGCGCGAGAGCGTCGCGGTCGTGATCGTCACGCACAACCTCCAGCAGGCCTTCCGTGTCGCCGATCACGTCGCGTTCATGCACCTCGGCGAGCTCGTCGAGTACGGGCCGAGCGACCGTGTCTTCAACCACCCTGCGGAGCAGCGCACGCGCGACTACGTGAGCGGGGCGTTTGGGTGAGCAGGACCGTCGCGGCGCTGCTCGCCGCCGCGCTCGCCGTGGCGCTCGCGGGCTGTGAGTCGAGCCAGGAACGGAGCGCGAGGCTGGAAAAGACGGCGAAGGTCCACGAACTCGCCGAATCCAGGCGCAACGCCGCGAAGCGGCGCCTGCTCGGGATCGCGCACCCGAGCCGCACGATCCACGTGACCGGCGTGACGCTGCTCAAGTCCCAGGAAGGGCTCGCCGCCGCCGTCGAGCTGCGCAACGACTCCGGCACCGCGATGCGGGAAGTGCCGGTACGGGTCGATGTGCGCAACGCGCAAGGGAAGTCGCTGTTCACGAACGAGACGCCCGGGCAGGCGGCGCCGCTGATCTCGGCGTCGGTCATCCCCGCCCACGCGAGCTTCGTCTGGATCGACGACCAGATCCCGCTCACCGCGGGCGCCGTCGGCGCGACCGCCGAGGCCGGCGAAGGATCCCCGGCCGACGGGGCGCTACCGCAGTTGAGAGTGTCCGGCGCCCACCAGATCGAAGACCCGACCAGCGGGCCGGGCGCCGAAGGGCAGATCGTCAACCGCTCCTCCGTCGCGCAGCGCGAACTCGTGATCTACGCCGTGACGCGCCACGGAGGCACGATCACGGCAGCCGGGCGCGCGGTCGTACCCGAAGCGGCGCCGGGCGCCTCGACGCGGTTCCAGCTGTTCTTCATCGGCAACCCCGCGGGCGGCAAGCTCGAAGTGGACGCCCCGCCCTCGGCGCTCTGAGCGCGACGGGGCCGGCGGGGCCCGACGCACGGCGTTCGGGGCGCTCCGCGCCGGTCGGGCGCCGGCCGGTGCTCAGGCGGCGAGCGGCTCGACCACGGGCGCCCGCTCGGGGGCGAGCCTGTACCCGACCCCGAAATGGGTGTGGATGTACGCCCACTCCGGCGAGAGCAGCTCGAGCTTGCGGCGCAGCTTGTGCACGAAGACGTCAACCGAGCGATCGTTGCGCACCATCTCGTAGCCCCATAGGCATTCGTAGATCCGCTGGCGCGGGAGCACCTCACCCTGCGCCTCGCACAGCAGCCCGAGCAGCTGGTACTCGCGGCGGGTGAGCCCGAGACTCTCCTCGCCGACGAACGCCTGGAACTGGTCGGGGCGGATCTCGATCTCGCCGATCTGGAGCGGCGCGTCGTCGGTGGCGGAGTGGCGGCGGCGGTGCATCGTCGCGACCTCGACGCGCGCGAGCAGCTCCTCCGGATGGCACGGCTTGCCGAGCCAGTGATCGACGCCGGCGCGCAGCCCGCTCACGCGGTCGGCGACGCCCGACTCTGCGGTGCAGACGACGACACAGAGCTCAGGGCGCAGCTCGCAGAGCGCCTCGAGCCAGCGGAGCGCCTTCGCGCCGAGCAGCGAGGTGTCGACGATCACCGCGTCGACGTCGAGCGCGGCGACTCGCTTCACGGAGATCGCGCGCGGGAGCACCTGGCTCCCCCAGCCTGCGCGTTCGAGCCGCTTTTCGAGCACCAGCAGGAAGCCGCGGTCGCTGTCGATCACGGCCACGCGCCGGCGCGGCGTCATCGACTCGCCGGCGGCATCCGTGGCGGCGGTTCCGCGGGTCCCGTCCCGCAGAGAACGTATTTCGAAAGCGTCTTCCATTGCCCCTGATCGGTTCGTCCCCAAACCGATTGCGAGGACGTTGTATCACAAACATCACATTTTGGGTGCGGAAACTGCGGAATGTGAAAAAGATGTGAAAAGCAGGCATTTCGTGGCTGCCATGGCCAGCCGCGATGCCACCCCACCGCGACGCCCCGAACGGCGAGCGGCCGCGCGACGACCGGCACCGAGAGCCGCCACCCCGCGGTGCTGCCCCGCCACGAGCGGGGGCGCCGCGCGCCCCCTCACAAGCCGGCGCCGGCCGCCGTGCGCCGAGCCAACGAACGTGACCCGCAACCGGACACGCCGCCCCCCGCGGTCGACCCCTTCCGCGAGCTCCGACCAGCCGCTCCCGACCGCGCCCGCGCTCCCAGCGGCGATCGACGTCCTCCCGCCGGCCGCCCACGCGACCAGACCAACGCCCCCCGATGGCCGCCGGGAGACTCGATCGCCGCCCCCGCTCCCAGCGCTGATCGACGTCCTCCCGCCGGCCGCCCGTCGCACGCCCACGCGACCAGACCAACGCCCCCCGATGGCGGCCGGGAGACTCGATCGCCGCCCCCGCTCCCAGCGCTGATCGACGTCCTCCCGCCGGCCGCCCGTCGCACGCCCACGCAACTAGACCAACGCCCCCCGGCGGCCGCCGGGAGACTCGATCGCCGCCCCCGCTCCCAGCGCTGATCGACGTCCTCCCGCCGGCCGCCCGTCGCACGCCCACGCAACTAGACCAACGCCCCCCGATGGCCGCCGGGAGACTCGATCGCCGCCCCCGCTCCCAGCGCTGATCGACGTCCTCCCGCCGGCCGCCCGTCGCACGCCCACGCAACTGGACCAACGCCCCCCGGCGGCCGCCGGGAGACTCGATCAGCGCTCACCGCCGACGCAAGGTAATCCCCTCCAGCACATGCGCCACCGTCTCGCATGCGTCGACCGCCGCCTCCAGCGACTCGAAGATGTCCTTCCAGCGGATCACGAACATCGGATCGGTCCCGCCCTCGAACAGCGACGCCACCCCGTCCCGCTGCAGCCGGTCGCCCTCGTTCTCGAGCCGGTGGATCTCGACGAGGTGCGTCGACAGGTCGGTGCCGGTGCGCAGGCAGCGCAGCGCCTGCGCGATCTGCTCGCCCGCGCCGACCAGCACCTCGGTGAACTCGACCGCCTGCTCCATCGGCGCCTCGACGTGGTAGAGGCCGAGCTGCGCCGCCGTGTTCTCGGAGTGGTCGACGACGTCGTCCAGAGCGGAGGCCAGCGAGTAACCGTCGCTCGCGTCGAACGGCGCGCGAACCCGGCCACGCCCGGCGAGCCGGTGGATGATGTCGTGCGTGATGCGGTCGCCTTCCTGCTCGCAGACCTTCAGGTCCTGTGCGAGGGTCGCGTGCTCGGGGTAGTCGACGAACAGGTCGCGGAGCAGCAGTCCGCTGCGCTGGACATTGCGCCCGGACTCCTCCACGAGCTCCATCAGCGTCGCGTCGAGCGGACGGCGCAGCAGACTCATCCGCGGAGCATATGTGTCAGCGGGCGCACGCGAACTGCCTTTACGTGTTTTTCACCGATAGATCACGAGTTTGCAACGCCGCCTCGACGGCCGGGTGGCACCCTGTCCGGCCGTGGCGGTCTATCCGGAGAGCCCCGATGCGCCCGACGTCCTGTACGCGGGCGAGCTCGAGATCAGGCCGGACGAGGGCCTCGTGCTGGCGACCGGCCAGGCGCTGACGCTGTCCGTGCGGGAGTTCGAGCTGCTCGCGGCGATGGCTCGGCGACAGGGCACGATCGTCACGCGCGAGGATCTCTACCGCACCGTCTGGGGCGGCCCCCTGCGCCCCGGCGACCGCTCGGTCGACGTCTACGTGAGCAAGCTGCGCAACAAGCTGGAGGCGGCGCTTCCCGACCGCCGCTTCATCCACACGCATCCGGGGTTCGGATACCGCTTCCAGCCGCAGCCTTCACGAAATGTTCACATCGACGGTTCGCCCGCATAAGAAGACTGTTGCCGGGCTGTGAACGCCCGTTTGCGCGACCGCGGCCCGAGCAAAGGTAGCTCAGCAGCTCCACGCCGGACGCGCTCGACGGGCCCGTCCCCTTCCCCGGCAAAGCCGGGTGAGACAACAACCAGTCAGGAGACGCAGTGATCAAGAACAAGTTGGGTGTGCTCGCAGGCTGCCTGCTGCTCGCAGTCGGCGTTGCGGCATGTGGGAGCTCCAGCAAATCGCCCGAAAAATCGACCGCCTCGACGACCGCGACGACGACCACCAGCGCGTCGGCTTCGAAAACGGCGACGACCCCGCCCAGCGGCTCGGGCACGATCTCGGGCGCCGGTTCGACCTTCGCAGCGCCCGTCTACGAACAGTGGGCCTCCTCCCAGCAGGGTCTGACGGTCAACTACCAGGCTGTCGGCTCCGGCGCGGGGATCACCGCTCTCGCGGGCAAGGTCGTGGACTTCGGCGCCAGCGACCCGCCGCTGAAGGAAGCGGAAGAAAAGGAAATCGCGAAGAACGGCAGCGCGCCGGTCGAGATCCCGATGTTCCTCGGTGCGATCACCGTGTCCTACAACCTGTCCGGCGTCGCCAGCGGGCTGCGCCTCGACGGCAAGACCCTCGGCGACATCTTCCTCGGGAAGGTCAAGACCTGGAACTCGCCTGAGATCGCCGCGCTCAACCCGGGCGTGAAACTGCCGAGCACGCCGATCACCGTCGTGCACCGCTCCGACTCCTCGGGTACGACGGCCGGCTTCACCGGCTTCCTCGCCGCCGTGGATCCCGAATTCAAGAGCAAGGTCGGCGAAGGCAAGGAAGTGCCGTGGCCGACCGGCACCGGCGCGAAGGGCAACTCCGGCGTCGCCGGCGCCGTCAAGCAGACCGAAGGCGCCGTCGGCTACGTCGAGCAGGCGTACGCCCTGCAGAACAACTTCACGTACGCCTCCGTCAAGAACGCGGCGGGCCACTACGTGCTGCCGACGCTGCAGTCGACGACGGCGGCGGGCGAAGGCGTGAAGATCCCGGCGAACCTCGGCATCAAGATCAAGAACCCGCCCGGCGCCGGCGCCTACCCGATCACCTCGCAGACGTTCATCGTCGTCAACAAGGACATCTGCAAGGCGGGCGTGCCCGGTGGCGAAGAAGCCGCCAAGGGCGTCGTCAAGTTCATCACCTACGGGTTGGGCGAAGGCCAGAAGATCCTCTCCCAGGCGGATTACGCGGCTCTGCCCGCGCCGATCCTGGCGAAGTCCAAGGCCGCCCTCGCCTCGCTGGAATGCAACGGCAAGGCGATCGGCTGAGCATGACGACACTTCCTCCACGGATCCTGTAGAGAACGCCCTGTGGAGGCTGCATCTCTCACCGGCGGCGACCGCGCACTGCTCGCGCGGTCGCCGCTGGCGCGTCTTCCCGACAGGATCCTGCGCTGGGGCCTGACGCTGCTCGCCGCGGCGATCCTGGCCCTGATCGTCTACTTCTTCATCCGTTTGATCGGCGAAGCGACGCCCGCGTTCGCGCACACCGGCGTCTTCGGCTTCGCCTTCGAAAACAACTGGAACCCGAGCGCCGGCCACTTCGGCGCGTTTCCCCTCGTCCTCGGGACGCTGCTGACCTCGGCGCTGGCGCTGCTGATCGGCGTGCCGGTCGCGGTCGCCGCGGCGCTCTACACCACCGAGCTGTGCCCGAAGGCGCTGCGCACGCCGCTCACGATCCTGATCGAGCTGCTCGCGGCGGTCCCCTCGGTCGTGTACGGGCTCTGGGGCATCTTCTTCCTCGCGCCGAAACTGCACGGCGCCGAGCAGTGGGTGGCCGACCGGCTCTCGTTCATCCCCTTCATCGGCGGCGGCATCGTCACGATCCCGAACTGCTTCGTCGCCGGGCTCGTGCTCGCGATCATGATCCTGCCGATCGTCAGCGCGATCAGCCGCGAGGTGATGAGCACCGTGCCGGTCGACCACAAGGAGGCGGCGCTCGGCCTCGGCGCGACGCGCTGGGAGATGATCCGCATGGCGGTGCTGCCGTACTGCCGCTCGGGCATCGTCGGCGGCGCGATGCTCGGCCTCGGCCGCGCGATCGGCGAGACGATCGCCGTGACGATCCTGATCGGCGACAGCCAGCAGCTCGTCTCCCACCTGTTCACGCAGAGCAACAGCCTCGCCGCGGCGATCGCGAACGAGTTCGGCGAGGCCACCGGGACCCATCGGGCGGCGCTGTTCGCGGCCGGGCTCGTGCTGTTCGTCCTGACGCTCCTCGTCAACGGAGTGGCCCGCTTCTTCGTCGTCCGCGCCGGGCGCAGCAGCGCGCCTCCCCGGGCCGAGGACCACACCTCGAAAGGCGGCGCGATCCTCGCCGCCGACACGGTGGCCGGCGCATGAGCGCGCAGCCCGCCGCTCCGCAGCTGTTCAGCCGCTTCGAGCTCAGCCCGAGCCGCCGCAGGCGCGACCGCATCGCCAGGGGCACGCTGCTCGCCGCCACCCTGCTCGCGCTGGTGCCGCTCGTGCTGATCATCTACTACCTCCTGAAGAAGGGCCTCGGTGCCTGGAGCGGGAGCTTCTTCACGTCCGACCCGACCGGCAACACGTTCTTCAAAACGTCGAGCATCGGCGGTGTCAAGAGCGCGATCCTGGGCACCGTCGAGATCGTCGCGCTCGCCTCCGCGATCGCGATCCCGATCGGCATCGGCGTCGCCGTATGGCTCGTCGAGTACGGGCGCGACAGCCGCTTCGCGCAGGTCGTGAGGTTCTTCGTCGACGTGCTCACGGGCGTGCCGTCGATCGTCTTCGGCCTGTTCATCTACATCGCCCTGATCGTCGGCACCGGCAGCTCCTACGCCGGCTACAAGGGCGCGATCGCCCTCTCGCTGCTGATGCTCCCGGTCGTCAGCCGCTCGGCCGAGGTGATCCTGCTGCTGGTCCCCTCGGCGCTGCGCGAATCGGCGCTCGCGCTCGGCGCCCCGCGCTGGCGGGTGATCGCGAGGATCGTGCTGCCGACCGCGCTTCCGGGGATGATCACCGGCGTCCTGCTGGCCGTCGCGCGCGCCGCCGGGGAGACCGCACCGCTGCTGTTCACCGCCGGCGAGACGCATGCCACGTCGAGCAACCTCGGCGGATTCATGAACTCGCTGCCGGTCCAGATCTACTACGACGTGAACTCGCCGACGGCGTCCGTCGTGAACCGCGCCTGGGGCGCGGCGCTGGCGCTCGTGGTGATGATCCTGTTGCTGAGTTTGTTTGCCCGCCTCATCTCGAGAAGGAGCCGCCTAGGATGACGCCGAGACCTGCGAACGTGAGCGACATCGATCCCGACACCCAGGCACAGGCGGCCGGCGAGGCGCCGGCGCGCACGGCCGCCGGCCCAATCGTCACGCCGGAGCGCCGCGACGAGCCCAAGCAGGAGCGCCAGGGCGTGACCGTCAAGCTCGATGGGCTGCGCGCCTTCTACGGCAAGGCCGAACAGGTCAAGGGCATCGACCTCGAGTTCCACGCGAACGAGGTCACGGCGATCATCGGCCCCTCGGGCTGCGGCAAGTCGACGATGGTGCGGTGCATCAACCGCATGCACGAGGAGATTCCCGGCGCCCGCGCCGAGGGCCGCGTGCTGCTCGACGCGGTCGACGTCTACGGCAGCGGGATCGACGTCGTCGCAGTCCGGCGCGCGATCGGCATGGTCTTCCAGAAGCCCAACCCGTTCCCGACGATGTCGATCTTCGACAACGTCGCCTCCGGGCTGCGACTGACCGCCAGGCGCGGGGACCTGCGCGCCAAGGTCGAGCGGGCGCTCCGCGAGCGCAGGACTCTGGGACGAGGTCGCCGACCGCCTCTCCGAGCCCGGCGCCGGCCTCTCGGGCGGCCAGCAGCAGCGGCTCTGCATCGCGCGCTCGCTCGCGGTCGAACCCGAGGTGATCCTGATGGACGAGCCCTGCTCGGCGCTCGACCCGATCGCGACCCTGAAGATCGAGGAGCTGATCGACGAGCTCAAGCAGCGGGTCACGATCGTGATCGTCACCCACAACATGCAGCAGGCCGCCCGCGTCGCCGACCGGACGGCGTTCATGCTCGACGGCCGGCTCGTCGAGATCGGCCCTACGCAGGAGATCTTCACGCGCCCGAGCGACTCGCGGACGGAGGAATATGTCACCGGCAAGTTCGGATAGCGGCGAGTTGCCCGCCGACGCCGCGCCGGTCGCCGAGGCGACACACCCGCGCGCCCACTTCCAGGAGCAGCTCCGGCAGCTCGAGACCCACGCGCTCGGCGGCCTCGACATCGTCGTCGAGCAGCTCGACCGGGTGCTCGAGGCGCTGCAGCACCGCGACATCGAGCTCGCGCAGATGGTGATCGCCGACGACGACCGCGTCGACGGCCGCTATCTCGAGGTCCACCAGGGAATCCTCTCGCTGCTGGCGCTGCAGGCCCCGGTCGCCGGCGACCTGCGGCTGGTGGCGGCGCTGCTGCACACGATCAAGCACATCGAGCGCATGGGCGACCAGTGCGTGAACATCGCGAAGCTGATCCCGCTGTCGGGCTACGACGCGCCGGTCGACGGCGAGATCCTCGAGGCGATCCAGAAGATGGGCGCGTTCGCGCGATCCGAGGTCGTCCAGAGCAAGGCCGCCTTCGCGGGCAGGGACGTCGCCCTCGCCGAGGACCTGGTGCGCCAGGACCGCGAGATCAACCGCCTCAACCGCGACATCTTCAAGGCGGCGATCGAAATCGGCGACGACCCCGACCGCCGGGAGTGGGCGATGCACATGACGCTGGTCGCCCGCGCGATCGAGCGGATCGGCGACAACGCGGTCGACATCGGCGAGCAGGTCGCGTTCGTCGTCACCGGACTGTTCCGGGAGTTCTCGGACTCCTCCCGCCCTCCCGGCACGCGCTGAGCGCAAGCCACCCGCGCCGGAGCCCCGCAACTCGCCTCGGTCAGCCTGCTGACGCTCGGCGATTCAGGCCCGAGTCGCTCCGGTCCCCCTCTCGGCGGGTGGGTTATGTCGCCCGCAAATAGCGCTCGGCCCCTGTTAACATCCTGTGACCGCGGCTTGCAGGGCGCTTTCGAGGGCCCTTGGATCCCCTACACTCCGCAGCGATGACGGCACGTGCTCGCGCCGACGAACGGGATCAGGTCCAGCCCGCGACGTCGATCGCCCCGGATGCCACGGCCGCCGCTGCGGGATCGCTGCGGATCGCAGTGCTCGACCGCGACAGCGGCTTCATCCAGGTGCTCTCCAAGCGCCTCGACCGCCTCGGCTGGGAGCACCGCGTGCTGGCCAGCCCGGTCTCCCCCGACACCGTCGTCTCGATGCGCCTCAGCGCCCTGGTCGTCGACCTCGCCGTGCTCGGCCCGCAGGCGTGGAGCTGGCTCGAGCGCCTCTGCGAGGCGCTCCCCGAGCTCGGCATCGTCGTCTGCACCGGGCCCTCGACCGTCGCCCAGCGCGTGCGCGGGCTGCGGATCGGCGCCGACGACTGGATCACCAAGCCCTGTCATCCCGAGGAGGTCATCGCGCGCGTGCAGAGCGTCGTGCGGCGTCGCCGCCGCAGCAGCGGGCGCGCCGAGAGCGCCCCGGTGCAGGCCGGCGAGGTCGAAATCCGCTCCGACCGCTTCCAGGCGTTCGTCGGCGAGCGCTCGATCGACCTCACGCGCCGCGAGTTCGAGCTGATCGAGCTGCTCGCGCAGGCCGAGGGACGCGTGCTCGAGCGCGAGGAGATCTACTCGCGGTTGTGGGGCTACACGATGGTCCGCGGCGACCGCTCGGTCGACGTGTTCGTCCGCAAGCTCCGTCAGAAGCTCGAGAAGGCCTCTCCGAGCTGGCGCTACATCCACACGCACTTCGGGATCGGCTACCGCTTCGCGGCCGAATCGCTCGAGGTCGTCGACCCGAGCGCTGTGCCCTCGTCAGTACCCGCCGACTGGGACGTTCGCGATCATCGCGAGCTCACGGGGACGCATGAGGACGGCGAGCTCGGCGCTCGCACCCTCTAGCCGCAGCACGGCCAGGCCGCCCTTCTTGAGATCGACGCGGCCTCCCGTCAGGGCGCCCGCGAGCATCGACAGATCGGGCTCGTGCCCGACGAGCATCACGCGCGCTTCCGTGCCGTACCCGGCCAGCGCGTCGAGCGCATCGGATGCGTCGAACCCGCCCGCGAGCGGGGCGTGCTCACGCAGCGCCTCGCGCCCGCTGCCGTCCCACGCCTCGGCGGCCAGCTCCGCGGTCTGCGCGGCCCGCGTCTTCGGGCTGTACAGCACGGCATCGAACTCCACCCCGAGCCGGGCGATCGCGACTCCGGCCGCGCGCGCCTGGTGTTCCCCTCGCTCGGTCAGGCGGCGCGCGGAGTCCTCCCGGCTGCCATGCGGCTCAGCCTCTGCGTGTCGAAGTAGCCAGAGCTGGCGAGCCATGAGATCGCATCAGACTAGCGCGAACTTCCACCCAAATTGCGATGTCCTTCACCGCGCGGCGAACACCGTGTAGCGTGGATGCCCGATGGACGGAACCGGCGATCACCCCCTGAGCGACGTGCCCTCCGCGGGGGTCGGCGCCTCGGCCGCGGGCGCCGGCTACGCAGCCCGAGACACCGAGCCCGGCGCGTACGGCGAGCAGCCTCGGATCGGCGAGGGCGGGCCGACTTCGGTGGCCGAGAGCCTCGACCACCCCTCGCTCTACATCAACCGCGAGCTCTCCTGGCTGGACTTCAACGACCGCGTTCTGCAGCTCGCCGAGGACGAGCAGGTGCCGCTGCTGGAGCGCGTCAAGTTCTGCGCGATCTACACGACCAACCTCGACGAGTACTACATGGTGCGCGTCGCCGGGCTGCGCGACCAGATCGACGCGGGGGTCGAGACCACGAGCCAGGACGGGCGCACCCCCTCCGAGACGATCTCGCTGATCCGCGAGAAGGTGCTCGAACAGGGCAGACGGCTGACCCGCTGCTTCGAACTGCGCCTGCGGCCGATGCTTGCGGACAGCGAGATCCGCGTCGTCGGCGTCGCCGACCTCGATGACGCGCAGCGCGCCGAGCTGGCGCGCCACTTCCAGAAGGCGATCTTCCCGGCGCTGACCCCGCTCGCGGTCGCACCGGGCCGGCCCTTCCCCTACATCTCGAACCTGTCGCTCAGCCTCGCCGTGCTGGTGCGCGACCCGATCGGCGGGCAGACCGTGTTCGCCCGGGTGAAGGTGCCGACCGAGATCCTGCCGCGGTTCGTGACGGTTCCCGCCGGCGCCGGCGCGCCGTCCCTGCTGGTGCCGCTCGAGGACGTGATCGCCAACCACCTAGACGCGCTGTTCCCGGGCATGGAGATCGTCGACTGCGACGTGTTCCGGGTCACGCGCGACGCCGATCTCGAGGTCTCCGACGACGCCGCGGACCTGCTGCAGGCGGTCGAGGACGAGCTGCGGCGCCGGCGCTTCGGCGGGATCGTCCGCGTCGAGCTCGGCGCCAGCGCCTCCGAGCAGCTGCGCGCCGCGCTCACCAACCTGCTCCGCGTCGAGGACGACGAGGTGTTCCCGGTCGAGGGCCTGCTCGACATGGGGGCGCTGTGGCAGATCGTGCGGCTCCCCGGGCACGCCGAGCTGCGCGACGAGCCGCTGCCGTCGGGGACGCACCCGCGGCTGGCGCCGCGCGGCGGCGAGCGTCCCGACGTGCTCGGCGCGATGCGCGAGGGAGACGTGCTCGTGCACCACCCCTACGACTCCTTCGCGACCTCCGTCGAGCGCTTCGTCGAACAGGCCGTGGCCGACCCGAACGTGCTCGCGATCAAGCAGACCGTGTACCGCACGAGCGACGACTCGCCGCTCGTCCCGGCGCTGATCGAAGCGACCGAACGCGGCAAGCAGGCGGTCGCCCTGGTCGAGCTGCAGGCGCGCTTCGACGAGCGCATGAACATCCACTGGGCGAAGGCGCTGGAGGAGGCGGGCGTGCACGTCGTCTACGGCCAGCCGGCGATGAAGACGCACGCGAAGTGCGTGCTGGTCGTGCGCCGGGAGGGCGACGGCGTGCGCAACTACGTGCACATCGGCACCGGCAACTACCACTCGGCGACCGCCCGGCTCTACACCGACTTCGGGCTGTTCACGATCGACGAGCAGATCGGTGCCGACGTCGCCGACATGTTCAACTACCTGACCGGCTACGGGCGCCCGCTGCACTACCGGCGGGTGCTGACCGCGCCGAACATGCTGCGCGACGGGATCATCGCGGAGATCGAGCGCACGGTCGAGGCCCACGAAGCGGGCGAGCCGGCGCGGATCGCGATGAAGATGAACGCGCTCGTCGACGGCCGTTGCATCCGCGCGCTCTACGCCGCCTCCCAGGCCGGCGTCGAGATCGACCTCAACGTGCGCGGGATCTGCTGCCTGCGCCCGGGGCTGCCGGGGATCTCCGAGAACATCCGCGTCGTCTCGGTCGTCGGGCGGCTGCTCGAGCACTCGCGCATCTACGCGTTCGAGCGCGGTCACGAGCGCGAGGTGTTCATCGCCTCCGCCGACCTGATGCCCCGCAACCTCGACCACCGCGTCGAGCTGGCGGCGCCGATCCTCGTCCCCGAGCTGCAGGACGAGCTGCTCGACACGCTCGCGCGGGCGTTCGCCGACAACGAGAGCTCGTGGGAGCTCGACGGCGACGGCAGCTGGCACCGCCGTGCGCCGCGCCCCGGCGAACCCCCGCGCAACATGCAGCTCGAGCTCGCCGAGCTGCACCGGCAGCGCGCCGCGGTCGACGCCCCGAGCTGCCCGCCGGGCTCAGCCGCGACGGCGCGCTCGGGCGGCGGCCCGAGCCCGTCAGCCGCTGACCGGCTCGCCCAGCGAGTCGAGCACCGCCTTGAGCTCGTCGACGGACTGGTAGTCGAGCCCGAGACGGTGGTCGTGGCGGTGACGGACGATCCCCTGCTCGTCGATCACGATCACGGCCCGCTTGACCCCGAGCCGCGGCGAGTACGCGTCGTAGGAGGCGGCGACCCGCTTGTCGACGTCGGCGAGCAGCGGCACGTTGAGCGAGTGCTTGGCGGCGAACGCCTCGTGCGAGCCGAGGTCCTGGGAGGAGATGCCGACGACGGTCGCGCCGAGCGCCGAGAAGTCGTCCGCACGGTCGCGGTAGGAGCAGAACTGTTTGGTGCAGACCGGCGTGTTGTCGCCGGGGTAGAACAGCAGCACGACGCGCTCGCCGAGGTGCTCGGAGAGCTTGAAGCGCCCGTCCGTTCCCTCCAGCTCGAAGTCCGGCGCCTGCTCGCCGACCTGCGGGGTCTTGGCCATCTCCAGCTGCCTCCTGCCGTCGCGGTCGCCCCGCCGCGGCGGGGACGGCGCCGAGCATATCGCCGCCCGCGCGGCGCCGGCTGCGGCCGCGATGCGATAGAACGGGCCGATGCGGGCAACATGCCTGCCGAGCGGCCTGATCGCCAGCCGCCGCTCTGCGTCCTCGCCGCCGCCTGCGGCAGCGCCGCGCCGGCCGACACGAGCACGCCGACGGCGGCGCGGTCGGCGATCCCGTCCTCCGCGGCGACCGGCGGCGCGTGCTCGACTGGCCCGAGTTCGGGCTACGACCCGCAGCGCAGCGACGTCGGCGCCGGCCGACCGGGATCACCGCCGCGAACGTCGCCCGCCTGCAGCCGCCGGACCGTCTCGCTGCCGGGCACAGTCGACTCCTCGCCCATCTACCTGCACGCCGCCACCGTCGGCGGGCGCGGCCCACGACGTCGTCGTCGTCACGACCACCTACGGCCGCACGATCGCGCTCGACGCCGGCACCGGCGCGGATGCTCTGGACGTTCACGCCCCCCGGCTACGCCGGCTGGGCCGGCTCCGCGCAGATCACCACCGCGAGCCCGCTCGCCGACCCGGCGGCTCGTCTACGCCGCCTCGCCCAACGGCCTGATCCACAAGCTCTCGCTGGAGGACGGGACCGAGGCCCCGGGCTGGCCGGTTCGCGTGACGCTGCGAACCGCGCCACGAGAAGCTCGCGGCCGCCCTCAACGTCGACGGCCCGTGAGGTGATCGCGGCGACCGGCGGCTACATCGGCGACGCGCCGCCCTACCAGGGTCACGTCGTGCTGATCGACCGAGCCGACGGACACATCGCGGCGGTCTTCAACACGCTCTGCGCGAACCGTCGCCGGCTGATCGTGCCGAGCAGCTGCCCGGTCAGCGACTCGGCGATCCTGTCGCGCGCGCGGGCGCCGTCGTCGAGCCCGGCGGCGGGCGGATCCTGATCGACACGGGCAACGCGCCGTGGAACGGCACGAGCGACTTCGGCGACAGCGTGCTCGAGCTGACGGTGCCGGGGCTGCGGCTGCGCCAGGCGTTCACCCCCGTCGACCAGGCGCAGCTGAACAGCCGCCGACCTGGACCTCGGCTCGAGCGGCCCGGCGCTGCTCGGCGGCGACCGCGTGCGGTCGGCCGGCAAGGACGGGATCCTGCGGGTGCTCGCGCTCTCGCGGCTCGACGGCCGCCCGCCTGGCGCCACGCGCGCGGCTCGGCGGCGAACTGCAGCGCCTGGAGGTCCCCGGGCGGCGCCGAGCTGTTCAGCGCGCCCGCCGTGTGGCGCCACGGCGCCGACACGACGATGTTCGTCGCCGACGAATCCGGCACCGCCGCCTACGTTCTGCGCGGCGGGCGCCTTGCGCGCGCCTGGCAGAACGCCGACCCGGGCACGAGCCCGGTGCTCGCGGGCGGCCTGCTGTACGTCTACGACCTCGGCGGCGGGCGGGATCGAGGTCTACCGGCCCTCCTCGCCGCAGCCGATCGCGAAGCTCGCCGGCGCCCCGGCCACTGGAACAGCCCGGTCGTCGCCGACGGCCACGTGATCGAGCCGGAGGGCAACGCGAACGACCACGCCCAGAGCCGGCACCCTCGACATCTCTCGGCACGCCCTGAGCCGCCTCATCCGCCCGGTCGCGGCGTCGAGCAGCCCCAGCCAGACCTCGGTGCGGGTGGGGAACGCGGGCACCGCCTGGCAAGAGCTCGAGCGGCAGCTCCGCGGCGATCGCGATCGTCGCCGCGTGCAGCGACTCGGCGACCTCGACACCGACGAACGTCGCGCCGACGATCACCTCGCGCTCGTGTCGATCACGATCGACGCGCAGCCCCCGGCGGCCGTGGCCGATGTAGTCGAGCCCGCGTTCGACTCGAGGGACACCGCGACGCCGCGCGCCCTCGATGCCGGCCTCCCTCGCCGCCGCGGCGTGTCCTTCCCACCGCGGCGACCTGCGGTTCGGTGAAGATCACGCGCGGCGACCAGCGCCCGGCCGGCGCCGGCCGCGGGGGCGCGCCGAGGATCGCGCCCGCCACGGTGCGCGCCTGGTGCTTGCCCATGTGCGTCAGCAGCGACCTCCCGTTGAGGTCGCCGACGACGTAGAGCCAGTCGTGACCCGGGAGCGCAGGTCTCGTCGACCTCGACGTAGCCGCCGGGCTCGATCCCGACCGTCTCGAGCCCGACGTCCTCGCTCAGCGGCCGCCGGCCCGGTGGCCACCAGCAGCTCGTCCCCGTCGAGCTGCTCGCCGCCCTTCAGCGAGCATGCGCACGACCGCCGCGGTCGCGCTCCCGACCGACCGCGGAGCACGCCGAGCAGCACGCGGACGCCCGGGCCCTGCAGCACCCTCGAGCACGAGCTCGGACGGCCAACGGCTCCTCGCCCGCGATCAGCCGGTCCCCGCCTCGACGACCGTCACGCGCGCGCCGAGCGATGCGTACGCGCTCGCCATCTCGACGCCGACCACGCCGCCGCCCAGCACCAGCAGCGACCCCGGCACCGCTTTCGCCGTCGTCACCTCGCGGTTCGTCCAGGGCGCGGCGTCCGCGAGGCCGGGGACCGGCGGGATCGCGGCCGCGCTGCCGGTCGCGAGCACGACGGCGCGACGGCGCGCAGGCGCGCTCCCGCGACCTCGACCACGCGCTCCCCGCGAGGCGGCCGTGGCCGCGGATCAGCTCGATGTTCCGTTCCTCGAGCCACGGCAGCTGCGCGGCGTCGTCGAGGTCGTGCACGATCTCGTCGCGGCGCGCGAGCACCGCGGCGACGTCGAGCGCGCCCGTCGACGGCCTCGCGGCCCCGGCGACGCGGCGCGTCTCGGCGAGGACCTGGGCGGGATGCAGCAGCGCCTTCGAGGGCATGCACGCGTAGAACGAGCATTCGCCGCCGACGAGGTCGCGCTCGACCAGCGCGACCTCGAGGCCGCCCGCGGCGAGCTTGCCCGCTGCGACCTCTCCCGCCGGACCGGCGCCGAGCACGATCACATCCACCTGCCGCTGGAGGCGGCGTCGTCCTGCGCTCGCGGCTCGCCGGGATCACCCATCGCACGCTCCTCGTTGCTCCCGGCGACCGGGCGGCCGGCTCGGATGGCGGCGATGCTAGAGGGTCGGCAGACCCGCTTCCAGGGCGATTCCGGCACGACCCGCACGCGCTGCGGACGGTGCGCCCGCGGCGATGGCGGGTAGCCTGCGGTGATGGACTCCGGATCGCTGGCCGGCCGTCTGCTGCTCGCCTCGACAACGCTCGAGGACCCGAACTTCAGCCGCACCGTCGTGCTGATCGGCATGCACAGCGCCGACGGGCGCGCTCGGCCTCGTGCTCAACCGCCGTTCCGAGTCGACGGTCCAGACGGCGGTGCCGCTGCTCGGCGAGATCGTCGGCGAGGAGGAGCCGGTGTACATCGGCGGCCCCGTGCAACCCGGCGCGATCGTGATGCTCGCCGAGTTCGTCGATCCCGCCCCGGCCGCGGTCCTCGTGCTCGGCCGGATCGGGCTGCCGGCACCCGACGCGAGCCTCGAGGACCTCGTCGGCTGCGACCGCCCGGCGGCGTGTCTACGCCGGCTACGCAGGGTGGGGCGGCGGCCAGCTCGACGCCGAGATCGAGCGCGGCGACTGGATCGAGGGCGACGCCGCGTCCCGAGGACGTGTTCTGCTCGGAGCCCGAGCAGCTGTGGAGCGACGCGCTGACACGCAAGGGCGGCCGCTACGCGCTGCTCGCGCGGATGCCGCTCGACCCGAGCCTCAACTGAGCGATCGCCCGGCGCGAGCGCCGTGCCCCATCGCGCGCATCCGGTGCGAACGCTGTTCTCGCGCCTGGAGCCGCAGCCGGCACCGCGGCGACAGCTCGGCCCGGTCGCCTCGGCCGCGACGCTACCAGAGGCCTGGGTCACGGGACCCGACCGCGACTCGGCTACCCTCCAGGTGCCCCCGACGCACCCCCCACGGCGCGCCTCGGGCGGCGGCAGCCATCTTCCCCCCGAGACTGGAGCCCGCCTTGCTGAACCTGGCCCGCTGGTCGACGACACACCGCAAGTACGTGGTGGTCGGCTGGATCGTGCTGCTCATCGCGATCAACGCGCTCGCGCAGTCGGCCGGCACCAGCTACTCCAACAACTTCACGCTCCCCAACTCCGACGCCCAGCGCGCGGCCGACCTGCTTCAGCACAGCTTCCCGGCCCAGGCGGGAGATCGCGACACGATCGTCTTCAAGGTCTCCTCGGGGAGCGTCGAGGACCCCGCCGTGCGCTCGCGGATGACCGCGATGTTCGCCCAGGTCAGGCGGCTGCCCCACGTCAGCTCGGTGGTCAGCCCCTACGAAGGCGCGGGCTCGGGCCGCTCGGTCTCCGCCAACCGGCAGATCGCGTTCGCGACCGTCGTATTCGACAAAAAAGCCAACCTGCTGCCGCAGAGCGCCCCCGAACGCGTCGTCAGCACCGCTCGCGCGGCCGCGCAGCCGGGGCTGCAAGTCGAGCTCGGCGGGCAGGCGATCGAGATGACCGAGCAGCCCGGGTTCGGGATCTCGACCGCGGTCGGGCTGCTCGCGGCGATCGTCGTGCTGCTGCTCACCTTCGGCTCGCTGATCGCGATGGGCCTGCCGATCGTAACCGCGCTGTTCGGGCTCGGCACGGGGCTCGGCGTGATCGCGCTGTTCACGCACGTCGTCGACACGCCGAACTTCTCCTCCGAGCTCGCCGCGATGATCGGGCTCGGCGTCGGCATCGACTACGCGCTGTTCATCCTGACCCGGTTCCGGGAGGCCTACCGCACCCCCGGCCCGACGTTCCACGACTCGCGCGAGTCGGTGCTCCGGGCGATCGACACCGCAGGCCGGGCCGTGCTGTTCGCGGGCACCACCGTCGTGATCGCGCTGCTGGGGATGATGCTGCTGGGCGTCGACTTCCTCTACGGGGTCGCGATCTCCGCCTCGATCGGCGTGCTGCTCGTGATGCTCGCCTCGCTGACGCTGCTGCCGGCGCTGCTGACGATCTCGGGCCACAAAGTCGCGCGCCCGAGTCGCCGCGCGCGGCGCCGCGGCGAGGAGCAGGCGCCGCAGCTCGAAGGCACCCCCGCCGCGGGCGCGTGGCTGCGCTGGAGCCGTTTCGTAGGCGAGCGGCCGGCGACGATCGCCGTCGTCGCCGCGCTCGTGATGCTGGCGATCGCGGCGCCCGCGATCGCGCTGCGCCTCGGCTCGAGCGACGCCTCCAACGACCCCGCCTCGCAGACCACCCACAAGGCCTACGAGCTGCTCGCCGAGGGCTTCGGCGAAGGCTTCAACGGGCCGCTGCTGGTCGTCTCGCAGGCGCCCTCGCGCCAGAGCGTCGAGGCGCTCGCCTCCGCGGTCAGCGGCGACCCCGGGCGTCGCCTCGATCGTGCCGCCGCGGTTCAACCCGAACGGCGGCAGCGTCGCCACGATCACCGTCTACCCGCGCTCCTCGCCGCAGGCCTACGCGACGACGAAGCTCGTCGAAGACCTGCGCGACGACGTCGTGCCGCCGCTCGAGCGCAGCAGCGGGATCAAGGTCTACGTCGGCGGCGTGACCGCCGGCGCGGTCGACTTCGCGACCACGCTCGGGCACAAGCTGCCGCTGTTCATCGGCGTCGTCGTGCTGCTCTCGGCGCTGCTGCTGCTGATCGTGTTCCGCTCGCTGGTGATCCCGCTGCAGGCGGCGGTGATGAACCTGCTCAGCATCGGCGCCGCGCTCGGCGTGATCGTCGCCGTCTTCCAGTGGGGCTGGCTCGGGGAGCCTGTTCGGCGTCCAGAAGGGGCCGATCGAGTCGTTCATCCCGGTGATGCTGTTCGCGATCGTGTTCGGGCTGTCGATGGACTACGAGGTGTTCCTCGTGTCGCGCATCCACGAGCGCTGGACGCAGACGCGCGACAGCAGCCGCGCGGTCGGCGACGGGCTGGCGCTGACCGGCCGCGTCGTGACCGCCGCCGCGGCGATCATGGTCTGCGTGTTCCTGTCGTTCATGCTCGGCGAAGAGCGCGTGATCAAGGAGTTCGGGCTGAGCCTCGCCAGCGCCGTGCTGCTCGACGCGCTCGTCGTTCGCTGTCTGCTGCTGCCGGCGACCCTGCACCTGCTCGGCGGCGTCACCTGGCGGCTGCCGCAGTGGCTCGACCGGGCGCTGCCGCGCGTCAACATCGAGGGCACGCTCGACCTCCGGCAGGAGCCGGCGCCGATGCGGGGGATGCCCGAGCCGGTGCCGGTCGGAGCCGCTTCCGGCGAGACCGGGAGCGCCGAGGACTGAGAAGGGCGCGTCGCGGGGCCGCGCTCGCGCTGGCGGCCGGCGCGGCACTCGCGTTCGCGCCCGCTGCCCGCCGCCGCGGCGCCCCGCCGCACGGCCCTGCTGGTGTTCCTCGGCGCCGGGGAGCGCGCGCTCGCCGCGGCCGGCATGGACGTCGGGATCCTCTCGGCGACGCAGGGCGGCTACCACCCCTCCCAGCTGCTGCTCGACATCGGTCAGGGTGCGCGCATAGCCTCGTCGGCCTACCCGCACGCGGACTCCGCCGATGCTCTCGCTCGGCCCCGGCGGCGCGATCGCGGGATGGGACCGGGCCCTCTCGAGGGCAGCGGCCGCGCCGCAGCTGCTGACCCCCGGGCTGCTCGCCTCCACCGTGCCCGGCGGCGCCGCGTACGCCGGTGTGACAGGCCGGGAACGCGTTCGCCGCCGCCGCCGCGGCCGACCGGCGGGGTCGCGTGGCCGCGGTCTCGATCGGCGCTGCCGCGACCCTGCGGGGGCGGATCGCGGAGCTGCTCGGAGCACACGGCCTGGTCGTCGCCGACCTCCCCTCCGGCGCGCAGGGGCGCAGCGCACTGCTGGGGCTGCTCGCCGGCGCGCGCCCCCGGCGAGCTGCTGATCGCCGTACAGCGCTCGGGAGAGGGAACGAAAGGCGAACTGCTGTGGGCCGCGGCGGCCGGGCTCGGCGGAGGCCGCCAACGGGAGCTGACCTCCGCGACGACGCAGGAGCCCGGCCTCCTCGCTGCGGTCGACCTCGCCCCGACCGTTCTCGCCTGGACGGGGGCGAAGGTTCCCGCCGAGGTGCGCGGTCGCCGGATCGAAGCGGCAGGCGCGCTCGACGGCGCTGCGCTGCGCGGCCTGATCGCGCGCCTGCGCGTGATCGGGGGCCGCCGGCTGAAGGCGTTCGGGCTGCTGCTCTGCGCGTGGGCCCTGGTGCTGCTCGCCGCCGCGGCGAGCCGGCGCCCGGCGCTCGTCGCGCGGGCGCTGCGGGGCGGCGCGGTCGGCGTCCTGTTCGCGCCGCTCGTGTCGATGGCGAGCCGGCGGGCTCGAGCCGTCGGCCGCCGCCGAGTACGCGGGGATCGCCGCCGGCTGCCTCGCGCTCGGCGCTGCCACCGACGCGCTCGTGCCGTGGCCGCGCGCGCCGGTCGTGCCCGCGCTCGTGACCGTGGTCGCGATCGTCGCCGACGCGCTCGCGCACGGGCAGCTGATGATGCGCTCGCTGCTCGGACCCGACCCGATCATCGGCTCGCGCTTCTACGGCGTCGGCAACGAGCTGAAGTCGGGGCTCGCGGTGCTGGTGCTCGCCGCGGTCGCGGCGGCGCTCTATCCCTCGCGGCGCGACGGCCGCGGCGCTCGCCGCGATGATCGCGGCGGGTGTCGTGCTCGCCGCGGTCGAGGGCTCGGCAAGGGTCGGCGCGGGCGTCGGCGGCGTGATCCTCGTCTGCGCGGGCACCGCCGTGGCCGCGGCGATGCTGGCGCCCGGGGCGCTGACGCGCCGCCGCGCGCTGCTCGTGCTGCTGAGCCCGGTCGCGGGCCTGGTGGCGCTCGCGGCGCTCGACCTCGCCACCGCGCACGGCAGCGGCCACTTCACCGGCAGCGTCCTGCACGCGCGCTCGCCCGGCGACGTGCGCGACATCCTCGTGCGGCGCTATCGCGCCGCCTGGCAGGAGCTCGGCAACCACGCGATGCCGGCCGCGACGGCGGCCGCGCTGCTCGCCGGCGGCTGGGGGATCCGCCGCCGCGCGTCGCTGACGACCCCCGTCGGCGGCGACCCGGCGTGGGTCGCGGCGCTGTCGGGCGGTCTCGCCGCGGGTGTGGCGGGAGCGCTCGTCGAGGACTCGGGGCCGCTGTTGCTCGTCGTCGCGACGTTCGCGCTCGGCTGCGTCGTCGCCTACCTCTGGGCGCGACCGACCGCCGGGCGAGCGAGCGGCGGCACGATCCGCGCGAGCAGGTAGATCGCGCAGGCGACCCCGATCACCGCGCTGCTCGGAGGCAGCGACGGGATCGCCCAGGCGAGCACCAGCCCGCCCCACATCGATGCGAGCGCGAGCGCGGCGGCGAGCGCGACGCCGGGCCCCGGGCGTCGTGCCAGCTGCTGAGCGGCGGCCGCGGGCGCGGTCAGCAGGCCGAGCAGCAGCAGCGCGCCGACCGCCTGGCTGGCCTCCGCCGCGACGACGCCGAGCAGAGCCAGGAAGGCGACGCCGAGCAGCCGCGTCGGCACGCCCCCGCGCGCCGGCGACCTCGGGTGAGACCGAGGCGAACAGCAGCGGCCGCGCCGATCGCGAGCGCGGCGAGCAGCACCGCCGCGGCGATCGCCGCCGCGAGCCGCGCTTCGCCGCCGCTCAGCCCGAAGATCGAACCGAACAGCGTGTGCGCCGCCTGGATCCCCGTCGAGGAACCCGAGCCGAGGCTGAAGCGGGTCAGGAAGAACACGCCGAGCGCGAGCACGAACGTGAACACGGCGCCGATCGCGGTGTCGTCGGCCGCCTCGACGCCGGCGCCGCGGCCGCCGCGCACGGCGATCGCTCCCCGCCCGAGCAGCGCGATCATCACGCCCGTCGCGACGGTCGCAGCGAACAGCCCGACCCGCTCGTCGATCCCGGCCGTCGCGGCGGCGAGCGCGCCCGGGAAGGCGACGTGCGCGAGCGCGTCGCCCGCGAACACCTGCCGGCGGAGCACGACGAACCACCCGCAGACGCCTGCGGCGAGCGCGATCGCACCGCCGGCGAGGAGCGCGTTGCGCATGTATTCCTGGCCGAGCATCAGCCGGCCCTCCTGCGCACGGCGGCCGCGCCGAGCCTGCTGAGCACGTAGACCGCGAACGACACGATCGCGATCCAGAACCCCGGCGGGTACACGGAGAAGTAGGCGACGCCGAGCCCGACCCAGACGTCGAGCAGCCCGATCGCGACCGCGAGGACGAGCCCGGCGAGCGGCCGCGGGGTCAGCGCCTGCGCCGCGGCGGCGGGCATCACCAGCAGCGAGAAGACGAGCAGCGGCCCGGTCACCTGGCTGGTCGCGGCGACCGCGAGCCCGAGCAGCACGAGGAACGCGGTCGAGAGCGCCCGCACCGGCACTCCGCGCGCGCCCGCGCCCTCCGGATCGACGCTTGCGAGCAGCAGCGGCCGCCCGATCGCAGCGAGCGCGACGGCCACGAGCAGCGCGACCACGGCGAGCTCGGAGACCTCGCCGTCGGAGACGCCGAGCAGGTTGCCGAACAGCAGCGACTCGAGGTCCCCGAGCACGCCGCCGTAGAGGCTGACGAGCAGGAACCCGACGGCGAGCGCGAGCGCCTGGACGATCCCGACCGCGGCATCCTCCTCGCGCCGCGAGCCGGCCGCCGCGCCCGGCAGCCGCGCGATCCCGAGCGCGCCGGCGAGGCAGAAGGAGACGTAGCCCCACGCAGCCGCGACCCCGGCGAGCGCCGCCGCCGCCGCGCCCGGGAAGGCCATCATCGAGAGCGTGTGGCCGGCGAACGACGCGCGCCGCAGCACGGTCAGCCAGCCGAGCAGCGCGGCGGCGACCGCGACCGCGCTGCCGGCGAGCAGCGCGTTGATCATGAAGTGGTATTCGACGATCTCGGAGACGTCGTGCGCGACGTTCCAGCCGAGCGACGGAGCCTCAGCCCGCATGTGCGGCGGCGTGAGCCGCGTCGTCGTGCCCGTGGCGGTCGTGGTGGTGCGCCGGCGGGTCCGGCTGCCCGATCACCGCGAGCCGGCCGTCGGAGGCGCGCAGCACCTCGACGCGGACGCCGTACAGCGCGCTCAGCACCTCGTCGGTGATCACCTCCGAGACCGGCCCCGTCACGGCCCGCCCGGCGGCGATGTAGGCGACGCGATCGAGATAGGGCAGCAGCGGGTTGACGTCGTGCGCGACGAGCAGCACCGCGACCCCGGCCTCGCGGCGGACACGGTCGACCAGCGCCGCGATCGCCGCCTGGTTCGGCAGGTCGAGGCTGTCGAGCGGCTCGTCGAGCAGCAGCAGGCGGGGCCGGCGGACCAGCGCCTGGGCGATCAGCAGCCGCTGCTGCTCGCCGCCCGAGCACTCGCCGAGGGGTCTGCCGGCGTAGGCGCCGGCGCCGACGAGCTCGATCGCCTCCTCGACGCGGCTCCGTGCCGTCGCGCGTCGGGCCGAGGCGGCTGCGCCGAGCCCCACCGGCAGCCCCCAGCGATCGCCGTCGAGCCCGAGCCGGACGATGTCGCGGCCGCGCAGCCGCATTCCCGCGCCGAGCACCGGCCGCTGCGGGACGTAGCCGATCTCACGGTTGGCTGCGCCCGGGCTGCGACCGAGCGCCGTGGCCGAGCCCGCCTCGAGCGCGAGCGCGCCGAGCAGGACCTTCAGCAGCGTCGACTTGCCCGCCCCGTTCTCCCCCAGCAGGCCCATGAACTCGCCGGGCGCGAGCTGCAGCGAGACGCGGCTCCAGATCGAGCGGCCGCCGACGCGGACGGCCGCGTCGCGGAGCTCAGCGGCCGGCTGTGTTGCGGCGTCGTCCATCGCTCCGGCCAATTATAAGACTGAGTCTCGTTCTTGGCGGCGAAGCCGGGGCGGCGAACCCGGGATGATCTCCCCACACCGCGAGCCGGCCAGCAGCCGGGATCGAAAGGAGCATCGCCGATGCACGAAGTGGACGTCGACTCCGAAGAGCTGATCTCCCCCACCTACGCAGGCCGGTCCTTCTCACACGACGTCCCGAAGTACCGCCTGCCGAAGCAGGGGATGAGCGCCCCGGCGGCGTACCAGCTGGTCCACGACGAGCTCAACCTCGACGGCAACCCCGCGCTGAACCTCGCGTCGTTCGTGACGAGCTGGATGGAGCCGCAGGCCCGCCTGCTCGCGGCCGAGACGCTCGCGAAGAACATGATCGACCAGGACGAGTACCCGCAGACCGAGGAGGTCCACAAGCGCGTCGTATCGATGGTCGCGCGGCTGTTCAACGCGCCGTCCCACGAGCGCCCGACGGGCACCGCGACGATCGGCTCCTCGGAGGCGATCATGCTCGCGATGCTCGCGCACAAGCGGGCGTGGCAGCGCCGGCGCGAGCGCGAGGGCCAGCCGGCGGACCGCCCGAACATGATCGTCGGCGCCGACGTGCACACCTGCTGGGAGAAGTTCGCGCGCTACTTCGAGGTCGAGGCGCGGATCATCCCGATGGAGGAGCACCGCTTCACGATCGGCGCCGAGCAGGTCGAGCCGCTGCTCGACGAGCGCACGATCGGCGTGGCCGGGCTGCTCGGCACGACCTTCACGGGGCAGAAGGACGACCTCCCCTCGATCGACGAGCTCCTGATGCGCGTCGAGTCCGAGCGCGGCTGGCACATCCCGCTGCACATCGACGCCGCTTCCGGCGGTTTCATCACGCCGTTCTCGCGGCCCGAGCAGGAATGGGACTTCCGGCTCGCCTCGGTGCGCTCGATCAACGTCTCGAACCACAAGTTCGGGCTCGTCTACCCCGGGATGGGGACCGTCGTCTTCCGCGACGCCTCGGACCTGCCCGAGGAGCTGATCTTCCACATCAACTACCTGGGCGGCGACATGCCGAACTACTCGCTGAACTTCTCGCGTCCGTCCTCGTCGGTGATCCTCCAGTACTTCGCGTTCCTGCGGCTGGGCCTGGAGGGATACGCCGAAATCGTGCGCACGGTGCTCGACAACGCGCGGTGGCTGGCGGGCAAACTCCAGGAGATCGAGGGCCTGTCGCTGATCAACGACGGCTCGGAGTTCCCGATCGTCGCGCTGCGCGCCGACGACCCCGAGCGCACCGACCTGACGGCGCTGTCCCATCTGCTGCGCGAGCGGGGCTGGATCGTCCCCGCCTACACGCTGCCGCCTGACGCCGAGCACGTGACCGTGCTGCGGATGGTCGTCAAGGAGAACTTCTCGCGGGACATGGCCGAGACGCTCAGCCACGACGTGGCGACCGCCCTGCACGCCCACCACGCGGGCACGACCGCGCACCGGCACGTGGCCCGGCGCCGCCCGCTCTGCTGAGCCGGCTGCGCGTCCCGGGCCCGCGCGCGCGGGCCCGGGATGCGTGCCCGCTCAGTCCTGGCCGAGGCGCCGGCGGCGCAGCAGCAGGAACACGGCGAGCGCGATCACGACGACGACCACGACGATGATCGCGATCGTGCGGCGCGGGTGCGAGCCGAGCGTCTTGCTCTTCTTTTTCTTCTTCGATTTGACCTCGGTCACCGTGACGCCGTGGGCGCGGAGCTGCGCTTCGGCCGCTTTCTGGCCGCCGGCGGCGTAGTGGAAGACGTAGTAGCGGCCGTCCTTCAGCGTCAGCCGCACGGTGGCGATCGCGTGATTGACCGCGGCAGCGGAGATTTCGTTCTTGTTCAACTGCTTTTCGTACGCCTGCTGGGTCTCTTTGATGTAGAGCGGCGTCGCGGCGGCGGCAAGGCCGAGCGCGGGTAGCACGAGCGACAAGCAGAGCGCCACAGCGGCGACGGCGGCAGCCGCCCTCAGACGCGGCAGTGCTGGCATGGATGAGCTCCTGTTCACAACGCAGGGGCGCCCTCTCGCGCCCTGCTTCGGGGGGGTGACCGCGGGTACCCTATTCACTAGGAACGGCGCGTGTCGCGCTGATAGGCGCGCTGCGCGAGGCGGCTGGCGACCGCCGTCCAAGCCGCGATCACGAGCCACCCCTTCAGCGGCCAGGCGCCCCCGCCGACCGCCACGTGGCTCGCCTGTACGAGCCAGTAGGAGGGCACGAGCCCTGCGATCGTGTGGAGGAAGCCGTGCTGGGCGATCGGCCCCCAGCTGCCGCCGATGATCGCCAGCAGGGCGATGCCGCCGCCGATCGCGGGCCCGACCGAATCGGGCGTCAGCAGGTGGCCGATGAAGATCCCGAGCGCGGCGAACGGGATCAGCCCGACCAGGATCAGCCCGGTCATCTCCAGCCAGCGTCCGGCGCCGATCGAGACGCCGAGCGTCGCACCCGCCGCATACAGCGCGCAGATGCTGATCAGCGCCATCAGGTAGCCGGTCAGCACCTTCGTACGGAAGTACGCGCGCGGCGAGAGCGGGGTGATGCGGAGCTGGCGGTTCCAGCCGACGGAGCGCTCGGTGGCGATCCGCGCGCCGCTGGAGAGCATCGCGCTCATCGTCCCGAACGAGACGAGGCCGACCATGAAGTAGAGCGGCGCGGCGATGCCGCTGCCACCGATGTTCGTGACGTGCCGCGTCGAGCCGGCGATCAGGTAGTAGAGGACGAGCGGGAACCCGAGCGAGAGGAAGAAGAAGCGCCGGTTGCGAAGCGTGCGCAGCAGCTCGTAGCGGGCGTATGCGAGCGACGCCGCGCTCACGCCGGCCGCCCCGGTGTCACGGGATCGACGTCGACCGTGAGGCTGAGGAACGCCTGCTCGAGCCCGGCCGCCTCGATCTCGATGTCGCTCGCCTCGCCGTGCGCCGCGAGCAGCGCGCGGATCGCCGCGTCGGAGTCCGAGCAGCGCAACAGCACGCCCTCTCCGCGGCGCTCGGCGCCGGTGACGCCGGGCAGCGCGCCCAGCTCCTCGATCGGGACGCCGGGGAGCGTCGCGCGGATCGTCCGCGAGCCGACCATCGCCTTGATCTGGTTCGTCGGCCCGTCGGCGACGACGAGCCCGTGCGACATCAGCACCGCCCGGTCGGCGTAGTCGTCGGCCTCCTCGAGGTAGTGCGTCGCGAACAGGATCGTGCGCCCGCGCGAGGCGAACTCGCGCATCGTCGTCCAGAACGAACGCCGTCCCTCGACGTCCATCGCCGCCGTCGGCTCGTCGAGCACGAGCAGCTCGGGATCGCTGACGAGCGCGATCGCGCAGCGGACGCGCTGCGTCTGCCCGCCCGAGAGCTTCTGGGTACGCTGGCCGGAGAAGCGCTCCGCGCCGGTCAGCGCGAGCACTTCGGCGACCTCCATCGGCTGCTCGTAGAGCGAGGCCATCATCGTCAGCAGCTCACGGACGGTGAGGTCGCGGATCAGCTCGCCGGTCTGCAGCATCGCCCCGACCGCGCCGGCCTCGACCGCCTGGGCCGGGGTGCGGCCGAACACCGTGACGGAGCCCTCGTCGGGCGCGAGCAGGCCGAGCAGCATGTCGATCGTGGTCGACTTGCCCGCGCCGTTCGGCCCGAGCAGCGCGACCGTCTCGCCGGCGCCGATCGAGACGTCGATCCCGGCGACCGCGCGGATCGGCCCGCCGGGCCCCCGGAACGACTTGACGAGGCCCGCGAGCTCGATCGTCCGCGCCGCGCCGCGCGGCGCGGCCGCGGCGGGCGCCGAGCTCACTTGCGGCCCGAGCGAATCGCCTTCAGCCGGTCGACCCTCGAGATCACAGCCTTGCGCGGCCGCACCGAGGCCGGCGTCACCTCGACGCACTCGTCCTCGCGAACGAACTCGAGCGCCTCGTCGAGCGAGGGCTTGTGGTGGGTGTCGAGGCGCACCAGCACATCGGCCGTCGAGGAGCGCATGTTCGTCAGGTGCTTTTCCTTCGTGGGGTTCACGTCGAGATCCTCCGAGCGGGCGTTCTCGCCGATGATCATCCCCTCGTAGACTTCCTCGCCGGGTCCGACGAACAGGGTGCCGCGCTCCTGCAGCGTCATCAGCGAGTAGGTCGCTGTCTGGCCGCGGCGGTCGGCGACGAGCACACCGGTCGTCCGTGTCAGCAGCTCCCCGGCCCACGGCTCCCAGCGGTCGAAGACGTGGTGCATGATCCCGGTGCCGCGCGTCTCGGTGAGGAACTGCGTGCGGAAGCCGATCAGCCCGCGAGCGGGCACGAGGTAGTCCATCCGGACCCAGCCGGTGCCGTGGTTGGTCATGTGTTCCATACGTCCCTTTCGCGCGGCGAGCAGCTGTGTGACGGTGCCGACGTGCTCCTCGGGCACGTCGATCGAGAGCCGCTCGACGGGCTCGTGGCGCTTCCCGTCGATCTCGCGCTCGAGCACGTGCGGCTGGCCGACGGTCATCTCGAAGCCCTCGCGGCGCATCATCTCGACGAGCACCGCGAGCTGCAGCTCGCCGCGGCCCTGGACCTCGTAGGTGTCCGGGCGGTCGGTGTCGAGCACGCGCAGCGAGACGTTGCCGATCAGCTCCTGGTCGAGGCGCGAGCGGATCTGGCGCGCGGTGATCTTGTCGCCCTCGAGACCGGCGAGCGGCGAGGTGTTGACGCCGATCGTGATCGACATCGCCGGCTCGTCGACCGTGATCACCGGCAGCGGACGCGGGTCGGCCGGGTCGGCCAGCGTCTCGCCGATCGTGACTTCGGCGATCCCGGCGACGGCGATGATCTCGCCCGGCCCCGCCTCGGGCGCGTCGACCCGGTTGAGCGCTTCGGTCACGTAGAGCTCGGCGACCTGCGCTTTCTGGATCGTGCCGTCGGCCCGGCACCAGGCGATCTGCGAGCCCTTCGCGATCGTGCCGTTGCGCACGCGGCAGATCGCGAGCCGGCCGACGTAGGGCGAGGCGTCGAGATTGGTGACGAGCGCCTGCAGGGGGTGCCCCGGCTCGAAGGTCGGGGCGGGGATGCGCTCGAGTAGCAGGTCGAGCAACGGCGCGAGGTCGCCCGACTCGAGCTTGTCGCCCGGCGCGTAGTCGAGCGAGGCGACGCCGGCCTTCGCGTTGCAGTAGACGATCGGGAACTCGATCTGGTGCTCGTCGGCGTCGAGGTCGAGGAACAGCTCGTAGACCTCGTCGACGACCTCGGCGACCCGCGCGTCGGAGCGGTCGACCTTGTTGACGACGAGGATCACCGGCAGCCCGCCCTCGAGCGCCTTGCGCAGCACGAAGCGGGTCTGCGGCAGCGGCCCCTCGGACGCGTCGACCAGCAGCAGCACGCCGTCGACCATCGTCAGCCCCCGCTCGACCTCCCCGCCGAAGTCGGCGTGGCCGGGGGTGTCGATGATGTTGAGCTTCACGTCCGCGTAGCGAAGCGAGGTGTTCTTGGCGAGGATCGTGATGCCCTTCTCGCGCTCGAGGTCCATCGAGTCGAGCACCCGCGTGGCGACGTCCTGGCCCTCGCGGAAGGCGCCGGATTGCCAAAGCATCGCGTCGACGAGCGTGGTCTTGCCGTGGTCGACGTGGGCGACGATCGCGACGTTGCGTATGTCAGAACGGGTTTCAGGCACGGGCCGACAGGCTAGCGGTGCGCCCGACGCGCCCCGGAGGCGGCTGCATGCATTCGACCGCACGCGGGTAACGACCTGTTCACGACTGGGGGTTTGCACGCGGGAAACGCTGCGGTAACCGGTTGGGGGCCGGATCCCGGAACGATCCAGCGGGGCCCGGGCCGCGCGAGCACAGGAGAAACGATGACCGAGCCTTTCGAGCACCGTCCGTTCACACGACGCAAGCTGATGCGCTACGGGGGCATCGCGGCGGCCGGCGTGGCAGGCGCCAACCCCCTCGTACGTGCGGCCTCGGCGCTCGCCCGTCCGCTACGGACTCCGGACAGCCTTCCCGATCCGAAGCGGCCCGCCGGCACGGTCGACGAGTCGCTGCCGTTCGACAGCATCGTCGTCGTGATGATGGAGAACCACTCGTTCGACAACCTGCTCGGCGCGCTCGCACATTCCGGGCAGCCGAAGGCGCACGGTCTCAAATTCAACGGCAAGGGCGTCGCCAGGAACTGGAACCCGAACGCGAAGGGCGAACGCGTCCCCTCGTACGAGATCACGACGACCGCCCAGGCGCCGTCGGTCACGCAGACCTGGAACGCGACCCACACCCAGATCGACGGCGGCAAGATGGACGGCTTCGTCCGGTCGGTCGAAAACGACGAGCCGATGGGCTACTGGACGGAAGCGGTGCTGCCGTTCGCGTACTCGTTCGCCCGGACCTTCACGATCGCGAACAGGTGGTTCTGCTCGGCACCGTGCCAGACCTACCCGAACCGGCGCTTCCTGATGGCGGGAACGGCGTACGGCGACATCGCGACGAACACCGAAAGCCTCAAAGACGCGCCGCCGCCCAACGGGACGATCTTCGACCGCATGCATGCGTACGGGGTCGAATGGAAGAACTACTTCACGGATCTCCCGCAGACCGGGATCATCCCCTCGGTGATCGAGAAATACCCGACGAACCTCGCGACGATCGCGGAGTTCTTCGCGGACTGCAAGACCGGCGCGCTGCCCTCCGTCAGCTTCGTCGACCCCGAGTTCGGCGCCCTCACCGACATCGGCGGCCCGCTCTCGGCGCTGCCCGGGATCGAAGCGATCACCGGCAAGCTCAACACGACGGGCGGCGACGAGGAGAGCGAACAGAACATGGACTACGGCGAGTACTGGGCCTACCAGGTCGTCAAGGCCGTGCTCGAATCGCCGGCCTGGCCACGCACGCTGCTCGTCTACACCTACGACGAGCACGGCGGCTACTACGACCACGTGCCGCCCCCGGCGGCGATCGCGCCGGACTCGATCGCACCCGAACTCGAACCCGGTGACGTCCCCGGGGGATACGACATCTACGGGCCGCGGGTGCCGGGGATCGTCGCCTCGCCCTACTCGAAGCCGAACGGCGTCACGAACGTCGTGCACGACCACACCTCGGTGCTCGCGACGATCGAGGCGAAGTGGAACCTGCCGGCGCTGACCTACCGCGACGCGAACGCGCGGACGGTCGAGGACTTCCTCGACGCTCGGCACGGCGAGCTTCATGGAACCGCCGGTCGGCTCGATCCTGGAACCCCCCGTCCCGGTCGAAGCGGTGACCGAAAAATGAGGGCCCTGCGGATCGCGGTGCTCGCCGCCCTCGCCTGCCTGCTCGTCCCCGCCGGGGCGGCGCAGGCGGCGAAAGTGAAACCGTTCAAGCTGCCGAAGATCAAGCACGTGTGGGTGATCGTGCTCGAGAACGAGGACTACGAATCGACGTTCGGCACCCCGTCCGGGGACCCGTACCTCGCGCAGACGCTCCCCGGCGAGGGCGCGCTGCTCGAGAACTACTACGCGACCGGGCACGAGAGCAACGACAACTACATCTCGCTCATCTCAGGGCAGCCGCCGAACCCGCAGAACCAGGGCGACTGCCAGCTGTTCGACGAATTCACCGGGACGATGCTCGAAGACGGCGTCGACGCGGGCACGGGCTGCGTGTTCCCCTCCGCGGTGCAGAACATCGGCACGCAGCTGACGGCGACCGGCCGCAGCTGGAAGGCCTACGAGCAGGACATGGGCAACGACCCGAACCGCGAGGCCGCCGCCTGCGGGCACCCGGCTCTGAACGGCGCCGACGGGACCCAGAAGGCCGAGGCCGGCGACGGCTACGCGACACGGCACGACCCGTTCGTCTACTTCCAGTCGGTGATCGGGGAACCGTCCTACTGCGACGCGCACGTGGTCGCGCTGGGGACGCCGAGCGGCGAAATGCCGGCGGCGGCGCTGAAGGGCGAGACGGGGCTGGCGACGGACCTCGCGCACACGAGCCACACGCCGGCGTTCTCGTTCATCACCCCGAACCTGTGCGAAGACGGCCACGACTACCCGTGCACGAACGAGACCGGCGGGGAATCGGCGCTCGCCGACATCGACCGCTTCCTCGCGACGTGGATCCCGAAGATCGAGGCCTCGCCCGCATATCGCGCGAACGGCCTGATCGAGATCACGTTCGACGAGTCGGACGGGCCGGAATCAGATTCGACGTCGTGCTGCGGCGAGGAAACGGGGCCGAACACGCCGGAGCCGGGCATCAGCGGCCCCGGCGGCGGCCGCGTCGGCGCCGTCCTGATCTCGCCGAGGATCGCGCCGGGCACGGTCGTGACGACGGACTACAACCACTACTCCTCGCTGGCGAGCTGGGAGCAACTGCTCGGTCTGCCCTCGCTCGCGTATGCCGCCGGCGCGCCGCGATTCGGCGCGGACGTCTTCACAGCCGCGCGGTAGGGACAGCAGGGCCGGCGCGCATCGGCCCGCCCTACGGTCCGGGGCGGCGCCTGGGGGCGCGACGGCGTGCAGAGTCACACGCGGTGCGCGGCGGCTCGCGCGGTGTCGCGCCGCTCGCACGGCGCGCGGTTGCTCGCGGGCGTCTGCGGTGCCCGAGGTCGGCGGCGACGGGCTCAGCGTACGGCTCGGCCGGCGCGCAGACCCGTGCGCAGCCCGAAGCGCGCGAGCGCGGCGGGGTAGCGCTCGGCCGCCGCGATCGTCTCGCGCAGCGCCGCGGCGAACCGCCGTATCTCCTGCTCTGAGATCGTCAGCGCCGGCAGCGCCTTGATCACGTTCATGCGGTGCCCGGCGACCTGGCAGAGGATGCGGTGCTCGTGGAACAGCGGCACGGTGATCAGCTGCGAGAACAGCCCGGGCTGGCGGCGCTCGACGGTGTCCCACAGCCTGCGCCCGAGCGCGCCGGCCGGCGGGCCGAACTCGATCGCCCACATCAGACCGCGCCCGCGCACCTCGCTGACGACCTCGAACTCGTCCGCGAGCGGCTCGGTCAGCTCCATCAGCAGGCTGCCCAGCTCCTCGGCGCGAGCGACGAGGCCCTCTTCGTCGATCACGCGCAGGGTCGCGAGCGCAGCCGCCGCGGCGAGGTCGTTGCCGCCGAAGGTCGAGCCGTGGCGGACGGCTCGCTCCATGCCGTCGAAGACCTTCTCGAACGCCGCTCGCGAGACGAGCACCGCGCCGATCGGTACGAGCCCGCCCGACAGCGCCTTGGCGAGGCACACCATGTCGGGCTCGAGGCCCCAGTGCTCGAGCGCGAGGAAGCGCCCGGTCCGGCCGACGCCCGTCTGCACCTCGTCGCAGACGAACAGCGTCCCCGCCTCGCGGCACAGCCGCTGCACCTCGCCCAGGTAGCCATCCGGCGGCAGGTTCACGCCCTTGCCCTGGATCGGCTCGAGCACGACCGCGGCGACGTCGCCGCGTTCGAGCTGGGCACGGAGCGCCGCGGCGTCGCCGAACGGCACCGGCTCGCAGCCGGGGAGCAGCGGGCCGAACCCGTCGCGGAACTCGTCGTTGCCGTTGATCGAGAGCGAGCCGAGCGTGAGGCCGTGGAACGCGTGGTCGGCATAGACGACACGCGGACGGCCGGTGGCGGCCCGCGCGATCTTGATCGCCGCCTCGACGGCCTCGGTGCCGGTGTTGGCGGGAACCATCGCCCCGAGGTGTTTCGATCCCCCGCCCGCGCGCTCGAGCAGCTGCTCGGCGAGCACCCCTGACAGGAGCGTCACACCGAGCTGGGGCAGGTTGCCGGTCTGCGCCTCCATCGCTTCACGCACGGCGGCGATCGCGACAGGATGGTTGCGGCCGATCGCGAACACGCCGTAGCCGCCGAACAGGTCGAGGTAGCGCTCGCCGCGGTCGTCGATCAGATCGGCGCCCTCGCCGCCGGTCCAGACCTTGTCGAAGCCGAGCGTGCGCAGGATCCGCCCCATCTGCGGGTTCAGGTAGCGATCGTTGAGGGCCATCTCCTCGCCGGTGCGGGCTGCCAGCAGCTCGGCGATCGGGGGCGGGGTCTCGGCAGGCACGGGAGTGAGCGTATTGCGCCGGGCCGCGCTTGGCCGGACCTGCGGGGCCGATGAGGCCACCCGGCGCGGTGCTGCGGGCGTCGGGGGCGCGGTGCGGCGGGCCGCGCTCGGTCACGCGCGCCGGCGTGGCGCCTCGCCCGGAGGTCGCGGGGGGCGTCCCGCAAGAGCCGGGACGGACACGGCGCACGCTCGGATGCAGGTCGGCTCGACCGGCGTGGACGAATGGTCTCCTGCTGCCAGGCGCCCTGGAGCGAGGAGCCGCCGCGACTGGCGGACACGGTGAAACCGATGCGCTCCGGCGGTTTACATGCTGGCAAGGGTGTGATCGGGGCGTTTACAGGGGCCAACCTGTTTGATGGCTGACCTGCTCGGGCACACAGAGGCAGCAGGGTCGCGTAGAATGTGCTGGGATCGGTGGAAGCCGGTCAGGGATTGTCAGGGAACCGACGAAGGGAGTTGAGAGATGCCTACTGCGTCCATAACCCCAACCATCGGGTCATCTGCGGGGGCGACCGCCGAGACCGACGTCTCCAAGCTGTTCGCTCGCTGGCAGCGCAACGGCGACGAGTCGGCTCGCGAGGAGCTGGTCCGTCGCTTCATGCCGCTGACCCGCAGCCTCGCCCGCCGCTACGGGCGCTCGTCGGAGCCGTTCGAAGACCTGCTGCAGGTCGCCTCGCTCGGTCTGCTGAAGGCGATCGACCGCTACGACGGCGACCGCGGCCACCCCTTCCAGTCCTACGCCGTGCCGACCATCCTCGGTGAGATGCGCCGCTACTTCCGCGACTCGGGATGGGCGATCCACGTCCCCCGCGGAGCGCAGGAGCGCGCCCTGAAGGTTCGCGACGCGCAGGAGCGGCTGTCGAACGAGACCGGCCGCGCCCCCTCCGTGAACCAGCTCGCCGAGTACCTCGAAATCGACATCGAGGACGTGATCGACGCGCTGCAGGCGATCCGCGCCTACGAGACCGTCTCCCTCGACGCTCCGCGTGGCGGTGCGGACGACGACGTCGTCCCGTACGGCGACACGATCGGCCACGACGACGAGCGCTACGAGCTGGTCGAGCTCGACGCGACCGTCAGCACCGCGCTCGCCCACCTGCCGGCGCGTGACCGCCTCGTCCTGCAGCTCCGCTTCGTCGAGGACCTGACCCAGACCGAGATCGCCGAGCGTGTCGGCATCTCCCAGATGCAGGTCTCCCGGCTGCTGCGTCGCTCGCTGGACCAGCTGCGGGCCCTCACCGAAGCGCCTGGCACGGCGCGCTGAACGCCTGATCAGATGCGACGGCCTTCAGGGCGTGGGGAGGCCGGGCTGAGGCACAGCCCGGGACCGCAGCGGGAGCGTCCATGCCCGGAACGCCAAACGTCAGGCTGAGGCTCTCCAACCGCGCGGAGAACGTTCTGCTGGTTCGTCAGGCGTTGAGCGGACTGGCAGAGAGCGTGGGATTGGACCCGATCGCGCTCAACGACGTCAGCACCGCCGTCACGGAGGCGTGCAACAACGTCGTGCTCCACGCCTACGAGGGCGGCGAAGGGGCACTCGAAGTCGAGCTCACCGCCAGCGGCTCGGGGATCGACGCGACGGTTCGCGATCGCGGCAGCGGCCTGCGCCCGGGAGCGAACACCGAGGACGAAGTCGCGGGCGGAATCGGCCTACCGGTGATCCAGGCCCTCAGCGACAGCGTCGAGTTCCGCGACGTGCCCGGCGGCGGCACGGAGGTCGCGATGCACTTCGAGGCCGACTGCACGGAGCCGCTCGCCGATGACGGCGAGGAGGATGGCGCAGAGCTCGAGGCGATCGACCGCGACACCCCGGGTGACATCACGACGATGAGCGTCGGTCCGACCTCGGTGGCGCGCGGGGTGGTGCCCCGGGTGCTCTCGACGCTCGCCGCTCGCGCGTACTTCTCGACCGACCGGATCTCCGACACGCAGCTGCTGGCCGACGCGCTGGTCGCGCATGCGGACGGCTCGACGATCGGGACCGGCCACCTCAGCGTCGGCGTCAGCGTCGAGCCCCGCCACCTGGAGATCCGGATCGGGCCGCTGCAAGCGGGGCGGGCCGACGCGCTGTTCGGCGCCGCCGCGATGGACGGCCTCGGCCCGGTGCTCGAGCGACTGACGGACGGCCACGAGGTCTCGCCGTCCGGGTCCGCCGAGGTGTTGGACCTCAAGCTGGCGCAGCGCAACTGAACGCCGCCGCCGAAGGTCTCGCTGCATCGCCGGCGCCACGCGCGGGCCGTGCCGGGAGGGGGCGCTCGCTTCCTCCTGGGCCGCCGATCGTGCTCGGGCCGCGCGGCGTGCATGATCGGGGTCGCCCTCCAGGAGGCGGACGTATGCATGAGATTTGCGCGACGCGTGTTTAGACGGGGAGATAGGGGGCAAGAACCATCTATCAGTGTCGCCCTGCCGACGAATGGCCACGCGCCCCCTGTGGCCACCGTCCTTACAGGGGCGGCAGTGAGTGGCGTGTCGGCCGGACTGCCCCGACGCAGTCCGGCCGGTATGCCGCATGTCCCCATGACTGGAAGCATCTGTGCGGGCGGCTGCTGGAGCCGCCCGCACTACTAATCGGGCAGCGACGTCGCCCGGAGCGAACCCCTGACGGGCCCCTCCTCCGGCCCGCCGCCGGCGCAGCGCCTCCAAAGCCCCCACACAGGCCGGGAGGTTCGACGTCGGCTCGCCGCCGAGCAGCACCCCGCTCTCGAACGAACCGACTACGCGGCGATTCCCAACCAGGCGCGGGGAGACGATCTCGAACCGAGCGCGCGCGGCGAGACGATCTCGAACCGAGCCCCCCGTCCCATTTGGTTTGGCAGGCGTCCCTTTCGGGCACCTCTGAAGTGCAACGCACCGCACCGAACCGGGCGGGCGAGATGACAAGGAAATGAGGTGGGACCTTGGTAGCTCTGATCGCGCTGTTGCTGATACTCGCGATATTTGGCGGCCTCGGGTTCGCGGCGCACCTGCTGTGGATCGTCCTGGTGGTGCTGCTGGTCCTGTGGGCGGTCGGCTTCTTGATCGGCGGGGTCGAGGGCGGCGGGCGGCGCCGTTGGTATGGCCGCTGGTAGCACGGGCCTCCGGAATGCGGACTACGGCCGGGGCGGACGCCGCCTTGGCCGGCTGCCGCGACCGCCCCGCATCGACATGTGGGAGATCCCCTTCACGGCAGAAGACCTCTACGAGCTGCGCCGCCTGATGTCGGGCTGGGCGGCTCGGGAGTCGATGAGCGGGGACTCGGTCGACGATCTCGTCCTGTCGGTGCACGAGATCGCGACGAACAGCATTCGCCACGGCGGCGGCCGAGGCACGCTGCGGCTGTGGCGAGCCGGCGGCTCGCTGGTCTGCGAGGTCGAAGACGAGGGCCGGATCGAGGAACCGGTCGGTGCGGGCGCGTCCTGTCCGGGTACGTCGCCGACCGAAAGCCGGGGTCTGTGGATCGCCAACCAGCTGTGCGACCACGTCGAGATCCGCAGCGGCTCCGAGGGAACCCAGGTGCGCCTGCACAAGCGAGTGGTCTGAAATCGGACTCGACGGCCGATTTTGACGGGTAGGGACTTGCTCACGCCCTCCCCGACGGGGCTAGAATCGAAAATCATGGGGGACACAGAGCAGCTCCAGATCGACCTCCGCAGGGAGACGGACCGGACGGTGGTGAAGCTCGACGGGGAACTCGACATGGCGAACGCCCCGTTGCTGCAGTCGACGATCGAGGATCCGGAGCTCGACACGACGAAGACCGTCGTCCTCGACCTGCAGGGGCTCACCTTCCTCGACTCGACGGGGCTGCGCATCATCCTCGCCGCGCGTGAGCAGTGCTGGCGCCGCGGGCAGGAGTTCGCGGTGACCCCCGGCTCCCAGCAGGTTCAGCGCCTGCTCAGCGTGACAGGCGTCGGCGAGCACCTCCGCACGCTCGCCTCCGCCGACGAAATGTTCGTCTGAGAGCGGGGCGCGGCGGGCCGCCCAAGTTCGTCGGAGAGGCGGCGCTCAGCGCCGGCCGCCGACCTCCGCCAGCCGCCGCGCCAGGAAACGGCGCTCGACGTCGGAGCGGACCAGCTCGAGGGCGCGTTCGTAGGCCTCGCCCGCCTCGGCGAGACGCCCGAGCCGCCGCAGCAGCTCCGCCCGCGTCGAGTGCAGGTACTGGTAGCCCTCCAGGCCGCCGATCGCGCCGATCGCCGAGAGGCCGCGCTCCGGCCCTTCGGCCTCGGCGATCGCGACGGCGCGGTTGAGCGCGACGACCGGCGAGCCGGTGAGGGCCTCGAGCTCGCCGTAGCGGGCGGCGATCTGTCCCCAGTCGGGCGACGGTGCGGCGTGCAGCGCCGCGATCTCTGCCTGGACCGTGTAGGGGCCCGGCGGGCCGCCGAGTGCGCGGGCCCGGTCGAGGGTCGTGAGGCCATGGCCGAGCAGGCCGGGATCCCACAGCGCCCGGTTCTGGTCGGCGAGCAGCACCAGCTCGCCGTCGCGCAGCCGCGCCGGACGGCGGCACTCGGTCAGCGCCATCAGCGCGAGCAGCCCGGCGACCTCCGGCTCGTCGGGCATCAGCTCGGCCAGCGCTCCACCCAGCCGCAGCCCCTCCTCGGCGAGCCGCTGCTCGCGGTCGTAGCCCTCGTTGAAGATCAGGTAGACGACGGCGAGGACCGCGCTGAGCCGGTCGGGGAGCAGGTGGGGCGGCGGCACGCGGAAGGGGATGCCGGCGGCGGCGATCTTGCGCTTCGCCCGCACCAGCCGCTGCGCCATCGTCGCCTCGGGGACGAGGAAGGCGCGTGCGATCTCGCGGGTGCCGAGCCCACCGAGCGCGCGCAGCGTCAGCGCGACCTGGGCGTCGAGCGCGAGCGCGGGGTGCGCGCAGGTGAAGATCAGCTCCAGCCGTTCGTCGGGGATCGCATCCATCTCCGTGAGCTCCTCGCCCGACTGCCGTGGCGGGTCCATCGCGCCGACGCGCTCGGCGAGCGCGCGCCGGCGGCGGATCAGGTCGATCGCCCGGTTGCGAGCGGTCGCCGTCAGCCACGCCGCAGGGTTGGCGGGCTCGCCGTCGCGCGGCCAGCGTTCCGCGGCGATCGCGAACGCGTCCTGGGTCGACTCCTCGGCGAGGTCGAAGTCGCCGAGGTAACCGACCTGCGCTGCGAGCACCCGGCCCCAGCAGTCGCGGAAGACGTCCTCGATCAGTACGTCACCAGCGGCCGGACCTCGATCGCCCCGCCCATCCGCGCCGCAGGGATGCGGGCGGCGAGCTCGATCGCCGCGTCGAGGTCGTCGGCCTCGAGCAGGTAGTAGCCGGCGACCGACTCCTTCGTCTCGGCGAACGGCCCGTCGGTCGTGAGCGTGCGTCCGTCCTGCACGCGCACGGTCGTCGCGGTCGCAGCCGGCTGCAGCTGCGCTCCGCCGAGCACCCCGGGCACGTCCCTGATCGCGAAGTACTCCTGCGACACGGCCTCCCGCTCGGGCTCGGACAGGGCCTCCCACGCATCGTTGGCGCCCTCGGAGAAGATCTGCATCAGGTACTGCATGTGGCCTCCCTTGAGAAGAAGTATGGACGTCTTCTAGACGATCGACGGACGCGCGATTCGACAGCCATGCATGGACACTTATATAATTTTTTGATTATATTAAGAGCATGACGAACGACGCGTTCGAGGTCGTCGCCGAGCCTTCGCGGCGACGCCTGCTCGACCTGATGCTGCAGGGACCATGCCGCGTCGGGGAGCTCGCCCGCGAGACGGGCCTCAGCCAGCCGAACACCTCCCGTCATCTCAGGGTGCTGCGCGAGGCGGGGCTCGTCGAATCGCGCGCTGAGGGCAGCGCGCGGGTCTACCGGCTGCGCGGCGAGGGCTTCGCGGACCTCGCGCGCTGGCTCACCCCCTACGTGCTGATGTGGCAGCGCGGTCTCGCTGCGCTGAGTTCCGAGCTCGGCGACCCGGATGCCTGACGAACACGCCCGCCTGATCGAGCGCGACGGTCGCTCGGTGCTGCGCTTCGAGCGGCTGCTCCCCCACGCCCCGAGCGTGTCTGGGCCGCCCTGACCGAGCGCGCGCGCCTCGAGGCGTGGCACCCCTCGCCGTTCCTGCTCGAGGCTCGGATCGGGGGCGCGGTGACGTTCCTCGGAACGGAGGGCATCCCCGAGATGCGAACCGGACGCGTGCTCGCCGTCGAGCGGGCGAGGCTGCTGGCCCACACGTGGGGCGAGGACGAGCTGAGGTGGACGCTCGAGCCGCGCGAGGGCGGCTGCCTGCTGACGCTCGAGCACAGCTTCGGGGACCGCTTCAAGGCGGCTCGCGACGGCGCGGGGTGGCACCTCTGCCTGGGCGCGCTGGGCGCCGAGCTCGACGGCGCGGTCGTCCCGCCGCCCGGGAGCCCGAAGCGCCTGCCCGAGGGTTGGAGCGAGCTCAACGCGGCCTACCAGCGGCGCTTCGGGATTTGTTCCCCGCGGCTCTGGCGATCGTCGCGAGGAGCGTTTCGCGGTCGCCGAGCGCGGCCGCGCGATGGCGATCTTCTTCTCGATCTCCGGCGGCCTGACCTCCGTCGGCCCGCTCGCGGGCGGCTACCTGACGCAGTGGACCTGGCGGTCGATCTTCTGGATCAACGTCCCGGTCGCGGTGATCGCGATCGTCCTCACCCTTCGTACCGACGCGGGCTCCAGAGCGCCGGCCCGGCGCGATCGACATGCGCGGCGCGGCCCTCGTCACCGCCGGGATGGCGCTGGCCGTGCTGGGGCTGCAGCAGGCGTCGTCCTGGGGCTGGCACAGCGCGGCGACGTGGGGCTGCCTCGCCGCCGGGCTCGTGCTGCTCGACGGCGTTCGTACGGGAGCAGCTCCGCGGCGACGCTCCGCTCGTGCCGCTGAGGCTGTTCGCGATCCGCGCGTTCGCGGTCGACAACATCGTCCTGTTCCTGCTCTCGATCTGCTTCGTGCCGCTGTTCTTCTCTCGGCCGAGGAGGCGACGCCGATCCCGGGGGCGGAGTAGCGCCGGTGACCAGCGCCTAGAGCGAGCGCAGCGCCGGCAGCAGCTCGCGCTCGGCCCAGTCGATGAACTCCCCCTGCTGGGCCGCTCCGATCTGGACGAACGCGATCTCGTCGAAACCGGCGTCGATGTACGGCCTGACCGCCTCGACGTGCTCCTCGACATCCGCCCCGCAGGCGATCTGCTCGCCGACCTGGGCGGGTGTGACGAACTGGGTCGCGCCCGCGAACGCGTCCGGGTTCGGCAGCTCCGCGTTGACCTTCCAACCGAGGCCGAACCAGCGGAACTGCTCGTGAGCGCGCTGGACCGCTGCCTCGCGGTCACGGTCGAAGCAGACCGCGAGCTGTCCGACCCGCGGCTTGCCGGCGCCGCCGGCCGCGTCGAACATCTCCCCCAGCTTCGCCTCGGGTTCGACAGCGATCATCAGGTCCGCGCGCTCCCCGGCGAGGCGGCAGGACGCCGGGCCGGAGACGGCGACGCCGACCGGAACCGCCCGCGGCGGGGGATCCCAGAGCCGAGCCTGGTCGGCTCGGAAGTGCCGTCCCGCGTGGTTGACGGTCTCCCCGGCCAGCAGCCTGGCGATGATCGCGATCGCCTCGGCGAGCATCTCGTGGCGGACGCCGACCGACGGCCACGGCTCGCCGACGACGTGCTCGTTGAGTCGCTCCCCCGCCCCCAGCCCCAGCCGGAACCGCCCCCCGGAGAGCGTCTGCACCGTCGCCGCCTTCTGCGCGACGATCACCGGGTGGTAGCGGATGATCGGACAGGTGACGTAGGTCATCAGCCCGATCCGCTCGGTCGCATGGGCGGCGGCGCCGAGCACCGTCCACGCGTACGGCGAGTGTCCCTGGCTGTCGAGCCACGGCTGGAAGTGGTCGGAGATCACCGAGAAGTCGAACCCGGCCCGCTCGGCCGCCTGGAGGTCGGCGACCAGGGCGTCGGCGGGCGACTGCTCGCACATCATCGTGTAGCCGAACGAGGTCATGGCGAGCAGCTACCCCGGCCCGCGGCCGGCCAAGCGGCGCGATCCGCGCGCTCAAGCGGCGGCCTGCGTGAGGCGCTCGCCCTGCTCGTCGCTCAGCTCGATCGCGGCCGCCGCGAGGTTGTCCTCGAGGTGAGCCACGCTCGCGGTCCCGGGAATCGGCAGCATCACCGGCGAGCGCCACAGCAGCCAAGCGAGCGCGAGCTGCGAGGGCGTGGCGTCGAACTCCGAGGCCAGCTCCGCGAGGGGACCGCCCGCCTCGGAGAGCTTGCCCGTCGCCAGCGGGAACCACGGGATGAAGCCGATCCCGTTGCGCTCTGCGTGGTCGAGCAGCGCCTCGGCTTTGCGGTCGGCGAGGTTGTAGAGGTTCTGGACCGAGGCGATCGTGGCAATCTCGCGCGCCGCCTCGAGCTGGTCGACATCGACCTCGGAGAGCCCGATGTGGTGGATCTTGCCCTCCTCCTGCAGCAGCTTGAGCTCGCCGACCTGCTCGTCGAGCGGCACCTTCACGTCGATCCGGTGCAGCTGGAACAGCTCGATCCGCTCGAGCCCGAGGCGGCGCAGGCTCATCTCGCACTGCTGCCTCAGGTACTCGGGCCGCCCCACCGGCCGCCAGTCGCCCGGCCCGCTTCGGGTCAGGCCCGCCTTCGTCGCGATCACGAGCTCGTCCGGGTACGGATGGAGCGCCTCGCGGATCAGATGTTCGGAGACGTGAGGACCGTAGGAGTCGGCTGTGTCGATCAGCGTCACACCGAGCTCGACGGCGCGCCGCAGCACGCGGATCGCTTCGGCGCGGTCGCGCGGCTCGCCCCACACTCCGGGACCGGTCAGCTGCATCGCGCCGTAGCCCAATCTCCGCACGACGGTCTCGCCGCCGATCTCGAAGGTTCCGCTCGCTGCGACTGGTGCTGTGCTGCTCATCGGGAGTCCTCTCTGCCGGCGTGGGGTCGTGCCATCCCGTTCTACTACGCAGAGCGCTCAGCGCTCGGGCTCGGAGGCGCCAGGCGCGAGCGGCGGCGTAGTCGGCGCCGCGTTCACGGTCCCCGTCCGTTCGCCGTAGAGCTGGGCGACCGCCGCCTCCTCCGCGGCGGCGTCGCTCGGGATCACCCGTGGAGGGCGCTCGCGCTGGCCGAGGACGGTCCGCATCTCCTCGGCGAGCTTCACTTCGCTGCTTCCGGGCGCATGATCGGGAGCTTGCCCGGAGACCGGCCGGCCAAACCCTCTTCTCGGATCCGTCACAAACCTAAGGAGGTGCCCCGACCGCGCGGCCTCTCTCGTCAGAAAGCCTGCAGGCGGTCGGGGCGCACAGCGGTGAAGTAGTCGGCCGCCTGAAGGGGGCGTCGGCGACCGGGCCACCACTGCGCAGCCACAACGTTAGGGCATCGGGCAGCCGGTCTGGATACTCCAAGTGGGGGAGTTGCGGCGAAGAGGCCCATCACGCACGCGCGGCGTACCCTCCCCCGCGCGATGGCTGTCCCGGCCGAGACGATCTACGCGCGTATCCGCCGTGTTCCCGAGGGTTTCGTGACCACCTACGGCGATCTCGCCCCCGGCGCTCCCCGGCATGCCGGACGCGTGCTGGCGCGGCTCGAGGAGGCGGGGGTCCCCTGGTGGCGGGTCGTCCGCAGCGACGGGAGCTGCCCGATGGGCGCGGAGCAGCGGGCCCGCCTCCTTGCCGAGAGCGTGCCGATCAGGCGCGGGCGGGTCGTGATGAGCGAGGCGCGGATCCCCGCGGAGGCGATCCTCTAGGCGGGGGCGAACAGCGACTGCTGGACAAAGCCGGGCGCACCCTCGATTTCGAGCATCCGGCGCTTCGTCTCGATCCCACCCGGCGCCGAGAAACCGTGCAGCGCACCGCCTGCGGCGAGAACCCGATGGCAGGGGACGACGATCGGGAACGGATTCCGCGCGAGCGCGGCGCCGACCTCGCGGGCCGCGCCCGGATGGCCGGCGGCTGCCGCGAGCTCGCCGTAGGTGACGGTCTCCCCTGGCGGGATCTGCCTCGCCGCCGCATAGACGTCGCGGGCGAAATCGGAGACCGCGGACGTGTCGAGCGCGACGAACCGAAGGTCGGTGCGCTCGCCGCCGAGCAGCGCCGTGATCGCATCGGCCGCCTCGAGCACGAACGCCGGAGGAGGGGCGTCGTCGCCGCCGAGACGGGACCCGGGCATCGCCACCGCATCGATCCCGTCGGCGCTCCAGCGCAGCCCGCAGGTTCCGAGGGCGGTGTCGAAGCGGTGAATCGCGCTCATGCCGATATGAACGTATCGCGCGGCCTGGATGTGAGATCCCGCCGGCTCAGGCCGCGGCGAGGGCGCGGAGCTCGCCGAGCGCGGCGTCGACGAACTGCTCGAGCGAGTCCCCGCCGTCCGACTCCGCCCAGCGCTCGAACGCGATCCGGAACACCGCCATCGCCAGCTCCGCGGCGAGCACCGCCGCCGGCTCGCTCACGCCCCGGGCGCGGAGCACGCCCGCGAGCGCCGCACCGTAAGCCGCGAGCTTCATCAGCTCGCGTTCGCGCAGCTCCGGGTTCGCCGCGATCACCGCCGAGCGGTGCCGCGCGAACTCCCTGCGCTCCTCCAGCACGCCGCCCGCCGCCCGCACCCCCTGCATCGCGGCCTCGACCGGGTCTGCGTCGGGCGGAGCGGCGGCGGCCGCCGCGACGATCACGTCCTGAAGCGCCTGCCCCCCGGCGAACAGGACCTCGCGCTTGTCGGAGAAGTGCCTGAAGAACGTCCGCTCCGTCACGCCGGCGCGCGCGGCTATCTCGGCGACGGTGGCCTCCTCGTAGCCGCGCTCGGCGAACAGCTCGATCGCGGCGCGGACGAGTCGGTCGGTCGCTCCCGGCTGCCATCTGCCCATCGTTCCCCATGTTATCGATGTCAGTGACTGTCATTTACGTCCGAGGTGATGCCGGAACGCCTCCCATCTGTTATGCCTTGTCGCTGTCAAGGACGCTGGAGGGCGACCGCTGGAGGCGGCGATGGAACCGCAGGGGGACGTGGAGAGGGCGGCGCGCGCGAGGTCGCGCCGCCGTGCCCGACGCGTGGTGCCCCTCGTGCTGTCCGCCGCGCTGCTCGCGGTGATCGCCGCGATCGGCGTCGCCACCGCCTCCGGCACCGCGGAGTCCTCGGCGATCGGCGCGGCCCCACGCCTCCCCCGCGGCAGCGCGGACCTCGGCGCGGCGAGCGCTGCGAGCCCCGTCTCCGGCTCCGTGCTGCTTCGTCCGCGTGACGAGGCCGGGCTCGAGGCGTTCGTCGCCGAAGCCACGAACCGCCACTCGCCCGAGTTCGGTCACTACCTCGCGCGCGGTGAGTTCGCGAGCCGCTTCGGGCCCACCGCCGCGACGGTCTCGGCGGTCGAGCACACGCTCGAATCACACGGCCTGCACATCGGCGGCGTCTCGCCCGACGGGCTCGCCGTGTCCTTCGACGGGACCGATACGCAGGCCGCGAGCGCCTTCGCCACGAGCATCCATCGCTACAGGCTGCCCGGCGGCGCCGTCGCCCGCGCCACCACGAGCGCGCCGAGGCTGCCGAGCGCGCTCGGCTCGGCGGTGACAGGGGTCGTCGGGCTCGACGAACTGCCACGCCCGCACCCGCTGCGCGTGCGGCGCAACGCGCAGCTCGCGAGCGAGCTTCCGGCGGCGAAGTCGGGCACCTTCCCGCACCCCGCGGGGGCGCCGGACGCATGCCACGCGGCCAGTGCCGCGGCCGCCGCGTTCGGCGGGCTCAGCGACGATCAGATCGCGCACGCCTACGGTGCCTTCGGCCTCTACGGCGCCGGCGACGACGGCGCCGGGGTACACATCGGCGTGTTCGAGCAGGAACCGTTCGCGCGCTCGGACATCGAACACTTCGACCGCTGCTACTTCGGTGCCGCCGCGGCAGCCGAAATGGCCGCCCGGCTGACGGTCGTGCCGCTCGAAGGCGGGATCCCGCAGGGCCCCGGCGCCTACGGCGAGGCGCTGCTCGACGTCGAGGACGTCTCGGCGATGGCGCCGGGCGCCGCGATCGACGTCTACGAGAACCCGGAAACCGCGGCCGGCGAAGTCGCGCAGATCGCAGCGATGGTCGACGAAGACCGCGACCAGATCGTCACCTCGAGCTACGGCCAGGCCTGCGAGCAGTCCGAGGAGGACGGCCAGCCCGGCACCCAGCAGGAGCTCAACTTTCTGTTCCAGCAGGCCGCCGCACAGGGTCAGACGTTCCTCGGCGCTGCCGGCGACAACGGCAGCGACAACTGCGAAGAAGCCCACCGCGAAACGACTCCGCAGCCCGGGCAGAACCCGATCTCGACCGGCGAAATCACAAGCCAGCCCTACGTGCTCGCGGTCGGGGGCACGACGATCACCGACGCCGCGACCGAACCCGCCCAGGAGCACGTCTGGAACGACGGCGACGAAGGCGGCGCGGGCGGCGGCGGCATCTCGCAGGCGTTCGCGATGCCGAGCTGGCAGCGCGCCTCGCGGGTGCCGGGCATCGACCTTCCCGGCAGCGCCGACTACCTCGCGGGCGAAAGCGTCGAGAAGCGCTTCGGCTACCCGGCCGGCTTCTGCGACAAGACGCTGCCCGGCGCCGAAGCCGGCACGCCGTGCCGCCTCGTGCCCGACGTGACCGCGCAGGCCGACGAGTACACGGGCGCCGTGACCGTCTACAGCGAGGAGTACCGGGGCAACGGCGAAGGCGAAGAATCGCCGAGCGGATGGGTCACCTCCGGCGGGACCTCTTCTTCGACGCCGATCTGGGCCGGGTTGCTGGCGCTCGCCGACGCGTCGCCGACGTGCCGGTCGAACCCCGCGACAGCCGGCGGCGTCGGCTTCGTGCCGCCGCTGCTCTACGCGATCGCCTCCGAACCGGCGGCCTATGCGGCCTCCTTCAACGACATCACCGAAGGCAACATCGACCAGTACGACCTCGACGGCGGCAAGGTGTACCCAGCGCGCCCCGGCTACGACCTCGCCAGCGGCCTCGGCTCGCCGCGGATGACCGGGCCGAACGGCGCCGCGGGGCTCGCCTACTACCTGTGCAGCTACGCGAGCGACGGCGCCGGCGCGAGCGTCTCGGGCCTCGCCCCCACCTCCGGCCCGGCCGCAGGCGGTGAGACCGTGACGGTCACCGGCAGCGGCTTCGAGAACGGCGGCGCGCCTGACGTCGCCGCCGTGCAGGTCGGCACCTGGCACGCGGCGAAGTTCCAGGTCACCTCGCCGACGAAGCTCTCGATCACCCTGCCGCCGGCGCTCGACACGCTCCCGGCCGACTCGCCGGCCCCCCAGGACGGCGCCGGGCCGGCGCCGGTGATCGTCTCGCTCACCGACGGCCGCTCGAGCGCGCCCGGGCCCGCCTCCGTGTTCGAGTACTACGACACCAGCGCCGGCAAGCAGGTCCCGAGCCTGACCGGCCTGCTGCCCTATGGCGGCAGCGAGACGGCGCCGGCGCCGGTCACGATCTTCGGCTCCGGCTTCGGCACGGCCAAGAGCGTCAGCTTCGGCGGCGTCAAGGCAGCGAGCTTCACGGCCCACGGCGAATCGCAGATCACCGTCACGCCGCCGGCCTACTCCCCGGCGATGACATGCGCGCCGCTCCCCACCGGCGGCGTCTACGCGGGGGAGAACGCGAGCAACGACGTCTGTCAGGTGCAGGTCGTCGTCGCCGGCGCGAGCGGGGCGAGCACCACCGCGCACATCCTCCCCCCGTTCGAGGGCGCGCCCGAGTTCGAACAGGACGGCGCGCTGGAGGCGCCCGCGGGCTGCGGCTGTGAGATCTACCCGGCGGTGACCGAGTACGACTACGTGCCGGCGCCGACCGTGACGTCGGTGTCGACATCGGCCGGCGCGTCGTCGCTCGCGAGCGAGACGGGCGGCTCGCTCGTGACGATCCACGGCACCGGGCTCGGCCGCTTCACGCTCGACTACGCGCAGTTCGACGACCCCGAACTCGCGGCCGCGATCGAAGCGGAATCGCTGAACGAAGACATCGCCTTCATCAGCGGCACCGAGATCCAGATCCAGGCGCCGGCGATCGCGGAATCGGCCGCCGAAGCGACGCTCGAGCCGCAGAGCGTGCCGTTCACGGTGCGCACGCTCGCAGGCGAATCGGCGCCGGCCCCGATCGAATACGCGGGCGTGCCACGGGTCAGCAGGGCGCAGAGCACTGCGAGCTCGGTGCGCCTCGAAGGCCACAGCGGCGCGAGCGACACCGGCGGCACGCCGATCACGGTCACCGGTCACGGCATGGGCGGCCAGGTCACCGATGTCCGATTCACGAGCAGCACGAGCGCTCCATCGGAAGGCAGCCAGTACGTGTTCACCACGAGCGGGGAAACGAAGCTCTCGACCGAGACCGCGTCCCAGAACCCTGCGCTCGCGGACGTGCGCGTGTGCAGCGTGACCGGATGCAGCGCGACGTCGAGCGGCGACGAGATCTACCTCTACCCGCCGGGCGCTCCGGAAGTCCGCTCGCTCTCGCCGGCGAAGGGGCCCGCGGGCGGCGGCACGAAGGTCGTGATCGGCGGCCAGAACCTCGGCTGCCCGCTGCGGGTCTCGTTCGGCGCGAAGAAGGCCGTCTTCCAGCAGGTCGAAGCGCTGGAGTACTGCGGGTCGACGACGGCGCTCGACGCGGTCTCGCCGGCGGGCACCCCCGGCAAGAGCGTCCCGGTCACGGTGCAGACGCTGGAGAGCTACTTCACCGGCCAGGAAGACGTGCCGCCGCTGCCGCAGTTCACCTACAAGGGCTGAGCGGGCGCTTCAGCCGCCGGCCGCGCGCCGGTAGCGGGCGACCGCGAGCGGCGCGAACACGGCGACGATCAGCAGCGACCAGACGACCGCCCCCCACACGTAGTTGTGCGCGGGAGCGCCGAGCCACAGGTGGCGGAGCGCGTCGACGATCACCGTGAAGGGGTTGATTTCGGCGAACTCGCGCAGCCCCGAGGGCATCGAGGAGACCGGGACGAAGGCGGAGGAGATGAACGTCAGCGGGAACACCGCGATGAAGCCGACGGAGTTGACCGATTCGCTCGACTTGACGAGCAGCCCGATGAACGCGAGGAACCACGAGAACGAGTAGCCGAAGAGCAGCAGCAGTGCGACGCCGGCGACCGCCTCGGGGGCGCCCGCCTTGAACCCGAAGCCGATGATCACGCCGGTCAGCAGCAGGATCCCGATCGACAGCGAGTTCGTGACGATGTCAGCGAGCGTGCGTCCCCCGAGCACCGCGGCACGCGACATCGGCAGCGAGCGGAAGCGGTCGATCAGCCCCTTGCGCACGTCCTCGTTGAGGCCGAGCGCCGTCGCGAAGCCGCCGAACGCGGTGTTCTGGACGATGATCCCGGGGATCAGGTACTCGACGTAGGTGTATCCGGGGGTGCGGATCGCGCCCCCGAACACGTAGCGGAACAGCAGCACGAACATGATCGGCTGGATCGTGAAGCCGATCAGCAGTTCGGGCGCGCGCGGCAGCCGCACGACGTTCCGCTCGGCGATGATCAGGGTGTCGACGACGAGCCGCCTCACGCAGCCTGCTCCTTCTCATCGAGGGTGCCGTCGGCTGCCTCCGCGGCGTGGCCGGTCAGCGCGAGGAACACGTCGTCGAGCGTCGGCCGGCGCAGCGCGATGTCGTCGACGCCGACGCCGATCGCGCTCAGCTGCTCCACCGCGCTCGCGATCGCGCCGCGGCGGTTCGCGACGCGCAGGCGCAGCGTCCCCTCCTCGACCTCGACGGCCTGATCGGTCATCCCCCTCAGCGCCTCGGCCGCCCGCGATCCGTCGGCGGCGTCCTCGAGCGTGACCTCGAGGCGGCCGGCTCCGAGCCGGTCCTTGAGCGAGTCCGGGGCGCCTTCGGCGATCACGCGCCCGTGGTCGATCACAGCGATCGTGTGCGCGAGACGGTCGGCCTCGTCGAGATATTGCGTCGTCAGCAGCACCGTCGTGCCCTCGGCGACGAGGGCCTCGATCACCTCCCAGAGGGCGATCCGGCTCGGCGGGTCGAGGCCCGTCGTCGGCTCGTCGAGGAACAGCACCGGCGGGTTCGCCACGAGCGCCGCCGCCAGGTCGAGGCGGCGTCGCATCCCGCCCGAGTAGCCCTTCGTCGGCCGCCCGGCGGCGTCGACGAGGTCGAAGCGCTCGAGCAGCTCCCCCGCGCGGGCCCGCGCGTCGCGCCGGCTCATCCCGTAGAGGCGGCCGACCATCGTCAGGTTCTCGTTCCCGGTCAGGTTCTCGTCGACCGCGGCGTACTGGCCCGCGAGCCCGATCCGCTCGCGGACGGCCTCCGCATCGCGGGTCACGTCGAGGCCGAGCACGCGCGCCTCGCCCTGGTCCGGTTTCAGCAGCGTCGCGAGCACGCGCACCAGCGTCGTCTTGCCCGCGCCGTTAGGCCCGAGCAGGCCGAGAACCTGCGCCCGGGCGACCTCGAGCTCGAGCCCGTCGAGCGCGGTCACGTCACCGAAGCGCTTGACCAGCGCATGGGCCTCGATCGCGGCATCGGCCATCGCGGCATCGTCGCACAGGGTCCGAATGAAGACGGCTCGGCTGGTGCGAATGATGCCGAGGGCGAATAGGATCGGCCGAGGCGATCGCGTCGCCCGCGCTCCGCCGTGGCGGCGCAATCGGTGAGGACGAACCGATTGGAGGCGCTGTGCCCGGATTGACCCGTCGAACTGCCGCCGGCCTGGGAGCGGCCGCCACGATCGTCGCGCTGGCGCTGACGTGCGCAGCATGGGCGGCCGCCGACCCGCCGGCCGCGGCGCCGGCCGCCCGTGAGCTCGATGCCGACCCACCGATCGCGCACGCGAAGCCGGCGGCGGTCCCGCAGCAGCTCGCGCTCCAGAACACTCCGTCGCCGTGGAAGCGGCTCGCGAACGCGCCACCGTTCTTCCCCGGCACGATGCTGCTCGCCAGCGACGGGACGGTGCTCGTGCACAACGAGCCCGAAACGGAACTGAGCGGCGAATGGTGGAGGCTGACGCCCGACTCGAAGGGCAACTACGACGACGGGACCTGGAGCAAGGTGGCGACGATGCCGAAGGGCTACGCGCCGCTGTACTTCGCCTCGGCGATCCTGCCCGACGGCCGCATGATCGTCGAGGGCGGCGAGTACAACGGCCCGAGCCTGGAAGGCGTGTGGACGAACCTCGGGGCGATCTACAACCCGGTGTCGAACTCCTGGAAGAAGGTGGCGCCTCCGCCGGGATGGACGAACATCGGCGACGCCCAGAGCGACGTGCTCGCCAACGGCACGTTCATGCTCGCGCAGGCCTGCCAGGAATGCCTGTCTGAAAACTTCATCCTCTCGACCGACGCCGCGCTGTTCAACGCGAGCGGGCTCAGCTGGAACGTGATCCCCGCGAACGGCAAGAACGACCCGAACGACGAGGAGGGCTGGACGCTCGAGCCGAACGGGGACCTGCTCACCGTCGACACCTGGAAGACGCCCACCACGGAGCTGTTCAACTCGACCAAACTCAGCTGGAGCTCGGCCGGGAACACGGTGGCCTCGCCGGTCGACAGCCCCGAGGCGGAGATCGGCCCGCAGGTCGAGATGCCTGGAGGCAACACCTTCGTCGTCGGCGCCGGGACGACGAGCGAGATAGCGCCGGAAGCGTGCACCGCGCACAAACCGGCCGCTGACGCGCTGTTCGACTACGCCTCGGGAGCGTGGGTCAAGGCGCCGCCGATACCGACGATCGAAGGCGTGCAGTACGACAGTGCCGACGGCCCCGGTGCCGTGCTGCCCGATGGCAACGTGCTGTTCGACGTGAGCCCGTGCGTGTACAACGCGCCGCTCGCGTTCGACCTCTACAACGCGAGCAGCAACACGATCACGTCCGTCCCGGACGTGCGGAACGCGGCCAACGACTCGACCTATTACACGCGGCTGCTCGACCTGCCGAACGGCCAGGTGCTGTTCAACGACGGCAGCGAAACCCTGGAGGTCTACACCGCAGGCGGCACGCCGAATCCGGAATGGGCGCCGTCGGTCAGCGGCCTGAGCTCGACGACGCTGGTTCCCGGCCACGCCGAGAGCCTGTCGGGACGGCAGCTGGCAGGGCTCGATCAGGGGGCGGCATACGGGGACGACGTGCAGGACAGCACCAACTTCCCGCTGGTTCGGGTCACGAACACCGAATCGGGAGTGGTCACCTACGCGCGCACGAGCAACTGGAGCTCCGTGTCGGTGGCGCCGGGAACGGCCTCCACGACGCAGTTCACGCTGCCGAAGACGACCCCCGCCGGAGCGAGCACGCTGGAAGCGGTCGCGAACGGGATCGCGTCGCCGGCGGTGCCGGTGACGGTGAAGTGAGTGCGAGGCGGCGGTCGGCGCTTGGTCGCCGGCCGTGAGGGTGCAGCGCGCCGCGGTCGGCCGCCGCGGCGCGCCCTCGTCCGTCGCCCTACTTCTTCCCCTTCTTCGACTTCTTCTTGCCCGGCGGCAGGACGTGCGCGGTCGCCCGACCGACCGTCTTGCCGCCCTCGCTGACCGTGACCGTGACCGCGAGCGGGTGATGGTGCTCGACGAGCCCGGTGCCCGTGCGGTTCAGCTTCAACGTGATCGTCCTGGAGCCTCCCGCCGCGAGGGATCCGACGGTCCCCGAGGCGATCGTCACGACCTTCGTCTTGCTCCGTGCCGAGAGCGCCGTCAGCCGCCCGCCCTTGAGGTGCTCGGTGACGGTCACGCGGACCGCCGCCGCGGCGCAGCCGGTTGTGCCGACCGGGCACGACAGCTTCAGCGTGACCGTGCTGCGGCCGCCCGAGACGGACGCGACGCGGATCGTGCCCGGACCCGGTTTCGGCGCGGGGGGCGACGGCGGATTCGGGTTCACGCCGTAGTCGGCGCTGATCGCCCCCGACTGGCTGTAGTCGGCGAACCACGGCGAGGAGACGGAGGCGAACCTGCCGCCGACGCCCTGGCCCGCGACGACCTTGAACTCCTGGCCGAGCGAGGGTGTGAAGCCCCCTTGCAGCGAGGGCGCGAGGGCACCGCCGGCCGTGAACGCAACGCCGCTGTCGAACGTGAACGATCCGAACCCGGACGAGGAGATCTGCGGGACGAGGGTTCCGGCGGCGCCGTTCACGAAGCTGCCGGTGGTCGTCTCCATCTCCGTGCCGGGAGTGGCGACGATCGTGCCGTCGTTGACGACGCTGCCGATGAACTGCGTGGGAGCGTCGTTGCTGGTGGCGGTGATCGTGCCGACGTTCGTCATCGCGCCGGAGGCGATGATGATGCTCGCCGCGCCGCCGCAGCACCCGGGGTAATCGCCGTTGAGCGTGATGTTGCCGGCGTTCTGGAACGAGCCGGACTCTTCCATCCCCGTGCCGATCGCGACCGTCAGGTTCTGGCCCGGGGCGATGTTGCCGCTCATCGGGATCGCGCCGATGCCGTTGCCGACGTAGAACGAGGCGGCGCCGCTGCCGGTCCAGGCGAGGGAGGTCCCGCGGCCGAGGTTCACCGTGTTGCCGGTGATCGGCGCGTTGCCCTGGCTGAAGGCGCTGGTGACGCCTTCCCAGCCGTACACGTTCATGGTTCCGGCGTTGGCGATCGTCCCGCTGGCGTTGTCGAGCGGGTAGCCCATGACATCGAGCGTTGCGGGATTGTGCGGATATTCCGCGGAGGGGGCTGCGATGTCGATCGCGCCTTCGTTGGTCAGCGAGCCCAGGCCGCCGTTGCCGCCCTGACCGAATTCGACGGTCCCGAACGGCACGTCGATCGTGCCGCGGTTGGTCACGGTTCCATAGAGGGTGGCCGAGTAGCCGGTGCCCTCCATCGTGATCGTCCCCTGGTTCAGCACGGTCCCGCCGCCGAGCGAGGCGTTGCCGCCGTTGGCGCCGTCGTAGGTGCCGTTCAGCGTCACCGAGGCCGACGGTCCGATCGTCGTCGCCGCCGAGACGAGCACCTGGTGGATGCGCACCGTGAGCCCCGCCGAGCCGCCGATCGTCAGCGACGCCAGGTGGGGGGCGTCGGCACCTCCTTCTTCGAGCACCGCCGATCCGCTTTCGATGCACACGCTCGAGTTTTCCGTGGGCGTAGCGCTCGGGTTCCAGTTGGACGCCGTCATCCAGTTGCCGCCCGTGCTGCCGCGCCAGGTGAAGTTGCAGGTCGCCGCCTGGGCGCTTCCCGCCCCTGCCAGCAGCGCCGCCGTCGTCAGGCACGCCAGAACAAGTCGCTTCACGATCTACCCCCAGGGTGGTTGGTCTCGCCGTCGTCGACGGTTGGCGAAGCTACCACGCGCCCCACCCGTGGTATACGCGCAGTGTGAAGGCAGCACGGGGCGGCCGCGGCGCCTGACGAGCCGAATTCCCCCGCAAAACGCCGGTTATGAGGCGCTGAAGGGAGCTGCGTGGCGGTCGGGGGACTCGTACGCATCCCATACGTGGGCGGTCATAGTAGTGACTGGTCAGGGAGTGCCCGGACAGGTGCGATGGCCGCCGATCGCGCCCCCGCGCCTGTCAAATGGCTCAGCCCGTCGGCGGAGCGGACGGCGGGACCCGGGAGACAGCCGGCAACTGCCGAGTGATCGGTCTGCGTCGCGAGCGAGGCGGTTCGGACCTCGTGCGCCCGCAGCTGTCACATCCGACGGCCCTGCCTTGTCATAGGTGATGCCGCCCCTCATCCCCCACCGACAAGGAGACGATCATGCAGGCCAGGATCAAGAACCCAGCGCTCGCCGTCCCGGGAGCGCTCGACGCCCTCCAGCAGCTGGGTAACTCGGCGACCGCCGCCGGCATCCCCGAGACCACGCTCTACATGGTCCACCTGCGCGCGAGCCAGATCAACGGCTGCTCCGTGTGCGTGGACATCCACTCCCGCGAGCTCGAGCATGCCGGCGAGAGCGGCGAGCGCATCCACCTGATCGCCGCCTGGCGCGAGGCGCCGTACTTCAGCGACGCCGAGCGCGCCGCGCTTGCGCTGACCGAGGCCGCCACGCGTCTCGCGGATGACCCCGACCCTGTCTCCGACGAGGTCTGGGACGAGGCCGCTCGCCACTACAGCGAGGAGCAGCTCGCCTCGCTCGTCGTCGCGATCGCGACGATCAACGCGTTCAACCGCCTGAACGCCGCCACCCGCCAGCCGACGGGTGGATGGGTGGCACAGCTCGTCGAGACCGCCGCGGCATGAGGAGCGACCGCTGCCGGTCACGCGCGGCGCGGGCGGTGGGCCCCTGTGGCTTCCCGCTCGCGCCGCCGCGAGCGAGCCGGTCCCGGACGCCGTGATGTGAAATGGACGACCCCAGCCGAGACAGGTCTTGACGATGCCCGACCACCGCAGCGACGCCGGAGCGCCCGGCGACCGCGAGCGACTGCTCGACGAGCTCCGGCCCGTCGCCTTCGCGATCGCCTACCGGATGCTCGGAACCGTCTCCGAGGCGGAGGACGTCGTGCAGGAGGCGCTGATGCGGGTGCACCAGGCGCTCGAGCGCGGCGAGGAGATCCAGTCGCCTCCCGCCTTCGTCGCGACCGTGACGACGCGGCTGTCGATCAACGAGCTGCGATCCGCGCGCGCCCGGCGCGAGCGCTACTTCGGCGAATGGCTGCCGGAGCCGATCATCACCGACGGCAAGGACGACCCCGCGCGCCACGCCGAGACCGCCGACTCCCTGTCCGTCGCGATGCTCGCCCTCTTGGAGCGACTGTCTCCGGAGCAGCGCGCGGTGCTGCTGCTCCACGACGTGTTCGACTACCCCTATCCGGAGATCGCGGAGATCGTCGGCAAGAGCGAGGACAACGTGCGACAGCTCGCGACCCGAGCGAGGCGTCACGTCGCCGATCACCGGCCCCGGTTCCAGACCACGCGCGAGCAGCGTGACGAGCTCGCCCGGCGGTTCCTCGCCGCCGCCGAGCAGGGCGACCTCGCCGGGCTCGAGACGCTGCTCGCCGCCGACGTGCAGCTGACCGGCGACGGCGGCGGCAAGGTGCCCGCGCTCGCGCGCTCGCTGAACGGCCGTGCGCGGGTCGCGCGGACGCTGATCAACTGGCTCCGCCTCGCCTCGCGGCTTCCCGGCGCCAGCTGGAAGCCGGTCGAGGTCAACGGCGGTGCCGGCGTCGTGTTCCTCGACGCGGAGCAGCGCCTGATCAGCGTGATCGCGCTCGAGGTCGACGACGCTCGCATCGTCAGCATCAGCTCGATCGTGAACCCCGACAAGCTCGCGCACCTCGGGCCGGTCGGGGACTTCACCGCGCTGCTCCGGGGCGGCGAGGAGACCTAGGCGCGGAGCGCTTCGGTGGGGCTCAGCCGGGCCGCCCTGGTGGCCGGATAGAGGCCGGCCACGGTCCCGATCAGGAAGCCCGCCGCGGGCGCCGCGATCAGCGCGTAGGCGGGGACGATGAACGGCTCGCTCCTGATCTCCGCGTAGACGAGCGTCGCGCCGGCGCCGAGCAGCAGTCCGGCGGCGCCGCCGATCAGGGCGAGCAGCGCCGACTCCGAGAGGAACTGGGCGGCGATGTGACGGCGCGTCGCGCCCAGCGCACGGCGTAGCCCGATCTCACCGCGCCGCTCGAGCACCGAGATCACCATGATGTTCGCGATCCCGATCGCGCCGACCAGCAGCGCGACGGCGCCGAGACCGAGCAGCAGCGTCGTGAACTGGCCCTGCGCGGCCGCGCGCGCCTCCAGGGCGTCGGTCGGCCGGCTGACCTGGACCCCGTCGGCGTTCTGAGGGTCGGCGCTCGGCGCGAGCAGCGACGCGACGCGGGCAACGTGGTCGACGTTCGCGCGCACGTAGATCTCGGTCGCGTTCGGCGCGATCGCGAAGAGCCGCTCCGCGACCGGCAGCGTGATGAAGACGGTTGCGTCGAGCGACGGATCGAGCACCACCGGGTCGAGGATCCCGACGACCGCGAACCAGGCGCCCCCGACGTCCACCAGCAGGTGCCCGCCGACGCGCGTGATCTGCAGGACGCTCGCGGCGCCCGCGCCGAGCACGGCCTCGGGGTAGCGCTGCGCGACCCCGTCGAGGAAGTGGCCCGAGGCCATCCGGGTCTGCAGCACGGCTGGTAGGCCCTCGCCTGCCGCGTCGACCCCGATCCCCCCGCCCTCGAGGCTCGGGACGAACGGGGTCCTGAACACGCTCGCCTTCGTCACCTGGTAGACGGCGGCGTCGCTGTCGACGTCCCCGATGTGCCCGATCATCGCCGGGGCCGTGGCCGGGAGGACCTCGTTCTGACCCGTGAACGTCTGCCCCGGCGTGACCGTCAGGAGGTTCGTGCCGAGCCCGTCGATCTCGGCCAGCAGGTTCGCCTGCGCCGAGGCCGAGACGCTCACGACCGCGACCATCGCGCCGATCCCGATCGCGACGCCGAGCGCCGAGAGCGCCGCGCGCAGCCGGTGGCCGCGCAGCCCCTGGAGCGAGAGGGCGGCCAGCTCCCGCGCCGGCAGGCGCGCGGTCTCGGCGGCGGCGGCGCTCACGGGCCCTCGTCCGCGACGATCCGCCCGTCGCGCATCTGCAGCCGCCGCGGGAACGCGTCCGCGACCTGCAGGTCGTGCGTGATCAGCACGAGCGTCGCGCCCTCGGCCGCGAGCTCGTGGAGGAGCGCGAGGACGTCGCTCCCCGAGGCCGAGTCGAGGTTCCCGGTCGGCTCGTCGGCGAGCAGCACGAGCGGACGCTTGACGATCGCCCGGGCGATCGCGACGCGCTGGCGCTCACCGCCTGAGAGCTGCGGGGGGCGGTGCGAGGCGCGATGGGAGAGGCCGACCCGGGCGAGCGCCTCGCGGGCGGCGTCGCGCCGACGGCGTCCGGGCGCCCCGGTGTAGAGCAGCCCGCTCGCGACGTTCTCGAGCGCGCTCAGCGAGTCCTGCAGGTGGAACGTCTGGAACACGAAGCCGACGCGGTACGCCCGCAGCGCCGCCAGCTGCGCGTCGGAGGCGTCGTCGAGCTCCCGGCCGGCGATGCGCACGTGGCCGGCGCTCGGGCGCTCGAGCGTGCCCATGATCGTCAGCATCGTGGTCTTCCCCGACCCCGACGGCCCGACGATCGCCACGCGCTCGGCGTCCCCCACCTCGACGCTGACCCCGTCGAGCGCGAGCACCCCGCCGGGGTAGCTCTTGCTGACCGCCTCGAGCGAGATCGCGCTCATCCCTGGGAGTCACTCACCTGCAGCCCGGGACGCACTCCGGCCCCGGAGATCTGCACGTCGCCGGCGGCGAACAGCCCCGTCGTCACCCGGATCAGCCGGTGCGGTGGCGCCGCTTCCTGGATCGCGTAGCCGGCGCCCCCGGTGGCGAGCAGCGCCGTCACCGGCACGGACAGGACGTGGCGGGCGACGGATTGGACGAATTCGACGCTGACCCCGGCCTGGTCGAGCCCCGCGCCGGTGCTCGCGCGGTCGAGCGCGATCGTCACCGGGACGGTCGAGCCCGAGCTCCCGGATCCGCCGCTGTCGCTCTGGCCCTGATTCGAGGTGGCGGAGGCCGAGGCCTGCGCGACCGTGCTGACCGCCGTGATCCGCCCGCCCGCCGCTTCGCCATTCGGCATCGTGACGGTCACAGCCTCGCCGGCGCGGGCCTCGGCCTGCTTGCTCGCTTCGAGCTGGACGGTGACGACGAGGCGCGTCGAGGTCGTCTGCAGGACGGGCGTGGGCGAGGCTCCAGCGGAGCCCGGGCCTGCTTCCGGCGTCGATTTCGGCGAGCCGGTCCCGCCGGCGCTCGAGCGCAGCTGCGTGACCTCCTCCTGCAGCCGCTCCAGCTGCGCTTCGAGGTTCCGGACCCTGCGTGAGCTCGATTTCGCCGGAGCTCCGGCCGATGCGGGAGGGCCGGCGTTCGGCGCTGCGTCTCCCGCGTACTCGCGCGTACCCGCGCCTGCGGGGTCGCTCGTCGCGCTCGAGGACGGGCTGCCGGAGCTCCCGCCGTCGCCACCGAGCGTCGCGTCGACCGTCGAGACGACCTGGTCGCCGGGGAGGAACACGATGCGGCCGAACGGGAGCTTCCCGGTCTCCGGCTCGCCGAGCGAGCGTTGCAGCGCATCGACGCCGGCCGCGGTGGCCGCCTGCCATTCGTCGTCGAGCGCGATCGCCTCCGGGTCGAACCCGAGCGCGACGAGGTCGCGGTTCAGCTGCAGCACGTCTCCCCCGTCCCCCGTTCCCGGCCCGAGGCTTCGGTATGCCGGGGTCGTGCCGTCCATCAGGATCACGGGCGCGCCGTCGACCGCGAACAGCACGCCGCCCGGCCTGATCACCTGCCCGGCGCGCGGCAGCCATGTGATCGTGCCGCTGAGCCGGTCGTAGACGGTCTGCGCCTCCGCGTAGCTGAGCGTCCCGGCCTCGGTGTCGGTCTCGATCAGATCCCGCCGTTCGACGGTCGCCGCGCCGGCGCCGGCCGTCGTGCCGTCCGCGGGCTTCTTCGCCGGAGAGCCGCTCGTCGAGACCAGCGCGACCGCGACCCCCGCCGCAGCGAGCAGCGCGACGAGCGCCGCCAGCCGGCGGGGCCCGATCGCGGGCAGACGGCGAGAGCCGGGGGTCACTGGCCTTCGCCGCTCGACCCCGAAGCGGGCCCGCCGTGCGCGCCGCCCGATTCCCCACCGAGGTGGTGAATCGCCTGCTCGACCTGCGCCATCGTGATCGCGCCGTGGGTCACCGCGACACACGCCTGCGCGGCCGTCAGGAACGACGGCGCCTGCAGGTCGACACCGGCCGCGCGGACCATCTCGGGCGTCAGCTGCCCCTGCGCGGTCGGGTCGGGGAAGCCGGGCACGCCGTGCGAGCGCAGGCACTGTGCGAACGCGAGCCCGTTGCGCTGGTGTTCGCGCTGCTGTTCGGCCTGTTCCTTGGCGCCGAGGTTCTTGCCTTCGGGCATGATCCCCTTGCACGTCTCCTGCGCGGCCTTGAACTGCGAGGAGCCGGCGATGCTCTGCGGGAGCGGCTGGATCCCGATCGCCTGGTGGCCCGGCGTGTTCGCAACGACGTGCGGGTCGGGGAAGCTCGGCACGCCGTGGCCGCGCATGCACGCCGAGTACCGGTAGGCGTCGGAGACGATGTTCTGGGAGGGCGTGCTCCCGCCGGCGGTCGTATTCGGACCCTTGCCCGAGCCGCAGCCGGCGAGGAGCGCCGCGACGCTCGCGGCGGCGAGGAGGAGCCCGGCTCTGCTGGTGATGTGTCTGGTCGTGTTCATGGCCGCAGTTCTACGGAGCGACCGGTGCCACGACGGTGCCGGACGCTGTGACCCGGCTGGCACCGTCGGTCAGCCATGCTTGTCGGCGAGATGAGAGTGCTCGTCGTCGAGGATCACCGCCGTTTGGCGACCGCCGTCGCGGAGGGCCTGCGCCGTGAGGGGATCGCGGTCGATCTCGCCTTCGACGGGGGCGAGGCGCTGATGCGTGTCGCCGTCAACTCCTATGACGTCGTCGTGCTCGACCGCGACCTGCCCGACGTGCACGGCGATCAGGTGTGCCGCGCCATGGTCGCGGACGGCGCCCACGCCCGGGTGCTGATGCTGACGGCGGCGAGCACGATCCGCGACCGCGTCGAGGGACTCGAGCTCGGCGCCGACGACTACCTGGGGAAGCCGTTCGAGTTCGCCGAGCTCATCGCTCGCGTCAGGGCGCTGGCCCGCCGCGCGGTCCCGGCGCTGCCGCCGGTGCTCGTGCGCGGGGACCTCAGCCTCGACCCCTCCCGCCACGCCGCCTACCGCGGCGAACGGCGGCTGGAGCTCAGCCCGAAGGAGTTCGCGCTGCTCGAATGCCTGCTCGCCGCCGACGGCCGCGTGCTGTCGGCCGAGGAGCTGCTGGCCCGCGTCTGGGACGACGCCACGAGCCCGTTCACGACGACCGTCAAGACGACGATGGGCCGCCTGCGCACGAAGCTCGGCGACCCGCCGATGATCGAGACCGTCCGCGAGAGCGGCTACCGGATCTGATGGCGTTGCGGCTCCCCACCCCCGGCGCCTCGCGCGGCAGCGCACGGCTGCGGCTGACGATGCTCTACAGCGGCATGTTCCTGCTGCTCGGCTCGGTGATCATCGTGATCATCTACGTGTTCACCTCGGTCGGCACCGTCGTGCACGTGAGCCAGTCCGTGTCCGCCTCGCCCGGCCTCGTGAAGATCCCCGGCGTCGGCGTCGCCCCCGCGGACCCGGCCGGCAAGGTCCTACCGGAAGCCGTCGGCGCCCAGCACTCCGCCGACCAGGGGCGGCTGCTGACCGCCTCGTGGCTGGTTCTGGTCTTCACCGCGATCGGCTCGACGGTGCTCGGCTGGTTCATCTCCGGTCGCGTGCTCAGCCCGCTGCGCAGGATGACCGAGACCGCACACTCGATCTCCGCGCGCAACCTCGGCGAGCGGCTCGCGCTGACCGGCCCCGACGACGAGTTCAAGCAGCTCGGCGACACGTTCGACGAGCTGCTGGGCCGCCTGCAGTCCGCGTTCGAGGCGCAGCGGCGCTTCGTCGCGAACGCCGCGCACGAGCTGCGAACCCCGCTGACCGTCGACCGGACGCTGCTGCAGGTCGCGCTGGCCGACGACGGGGCCAGCGCGGAGAAGCTCCGCGCGACATGCGAGGAGCTGCTCGCCTCCGGCCGCGACCAGGAGCGGCTGCTCGAGGGGCTGCTGACGCTCGCCTCGAGCGAGCGCGGGCTCGATCACCTCGAGCCCGTCGACCTCGCCGTCGTCGCCGGGAGAGCGGCGACCACCTCGGAATCGGCTTCCGTCGAGGCATCGCTCGCCTCCGCTCCGACGAGCGGCGACCCGGCCCTGATCGAGCGGCTCGTCGCGAACCTGCTCGACAACGCGATCCGGCACAACGATGAGCGCGGGATCGTCGAGGTCACGACGGGCGTCGACGCCGACGGGACGTTCGTCACCGTCGGCAACACGGGGCCGGTCGTGCCGGTCTGGGCGCTCGAGCGGCTGTTCGAGCCGTTCGGCCGTGTCGAGGAGCTGCGCCGGGCCGAGACGAGCGGTCACCACGGGCTCGGCCTCTCGATCGTCCGCTCGATCGCGAACGCGCACGAGGCGCGCGTGGAAGCGAAACCCCGCGAGGGCGGCGGCCTGACGGTGAAGGTCAGCTTCCCGCGGCGGGAGGAGTGAGCGCGAAGGGCGCCCGGCGCGGCGCCCGGGCCTGCGGTCGAAAACCGCGAGACGCCCTGGGGCAGGCACCGGCAGGGAGGCTTCGAGGACCCGTTCGCCCCCCGGTGGTCGGTCGGAGGCCGCTCGCCGCTCGCGCCCCCCCGAGGGTGAGGCCCCGTCACGCGGGCGACACGTACCTCCGCGCCGGTTCGCTGCCCGGGATCAACCCGAGCGAGGTCGTGATCTCCTCGTCGAGCGCGCCCTCCCACACGGGCCGCTCCATTTTCGCCGCGGAGTTCCCGAGCGACGCGCCGACGCCCTTCCACGTCACCCCGAGGCTCGCGACGATCCCGGCGAGCCCGGCCGCAACGCTCCCGCCGGTTGGGTCCCAGATCAGCAGCCCGAGCCCGGCCGCGAACAGGCACACCGCGACGACGATCCCCGTCCTGTAACGCTTGAAGAAACCCGACGCGAGGGACCCCGTGCGTGACAGCGCCACCTCACCCGCTTTCACGTAGCCCTCGACCGTGAGCGCGTCGGTTGCCGTCTTCTCGCCCGACAGCAGCGAGCGCCACCGCTGCCCCTGGCGGCGCAGCAGGCCGACCGCCTTGCCGTCCGGGTCGACCGGTCCGTTCGCCGCCCAGTCGCGCCAGTCTTCGAGCGAGTCGTGCACGACGTGCGCGGCGTGTGGAGGGAACAGGCTCGTCAGGTCCGATAGCCAGTCGAGGAGCTTCGCGACGCGGTGCTGCTCGAGCTGGGCCTCGAGCGTGGAAAGGTCGTGCGGCAGCCGGGTCGTGTCAGCGAGCGCGCGGCCGAGCCCGTAGGCCTTGCCGAGCTTGAAGTGCGTCGCGGTCAGCTTCCTCAGCAGACTCACGTGCAATTCGAAGATCGCTTTCTCGTACGCGGCGTTCGGCACCGTCGCCGGGATCGCGCCGACCGCCGCCGCGGTGGTGGGCATCGTCAGCCCGGCCGCCGTGATCGCGGCTTCGAGCTTCTTCAGCCCGACCTGGATCTGGTCGAGCCCGAGCGCGGCGCGCTCGCTGCCGCCGAGTCCGCTGAGCCCGGGCAGATCGGCCTCGGGCTCGGCGTCGTGCGCGGGCCACGCGCCAGGTTTGTAGAGCTCCGACATCTGCCACCCCAGCGCGAACGCTGCCATCACTTCGGGGTCCGGAGCCGGTTCGCCCGCCGTCACGTCCTTCGCGAATTCCCTGACGAACCCGCCTCCGGCCTGCTCCAGGCCTTCCGCGAGCTGCGCCGCGAGGTCGTCGTTCTGGTGGGGCTGCGCCTCTCCTACGGCGACTGCCATCTGGATCTACCCCCTTCGTCGGTCTGTCCGGGTTCGGGACAGCCTCTACGTGTAGCCGAGCGCGGGCGAGGCCGTTGTTCAGGATTGGACGGTCGGGAGGCTGGTACTGGTCGCAGCGCGCGACGGAGAGCCCGCGCTCAGCGCTGAGCCGGCACGCCGGCGGCAGCCAGCGCGTCCGCGGGACTCTCGTAGGCGACCATCTCGACGACCTTCCCGTCACGGAACGTCGTGACGTTGGCGCGGAGCACCGTTCCATCACCGCGGCCCGGGCGCATCACGAGGACGACCCGGTCCCCGGCGTCGACGACGTCGACGAGCTCGCCGCCGGGATTCCGTAAATGAGCGCGGCGCATGAAAGCCAGGGCCTGCTCCCGGTCCTGGCACGCGGCCTTCGCCGCCGGGTCGCCGCCGTGCCATTTGACCTGCGGGTCGAGGAGATCCGCGATCGCGTCGATGTCGCCTTGCATCACCGCCTCGAACCCACGCCGCGCCAGCTCCACGTTCGATTCCGACATGCACGCATTGTCGCGCCAAGAGCGCGACTCAGCCACCCGAGCTCCTCGTGGTCACGACACGAGCGCCGGGGTGGGCGGCGACCATGACCAGCGCGAGGTTCGGCTGCGTCGCCGGCAGTTCCTCGTAGGCGCGGACGTACGTGACGAGCGTCGGCGGTCCGCCGCCGGGCCGGTGGTAGACCATCTCGATCGGCATGTAGGTGTGGGCGTCGACGATCACCGTCGGCCCCGTCGGCCCGTTCTTCGAGAGCACCATCGCGCGGTACGCGGCGCGGCCGCCGATCGTCGTCCTGCCGAGCACGCGCAGCCGGCCGGCGCGGTAGGCCTGCTGGATCACCCGCACCGGATCCCACCTGCTCACCGGCGCGGTACCCCGGAAGCGACCGACCTCACCCGGATGCGTGGTCGACCAGGCCCACTCGAAGCCGCCCCCGCTGACGAGTTCGACCTTGTGTGAGCGCTGTTCGATCACGTCCCGTTCCCGCATCGGGTCGGCCGTCGACCAGCGCCGGTAACGGATCCTGATCCGGCCCGATTCGCCTTCGAGGAACATGAAGTGCACGCCGTTGCCGGCGAGCGTCGCCTTGTAGACCGCGGCGGCCACGTCGAACTGGCCCCCGCCCCGGCCGAGCAGCGCGAGGGCGAGCGCCGCGGCGGCGACCGGGAGCGCGAGCATCGCGCGCTTCGGGAACGCGCGCCGGGCGCGGGGCGGCTTGTCCCGGGGGTTGGCGTCGCGTTCGCGCAGGGCCGCGATCGAGCCGAGCGGCGGTGCGGCGATGTCCTCGGGCAGCGGGTTGATCGCGCTGATCTGGTCGAGCAGGTCGGTCGGCATCACAAGGCCTCCAGGGTGGTTGCGGTATCGGTCGCGTCGCTCGACCCCTCGCGGGCGAGCTCTGCCGCAAGCCGGCGGCGCGCCCTGTGCAGGCGAACGCGAAGCGTGCGGGGCGCAACCCCCAGGACCTCCGCGGCCTCCACGTTGGTCAGGCCCTCCCAGGCGAGGAGCAGCAGGAGATCGCGGTCGCTGTCGCTGAGACTGGTGAGGGCGCGCCCGAGGCGGGTCTCACCGGCGTCGGGGAACGGCGGGGGCGGCGCGAGCCGGTCGTGGTCGGTGGCGAGCCGGTCGCGCACCGCGCCCTGTCGGGTGGAGGAGCGGCGCTGGTTGGCAAGCACGCGGCGCGCAACCCCGAGCAGCCAGATTCGCTCCTGCGGCGTCGGGACGTCGCCCAGGCGGCGCCAGGCGATCAGGAACACCTCCGCGAGGACGTCGTCCGCGTCGGCGGGAACGGCACGGCGGCGGGCGTAGCTCAGCACCGCACCGGCGTGGGCGGCGTAGAGCGCCTCGAAGCGTTCGTCGGGCGTCATCGGGATGTGGATGTCCGGATCGGGGCCGGGCGTTACATGTTGGCGGAGGGTGGAGGTCGCGACGCCGCGACGCGACCCGGCCCCACCGTCAGGCACGGGGCAGGATCGTCGGGTCGGGGGATGGGCAGCGGAAGGTTTCGCCGCGGCCGACGTCTTCAGCAGCACCGAACCCCCGTGCGCAGCCTCGTCGGCTGCTCGCAGGGGCGTCCCGCAGGATCTGAACAGGAGACCAACCCATCGTGCCCAGAACGTCGATCACCGCCCTTGCCGGAGCAGCGCTCGCCGTCGTCGCACTCGCCGGCTGCGGCAGCTCCAAATCCAGCTCGAGCTCGACGCCCGTCACCACGTCGTCCTCGGCCCCGACATCGACGGCCGCCGCCGCGACGACAGCAGCGTTCATCGCGCCGCTGGGGACCTTCTCGACGGTCGCCTCGACGGTGGCCGCCAACGGCGACGTGAACCCCTACGGCCTCGTGTTCGTCCCGACCAGCGTCGGCAAGCTCCAAGCCGGCCAGGCGCTGATCAGCAACTTCAACGCCGCGGAAAGCGCCAAGCAGAACGGCCAGGGCACCGGCACGACGATCGTGCAGGTCTCGACCGCCGGCAAGGTCTCGCTGTTCGCGAAGATCGACCCGAAGACGCTCCCCGGCCCGTGCCCCGGCGGCGTCGGCCTGACGACCGCGCTGAACGTGCTGCCCGGCGGGTACGTCGTCGTCGGCAGCCTGCCGACGACGAACGGCAAGACGGCGACCGCGAAGTACGGCTGCCTGATCGTGCTCGACAGCGAAGGCAAGCCGGTCTCGACGATCGCGAGCAAGAACATCCAGGGCCCGTGGGACTCGACCGCGAACAGCGAAGGCTCGAAGACCACGCTGTTCGTGAGCAACGCGCTGAACGGCGGCGCGGTGAAGGGCGAGAAGACGGTCGACAACTCGACGGTGCTGCGAATCGATCTCGAATCGGGCGAAGGCGAGGCGCCGAAGGTCGTCGGCGAACAGATCATCGCCGAAGGGATCCCGTGGGTCGACTCGGCGGAAGCGCTGGTGCTCGGCCCGACCGGGCTCGCGCTCGCCTCGAACGGGACTCTGTACGTGGCGTCGACCGCCAACGACAAGATCCTCGCGATCTCGGAAGCCGCCACGCGCACCACGGCCGTTGCGAAAGGCGGCACCGTCGTGACCGAAGCCGGCCACCTGAAGGAACCGCTCGGGATGGTCCTCGCGCCGAACGGGGACATCGTCACCACGAACGGCGGCGACGGCAACATGGTGGAGACGACGCCCGGGGGTCGGCAGGTGGCGGTCCGGACGGCGGACAGGAAGACGGGGGCCGGGTCGCTGTTCGGGCTCGCGGTCAGTCCGGCCGGAGGCGGGATCTACTACGTGGATGACGGCGAGAACACGCTGAACCTGCTGCGGTAGGAGGGAGTCGCACCGGGGCCTGGGCGACGCGTGCGCGGAGCCCGGGCGTCGGCCTCGCCGGCGCCGGGCCGGGCGTGGAGGTCAGTCGAGGTTTTCGATGATCTCGTTCGCCCGGGACCACTGGTCGGGGGGCACGACCAGGTAGATGTCGCCGCGGCCGAAGCGGTCGAGGGGATGGTCGGCCGCGCAGGCGGCGTCGACGCCCATGCCACGGAGCTGGTCTCGCCAGGTGACGGCCGTGGTCTGGTCCTCGAAGGCGGTGACGGTCTCCCAGCCTTCCAGGCGGGGGTCGGCGATGAGGACGGGTGGGTCCTTGCGGGAGCGCCGGGTCGGGAGCCAGCGGGGGGACATGGGTAGAGGGTAGGAGAGCCCCTGAAACGCCGAGAGCCCCGCGTCTGCAGGGCTCTCGTGTAATCGGGGCGCCGAGATTTGAACTCGGGACCTCACCGACCCGAACGGTGCGCGCTACCAGGCTGCGCCACGCCCCGATGAGGGCCCAGTATCCCATACGAGCGCTCGCCTCCGGACAGCGCCACCGCCGCGCCCCTGCGACCGACCGCCGGCCTCCCGGCCGCGGGCAGTCGCACGAACGACCCCGGCCCATCGGACGACACCGGACCCCGCCGTCAACCCGGCCCTGCCTCCACAACGGTCCCGGCCGCAGGGCACCTGCCCGAAAGGCAGCCGCGCCCCCCGCCACCCGGCCCGCCTCAGGCCTTCCCCGCCACCACGCCCCGCCCCACCGCCACGGATCCCTCATACACGAGGACGCTCACCCTCACGGAGGCCCCCGGCCTCGCCAACAGCCCCCGCGCGCCCCGCGTCAACTTGAAAGCGGCAACCCCTTCCGCCGTCTTCCCCGCCGCGCAGCTGATCCGCGCCACGCGCCCGGCAAGGCTCGCGTGCCGCGTCCCCGCTCGCACGACGGCAGTCACCTTCGAGACGAGCCCGACCGCAGCATCGCTGCACGAGACCGTGAACCGCTGGCTCCCTGCCCGCAGCAGCGACACGGACCTCTTCCCGCGACCGACCCTGACGACCAGCGCCTTCGGGCCCACGGGGGTCAGCCCACCCGGCAGAACCAACCCGCCGGAAGACGTCGACCCACCAGACCCGGAACCGCTGCCCGTCGCGGGCGCGGCTACGACCGCGGTGCATGCGCCGGCCCCCGCCGCCGACACGGTCCCCGCCGGACACGGCGTCGGCGACAGAGCGCCGCCCGTCGCATACGTGTCCACCGGCGTCACCGAACATTTGACGCTCCCGCTCCCCGGCGCATAGCTCCCCGCCGGACAGGGCAGCTCCGAGCTCGCTCCGCTCGATTCCGCGTAGTGCCCCGGATCGGCCGGCGCGCAGATCTGGCTGCCGGACGATTCGGCGTAGGACCCCGCCGCGCAGGGCGTCGCTTCTGCCGCCGCCTGGCCGGAGTAGGTCCCCGGCGCGTCCGCCTCGCAGAATTCGGCGGACGGCGAGTTCGTGTGCGGGTCGTGCGTGCCTGCCGGGCACGGCGTCGGGGAGGCTGAGCCGCGCGGTGCGTAGTGCCCGACGGTCGCCGCCAGGCACGAGCTCTGACCGCTGACGAAGATGTAGGTCCCCTGTTCGCATTCGAGCTCGCTCGTCGCGCCCGTTCCCGGCACGTAGTGGCCCGGTGCCGCCGGTATGCACTGGACGGCCGCTTCTTCCGGCGCGTAGTGGCCGGGCGGGCACGGCGACGGCTGCGTCGCTTCGGCGGTCGCCACGTAGGACCCCGGGGGCGCGTTCGTGCAGGGTTCTTCGCCGCTCGCCGAGTAGGTCCCCGGCACGCAGTGCGCGTAGCGGATCGTGACCGCGAGCGGCCCGACCGAGGCGGCGGGGTTGCCGAACGTGTCCTGGTAGCTGAGGAACAGTTTGTATTCGTCGGAGGCCATCCGGGCGAGGCTCGCGCTGGCGACGCCGGTGCCGGTCGCCGGTTTCGACGGGACGATCAGGGCGGTGTGGCTGCCCGCGGCGGCGTTCGCCAGCGTCAGCGTCTCGACGCTGCCGTGGACGCCGGCGAAGGTCAGGGTCACCGAGCCCGGGAGCGCCGCTTCGGGCAGCGTGTAGCCGACCGTGAAGGATTCGGCACGGAACGTCTGCCCCGCGAGCGGTTCGGTCAGGGTCGGTGTCGCCGTCGCGGCTTTGACCGAGACTTTTTCGGCGATCGCCGTCGCCGCCGGGTCTTCCGCGATGTCCTCGTACCTCAGGACGACTTTGTATTCGCCGGCGGGGAGCGTCGTCGCGCTCGCTTCTTTGACGTTCGTCGTTTCGGAGGCGAGTTCCGTCATGTTCAGCGAGAAGTGGTGCAGCCCCGCGGTGACGGCCGCGGGCTTCAGCGTCACGGTCACCGTCGGCCCGGTGGCCGGCACGAATTCGATCGCCCCCACGGAGCCCGGCTCGGGCAGCCGGTATTCGATCGCGAGCGGGTTCTTGTGCGCGCTCGATGCGGTCGGCGCGATCAGTTCGGGCGTTTCGGTCACGGACCCGAGCGCATATGAGGCCGGCAGCACAACCAGCAGCGCCAGCGCCGCCACGGCCACACGGAGCACCTGCGCCCGCATCCCCCTCGTCAAGGCTCGATTCATCGCCCATCCCTTCGGCATCTCCGCCGCGCACCTGTAGCGCTGCCTCCCCCGTTACGCTCGACCCATCCCGACCCCGATCGTCGACATCCTCGCCGCGGCCGACGCGCTGCTCGAGCCCTCCCGCTTCGAGGACTACTGCGTCAACGGGCTGCAGGTCCCCGGCCCCGAGAGCGCACAGCGGATCGCGACCGCGGTGTCCGCGAACGCGGAGACGTTCGAACGGGCCGCCGCGGCGGAGGCCGACCTCCTGCTCGTTCACCACGGGCTGTTCTGGGGCTCGGGGGTGCGCGCGATCGACGCCCAGCTGCGCCGGCGTCTCCACCTCCTGCTCGACGCGAACGTCGCGCTCGCCGCCTACCACCTACCCCTCGACGGCCACCTCGAGATCGGCAACAACGCGTTGATCGCGCGCGCCCTCGGCGCTCGGCAGGTCGAGCCGTTCGCCGCGCACGGACCGGCCACGATCGGCGTCCTTGCGACCCTCCCGGAGGGGGGACTGGAGATCGGCGAGCTCGTCGCGCGCATCGACGGGCTGACCGCCCGCGCACCGACCCTGCTAGACGGCGGCCCGCAGCAGGTCCAGCGCGTCGCGATCGTGTCCGGCTCGGGCTCGGACTACCTCACGGAAGCCGCCGCGGCGGGAGCGCAGGCCCTGATCACGGGCGAGCTGGCGGAGCGCGCGACCGCGAACGCCCGCGAGCTCGGCTTGCACGTGATCGGCGCCGGCCACCACGCCACCGAGACGTTCGGGATCAAGGCGCTCGGCGACGACCTCGCCGGCCGCTTCGAGCTCCAGCACACGTTCATCGAAGTCCCGAACCCCGTTTAGCGCACGAGCCGCACGTCCGTCGCGAAGCGAACGCCGCGCCGGGACGCGGCGTCTCTGACTCACGCGCCAGGCACCGGCGAGAACGCCGCTCGACCGCCCGCCGAACCGCGATCCCCCGCGGGTGCCCCCGCCACCCCGCAACAGCCCCGCCGACATGGGGCGATCTCGCCCCCGGCCGTCTAACATCAACACCAGCAATTTCCGTAGAGCGAGAGGGAGAGAGCGATGGAGGCGACCACAGCGACTGGGGCGGGGTCGAAGACGATCGCCGGGCTGGTCCCCCGGGCGGCAGCGGAGTACGGCAGCCGCACGGCGATCCAGTACAAGCGCGGCGGCGCCTGGCATGACGTGACGTACGCGGAGCTCGGCGAGACCGTGCAGGAGATCGGCCTCGGCCTGATCGACCTCGGCCTCGAAGCGGGCGACCGGATCTGCATCCTCGCCAACACGCGCCCCGATTGGACCTACGCCGACCTCGCCGCGACGTCGGCCGGGCTGACGGTCGTCCCGATCTACCAGACGAACTCTCCCGAGGAGTGCCTGTGGGTGATCTCCGACTCCGGGGCGGTCGCGATCGTCGTCGAGGACGAGGCGCAGCTCGAGAAGATCGTCGAGATCTCCGACAAGGTGCCGGACCTGCGCACCGTGATCATCATGGACCCGCCCGCCGGCGGCGAGAGCACCAACGGCAAGATCCGCAGCGGGCTCCCGCTCGGCGCGATCCCGCTCGAGGACGTCCGCGCCCGCGGCCGCTCGCGCAACCCCGAGGAGCTCGAAGCGCGCCGCGCCGCGGTCAAGCCAGAGGACCCGTTCACCTTCATCTACACCTCCGGCACGACCGGGCCGCCGAAGGGCTGCGTGCTCAGCCACGGCAACTACTCCTCGATCATCGAGATGGTCGCCGACCGCGGCGAGATCGTCGGCGACGAGATCATCTACTTGTACCTCCCCCTCGCCCACTCGTTCGCTCTGCTGATCCAGCTCGCGGTCGTCCACCTCGGCGCGACGCTCGCCTACTTCGGCGGGGACACGAAGGAGATCATCCCGGAGCTCCAGGAGGTCAAACCGACCTACCTGCCGTCGGTTCCGCGGGTGTTCGAGAAGATCTACACGCTCGCTCACGGCGCGATCCAGACGATGGAGCCGGAGGAGCGCAACCTCGCCGAGCAGGCGATCGCGCTCGGCGTGAAGGTGCGCGACATGGAGAACCGCGGCGAGACCGTCCCGGACGACATGCGCAAGGCGTTCGAGGAGGCTGACGAGCGCCTGTTCGCGAACGTCCGTGCGATCTTCGGCGGCAACGTCCGCCACGCGACGAGCGGCGCCGCGCCGATCGCGAAAGAGATCCTCGAATTCTTCTGGGCGTGCGGGGTGCCGGTGCTCGAGGGCTACGGCATGACCGAGACGGCCACGGCGGCGACGACCTCGACGGTCGCCGACCACCGCTTCGGGACGGTCGGCAAGGCGCTGCCGGGGGTCGAGCTGAAGATCGGCGAGGACGGCGAGATCCTCGTCAAAGGCCCGAACATCTTCCAGGGCTACCACAACCGGGCGGACGCGTCGTTCGGCGCGGTCGTCGACGGGTGGCTGCACACCGGCGACCTCGGCTCGATCGACGAGGACGGCTACCTCTCGATCACGGGGCGCAAGAAGGACATCATCATCACCGCGGGCGGCAAGAACCTGACGCCCGCGAACATCGAGAACGACCTCAAGCAGAGCCGCTGGATCTCGCAGGCCGTGATGCACGGCGACGCGCGCCCGTACCCGGTCGTGCTGATCACGCTCGACGAGGAAGAAGTGCCGGCGTTCGCCCGCGAGCATGGGCTCCCGGAGGACATCCCGTCGCTGTGCCGCGAGCCGAAGGTCCAGGCGCTGATCCAGGGCGAGATCGACCGGTCGAACGCGAAATACGCGCAGGTCGAGCAGGTCAAGAAGTACGTGATCCTCGACCACGACCTCTCGCAGGCGACCGGCGAGCTGACGCCGACGCTGAAGGTCAAGCGCAACGTCGTGAACGAGAAGTACAAAGATCTGTTCGACGCGCTCTACGCCGGCTGATGCGCACCGACCCGGCTGACAACGGCGGCCTGTTCGTCGGCCGCAGGCCCGGCACGGCGCCGGTTCACTACCGCGACACGCCGGAACGCGGCAGCGACAAGCGCCAGCGCGTCGACGGGTCGGTCGCGAACGGCATGCTCGCCGGGATGGTCGTTGTCAGCCTGCTCTGCTGGGGGCCGATCCCGGTCGCGTGCCTTTGGGTCGGGTCGGAGGTCAACTACGTGACCGGCAGCGTGGGCCTCGGGATCCTGGTCGCGTTCGCGGCCCTGTTCGCGCTCCTGTTCGGGGCGCTCAGCGTGCTCAAGCGGATGGACAACGCCTGGATCCTGGTGCGCCGCGCAGCGGGATACGACCAGCGCAGCGGCGTGATGGGCATGATCTTCGGGATCACCGCGCTGGTCTGCGCGGTCGTGTTCACGATCTGGTTCGTGGTGATCCACGGTCCCGGCTCGAGCCTGGTCTCGGGCGGGAACGGCGTGGGGTGACGCGGCAGACCGCCGCGGACGGGCCGCTCGCGCCGGCGGGGCGCTGCTAGAACGAGGCGAGATGGGCCTGCTCGACTACTACAAGCAGTTCGAGGCGATGAGCGAGGAGGAGGTCAACGCGGGCCTCCGCGAGGAGGCGGCGGAGCGCCGTCGCAAAGCGCTGACGCGCGTCGAGACGCTCGACCTCTCGCACACGACCTGGCCGGAGCTTCCGCACCAGCAGATCGTGAACGCGATCACCTACGTCGCGCGGCGCGGTCTGCACCACTATCCGCACCTGCGCGGCACGGAGCTGCGCAACGCGTTGGCCGAGCGCCACGGGGTGGACCCCGAGCGCCTGGTGCTCGGCAACGGTGCGGCGGAGCTGCTGACGGCGGCGACGCGGGCGCTGATCTCGCCCGGTCAGCAGCTGCTCACGCGCTGGCCGTCGTATCCGCTGTATCCGCTGATGGCGCGCCGCGCGCACGGGCAGGCGGTGCGCGTCGAAGGCGGCGTCGACGAGTTGCTGGCCGCCGCGGCGAGCACGGACGTGCGGGCGATCGCGATCGCGAGCCCGAACGACCCGACGGGCGAGCTGTTCCCGGTGGCCGAGCTCGAACGGCTGCTGGCGGGGCTGCCGCAGGGCATCGCCGTGCTGCTCGACGAGGCGCTCGTGGACTTCTCCGACGCGCAGCCGCAGGAGAGCTCGCTGCGGCTGCTCGAGCAGCACCCGCGCCTGCTCGTGTTCCGCACGTTCTCGAAGGCGTGGGGGCTGGCGGGGCTGCGGATCGGCTACGTCGTCGGCGGGCCCGGGTCTGGCGAGCTGCTCTCAGAGCTCGAGCCGGATCTGGGGGTGGCGGAGCTCTCGCAGGCCGGCGCGCTCGAGGCGCTGACGAACTGCTCTGACGTGCTCGCGCGCAGGACGGCGACGGTCCGCGAGGAGCGGCGCCGGGTGACGGACGCGATGCGCGGGATGGGCTTCGACGTGACCGACAGCCAGGCGAACTTCCTGTGGGCTGCGCACCCGCAGCTGCCGGGTGCCGAGCTCGCGGCGCGCCTGGCGCAGACCGGGATCCTGGTCGCCGCCGGCGACGCCCTCGGCGAGCCGAACCACGTCCGCATCGCGCTCCGCTCGGCGCCGGCGAGCGACCGCCTGCTGGACGCGCTCGCCAAATCTCTCTAGAAGCAGGAGGGGCGCCGACGAGCCCCGCCGGCTCGAGTGTGAGCGCTCCCGGCGCTGCTGAGTCCACCCATCGCACGTAGCCGGGCACCCGGGTTGTGCCCTCCCGTGCCACCCGGGGTCGTCACGATCTCGACGCGTCAGCGGCGAGATCCGACGGCCTCAGCCGGCGGACTGCCGCAGCAGCGCCCCCGTCGTCCCTTCGAGGATCTTCCGCCAGGCGCTGACCTCTTCGGTCTCCTCGTCGAAGTGCGCGACGACCTGCCGCACGCGCTTCGCGGAGATGTCGAGGCCGTGCCGCTCGGCGACCGCCTGGTAGCGGTCGTATTCGCCGGCGAGCTGGCGGGTCACCGACTCGAACCCGTGGCGGGCGATCTCGACGCGCGAGGTGAAGCTCATCATCGACGTCTGGAACATCAGCTCGTCGGTCGGCTCGGGCTCGATCAGCACGATGTCGACGCCCGGATAGCGGGCCTCCCACGTGCGCGCCAGTTCGTGCAGGCGCTGGTGGGCGACGAGCTTGAAGACCTGGTAGCCGATCTGCGCGAACCCCATGTCGGATACGCGCCGCGGGCGCTTGCCGCGGATCGTGCTGATCGTGTCGGCGAAGTCGTTGACGAACGGGACGATCGGGTTGATCACGATCACGAGCTTCGCGCCGGCCTCGATCGCGAGGTCGAGGTTCGTCGTCGAGACGATCCCACCGTCGATCAACTCGCGGTCGCCCACCTCGACGGGCGCGTAGACCATCGGCAGCGCGCCTGACGCGCGCACCGCCGTGGAGATCGGCACGTCGTCGGTGCCCTCGACCCCGAACACGACCCGCTCGCAGGTGTCGAGGTCGGTCGCGGTCAGGTACAGCTCGCAGTCGAGCTGGCGGAAGTCGTCGGTGCGGCCCGGTTCGTTCAGCACGTCGCTGAGGTATTTCTCGATGCCTGCGCCGGTGTAGAGCCCGGAGGGCAGCACGTCGGCCACGCCGAGCGCGAGGTCCATCGCCGAGACGCCCCCGCGCGAGGAGGCGAACTGCCGCAGGGCGGAGACCGCTTTGAGCGGCACCGTCGCGCCCTTCATCGCGAACTCGAGCAGGTTCGGGCGCAGCAGGTCGCCGATGTTGATGTCTTTGAACGGCGGCTTGCCCTTGCGGGTCACGACCCGCATCATCTCCTCGGGCGTGACCCCGTTCGCGCAGAGCGTGGCGATGAACGAGCCGGCCGAGGTGCCGACATAGACGTCGAAGTTGTTGACGGTGCTGTTGACCGCGAGCAGGTCGAGAGCGCGCAGTGCGCCGATCTCGTAGACGCCCCCGGTGAAGCCGCCGCCTCCCAGCACGAGCGCGGTCTTGTCGCGTCGCGGGCGGCGACGGCGCTCGATCGAAGCGGCCCGGCCGACGCCCCGCGCGACCACCGGTCGCGAGTGTCGGGCCTTGCGAGCCCCCTCGGCCTTGAGCTTCGGTTCCAGCTTGACAACCTTGCCCATTGTCAACATTGTAGTTGCGAGTGCACTGGAAATGCCCCGTGAAGACGTGGGTTCTGCTGCTCGGGATCCTGCTCGCGGCGCTCGCACTCGCCCCCGCCGCCCGCGCCGCGGAAAGTCTCGCCGGGCTTCAGTCAGATCTCAAACAGCAAATGGCGTCGGCGGGCCCGTACGACGGCGCCTACGTCTACGACGTGACCGCGAAACAGGCGCTGTTCTCCGAACGCGCGACCACCCTGCGCGCGCCCGCCTCGGTCGAGAAGCTCTACACGGCGACGGCGGCGCTGGCGACGATGGGCCCGACCGCGCGCCTCACGACGAGCGTCTACGGCGTCGGGAAACTGCTGCCCGGCGGCATCTGGGAAGGCAGCCTCTACCTGCGCGGCGGCGGCGACCCGACGTTCGGCTCGAGCCAGTTCATCGCCGCGCACTACGGCGGCAAGGGCGCGAGCGTGCTGTCGCTCGTCACCCAGCTCGTCCACGATCAGGGGATCCACCACATCACCGGCTCGGTCGAGGGCGACGAGTCGCTCCTCGACTCCTACCGCGGCGAGCCCTCCAGCGGCTACGCGCCCGACCCGTTCCTGGAAGGCACGCTCAGCGCGCTCGCCTACAACCGCGGCACGACCGCCGGGCTGAAGGGCACGCACGCCCCCGCCGCGTACGCCGCCCGCGCGCTGTGGGGGGCGTTGAAAGGCGACGGCGTCTCGATCCGCGGCAGGAGCGGCGCGGCGACCACCCCACCGGGCGCGGTGCTGCTGGCGAAGGTCGAGTCGCCGACGGTCGCCGAACTGCTCGGGCTGATGCTGCCGCCGTCGGACAACTTCTTCGCCGAGACGCTGATCAAGGACCTCGGCGTCCTCTACGGCGGCGCCGGGACGACGAGCGCGGGGGCGGTGGTCGTGCGGCGCGAGATCCACTCGATCTTCGGGTTCACGCCACACGTCGTCGACGGCTCCGGGCTCTCACGCGAAGACCACACCTCCCCGTACGAGGTGGTCGACCTGCTCGCCGGCCTCGCCGGCACGCCGACCGGCCAGGTGCTGCGCGACTCGCTCGCCGTCGCCGGCCGCTCGGGCACGCTCGAACAGCGGATGCGCCACACGACAGCGGCGGGGCGCTGCGAGGGCAAGACCGGGACGCTCGAAGGGGTCTCGAACCTCGTGGGCTACTGCGAAGCCGCGGACGGTCACCTGATCGCGTTCGCGTTCTTCAACGACGGGATCGAAGTCGAAGCCGCGCACCGGTTTCAGGATCACATGACGATTACGGTGTCGCGGTATGAGCCGCGGAGGATCGGTTCCGGACGACCGGCGCTTCGAATTGGCCGCATGCGACCCTGAAGCCGCGTAGTCGTGATGCCGAACGGCGTCCCGACTACGGGTGCCGCCGGATCGTCCGGAAGCGATCCTCCGCGGGCGCGTCGGAGCAGGATTAGGCTTTGCGAGCGAGTGCCGAACCGAGCGGCTCCGGAATGCGGCCCCGACTGGTTCCGAACGGCCGGCTGGTCCGGATCGGCTGCTGGCGACCGTCCCCGGCCGCGCCGGACCGGTGCCGAGCGACCGTGCCCCCGGCACGCCGCCCGTCTACCCGACCGCGTAGACCTCTGAGACGTCCGCCGTCAGGTTGCAGTGCACGGCGACGGCCGCGGGGTGGGCGGTGACGCGCTTCTTGCGGCGGGCTTTCGGGCGGTGGGACACGCTCGGCGCAGAGGTGGAGGCGGCGGACTCCGGCGCGACAGCGCCGACCGGGGCGCTTCGCCCGTAGCCGAAGTCCGGCTGTTCCCCTTCGTACTGCGGGTAGTTGGTTTCGCCTTCGCCGCCGCTGCATTCGATCCCGCCGCCGTCCTCGGTGATGGTCACGGCGACCCCGAGGGCGACGCCCGCCTTTTCCGCGAGGAACGCCGCCTTGGCCTGGCCGTCGGCGAGCGCCTTCGCCATCCCTTCGCGGTAGGCGGCGTCCGCCTGTTCGGCGTTGTCGCTCACGCCGATCGGCGTGACGCCGACGCCCTGCACGCTCACGTAGCGCGTGGACGTCGACCCGGCGGGGCCTTCGCCCGACGCCACGCCGAGCGCTCCGAACACGACCGCCGCCACGACGATCAACGTCGCGAGCACCGCGAGCGTGAGCCTTCGGGCTCCCCTCATACAGATCAGGTTAGCGCCGCCCGGCGTCACCGCCGAACGATCGTCCGCGGAGCTCAAACGTCGAGCAGCTCGCGCAGCCCCGCTTCATCCACCACCGGCACTCCGAGCCGCTGCGCCTTCTCGAGCTTCGAGCCCGGGCTCTCCCCCGCGACGAGGTAGTCCGTCTTCTTCGAAACGGACCCGGTTACGCGCCCGCCGGCCGCGGAGATCCGCTCGGTCGCCTGCTCTCGCGACCACTCGGGCATCGAGCCGGTCAGCACCAGCGTCTTGCCCGCAAGCGGGCCCTCCGAGGGCATCGGGCCCTCTTCCTCGAAGCGGAGCCCCTGCCCGCGGAGGTCCTCGATCAGCGCGAGCATCCGCTCGTCGTGGAGCTGTGCGCGGATCAGCACCGCCATCTTCTGCCCCACGCCCGGCACCTGCTCGATCTGCTCCTCGTCGGCGGCGAGCAGCGCGTCGACGCTGCGGAACGACTGCGCGAGGTTCCGCCCCGTCACCTCGCCGACCTCCTCGATCCCGAGCGCGAACAGCACCCGCGCGAACGGGCGCTGCTTGGAGGCCTCGATCGACTCGAGCAGCTTGCGCGCCGAGATCTCGCCGTAGCCGTCGAGCTCGACGAGCTGCTCCTCGTTGAGCCGGTAGAAGTCGGCGGCGGTCTCGACCAGGCCGCGTTTCTGGAGCTGGTCGACCTGCTTCTCGCCGAGCCCGTCGATGTCCATCGCGCCGCGTGAGACGAAGTGCTTGAGCAGCTGCCAGATCCGCTCCGGGCAGAGGCGGTTCGGGCATTTCGTGTAGATGCTGCCCTCGACCTTGACGGTCGGCGTGTCGCAGAACGGGCAGCGCTTCGGCGGGTGCGGTAACGGCGGGCGTTTCTTGCTCTCGACGACGTGCGGTGCCGGCGAGACGACCTGCGGGATCACGTCGCCGGCACGGACGACGATCACCTCCTCGCCCGCCCGGATGTCCTTGCGGACGATGTCCTCCTCGTTGTGGAGGGTCGCGAGCTTGATCGTCACGCCGGCGACTTCGACCGGCGCGAGCACCGCATAGGGGCGCATGTCGCCGAACTTGCCGACGTTCCACATCACCTTCTCGAGCTTCGTCACGGCCGTCGTCGGCGCGAACTTCCAGGCGACCGCCCAGCGCGGGTCGCGCCCCACGGAGCCGAGCCTCCGCTGCAGCGCGAGGTCGTCGACCTTGACGACGGCGCCGTCGATCTCGAAGTCGAGCTCGCCGCGGCGCCGCTCCCATTCGACGCAGCGGGAGACGACCGCGTCCTCGCTGTCGAGCAGCGCGATGTCCGCGTTGACCCGGAACCCGTGGTCGCGCAGCCATTGCAGCCCCTCCGAGTGCTTGGCGAAGCTCAGGCCCTCGGTGACCCCGATCTGGTAGCACCAGATCGACAGCGGCCGCTTCGCGGCGTCGGCGGGGTCGAGCTGGCGGATCGTGCCGGCGGCCGAGTTGCGGGGGTTCATGAACGTCGACTCCCCCGCTTCGGCGCGGCGCTCGTTCAGCGCGGTGAAGTCGCGCAGCGACATGTAGACCTCGCCGCGCACCTCGACCAGCGGCGGCGCGTCGCGGATGCGCAGCGGGATCGCGCCGATCGTGCGCAGGTTGTGGGTCACGTCCTCGCCGATCTCGCCGTTGCCGCGGGTCGCCCCCCGCTCGAGCACCCCGTCGCGGTAGAGCAGGCTGATCGCGAGGCCGTCGATCTTCGGCTCGACGACGTAGTCGAACCCCTCCGGCTCGATCCCCTCGCGCGCGAGGTGGTTGCGCATCCGCCCGACCCACGCCCGCAGCTCCTCCTCGGAGCGCACGTTGCCGAGCGAGAGCATCGGCTCGAGATGGGTGACTTTCTCCAGGCGCCCGACCGGCTCGCCGCCGACCCGCTGCGTCGGCGAGTCGGGTGTCGCGAGCGCCGGGTGGTCACGCTCGATCGCGCGCAGCTCGTCGAGCAGCCGGTCGTAGACGTCGTCGCCGATCTCGGGATCGTCGAGGACGTAGTAGCGGTAGGAGTGGTGTTCGAGCTGCTCGCGCAGCTCCTTGGCGCGCGCCGCTACGGCGGCCGGTGGCTGTTCGGTCGCGGCGCCGCTCACTGCACCGCGTCGGGTGCCGGGCGATCTGCGATCGGCGGCCCGAGCAGGCCGTCCAGGTCGAAGCTGCGCAGCTCCTCGAGGCTCGCGTGGTCCGTGAGGTCGAAGTGGATCGGCGTGACGGCGATGCGCCCGGCGTGAACCGCGGCGAGGTCGGTCCCCGGCTCGTCGTGGAAACCGGGGTACGAGCCGTAGATCCAGTAGCGCCGCCGGTTCTCCTGCTCCTCTTCGAGCTTCAGCTCGTCGCGGTAGATGCGCTTGCCGAGGGTCGTCACCTCGACCCCCTCCGGTTCGCCCGCCGGCACGTTGACGTTCAGCAGCGTGCGCGGCGGCATCGGCACGTCCTCGATCCGCGCGACGAGCGACGCGACGAACGCGGCGGCGGTCTCGAAGCCGAAGCCGCCGTCGAAGGTGTAGTCGAGCTTCCGCGCGCCGGACTGCTGGGAGACGGCGATCGCGGGGATCCCGAGCACGACGCCCTCGAGCGCCGCGGCGACGGTGCCCGAGTAGGTGATGTCGTCGCCCAGGTTCGCGCCGTGGTTGATGCCGGATACGACCAGCTCCGTCTTGAAGTTCTCGATCAGCCCGAGGCTCGCGAGCCGCACGCAGTCGACGGGGGTACCGTCGGTCGCGAACCCGCACGACCCGTCAGCGAACGGGACCTCTTCGACCCACAGCGGTCGTCGCGTCGTGATCGAGCGCGCCATCGCGGAACGGTTGCCGTCCGGAGCGATCACCGCGAGCCGGACGCTGTCGAGCGCCGAGAGGGCGCGTCGCAGCGCCTGCAGGCCGTCGGCCTCGATGCCGTCGTCGTTTGTGAGGAGGACGTTGAGCATTCCCGCAAACCAGCATAGGGGTCGCCTCGGCTCCCGAGCGTGAAGATATGCTGGCGCCCGATGATCGGAATCCGCGGGGGGCAACATCGCATGCGGGCCGTGGTCGTACTCGCAGTCGCGCTCGCGCCACTTGCCTGGAGCGGCGGCGCCGAGGCGGCCGGCGGCCCGGCCGACGTGGCCGCGACCGGAGCCTACGTCAGCGCCTACTACCAGCTCGAGCTCGCGATCTCCGAAGACCTGCCCGGCCGCACCGCGACGGCACAGGCGAAGGCGGCTGCGATCGAGGCTGAATGCCCGAACGTGCTGGCACACCTGCCGTCGGAACGAACTCTCGGCGAGACGTCGCGCGCCTTCGGGGAATCGATCCGACTGCAGAGACAGCTGCTCGAGGTCGAGGAGGAGATCGCGGATGCGCTGCAACCGCCGGCGCTCGCGCCCGAACGGGAAGCGCTCGCGACGTTCGTCGGCGCCGCGACGCCGCTGCACTGGAGCGATCCCGCGATCGACCTCGGCGTGGCGAACTTCCTGAAGCTGCTCTCGGCGGAGCCGGCCGCGCGCGCGCCGCTGGCGCTGTGCGCCGACATCGCCGCCTGGGCGGCGAGCGGCTACCGCACGCTCGCTCCGGCGACGAAGGCGCTGGGCTCGGCCGCGCTCGCCCCGTTCGCCGCCGTCGGCACGCCGGTCACGGCCCCCGAGGCACCGATCCTCCTTCCCTATGAGAACGCCGCGACGAAGGCGCTGCTCGCGAAGGTGCGGGCCCTGCGAGCCCGCAACAGGGTGCTGCGGAGGCCTCAGGTGGAACTCGCCGCCAAGGTCGAAACCGCGCTCGGCCTGCACGCCCGGCAGCTCGCCGAAGAAACCTCGCTCGGCGGCCCTCCGGCGGGCTCGAGGCTGCTGGTTCGCGGCCGGACCGCCGCGGGAGAGCGGTTCACGGTGCGGTTCGTCCCCGCCGGCCGCGGCAACGGCGGTTGCAGTCTCGACATCGAAACCGCGGGCGGCGGCGGCTCGACCCTCGGCAGCGGTCGACGGCTGCTCGTTCGCCTCCCGCAGCGCCGAAGTCAGCGTGAACTGCTCGGAAGCGCTGCTCACGATCCAGGCTCATCTGCTGCCTGCGACCCGTCGCGTGCGGCTGCTGCTCAGCAACGGGCGCACGATCACGACCGCCGCGATCAGGCTCCCGAGGAGCGACGGCGGCCCCGCGGGCATCTACTACCAGGTCGTGCGAGGACCGTCCCCGATCCCGGTCTCGCTCACCGAGCTCGGCGGCGCAGCGCGCCGGCTTCGCACCGACGGCCTGCCGGCGATCCGCGGATGCACGAAGCCGGCCGTGAAGTTCCTCCCGGGCGGGCTCAAGACGCTCGTCTCCTCCCGGGTCCCGGGCGGCCCGATGTTCACGATCAAGGCGCAGCGCTACCGCTTCCTCGACCGGGTGTACCTGCAGCTGTCGGCCTCGGCGAGCAGCGAATCGTCCTCGTCGGTGGCGTTCGGCTTCCACGGCGGATCGACGGCGGGCACTTTCCGGAGCCCTCACGCTCGGGCGATCTTCGAGCCGGAACAGCAGACCGGCTGCGGCCCGGACCCCTATGTCGTCGTGTTCGGCATCCTCCACGACCCGCGAGACCGCGTCCTCGTGCGCACGGCCGGCGGCCTGGTCGCGCTCCACACACAGGCGCTCCCCCCCTCGCTGCATGCGCAGGGGGTGCTGGCGTGGGGCGCTTTCTCGCCCCCGCCGACGGAGATTCTGGCCACGGGCACGAGCGGTTCGACGCTGCTGAGGGAATCGCTGGCCGAAGCGGCGAAGTCGCTGACCGAACAGTGCGAAGGCGAAGCAGAAGGACCGCTCCCGCCTCAGTAGGCCCCATCGGCCGGTGCGCCGGCGCCGTCAACCCGCCCTCGCGCCTCAGTAGGCGACGCTCGCCAGCGCCAGCCCGTGCGCCGGCGCCGTCGGCCCGGCCTCCGAGCGCGGCCGCCCGTCGAGCAGTGCGGCGAAGCTCTCGAACTCCATCCAGCCCCTCGCGACGTCGAGCATCGTCCCGACCAGCACTCGGTTCATGTGCCGCAGGAACATGTCGGCCTCGATCCAGAACTCGAGCAGCTCCCCCTGCGCGCGCCACTCGGCCCGCGCGACCCGGCAGTTGAACCACTTGTGTTCGGTCTCTTTCGGGGTGAACGCCGTGAAGTCGTGCTGCCCGACGAGCGCGCCGGCGCAGGCGTCGAGCGCCTCGCGGTCGAGCGCTCCGGTCCGCCAGTAGGCGGTCGAGCGCTCGAACACGCTGCGGGTGCGTCGCGCGAGGACGCGGTAGCAGTAGGTCCGCGAGACGGCGTCGCGGCGAGCGTCGAACTCCTCGGCCGCGGGCTCGGACGCGATCACCGCGACGTCGGGGCCGATCAGCCCGTTCAGCCGTTGCGGGTCGACCGCCTCGTGCGCGTAGCTCGCGACCTGCCCCCAGGCGTGCACCCCCCGGTCGGTCCGGCCGGCGACGCTCAGTTTGAGCGGGTTGCCGTCGGTGCCCTCCGGTCCGAAGATCGTCTGCAGCGCGAGCTCGAGCTCCTCCTGGACGCTCCGCTCCTCCGGCTGGCGCGCCCAGCCGGCGAAGTTCGCGCCGTCGTACTCGATCGTCAGCTTCGTCTTCATCGCCGCGCCGGGCGAGGCCGCGCGCTCAGACGAGCTCGAGGAAGACCATTTCGGTCGCGTCGCCCGCGCGCTGACCGATCTTCAGGATCCGCGTGTAGCCGCCGGGGCGCTCCGCGTAGCGCGGCGCGACCTCGACGAACAGCTTGTGGACCGCGAACTTGTCCTGCGAGAGCGTCGAGAGCGCCTGGCGGCGGGCGTGCAGATCACCACGCTTGGCGAGCGTGATCAGCTTCTCGATCTCGGGTTTGACGGCCTTCGCCTTCGCCTGGGTCGTCTTGATCCGCTCGTGCTCGATGAGCTCCTTCGACAGGTTCATCAGCAGCGCCTTGCGGTGGGCGCTGTCGCGGCTGAGCTTGTTGCGGGTCTTCTGGTGTCTCATCGTCTCTGGAGTCTAAGCGGTGTCGGAAGAGCGAGGACGCCGCTGGACGCAGCGTCCCCGGCTCCCCGGTCAGTCCTGGCGGAGGTTCAGGCCCCTCGCGTGGAGGGTTTCGATCACCTCGTCGATCGACTTTTTGCCGAAGTTCGGGATCGCGTTCAGCTCCGCCTCGGACTTCGAGATGAGGTCGCCGACGGTCTGGATGCCGGCACGCTTGAGGCAGTTGTAGGAGCGGACCCCGAGCTCGAGCTCCTCGATCAGGATCCCGTACTCCTCGCCCTGCAGCGCCGCCTGGTTGCCGCCGCCGACGGCCAGACCGTGGCCGTCGAGCTGGCCGCCGGGGGCCGCGCGGAGCTCCTGGATGCGGTCGGCGTCGGTGAAGATCGCGAGCTGGCTGATCAGCAGCTCGGCGGCCTCGCGCAGCGCGGCCTGGGGGTCGATCGACCCGTCGGTCTCGATGTCGAGCGTGAGCTTGTCGAAGTCCGTCTTCTGCCCGACGCGCGCCTGCTCGACCGCGTAGGCCACACGGCGCACCGGCGAGAAGATCGAGTCGATCGGGATCACGCCGATCGGCTGGTCGGAGGACTTGTTCTCCTCCGCCGGCCGGTAGCCGCGGCCGCGGCCGATCGTCATGTACAGCTCGAGCTTCGTTTTCTTCTCGAGCGTCGCGATGTGCAGGTCGGGGTTGAGGATCTCGACGCCCGCGGGCAGGTCGATGTCCTTGGCGGTGATGTCACCGGGGCCGGTGACGACCAGCGGCGCCTCGACCTCGCTCGCGTCGGAGTGCATCCGGCAGACGACGCCCTTCAGGTTCAGCACGATGTCGGTGACGTCCTCCTTGACGCCGGAGATCGTGGAGAACTCGTGGGCGACGCCCTCGATGCGCACGCTCGTCACCGCGGCGCCGGCGAGAGAGGAGAGCAGCACGCGGCGCAGCGAGTTGCCGAACGTGTACCCGAAGCCGCGGTCGAGCGGCTCGATCGTGAACGTGCCGCGATTCTGCTCCACGGACTCGCTGGTGATCCGGGGGATTTGGAAGTCGAGCATCAGAGTCCTTACGTCGTTTTGATGTCGTGCCGGCGTCGGGCGGACGCCGGCCTACAAGCGCTCCCGCCCGGGGGGACGGAGGCGTGCGAATTCGCTTCTACTTCGAGTACAGCTCGACGATGAGCTGCTCCTGCACCGGCGCCGCGACCTCTCGCCGCTCCGGCTTGCGAAGCACCTTGGCCGTCAGCGACTCGTGATCGGCCTGCAGCCACGCGGGAATCTGGCCGGTCAGCTCGGTGGCGTCCCGCACGACCTGGGTGGCCGGCGTGGTCGCCTTGATCGCGATCACGTCGCCGGGCCGCACCTGGTAGCTGGGGATGTTCACCCGCCGGCCGTTGACCGTCCAATGGCCGTGGCGGATCAGTTGGCGCGCCTGCCGGCGCGACGCGGCGAAGCCGAGCCGCACGAGCACGTTGTCGAGCCTGCACTCGAGCAGCGCGAGCAGGTTCTCGCCGGTGATTCCCGGCTGGCGCGAAGCCTTCTGGTAGTAGCCGCGGAACTGCTTCTCGAGCACGCCGTAGTAGCGGCGCGCCTTCTGCTTCTCGCGCAGCTGCACGCGGTACTCGCTCTGTTTGAGCCGGCCGCGGCCGTGCTCGCCGGGCGGGTAGGAACGCCGCTCGACGCCGCACTTGTCGGTCAGGCAGCGCTCGCCCTTGAGGAACAGCTTCTGCCCCTCGCGGCGGCACTGCTTGCAGGCGGGGCCGGTGTCGCGCGCCATCCTCAGACCCTCCGCCGCTTGCGGGGCCGGCAGCCGTTGTGAGCCTGCGGAGTGACGTCCTTGACACCGGTCACCTCGAGGCCGGCGGCCTGCAGCGAGCGGATCGCGGTCTCGCGACCCGAGCCGGGCCCCTTGACGTAGACCTCGACTTTCTGCAGCCCCTGTTCGAGGCCCTTGCGGGCGGCGGCGTCGGCCGTCACCTGCGCGGCGAACGGGGTCGACTTGCGCGAGCCCTTGAAGCCCGCGCCGCCGGCCGACTCCCAGGCGATCACGTTGCCGCCGGTGTCGGTCAGGGACACGATCGTGTTGTTGAACGAGGTCTTGATGTGGGCCTGCCCGACGGGGATGTTCTTTTTCGGCTTGCGCCGTCCGCGTGCGCGTTTCGGTGCCGGAGGCATTACTTCTTGCCGGCTTTCTTCTTGCCGGCCACCTGCATGCGCTTCGGGCCCTTGCGCGTGCGCGCGTTGGTCTTCGTCTTCTGGCCGCGCACCGGCAGGCCGCGACGGTGGCGCAGGCCGCGGTAGCAGCCGATGTCCTGCAGCCGTTTGATGTCCTGGAGCCGCTCGCGGCGCAGGTCGCCCTCGACCGTGAGGTCGTTGTCGATCGCGTCACGCAGCTTCGAGACCTCGTCCTCGGTCAGGTCGCGGATGTAGGTGTCGGGGCTGATCCCGACCTCCGCTAGAAGCTTGTTCGAGGTCGAACGGCCGATCCCGTAGATGTAGGTCAGCCCGACCTCGGAGCGCTTGTTGAGGGGAAGGTTGACCCCGGCGATTCGTGCCATGGCTCAGCCCTGCCTCTGCTTGTGGCGCTTGTTCTGGCAGATCACGAGCACCACACCGTGGCGTCGGATGATCTTGCATTTCTCGCACATCGGCTTGACCGACGGTCGTACCTTCATGATCCCTTTCAGGCGCTGTGTTCCGGCGGCCGGCTCTGGCGGCCGCCCGGGCCGCCGCTACCGTACCGTGGATTGCCCCTGCGCAGGCCTCAGGGCTCGCACACGGGCAGGACCCCGCATGGTAGCAAGTTCATCTCGGCGACCGAGCGCGGCGCAGGCTCAGGCGCCCTGCGCGGCGAGCGCGGGCTGGCGCTGCTCGGCGGGCAGGTGCCAGGGGGTCAGGATCTGCGGCCCGTCCGCGGTGATCGCGACCGTGAACTCGAAGTGCGCGGCCGGCGAGCCGTCCTGGGAGTAGATCGCCCAGCCGTCGCCGCCGACCCGCACCCCCGGCTTGCCGGCGGTCGTCATCGGCTCGATCGCGAGCACCATCCCCTCCTCCAACAGCGGCCCCTTGCCCGGCTTGCCGTAGTTGGGGACCTGCGGGTCCTCGTGCATGCTGCGGCCGACCCCGTGGCCGACGAGCGAGCGCACGACCGACAGCCCGGCGTCCTCGGCGACCTGCTGGATCGTGCTCGACAGGTCGCCCATGCGGTTTCCCGCGCGGCACTGCGCAACGCCGGCGTGGAGCGACTCCTCGGTCGCCTCGAGCAGGTTGCGGGCCGCGTCGTCGACCTCCTCGACCGGGAACGTGCGGGCCGCGTCGGCGACCCAGCCGCCGAGCGTCACGCCGACGTCGATCGAGACGATCTCACCGCGCGCGAGCCGGTGCGCGCCGGGGATCCCGTGCACGATCATCGAGCCCGGCGAGGAGCAGATCGAGCCCGGGAAGCCACGGTAGCCCTTGAAGGTCGGCGTCGCGCCCTGCGAGCGGATGAAGCGCTCGGCGAGGGCGTCGAGCTCACCGGTCGTGATCCCGGGGCGCACGCTGCTCTCCATCAGGTCCAGCGTCGCGGCGAGGATCAGGCCGGCGCGCGCCATCTTCGCGATCTCGGCTGGGGACTTCTTGATGATCACCAGTCGAGCTTAGCCGCGCTCACAGGTCGTCCTCCAGCCGCAGCGTCGCGACCGCGGCGCGGATCCGGTCGTGGACCTCGTTCGGAGAGCGCGTCGCATCGATCCGGCGCAGCTTGCCCTTCTCGTCGTAGTAGTTGATCAGCGGCTCGGTCTGCTGGTGGTAGACCTCGAGGCGACGCCGGATCGTCTCCTCCTTGTCGTCGTCGCGCTGGATCAGGCGGGAGCCGTCCTGGTCGCAGACGCCGTCGTGCTTCGGGGGGTCGAAGTCGACGTGGTAGATGTGGCTCGGGTTCTTGACGCACACGCGCCGGCCGGCGAGGCGCTTGACGACGACCTCGTCGGGGACGTCGAACAGCAGCACCCCGGTCAGCTTGCGCCCCATCCCCTCGAGCGCCTCGCCGAGCGCCTCGGCCTGGGCCTCGTTGCGGGGGAAGCCGTCGAGCAGGAAGCCCTCGGCGGCGTCGGGCTCGGCGACGCGGTCCTTGATCATGCCGATGATCACGTCATCCGGCACGAGCTCGCCGGCGTCCATGTAGCGCCTCGCGGCGAGCCCCAGCTCCGTCTCGTCCGCGACCTGCGCGCGCAGCATGTCGCCGGTGGACACGTGAGCGATGTTGAAATCGTCGCTCAGGCCGTCGGCCTGTGTCCCCTTGCCGGCGCCCGGCGGTCCGAGCAGGATCAGGTTCGTCGCGGACAAGATCGAGGCAGACTACCCGTCTTCGGCTGGACTTTCACGAGCCTGCGGCTCGCGAAACGTCCTGCCTCGGACCTGAGCGCGCCCGCGAGCGCCGGTCGCCGACGCGTCCGGCTCTCACGCCTCGCAGCGACGGCAGCTGTCGGTGCTTCGCGGCGAGGCTGTCGCCGGCACGCCTGCGCGCGTGCCGCGCCCCCGTCCCGACACGAGCGCGGCGACGTTCCTCGAGCCGCCGGGCTCGAGGAGTCCCACGGGATCGCTACTTGAGGAAGCCCTCGTAGCTGCGCATCATCAGCTGCGCCTCGAGCTGCTTCATCGTTTCCAGCGCGACGCCGATCACGATCAGGATCGAGGTGCCGCCGAAGTAGAACTGCTGGTGCGTGCGCGCGATCAGGATCGCGGGCAGCGCGGCGACGGCGGCGAGGAACAGCGCCCCCGGGAACGTCAGGCGGGCGAGGATCCGGTCGAGGAATTCGGCCGTCGGCCGCCCGGGTCTGCACGCCCGGGATGAAGCCCCCGTACTTCTTCAGGTTGTCGGCCTGGTCGACGGGGTTGAACGTGACCGCGGTGTAGAAGTAGGTGAAGACGATGATCAGCAGCGACTCGCCGACGACGTAGTGCCAGCCGTTCGGCGTGAAGAAGTCCGACAGCGACTGGCCCCAGTGCGTTTTCACGAGCTGCCCGACGGTCGGCGGGAACGCCATCAGCGAGGCGGCGAAGATCACGGGGATCACCCCGGCCATGTTCACGCGCAGCGGCAGGTAGGTCTGGCCGCCCTCGGACATGCGGCGCCCGATCACGCGCTTGGCGTACTGCACCGGGATCCGCCGCTGGCCTTCCTGCACGAACACGATGCCCGCGACGACCGCGAGCACGAGGAACGGCATCATCACCTTGAAGACCTGGTCGTTGCTGGTCCACCACGACTGGATGCCGCCGGGCAGGCGCGCGACGATCGAGGCGAAGATCATCAGCGAGATCCCGTTGCCGATCCCTTTCTGGGTGATCAGCTCGCCGATCCACATCAGCATGATGCAGCCGGCGGTCAGGCAGACGACGATCAGGAAGATGTGCGGCAGGTCCCACGTTTTGACGACCGATTCGCCGGCTTTCGCCTGGAGCGTGTGGAACAGGAACACGTAGCCGATCGACTGCGCGAACGCCAGGCCGACGGTCAGGTAGCGCGTGTACTGGGTGATCCGCGCCTGCCCGACCTCGCCTTCCTTGGAGAGCTTCTCCAGCGAGGGCACCGCGACCTGCAGCAGCTGCAGGATGATCGAGGCGGTGATGTACGGCATGATCCCGAGCGCGAAGATCGCGATCCTCGAGAGGCCGCCGCCCGAGAACAGGTTCAGCAGGCCGAGGATGTTGGAGCCGCCGAACTCCTTCTGGATGTTGTTGACGGCCGAGAGGTTGACGCCCGGCACCGGCACGTGCGAGCCGAACCGGTAGATCAGCAGCATCAGCGCCGTGAAGCCGATCTTCTTGCGGATGTCCGCGACCTGGAAGGCGTTGAGGATCGTCGAGAGCATGGTCGTTCGGGCGCGGGCGGCGAGTTCCCTGCGGAGCCGCCGATTCTAGTCGATGCCCGAGCCTCCCCGATCCGGTCAGTCGGGCGCCGCTCGGGGCGCTAGGCCTCGACGATCGTGCAGGTGCCGCCGGCGGCCTCGATGCGCTCGCGCGCGCCGGCGCTGAAGGCGTGCGCGTGGACCGTCAGCGCCTTCGTGATCTCACCCTTCGCGAGCACCTTGACCGGGATGTCCCGGCGGGTCGCGAGGCCGTTCGCCTTCATCAACTCGATCGTCACCTCGGTGCCGGCGTCGAAGCGCTGCTCGAGCGCGTCGATGTTGACCGGCTGGGTGTGGGTGCGGAACATCTCGAAGGGCATCGACTTCTTCATGTGCGGGCCGCGCAGCTTTCGCATCCGCATGTGGATCGGCATCTGGCCGCCCTCGAAGGCGGCGCGGCTCTTCGAGCCCGAGCGCGAGCCCGCGCCCTTCTGCCCGCGGCCCGAGGTCTTGCCGGTGCCGGAGCCTTCGCCGCGGCCGATGCGCTTGCGCGGCTTGCGGCTGCCGGGCGAGGGCGCGAGGCTGTGCAGCCCGATCCGCTCGTTGCCGTTCCCGCCGGCGGGGCTCATTTCTTCTTCTCCTCGACGGTCACGAGGTGGCGCACCGCGTGGATCATGCCGCGCGAGGACTCGTTGTCGGGGACCTCGATCGTGTGTCCGATCCGGCGCAGGCCGAGCGAGCGCAGCGTGTCGAGCTGTTTGCGGTTCGAGCCGTTCTTGGAGCGCAGCTGGGTGACGGTCAGCGAGGCCATCAGGCGACCGGCTCCTGGACGTCCGGTGCGGTGCCGTTCTCAGCCGGAGCAGCCTCCGCGGCCGCGGGCGCGGCCGCGTTCCCGCCGTCACCGAGGCCGAGCACCTGGTTGACGGTCAGGCCGCGCAGGCGCGCCGTCTCCTCGGGGGTGCGCAGGCCGCGCAGGCCGGCGACGGTCGCCTTCACGAGGTTGATCGGGTTCTGCGTGCCGAGGCTCTTGGAGAGGATGTCGTGGATCCCCGCGAGCTCGAGCACCGCGCGCACGCCGCCGCCGGCGATCACGCCGGTACCGGGAGACGCCGGCTTCAGGAAGACGCGGCCGGAACCGAAGATGCCGGTCGTCTGGTGGGTGATCGTCGAGCCGTGCTTGGGGACGCGGAACAGGTCCTTCTTCGCGCGCTCGACGCCCTTCTGGATCGCGAGCGGGACCTCGTTCGCCTTGCCGTAGCCGACGCCGACGACGTCGCGTTCGTCGCCGACGACGACGAGCGCCGTGAACGAGAAGCGGCGGCCGCCCTTGACGACCTTCGCGACGCGGTTGATCTCGACGACCCGCTCCTGGAGATCCAGGCCGGCGGCGTTGACTGAGCGATCTGTGGTGACTGACATGAGAGTGGGAGAGCGTAGCGGGCGGAGCGCCTCAGACCGTCAGGCCCGCCTCGCGGAGCGCCTCGGCGAACGCCTTGACATGGCCGTGGTACTGGTATCCGCCGCGGTCGAACACGACCTCGGCGACGCCTGCGGCTTTGGCACGCTCGGCCAGCAGCGCGCCGGCGCGGGCGGTGCAGTCGGCTTTCTTCATCGAGCGCAGGTCCGCCTCGAACCACGCGACCGCCGCGAGCGTCCGGCCGGAGACGTCGTCGATCAGCTGCGCGGAGAGCCCGCGGTTTGAGCGGAACACCGAGACCCGAGGGCGCTCAGCGGTGCCCGAGACCTTCGCACGCACGCGGCGCCGCCTTTTGAGCCGCCGGTTCTCTTTCGTGATGACGGTCATGCGCGCTTGCCGACCTTGCGCTGGACGTACTCGCCCTCGTAGCGGATCCCCTTGCCCTTGTAGGGCTCGGGCGGGCGCTGCTTGCGGATGATCGCCGCGGTCTCGCCGACGAGCTGCTTGGAGATGCCCCTGACGACGACGCGGGTCGGCTGCGGCACCTCGAACTCGATCCCGTCCGGGGCCGGGATCGGCACCGGGTGGGAGTAGCCGACGGCGAGCTCGAGGTTCTTGCCCTTCAGCTGCGCGCGGTAGCCGACGCCCTGGATCTCGAGGCGCTTCTCGTAGCCGTTGGTGACACCCTCGACCATGTTCGCGACGAGCGAGCGCGTGAGGCCGTGCAGCGCGCGGTGTTCGCCGCGGTCGGTCGGCCGCGTGACGAGCAGCTGGTCGCCGTCCTGGGTCACACCGATGTCGCGGTGGATGCGCTCGCTGAGTTCGCCTTTCGGTCCGTTGACGCGGACCTCCTCGGGCTCGATCGAGACGGTCACGCCGGAGGGGACGGGTATGGGCTGTCGGCCGATTCGCGACATCCGCTCACCAGACCTGCGCCAGGACCTCGCCGCCGACGCCGGCGGCGCGTGCGTCGTGGCCGGTCATCACGCCGTGCGAGGTGGAGATGATCGAGGTGCCCATCCCGCCGAGCACCTTCGGGATCGAGCGTCGCGTCGACGTACGTGCGCCGGCCCGGCCGCGACACGCGGCGCAGGCCCGCGATCGCGGAGCGGCGGTCGTCGGTGTACTTCAGGCGGATCTGGATCACCTGGCCGGCGCCGCCCTCGGCGGCGGGCGTGATCGTCCACGAGTCGATGTAGCCCTGCTCGTCGAGGATCCGCGCCAGCTCACCCTTGAGCTTGGACGCGGGGACCTCGACCGTCTCGTGCGCAGCGTGGATCGCGTTGCGCAGACGGGTCAGGAAATCGGCTATCGGATCGGTCATCGACATGGGCTTGGGACTCCTACCAGGAGGACTTCGTCATCCCGGGGATCTGGCCGTTGTGGGCGAGCTCGCGGAGGCAGATGCGGCACACCCCGAACTTCTTGTACACCGCGCGCGGTCGCCCGCAGCGGGTGCACCGAGTATAGGCACGGGTTTTGAATTTGGGTACGCGCGCCTGCTTGACGCGCTGCGAGGTCTTGGCCATCAGTCGCTGCTCTCTTTCTCGTTCTGCTCGGTCTGCGGCTCCTCGGCCTCCTGGGCCTCGGCCTCCGCTGCTGGCTGCTCCTCGGTCTCTGCGGGCGCCTCGGCCTCGGCGGTCGGCTCAGCCTCAGCCGCCGGCTGCTCCTCGGCGTCGGCGGGCCTCGGCCTCCGCGCCGATGCTCTCGGCGTCGGCGGCCTCGGCCTCCGCCGCCGACTGCTCCTCGGCGTCGGCGGGAGCCTCGGCCTCCGCCGCCGGCTCAGCCTCGGTCTCCGCGGGCGCCTCGGCCTGGGCCGCGGGCTGCTCCTCGGCGTCGGCGGGAGCCTCGGCCTCCGCCGCCGGCTCAGCCTCGGTCTCTGGGGCCGCCTGCTCGCGCTCGGCCGCCGCTGCGGCTTCACGTGCGGCGGCGGCAGCTTTCATTTTCTCGGCTTTCGGCGCATCCGGCGCGAGCGGGGCGGCAGCCTTCGCCGCCGCGGCGGCTGCAGCCTTCGCCTCGGCCTCGATGTGGGCCTGCTCGGCGGCGGCGTCTGCCTCCGGGTCGTAGCCCTTCGGGCGCCCCTGCGGCGAGAACGGCATGCCGAGCGCGGCGAGCAGCGCGTACGCCTCGATGTCCGACCCGGCGCTCGTCGTGATCGTGATGTCGAGGCCGCGGACCTGGTCGATCGCGTCGTAGTCGATCTCGGGGAAGATGATCTGCTCTTTGACGCCCATCGAGTAGTTGCCCCGCCCGTCGAACGAGCGCGCGTTGAGGCCGCGGAAGTCACGGATCCGCGGGATCGCGATCGAGATCAGGCGGTCGAGGAACTCGTAGCCGCGCTCGCCGCGCAGCGTCACCGCGAGCCCGACCGGCATCCCCTCGCGGAGTTTGAACGCCGCGATCGACTTGCGCGCGCGGCGCACGCTCGGCTGCTGGCCGGCGATCGCCGCGAGCTGCTCGGTCGCGGCTTTGAGCATTTTCGAGTCCTGCTTGGCGAGGCCGACGCCCATGTTGACCGTGACCTTCTCGAGCTTCGGCGCCTGCATCACCGACGAGTAGCCGAACCGGGACATCAGCGCAGGGCGGATCTCCTCGAGGTAGCGGACCTTGAGCCGGGCGGGCGGTGCTGTCTCGTACGGTCGCCATGATCAGTCGAGTCTCGCGCCGGAGCTGCGGGCGACGCGGTAGCGCTTGCCGTCCTCGCGCTCGATGCCGACGCGGGTGCGCTTGCCCTTGCTGTCGAGGACCATCACGTTCGAGATGTGGATCGGGCCCTCGCGCTCGATCACGCCGCCGAGCGCCGCTTCGCTCTGGGCGCCGGAGACCTGCTGCGGGCGGGTGTGGCGCTTGACCATGTTCAGACCCTCGACGAAGACGCGCTGGCGCTTGGGCTCGGTGCGGAGCACGCGCCCTGTCTTGCCGCGGTCCTTGCCCGAGATCACCTCGACGTGGTCGCCGGAGCGGATCTTCATCGCGCGCGGGCGTGCAGGCTTGGCGGCCATCACAGGACCTCGGGCGCGAGCGAGACGATGCGCATGAAGTTGCGCTCGCGCAGTTCGCGTGCGACCGGCCCGAAGACACGGGTTCCACGCGGGTTGTTCTGGTCGTCGATGATCACGGCGGCGTTCTCGTCGAAGGAGATGTAGGTGCCGTCGTCGCGCCCGATCGGCTTCTTCGTGCGGACCACGACGGCGGTGACGACGTCGCCCTTTTTGACCGCCCCCTGAGGGTTGGCCTGCTTGACGGTCGCCGTGATCACATCGCCGACGAACGCGTAGCGGCGGCGCGAGCCGCCCTTCACGCGGATGCACAGGATCTCGCGGGCGCCGGAGTTGTCGGCGACCTTCAGCCTCGTCTCGTTCTGGATCATCGCGCCCGCTCCACCACGTCGACGAGCGCCCAGCGCTTCGTCCTCGACAGCGGTCGGCTCTCGATCACCCGCACGACGTCGCCCTCGTGGGCGTCGTTGTTCTCGTCGTGGGCGTGAACGGTGCTCGAGCTGCGCACGATCTTCTCGTAACGGCGGTGACGGCGGGCGATGTCGATGCGCACCGTGATCGTCTTCTCGGCCTTGTCCGAGACGACGATCCCCTGGCGCACGCGGCGCGTGCCTTCGACGGTCGCGTGCACCGGAGCCAGCGGCTCGGCCGCGGGCTTCTCGGCCCTGCGGGTGCGGGCTTTCTCGCGTTCCGCGAGCCGGCGCGTGCGGCGGCGCACCGCCTTGTCGCGGCGCACCTCGGCGCGCTCGGCGTGGCGCTCCTCCGGCGTGCGCGACGGGCGGGCCTCGCCGCTGTGACGCGAGCGGGTGCGGCGGCGGCGCTCCTTCGAGGAGAGCTGCTCCTCGGGCTCGGCAGGGGCGGCCGGCGCCGCGGCGGCGGCAGGCTCCTCTGCGGGAGCTGCGTCGGCAGCGGGCTCCTCGGCAGCGGCTCCTCGGCGGCAGGCTCCTCGGCGGCAGGCTCCTCGGCGGGGGCTGCGTCGGCCTCGGCGGCCGGCTCGTCGGCCGGGGCGGCAGCCTCGGGGGCAGCCTGCTCCTCGGCAGCGGCCTCCTGCGGGGCCTGCTCGGCCTCGGTCTCGGGGGTCTCGTTCGTCTCGTTCTCTTGCTCGTCAGCCATGATCTCTCTGTCGTTCAGTTGTCGTCAGCGTTCAGCTCGCGCTCGTGCGCGACGGTCAGTGCGCGGGCGAGGTCGCGCTTCGCGCGTCCCAGGCCGGCGGTGTCGTCGAGTTCGCCGGTCGCGTTCGAGAAGCGAAGGCCGAACACCTCTTTGCGCAGCTCCGCCACGCGTTTCGCCAGCTCTGCCGGCTCCAGGTCTCTGATCTCGCTCGCCTTCATCGCCTAGTCCTCACGCATCACGAACTTCGACTTGACGGGAAGCTTGTGCGCGGCGAGCCGGATCGCTTCGCGCGCGAGCGGCTCCGGCACACCGGCGAGCTCGAACATCACGCGCCCCGGCTTGACGACCGCGACCCAGCCTTCGGGCGAGCCCTTGCCGGAGCCCATGCGGGTCTCGGCCGGCTTCTTCGTGACCGGCTTGTCCGGGAAGACGTTGATCCAGACCTTCCCGCCACGCTTGATCTTGCGCGTCATCGCGATACGGGCAGCCTCGATCTGGCGGTTGGTGAGCCAGCCCTGCTCGAGCGACTTCAGCCCGTACTCGCCGAACTGCACGTGCAGCTGGCCGCGGGAGTTCCCGCGCCGCCGGCCACGGTGCTGCTTGCGGTGCTTGACACGCTTGGGGGACAGCATCAGCGGGCACCTCCGGGAGGACGGCCGCCGCCGCCGGGGCCACGCCCGCCGCCACCGGGACCGCCGGGACCACGCCCGCCGCCACCGGGACCACGCCCGCCACCGCCGGGACCGCCGGGCCCACGCCCGCCGCCCGGACCGCCGGGGCCGCGCCCGCCGCCGGGACCACGCCCGCCGCCGGGACCGCGCCCACCGCCGCCGGGACCACGCCCACCGCCGCCGGGACCGCCCGGACCGCGTCCTCCGCGTCCGCCCGGGCCACCCGCGCCGCGCCCGCGGCCACGGCCGCCGTCGCGGCCGTCACGGCCGTCGCGGTCGGAGTTCGGCGGCGCCGGCGCCGTCATGTCGGTGAGGTCCGCGCCGGTGTAGCCCTCGGGCATGATTTCGCCCTTGTTGACCCAGCACTTGACGCCGATCCGGCCGAACGTCGTGCGGGCCTCGTAGAAGCCGTAGTCGATGTCGGCGCGCATCGTGTGCAGCGGCACGCGACCGTCGGAATACGATTCCGTGCGCGCCATCTCGGCGCCGCCGAGGCGTCCGGCGACCTGCACCTTCACGCCCTTCGCGCCGGAGCGCATCGCGCTGGTCAGCGCGCGCTTCATCGCCCGGCGGAACGCGACGCGGTTCTGGAGCTGCTCGGCGATCGACTGGGCGACGAGCTTCGCGTCGAGCTCGGGGCGCTTGATCTCGAGGATGTTGACCTTGATCTGCTTTTTGGTCATGCGGTGCAGATCGCGGCGCAGCGCGTCGACTTCGGTGCCGGACTTGCCGATCACGATGCCGGGACGCGCGGTGTGGATGTTGACCTCGAGTTCGTTCGCGTCCTTGCGGATCGTGATGTCCGAGAGGCCCGCGTGGGCAAGCTTGTTGACGATGTGCTCGCGCACCTTCACGTCCTCGGCGAGGTACTCGGCGAAGCCGCGCTCGCTGAACCAGTTCGACTTCCAATCGTGGATGTAACCCACGCGCATCGCCTCTGGATGAACCTTCTGTCCCATGCCTAGCCTTTTCTCCTGCCGGCGCCGTTCTCGGGCGCTGACGTCAGGGTGATCGTCAGGTGGCTCGTGCGCTTCCGGATCGGCGTCGCCCGGCCCATCGCACGAGGCCGGAAGCGCTTGATCGTCGGCCCCTCGTCGGCATAGGCCTCGCGGACGATCAGGTCGTCGCCGACCAGTTCGTGGTTGCTCTCCGCGTTGGCCACGGCCGACTCGAGCAGCTTGCTCCAGTCCCGCGCCACCTCACGAGGGGTGAACGCGAGGATAGCGCGCGCCTCCTGGACGGACTTGCCGCGGATGTGGCCGCAGACCATCCGCGCCTTGCGCGCGGAGGTGCGCACGTAGCGGGCCTTCGCACGCACGACGCGGCGTCGGACCGGTTTCGCCGCAGCTTTCGCTTTCGCCCCAGCCGGCGCAGGTTTCGCTTTCGCCGCCTCTTTGGCCTCGGTCGCATCGCCGGGGGCGGCGAGCTCCGGCTCGACGGGTTTTTTGCGCCGCCGCTGTTTCTCGGGGACGTTCTCGCCCTCGCGCGGCGCCGGCGTCTCCTCGGCTTTGGCGGCTTTTTTCGCGCGCGGTTTTTTCGCGGCCGGTTTCGCTTTCGCGTCGCCCTCCGCTGCCGCGGCTTTTTTCGCCGCCGGTTTTTTGGCAGCGGCTTTTTTGGCGGCCGGTTTCTTCTCCGCTTTCGGCTCCTCGCCCGCCGGCACGTCCTTCTCCTCCTCGGCGCTCATCGCACCTTCCCGGAGCCCGCGTGGCCGCGGAACGTCCGCGTCGGCGCGAACTCGCCGAGCTTGTGCCCGACCATCGCCTCGCTGACGAACACGGGGACGTGCTTCTTGCCGTCGTGCACGGCGATCGTGTGCCCGACCATCTCCGGGAAGATCGTCGAGGCCCGCGACCAGGTGCGGAGCATTTTTTTGGTGTTCTCGGCGTTGAGCGCTTCGACGCGACTCAGCAGCCGCTCTTCGACCCAAGGGCCCTTCTTGCTGGAACGGCTCATCTACTTCTTCCCTTTCCGCGCCTGCGACCCCGGACGATGTAGCGGTCGGACGTCTTGTTCTTCTTGCGCGTGCGGTAGCCGAGCGTCGGCACGCCCCACGGCGTGACCGGGTGCCGGCCGGCGGTCGTCGAGCCCTCGCCGCCGCCGTGCGGGTGGTCGACCGGGTTCATCGCGGTGCCGCGGGTCTGCGGGCGCACGCCCATGTGGCGCTTGCGCCCGGCCTTGCCGACCTTCACGTTCTGGTGGTCGGCGTTGCCGATCACGCCGACGGTCGCACGGCACTCGGCGCGGACCATCCGCATCTCGCCGGAGGGCAGGCGCAGCGTCGCCATGTCGCCGTCCTTCGCCATCAGCTGGGCGGAGGCGCCGGCGGAGCGGGCCATCTGGCCGCCGCGGCCGGGCGACAGCTCGATGTTGTGCACGACCGTGCCGACCGGCATCCGCGACAGCTCGAGGCAGTTGCCGACGGCGATCTCGGCGCCCTCCCCGGAGGCGACCGTCATGCCGACGGTCAGCCGCTGCGGCGCGAGGATGTAGCGCTTCTCGCCGTCGACGTAGTGGAGCAGCGCGATGTAGGCGGAGCGGTTGGGGTCGTACTCGATCGCCGCGACCTTCGCGGGCACCCCGTCCTTGCGGCGCTTGAAGTCGACGCGACGGTAGGCGCGCTTGGCGCCGCCACCGCGGTGACGGGAGGTCTTGCGCCCGTAGGCGTTGCGCCCGCCGCTCTTCTTGATCCCTTCGACCAGCGACTTCTCCGGCTTCGACTTCGTGATCTCCGCGAAGTCCGCGTAGGAGACGAAGCGGCGTCCCGGGCTCGTCGGCTTCGGCTTGCGAATCGGCATGGCTCAGCCCTCCAGTCCCGCGAGACCCTGGAACACCGGGATCGACTCGCCAGCGCGGATCTGGACGATCGCCTTCTTCCACTGCCTGGTCCGCCCGCTGGTCGTGCCGCGGCGCTTCGGCTTGGACTTCACGCTGAGCGTGCGGACCTCGACCACGTGCACGTCGAACAGCTCCTCGACGGCCTGGCGGATCTGCGTCTTGTGCGCGTCGGCGTGGACGCGGAAGGTGTAGCGGTCGGCGGCCGAGAGCACGTAGCTCTTCTCCGAGACGACCGGGCGGATGATCACCTGCGTGTGGTCCATCAGGACTCCTCCCCGGAGCCGGCGCGGGGTGCGCCGGTGCGCGCGGTCAGGGCCTCGAGCGCCTTCTCGGAGACGAGCAGCGAGGCCGCCCCGACGACGTCGGTGACGCCGACGCCGGCGGCCTCGATCACCGCGACCCGGTCGAGGTTGCGGAACGACAGGGCCGCGTCGGACTCGCTCGCGTCGAGCACGACGAGCGTCGGGAACGACTGGTTCCAGTCGTCGAGCAGGTCGAAGGCCTGTTTCGTCTTCGGCGCGGTGAACGCGGCCGTGTCGAGGACCGCCAGCGAGCCGCGGCTCGCGTGCAGGGACAGCGCGCTGCGCAGCGCCGCACGGCGCTCCTTGCGGTTGACCTTGAAGGTGTAGGAGCGGGGGTGCGGGCCGAAGGCGGTGCCGCCGCCGGTCCACACGGGCGAGCGGCTCGAGCCGGCGCGGGCGCGGCCGGTGCCCTTCTGGCGCCAGGGCTTGGCGCCACCGCCGGAGACGTTGCCTCGGGTCTTGGTGGCGGCGGTTCCGCGCCGGCGGGCGGCCTGCTCGGCGCGCACGCTCTGGTGCACGAGCGGGACCACGAAGCGCTCGCCGAACGCGGCGTCGTCGAGTTTGACCTTCTTGGTGCCGCCGAGGATCGGAGCGTCAGCCATCGGTCCGCACCTCGACGATCCCGCCCCTCGGGCCGGGCACGGAGCCCCGCACGAGCATCAGGTTCTGGCGCGCTGTCGAGATCGACGATCTCGAGGCCCTTCTGGGTGGTCCGCTTGTTGCCCATCTGCCCGGGGCCGCGGATCCCTTTCATCACGCGCGCGGGCCAGGCGGAGGCGCCGATCGATCCGGGCGCGCGGACGTTGTGCGAGCCGTGCGACTTCGGGCCGCTGGCGAAGTTGTGCCGCTTGATCGTGCCCTGGAAGCCCTTGCCCTTCGAGACCCCGGCGATCTTCACGCGCGAGCCCGTCTCGAAGGCCTCGACGGTCACGGTCTCGCCGAGGGTCAGCTCGCCGGCCTCGCCGCGGAACTCGACGACGGTCTTCATCGGCGGCGCGTCCGCCTTCTTCAGATGGCCGAGCTCGGCTTTGGTGAGGTGCTTCTCCTTCGTCAGGTTGAACGCGAGCTGCACGGCTTCGTAGCCGTCGCGCTCGAGCGTCCGCACCGCCGTCACCGGGCACGGGCCGGCCTCGAGGACCGTCACGCGCGCGACCGACCCGTCCTCCTGGAAGACCTGGGTCATGCCGAGCTTCTTGGCGAGGATCGCGGGCATCTCAGATCAGGTCGCGAGGCGGATCTCGATGTCGACGCCGGCCGGGAGGTGGTCCAGGCGCTGCAGCGAGTCGACCGTCTTCGGGGTCGGTTGGTGGATGTCGATCAGCCGCTTGTGCGTGCGGATCTCGAAGTGCTCGCGCGAGTCCTTGTCCTTGAACGGCGAGCGGATCACGCAGTACACGTTCTTCTCGGTCGGCAGCGGCACGGGGCCGGACACGCTCGCGCCGGTGCGCGTCGCGGTCTCGACGATCTCCTTCGCAGCGGACTCGATCGCCGACGTGTCGTAGGCCTTGAGCCGGATGCGGATCTTGTTCTGGTTTGCAGCTGCCATCTGAAGTTCTCGTGTCTCTCTGTTTTTTGCTTGGGAGCCCCGGGGCGGGCGCCGCCTGATCCTGCGGCGCGGGCACGGGGCGAAGAAAGAGCGGACTCCGTGACGGAGTCCGCCCCCTCCCCGCCGCTCGCTGGGCGGCGGGGCCCTATTCGTCGTATCGGACTGCCAGTGTTGCGCGTCGCGAACTTCCTGCCCTACGGCGCGCGGGTGCTACTCGATGATCTCGCTGACCACGCCCGAGCCCACCGTGCGGCCACCCTCTCGGATGGCGAAGCGCAGGCCCTGGTCCATCGCGATCGGCTGGATCAGCTCGATCTCCATCTGGACGTTGTCTCCAGGCATGACCATCTCGACGCCCTCGGGCAGCTTCGCCACCCCGGTCACGTCGGTCGTGCGGAAGTAGAACTGCGGCCGGTAGCCCGTGAAGAAGGGGGTGTGGCGGCCACCCTCCTCCTTCTTGAGGACGTAGACCTCAGCCTTGTACTTGGTGTGCGGCGTGATCGAGCCGGGCTTGCACAGCACCTGGCCGCGCTCGATCTCCTCACGCTTGGTGCCTCGCAGCAGGCAGCCGACGTTGTCGCCGGCCTGGCCCTGGTCGAGGATCTTGCGGAACATCTCGACGCCGGTGACAACCGTCTGCGCCGAGTCTTTGATGCCGACGATTTCGACCGTGTCGCCGGTGTTGACGATGCCCTGCTCGACGCGGCCGGTCGCGACGGTGCCGCGGCCGGTGATCGAGAACACGTCCTCGACCGGCATCAGGAACGGCTTGTCGAGCTCGCGCGTGGGCTCCGGGATGTAGGAGTCCAGCGCCGCCGCCAGCTCGAGGATCTTCTCCTTGTAGGCGTCGTCGCCTTCCAGCGCCTTCAGCGCCGAGCCGGTGATGAAGGGGATGTCGTCCCCGGGGAAGTCGTACTCGGAGAGCAGCTCGCGGACCTCGACCTCGACGAGCTCGAGCAGCTCCTCGTCGTCGACCATGTCGGCCTTGTTGAGGAACACCACGATGTAGGGGACGCCGACCTGGCGGGCGAGCAGGATGTGCTCGCGCGTCTGCGGCATCGGGCCGTCCGCGGCCGAGACGACCAGGATCGCGCCGTCCATCTGCGCGGCGCCGGTGATCATGTTCTTCACGTAGTCGGCGTGCCCGGGGCAGTCGACGTGCGCGTAGTGGCGGTTCTCGGTCTGGTACTCGACGTGCGAGGTCGCGATCGTGATGCCGCGTTCCTTCTCCTCGGGAGCGTTGTCGATCTCCGCGAAGGTGCGGGCTTCCGCTCCGCCGTGCTCGGCGAGCACCGTGGTGATGGCAGCGGTCAGCGTCGTCTTGCCGTGGTCGATGTGACCGATGGTGCCGACGTTGACGTGCGGCTTGTCGCGCTCGAATTTCTCCTTCGCCACTTTTCTCTCAGCTCCTGACTCGTCTTGAAGGCTCGCCGCTCGGTGAGGGCGAACCGGGGAAATCTATCTAACTGCGTGCTTCGGTGACTGCTGCTCTGCCCGGTGTCCAGCCTAGCCCCGGCCTCAGGCCGGAACCGGCTCCCCCGTGCGCGCCTCGACGACCTTCTCGGCGATGTTGGGGGGCACCTCGTCGTAGTTCTCGAACTGCATCGTGTAGGTCGCGCGGCCCTGCGTGTTGGAGCGGAGGTCGGTCGCGTAGCCGAACATCTCGCTGAGCGGCACCTTGGCGGTGACCGCGAGCGCGTTGCCACGCTTCTCCTGACCCTCGACCCGCCCGCGACGGCTGGACAGATCGCCGATCACGGTGCCGAGGAAGTCCTCGGGAGTGACGACCTCGACCGCGAAGATCGGCTCGAGCAGCACCGGCTTGGCCCGTTTCGCCGCCTCTTTGAACGCATACGAGCCCGCGACTTTGAACGCGATCTCCGAAGAGTCGACGTCGTGGTACTTGCCGTCCACGAGCGTGACCTTCATGTCGACCATCGGGTAGCCCGCCTTGACGCCGTTCTCGAGCGCGTCTTCGATGCCCTTCTTGACCGCCGGGATGTATTCGGAGGGGATCGCCCCACCCTTGATCTTGTTGACGAACTCGAAACCCTCGCCGGGGGCCGGCTCGAGGTCGATGAAGACCACGCCGAACTGCCCGGAGCCACCCGTCTGCCGGACGAACTTGCCTTCGACCTTTTCGACGGTGCCACGGATCGTCTCCCGGTAGGAGACCTGCGGGCGGCCGACGTTCGCCTCGACGCCGAACTCGCGCTTCATGCGGTCGACCAGCACCTCGAGGTGCAGCTCGCCCATGCCCGAGATCTCGGTCTGGCCGGTCTCCTCGTTGCTGCGGACCTGGAAGGTCGGGTCCTCTTCGGCCAGGCGGCCGAGCGCGACCGACATCTTCTCCTGGTCGACCTTCGTCTTCGGCTCCACCGCGACCTTGATCACGGGCTCCGGGAAGATGATGTTCTCGAGGTGCACCGGCGCGTCGACGGCGGCGAGCGTGTCGCCGGTGATGACCTGCTTGATGCCGACCGCGGCCGCGATGTCGCCCGCGTAGACCTCCTCGACCTCCTCGCGGTCGTTCGCGTGCATCATCAGGATGCGCCCGATCCGCTCGGTGCGGCCGGTGCTGACGTTCAGCACCCGCCCGCCGGCCTCGAGTTTGCCGGAGTAGACCCGGAAGTAGGTGAGCTTGCCGACGTAGGGGTCGGCGGCGATCTTGAAGGCGAGCGCGGCGAACGGCTCGGAGTCGTCGGCCTTGCGGACGACCTCGCGCTCCTGCTCCTCGCCTTTGATCAGTTCGGTGCCGACGACCGGGGGGACGTCGAGCGGGGACGGCAGGTAGTCGATCACCGCGTCGAGCAGCGGCTGCACGCCCTTGTTCTTGAACGAGGAGCCGCACAGGACCGGGGTCAGCTTGGTCGAGAGCGTCGCGTGGCGGATCGCCTTCTTGAGCGCCTCCTCGGAGATCTCCGCTTCCTCGAGGATCAGTTCCAGCAGCGCGTCGTCGTAGTGGGAGACCTCCTCGAGCAGGTGTTCGCGCGCAGCCGCGGCCTCTTCGGCGAGCGCGGCGGGGATCTCGGTCTCTTCCTGTTCCTTGCCGAGGTCGTCCTTGTAGACGATCGCCTTCATCGCGACGAGGTCGACGACACCGAGGAAATCGCCCTCGGCGCCGATCGGCAGCTGGATCGGCACGGGGTGCGCGCCGAGGCGGTCGATCATCGTCTGCACGCCCTGCTCGAAGTTCGCGCCGATCCGGTCCATCTTGTTGATGTAGGCGATGCGCGGCACGTGGTACTTGTCCGCCTGGCGCCAGACCGTCTCGGACTGCGGCTCGACGCCGGCGACCGAGTCGAACAGCGCGATCGCGCCGTCGAGGACGCGCAGCGAGCGCTCGACCTCGACCGTGAAGTCGACGTGGCCCGGCGTGTCGATGATGTTGATCCGGTGGCCCTTCCACTGGGCCGTCGTCGCGGCGGAGGTGATCGTGATGCCGCGCTCCTGCTCCTGCTCCATCCAGTCCATCACGGCAGCGCCCTCGTGGACCTCACCGATCTTGTAGGTGCGCCCGGTGTAGTAGAGGATGCGCTCGGTCGTCGTCGTCTTGCCGGCGTCGATGTGAGCCATGATCCCGATGTTTCGGGTGTTCTCGAGTGTGAACGTGCGGGGCATCGATCAGGGATCCAGTTTCTGTGGGTGGTTGCGGCGGGCGAAAAAAATGGGCCCCTCGGGCCCACGCGCACAGCAGGTCTTGTGTGGACCGGTTCGCGTCTATCTGCTCGAGGTCTCCATCTTTCGTAACGACCCACGGGGTCACCCCCGTGCCGCCTCGGCGACTATAGCAGAGGAATTCGAGCCGTTATGAGGGCTTCCTGCCTGCTGGGACGGGGCCTGCGGGGTCTGCGCAGGCACCCTGCGGGGGGCCCTGGTCGAACATCTCGCCGAGGCGCTCGAGCACCCGCGTAGCCGCTTTCAGCTCGCGCGGGGAGACGCCCTCGAGCGCGCCCTCCCAGCGGGCCTGCCAGGCGGCGCGCTTGGCCGCCACGCGCGCGGCGCCGAGCTCGGTCAGCGAGGCGCGCACGACGCGGCGGTCGGTGTCCGAGCGGGTGCGGCGCACGAAGCCGAGCTCGACGAGCCCGTCGAGCATCTGGCTGACGCTCGCGGGCGAGATGCGCGCGGCGATCGCGAGCTCCCCGGTGGACAGCTCGCCGCGCTCGTCGAGCTCGATCAGCAGCTCGAACTGGGCGTGGCCGAGCTCGCCGGTGGAGGCGAGGTGGGTGTCGCGCCCGCGCATCCGGCTGACCGCGCGGAACAGGTGGCGGAAGGCGATGCCGAGCGACAGCAGCTCGGGCGAGGGGGCGGCGGTCTCGTTGGTCTCGGTCGTGTCGACAGCCATCGGGAGCGCTCCCCTAGATGCCCGCCTCGATCGCGCTCTCGGCGCGAAGCAGGGGCTCGTCGTCGCTCGCGGCCTCCGCCTGGGTCGCCGCCGGGCGCTCGGCTCTCAGCAGCAGCAGGCAGGGGATCAGCGACAGCACCGCGATCCCGAGGCCCCACCAGTAGGTGTGTGCGAAGGCGTGGGCGGTCTGCACGACGTGGCCGTGCACGTGCCGCGACGCTCGTTCCAGCACGACGGCGAGCACCGCGACACCGATCGCGCTGCCGAGCCGCATCACGACGTTGATCTGCGGCGTCGCGTCGGACAGCTGCGAGGGATGCAGCACGGCGAACGCCGCGGTCATCGCGGGCATGAACGAGAAGCCGATCGAGAGCCCGCGGATCACGAGCACGAGCGAGATCAGCACGAACGAGGTGTGGGCGCCGACGAACGCCAGCGGCAGCGTGCTGAGGCACAGCAGGCTGACCCCGGCGAGGGCGATCCGGCCGCCGCCGAAGCGCTGGGTCATGCGTCCCGCGATCGGCATCGCGATCAGCGCACCGATCCCCTGCGGCCCGTTCAGGAGGCCCGTGTCGATCACGGACTGGCCGCGGATGTTCTGGTAGTAGAGCGGCACCAGGATCATCGCCCCGAACAGCGCGGCGCCGAGCCCGAAGGTCGTCGCCGAGGCGCCGGCGAAGACGCGGTTCGTGTAGAGGCGCACGTCGAGCAGCGGGCGCTCGATCCGCAGCGCGTGCAGGCAGAACAGGACGACGAGGATCACGCCGGCGATCGCGGGGCCGAGGACCTTCAGCGAGCCGATCGCGGCGCCGGAGCCGGCTTCGCTGACGCCGAAGATCAGACCGGCCGAGCCGAGCGGCAGGAGCGCCAGTCCGACGAAGTCGAGCGGGCCGGCCTCGCCGGAGTCCGTGGTCGGCAGCAGCCGCCAGCCGAGGAACAGGGCGACCGCGCCGATCGGGGCGTTGACGAAGAAGATCCACGACCAGTGGAGGTTCTGCAGGATCAGGCCGCCGATCACGGGGCCGAAGATCGGCGCGAGCATCGCCGGCATCGAGACGATGCCCATCACCCGGCCCATCCGCTTCGGGCCGGCGACCTGGGCCATGATCAGCTGCGCGAGCGGCATGATCATGCCGCCGCCGATCCCCTGCAGGACGCGGAACAGGACGAGCGCCGGCAGCGAGCTCGAGAGCCCGCAGGCGACCGAGCCGAGCGTGAACAGGACCAGCGATACGAGGTAGACGCGCTTCGCGCCGAAGCGGCGGGCCATCCAGCCGGTCACCGGCATCACGGCGCCGAGCGCGAGCAGGTAGCCGGTCACGACCCACTGGACCTGGGAGATCGGGCTGTGGAGGTCTTTACCGAGGCGGTCGAGCGCGACGTTGACGATCGTCGTGTCGAGGATCGACATGATCATGCCGAGGATCACGACGCCCGAGATCACCCAGACGTGGCGCTCGATCTTCACGGGCTCGGACTTGTCTGCGGCAGCGGGGGAGGCCATTCGGTACCGAAATATTAGGAACCGAAGGAATGTTCTTCAACCCCTTGGACGGATGTCCGGTGCGCCGCCACCGAGCTTCGGGCTCCGCCGCCCTCCCGGCCCCGTTAGGCTCATTGGGCTGTGGCCGATCTCGAGGACCGATCACAACTGTGGTGGGACTGGTGGAACGCCTCCGGGCAGGCCCACCTGACGCGGCTGCTTCGTGAGGAGTGGGACCCGATCGGGTCCCCCGACACCCCCGCCGACGAGTACGCGAGCTACGCGACGCGAATCGGCGGCCTGCTTCACGAGGGGGCATCCGAGGAACAGCTGGCGACGTTTCTCCACGACGCGCGCACCGGCGCGATGGGCCTGGCCCCCGACCCCGAGAGGGACCGGCGCGCGGGATCGCTGATCCACGAGTGGTACCGCGAAACCCGCCGGCACCACGCCCAGCCCTGAGCGCCCAGACCGCGCGGCTGAGGACGGATCGCCCGGCGTCGGATGCGCGGGCCGTGCGCCTGCGCGCGACGCCGGGAGCGGCGCGGCGACGGCGTGCATCCGTTCCCGCGCCGGAGCCCTCATCCGGCCTGCTGCCGGAGACGCTCCGCCGTTGTGTGACGCAAGTCATCGTTCTCCCCCACGTGACAGCCGTAGCTTGCTCTCGACACGGCGGACCGGCACCACGAGCAGAGCCGCCAATCGAGCTTGGCCCCAGCAGACAGCCGCTGCCAGGGACCGCCCGGCAAGCGGGAAGCCAGGGGGCGCTTCCCGCTTGCCCCGCGCCTCCTCTCGAAGCCACGCACGAGCGGGCGTCGCATACGAACTCCGAGACGGGAGCCGCCGACGGCTCGACTCCTACCCCTGATGGATACTGCGCCGGGGGCGGCGCGGTCCTACCGGCGGCCGTCTACCAGCGGTAGTGGGCGAACGCCTTGTTCGCCTGGGCCATGCGGTAGATGTCGTCCTTGCGCTTGTACGCCCCGCCCTGCTGGGACTGGGCGTCCAACAGCTCGTTCGCGAGCCGCTGCGCCATCGTCTTCTCGCGGCGGTTGCGGGCGAACTCGACGAGCCACCGGACGGCGAGGGTGCGGGCGCGGCGCGGCGCGACCTCGACCGGCACCTGGTACGTGGCACCGCCGACCCGGCGCGATTTCACCTCGAGCGTCGGGGTCAGGGCTTTGATCGACGCCTCGAGCGTCTCGATCGGGTCTTTGTCGCTGCGCTCGCCGATCAGCGCCAGCGCGTCGTAGACGATCCGCTCCGCCGTCGACTTCTTGCCGTCCAGCATGACCTTGTTGATCACCTGCTGGACCAGCTTCGAGCGGTGGATCGGGTCCGCCTCGACGGGGCGGATCTGGGCTGCAGCGCGGCGAGGCATCTATTTCTTCTTCACGCCGTACTGCGAGCGGGACTTCTTGCGGTCGCTGACGCCGGCGGCGTCGAGCGTCCCGCGCACGACCTTGTAGCGAACGCCCGGCAGGTCCTTGACGCGGCCGCCGCGAACCAGCACGACCGAGTGCTCCTGCAGGTTGTGGCCCTCGCCCGGGATGTAGGCGGTGACCTCCATCGAGCCGGAGATACGCACACGCGCGACCTTGCGCAGCGCGGAGTTCGGCTTCTTCGGGGTCGTCGTGTAGACGCGAGTGCAGACGCCGCGCCGCTGCGGAGCAGCGACCTTCTTCTTGCGGCCTTTGCCGGACTTGAGTCCGGGGGTCGCGAGCTTCTTCTTCGGGGCCACGCGGCCCTTGCGCACGAGCTGTGAAGTCGTCGGCATCGGGGCGTGATGCTAGCAGCGCACGGGCGCGGGTCGCGCCCCGCCGTCGCTCACGCCGCTGCCGGCTGCGGGACGCCCGCTGCGCGGATCGGCGCGGGCATCATCGCCGAGGCGACGATCACGAGCACGAACGCGAATGCCTGCAGCACCACGCCGGTCGCGCTGCCCGCCATCGGGTCGCCGAAGACGATGATCCCCCCGGCGATGCCGGAGATGTTCGCGGCGGTGCCGGTCACGGCGATCACCGGGACCGCCTCGCCGTCCTGCAGCCCTTTCGCCGAGGCGAAGAAGGCGACGATCGAAGCGACGATCGCGACCGCCAGCCAGGGGCTCAGCAGCAGCCCCATGAAGCCATGCGCGCCGGTGATGCCGGTCAGCGCCTTGATCGACGTGTCGGAGACCCCGAACAGGATCCCCGAGGCGGCGCCGAACATCACGCCGTGGTGCTCGACCGGGCCGCCCATGCGGGGGCCCATGATCAGCAGCCCGCCGAGGCCGAACAGGCCGGCCTCGAACGAGATCATCGCGGCGTTCGAGAAGTGGGAGTGCGCACCGTGCATCGCCGGCAGCGTCACGCCGAGCAGCACGAGCCCGGCGGCGGTAAGGATCAGCCCGATCCACTGGCGGCGGCCGACCTCGTACCCGAACAGGCGGTCGGCCATCACCGCGATGAACACGACCCCGGCGGCGAGCGAGACCTGGATCACGGACATCGGCGCCAGCGCGAGCGCGGCGACGTGGAGCCCCCAGCTGGCGGTCGCGGTGAGCATCCCGAGGCAGAACCACTTCGAGGAGTAGAGCTCACGGGCCGAGCGCAGGGGGTGCATCACGCGCACCTTCGGCACGTCGTTGGCGCCGCGGTACTTGTAGAAGAAGCCGAGGTTCGCGATGAACGCGCAGGCGAGTGCGAGGAGGATTCCGAGATCTAGGGTCATTTAGGGGCGGGGGGTCGGCACTGGTCGTTGACGCTGGCACCATCGACTTCGGTCCAGCGTTGCTTTACTCCACCCGCGGGGGGGTAGGCGGATCGACCGTCCCGGCAGAGTACCCGTCAGAACCTCTATGCAACCTAAAGGTCCCCTGGGAACACCAAAAGAGCCCGCCCCCACTGGGTTCGCGCCCGAGCCGGGCCGCGGCGAGATCGGCGCCCCGGCGGCCACGCGGGGCTCCTCGGAGCCGTCCAGGCCTTTACTGATGGTCGACATAGACGGTGTCATCTCGCTGTTCGCGTCGGGTTGGGAGACCCCGCCGGAGGGTTCGTTCCACTCGATCGAGGGCATACCGCACTTCCTTTCGGCCGAAGCGGCCGCTCACCTGCTCGCGCTCGCCGGCGAGTTCGAGCTCGTCTGGGCGAGCGGCTGGGAAGAGCGCGCCGAGGATCATCTCCCCCACCTCCTCGGGCTTCCGGCCGGCCTGCCGTTCCTGCGCTTCGAGCGCGACGTCGGCCGCACCAACGCCCACTGGAAGCTCGACGCGATCGAGGAGTTCGCGGCAGGGCGCCCGCTCGCGTGGATCGACGACGCGCTCGAGGACGAATGCCACGCGTGGGCCCGGGCGCGCTCGGCGCCGACGCTGCTCGTCCAGACCGAGCCGAGCCGGGGCCTGACCGCGGCCGAGGCGGACTTGCTCACGAGCTGGGCGCGGTCGCTGGGGCCGGGCTGAGCGCCGGCAGCGGCGCGATCGCGAGCGACGGCGAGACGCACGCGGCCGGCGAGCCTGTGTGCACGACCCGGACGTGGACGGTCCGCGTTGCTCCCACGGCGAAGCTCGCGGGGGCCGTCCAGCGCCCTTCCGCGTCGGTGACGCCTTCGGCGAGGGTCGCCTCGGCGACGACCTCGCCGCGGCGGGAGACCAGGCGCGACTGCAGCACGACCGGCGCGCCCGCGAGCGGCGCACCGGTGCCGAGCATCCTCAGCGTCGCCCGCAGCTGCGGCGTCGTGTCGGGAGCGGCTTCGGGTGAGGTCGGCGTGGCCGGCGTCGAGGGCGTCGAGGGGGTCGAGGGCACGGCGGGGTTCGAGGGCGTGGCCGCGGCCGCGGGGGCCGGCAGCAGTTCGAGCGTCGCGACCGCCGGCGAGCCCGCCAGCGTCGTTGCCGCCCGGCGGACCGCCGCGAGCTCTCCGTAGAGAACGTCGCCCGGGCAGTCGGTGCTGTCGGCGTCCCGGTGCCCGGCGATCCGCGGCAGCGACACCCGGGCGTTCGCCGGAAAGCGGCTGTAGACCGCGCCGGCGGGGTCGACCCTGACGAGCACGCGGCCCTCCGTGGGGGTGCCGTGCAACGACAGCTTCCAGGCGAGCAGCCGCTCGAGGCTGCGCTTGGCGGCCGCGCTGACCGGGGTTTCGCTGAACGTCCCCAGCACCGCGATCCCGGTCGAGTAGATGTTGTAGCCGCCCGCGTGCGCCCCCACCACGGGCTGGTCGATTCCTCCCGCCCGGGCCTCGAAGATCCGCCCGAACAGGTCGATCACGAAGTTGTAGCCGATGTCGTTCCAGCCGTTGACGTCGCGGTGGAAGGCGTAGATCGCCCGCAGCATCGCCGGGACTTCCGCGGCTGCGTAGCCGTTCGGGTTGTCGGTGTGGTGTACGAAGCCCAGCTCGACGGCCCCGTACGCGGGCGCGACCCGCGGCAGCTGCGTGCCGCGCGCCCAGACCGACCGGGCGATCACCGGAGGCTGGCCGGGACCGGCGTCGAGCACGGGCTGCGCGAGCTGCAGGCCGGTTGCGGCGCGGGCGGAGAGCGCCCCGTCCCCCGGCGCCGGAGCGGAGAGCACGTAGCGCAGGCGGGCGCGGTGGAGCGGCGCCGCGCTCTGCAGCTCGAGCTCGCGCGCGCCGCCGACCCACAGCGGCTCGCCCTGCGCCTCACGGCGGGAGCCTTCGGGCGCGTGGCCCGCCGCAGCCGCGGAGACCCACGGGCCCCACCCGCCGGCCACGCGGACGCGCAGCCGCAGCGCGGCGCCGCCCGCGCCCGGGCCGTACCACTGCAGGCCGACGACGCCGACGCCGGGCGGCAGCGCGACCGTGCGGGGACCGGCGCCGAGCTCGCCGAGCTCGATCGTTCCCGGCGACGACGGCCGCGGTGCGACCGCCGCCGCGAGCGATTCCGCGGGTCGCAGCGAAGCGCCGAGAAGGGCGCCGGCGCCGGCGCGCAGCAGCGAGCGTCGGCTGAGCTCGGGGAGGCCCATGCCCAGCCAAACACACCGGCTGCGCCGGAGGTGCGCGGTGGTGAGACGTTCCTCACCGGCAGCGCCCCCGGCGGCCGGAACGACCGAGGGCCCCGCCGGAAGCGGGGCCCTCGGTGAACTTCACTCAGCCGTGTGCGGCGGGCTACTTGTCCTCGCTCGCGTCCTCGGCGGGGATCTCGAGCTCGGCGAGTTCCTCGGCGAACCCGGGATCGGTGCCGCCGGCGCCGATCTTCTCGAGCGAGGCGAGGTCGGCGTCGAACTCCTGGCCGTAGCCGCCGTTCAGGGCGTCCCCACCCGTCAGGCCGAGCTCGGCCGCGATCTCGTCCTGGTCGAGCAGGCCGACGTCGTCGATCGCGCGGGGCAGCGGCTCCGCGGGTTCGATCTCGATCCGGCGGTAGCGCTTCAGCCCGGTCGCTGCCGGGATCAGCTTGCCGATGATCACGTTCTCCTTGAGGCCGTTGAGACGGTCGATCTTGCCTTCGAGCGCCGCGTCGGTCAGGACCTTCGTCGTCTCCTGGAAGGAGGCGGCCGAGAGGAAGGAGTCGGTGTTCAGCGACGCCTTCGTGATCCCGAGGATGATGTCCTCGTACTGAGCCGTCTCACCGCCGCCGGCGATCACCGCGTCGTTCGCTTTCGCGAAGTCGAAGCGGTCGACGAACTGCCCCGGCAGGTAGTCGGTGTCGCCCTTCTGGTCGACCCGCACCTTTTTGAGCATCTGGCGCACGATCAGCTCGATGTGCTTGTCGTTGATGTCCACGCCCTGCGACTTGTAGACCTCCTGCACCTCCTTGACGAGGTACTGCTCGGTCTCGGTCCGGCCGCGGATCGCGAGCAGCTCGTGCGGGTACACCGACCCCTCGTTGAGCTGCTTTCCGGCCTTGATCTTCTCGCCGCTGGAGACGAACAGGCGCGTCCGGCGCGGGAACGCGTGACGGTGCTCCTCGCCGGCCTCGTCGGTGATCACGACGGTCAGCGCTTTGTCGGTCTCCTCGAGGGTGACCGTCCCGTCCTGCTCCGCGATTTTCGCGAGGCCCTTCGGGCGGCGTGCCTCGAACAGCTCGACGACACGCGGCAGGCCGTGCGTGATGTCCGCGCCGGCGACGCCGCCGGTGTGGAACGTACGCATCGTCAGCTGCGTGCCCGGCTCGCCGATCGACTGCGCGGCGATGATCCCGACCGCGTCGCCGATCTGCGCGAGCGCGCCGGTCGCCATCGCCCGGCCGTAGCAGGCCTGGCACACGCCGCTCGGGGCCTCGCACTTCAGCACCGAGCGCACGGGCACCTTGACCTCGTTGCCCTTGTCGTAGTCCTCGCGGAACGCCTCGACGATCTCGGCGAGCTCCGCGCGGCCGATTTCGGTGCCCTGCTCGGCCAGCATCCGGCCGCGCTTGGTCGTCACGTCCTGGGCGGCGAAGCGCCCGACGAGCCCTTCGTCGGGCTCACCGTCGTCCTTGAACACGTCGAGCTCGATGTACTCGGTCGTGCCGCAGTCGACCTCGCGGATGATCACGTCCTGTGCGACGTCGACCAGGCGCCGGGTCAGGTAGCCCGAGTCGGCGGTGCGCAGCGCGGTGTCGGCGAGACCCTTTCGGGCGCCGTGGGTCGAGATGAAGTACTCGAGCACCGACAGCCCCTCCATGAAGTTCGCCTTGATCGGGCGCTCGATGATTTCACCCTTCGGGTTGGCCATCAGGCCACGCATCCCCGCCAGCTGACGGATCTGCTTGAAGGAACCACGGGCACCCGAGTTGGCCATCATGAAGATCGGGTTGAGGACGTCGAGGTTGTTGACCATCGCCTCCGCGACCTCGTCGGTCGCGGCGTTCCACTGCTCGACGACCGCCTCGTGACGCTCCTCCTGGGTGATCAGCCCGTCGTCGTACTGGCCCGTGATGTCGGCGACCAGCGCGTCGAACTTGTCGAGGATTTCCTGCTTCTCGGGCGGCACGACGACGTCGTTCTTGGAGATCGTGATCCCCGCCTGGGTCGCGTACTTGAAACCCAGGTCCTTGAACGCGTCGAGCACCAGCGAGATCGTCGTCGCGCCGTAGCTCTGCACGAGCAGGTCGATCAGCCGCGTCGTGTCGCGCTTCTTCATCGACTGGTTGACGAACGTGTACTTGGAGGCGTCGAACTCGTCCTTGAGCGCCTCCGCGAGCGCACGCTCGATCCGGTCGTTGTAGATGATCCGCCCGATCGTCGTGAGGACGTGTCCGCCCTCACGGCCGTACGGCCGGAACTCGGCGACGTCGTGCAGCTTCACGACACCGGCCTCGTAGGACAGTTCGGCCTCCTGCGCGGTGCGGAACACATGCGGCCGCGGCTCGTACTTCTCGCGGTCGATCTTCGCGAGCTCGTCGGCCTCGGGCCCGTACGTCAGGTAGTAGGCGCCGAGGATCATGTCCTGCGTCGGCGTCGCCAGCGGCGCGCCGTGCGCGGGGGACAGGATGTTGTTCGACGAGAGCATCAGGATCCGCGCCTCGGCCTGCGCCTCCGCCGACAGCGGCAGGTGGACCGCCATCTGGTCACCGTCGAAGTCGGCGTTGAAGGCGTGGCAGACCAGCGGGTGGACCTGGATCGCCTTGCCCTCGACGAGCAGCGGCTCGAACGCCTGGATGCCGAGCCGGTGCAGGGTCGGAGCGCGGTTCAGCAGCACCGGATGCTCGTGGATGACCTCCTCGAGCACGTCCCAGACCTCGCCGATCATCGAGTCGACCATCTTCTTCGCCGCCTTGATGTTCTGCGCGGACTTGCGCTCGACGAGGCGGGCCATGATGAACGGCTTGAACAGCTCCAGCGCCATGATCTTCGGCAGGCCGCACTGGTGCAGCTTCAGGTACGGGCCGGAGACGATCACCGAGCGCCCCGAGTAGTCGACGCGCTTGCCGAGCAGGTTCTGGCGGAACCGGCCCTGCTTGCCCTTGAGCATGTCCGAGAGGCTCTTCAGCGGGCGGTTGCCCGGGCCCGTGACGGGCCGGCCGCGGCGGCCGTTGTCGAACAGCGCGTCGACGGCCTCCTGCAGCATCCGCTTCTCGTTGTTGACGATGATCTCGGGCGCGCCGAGGTCGAGCAGACGCTTCAGGCGGTTGTTGCGGTTGATGACGCGGCGGTACAGGTCGTTGAGGTCGGAGGTCGCGAAGCGGCCACCGTCGAGCTGGACCATCGGGCGCAGCTCCGGCGGGATCACCGGCACCGCGTCGAGCACCATCATCTCCGGTTTGTTGCCGGACTGGATGAAGGCCGAGACGACCTTCAGGCGCTTGACCGCGCGGGCCTGCTTCTGGCCTTTGCCGGTCTTGACCTGGTCCTCGAGTTCGACCCGCTCGGCTTCGAGGTCGACCTGCTGGAGCAGGTCGCGGATCGCTTCCGCGCCCATCCCGCCGCGGAAGTACTCGCCGAACCCGTAGGGGGATCCGAAGCGCTCCTTCAGCTCGCGGAACGTCGACTCGTCGTGCTCGATCTGCTTGGGCTCCATCGTCTTGAAGAGCTCCCAGACGTTGCGCATCCGCTCCGCTGCGTCCTCGATGTACGCCTCGGTGTCGGTGATGTCGGCCTCGAAGGCCTTCGTCAGGTCCTTGATCTGCTTCTCGCGGTCCTCGTCGGAGATCTTCGACAGGTTGATGTCGAGCGAGTCCGCCCAGAGGTGGTCTTCGTCGTTGAAGTTCGTCTGTTTGCCGTTCTGCAGGTACTTCTCGCGGCGGGCCAGGGACTCGCGCAGCTCGAGCACCCGCTCCTCACGCTCGGCGGCGTAGGAGTCGAGGACCTTGTTGACCTCCTTCTCGAGCGAGTCGAGGTCCTTGCCGCGCGCCTCCTCGTCGACCCAGGTGACGATCGACGCGGCGAAGTACAGGACCTTCTCGAGTTCCTTCGGCGCCATGTCGAGCAGGTAGCCGATCCGGCTGGGCACGCCCTTGAAAAACCAGATGTGGCTGACCGGGGCGGCGAGGTCGACGTGGCCCATGCGCTCACGGCGCACCTTGGAGCGCGTCACCTCGACACCGCAGCGCTCACAGACGATGCCCTTGTAGCGGACGCGCTTGTACTTGCCGCAGTAGCACTCCCAGTCCTTCGTGGGACCGAAGATGCGCTCGCAGAACAGCCCATCCTTCTCGGGCTTCAGCGTGCGGTAGTTGATGGTCTCCGGCTTGGTGACCTCTCCCGAGCTCCAGCTGCGGATCTGCTTGCTGGACGCGAGGGAGATCTCGATTGCGTCGAAGTTGTTGATGTCGATCATTCAGTGGGCCTCTCTGGCTTCGGGGGTTCTCTCGTGGCCCGGCTGCTTCTCTGGCCGGGGTGCCTGCCGGGTGGCACCCCGGACCGTTGCTCTACTCGGCCGCCTCCTCACCAACAAGGCTGTCGAGATCGACGTCCTCGGTGACGCCGACGTCGTCGACGTCGCCTGCGGCCTCGGGCGCGTCCTCGGAGTCGTCGGAGTCGGCCGCGGCATCGGTCGCGTCCTCGCCCTCGAGCTCCTCGTCGCTCGACTCGCCCGTCTGGGCGCGGACGCCCGAGAGGTCGATGCCGAGCTCCTCGGCGGCGCGCAGCAGGTCGTCGTCCTCGTCGCGCATCTCGGCGCGCTGGCCCTCCTCGGAGACGACGTTGACGTCGAGCGCCAGCGACTGCATCTCCTTGAGCAGGACCTTGAACGACTCGGGGATCGACGGCTCGGCGATGTTCTCGCCCTTGACGATCGCCTCGTACGCCTTCACGCGGCCGACCGTGTCGTCGGACTTGATCGTCAGCATCTCCTGCAGCGTGTAGGCGGCGCCGAACGCCTCGAGCGCCCAGACCTCCATCTCGCCGAAGCGCTGGCCGCCGAACTGCGCCTTGCCGCCCAGCGGCTGCTGGGTGACGAGCGAGTAGGGACCGGTCGAGCGCGCGTGGATCTTGTCGTCGACGAGGTGCAGCAGCTTCAGGATGTACATGTAGCCGACCGTCACCTGTTCCTCGAAGGGCTCGCCGGTGCGGCCGTTGAACAGCGTCATCTTGCCGGAGGCCTGCTCGCCGACCCGCCGGGACGGGTCGATGTCCATGCGGATGCGGCCGGTGTGGCCCTCCTGCCATTTGACCAGGGCGCTGTCGACGTCCTGGACGGTGGCGCCGTCGAAGACCGGCGTCGAGACGTACACGCGACGCTTGCCGTCTGCGTCGACCGCAGCCTCGTTGTAGGCGTCGGTGCCGTCGTCGTACCAGCCCTGCGCGGCCGCCCAGCCGAGGTGCGTCTCGAGGATCTGCCCGACGTTCATGCGCGAAGGCACGCCCAGCGGGTTGAGGATCACGTCGACCGGGGTGCCGTCCTCGAGGAACGGCATGTCCTGCTGGTCGACGATCTTCGAGATCACACCCTTGTTGCCGTGACGGCCCGCGAGCTTGTCGCCCTCGGAGATCTTGCGCTTCTTCGCCACGAACACGCGGACGAGGTCGTTGACGCCCGGCGGCAGGTCGTCGCCGGCGTCGCGGCTGAAGGTCTTGACGTCGATCACGACGCCGCCCTCGCCGTGCGGCACCTTCAGCGAGGTGTCGCGGACCTCGCGCGCCTTCTCCTTGAAGATCGCGCGGATCAGCTTCTCCTCGGCGGTCAGCTCGGTCTCGCCCTTCGGCGTGACCTTGCCGACCAGCAGGTCGCCCGAGATCACCTCGGCGCCGACGCGGACGATGCCACGGTCGTCGAGGTTGCGCAGCGACTCCTCGGAGCGGTTGGGGATGTCGCGGGTGATCTCCTCCTCACCGAGCTTCGTCGTGCGGGCGTCGATCTCGTACTCCTCGATGTGGATCGAGGTGAGCTCGTCGTCCTGCACGAGGCGCTTCGAGAGGATGATCGCGTCCTCGAAGTTGTAGCCCTCCCAGGACATGAAGGCGACCATCAGGTTCTTGCCGAGCGCCATTTCACCGCGGTCGGTGGAGGAGCCGTCGGCGAGCACGTCGCCGGCCTTGACCTTCTGCCCCGTTGCGACCAGCGGCTTCTGGTGGATCAGCGTGCCCTGGTTCGAGCGCATGTACTTCTGTAGCTCGTACTCCTCCTTCTTGCCGTCGCTGCCGGCGACGACGATCTGGTCCGCGTCGATGTAGTCGACGGTCCCTGCCGTCCGCGACAGCAGCACGTCGCCGGTGTCGAGCGCCGCGCGGCGCTCCATGCCGGTGCCGACGAGCGGCGCGTCGGCCTTCAGCAGCGGCACCGCCTGGGCCTGCATGTTCGAGCCCATCAGCGCGCGGTTCGCGTCGTCGTGCTCGAGGAACGGGATCATCGCCGTCGTCACCGACCAGATCTGCTCGGGCGAGACGTCGACGAGGTCGACGTCCTTCGGCCCGACCGTCACGTACTGGCCGGCCTGGGTGCGGCAGAGGATCTCGGTGCCCTTCAGCTTCCCGGTCTTCGCGTCGACCGGCGTGTTCGCCTGGGCGATCAGCAGCTCCTCTTCCTGGGTCGCGTCGAGGTGGCGGATCTCCTCCGTCACGACCCCGTCCTTGACGACCCGGTACGGGGTCGTCACGAACCCGTACTCGGAGACCTCGGCGAACGAGGACAGCGAGCCGATCAGGCCGATGTTCGGACCCTCCGGCGTCTCGATCGGGCACATCCGGCCGTAATGGGTCGGGTGCACGTCGCGGACCTCGATCGGCGCGCGCTCGCGGGTCAGCCCGCCGGCGCCGAGCGCCGAGAGGCGGCGGCGGTGGCGGAGGCCGGCGAGCGAGTTCGTCTGGTCCATGAACTGGCTCAGCTGCGAGGAGCCGAAGAACTCCTTCAGCGCCGCGACGACGGGACGGATGTTGATGATCGTCTGCGGCGTGATCGTGTCGGCGTCCTCGGTGGTGAGGCGCTCGCGCACGACGCGCTCCATCCGGTAGAGACCGATCCGGAACGCCTCCTGGATCAGCTCGCCGACGGTGCGCAGTCGGCGGTTGCCGAAGTGCTCGTACTCGTCGAGGTGCTCGGCGACCGGCTCGCGGGGCATCGACAGCGCCTCCGCGGCGTAGTCCTTGATCTCGACCTCGCCGTCCTCGGGCAGGCCGAGGCGCTTCGGCAGCTCGACCAGCTCGCGCACCAGCGCGAGGATGTCGTCGTGCGTCAGCGTGCGGGTGTCGATGTCGACGTCGAGACCGAGCCGCGAGTTGAGCTTGTAGCGACCGACGCGGGTCAGGTCGTAGCGCTTGGGGTCGAAGAACAGCTGGTTGAGGAGCGCCTTCGCGTTGTCGACGCTGGGCGGCTCGCCGGGGCGTTGCTTCTTGAACAGCTCGATCAGCGCGCCCTCTTCGCTGCGCGTCGCCTCGGTGTCGGAGTCGATCGTGTTGCGGATGTAGAGCGAGTTGCCGAACAGCTTGAGGATCTCCTCGTCGCTGGCGTAGCCCATCGCGCGCAGCAGCACGGTGACCGGCAGCTTGCGCTTGCGGTCGATGCGGACGAAGACCTTCCCCTTCTTGTCGATCTCGAGCTCGAGCCAGGAGCCACGGGCCGGCATCAGGTTGGCGATGAAGACCTGCTTCTCACGGTCCTTCGGCTCCATCAGGTAGGCGCCGGGGGAGCGGACGAGCTGCGTGACGACGACGCGCTCGGTGCCGTTGATCACGAACGTGCCGCGCTCGGTCATCCAGGGGAAGTCGCCCATGAACACGGACTGCTCGCGGATCTCGCCGGTCTCCCTGTTGATGAAGGCGACCGTGACGGTCAGCGGGCGCGCGTAGGTGAGGTCCTTCTCGCGGCACTGGTCGAGCGAGGCGACCGGCTCGTCGAAGGTGAACTCGCCGAACTGCACCGCGAGGTTGCCGGTGTAGTCCTCGATCGGGGAGATGTCGTCGATCGTCTCCCGCAGACCGCCCTTCTGGGGGTCGGTCAGCCACTCGAACGAGCGGCGCTGGATGTCGATCAGGTTGGGAAGGTCAACGGTCTTGTTCAGACGCGCGAAGGTACGGCGCGTCCGGAGAGCATCTGCAGCAGCCAAGAAATGACTCCTTCGGAGGGCGAAACACGGACGAGGAGGGCGCCGGAGGCGCGACCAGCAAAGATAGCACAGGGCATCGTCGCCCTGAAGGGCCGCCAGTGCTCACGGACCCCGCCCGCACCTGCGCGTATGTGGCGCGCTGTGCCTGAAGGGCGGCTGCGACTATCGACCAGCGCGGGAGAGCTTACCTCAAAACTGCGGAAAATGGGAGGCATGTCGTACACACGGCCGCGGGCACGTGTGCCGCTGCGTACAACGCCTCCGGAGCACGGGGCCCGCAGGGCCGGGGTTCGGGGCGGCCGCCGGGCGCGGGATCCGGGCTTCGTGTCCTCGAGGTGCGTTCCGGGGCGCGGGTGCTGCTTGGCCGCGCGTGGGCAGGGCGCCCGCGGCCTCGAGCGCGGGCGTCAGGCTCCGCGGCGCCCGCGAGTGGGCTCCGGGGGCGCTGGTCCTGTGCGGGCGGGCCGGCGCACGCGAGCCGCGGGCTCCGCGCCGTCCCCGCGTGGGCTCAGGCGGCCTCGTCGCCGGCGGCGCTCGCGAGATCGGCTCCCGCGAGCGCGGAGATCACCTGCTCGATCAGCTCGTCGAGCTCGATGCCGAGCTCCGACGCGCCCCGCGAGACGTCGTCGCGGTTGACGGCCGCGGCGAAGCTCGGCTGCCTCAGCTTCTTGCGAACCGACTTCGGCGTCATCCCGGTGAGACCTTCGGGCCGAACGTAGGCGCAAGCGAGCACGAACCCGGACAGCTCGTCGACCGCCGCCAGCGAGCGCTCCATCTCGGTGTCGCGCGACACGCCCATGTAGTCGGCGTGGGAGGCGACGGCGCGGACCAGCTCCGGCGGGTAGCCGAGGCGCTCGAGCTCGGCCATCGCGTAGCGCGGATGCCCGCTCTCGAGATCCGGGTGGCGCTCGTAGTCGAGGTCGTGCAGCAGGCCGGTCAGGCCCCACAGCTCCTCGTCGGCCCCGTGGCGGCGCGCCTGGTCGCGCATCGCGGCCTCGACGGCGAGGCAGTGGCGGCGAAGTGGCTCTGCGTCGACCCACTCGTGGAGGAGGGCGAGGGCCTGCTCGCGGGACGGGAGGGTCGCGGCGCGGTCGGTCACGGCGCTCGCGACGATAGCGCCGGCGTCCGGCCTGCGCTCGGAACGGGGGCGCCGTGTGCCCGGCAAGGATCGTCGCGAGGCGGAGAGCGAGCCGCGCGGGGTCCGGCCGTGCTCGGGGCCGTGGTCCCACAGCCCGGGCTGCTCGGCGAGGCTCCGGGCGCCCGTACCTGGCCGCACTCGGCGGCGCCGTGCATCGTGCGACCGTTCGCGGCGGCGAGCGCCGCCCAGCGGACCTCGCGCTCGCCGAGCTTCGCCGGGTGGAACACGCGCGCGAAGGCCGGGAACACGTCGGGGACCATCGAGTGCAGGGTCCCCGGTCTCGCCGGCCGCCCGGATCGGCCAGTCGGCCACGGTCGAGTCCGCTGCCGCGGTGATCATCCCCTGAACATGGCGGACCGTGTCACGAAACGGCGAAGGCCCGGCGGGTGCCGGGCCTTCGCGAAACCACCCGGCCGAGCCGGGTGGACATCCGGGAGCTATTTGAGCTCGACGGTCGCCCCTGCCTCCTCGAGTTCGGCCTTGAGCTTGTCGGCCTCCTCGCGTTCGATGCCCTCCTTGACGGGCTTCGGAGCCTCGTCGACGAGCGCCTTCGCCTCTTTCAGGCCGAGCCCGGTCGCCGCGCGGACGACCTTGATGACCTGGATCTTCTTGTCGCCGGAGCCGGAGAGGATCACGTCGACGGTGCTCGAGGCTTCCTCGTCGCCGCCCGCGTCGCCGCCGCCGCCCGCTGCTGCAGCCGGGGCCGCCGCCGCGACGGCGGTCGCGGACACGCCGAACTCCTCCTCGAGCGCTTTGATCCGCTCGGCGAGCTCGAGCACAGAGATGCCCTTGAGCTCCTCGATCCAATCCTGGGTGCTGGTTGCCATCGGTCAGTCCTCCTTGGTGGGATTCGTCTCGGCGTCGTCGCCCTCGGCCTCCGCCGAGACGTCCGCCTGGTTTTCGTCTGCTGCCGGCGGCTCAGCCTCCGGCTCAGTCTTCTCTGCGTCCTCGGACGCCTCAGCCTCTGCCGGGGCGTCCGCGTCAGCGGGTGCCTCCGGCTCGGTCGCAGGCTCGGCCCCGGCCTCGGCGGGCGCCTCCGCCTCGTCGGAAGCGTCTGCCGGGGCCCCGGCCTCGGCCGGCGCCTCCTGTGCAGCGGGTGCCTCGCCGGCGGGGATCTCGCCCGACTCCTTCTTCTGCTGCACCTGGCCGAGCGCGATCGCGACGCCGCTGAGCAGCGCGTTCAGCGACCGGACCAGACCGCCGACGGGCGATGCGACGATGCCGACCAGCTGGCCGTAGAGCACGTCGCGGGAGGGCAGTTTCGAGAGCGAGGTGATCTGCTCGACCGCGAGCTCCTCACCACCCATCATCCCGCCCTTGAACGGCAGCAGCTGGGTCGCCCGTGCGTAGTCGGCCACCGTCTTGGCGGCGGTCGCGACGTCCCCGCGGACGAAGGTCAGCGCGGTCGGGCCCGTGAGGTAGCCCTTCAGCGACTCCGCGCCGACGCGGTCGGCGGCACGCTCGGTGAGGGAGTTCTTGACGACCTTGAAGCTCGCGTCGGCCTCGCGCAGCTTCGAGCGCAGCTCCGCCACCTGCGCGACGGTGATGCCTCGGTAGTCGACGGCGAAGATCGCCTCCGACTCGTCTATGTGGGTGGCGATCTCATCGATCGCGAGTGCCTTCTGGTCTCGGTTCATGCGGGGCTCCTATCCCGGGCTTACGCTCAGCCGCCGGGGGTCTCTGGTGGCCTGTTCGGAGGGCTGCCTCAGGCGGCGACGGTCGCCGCGGGCGCCTCCTCGAGGATGTCACGGGTGCGGCTGGAGTCGACCTTCACGCCCGGCCCCATCGTCGAGGCGAGCGTGATCGAACGCAGGTAACGGCCTTTCGCGGCCGAGGGTTTGGCGCGGACGAGCTCGTCGATCACCGCGGCGTAGTTCTCGAGCAGCCGGCGGTCGTCGAAGCTCGCCTTGCCGATCACGAGGTGGACGATCGCGGTCCGGTCGGTGCGGTACTCGACCTTGCCGGACTTCGACTCTTCGACGGCTTTTGCAACGTCCATCGTGACCGTGCCGACTTTCGGGTTCGGCATCTTCCCGGCGGGACCGAGGATCCGGCCGAGCTGACCGACGACGCCCATCAGGTCGGGGGTCGCGATCGCGACGTCGAAGTCGTCGAAGCCCTCCTGGATCCGTTTCGCCAGGTCCTGGGCGCCGACCACGTCTGCGCCGGCCGCTTCGGCCTCCTTCGCCTTGTCGCCCTGGGCGAACACGGCGATCGTCACGTCTTTGCCGAGCCCATTCGGCAGCGCGATCGTGCCGCGCAGCTGCTCGTCGGCGTGGCGCACGTTCAGCCCGGTGCGGACGTGGAGCTCGACCGACTCGTCGAACTTCGCGCTCGACAGGCTTTTGACGAGCGAGACGGCCTCGAGCGGCTCGTACTCCCGCTCGCGGTCGACCTTGCCGACGTTCTCCTTGTGGCGTTTGCCGTGGGCGCCGCTCATGCCGCCACCTCGACGCCCATCGAGCGGGCCGTGCCGGCGATGATCTTCGCGGCCTGATCGACGTCGTGCGCGTTCAGGTCGGGGAGCTTGCGCTCGGCGATCTCGCGCAGCTGGGCCTGGGTGATCGTCCCGACCTTCGTGCGGTTCGGCTCGCCTGAGCCCTTGCTGATTTTGATCGCCTGGCGGATCAGCACCGCGGCCGGCGGGGTCTTCGTCACGAACGTGAACGAGCGGTCCTCGTAGACCGTGATCACGACCGGGATGACGGTGCCGGTTTCGCTCTGCGTCTGGGCGTTGAACGCCTTGCAGAACTCCATGATGTTGATGCCGTGCTGACCGAGCGCAGGGCCGACCGGCGGCGCAGGGGATGCCTGGCCGGCGTTTGCTTGGAGCTTGATAGTTGTCAGAACCTTCTTGGCCATCTCAAATCTCTGTTTCGGGGAGTAGGGAGCTTAGTGGGGATTCGCGGCTGAGCGGGTCGAGGGTCGGATCAGGCAGGGACGCACCGAGCGACGTGTGCGTCCGGCACACGAGCGAGCAAGGACGCCGCCTGACGCCGGCGATCGGCCCGCTCAGAGCTTTTTGACCTGGTCGAAGCCGACCTCGACCGGCGTCTCGCGCCCGAAGATCGATACGAGCACCTTGAGCCTCGCGGCGTCCTCGTTGATCTCGGAGATCTCGCCGGAGAAGTCCGAGAGGGGCCCGGAGACGACCTTGACCGACTCGCCGATCGAGAACTGCGCGCGGGTCCTCGTCGCGGTCGCGACCTCCTTGTGGAGCAGGCGATCGACCTCGACCTGAGTCAGCGGCACCGGCTCTTGAGAGGCGCCGACGAACCCGGTCACGCCGGGGGTCCCCTTGACCACGCCCCAGGAGTCCTCGTTGAGCTCCATGTTGACGAGCACGTAGCCGGGCATCGTGCGCTTTTCGACGGTCACCTTCTGGTTGTCCTTCATCTCCGAGACCGCTTCGGTCGGCACGACCACCGAGCGCACGGCGCGCTGCTGACCGAGCGAGACGACGCGGTGCTCGAGGTTGTGCTTGACCTTGTTCTCGTGACCTGAGTAGGTGTTTACGACATACCAGCGGAACATTCAGAGACTCCTGGGGGATCTTGCGAAGCGGTGGGCGGGTGCTTCAGAGGATGAATTCGACGAATTCTTTGGCGACGAAATCGGCGAGGCCGAGGTAGGCGCCGGCGATCGCGACGAAGCCGAGGACGACAGCGGTCGCCTGCGTGACCTGGCGGCGGTCGGGCCACTGCACGCGCTGGAGCTCGGCCCAGCTTGCGCGGATGAAACCGACCGCCTTGTTGCCTCCCCGCAGCGGGGCGCCGGGGGGCTGCTCGCGCTCGGAGCCGCCTCCCCCGCCTGCGTCGCCGCCGTCGCCGCCGGTTCGGTCTGGCGGAGTGCCGCCGCCGGCCGCGGGCTCCTGCTCGGAGCCGAACGCCTGCTCGGCGAGCTCGTTCTCGGCGGGAACCCCGCCGGCGCCGCGGACGAGCGCGGCGTCGAACTCGTCGACGTCGGAGGAGGCGTGGTCGAGCGACCCGGGCACGTCGACGCGCTCGAGGCCCTGCGGCTCGTCCGGTGTACCCGGCGACGGGCGGCCGACAGCCGCGCGGCTGCGCTCGCGACGTTGCTTGGCGCGTTTGCGGTCACGGGCCACTGCACCGCTCCCGCGCTAACGGGTCTCCCGGTGGCTGGTGTGCTTGCGGCACCACCGGCAGTACTTGCGCAGGGTCACCCGGTCCGGGTTGTTGCGCTTGCTCTTATTCGTCTGGTAGTTGCGACGCTTGCAGTCCTCGCAGGCGAGGGTGATAGCGATTCGCACGTCTCCGCGGGCCATGATCGGTAAACCCTTGAGTAGTCGTTGGCAACGGCCTTGGGCGAAGAAAAACCCCGCCCAAGCGCGAGGTCGAGAGCCAGTCTAGCGTGCCGCGGGGGGTGACGCACGCCTCCGCGGGGGCGCCTGCAGCCGGTCCGGCTGCGGGCTCGGCCCCACGGCCGGCCTCGGCGACCCAGAGCGGCATCCGAAACCGCTCGTGCCGGGCATCCCGGCCGCTGCGGCCTTGACCGCGGGGGCACCGAGGGGCGAAGCTCCGGGGGGCGGCCCGTGGCCGCTGCGCGACCCCCCTCACGACCAGCAGGAGGCCCTCCGAGATGCATCTGCCCGAGCCGATCCCGCCCAGCGTCCAGGACGAGACCTTCGCGGGGGTGACCTACCACATCCGCGGCGAACTGGTACCGGAGCTGCAGCTCGAGATCTCGAACCGGCCGGTGATGTTCGAGCACCACGTCCTGCTCTGGAAGGAAACCGGTCTCGACATCGAGCTGAAGAAACTCCCCGGAGCGATCAAGCGGAAGGTCGCGGGGCTCGAGTTCTTCGTGACCCGGACCAAGGGCAGCGGCCGGATCGCGTTCTCGCGAGACTCGCCGGGACAGTGCGTGCCCCTCCACCTCAAGCAGGGCGAGGGCCTCGACGTGCGCGAGCACCAGTTCATCGCCGCGACGGACAACCTCGACTACAGCTTCGAACGGATCAAGGGCGTGCAGAACATGGTGCTCGGCGGGTCCGGGTTCTTCATGGACAAGTTCCGGGCGACCGACGGCGACGCGCTCGTCTGGCTGCACGGGCACGGGAACGTGTTCGTGGTGCAGCTGATGGAGGGCGAGCAGCTCGACGTGGAGGCCGGCGGCTGGCTCTACAAGGACCCGACGGTGAAGCTCGAGGCGATCACGATGGGCCTGAAGACGGGGATCTTCGGCGGTGGCGGCAAGCTCACGTGGAACCGCTTCACGGGCCCGGGCCGCCTCGCCATCCAGACCCTGTTCATCGCCCCGCTGGAGGGCGTCGACAGCACCGCTCAGGCAGCGGGCGCCGGTGGCATCGCGGGCGCGCTGATCAGCGGGCTCGCCGGAAACTGACACCGTCGCCGGGCTCGGCCGTCGCCCCGGCCGTCGAGCTCTCAGTGACTTTCGAGGACCCGGTCCACGAGCCCGTACTCGAGCGCCTGCTCGGCGGTGAAGAAGCGGTCGCGCTCCATGTCGCGTCGGACCTGCTCCTGCGACAGCCCGGTGTGCTCGGCGTAGATGCTGTCGATGCGCTCGCGGACGTTGAGGATCTCGCGGGCGTGGATCTCGATGTCGGTCGACTGCCCTTCGAACCCGGCGGAGGGCTGGTGGATCAGGATGCGGGAGTTCGGGAGCGCCGCGCGCTTGCCCTTGGTGCCGGCGGCGAGCAGCAGCGAGCCCATCGACATCGCGACACCGACGCACATCGTCGCCACGTCCGGTTTGATGAACCGCATCGTGTCGTAGATCGCGAGGCCCGAGTAGATCGAGCCGCCGGGCGAGTTGATGTAGATCGAGATGTCCTTGTCGGGGTCCTGGCTCTCGAGGTGCAGCAGCTGCGCGACGACGAGGTTCGCGACCTGGTCGTCGATCGGCGTGCCGAGGAAGATGATGCGCTCGTTGAGCAGCCTCGAGTAGATGTCGAACTCGCGCTCGCCACGGGCGGTGCGCTCGATGACCATGGGGATCAGCGGCATTGGATCCTCACCCTAGCGGCACCGGCGGGGGCAGCCGGAGGGGCCCGTAACTGGACGGATGTCCGATCCCCAGCGCAACCTGAGGGGGGTAACTCCGTTGACGCACGGACGATGCCGATCAAAGGAGAACGGATGCCCCGACTTCGCCCCCTTCCACGCCCTCAAGCGTTGATCATCGCGCTCGCGACGCTCGCGGCGATCGCCGCCGCGCCCGCCGTCGCGATGACGAGCCACGCCGGATGGCCGCCCGACCAGCACCTGGAGATGGACAAGGGCCCCGCGGGGTTCAGCCACACGCTCGTCGGCAAGCCGGGCCAGCACAACTACCTGCTCGGCGGTTACGGCAACGACACGATCATGGGCGGGGACAGCGGCGACGTGATCTGGGGCGACTACCACCCGACCGGCGAGCCCGCGCACCAGATCGCGGTGATCCATGCCGGGAACGGCAAGAACTTCATCTACGCGAACGACACCGTGAACTTCGTGTGGACGGGGACGAACCCGGCGACCGTCGTGCACGCGCACGAGGACGGCGGCGTGATCCACTGCGAAAACCCGAACCAGATCGTCTACACGAGCCACCACGCGAAACCGCATTGGAAGTTCGAGGGGTGCCCGCGGATCAGTTTTTACAGCGTGGGGTATTAGGGCGCTCGGATCCCGAGGAAGGGACGTGCCGATCGGTCGCGCCTGATCATGAGGACGCGGATCGCCGTCCCTTCCTCGGGAGTCCTCGCTCCTTTCGGCCTGAGGCCCGGCGGAGCGTCGCTCGCGATCCCGAGGAAGGGACATGCCGACGGTGCGCTGATCATGAGGACGCGGATCGCCGTCCCTTCCTCGGGAGTCCTCGCTCCTTTCGGCCTGACGGCCCGGCATGGAGGCGTCGCTCGCGTCGCTCGGATCCCGAGGAAGGGACGTGACGATCGTCGCCCTGATCACGAGGGCGCGGATTGCTGTCCCTTCCTCGGGAGTCCTCGCTCCTTTCGGCCTGACGGCCCGGCATGGACGGGCTCGCTCGGACGCGGACGCATCGTCGCCCTGCTCGCCGAGCCCACCCGGCGCGCGGCTCAGGCAGGCTCCAGCAGCCGCTCGCGCAGCGCCGCCAGGTCGTCGTCGGTGACGCCGCCGGCGCGCATCAGCGACTCCAGGTCGATCGAGGACAGGGTCGTCGCGATCACCTCGCCGGCGGTCGTGCCGCGCTCGGCGAGGTATGCCTCGATCTGCTCGCGTTCGTCCTCCCGCCCTTCCAGCGCGAACAGCGGACCGAGTCGCTCGCCGCTCAGCTCGTAGTCGGCGGCGATCACCTCGGGAGCGACCCCGACCAGCGCGAGCAGGACCATCGACAGCTCGCCGGAGCGGTCGCGGCCGCCGACGCAGTGGAACGCGACCCCGCCGGGCTGCGCCCGGGCGACGGCGGACACCGCGGCCGCCACGAGCTGGGGCTTGCGCATCAGGTGCGCGCGGTAGTAGATCGGGGTCGCGAACTCCGGTGTCGATTCGATCGGATCCCAGAAGCCCCGGTCCTCGGCGCCGTCGAGGGGCACGTGCAGCGTCTCGAGCGCAGCCGGCCGCGGCGCCGCGTCCTCCCCGCGCTCGGCGTCGTTGCGTAGATCGACGACGGTGCGTACGCCGTGCTCGACGAGCGCATCCCAGCCGGCCGCGCTCAACCGCCCGAGCGAGTCCGCCCGCACCACCGCGCCGCGCGCCGTCGTGCGACCTCCCGCGGCGGGCAGGCCGCCCAGGTCACGGACGTTGAAGGCGCCCGGCCAGTCGAGATGGCGCTCGGCGTGCACGCTCAGAGGTTGACTGAGCGCATCCCGGCCTCGTCGTAGCGCTCGCCGGCGGCGGGCGGGACCGCGTCGGAGATCCTCTGGACGTCCTCGTCGCTCAACTCGATCTCGGCGGCGGCGAGGTTCTCCTCCAGGTAGGAGACGCGCTTGGTGCCGGGGATCGGCACGAAATGCGGGCCGCGATGCAGGACCCACGCGAGCGCCAGCTGCCCGGGGGTCACGCCCTTCTCGGCGGCGATCTCCTTGACGCGGGCGGCGAGCTCGAGGTTGTGCTCCAGGTTGGCGCCGGTGAAGCGCGGGCCGTGCTTGCGGAAGTCGTCGTCGTCGAGCTCGTCCGGGGAGCTGAAGCGGCCGGAGAGGAAGCCGCGGCCGAGCGGGGAGTACGGCACCAGGCCGATGCCGAGCTCCGAGAGGACCGGGATCACGTCCTGCTCGACATCGCGCGTCCACAGCGAGTACTCGCTCTGCACGGCGGTGATCGGGTGCACGGTGTTCGCACGGCGGATCGTCGCCGCGCTCGCCTCGGACAGGCCGAGGTAGCGGACCTTGCCCTCGGCGACGAGCTCGGCCATCGCCCCGACCGTCTGCTCGATCGGCGTGTCCGGGTCGACGCGGTGCTGGTAGTAGAGGTCGATGTGGTCGACCCCGAGGCGCCGCAGCGACGCCTCGACGGCACTGCGAACGTATGCCGGCGAGCCGTCGATCGAGCGCGAGATGCTGCCGTCCGCCGCCCGCGTCAGCTTGATCGCGAACTTCGTCGCGAGGAACACCTCGTCGCGCCGGCCTGCGATCGCGCGGCCGACGAGTTCCTCGTTCGTGTGCGGGCCGTACATGTCGGAGGTGTCGAGGAAGTTGCAGCCGAGATCGAGCGCCCGGCGGATCGTGCGGGTCGACTCCTCCTCGTCGGTCTGGCCGTAGAAGGCCGACATGCCCATGCAACCGAGGCCGATCGCGGACACCTCCGGTCCGTTGGGGCCAAGCGTGCGCTTCTTCATGCCGTGCTCCTTCTCGGCTCGCGGGGGTTGGAGGCTCCGGGTATAGCACCGGACCGACCCCTGCCGTCCATGCCGCCCCGCGACTAAGGTTGGCGTGGATGTTCCCGCTCAACCTGCCGAATCTGCTGACGGTGCTGCGCATCATGCTGGTCCCGGTCGTGGTCGTCGCGCTGCTCGGCAACACACCGGCGGGCGACGTGCTCGCCGCGGTCGTGTTCGCGCTCGCGTCCCTCACGGACTTCGTCGACGGCTACCTCGCTCGCGCCAGGGACAGCATCACGACCTTCGGCAAGCTGATGGACCCGCTCGCCGACAAGCTGCTCGTCGTCGCGGCGCTGGTCTCGCTGGTCTCGCTGCACCGCCTCGCGGCGTGGGTCGCGATGGTGATCATCACGCGCGAGCTCGCCGTCACCGTCCTCCGCCTCGGCGCGAGCCAGGCCGGTGTCGTCGTCGCCGCCTCGATGTTCGGGAAGGTCAAGACCTGTCTGCAGATCGCCGCGATCCTGGCCGTGATCGCGTTCCACCACCAGCCGCTGTGGGTCTCGGCGCTGCTCTACGTGACCGTCGCCGTGACCGTGCTCTCCGGTCTCGACTACTTCTTCGGGGTGCGGCGCCTGATGGCGCAGTCGGGGGCTCAGGCCGAACGCTGAGCGAGGCCGTCGTCGAGCCAGGACTCGAGGCTCGTGTGACGCATTGCCGGCGTACCCGAAAGCGCCTCCTCGCGCAGCTCGCGCAGCAGCCCGTGGCGCTCTGCGACGACGTTGTGCTGGTGGATCGTCTCGAGGTTCTCCTGCCGCGCCGAGACGAACGTACGCCCGTCGAGCCCGTCGAACTCGCCGATCACGCCGGCGATCATCTCGCGCACGCAGTCCTCGACGAAGCGCGGGCGGCGGTGCGCCTTCTCGACCACCTCGACCTCGTCCGAGCGCTTCATCAGCTCGTAGATCTCCGATGACATCGACGCCTCGGCGATCGCCAGCAGCCGCGTCGCGTCGATCTCCGTCGCGCAGTCCTCGACGCAGCCGATCTGGAGCGTCGCGAGCCCGCGCTGATTGTGCGTCGCGACCGGCACGCTGCGCAGGATGCGGTCGATCTCCTCGTCGCTGAACCCTTCCGCGGAGAGGCGCACGCGCGAGCGCGCCGCGACCAGCTCCTGCGCGCACGGGCACGCGGTGATCCCCGTCACCGAGACGCCGACGACGCGGCGGGTGCCGTGCTCATATGCGACCGCGCCGCCGAGCAGCGTGTAGATCTCCTGCGTCTGCACGCCGCTCACCGGAGCGGGCTTGTGCTCCGGGTAGCGCGCGCTGATCCGCACCTCCGCGCGAGCGGCGCCCTGGCGCTCGCGGACGAGCTCGGCGATGTGCTGGGCGAGCGTCTCCGCGCGGAACGGGGACTCGCTCAGCACGACTTCGCCGATCGCGTCGTTTACGACCTCCTCGAAGCGCGACATGTGAGCGCCCTTCTGCGACCCGGCGAGGTCGACGAAGCAGTCGAGGCGCGCGAAGAACAGCTCCTCACGGATGCGGACGACCTTCTCGACGCCCGTGACACCGACGCGGGAGAGCCCGATCGGGACGCCCGGCGTGCGGGACTGGACGTCGTCGCCGGAGCCCAGCGTCGGAGCGATCTCGGAGGTGGTACCGAACCCCTGCATGCACGGCGAAGCGTAGCGCCGCCAAGTGCCCCGGCCGGGGGGTGCGACGGGCCGAGTTCTCGACCGGAGATTCTGGTATCACTCCGCACTTAGTCGGCTGTGGGCCCTTGGGGATTGATTTGGACCTACGGTCGGGACGCTTGGAGCGGAACTCGACTAGACGCTGATGAAGGCGCAACGCACAGGAGGCTTAGCGTAGGTCAGGGGAGGTCGTGGGGAATACCTCGCGATGGGGATTCGGACAGGTCCTTGGGAGTCAAAGTGAGCGGAAAGCTGGAGGGCACGCTTACCACCACGCAGACAGCTGTGGTGGAGATGGAGGAGCTGCAGGGAGTCATCGCCGAAGGGCAGGAGCGCGGGTTCGTCACGGCCAAGGCCGTCGCGAGCGTCGTCGAGGAGGCGGAGCTCTCGCCTCAGCAGGCCCAGGACCTGCTGAGCTACCTGGAGGAGCACGGGATCGAGATCGCCGCGACCGGCGAGCTCGACGCCGACGGGGCAGGGGTCGGTACGCCCGATGCAGCGGACACGCCGCTCGAAGAGGAGACGCCGGCCACCGAGATCGACGACGAAGAGGGCCCGGCCCTCCGTGCGCGTCTGGACGAGATGCGCCGGCCGGAGGTCGACCTGACCGTCGAGCCGAGCCTCGACTCGCTGCGCCTGTACCTGCGCTCGATCGGGCGGGTGCCGCTGCTCAGCGCCGAGGAGGAGGTGGCGCTGGCGAAGCGGATCGAGCGCGGCGACATGGCTGCGAAGCAGCACATGGTCGAGGCCAACCTGCGGCTCGTCGTGTCGATCGCGAAGGGGTACGTCGGCCGGGGGCTGACGCTGCTCGACCTGATCCAGGAGGGGTCGCTCGGGCTGATTCGGGCGGTCGAGAAGTTCGACTACCGCCGCGGCTACAAGTTCTCGACTTACGCGACGTGGTGGATCCGGCAGGCGGTCACGCGCTCGCTCGCCGACAAGGGCCGCACGATCCGCATCCCCGTGCACATGGTCGAGCGGCTCAACAAGCTGCTGCACGCCGAACGCCGGCTGATCCAGCAGCTCGGCCGCGAGCCGGCCGCTGCGGAGCTCGCCGCCGAGCTCGAATGCACGATCCGCGAGGTGCGGGACGTGATGCGGATCACCCAGCAGCCGATCTCGCTGGAGAAGCCGGTCGGCGAGGAGGACGACTCCGCGCTCGCCGACTTCGTCGAGGACGTCTCGGCGGCCTCGCCGTTCGAGATCGCCTCGGAGGCGCTGCGGCGCGAGAACGTGATGCGGGTGCTGGCGGCTCTGCCGCGGCGTGAGCGCGAGGTGATCGAGATGCGCTATGGCATCGTCGGTGGGCGCTCGCGGACGCTCGAGGAGGTCGGCCGCGCGTTCAACATCACCCGCGAGCGCGTGCGCCAGATCGAGAACCGGACGCTGAAAAAGCTGCAGACGCTGCCTGACGCGCAGCAGCTGCGCGAGGCCAGCTGAGCTCGTGAGTCCGGCGGGCCGCTCGGCGGCGCGGCGGACCTCCCGAGCTCAGCGACGTGAGGTGTGCGTGCCGCACCGGACACCGGCACGCGCAGATGGCGGGGGAAGGATTCGAACCTTCGAAGGCAGAGCCACGTGGTTTACAGCCACGCCCCTTTGACCGCTCGGGAACCCCGCCGCGAGGGCGTCAGTGTAGGGGATCGCCGCGGCCGCGGCGGGTCAGGCTGAGCGCTCGCCGAGGGCCGCTCGGGCGGGCACATATGCGGACCTCGGCGGCGGCGCGAGCAGGCGCCGGCCGGCCCGTCGCAGGAACACGTCCTGCTCGTTCTCGTGCGAGCGGTCGTGCGCGTAGAACGCGAATTCGCCGAACGTCCGCTTGCTCGCCTCGTTCCCGCGCCGCACCAGCGCCCAGACCGTCGGCAGCTCGCGACCGGCGGTCTCCGACGCGACGATTTCGAGCCCCGCCCGCAGCAGCGCCGTGCCGAGACGGGTGTGGCCGTCGCTGAGCACGTGGTTGCGGTAGCGGTCGTCGCGCGCGATCAGGTTGACGTACGGGTTCCGGGTCAGCCGCCGCAGGAACCACGGGGTCGACGCCTTCGCTCGCAGCTCGGCGTTCCCGTCGATCCTGATCGAGGCGATCCCGAGCAGCGCGCCGGCGTCGGAGTCGATCATCATCGCCACGGTCTGAGGGAGCGCTTCGCCGCTGTACAGGTTCTCGAGGATCATCCGCACCTCGTGAGCCGCCGGGCCGTCGCCCGCAACGAACTCGAGGAGCCGGCCGTCGCCGGCGCACTGCGCTTTGCTGCGCAGCTCGATCGCCACCGGCGCATGCAGCCTTGTGGGCTCAGAGGTTTGGCGTGCGCGGGTCACCGTCCCGGCCAAGATAGAGGCGGCCGAGGTCGGAAATCCGGCGCGCTAACCGCCGCCGGCCATCTCCAGCAGCAGCGCGCACGTCTCGCGCGGGCGCTCGAGCGGCGCGAGATGACCCGCGCCCGCGATCGTCTCCAGACGCGCGCCCGGAAGCTCGGCCGCCAATCGCCGCGCCTCGTCGGGGAAGTCCGCGAACTCGTGCTCGCCCACGACGACCAGCGTCGGCAGCCCGAGGCGGGCGAGCGCCCCGGGCTCGCGCTCCAGCGGATCGTCGGCCTGCTCGCCGCTTGCCTCCTCCTGAAGCGCCAGGGCGCGCCGCTGCATCTCGGCGACGAGCCGCCGTTGCACGGCGGGCGCGTCGGGCAACGTCCAGGCCTCGACGATCGTCACGACGGCGGCCTCGACGTCGCCCCGCTCGAGCGCCTCCTCCTCGGCCTCCCACACGCTCCGCAGCTCCGGCGATGGCTCGGCGCTCTCGGGGGGCGCCGAGATCAGCACGAGCGCCGTGATCCGGGACGGACAGGCGATCGCGACGCGCTTTGCGATCGCCGCGCCGAACGAGTTCCCGGCGAGCGCGAAGCGCCCGACGTCGAGCGCATCGAGGGTCTCGACGACGTCCTCCCACGGCGCCTCCGGACCGGGCCCCGGGTGCGCCTCGCCGTAGCCGGGCAGATCGAGCGCGATCGCCCGCACGCCGCCCTGCGCGAGCGGATCGAGCAGTCCGGCCCACTCCCGGCGGTCGGCGACTCCGGCGTGCAGGAGCACGAGCGCCGGCCCATCGCCGCGTTCGTCGCGCGGAAGGATCACGCGCCGATGATCGCACGCGCGACGCCGTTCAGACGCTGCTCGCGGCCCCCCGTCGCGACGCGCGTTCGACCGAGCCGGTGCTCGAGGCGACGGCCTCGCCGGCGGCCTCGACGGGGGCGGCGCCGCGCGCGTCCTCGCGGTCGACCTCGGGCCAGGGCGGTGCCGGGCGGCCGAGTCGGTAGCCCTGGACGAGCCGCACGCCGAGGCCGCGCACCCGCTCGAGCTCCGCGCTCGTCTCGATCCCCTCGACGACCAGCCACGCGCCGACCTGGCGGGCGTAGCCGGCCAGCGCCGCGACCAGCGCGCTGCGCTCGGGGTCGCCGTCGATGCCGACCGCCAGCGAGCGGTCGAGCTTCAGGTACGCGGGCCGCACGGCGGTGATCTGCCGCAGCCCGGAGTAACCGGCCCCCATGTCGTCGACCGCGAGCACGGCACCGGCGGCGAGCAGCGGCGCGATCGCCTGGCGGAGGAGCTGGTCGGAGGCGACGAGCGTCTCCTCGGTGATCTCGACGATCAGGCCGTCGAGGCCGTCCCGATCGCCGCCGCGCGCCTGTTCGAGCATCTCCCGCGTCGCGGGTTCGGCCAGCACGGGAGCGGAGAGGTTCACCGACACGCTCGTCCCGGGCGGCCGTTCGCGGTGCAGCTCGAGCCCCTGCCGCAGGCAGGCGCGCTCGAGCGCCGCGCGGCCGCCGAGCTCGTCGGCGAGGGCGAGCCAGTGCAGCGGCGAGGTGCCCGTCCCCGCCTCGCCGAACCGGGCCAGCGCCTCGTACGCGTGGACCTCCCCGGTCGTGATGTCGACGATCGGCTGTACGACCATCGACAGGCCGTCACCCTCCGTGAGCCGTGCCAGCGCTATCCGCGCCGACGCCTTCTCGGATTCGCTCATCGCGGGCGCGGGCCGCGCCTCCGAATATGGTCCCGACGCCTCGACATGCTCGGACATCCGCGCCGCGATGTCGCCGGCGAGCAGCAGCGTTTCGGCGCTGTCGGCCTGCGTCCGAGCCTGGCGCAGCAGGGCGTTGAGCTCGTGGGTCAGGCGCCCGGCCGTCAGCAGCAGCGCGATCGTGCCGAGCGCGAAGGCGGCGTAGGCGGCGCTGAGCGACCCGGCGATGACGAGCGGCAGCGCCAGCCCGCAGAGCATCACGGTGCGGCCGATCCAGTGCACGCGCCCGCCACGCGCGAGCACCCCGCTCGCCACCGCGACGAGCCACAGGACGGCGGCGATGCCGACCCGCTGCCCGCCGAGTCCGACGATCAGCACCCCCGCGGCGGCGGACAGCGACTCCTCGGCGGTGAGCAGCGAGAGACCCGGTGCCACGAGCGGGACGGCCGCGCTGAGAGTGATCGTCGCGAACCCGATCGCCGCCGGCAGCGCGTGGGGGACGACGCCGGGCGAGAAGATCGCCAGCGCGGCCCCGGCGAGGCCGACCGTGATCCGCGCGAGCGCAGCGGTCCGGCGCGCGCGCAGGATCTGCTCTCCCGTCTCGATCGGGGGCGGTTGGCGGAGGATCGCCATTCTCCGCTCGCTTCGACCGTCCGATCCCGTTCCTTGAGCCGCGAGCGCCGGCTTCGGACGGCCCCGCGGGAGCTAGTCGCCGGGCTCCATGTTCGCCGCGTGCACGCCGGGGGGAAGCCCGAGCGTCGCTGTCACGACGCCGAGCAGCGAGAGCAGCCGCTCGCGCTCCTTCGGCGGGAGGTCCGCGCCGAGCGCGCGCTCGAACGCGATCGCCTCCCCGAACGCCTCCGCGAGCAGCGTCTCCCCCGCCGGGGTCAGGTACAGAGCGCGCGCCCGCCGGTCGCTCGGATGCGCGCGGCGCTCGACCAGCTCGCGCTCCTCCAGGGCGTCGATGAACGCGACCATCCGGCTCGCCGGTATCCCGAGCCGCTCGGCGATCGCCTGCTGGGATGCGCCCTCGTCGTCGCCGATCGCGCGCATCAGCGCGAAGTCGCGCGGCTCGAGGCCGAGCGGCGCGAGCCGCTTGGCGAACCCCGCAGCAACGGCGTAGCCGAGCGTCGAGAGCATGAAGCCGAGGCCGCGGAACGGTGCCGGAGGCGGCAGCCGCGCTGTCCCTGCCCGCGGGCCTGCCTGCTCGTCGCTCATGGGTTGATAATAGCTCCCCAAAACTATTTGTGATACAAATGATTCTCGTGATGATTCGTCGCCCACGGGACCGCGGATGAGCCAGGACAGCAACGGGATCGAGGTCAGCGGCCTCGTCAAGGACTTCAAGGGCGGCGTTCGCGCCGTCGACGGCATCGACCTGCGGGTCGCCCCCGGCGAGATCTACGGCTTCCTCGGCCCGAACGGGGCGGGCAAGTCGACGACCGTCCTGATCCTGACCACGCTGCTCCCGCCGACCGCCGGCAAGGCGCTCGTCGCGGGCCTCGACGTCGTCCACCAGGGCCCCGAGGTCCGCCGCGCGATCGGCGCCTCCCTGCAGGAGTCCGCGCTCGATCCGTTCCTGACCGGACGGGAGCACATGCGGCTGCAGAGCGCGCTTCACGGCCTCGGCAAGGAGGAGCGTGAGGCGCGAGGGAGGGAGCTGCTCGAGCGCGTCGGGCTCACCGACGCGGCGGACCGCAAGGTCGGCGGCTACTCGGGCGGCATGAAGCGGCGCCTCGACCTCGGGCTCGCGCTCGTCCACCGGCCGCGGCTGCTGTTCCTCGACGAGCCGACGACCGGGCTCGACCCGCAGAGCCGCGCGGCGCTGTGGGACGAGGTCCGGCGGCTCGCGTCCGACGGCGTCACCGTGTTCCTGACGACCCAGTACCTCGAGGAGGCCGACGTGCTCGCCGACCGCGTCGGGATCATCGACCGCGGGCGGATCGTCGCGGAGGGAACCCCCGCCGAGCTGAAGGCGGCGATCGGCAGGCCGAGCGTCGAAGCGGTCCCCGCGGACCCGGGCGACCTCGATCGCCTCGCCTCCGTGCTGCAGCGCTTCGGCGAGGAGGCAGCGGCCGCGCCGGGCGCCGTCGCCGCGCGCCTGCCCGAGGGCGTCGGCGACCTCGCGGAGATCGTCCGCGCACTCGACGCCGAGGGCGTCGCGATCGCCGATCTGCGGCTGCACTCGCCGACGCTCGACGACGTGTTCCTGGCGAAGACCGGCCGCTCGCTCGAGGGCGCCGGCGAGGACGGTGCGGCCGAGCCGGACACGGAGCCCGTCGCCTCGTGAACGCCGCGCTGCCGACGCAGGTCGGGGTGCTCGCGCGCCGCTCGATGCTGAAGACCCTGCGCCAGCCCTTCCAGCTGTTCCCGATCGTCTTCTTCCCGCTGATCCTGCTCGCGGTCAACGCCAGCGGCCTGAAGGCGGCGACGCGGCTGCCGGGCTTCCCCACCCACTCATACGTCTCGTTCGCGATCGCCGTCGCTTTCATCCAGGGCGGCATGTTCTCGCTGATCAACACCGGCACGAACCTCGCCGAGGACATCGAGAGCGGCTTCTTCAACCGCCTCGCGCTGACGCCGCTGAACCGCGTCGCGCTGATCGGCGGGCTGCTCGTCGGCGTCGCCGCGCTCGGCGTGCTGCAGTCCGCGGTCTACATCGGGATGAGCTTCGTGGCCGGCGCGCACCTCGAAGCGGGCGTCGGCGGCGGGGCCGTGATCCTCGCGCTCGGTTCGCTGACGGCGGTCGGCTTCGGCGCGCTCGGCTGCGCGGCGGCGCTGCAGACGGGCTCCGGCGAGGCCGTGCAGGGGCTGTTCCCCCTGTTCTTCGTCTTCATCTTCCTCTCCTCGAGCAATCTGCCGCGCAACCTCCTGAAGACCGGCTGGTTCCACACGATCGCGACCTGGAACCCGATCTCGTACCTGATCGAGGGCTTCCGCAGCCTCTACATCAGCGGCTGGGACGGCACCGCGCTGTGGCGCGGGTTCGCGGTCGGCACCGGGCTCACCGCGATCGCCCTGCTCGCCGTCGCCGGGGCGCTGCGGAAGCGGATGCAGCGGACATGATGCGCCTGCCGCGAGCCGCGACCTGGCGCATCGCCTGGGCGATCGCGTGGCGCAGCCTGCACACGTACGTGCGAGTCCCAGCGCTGTTCGTCCCTTCGCTGCTGTTCCCGCTCGTGTTCCTGGCGAGCTTCGCCGGAGGGCTCTCGGCGCTCGGATCGGTCCCCGGCTTCCACTTCCCAGCCGGCTACACCGCGTTCCAGTTCGTGTTCGTGCTGTGCCAGTCGGCGATGTTCGCCGGGTTGTTCACAGGGTTCTCGCTGGCGATGGACTTCGAGAGCGGCTTCGCGCGGCGGCTGCTGCTGGCCGCCGAGGATCGGCGCGGGATCGCGATCGGCTACGCGCTCGTGGCGCTGACCCGCGCGGCGATCACGCTGACCGTCGTGACCGGCGTCGCGCTGCTCGCGGGGATGCAGATCACGGGGGACGGCGTCGACATCGTCGGCCTCTACGTCATGGCGGCGCTGCTCGTGCTCGTCGGCTACGGGTGGGCGGCCGGGGTCGCGTTCCGGTTCCGCTCGATCCAGGCCGGCCCGCTGATGCAGACGCCGGTCTTCCTGCTGCTGTTCCTGGCCCCGGTGTACGTGCCGATCGGGCTGCTCAAGGGCTGGATCCACGACGTCGCCCGGCTCAATCCGGCGACCGCGTTCCTCGAGGCGGGCCGAGGGCTGATCTCCGGCGTCCACGACCACACCGCTCTCGCGTTCGCAGCCGCCGCCGTGCTGATCGTGCTGTTCGCCGCCTGGACGCTCAGCGGCCTGCGCAGCGCCGAAGCCGCCGGCTAGGCCGCGCCCGCCCGCGCGGCTTCGATCTCTCGCGCCAGCTCCTCGGCCCGCGGGGTCGAGACGAGCAGTCGCTCCAGCGGCCCGTCGCCGTCGATCGACAGCGACAGTCCCGGCACCCTGCGCCGCACGACGAACATCTGATCGAGGCGGATCGTGCGAGCGGCGAAGTACAGGAACGGCACCCGCAGACCGAATTTGAGGCCGGCCCGCCCGGCGTCGCGCACGGGGTTCTCGACGACCTCGGCGCCGTTGACGTCTCCGAGCGGGACCGTCACGTTGCGCATCAGCCCGAGCGCCTTCTGCCACCACGAGAGGCGCACCACGACCGCGTCGGGCGTGAGCTCGATCTTCACCCGCAGGAGCCTAGATGGTCGCTGCCGCGACGGGCGCGGTGCGCTCTTCGCCGTGTCGCCCCGAAGCGGTTGCAAGCGACCCGCGCTTCGGGGTAGAAGATGCGAGGAGCCCGACCGTCGGGGCGCCGCACACCAGCGAGGAGGAGGCCGATCATGGAGTCCGCGCAGCAGCCGAGCCGGGTGCTCGTCGTAGCCCACAAGACCGCCGCGACGCAGCCGTTGCTCGACGCGGTCCGCGAGCGCGCCGGCAAGGGGCCGACGACGTTCACGCTGCTCGTTCCGAACCCGGCGCACGGCCTCCACAAGGCGGTCGACCCCGAGGACCTCGACGCGGACGAGGCCCAGGGAGTGCTGGCGCACGCGCTGCCGCTGCTGAGCAAGGCGGCCGGCTCGGAGGTCGAGGGCTTCGTCGGCGACGCGGACCCCTCGGCGGCGATCCAGGACGCGATCAACCTTCGCGGCTACGACGAGGTGATCATCTCGACCCTCTCCCCCAAAGTGTCCCGTTGGCTGCGCCTCGACCTGCCGAGCAAGGTCTCCGGCCTGGGGCTGCCGGTGACGACCGTCACGCCCGCGGACGAGCCCGCCTGAGCGGAGCGCCGCCAGTCATCCGATTCGGACCATCCGAAGTCGTCTTAGACAACAGTCTGTAGATCTTTCGTCCGCGTCCCGCGAGAGTGGCGGCGCATGGAGGGAGTCCGCGAGCAGTTTGCGAAGAACCTGCGCCATCACCGCGACGCGGCGGGGCTCTCGCAGGAGGCGCTCGCGGCGATCTGCGACCTGCACCGCACCGAGATCTCGCTGCTCGAGCGGTGCAAGCGCTCCCCGAGGCTCGAGACGATCGTGATCCTCTCCCGCGGGCTCCAGCTGAGCTCGCCCTCGCAGCTGCTCGACAACATCGCCTGAGGACCGCCGCGCATGTGCGCGCTAGAGTCTGGCTCCCCGCCCAGCTAGCTCAGTTGGTAGAGCACTTCCATGGTAAGGAAGGGGTCAACGGTTCGAGTCCGTTGCTGGGCTCTCGCGTCGCAAAGCCAGATCGGGCCGAGGCCTCGGTCGGGCGCATCGCCCGGCGGGGAACACAGGGAGAACAGGCTCGTTCAGGCGACCACGTGGATCTCCCGCCGGTGCCCAGCCCGTTCGTAGGGACTGGCCTGATCAGCCGTGGAGGGTGGGCCGGTAGATGAGCTCCTGGATGTCCCCGTCCAGTGTCCGGTTCTCGATCAGCTCGAGGTCGAAGTCGGCGGCACCTCCGAAGATGGGGTCCCGTCCCGTCTCGCCGGTGATCACCGGGAACAACGTCACCTGGACGCGGTCGACCAAGCCGGCGCGCATCAGCGCTCGGTTCATCGACAGGCTGCCGTGCGAACGCAACGGCACCTCAGAGTCCTCCTTCAGCCGGGCGACGATCTCCACGGCGTCCCCGCTCATGAGGGTGGTGTTCGCGCCATCGAGCGGATCGCGCAGCGTGTTGGAGACCACCGTCGCCGGCAGGTTCAGCATCCGCGTCACCCAAGGGTCCCCTGCGTCGGGATACTCATCGAGCGAGGTGAGGAACCGCCGGAACAGCCGGTAGGTGTTGGCTCCGAAGACCATGCGCTGCTCCTCGCTGTACAGCGTTAGACGCCGGTCTAGGAGCTCGGGACCTTGCTTGCCCCAATAGCCGGTCCAGTCGCCACCGGCGGCGCCGAACCCATCGAGGCTGGAGAAGACATCGAAGGTGTAGATAGCGGTCATCAGGCCTCCCTATGCGCGGTCGGGTTGGGTCTGCGGGTACGACCGGACTCGGCCGTGAAACCGACCGGCTTCGCGGTCAGGCGAAGGGTAGGCGCGGGAGGAGTTCGTGTGCGGAACGACCGTGGGCCGAGCTGATCGGCGACCTCGGTCACGTTGCGCCCTTCGTAGTTGAGCGCTACAGCTCGTCGGGCGAGCTAGCGCAAGTGCCGGCTCCCCCCGCCGCCCGCAAGCTTCGCCTGCTGTGCGCTCGGGGAGATCCTCACGACGTCCCACGCAAGACCGAGCCGCTCGAGACCGTCGATCAGCCATCCGCCCGGGTCCAGCTGCCGGCGCGTGAGGCCATGGTGTGCGGAGGTCGGGAAGGCGTGGTGGTTGTTGTGCCACGCCTCGCCGAAGGTCGGTAGCGCGAGCCATGCGAGGTTGCGCGACTCATCGCCGGTGGCGAAGCGGCGACGCCCGAAGAAATGACAGAGCGAGTTGATCGAGAACGTCGCGTGGTGCAGGAAGAGGATGCGGACCGCCCCGCCCCACAGCATCCCGGTCAGGCCGCCGACGAGCGAGCCGGTCAGCGCGACGCCGAGACCGAACGGGAACGCGAGCCCGACCAGGACCCAGAGGGGGAATGTGCGATCGATCGCCCGAACCAGCGGGTCGGCGAGCAGGTCCTTCGCGTAGCGCTCCTCGCTGGCACGGTCCACGCCGCGGAACATCCAGCCGACGTGGGCGTGGAGCAGTCCGCGCACCGCTCCCAGCCAGCCGCTGCCGTGGTCGGTGTGGGGGCTGTGGGGGTCGCCGGGAAGGTCGCTGAAGCGGTGGTGCTTGCGATGGGTGGACACCCACTCGATCACCGGCCCCTCCACGGCGGCGGATCCCAGCACGGCAAACAGCGCGCGCACGACGCGGGCGGTCTTGAAGCTCCGGTGGGTGAACAGGCGGTGGTAGCCGACGGTGATCCCGACGCCCGTGAGGAGATAGCTGACCGCGAGGACGACCAGGTCCTGCCAGTGAAGCGTTCCGCCCCAGGCCAGCCAGATCGCGAGACCCAGCAGGGCAGCAGGTACGACGGTCACGACGACGTTGGCGAGACGATCCACGCTCTCGTGCTCGAGGGCCAGCGTGTCGCGGGCGGAGCTTTCGGACATGACTCGCCTTCCTCTCAGCTGCGTGCTCGCGTCCGCCAACGGTCCTCGCCGGCGGACGCGGCTCATCTACAGGGCCTGGACGTTGACCGCCTTGGGCCCCTTGTCTCCGGCCTCCGAGTCGTAGCTGACCTTCGCGCCTTCCGCGAGCGACCGGTAGCCCTCGCCGATGATCGAGCTGTGATGGACGAACAGGTCCTTGGACTGGTCGTCGGGCGTTATGAACCCGAAACCCTTGTCGTCACTGAACCACTTCACTGTTCCTGCAGCCATTGGTTTTCCTCCGGCGTCGGTGTGTGCTGCGAACGCGGGAGTTGCTATGAGCAAAGGCTACGAGCGCTGACACTTCTCCGTTGGATGAACATCCAACCTTGTGCGTCGACGGTAGCAGGGCCGGCCAACTCGACAGGACGCCCGACGCACGCCGGCGCGCCACACGGCCACGTCCCCGCCATACGAATTTCCTATCGCGCCATCCGCGCTTCCTATGCAGGCGCGCCTCGCGGCCAGCATTGACACGGGGTTCGGCCTGCACGGGTCCACTCGCAGCGCCTGGGAGGATCGACCGCCGGCACCGGGCGTAAAGGAAGCCCCGCCGGCCGCCGATCCGAAGGCATGCGCTTCGGTTCCCACCGTCGCGGCACCTGCCTCGGGGGCCTGGCAGCCGCCACGGCCGTCTGCGTCCTGCTCTCGGGCTGCGGGGCCTCGCACGGCGCGTCGAGACCGGGCCGCACCGTCGCCGTGACCGAGCACGACTTCCGCATCGAAGCGCCCTCACGGCTCACGGCCGGGACCTACACCTTCGAGATCGCCAACGACGGGGCGACCGACCACGAGCTCATCATCGCCCCCTCCCCCGCCGGGAAGCTGCCGCTCCGGCCCGATGGCCTGACGGTCGATGAGGAAGCGATCGAATCACAGGAGCCGGGCTCGCTCGAGCCGGGCGCCCCGGGCGCCCACCGTGCGCTGACCGTCCATCTCGCGCCCGGCCGCTACACGTTCTTCTGCAACATGGAGGGCCACTTCATGGCCGGCATGCACACCGAAGTGGTGGTCGACTGATGCGCCGCCGCCGCTCGCTGCAGCCGATCACGGCGGCCGCCTCGGGCAGCCGACCGATCGTGGCGATCTTCGTCACCTTCGCGCTCGTGTCGGCCGCGACGATCTTCGTCTCGGTCCATTCGACCAAAGCCTCCGAGCACCGCACGACGGTGATCCAGATCGCCGCGCGGCAAAGGACGCTGGCCGAACGCTTCGTCGCGGAAACGCTGCTCGCGCGCGAAGGGCGCGCCGCCGATCCCGCGTACACCTCCCGTGCGATGGCCGCCTCGGCGGCGGCGCTGCTCGGCGGCGGCACAGCTCCGGCGGTCAACGGCGACGACGACGAAACGACGCTGCCGCCCGCCGAAAACGCCTCGACCCAAGCCCAGTTCGAGCTCGAGCAGCGGCTCGTCGCGGACCTGACCGCGACCGGCGAAGCGGTCCTCGCCCGCCGTCCGGTCGCGGGCCTCCCGGAAACCGCCGGCGAGCACGTCTCCACCCTGGAACCGATACAGCGACTGCGGGTGCTCGCCGCGCTGACGTCGAGCATCGCCTTCCGCGCCGCCCGCGAAATCGGCCGGGTGGACGAAGGCAATCTCAGCGGGCTGCTGAGATCCCAGATCGTCCTCGGCGTCGGCGGGCTGCTGATCACGCTGCTGCTCGCATCGCTGCTGCTCGCCGCCAGCCGCCGACAGAGCGCGCACTTCCGCAGCCTCGCGCTGTCGTCGAGCGACCTCGTCGTGGTCGTCGGCGCGGCGGGCGCGCGCTACGTGAGCCGCTCCGTTTCCGCGCTCGTCGGCAGGCCCGAGTCCGAGCTCCACGGCGACGGCCTCGTCCGCTTCATCCACGAGGACGACCGTGAGCTGCTGGAGGGCGTCCGCGAGCACGGCGAGCCGGCCGAGTTCACGTTCCGCCTGCGCAACGTCGCCGACGAATGGCGCCACCTCGAGGCGCGGGTCACCGACCTGCGCGCGGATCGCAACCTGCGCGGCGTCGTGATCCACGCCCGCGATGCGACCGACCGCGTCCGCCTCGAGCAGGAGCTGACCGCGAAGGTCGTCCGCGACGGCTTCGCCAACCACCTCTCGGAGGCGATGGAGATGGCCGACGAGGAGCACGAAGTCTTCAACGTCGTCGAGCGCGCGATGCTCGAGATCGACGAGGCGACGCCGATGGAGCTGCTGCTGTCGGACTCGAGCCGCGCGAACCTCGGCCGTGTCGCAAGCAACCCGACCCGGGACGCCCCGGGGTGCCCGGTCAAGTCCCCGTTCTCGTGCGTCGCGGTGCGCCGCGGAACAGCGGTCGTGTTCGAGTCCAGCGAGGAGCTCAACGGCTGCCCGCAGCTGCGCGGACGCGAGGGTGGCCCCTGCTCGGCGGCCTGCGTCCCGGTCAGCTTCATGGGCCGCGCGCTCGGCGTGCTCCACACGACCGGACCCGACGGCCGGCCGCTGAACGACGAGGCCGTCGCTCAGCTGTCGGTGCTCGCGGGGCAGTCCGGCGCCCGCATCGGCACCGTCCGCGCCTTCGAAAAGACACAGCTGCAGGCCTCGACCGACGGCCTCACCGGCCTCGTCAACCGCCGCACCGCCGAGCGCCGCCTGCGCGAGCTCGTGCGCCGCGGGGACATGTTCGCGCTCGTGATCGGCGACCTCGACCACTTCAAGGCGCTCAACGATACGCACGGCCACGAGGCCGGCGATCGCGCTCTGCGCCTGTTCGCCCAGACGGTCAAGCGCACCCTGCGCGACCACGACCTCGTCGCCCGCTGGGGCGGCGAGGAGTTCGTGCTCGCTCTGCCCGAGCTGGACCGGCTCCAGGCCGTTCGGGATCCTCGACCGCATCCGTCACGAGCTGGCGGTCGCCCACCCGGGCGAAACGCCGCGCTTCACCGTCAGCTTCGGGGTCACGGACTCCGGCTGCGGCGAGAACGTCGAGGCGCTGCTCGCGGTCGCCGACCGGGGGCTGTACGCCGCCAAGCAGGGTGGGCGCGACCGCTGCGTGGTCGGCGACCCGGACACGCCGGCCCGCGCGGCGGCGGAACGCTACGCGACGGCCCCCGTCGACGAGAGCGAGGAGCCGCCGGCGCCCGATGAGCCGGTCCTCGACACGAGCCAGCTGGCGCTGACGATGCGAGCCGCCGCGGACGAGGAGGAGCCCCGGCCGAGCGGGGTCGAGATCCGCTGATGCCGCTGGCATGCGGGCGGCCGCTCGGCCCGCCGGCGAGACCCGGTCCCGGCCTGTAGCATCCTCCCGCGGGGCGCAAGACCCCGGGCGAGGACTCCCGGGAAGACCAGACAGGGGGCGGCAGGATGCCGGGGGCAGGGACGACGAGCGACGCGGTCAACTCGCCCGAGTCGGGCGCGCTCACGCAGCCATCCTCATCCCGGCTCGTCCTCGTACGCGCGCTGCTCGGGGCGCTGGCGATCCTGTTCGTGCTCGCGGCCCCCGCGTTCGCATCCGAACCGACCAACGCCGGCGACGATCTGCGCGACGGGTGGTACCCGGAACAGACGACGCTCACGCCCCAGCTCCTGAGCGGCGGCACCTTCGGTCAGCTCTGGTCGACTGCCGTCGAAGGTCAGGTCTACGCGCAGCCGCTGCTCGCCGACGGCGAGGTCCTGGTCGCCACCGAGAACAACAAGGTCTACGGGCTCGATCCGGCGACGGGCGCGAAGAAATGGAGCACGACGCTTCCCGGCACGCCCTGGAACCCGGGAGAAATCAGCTGCGCCGACCTCACGCCGAGCATCGGGGTGACGGCGACGCCCGTGGTGGACCCGGCGACCGGCATCGCCTACATGACGCACAAGGCCTACGTCTCCGGTTCGAGCGGGACGGTCGCGTACTACTTGGACGCCATCGAACTCTCGACCGGCGCCGAGCGCCCCGGATTTCCCGTGCAGATCGCGGGCACGGCCCAGAACGCGAACCTGACGTTCGCCGCGCGAACCGAGCTTCAGCGCCCCGGTCTGCTGCTGATGAACGGTGTCGTCTACGCCGCGTTCGGGTCCGACTGCGACACCACGCCCTGGCAGGGCTGGGTGTTCGGCATCTCGACCTCGGGGCAGACCCGTGCCCGGTGGGTCGCCGTACCGAGTGGCAGCGGCGCCGGCATCTGGCAGTCCGGTGCCGGGATCACCTCCGACGCCCCCGGCACGCTGCTGATCAGCACCGGCAACGGCGGCTCGCCGTCGACGCCGACACCCGGCAAGACGCCGCCGAGCACCTTCGGTGAGTCGATCGTTCGACTGACGGTGCAGGCCGACGGCTCGTTGAAGCCGGTCGACTTCTTCACGCCGTTCGACGCCAAGCAGCTCGACGAAGGCGATGCGGACTTCGCCTCGGGCGGCATCACCGGGCTCAACAGCGAATACTTCGGGACGCCCGCGACCCCGCACCTCGCCGTCGCGGTCGGCAAGGACGGGTACGTCTACCTGCTCAACCGGGACGAACTCGGAGGCTTCGAGCAGGGCAGCGGCCTCGGCGACAAGGTCGTCGAGCGGATCGGGCCCTACGGCGGCGTCTGGTCGCGACCGGGCGTGTGGCCGGGTCAGGGCGGCTGGGTCTACATCCCGACGGCATCGGCGGGCAACTCCGCGGGCGGGTCCTCCGGCTACCTTCGCGTCTACCAGTACGGCGTGTCCGGGACGGGCCAGCCGACCCTCTCCCTGCAGGCGACCTCGAGCGACTCGTTCGGGTTCGGATCGGGCGCTCCCGTGATCACCTCGGAAGGCACGACGCCCGGGTCGGCGATCGTCTGGATCGAGTGGATGCCGAACGGGAGCGGTGCCGGCGCGCAGTTGCGGGCCTACGAACCGATCCCCTCCGGCGGCGCCCCGGTGCTGCGATGGTCGGCGCCGATCGGCACGGGCTCCAAGTTCGCGACCCCCGGCGTCGGCGCGGGACGCCTCTACGTCGGCACCCGCGAAGGCAAGGTGCTCGCCTTCGGCTCCCCTGTCACACCGGTCCTCAGCGCACCGTCGACGAGCTTCCCCACGACGACGGACGGGTCGGAGAGCCAGCGCACCGTGACGCTCACCGCCAACTCCGCGCTGACGGTCACGAAGCTGTCGAGCACCTCCTCGCAGTTCGTGATCGGCTCCCCCACCCCTCCGCTGCCGGCCTCGCTCGGCGCCGGGCAGACGATGCAGGTGCCGGTCTCCTTCGAGCCCTCGCAGACCGGGCTGCTCGGCGGCTCGCTCGTGGCCGAAACCGACCACGGCACCGTGAGCTTCTCGCTGCAGGGCACCGGCCAGTCGGCGGTGGCACAGCTCGAAGCCTCACCCAAGGTCGTCTCGTTCGGCGGCACGACCGTCGGCGGTCACGTCTCCGCCGCGGCCACGTTCCGCAACGTCGGCGGCGCGCCGCTGACGATCGAAGGAGCGAAACTGCCCGCCGCCCCGTTCGGCGCCACCGAAGTGCCGGCCAAGGGCACGATCGTCGAACCGGGCAAGGCCGTGACGATCCAGGCGACGTTCGAACCGACCGCCGAAGGCAGCTTCCAGGGAGAACTCGCGCTCGTCACCTCCGCGGGCACCGTCGGCGTGACGCTCGCCGGCAGCGCCGGCAGCCCGGGCGTACTCGCCGTGAGCTCGGAACACAACGAATTCGGCAACGTGACCGTCGGCACGACGGCGACCCACACTTTCACGGTCACCAACAAGGGCGGGACGAACGTCACGATCACGAAGTCCAAGCCGCCGACCGGCGGCAGCTTCACGGCGACGACGGCGCTCTCCGAGGGCACGACGATCCAGCCCGGTGAAACCCTCACCGAGACCGTCGCGTTCACGCCGGGCGCCCCCGGATACGCCACGGGCACATGGCTGCTCAACGGCGAAGACTCGACCGGGGTGCACGAAATCCGCTTCAGCGGCAACGGCGTCGTGCCGGCGCCGGGCGCGGCCTGGACGCACAACGGCACGGCGACGATCTCCTCGGGGACGATCCAGACGACCCCCGCCAGCCCGTATTCGGCCGGCTCCTCGTTCTTCGAATCCGCAATGGAAACCCACCACCTCACGATCGAATTCGACCAGACGATCGGCTCGGGGACCGGCGCCGATGGTCAGACCCTGACGTTCGCGGACGCCGCGAAAGCGGCGCCCACCGCGCTCGGCGAAGACGGCGGCGGCCTCGGCTTTGCCGGCATCTCCGGCGTCGCGGTCGCGTTCGACACCTACAAGAACGCCGTCAACCCGTCCAACAACTTCGTCGGCGTCAGCAACGGCAAGGGCTCATCGGCCGGCACGCTCAGCTGGCTCGCGACATCCACCTCGGTCCCCGCTCTGCGCACGGGGACGCGTCACGTCAAGGTCGAAGCGCTGAACGGAACCCTGACCGTCTGGGTCGAAGGGTCGAAGGTCCTCTCGACCGCGGTCACACTGCCACCCAGGGCGTTCGTCGGGTTCACCGGGGGGACGGGGTCGCTCGACGACGCGCACAAGGCGGCGAACGTCGTGATCAGCGGCGAACCGGCACCGAAGGAAGAACCGCCGAAAGAAGAACCGCAGCCCGCGACGCTGAAGATCTCGAATGTCGTGAACGCCCCCGCCGGCACCTCCCAGGCGGAAACGCAGCTGGCGTTCAGCGGCACGTGCCCCTCGACGTTCACGACCTCGCCGCTCGGCAACGGCGCCACGGCGACGCCCGCGCTGACCGGTGCGGTGGCCGGCGCGAGCTGCCAGGTCTCCGCGGGCGCCCCGGCCGGGTCCGGCTGGAAGACGACCGTCTCGGTAAATGGCGGCCCGCCCGTCGAAATCCCGGCCTCCGGCGGCCGGCTGACGGTACCCGCCTTCGCACTGGCAGCCGGGCAGAACACGGTCGCGCTCGCCAGCACCTACACGCCGAGCGGCGGCGAAGGGCCGCCGAAGGTCCCCGACCCTTCAGCCGGAGGCTGGCAGCTGAACGGCAGCGCGAAACTCGAAAGCCCGAACCTCGTGCTGACGACCGCGACCGCCAACCAGGCGGGCAGCGCGTTCTGGCCGACGGCGCTCGACCCGCTCGGCCTGAACATCGAATTCACGATCTCGATCGGCGGAGGCAGCGGCGCCGACGGGCTCGCGCTCGTGATCGGGAACGCGGCGAAGGGCGCGACGCCGACGTCGCTCGGAGAACAGGGCGGCGGGCTCGGATTCGCAAAGGTGCCGGGCTTCGCCGTTGCGTTCGACACCTACAAGAACGCGGTCAACCCTTCGGGCAACTTCGTCGGTGTCAGCGACGGAGCGGGCTCCTCCGCGGGCACGCTGCACTGGCTCGGCACCTGGACGGTGTCCCAGTCGCTGCGGAGCGCCACCCACAAGGTCAGGGTCTCGACCGACGAAGGCGCGCTGACCGTGTGGCTCGACGGCACCAAGCTCGGCAGCGTCGCGGTCACGCTGCCCACCTCCGCCTACATCGGCTTCTCGGGCGGGACCGGCGGCTCGACCGACCGGCACGCGATCTCGGGGCTCACGGTCTCCGCAGGCTAGGGACAGCCCGGACTAACGCGCGCCGGCCGGGCGCAAGCACCCGGCCGGTCACGGAACATCGGTCCTTCAGGTCGCTACTTGCGGGGGCACGGCGCGTGGTATTCGGCCGTGACCGTCTGCTGAGTGAGCCCGCCCAGACCCGCGAAGGTCAGTTCGGTCTTGATCGGCAGATATTTTTTCGGGCACTTCGTGGGCATCGTGCCGTAGTACGTGACCTTCCCGCCCTTCTTGTAGGCCGAGCCGGCCTTGACCTTGATGAACTTCACCGACGCGTCCTGCGCGCCGGGGACGGTTTCGACGAGCGGCACTTCGGCTTCGAGCTTCTTGCTGTAGAGGCCGCTCGAGTTCACGTAGTGCGCCTTGGAGATGATTTCCAGGAGCACCGGTTCGTGGCCGAACGTGAAGAACGTGATGCCGCCGCCCGGCGAGTAGAACGATTCGATCGTCGCCGACTCGGGCACGATTTCTTTGCCGAACGCGACGTCGCCCTGCACGGAGCCGACCGGACCCGCGGCCGAGCCCTTCGGGCAGCTCTTCGGGCCCTTGCCCGACGGTTCAAGCGTCGAGGGGGCACACGTCGGGAACCCGCTCGGGTGCAGCTTGACGCCCGCCGGGAAGTAGAAGTTGACGTGGGTCAGCGGCGGCGGGAACCCGCCGTATTCGGTGCCTTCGATCTTGTATTCCGCTTCGACCGCGGCGCCGGCGCCGAAGATGTTCCCAGTGTGGGGGAAGCCGGCGATCGGCACGGCCTTCGCTTTGAACGTGACTTTCGGCGCCGCCGAGGCGGTGCCCGGCAGTGCCAGCGCGACCAGCGCCAGCGCCGAGGCCGAAAGGCAGGTGATTGCTCTACGCATGCGTTCGTTCCCTCTTTCTCTCTCAGTGTTCGGGCAGCGGCGATGCTCGTCCGCCGCCTCTCAACTCCCCCAAACACGGCAGCGGGCCAGAGGTCGCGCTCGGAAGCTGTCAGAGCTCCAACCTCAGCGGCGGGGGCACGGCGCCTGGTATTCGACCGTGACCGTCTGCGGCGGCAGGCCGCCGAGCCCGGCGAAGAACACTTCGGTCCGGACCGGCAACGACCCGGACGACGGGCAGCGGGCCGGCAGGCGGCCGTAGAAGACCGGCCGGCCGTGCACGCGGATCGCCGAGCCGACCTTGACCTTGATCGATTTCACGGAGGCGTCCTGAGCGCCGGGGACGGTTTCGACGAGCGGGATCTGCGATTCGAGCTTCCTGCTGAAGACGCCGCCCGCCGGCACGTAGCGCCCTTTCGAGAGGATTTCGAGCAGCACCGGTTCGTGGCCGAAGCTGAAGAACGTGAGGCCTCCGCCCGGCGCGTAGAACGATTCGATCGAGGCCGTCTCCGGCACGATCGACCTGCCGAACGCGACGTAGCCGGTGGCTTCGCCGGGCGGCCCGGCGGCCGACCCCGGCGGGCAGTGCTTCGGCCCTAGACCGGTCGGTTCGAGGGTCGAGGTCGGACACGTCGGGAAGCCCTGGGGATGCAGCACCACGCCCGCCGGGAGGTAGAACGTGATCCCCACGAGCGGCGGCGGGAAGCCGCCGTATTCGGTGCCCGAGATGTGGTATTCGGCTTCCAGCGCGGTGCCGGCGCCGAGGATGAAGCCGGTGTGGGGATAGCCGGGGATCGGCACCGGCTTGGCTTTGAAGGTGACGACCGGCTTCGCGACTGCGGTCGCGCCGAGCGCGGCGACGAGCGCGACCGTCCCGGCGATCACCGCTGTCGCTCTGCGCACACCGTCCCCTTCCGGCCAAGGGCCTCGAGGCCCTAGGCGAAGCGTACCCCGCGGGCTAGCGCCGCGACGAGGACGCGGCCTTTTGCGGCGGCGTCGGCGCGAAGAACACGTCCGCCGGGAGGTGGCCCTTCGCCACGTTGCCGTCGAGCGCGAGCAGTTCGCGCAGCGAGTGCTTGTAACTGATGCCGTAGCGCGATTCGATTTCGGCCAGGACCGGGTCGTTTTCGTAGAAGAAGCGGTCGCCGTCGCGCAGCGCTTCGAACTGCTTGCGCCAGATCGCGTACTGCAGTTCCCCCAGCTCGCTTCCCGAGACGTGCGGCTCCGACATCATGCCGACGAGGGGATCGAGGTTTTCGACCGACCCGTAGATCGCTTTCAGGCGCGACGCGAGCGTCGTGCGCCGCGTCGCGTAGACGACTCGCTGCGGGAACTTCTTTGCGTTTGCGCGCCGTCGAGTCGCCCCCTTCGGTGACCGGTTCGCCCCAGTAGTTCTCCATCGACGTGAAGTCGAGGATGTGCGGGTCTTCGATCGCGCCGGAGGAGGGAACGAGCGGATCGTTCGTCGGGAATTCTTCGGTCGACTCGCCCGTGACTTCGCGGAACGTGCTCTGGCGCGGCAACCCGAGCGCTTCGCGCAGCTGGTCGTACGTGGGCATGCCGTGGTCGCGCTCGCGCTGGATGTCGATCGAGCCGAGGTCCTCGACGACGCTGAAGCATTCGGGCGCCGAGGGGTTCGCGTAGCAGTACGCGTAGTTCTCGCCGCTGCGAGGGATTCCGAACAGGATCGAGCGCAGGCTGTCGTCGATCTGCTCGTCGTTCTTGTAGCTCGGCTCCTCCGAGAGACCTTCGAGTACCGGCCCGAGCCCGATCACCTGGACCAGCCCCGGGTCGAAGAACGCGGCGCCCTGGGAGACGGTCAGCAGCAGCTTCGAGGGGTGCGCGGTCGACGGGTTGACTTCGACCCCCAACGCGCGCAGCTGTTCGACCTTCGCTTCGTACTTCCCAGCCGGGACTTCGATGTGCTCCTCGCCGTTGACCATCGAATGCGCGCGGTATCCGACGGTCGCGAATTCGTCGCTGAGCTCGGGGTCGACGCCCGGGTCATAGCCTTTGTACGGGCTCAGGCTGACGCCCATCGCCGGCAGGAATTCCTGGTAGGTCACGTACTGCTGCTCGGCGCCGACGACGCGCCGAGCGATCTGGAAGCGTTCTTCTTCGGAGAGCGTCTTCGGGAGCTTCGCGACGATCCGGTTGTGCTCGCGCGCGAACAGCGTCGTCACCGCGGTCAGCTCGGCGTTCTCGTTGGCTCGCACGTCGCCGGCGACTACCGCGTTCTGCGGGTTTTCGGCAAGCGCGCCTTCGGTTTCCATTTCCGGCGCGGTCGACGCGGAGCCGCGCGCGGAGGCGGTCGGCAGGTAGCGGTTCGGCAGCAGCAGGGAGGCGCCCTCGTGCGCGGGGTTGCCGTCGTCGGGACCGGTGCGCATCCATTCGAGCCGCTTCGCGGACCCGCCGTAGAGGGCCCAGCCGTCGATGAACGAGTTGACGGTGTTGACCTGCTCCCGCGGGTTGCCCGGGCCGGTGCCGGTCCCGGGAGCGACGGCGCTGCGCGCGAACGGCATCGCGCCGAGCGTGTCCTGGAAGCGCTCGAGCGGATCGCTGGAGTCGAATGGGATCGGCGCTTCTTCGGTGCCCGGTTCGGCGCGGCCGAAGGTGTGGTCGAGGAACTGGCCCCACACCCATCCCCACTGGCTGACGTTGCGCTCGGAGAAGATGTCGAGGCCGCCCGAGGAGAACACGCGGTTGCTCACGTAGCGGGGCGGCGGGCCTTCCTCCATCGCTCCGTAGCCGTCCGCGTAACGCGCCGGCGCGAGGCGCACGTAGTTGGTGCCGACCTCGCCCCATTCGGGATGCGCGAGGTTGTTGCCGGCGCCGCTCAGGCTGCGCGCTTCGAACGCGAGCGCACCGGCGGGCGCCCCCAGCACGACCGACGCAGACACGATCGCGAGCGCACCGATGCCCCTCCTCCATCCCGGCAACATCCGCCCTCCTAGCTCCTCCCTCGTGATGCGGCAGCCCAGTCCCCGCAGGTCGCCGAGTGTTCCACGGCTCGGCGTCTCGGTCAAGCCCGCTGCGGACGTCGGTCGAGCGGCTCGGGAGCGACCATCTACGCTGGCGCGGTGAGCCCGGATCGCCGACTGGTGCTGGCGACGTGCGCCGGCGCCGGCCTGATCGCCGTCGCCGCGGTGACGGACGTCATCGCCTCGTCGTTCTGGACCGGGCACGCGCTGATCACGTCGCTGGTCGCGAACCTCGTCGTGGTCGGCGTGACGCTGATCGTGATCAACAACGTGATCGAGCGGCGCGACCGGCGCCGCTGGAGCCTGCTCGCGCAGAGCGTCCTGTTCTCGCTCGTGCAGTCGTCGCGGGCGACCTGGACGGGCCTGCTCGAGCTGCTCGACGTCGGCGATGTCCAGAGCGGCAGCGAGCGGTCGCTGCGCGAGAGCGCGGAGCTCGCCGACGACGCCGAGCGCCTGACCGCCGCGGCGGAGGAGCTGCTGGCCGACGAGGAACGGCGCGAGCGCCTGCAGCGGGTGGCGCACGGGCTCAGCGATCACGCCTCGCGCGTGATCGCCGACTGGGCGCCGGTGATGGTCGGGGCGCGCGCCTACGCCTCGACGCTCGACCGCCACGTCGAGCTTGCCGGCCGACTCGAGTGGCTGTCGAGCGTGCTCGCCCACAACGAGCCCGCCGCAGACCAGTCCCGGCGCGAGCGGAACCTGGCACGCAGCAACGTCGCGACCGAGCGCGCCGAGACGCTCGGCAACGACGACTGGATCTGCGAGCAGCTGCTGGCGCTGATCAAACTCGGGATCGAGCTCGACGTCGACTCGCACGCGCACGCCTACTCGATCGTCCCCGTCACGTGGTGGGCGGAGCGCACCCACGAGCTCGCCTCGGGCGAGGACTAGCGGGCCTACCCCCGCGGCAGGTCGCGCAGCGCGAGCCCGGCCGCGCCGAAGCGCAGATCCTCGCGCCCGGCCCGGATCTCCGGCGGCAAGCCGATCTCGATCTGCACGAGCTGCTCCGCGCCGGCTCCGGCGTCGACGAACTCGACGGTGGCGCCGTCGCTCATGATCAGCGCCGGCACGTCGCCGCCGCCCGCAGCGAGGCCCAGCACCTGTCCCCACCGCGCTGCGGTCTCCCGCGGCGAGGCGACCGCCACGGTGATGCCGAGCAGCCGCCCGGGCGCGCCGGCACCCGTCCGCCCCGTCCACTGCGGACCGCCCCAGCGCCAGGTCCCGTACGGGTCCGAGCGGTCGAGCGAGACGATCGCTCCGCGCAGGTCAGCGGGGTGCATGTGCGTGCCGGAGATGTCGGGCAGGTCGATCTGCCAGACCGTGCGCACCCCCAGCGAGCCCGCCCGCTCGCGGGCGCCGTCGAGGTCTTCGAGGTCGAACAGCACCATGTAGCCGCCGTCGCCGCCGGAGCGCTCGAGCTGGCGCCCCGCCGCCGTGCCGGGCGTCGTCGGCGAGACGATCTCCAGGAAGCAGTCGCCGATCGCGAACACGACGTTCTCGAGCCCGAACTCGGCGACACCGGGATCGCGGAACGGCTCGGCGAGGCCCAGCTCGGAGCGCAGCCGCTCCGCGGCCTGCTCGAGATCGCTCGCCACGAGCACCGCCTGCCGCAACCTGACCGCCGGCCCGCTGTCCACGCGGCAAAACCTACCGGCGCTCCGGCCGCTGCGCTCACCGCTGCAGCGGCGGGGCACAGCGCGAGCACGTCGCGGTGCGCCTGCCGCACGCCGCGACGCTGGCGATAATCGGCCGATCGCCTCACCAGGGTCATCGGCTCCGAGCGGCAGCGGCGCGCGCAAGGCGGCGCGGCGCCTCGTCGACTGGCTGCTCCCGGCCGAGAACCCGTCCGGCGCGATCTACGGGCTGATCGTGATCGGGGCGCTGCTGGCGGCCGAGAGCGACCGGCACGAGAGCTACCTCGATGCGCTGCTCAGCGCCGCGATCGCGGCGTTGCTCTACTGGCTCGCGCACGGCTACGCCGGTGTGCTCGGCGAGCGGCTGCGGACCCGGCGACGGCTGACCGCGGGGGCGTTGGTGAGCGCGCTCGCGCACGACGTTCCGCTGATCCGGGGCGCCGCTGTGCCGCTGATCGCGCTCGTGCTCGCAGCGATCTCGGGAGCCGGCGAGCCGGCCGCGGTCACGGCGGGAGTGTGGACCGCGATCGGCTGCCTCACCCTTTTCGAGGTCGTCGCCGGGGTCCGCTCGGGCGCGACACGCGGCGAGCTCGCGCTCGAGTGCACGATCGGGCTCACGATGGGGCTCGCGATCCTGGCTTTGAAGATCGTGCTGCATTGACCGCGGCGCCGGAGTTCTTGAAACGCCTCACGGCCTCGCACCCGAGTCTTGGGAGCGCAGCCCGAGGCGTTTCAAGAACGTCTCGGCGACGCGGGTGGGCGGGGGCACGACCGGCGGGTGGCGTCGTCGGGCCTTACAACGTGTTCTCGTTAGCGGGAGCAGCCAGCGCGGCGCGAGCCGGACACGGGGAGTGATGGCCTGCGCGATGGGACCCCCGTCGCCGCAAACGTGAGGCTGGTGTGGCGCGGGGCGGCGGCCTGGGGGTGCGAGTCTCTTGTGCCGCCGGCCCGCCGGGAGCGCGCCCTTGAAAGTCGGCGCGGGGCACCCCGGGCGCGCCGCCCAGCGGGGACCTTCTCGAAACGCCGGCGGCCGGCGCCAGGCATGCCGGCGATCCGCTCCGAGAACTCCGGGGACGCGGAGCCCGTCACCCCACTCGCCAGCACGCGCCCGCGCCAGCCGGGTCGCCGAGACGTTCTCGGAACGCGGTCGGGCTGCGCCGGGAACGCGGGCGAGGCGGCCGCCCGGCGTTCCGAGAACTCCGACGACCCGGCGTGTTTGCGATGTAGACAATTGTCTGCAGATTTGTCATCATTCGCCCAGTCCGAACTTTCGAACGCCGCCTCCCGCAGGGCGGCCGCTGCAGAGGAGGAACCCCCGCCATGTCACGCCACGGAGGCACCCCGCCGCCGCAGTCGCCGAGCCCTTCCCGACCGCGCGTCGACCCCCTCTATCGCCGGCTGCCGCGCGGCCCCCACGGCATCGCCCGCAACGAGATCGCGGCGAACCAGCGAGCGCGGATCCACGGCTCGATGGTCGCGATCGTCGCGCAGCACGGCTACGAGCAGGTCACGGTGCGCGAGGTGATCGCGCTCGCCGGCGTGTCGCGCCGCTCGTTCTACGAGCACTTCGCGAACCGCGAAGACTGCTTCCTGCGGACCCTGGCCGCGGTCGCCGGCCGGTTGCTCGGCGCCGCTCGGGGCGCGTGCTCGGCTGCTCCACAGGACCGCGCGCGCGGTCTGCCGGGAGCGCTCTCGGCGCTCGCCGCCGAGGCCTGTGCGACGCCCGACGCGACGCGCCTGCTGCTGCACGACTCGCTCGTCGCCGGCGAGGCCGGTGCGACGGTCCTCGGCGACGCGCTGTCGGCGGGCGAGCGGCTGCTCGCGGGAGCGCTGTCACCTGCCGGCGGCTCGCTCCCGGCGGGAGTCATGCGCGCGCTCGGCGGGGCGCTCGCGGGGGAGCTCAGCGCAGGGCTCTCCGCCGGGCCCCCCGCCGGCCCCGCGCTCGCTCGGCAGATGGTCACGCTCGTGGCAGCACAGCGGCTCCTCGACGAGCGCGACGCCGCAGCGCTGGCCGCCGCCCTCGAGGATCGCGCCCGGCGTGTGCGGACGACGCCGCCCCGGCGGGCCCGTCGCCGCCCCGGCGAATCGGAGCGGGTCCTCGCGAGCGCGATGCAGGCCGCGGCCCGCCAACCGCTCTCGCGGCTCGGCGCCGCTCAGATCGCCGACGGAGCGGGGATCGCGCTCGACTCCTTCTTCACCAGGTTCGGCGACGTCGAGCAGTGCCTGCTCGAAGCGATCGAGCTCTGCCACGAGCGGCTCGCGCTGATCGCACTGCGTTCGCACGAGCTCGGCGCGGACTGGCCGGAGGCGATACGTCTCGCCCTCGCGGGGATCCTCGCCCACCTCGCCTCGGAGCCGGCGCAGGCGCGCATGATCGGGCTCGTCGCCCACCGCCTCGGCGAGCAGGTCCGGTCGCGCAACGACGAGCTCGCAACGGCGCTGGGCGCCGCCGTCCGGGGCATCTCGCCGCCGCCGGCAGCTCCCTCGCCGGCGGCGGTCGCGGGTGCCGTGATGGGCCTCGTGCGCCGCATGCTGCTGCACGGGATGACCGATCGGCTGCCGGCGCTGTCCGATCACGCCGCCTTCGTCGTGCTGGCCCCGGCGATCGGCTCGGGCCCGGCGATCTCGGCGCTGCAGAACGCCAGGGATCGCTGAGCTGCCTCCCTCGAGATCAGCGGCGACGCGAGGAGCGGCGTTCGGCGAAGTACGTCAGCACGATCCCGACGAGCAGCGAGATCACCATCACGATGATCAGCGGAGCGTGGCCGGACCCGAGGATCCAGTGCACCTTCACCTCGTCGAGGTTGAACACGGCGAACAGCGTCATCAGCACCGCGACCACGATCATCGCGGTCGTGCGCGCCGACTCTTTCGTCGAGCGGCGGCGGCCCGGCTTCGCCTGCTTCTGCTGCTCCCGGGGCGGTGTCGGCATCCGCTCTGATCGTACCCGGTCGGCGAGCGGCCGCGACGGGCCCGCCGGCGCTCAGTTCCGGCTCAGGCCCGTGCTCGAGTGGGCGGGCGGGATCGCGCCGAGCGCCGAGAGCTTGCCGTCGTTGAGCGCGAAGTGCACGGTCCGCGAGCCGCCCCCCGGGCAGCACAGCGGGTCGCTCGTGCGATACAGCGGGTAGGAGATCGTCACTTCGGTGTCGCTCTGCGAGACGACTTTCAGCGTCGCGCTCGGTTCCTTCGCGTCGGTGCCCAGGTAGTGACCTTCGAGGAAGAAGAAAGCCTGCTGGCCGTAGCCGTCGCCCGATTCCGCGCGCGTTCCGACGAGCACGCGCAGTGTCTGGTTCGAGTGGTATTCGGCCGTGTTGCGAGCGGTGTAGCCACGTTCGCGCAGCGCCGCCACGGCGGCGCCGAGCGCCCCGCCCTTCGCTTCCTGTTCCTTTTCCGCGAACGACGGCTCCGGGGCGGTCCGCGTCGTCGAGGTCGAGCTCCCGGTGGTCGACGGAGCGGTCGTAGTGGTGGTCGCCGCGGGAGTCGAGGAGGTCGTCGACGTCGTCGTGCTCGACGGCGCCGTCGTCGACCCGGTGGGGGTCTGCGCCACCGTCACGGTCTTCGTCGCCGAGCCGCAGCCGGCCAGCAGAGCGGCCCCGATCAGCCCGATGAACAGACGTCCTCGCATCGCATCCATCGTATTCGTCGGCGGGCCGGTCACTCCTCGGTTCGGACCTCTCTCGATTGGCCCTATCTTGGTCTGGTCCCATCGAGACGAGCTGAAAGGGGTGTTGCCATGAGCGTGAACATCGAGGGCCGGGCGGAGGAGCTGTTGCGGGCGAAGAACTTCTGTCACGTGTCGACGCTGCGCGAGGACGGATCGGTCCACACGGCGCCGGTCTGGATCGACGTACAGGACGGGCGCGCCGTGCTCAACACGGCCGAGGGACGGGCCTGGCCGAAGAACCTCGAGCGCGACCCCCGCGTGACGCTGACGGTCCAGAACCTCGAGAACCCCTACGAGTACGTCGAGATCCGCGGCCGCGTCGCGGAGCGCACCCGCGACGGCGCCGACGAGCACATCGACTCGCTCGCGAAGAAGTACATGGGGGTCGACGAGTACCCGCTGCGCCAGCCCGGCGAACAGCGGGTCATCCTCAGGGTCGACGCCGACCGCGCGCACGTCTGGGGAGGCTGAACTCTGGTCTCCGCCGGGCGCGCGCCCCGCGGAGCTAGTCATCGCCGCCCACGCCGTAGCCGGTGCCACCACGGCGCCGGGCGCGGCTGCGTCGCGAGCCACTCCTCGCGGAGCGGGAGCCGGCCGCTGCGTCGCGCCTCGAGGACGCACTCCGTGTGGGCATGCCGTCGCCTGCGGGTGTCCCCTTCCGGCGCGATCAGCATATGCTCGCTGAGGGCGGGGAGCAGATGACCGCAGATCGGACATCGATACGTAGAAGGCTTGCGGTTGGCGGCGGGTCTCACCGTCCACCATGGCGCGCGGGGAAGGCCGGGCATTCCGGCATTCTCGCGCCGCTTGCGGCAACGCTGGTGGCAACCGTCGCGCTCGGCGTCGCGGTCGCGCTGACGAGGGCCCAGGAGGCGCGCGCTCCACGACGGCTGCGCGCCACCAGGCGCCTCGGCCTCGGTGCGCAGGAGCCGCCGCTCGCCGGCATCAGGCGGATGGCGCTCGAGCAGGCCGATCTCGTGATCGACGAGCTCGGCGACGCCGCCGCCGGAGTACACGAGGCGCGCAAGGCGATCAAGCGGCTGCGGGCGATCGTGCGGCTGCTCGAGGGCGAGATCGGCGCCCGCGCTGCCGCCCGGGAGCAGGATGCGCTGCGCTCCGCCGCGGCGCTGCTCGCCGGCGCGCGCGACGCGGAGGTGATGCTCGCGACGCTCGACGCGGTCCTCGGGCGGGGTGGGCGCAAGCTCGCCCGGCGAGCGGGTGCGATCAGTCTGCGACTCGCGCTCGTCGGCGAGCGCGAACGGCACTCGCGAGAGGCGCTGGCGCCGGCGAACCTGACGCGGGCGGTCGAGGAGCTGCGCGGCTTCCGGACTCGCGCCGCCGCCTGGCAGCTCGAGGATGACGAGGGGTTCGACCCGCTGGACACCGGCGTGCGCCGGATCTACCGTCAGGGACGACGGCGCATGCGGCGTGCGGCCGCGAAGCGCGGCGGGCGGATGCGCACGATGCACCAGTGGCGCAAGCGGGTCAAGGACCTCCGCTACGTGGCCGAAGCGCTCGAGCGGCCCGCGGGCCCGGCGGCGAGCCGCAGCGCGCGGAGCGGCGCCAGGCGCATGCGCCGTCTGGCGCGGCGCGCCGACAAGCTGGGGGAAGTGCTCGGCGAGGAGCACGACCTCGCCCTGCTCGGCCTCTGGATCGAACGCCACGGGTCCGCTGCCGGCGCCGGCGGAGGCACCAGGCGGCGGCTGCACAGGAGGATCGAACGGCGCCGCGCAAAGCTGCGGCGCCGCGCGCTGGCGCAGGGGCGCGAGCTCTACCGGCGCCGGCCGAAGCCCTTCGTGAAGCGGGTCGCGAAGGCGTCGGCGCGCGATCGCCGCACGTTCAGCCGACGCTGAGGATCTTCAGCCGCCGCGCCCCGCGCGGGGTCGTCACCGAGATCTCGTCGCCCGCGCTGCGACCGAGCAGCGCCACCGCCATCGGCGATTCGGCCGACAGCCGGCCCTCGCGGGGCGCGGCGTCGCGCGAGCTGACGATCGTCCAGGTCTGCTCGGATCCGTCCTCGCCGCTCACGACCACGGTCGAGCCGAGGCCGACGACGTCGCCGCCGGACGGCTTCTCGGCGACCACGACGGCGTCGGCGATCTTGTCGCGCAGCCGTGCGATCTTCGTCTCGAGGTGCGCCTGGTCGTTCTTGGCGTCGTGATACTCGCTGTTCTCCTTGAGATCGCCCCATTCGCGGGCGGTCTTGATCCGCTCGGCGATCTCCCGGCGCCCGTCGGCCTCGAGCTCGGCGAGCTCGGCCTTGAGCGCCTCGAGCCCGTCGGCGGTCATCAGGTTCGCGGCGTCGTTCATCGCCCGCCAAGCGTAGATGATCGGTGGCGCCGCACAACGGCCGGCGGCGGCGCTCAGAAGTACGTGCTCGGCGAGGAGGAGAGCAGTGCGTAGATCTGCACGATCGCCGCCTGCACCAGCAGCTGCCCCGAAGGCGGCGAGCCGGCGACGAACAGGTTGTTTGCGAGCCGCAGGTGCTGCCAGGCGTAGTCGACGTACGCCTGGGCGATCTTGGGCCCCGGCGGGTCGTGGGTGACGGAGTCGAGGTACAGCAGGTTGCGGAAGTAGACCGAGGGGAAGAACGGGATTTCTTCGCCCAGGCGCTGCGGAGTGAAGTAGATGAGCGCGGCCGCCGCGGTCTGCCTCGCCTGGTACAGGTACGCCCCGTTGCCGGTCGCCTGGTAGAGCAGGGTGCCGGCGCCGATCATCGCGCCCTGCGTGTAGCTGTACAGGTGCGGTTCGATCGCGCCGCGGCGGTTGACGTGGTCGCCGTAGAGGTTGCCGGGCATCAGCAGGCACCTCCGCACCCATTCGTAAGCCTGCACGGCGAACTGCAGGTACTGCGGCTGGTGCGTCGATTTGAAGAGCTGCAGCGCCAGCTCCGCGGCGGGGGCGGTGGTGATCGTGTTGCGTTCGCTGTTTTCCGGCAGGTTCGAGAACGGCAGGCCGCCGGGGCAGCCGAGTTCCGGGCTCGCCTGCCAGCCCGCCATCTCGAACGCCATGATCCCCTCGGCACCGCCGAGCAGCCCCGGCGAGTGAGTCAGCTCGTAGGCGCGCATCAGCTCGATCCCGACCCAGTCGTTGTCGTCGTAATACTTCGCGCCCCCGGGCCCTGTCGGCGGGGCGACCGTCCCGTCGTAGCCGGGGAGCACGCTCGTGAAGGAGCCTTCCGGCAACCCCGAGTTGTCGATGTCGAGGTACGCACGCAGCCCGACGAGGCGGGCGTTCAGTTCGCGCGCCTCGATCTTCCGCAGCGCGGGCACCTCGTTGAGGCTGACGGTGGCGGCGAGGGCCTGCGAGAAGGGCCAGAGGAAGGAGAACGGTTCGCCGGCGTAGAGGCCGGAGCCGAGCACGTAGTAGGCCTTCTGCATGGCTTCGTAGGCGAGCAGCGCGCGGGCCGGGTCGCCGTGCAGCGTGGGGGTCGCCTTCTTCTTCGTGCGCTTCGCGGCGGCCTGCGCGAGCGGCCCCGACAGGCGGCCGCGGCGCACGGTGAACGCCGGCCTGCTCGCACGCGCCGGATACGAGGTGCTCGCCCGCGCGGGCGCCGGGGCGACGAGCACCGCGATCGCGCAGAGCGCGGCGAGGAGCCCGGCTCGGGGAAGATGGCGGTTCGTGGCGATCATGCGTCAAGCAGCAACAACAGGCAACCCGCGCGTTCGATGTGGTCAGCTTCGCGACCGCACGGAGCGGCGCATCGTCGCACACGGGTGGAGCGGGATTTGAGCGACGGCTTGCACCCCGGCGGGATGCGCTACCTCGCGGTCGGGCACGTGACCGCCGACGTGCTCGACGACCGCGGCATCCAGCCGGGAGGGACGGCGCTGTACTCGGCGCTACAGGCGGCACGGCTCGGGCTGAGCGCGACGATCGTCACGCGCGGCGAGCCCGCTCGCGTCCGCGCGCTGCTCGCGCCGTTCGAAGACGAGATCGAGCTGATCGTCCAGCCGGCACCGGAGACGACGACGTTCGCCACCGAGGGGTCGGGCGCGGCGCGGCGGCAGCGGGTGCTCTCCTGGGCGGGCCCGATCGACACCGGGGCCCTGCCCGCGGCCGAGATCCTCCACCTGGCGCCCGTGGCCGCCGAGCTGCCAGAGCCCGCGCCCGGACGATGGCGGTTCGTCGGCCTCACGCCACAGGGGTACGCGCGGCGCTGGGACGGAGCCGGGGCCACGCTCGCCTCCTGCGCAGCGGATCCGTCGTTCGCGCTCTCCGCGGGACGCTGCGATGCGGTCGTGATCAGCGTGCTCGAGCGGGACAGCTGCGCGGAGCTACTCGCCGCCGCGCTCGCCGCGGGGGCCGTCGCCGCCGTCACGGCCGGCCCGAGCCCGATGGAGATCCTGCTCCCCGGCGGCGGCTCGGAGACCGTCGCGGTGTCCTCGCTCGCGGAGCCTGTCGACGACCTCGGCGCCGGTGACGTCTACGCCGCGGCGTTCTTCGCCGCGCTCGCGCGAGGAGATGAGCCGGCCGCAGCCGCGCGGATGGCGCGCGCCGCCGCGGCGCTGCGGATGATCGGCCGCGGCCCCGGCGCGGTCGCGAACGCGGAGGCGATCGGAGAGCGCGCGGCGCGGGAAGGCTGAGCGGGAGACCTGCGAGCGCGGCGCGGGACGCCGAGCGCGAGGGCGCGCCGCCCGCGAGCCGCGCGGCACCGGTCAGTCGGAGATTGCGTCCGCAAGCAGGCCGGCCAGCTCCTTGGCATCGAGCTGGTCGTCCATGCCGCATGTCTTCGCGGCCAGCAGCAGGCTGCCGCCGACGGGCGCCATCTCGACGATCGACAGCTGCGCGCCGGACTCCGCCTCGCGGACGCGGCGTCGCAGCGGCTCGAGGAACACCTCACCGGCCTTGAACGCGCTGCCGATCAGGCCGACCGGGAACTCCTCGGTCAGCCCCGTCTTGGCGATCACTGTCGCGATCTGGCCGCCGAGCAGGTCGGCTCCGCGCGCGAACAGTTCGCGGGCGACGTCGTCGCCGTCGTCCGCGAGCTTTGCCGTCTCGACCGCGAAGGCGGCGATCTCCCCCTTCGTCAACGGCTTCGAGTAGGCGAGGCTCGCCACCTGCTCGACGCTGTCCTGGCCGAAGAACTCGCAGGCCGCGTCGCTCAGGCCCGTGGCCGGGCCGGAGGCGTCGCGGTCGAGCAGCGCGGCGTGAATCGACGCGGCGCCGAGCCAGTAGCCGGACCCCTCGTCGCCGAGCAGGTGGCCCCAGCCGCCGCAGCGCCACGTGCGTCCGTCGGGGCCGACGCCGAACACGTTCGACCCGGTGCCGGCGATCGCGGCGACGCCGGGGCCACCGCCCGTCGCGGTCGCCCAGGCGCCGACGACGTCGTTGACCACGACCCAGGCATCGCCGCGGGCATCGTGGACGTGCCGGGTCACCGACGCGGTGTCGGTGCCGGCGACCGCGGCGATCGTCGAGGCGACGTCGTCCTGGGTTGCGCCGGCTCCGTCGAGGGCCTCGCCGGCCGCCTCGAGCAGCGCCGCGACGGCGGCCTTCGTCCCGACCGCGTCCTCGTTGCTGGGTCCCGAGCGGCCGGTGTGGATCGCGCTCCGCTCGACGTCGAGCACGGCGGCGAGCGTCTTGGTCGCGCCGCCGTCGATGCCGAGCAGGTACCGCCCGGCGCGGCGCGCGGGGGAACCTGTCAGCTCGGCGGGCAGCGTCACGAGGGGGCGGCGTTCCATCGGGGGGGATCCTCTCAGGGTCGGTGGGCCGGGTTAGGATCGCAGCGATGCAGGCGCGAGCGGCGTTCACTGCGGCACGGCGCTCGTCCGGGATGTACGAGTCGTTCTATCTGAGGGCCGTCTCGCCCGCCGAGCCGATCGGGGTCTGGCTGCGCTACACGGTCCACAAGCGACCGCAGCAGGACGCCGCGGGCTCCGTCTGGTGCACGGTGTTCGACGCCTCGCGCGGCGCGCCGTTCATGCACCGCGAGACGGCCCCCGAGCCGCGGGCCCCCTCGGCCGGGTGGGTGGAGATCCTCCCCGGTACGGCGATCGGGCCGGCGGGGGCCGAGGGCCGCTGCGGCCCGGCCTCGTGGTCGCTGCGCTTCACCGCAGAGGACGCGCCGCTGATGCATCTCCGTCCCCGTCTCCTCTACCGGATGACGGTGCCGCGGACGAAGCTGACGAGCCCGGCGCCGCTCGCACGCATCGACGGCGTGCTCGAGCTGCCCGGACGGTCACCGATCGAGCTGCGAGGTTGGCCCGGGATGATCGGGCACAACTGGGGAGCCGAGCACGCCGAGCGCTGGATCTGGCTCCACGGCTGCGCGTTCGAGGGTCGCCCGGGAAGCTGGCTCGACGTGGCCGCCGGCCGGATCGAGGTGGGCGGGCGCACGACGCCGTGGGTGCTGAACGGCGCCGTCTCGCTGGACGGGCGCCGGGTGGGCCTCGGCGGTCTGCTCGGTCCGCGCCCGGATGTCGAGGAGTCCGCCGCGGGGTGCTCGATCGCACTGCCCGGGCGGCGCGGCTCGCCGCCGGTGCGCATCCGCGCCGGAGTGCCGCCGGGAACCGCCGCCGCCTGGCGCTACGCGGACCCGAACGGCGGCGAGCACGACGTCGTCAACTGCTCGATCGCTGCGTTGAGCGTCGAGCTCGGCGGCGAGCGGCTCGAGACCGCCCACGGCGGCGCCTTCGAGCTGGGCCTACGCGAGCTCCACCAAGGCGTCCCAGCCGCGCCGTTCCCCGCCGGCTGAGCCGGTCCAAGCTCGCATCCGGGGCTCAACTTCCAGGGCGCAGCGGCCGATGGGAGCAGAGGAGCAGTATGCCCATGAAGGGGAACTCGTCGAAATCCGACGGCGCACTCGTCAGCGCCGAGGGGGACCAGCTTTGTCCCGCCAGGTAGATCTGGACGGCCACGCGATCGCGAAGGGCGCGGAAGCGCTGTTGCGCGAGCACCCGACCGCGCAGGTCTGCGCGCTCGCGTCCAACGGGCTGATCGTGCCCGTGCCGCAGACCGTCGGCCTGTGGGGCCAGGGGCTGATCGAGGGCCGCGCGCTGATCGACAACGTCATCGCCGGCGACCGCACGGCGGTGGTCCGGCTGTGGCTGAGCGCGCAGCAGGAGGGCGCCGCGTCGACGAAGGTGCGGATGCTGGCGACGCCGACGAAGTGGTCGACCCTGCACTTCATCGACCTCCGCGAAGTTCACGGCGTGTTCCTCGGCGTGATCCTGCCGAGCAGCGAGGACGCCGATCAGGAGCCCACGGAGGCAGAGGAGCAGTCGTCCGGACCGCGGTTCTGCACGCTCACCGAGGACGAGGGCGCCCGCGTCGTCGCCGCCGACGACGCCTTCACCGAGATGTTCGGCTACACCGAGGAGGAGCTGATCGGCAAGTCGGTGCTCGACCAGATCCACCCCGACGATCAGGGCCGCGCGGTCGAGGGCTGGCTGGCGGTGATCTCGAGCAACCGTGCGCAGCAGACCCGGCTCCGCCGTCGCCGCAAGGACGGCAGCTACATGTGGGTCGACACGACCCTGCACAACTACCTCAACCATCCGGAGCGCAAAAGCGTGGTCGTCGAGATCATCGACATCTCGGCCGAGATGGCGGCGCAGGAGGCGCTGCACGAACACGAGGAGCTGCTGCGCCGGCTGACCGACGCGATGCCGGTCGGCCTGCTGCAGATCGACACCGAGCGGGACGTCGTCTACAACAACGCGTGCCTGCTGGACATCCTCTACGGGTCCGAGCCGCTGGCCGCCGAGGACGGCGCCGCGGAGGTGCAGATGATCCACGGCGACGCGCCGGCTCCCGGCGCGCGGAGCGGGCCCTCGGCGCCGGCGGTGACGACGCTGCTGCAGACGCTGGCGCCGGACAGCATCGCCACCTTCGACACGGTGCTCGGCGAGGTGCTGAGCGAGGGCGTCGACCGCGACGTCGAGGTCGACGTGACGCTGCCGGGCGGGGGTTGGCGCCGCGCGCTGATGAGCCTCCGCGCGCTGCGTCGCGCGAGCGGCGAGGTCAGCGGCGCGATCACGTGCGTGCTCGACATCACCGACAGCGCCCGCGCGCGCCAGGAGCTCGAGCACCGGGCGACCTACGACACACTGACCCACGCGCTCAACCGCTCATCGATTCTGGCGCTGCTCGAGAAGGAGCTGGCGCGGGACGACGGCTGTACGACCGCCGTCGTCTACGTCGACCTGGACGGCTTCAAGCCCGTCAACGACTCGCTCGGCCACGCCGCCGGCGACGAGCTGCTGGTGCTCGTCTCGGAGCGGCTGAAGATGGCCAGCCGCGAGACGGACGTCGTCGGCCGCCTCGGCGGGGACGAGTTCCTGATCGTGCTGCGTGACGTGCCTTCGGCGGAGGTGGCGATGCAGGCCGCCGAGCGGATCGCGATGACGGCCTGCGGACGCTTCGAGCTGGCTGCCGGCGAGGCGGACCTGCGGGTCAGCATCGGCGTCGCCTGCGCAGCGGCGGGCGTGCTCGGCGCCGAGGAGCTCGTGCGCCGCGCGGACGCGGCGATGTACCGCTCCAAGGGCGAGGGCCGGTCGGTGCCGGTGCTCGCCGCCGCCCAGTGACTCGGGTCACTGGCCCCGATAGACGAAGGAGCACGGAGAGGGGGCCCTTGCGGGCCCCGCTCCCCGTGCTCCCGGGAGACCTGTCTACGTCTGCCTGAGGATCAGGCGGGCGGGACGAATGTCAGCTGGCCACCCTTGATTTCCAGGCCTTCGGCTTCGAGACCGATTTTGCCGTCGTTGTACCGGGTCCAGTGGTACCACGGGTTCGGCGTTTCCGTACCCGGGAGGTCTTTTTCGGTTTCGTAGTGTTTGTTGCCTTCTTCACCTTTGATCGGGTAGCAGGCATTGTGTTTGCCCGTGTCCGCGCTCGTCGTGTTGACGTAGGTGATGATGCCCCGGAATTTTTCGGTCGTTTCGATCGTGAGTCGTTCCTTGAAGTCGCCCGGGTACTCTTCTTTGAGCGTTTTGCTCGTTTCCCATTTTTCGATGGGTTCTTCCTTTTCGGGCGTGTATTCGGCGACGTTGTAGAATTTTTCTTCTTTTTCTTCAGCCGCCGCGGGGATGAACTGTTCCGGGATCGCGATCGTGCACTTCCCGCCCGCCGTGTGGATCAGCGTGTATTCGGTCTTTTCGATCCTCATCGCGTCCTGCGCGAGTTCGGCCGATTCGTTCGCGTAGAAGCGGATCTGCAGCCCGAAGGTCGAGCTGTGAACGTTCGTCCCGCCGAGGTTGACGCTCGTCTGGCACTGCCGGAAGAGGATGTCCGTCAGCAGGCTTTTCGAGTGTTCTTCTTCGACCAGGCCGGTGACGCTGGGCGGCTTGAGGCAGGGCGATTCCTTGTCCTTTTTGTCTTTCGACGGTTCGACCGTCGCAAACCGCACGCCGCCGAGGTCGAGCTGGGTGATCGCGGGTTCGTCTTCCTTGTTCTCGATGACTTTCGCCGGCGTGCTCGGCGTGATCGGGTGACCCACCTCGCTCGCGACGAATTCCCCGAACATCAGTTTTTCTTTCGCCATCGCCGTCGAGCTGAGCGCTACGAACGCGCACAATCCGACGACGAGTCCGATAACGATCCTCAGACGTCTCATTCTCCCAAGTCCTCGCTTTCGCCTCGCTGGAGAGGCTGTTCGACGGTCCCCTTAATGTGGCCTCTGCCCCCGGATGATGCTCGTAGCACCCCCTGTTGGCCCCCGAAGTCGAGGCGCGACTGCGCGAGCATACCAGGATCGGAGGCGTACGTCACCGTTCGAACAGCGGCGCGGATCTCCAATATTGGACGTGCGAATCAGGCGGCAAGCGCGTCGCTCGTCTATGCGGCCCCCCGGCGCCCGAAGCGCCGGCACCTTGGCCGAGCGGCCAGTCTACCATTGACAACCCGATGCCGTCCCGCCGCCCCAAGCACCTGCGTCCCGCGATGCTCGCGGTGGCCGGAGCCGCGGTCCTCGCAGCGATCCTGATCGTCGTGCTGTCGGGGGGAGGCGGTTCGTCGCGCCACCCCGGCCGCCCTCCGTCGGGGCCGGGAGCGACCTCGGTCGTGCGCCAGGCGGCGGGGTACCTCGGGCTCACACCCTCGCAGGTGCGCGAACGCCTCCGCAGCGGCGAGTCGCTGGCCGAGGTCGCTGCCTCGAAGCCGGGCGGCTCGCGCGGGGCGTTGATCGCGAAGCTCTACGACGAGCGGGCGGCGGCGATCCGCCGCAGCGGCCTGCCGGCCGTGCGGCGTCAGGCGGCGCTGCGGAAGCTGCGCAAGGAACTGGCGAGCGTCGTCGACAGGCGCCGGAAGCACCGCGGCGTGCTCGGCCCGGCGGCCGCCTACCTCGGCACCGGGGAAGCGGCGCTTCGGGCGCAGCTCGAGAGGGGCCGGACGCTCGCGGCCGTCGCGGCGTCGACACCCGGGCGCTCGCGAGCAGGGCTGGTCGCGGCGCTGGTCGGCTCGAAACGGCACCGGCTCGAACTGGCGGCGGCGCGCAAGGAGATCACCGCCGGCGAGGAGCGCCAAGCGTCCGCGCTGCTGCAGAAGCGGGTCGAACGGGAAGTCTCGAAGCCGCTGTTCTGAGGGCGCAGCGGACCCGGGGACGGCGATGCTCCGCGCGGCACCGGGCACAGCCCGATCCGATGCCCGGCCGGCCCGCGTGGAGCCGCCGCCGTACGCGCCCGAGAGGATTCGAACCTCTGACCTTCGGTTCCGTAGACCGACGCTCTATCCAGCTGAGCTACGGGCGCAGAGCGAGAGAGTCTAACGGCGCCCGGCTGCCGACTCAGGCGCCCGGGCGCTCGAACACGGCAGCCAGCCCCTGCCCGCCGCCGATACACATCGTCTCGAGGCCGTAGCGGGATTCGCGCCGGTCCATCTCGCGCAGCATCGTCGTGAGGATCCGCGCGCCGGTCGCGCCGACCGGGTGTCCCAGCGAGATCCCCGATCCGTTGACGTTGAGCCGCTCGTAGCCGTCCGGCAACCGCCACTCCCTGAGGACCGCCAGCACCTGTGCGGCGAACGCCTCGTTGAGCTCGATCAGGTCGACGTCTCCGAGCGTCAGCCCGGCGGCGCCCAGCGCGCGCTCGGTCGCGGGCACCGGCCCGATTCCCATCGTCGCCGGCGGCACGCCCGCGACGGCCCAGGAGACGAGCCGCCCGAGCGGGCGAAGGCCGAGCTGCTCCGCCTTCTCCGGATGGGTGACGATGCAAGCCGCGGCGCCGTCGTTCTGGCCGCTCGCGTTGCCGGCCGTGACGGTCGCCTCGGCGTCGGCGGCGGACATCACCGGCCGCAACTTCGCGAGCGCCTCGAGGCTCGCGTCGGCGCGCGGGTGCTCGTCGAGCGCGACCGGCTCTCCACGCGGAACCGCGACCGGCACGATCTCCTCTGCGAACCGTCCGTCCTGCTGCGCAGCGACCGCTCGCTGATGGGAGAGGAGCGACAGCTCGTCCTGCTCCTCGCGCGGGATCCCGTACTCGCGCCGCAGGTTCTCCGCGGTTTCGAGCATCCCGCCGGGAACCGGGTGGTTGACCCCGCCTGCTGTCACCCGCCCGCGCGCGAGCCTGTCCTCGAGCTGGACGCCGTGCGTCCCCTTGATCCCCCAGCGCAGCTTCGTCGAGTAGAACTCCGTCTGGCTCATGCTCTCGACGCCGCCGGCGATGATCAGCTCGGCGGCGCCGGTCTGGACGCGCATGCACCCGTCGATCACGGCCTGGAGCGCGGAGCCGCAGCGGCGATCTACCTGAACGCCGGGCACGTGCACCGGCAGCCCCGCGTCGAGCGCGGCGACGCGGCCGATCGCAGGCGCCTCGCCGCTCGGCGAGCATTGGCCGAGCACGACGTCGTCGACGTCCTCGCCGCTCAGCCCGGCGCGCGAGACGAGCTCGCGGATCACGGTCGAGGCGAGCGTCGCGGCGTCGACGTCGCGCAGCACCCCGCCGAAGCGGCCGACCGGCGTGCGCAGCGGTTCGCAGACGACGGCGTCGCGGAGGGCCGAGCTCATCTCGGACCGCGTCGCACGGAGGGTTCGGGGTCGCAGCGCACGGCAGGAAGTCTATGAGGCACCGGTGGGCAGATGTCTCGATGTCATCTCCGGGTCCTCAGCGGATCGCGACGACGCGAGCGTGCTCGGTCGCGGGCGGCGGGACGATGAGCGCGCCGCTCGAGCGGGATGCGCGCTGCGCCCGGCGCCCGGCGCGGCGGACCTCACCCGACGAACGCAGTCATCCGGATCGAGACGAGAAGGCCGGGGAGCTCGACGCCGAGCTTCGCCACGTACCGCGTCGGCGGCTCAGACGGGAACCAGCGTGCGTACTCGGTGTTGAGACCGTCGAAGTCGGCCGGATCCGTCAGCAGCACTCCGACCTCGACCACGTCCTCCAGGCCACCGCCACCAGCTCGAAGAACGGCCTCGCAGTTCGTGAGTGCCTGTCGCGTCTGGGCTTCGATCGTGTCTCCGGCGAGGCTGCCGGTGCTCGGGTCGATCCCGACGATCCCCGAGAGGAAGATGTGCGGCCCGGCCTTCACACCCTGGCTGTAGAGCGGCGACCCGGGGGCGTCCGCGGTGGCGATGATCTGTCGTGGCATCCCTTTACCGGTTCGATCCGGGCGTGTCCGGCATCGACACGCCATCTGGCCCCGACGCGGGGCCCGCACGGAGAGGGAGGGATTCGAACCCTCGAACGAGGTTTCCCCCGTTACGCGATTTCCAGTCGCGCCCGTTCAACCGCTCCGGCACCTCTCCTGGCGCTGACGGGCACCCGATCGGGCCCCCGGCGGACGCCCCTAGGCTACGACACTCCCGCCCCGCTGCGCTGGTAGGCTGCCGGTCGATGATCCTCGCAGCCGACCAAGCCTTCGCGAAGACCTTCGGGCTGGTCGTCACCTTCGGCGGCATCGGCGTCGTCGTCAACATCATCATCGTCTACATCCTCGTTCAGGTACGCGGAGAGCGTCGCCAGAACGAGGAATACCTGGCCTCGCGCAAGCCGCCGGGCAGCAACGGCAGCAGCTGATCCTCGCGCGGATTGCGCCAAGCCGGTCCCGCCGCGGGACCCGGGCGGACGCCTTCGCGCTTGCCGGCCCGCGAGGTCCGGCGAGCGGGTCTCGCCCGGCAGCGAGCGCGTAACCACGCACGGCAAACGGTGTCAATCTCCTTGACAATCTGGCCGCCTTGTGTAAACCTGCCGTTTTGAGGAGGCCCCCCGACCACAGCACCTCGACCGGAGGCCATGCCCGTGTCAGCCGCAGCCGCACGAACCGACCCGCTCCCGCCTCTCCCTGAGGGCGCCCCCGCGCCTTCGCCCGGCCAGACCAGCTGGCGCGACCCCAAGCGCCACGCCTGGCTGCTCGGCCTCGTCGTCCCGACCCTCCCCTTCATCACCTGGGGCCTCGCCGAGGCGACCGGCGCGGGCGTCCTCTGGTACTTCGGCCCGGTGCTCGTGTTCGGCATCTTCCCGCTACTCGACCTCGTGATCGGGATGGACGCGCGCAATCCGCCCGACGACGTGATCAAGCGGCTCGAGCAGGACCGCTACTACCGCTGGTGCACGTACGCCTACCTGCCGGTCCAGTACACCGGCCTCGTACTCGCCTGCTGGCTGTTCTCGCGCCCCTCCCTGACCGTGTTCGACAAGGTCGGCCTCGCGCTGACGGTCGGCATGGTCTCGGGCGTCGCGATCAACACCGCCCACGAGCTCGGGCACAAGCGCGCGAGCCTCGAGCGCTGGCTGAGCCGCGTCGCCCTCGCCCAGAGCGGCTACGGCCACTTCTTCATCGAGCACAACCGCGGGCATCACGTGAGGGTCGCCACGCCCGAGGACCCGGCGAGCTCCCGCCTCGGCGAGAGCTTCTACGCCTTCCTGCCCCGCACCGTGCTCGGCAGCCTGCGCTCGGCGTGGGAGCTCGAGCGCGACCGCCTCGCCGAGCTCGGTCGCTCGACGTGGACGCCGCGCAACGACATCCTCAGCGCCTGGGCGATGAGCGTCGTGCTGTTCGGCGCACTGGCCGTCGTGTTCGGGCCCGGCATCCTTCCCTACGTCGCGATCCAGGCCGTCGTCGGCTTCTCGCTGCTCGAGGTCGTCAACTACCTCGAGCACTACGGGCTGCGGCGGGTGCGCCGCGAGGACGGGCGCTACGAGCGGACCCGTCCGGAGCACAGCTGGAACAGCAACAGCGCCGCCTCCAACGTGCTGCTCTACCACCTGCAGCGTCACTCCGACCATCACGCGAATCCGCTGCGCCGCTACCAGGCGCTGCGCCACTTCGACGAAGCGCCCCAGCTCCCGACCGGATACGCCGGGATGATCGTTTGCGCGCTGCTCCCGCCGGTCTGGCGCCGCGTGATGGATCACAGGGTCCTCGCGCACTACCAGGGCGACGCCGCACGCGCGAACGTCTACGCGCGGGCGCGCGGACGCTACCTGCCTGCCTGACGCCGCGGCGCGCACGGAACTTCGCGACGGGACGGCCGGGGGCGCGCTATGGTCGCCTCTCGTGCGGTCGGGCGCCCTCCTCGACGGCGTCCGCCCGCCACGGATACCGCTATGTCAACCGCACCTCAACGAGTCCCCTACTCGGTCGCAGCCCGCGAGCTGCTGCGCAACACGCTGCTCGACGCGGCCTGCCACGAGCTCGCATCGCGCCACTGGGCCGACATCACGATGGCCGACATCGCCGTCGCCGCCGGCGTCAGCCGCCAGACGCTCTACAAGGAGTTCGGCTCCCGGGAGGAGTTCGCCCAGGTGCTCGTGCTCCGCGAGGCCGAACGCTTCCTCGACTCCGTCGAGGGCGCCGTCCGCCAGCACCTCGACAACCCGCCGCGGGCGCTCGCGGCCGCGTTCGACCTGTTCCTGACGTCCGCCGCGGAGAACCCGCTGCTGCGCGCGATCGTGCTCGAAGAGGGCGCCGAGGAGCTGCTCGCGCTGCTCACCACGCACGGCAAGCCGCTCGTCGAGCGTGCCGCCGACCGGCTCAGCCAGGTCGTGATCTCCGGCTGGCCGATGATCCGCCGGGAGAACGCGGAGCTGCTCAGCGACGTGCTCGTGCGGCTCGCGATCAGCTACGCCGCGCTCCCCAACGGCGAGGCCAGCGCTACCGCCGCCGCCGTGTCGAGCGTGCTCGAGCCGTACGTCGAGAAGCTCGCCCGCGGCCTCGCCTAGCCGGGAGCGGACCCGGGCTCGGACGCGCCCTCGGCGTGGTGCGCTTCTTCGCGCGCGCGCCGGTACTCGTTGACGACCAGCTGCGTCAGCTCTTCGACCGAGGTCTCCGAGGTCGGCTTGTCGAGCGTGATCGCGCCCTGCTGGATCAACGAGACACGGTCACACGATTCGAAGACCTGCACGTAGTTGTGGAGGATCATGATGATCGAGACTTTGCCTTCGGCCTTCAGGCGTGCGACGAGGTCGAGGATCTGCGCGCCCTCTTTGACCCCCATCGCCGCTAGCGGCTCGTCGAGCAGGATGATGTCCGCATCCGAGTTGACCGTGCGCGCTACCGCGATCGCCTGGCGCTGCCCGCCGGACAGGCGCGCGACCGAGACGTCGATACGCGGGACGTTGATCCCGATCTCGTCCAGCGCGGCCCGCGCTTCGCGCTTCATCCGCCGGTTCGCAAGCAGCGGCAGCGGCTTCAGCACCCGCTCCTTGCGCAGGAACATGTTGTGGTAGACGGAGAGTTCGTCGATCAGCGCGAGGTCCTGGTAGACGGTCTCGATGCCGTGGGCGCGCGCGTCGTCGACGCTCTTCGGTTCGTAGGGCTTGCCGTGGAGCCACATCTCACCGGAGTCCTGCTTCTGGAAGCCGCAGAGGATCTTGATCAGCGTCGACTTGCCCGCGCCGTTGTCGCCGAGCAGGCCGAGCACCTCGCCCTTCCTCAGGTGCAGGCTGATGTCGCGCAGCGCCGTGACCGGACCGAAGCGCTTCGCGATGTGCTCGACGCGCAGGACGTCGTCGTCCTCCTGCGGGGGCGCCGCGATGCTCTGGGGGCCCGGGTCAGCCACCGCCGCCGTGCCCCCTGCGCACGCGCCCGACGTAGACGTTCGCGGTCATCGCGACGACGATCGCGATGCCGGTGTAGAACAGCAGGTAGTTGGCGTTGACGCCCTGCAGGATCAGCCCGTCCTTGAGGATCCCGAGGAACAGCGCGCCGATGAACGCGCCGACGACGGTTCCCGACCCGCCCGAGAGCAGCGTGCCGCCGATCACCGCGCCGGCGATCGCGATCAGCAGCAGTTCGTTCGGGCCGGACGGGTCCGGCTGGATCGTCTGCGAGCGGATCGCCTCGAACACCCCGACGAGCCCGGCGAGCCCGGCGCAGAGCACGAAGTTGCGGATCGTGACGAGCTTCACCTTGACGCCCGCCTCGTCGGCCCCGAGCTTGTTCGACCCGATCGCGACCGTGTACAGACCCCAGCGGGTGAAGGTGAGGACGACCTGCAGGATCACCATCAGCGCGACCGCCCAGATCAGCTCGGAGTAGATGCCGGCGCCGAAGATTTTCGCGAAAGTGCCGACGTGGTTGACTTTTTCGGGCAGCGTGATCGAGTGGCCGTTGACGACGTGGTGGACCATCACTTCGGTCGCGTGCACCTGGGCGCCGGGAGTGGCGACGGGCGTCCCGTGCGAGAGGATCAGGCTGAGCCCCTCGAAGCCGAACAGCATCCCGAGCGTCGTCACGAACGAACTGACGCCGACGATCGCGACGAAGGCGCCGTTGATCGCGCCCACCGCCATGCACACGAGCACCGCGAGGATCAGCGACGGGAGCAGCCCGAGGCCCGCCGTGTCGAGCTTGTAGAAGACGATCGGCGCGAACATGTACATGCCGCCGATCGACAGGTCGATCTCGCCGAGGATCATCACGAACACCTCGCCGACGGCCAGCACCGCGATCGGCGCGAAGTACGGCAGCAGCGTTTCGAAGTTGGCCCCCGTGAAGAACGTGCTCGTGTTCGCGGAGAAGTAGATCGCCACGATGATCGTGACGACGATGATCGAGCCCTCGCGCAGCGAGATCAGCCGCTCGAGGATCTCGCGGCCGCCGGGCAGGGTCCGACGCTCGTGCGTCGGACCCCCGGAGCCCAGTGGCCCCTGTCCCGCGGACTCCTGTGTGGCGCTCGCCACGACGGCTGGCCCTAGCTCACCACCGCCACGGCCGACGAGGTTCCCTCGTAGCGCGACTTGGTCTTGAGGTAGGGAGCGACCGTTTCTTTGTTCAGGAACTTCAGACCGGTGTCGACTTCCGCGGGCCCGGTCAGCGTCCCCGAGACCTTGTACTGGAACAGCTGCAGCACCGGCAGGAAGCCCTGCAGGTACGGCTGCTGGTCGATCGTGAATTCGATGTCGCCTTCGGAGAGCAGCTTCTGCGTCTGTTCGGTGAGGTCGAAACCTCCGGCATGGACTTTGCCGGACAGACCGAGTTTCTGCATGACTTTCGCCAGTGATTCGGTGGACCCGCCGTCGACCGCGTACATGCCCTTCGCGCTCTTGTGGCTCTGGTACCACGCTTCGATCGCCGGCTGCTCCTGGGCGACGGCGGCACCCGTTGCGACCGCCTTGGCCGTGATCGACGAGCCCTTAAGCACCTTTTCCGCGCCTTCGATGCGCGGCTGCAGGTTCGCCGAACCCGGGGTCGCGATGAACAGCCCGACTTCGCCGGAGCCGACCGCTTCTTTGATCCGCACGCCCATTTCTTCGCCGGCCTTTTTCAGGTCCTGCCCGATGTAGGAGAGACGCGCGTTGCCGGGCGCGTCGGCGTTGTAGGCGACGACCGGGATCCCGGCCTTGATCGCCGCTTCGACCGGCGCGTTGAACGCATGGAGGTCGATCAGCGCCACCGCGATGCCGTCGGCGCCGCTCGTCACGGCGGTGTTCAGCGCGGTCACCATCTGGCTGACGTTGCTGTTTTCCGAGCCCGTCCACTGGTATTCGCAGCCGAGCAGTTTGCACGCGTCGGCCGCCCCGTACTGGGTCGGCGTGAAGAACGGGTTCGTCGTGACGTGGTTGACGAACACGAACTTGTAGTTCTTGTGACTGCCGAAGATGCTCGCGGAGCCGCCTCCGCTGCTCCCGCTCGAAGCGCTCGAACCGCACGCGCTGAGGATCGTCCCCACGGACCCAGCCGCGACCCCTGTGAGGGCGGTGCGACGCAGGAACGACCGGCGGTCGAAACCGCCGTCCTTCTCCGCCGGGTCGAGCTCGAGAACCTGATCGTCTGCCATCGCTCTCCTCCAATCAGCTTTCTCCCGGCGGCTGCCGGATTGCACCAATGCACACTATCCACTCCGTTCGATGGACGCCCTCCGATTCCTCGAACTCGATGCCGATCGGTCGGGAGCACCGCCATCCGGTCGCTATACCCTCGGGTCATGGACGGGAATCCAGGCGCCCGCCGCGACGGCGCAGACGGAGCGCCGCCCGCGCCGGCCACTCCCGGCGGCGAGGTCCCGTCCGAGCGCTACGGCCCGCTCGAGCTGCGGCGGATGCGCAAAGACGACGGCCGCTCGCTGATCCTGTTCTCGCGAGCCGACGGAGGGGCCGACGAGGCGTGAGCGAGCAGCGCTTCAACGAGCTGCGCGGCGAGCCGGTCGCCTACGCGATCCACCGCCAGGACCGGACCTTCCTGCCGGACCGCGCGAAGTGCCCGCTGGATCCGACGAGGCCCGGCGGACCGCCGACGGAGATCCCGCTCGAGTCGTTCGAGATCGCGGTCTTCGACAACCGCTTCCCCGCCTTCGAGGCGCCCGAGGGGGCGGCCGAGGTCGTCGTCTACACCGACGACCACGACGCGACGCTCGCGACGCTGCCGGTCGAGCGCGTCGAGGCGCTGATGTGGGTGTGGCGCAACCGCTACGAGGAGCTCGGCGCGCGCGAGGACGTGGAGTACGTCTACATCTTCGAAAACCGCGGCGTCGAGGTCGGCGTGACGCTGCACCACGCGCACGGCCAGGTCTACGGCTACCCGTTCCTGCCGCCGGTGCCGGCGCTGGAGATCGCCGCCGACGAACGGCTCGGCGGATGCGCGCCGTGCCTTTTGAGCGCGCGCGAGCGCGAGGACGGGCGCCGGCTGCTGATCGACGGCGACGCCGTGATCGCGTACGTGCCGGCCGCCGCGCGCTGGCCCTACGAAGCACACCTCGTGATGCGCGAGCACCGGCGATCGCTGAGCGAGTGCGAGCCCGCCGAGCTGCGCGCGCTCGCGGAGTCACTGCTCGCGCTCGTCCGCGGCTACGACGCGCTGTTCTCGCGGGCGATGCCCTACGTGATGGCCGTACACCAGGCCCCGACGGGCGCCGCCCGCGAGCGCGGCGCGGGCGGCCATCTGCATCTCGAGTTCTACCCGCCGCTGCGCACCGCCGAGAAGCTCAAGTACCTCGCCGGCTCGGAGCAGGGGGCCGGGACCTTCATCGGCGACGTGCTGCCCGAGGAGGCCGCCGCCGAGCTGCGCGCGGCGGTCGACCGTGCCCGGTAGGCGCTGCACCGCGTTCGCGCCCGGTCGCGTCAACGTGATCGGCGAGCACACCGACTACAACGAAGGCCTCGCGCTCCCGTTCGCCGCCGCGTTCGGTGTCACCGTCCATGCCGAACGCCTCGACGACACCGAGGGCGTAGTCGAGGCGATCGCGAGCGACCTCGGCGAGCACGACCGCTTCCCGCTCGCCGGCCCGGAGCGTTGCGACGGCTGGCGCGCCTACGTGCGCGGCGCCGTCGCCGAGCTCGGTGCCGCCGGCCTGCCGCTCTCGCCGTGTCGCCTGGAGTTCAGCGGCGACGTGCCGCGCGGCTCGGGGCTGTCGTCCTCGGCGGCGCTGACCGTAGCGCTCTCGCTGGCGCTCGTCGAGCTCGGCTCCGCCGGCTCGGAGGCGCTCGCGGACGCCGGCGAGCGGGTTGCGCTCGCGCGTCTCTGCGCGCGCGTCGAGAACGAGTGGGCCGGCGCCCACACGGGGCTGCTCGACCAGCTCGCGAGCCTGTTCGGTGCCGCCGAAGCCGCGCTGCGGATCGACTTCCGCAGCCTCGAGGTCGAGACCGTGCCGCTGGAGCTCGACGGCTGGCGGTTCGTCGTCGCGGACTCGGGCGAGCGCCACGCCCACGCGAGCTCCGGATACAACCAGCGGCGGCTGGAGTGCGCCGAGGCGTGCGAGCTGCTCGGGATCGGCTCGCTGCGAGACGCGCGCGCGGAGGACGTCGCCGGGCTGCCCGAACCGCTGCAGCGACGGGCCCGTCACGTGCTCGAGGAGAACGTCCGCGTCGAGCAGGCGGTCGCGGCGATGCGGGCTTCCGACGCGGCGCGGCTCGCGTCGCTGCTCGACGAGTCGCACGCCAGCCTGCGCGACCTCTACCAGGTGTCGACGCCGGCGGTCGAGGCAACCGTCGAGCGCCTGCTCCGTGCCGGCTGTGCCGGCGCGAGGCTGATCGGGGGCGGCTTCGGCGGCTCGGTCCTCGGCCTGCTCGCGCCGGGGCTGCCGCAGCCGGCCGACTCGATCGAGGTCGCTCCCGGCCCGGGCGCCGGCGTGCTCGCCCCGCAGAGCGGCGGCGGCGCCGGCGATCTGAAAGGCTAGGCGGCAGCCGATCTGACCCCGAGCAGGAGGAGCGCGTGCCGGAGCCGACCCCTCAGCCGAACCCGACCGCGGGACCCAGCCGCGGCCCGGTGATCGTGATCACCGGCGCCTCGAGCGGGATCGGCGAGGCCACGGCGCGGCGGCTCGCGCGCGAGCCGGGAGCGCGCCTCGTACTGGTCGCGCGCCGCGCCGAGCGCCTCGACGCGCTCGCCTCCGAGCTCGGCGCCGCCCGCGCCGAGGGGCTGGCCGTCGATCTGCTCGACGAGCGCGCGCCGTCGCGGGTGCGGGACCATCTCGCTTCACGGTACGGGCGCCTCGACCTGCTCGTCAACAACGCGGGCGCGGCCTGGCGGGCGCGCTTCGCCGAGGGCGGCTGGGAGAACGTGCGACGGACGATGGCGATCAACTTCGACGCGCAGGTCCGGCTCACCGAGGCGCTGCTGCCGCTGCTGCGCGCGAGCGCCCCTTCGGCGATCGTCAACGTCTCCTCGACCGCGGGCCGGGTCGCGCGCGCGGGCAGCGGCGCATACAGCGCTTCGAAGTTCGCGCTCGCGGGCTGGTCGGACTCGCTGTGGGCGGAGGAGCGCGAGCACGGCGTGCACGTCGGCCTGGTGCTGCCCGGCTTCATCGCGACGGAGGGCTTCCCACAGTCGGAGCTGACGGAACGGGCGTTGACGCGGCGGTTGGTCTCGACCCCGGAGCGCGCGGCGGAGGCGATCCGGGAAGCCGGGCTCGGCCGGCGCCCGGAGCGCTATGTCCCCCGCCCATACGGCATCGCCGCGGGGCTGCGCGTGCTCGCGCCCGGGCTGTATCGCCGGATCATCGGCGGCGGCGCTGCGCAGGTGATGACGACCACGACCGGAGGCGATCTCGCCGACCGCGCGGCCGGCAACGGAACGAGCGCCGCGGCCGACGCCGGTGCCACGGCAACGGTCCCCGCCTTCCCGTCCGGCGCACCGGCCGCCCCCACCACGTCCGACCCCACGAACGACGCGACGGCCGCGGATCGACCGGGCTCCGCGGGCGCGCCCCCGTCGGGGCGCTCGCCCCGCCCACCGGGCGAGCGCGACGACGCGGATAACCTCAGCTGATCGCCAGGCGGACCCTCGTCACCGGAGCCACCGGCTTCATCGGCGGCAGACTCGCCCGGGAGCTGCTGCATGCGGGCGCCGACGTGCGCGCGCTGGTGCGCGATCCCGACAGGGCCCGGTCGCTCGAGCGGTCGGGCTGCGAGCTGCGCCGCGGCGATGTGACGGACCCGTCGAGCCTCGAGGGCGCGTTCGACGGCATCGAGGTCGCCTACTACCTGATCCACGCGATGGCCGGCGGGGCCGGCTTCGAGCAACGCGAGCGCGACGGCGCCGCGGCGTTCGCCTCGGCCGCGCGCGAGGCGGGGGTCGAGCGCGTCGTGTACCTCGGCGGCCTCGGCGAGGAGTCGACCTCGCCGCACCTGCGGAGCCGCCACGAGACCGCGCAGGTGCTCGCGCGCGAGGGCCCGCCACTGACCTACTTCCGCGCGGCGATGGTGGTCGGCGCCGGCAGCGAGTCGTTCCGCACCCTGCGCTACCTCGTGACGCGGCTGCCGGTGATGATCGCCCCCTCCTGGCTGCGCACGGCGACGCAGCCGATCGGCATCGACGACGTCGTCGCCTACCTGGCGCGGGCGCCGGAGGTCGATGCGTCGCGGGGCCGCGAGGTGCAGATCGGCGGCCCGGACGTGCTCGCCTACGCGGAGATGCTCGACCGGATGGCGATCGCGCTCGGCATGCGACCGCGCCCGCAGCTGCCGGTGCCGCTGATCACCCCCTGGCTCTCGGCGCTGTGGCTCGGCCTCGTGACCCCTGTGGACACGAACGTGGCGCGTCCGCTGATCGAGGGCCTGAGGACGGCGACCGTCGTCACCGACCCGTCGGGCGCGGAGCCGTTCGGGATCGACCCGCTGCCGTTCGACGAGACGCTGCGCCGCGCGCTCGAGGAGGAGCGCTCGGGCAGCGCGAGCGACGGGTAGGAGGAAGGAGATGAGACGTGGCATCGTCCTCTTCACCTGCGACCTGCGGGTACACGACAACCCTGCGCTCGCGGCCGCCGCGCAGGAGTGCGAGCAGCTGGTTCCCGCGTTCGTGCTGGATGATGAGCTGCTCGCCGGGAGCTGCGCCGCGGCGAACCGGATCGCGTTCCTGCTCGACAGCCTGCGCGACCTCGACAGCTCGCTGCAGGCGCGTGGCGCGCGTCTGGTGCTGAGGCGGGGCCGCGTGCACGAGGAGGCGCTGAAGCTCGCCGAGCAGCACGGCGCGACCTCGATCCACATGAGCGCCGACGCGACCCCATACGCCCGATCGCGCCGGGAACGTCTCCGCTCGGCGTGCGCGAGCGCGCGGGTCGAGCTGCGCGAGCACCCCGGCCCGTCGGTCCTGGAGCCGGGCGCGGTCGTGCCGCCGAGCGGTGGCCACTACCGCGTCTTCACCCCCTACTGGCGAGCCTGGAGCGCCCGGCGCGTGCCCGATGCCGCGCCGACGCCGCGGCGGCTGCGCGTCCCCGAGAAGCTGGGAGAGCTGCGGCTGCCGGCGCTGCGCACGATCGCGCGCGGGGAGCCCTCGCCGGATCTCGCCGCCGGCGGCGAGGGGCCCGCGCGCGAGCGCCTCACGCGCTGGCTGGCCGACGGGATCGGGGAGTACGGGGAGGGGCGGGATGAGATCGCGCGCGAGGGGACCTCGCGGCTGAGCCCCTATCTGCACTTCGGCTGCGTGGCGCCCCGCACGGTGCTCGAGCGCGCGCGCGAGCGCTCCGGCTCGGAGGAGTTCGTACGCCAGCTCTGCTGGCGCGACTTCCACCGCCAGGTGCTGGCCGACAGGCCCGACCTGCCGGGCGCGGACTACCGGCCGCGCGGCGACCGCTGGCGGCGCTCCCAGCGTGACCTGCGAGCCTGGCGCGAGGGTCTGACCGGCTATCCGATCGTCGATGCCGGGATGCGCCAGCTCGCCGCGGAGGGCTACATGCACAACCGCGCGCGGCTCGTCGTCGGCTCGTTCCTGACGAAGACGCTGTACATCGACTGGCGGCGCGGGGCGGCGCACTTCGCGTCGCTGCTGCAGGACGCCGACGTCGCGAACAACGTGGGGAACTGGCAGTGGGTCGCGGGCACCGGAAACGACACCCGACCCAACCGCGTGCTGAACCCGCTGCGGCAGGCGCAGCGGTTCGACCCCAACGGCGAGTACGTGCGTCGCTACGTGCCGGAGCTCTCCGGCGTCGCGGGCCGGGTCGTGCACGAACCGTGGCGGCTGCCCGCGGAGGAGCGGCGTCTGCTCGACTACCCCGAACGGATCGTCGACCACGAGCAGGCCGCACGCGAGCTGCGGGAGCGACGAGTGGGATGAGCGAGCCGCAGCAGGTCGCGATCCGCGGCGAGACGATCCGGCTCGGACAGCTGCTGAAGCTCGCCGGCGTCCTCGACACCGGCGGCGAGGCGCGTGAGCTGCTCGACCGGGAGCCGATCACCGTCAACGGCGAGCGCGAGATCCGCCGCGGCCGTCAGCTCCACCCCGGCGATCGCGTGACGCTTCCCGGTCACGAGCTGGTGGTGACTGCCGAGGGCTGAGCGAGACGCTGCCGTTGGCAGGGGGCGGCGCGGCCGGCCGGCTCTCGGGTCGAGCACGGTCGCGCCGGTGGTTCGACCGCCCGATCTGTTCGGTATACACGGACTCGCGCGAAAACCACGTAGGGGGTGCCCGATGGCTGAGGATCGGTTGGAGCTCGCGAAGCTGCGCTACGAAGATGTCGTCACCGAGCGCGATCGGATCCGCGACGCGCGCGCCGGTGTCACGAGCCGGCTCGGCCCGCTCCCGGCGTCGGCGGCAATCGTGATCGGCCTCGCTGGGACGGTTGCAGACAAAGTCGAGCAGTGGGCGCTGATCAGCGCCGGAGGGCTGTTCGCGGCGATCGTCATCGTGAGCATGCTGTTCAGCAGCCTGCGGCCCTACAGGATCATGCGCGCCAAGCGGTCGGGATCAACGCTTGCGTTCCAGGTGCCGCGGGACCGAGATCCGGCGACCTGGCTCGAGAGGAAGATCGCGATGGAGGAATCGATCTACGGGACGCCGTATCGCAGCCAGCCCCGCCTCTATCTGAGCTTCTCGCCCGCCAACCTGCAGGATGCGTTCGATGTCGAGCGGAGCGTGCTCAACATCGTCCAGGTCCTGTTCGTGCTCACGATCGCCGTGCTGCTCGTCGGCATCCTCGTGCACTAGCGGCAGTGTCTCGGCTCAGACGTGGGCGGCGACTGTAGAAGCGGCCGATCGCGTACCTGCCTTTATTCCCAGTCGACGGGATCGCGCCGATAGCCGAGCGGGCCTGCGAGTAGATCTCGCGACGCACGCTGCCTCTGCGCCGGAGCCACCGGAGCCGAAAGCGCCATCGCCCCTCGACGCGAGGCGCGACGTCAAATCCGCCGGCCGGCGGTTAGGCCGAGCGCAACCTGACACCCTCTCCCCGGCCGCCGGATTTGATCTCGCGGCGAGCGGGAGCTCAGAGATTCGCGACGATCACTGCGCTCGTCGTCGGCACGCTGCTGCCGCCTTCGGGCTCTGAGGTGACCATCACCGTGTGCACGCCCCGCATGCTGCCGGGCACGCCGACCGTCGCCGAACCGCTGGAGCTGACCGTGAACAGCGCGTTCGTCGGCTGCGGGGCGCCGCTGCGTTTGACCCATACCTCGTAGACGCGGCCGGGGGCCGTGCGCGGCATGCCCGAGATCCGCAGTGTCCCGCGGTCGGCGCTCACGAGCAGCGACACGCGCGCCATCGAGTCGGGTGTTTCGGCTTTGTACACGCGCTGCGAGGAGCCGCTGCCGCCCCCGGCGACCAAGACCACTGCCAGCACGCCCGCCGCCGCCGTCGCCGCGAGCGATCCGGCCAGCCATCGCCGGTCGACCCGTCGCTTCCGCGACGGCGAGGCGATCTTCGGCTCCCCGGCGCGACGCAGCTCGGCCTCGGAGCGGACGGTCGCCATCAGCCGCCCGCGCAGCCGCTCGGGGGCCTGCACCTGCGTGACGGCCGCCGGCAGCGCATCCGCCACGATCTGCAGCTCGGTCACTTCCTCCCGGCAGGCCGGGCATGTGCTCAGGTGGGCGACGAACGCCTCGTGCTCGGCCTCGCTCAGCGCGCCCAGCACGTACGGGGCGGCGTCCTGGCCGCAGTGCTCCCGGGGATCGACCGGCCCGCTCATGTCGCCGCCTCCGCGGGCTCGCCGAGCGCCGCCCGCATCTTCTGCAACCCGAGTCGCATCCGGCCCTTGACGGTACCGACGGGGGTGTCGAGCTTCTGCGCGATCTCCTGGTGCGTGAGCCCGCCGAAGTAGGCGAGCTCGATCACGCGGCTCTGCTCCGCGGGGAGCTGCTGCATCGCGTCGCGCAGCTCCCGCGCCTCGTCGCGTCGTGCGAACTCGAGCTCGGTGCGCTCACGAGCGGGCACCCGCTCCTCGATCCCCTCCTCGTGGACGATGCCCCGATCGCGCACGGCCTTGCGGCGAAGCGCGTCTATCGCCCGGTTGTGCACGATCCCGAGCGTCCACGTGCGGACGCTGCCTCGGTGACGGTCGTAACGGGCGCCGCTGCGCCACAGCGACAGGAACGCCTCCTGCACGACATCCTCGGCGAGCGACCGCTGCCGGCAGATCCGCAGCGCCAGCGAGAAGGCTGCGTCGACGTGGCGGTCATAGATGACCTCGAACGCGTCGGCGTTGCCCCTGTACACGAGCTGCATCAACTCCTCGTCGGCGAGCACCTGGAGATGAGCCGCCGAGCGACCGCCATGCGCTGATCGAAGAGGATTGAACATGTGTGTTGCCGTCGCGGCAGAAGCTCGTCGGCCGCCCGCCGCCTGCGGCAGAGGGCCGCGGGCGCCGGCGTGCCGATCCGTGGCCGCCGGGGGGCATCGTACGCCTGCCCGTCGCTCCCTACGCCGCGAGGCGCTCGCGGTCGCTGCTCTCGATGACGGGCTCGGCCGGCGTCGCGGCGCCGAGCGCCGTGTGCTCGGCGACGTCGGGGCTCAGCGCGTCCTTGAAGCCGCGCATGCCGCTGCCCAGCGATTTGCCCATCTCCGGCAGCCGCTTGGCGCCGAACACCATCAGCAGGACGATCAGCAGAAAGGCTATGTGGATCGGGTTGTCGAGACCCATGGCGGTTCCTCGTCTTTCTCTAGGTTCTTGAAGGCTCTACGCGGGGCGTGCCGTGACGGATCACCGCCACGGCACGCGTCCGCGGCTCAGGCCTTGATCAGCGGGCCCGCCTTCGCGAGCACCTGCGCCTTGGTCAGCGGGCGGTCGAAGCCCTGGTCGGGCGTGGGGCTCTTCCCGATCAGCAGGTTGATCGCAGCGGCGTGCCGCGCCTCGATCTGCACGATCTCGCCGGCCGCGCTCAGCACTTCCTTGCTGCGCAGCGAGGGCGCGGCGCCGTTGTAGGCGCCGACGCCGGTGTTCTCGAGCACCGACGCGAGCGCGAGGAACGACCGTTCGCTCGTCACCGGGATCGAGAACTTCGGCTTCGCGACGGGGGTGCTGCCGAGCTGCTTGATCGTCGACGTCAGCGCGTTGACGTGATCGGCCTCCTGTTCGCCGAACATCTTCGCGTAGCTCTTGGCCTGTCCCTTGAGGCCGACTTTCGCTCCGGTGACGTTGTAGAAGTCCGACTCGAGGTACTCGAGCGTCAACGCGAAGTTGAGGATTTCCACATCGCCCCCGCCTTCTGCCGCGAACGCGCTCGAGACGAACGGGGCGACGGCGCCGACGCCGTACAGCGCGCCGGCGGTGAGGGCTCCCTTCAGCAGGAAGCTCGCGCGGGTGATCCCGTCCTCGATCTCGATGTCGGCGAGACCCGGCGCGCCGGTGTGTGTGTCGATCTGTGACATGTGTGTTCCTTTCAGGTCCACAGGCGCTATGCCAGGAACGGTTGGACGGCGGCCAGCACGGCCGACATGTCGGCCGGTTTGGCGAACGCCCCGTCGGGGGTCAGCGACTTCTTCACGAGCGTCCCGAGCGTCGCCGCGTGGCGCGCCTCGACCGAGTGGATCGACAGCGCGGCAGCCAGCAGTTCGGGGTTCTGGATCTTCGCCGCCTGTCCGAGGTACGCGGACGCGCCGAGGTTCTCGACGGTGTAGGCGAGCTCGGCGACCTGGTTGGCGCTTTCGATCGGGAATTTGCCCGTCGGCTGCGCGGCCGGTTTGCCGCCGAGCTTCGTGACGGCGCCCTTCAGCGCTTCGACGTGGGTCTTCTCCTGTTCGCCGAAGCTCTTGACCAGCGAGCCGACCGCGCCCTTGAAGTAGCCGGCCGCCACGACCTTTTCGTAGAACTCCGTCTCGAGGTACTCGAGCGTGAGCGCGTAGTTGGCGATCGCGACGTCACCGCTGCCGGAGGACGCCGCCGTGCTCGTCGCAGCGGTGGTCGTCGACGTCGTTTTGCTGCTGCTGCCGCAGGCTGCGAGCACGAACGCTCCGAAGCTCGCTGCCGCGCCGCTGCCCGCCATCTTCAGAAAGCGCTTGCGGTTCACGTCGTCGCGAACCAGGCGCTCGACCAGTCCTGTCTCCGGCTGCTCGCCGGCGGCCGTTCTCTCGACTGACATTTTCACTTACCTCGCTTTTGTGGGTTGACGGACGACCTGGCATCCGCCGTCGCTGCTCGGTTGGTTAAAGGGCCGCCGCCAACTTCGAGCGATCCATGTGTTCGAGTTCGCACCCGAGGGGGATCTGGATCACAAGATTTGAGATCCGATCGCTGCTTCACAAAAATGCCGCACAGAAAAGTGCGCGGCACGCGACCGGCGGTAACCGCTCCTCCCGGCCGCGCCGGACAGCTTCCTGTCCGAGAATCACGCGTCGACGATCCACGCGCGGGCGGCGCGCCCGCGGGCGCGCCGCCTGTGCCGTGCCGGTCAGCCGACGATGAAGCCGGTTTCCTTGACCGCAGCGAGGACCTTCGCAGCGGTGAGAGGCGTGTCGAACGGGCCGTTGGGCGCGATCGCAGCTCCGCTCGGGGCGGCACCTTCGTTGAGCAGCCCGATCACGCTGGCGTGGCGGGCCTCGATCGTCAGGATCGAGAGTGCCGCCTTCGCGTACGCGACCGTCTGGATGTTCGTCGCCTGCCCGAGGTAGGCGTGGACCCCGGTGTTCTCGAGGACCTGCGCCGTCGCCATGAACGTCTGCGCGTTGGTGTTCGCAGCACCGAACTTGAAGACCGGTTCCTTGGCTGCTTTGCGCCCGAGTGCCTTCTTGAGGAACGCGACGTGCGCGTTCTCGTCGGTCGTCACACGTTTCAGGAATGCGGCTCCCTGGGGGCTGAGCGGCAGGTTCGCCGCGGTCGCGCCGTTGTAGAACGCCGCCTCGAGATACTCGAGCGTCAGGGCGTAGTTGAGGATTCCGACATCGCCCTTCCCGAAGCTCGCGGGGGGACGGCCGTGCTGCGCGGCGGCGAGCGCACTCGCCGGCGCGAGCGCCGACAGGATCGCGCCCCCGCTGACCGCTGCGCCACCGGCCACGCCGGCCTTCTTGAGGAAGCTCAGGCGGGTGTCGCCCGAGACCGCATCCGCGGCTTCTCTGACGGCGCCGTCAGCATCTATCTCGTCCAGGTTTATCTGATGGTTCACGAGTGAACTCCTTGGGTTCGGGGTTGGCCACCGGCTCCCCGTGCGGGGGTCGTTACCTGTCTGTGCGCCCGACGCGGCGTTTTGGATCACAACGGGCGTCCGAGCCGCGGCGCGCTGCGCCTGCGGAGCCGCTGTCAGACGAGCCGCGCGGCGCTCAGCGCGGGTCGCGCCACATGCGCCACATCTTCGGGCCGCGCGTCAGGCGCAGCTCCTCGGTGACGCGGAACCCGTGCCGGGCGTAGAAGGCGATGTTGCTCTCCTTCGAGGACTCCAGGAAGGCGCCGATCCCGTCGCGGTCGCACTGCTCGAGGACACCGCCGAGCACGGCCGAGCCGAGCCCGCGTCCCTGCGCGGCCGGATCGGTGCCGAGTACCGCGAGGTAGTAGTGGGCGGGCTCGCGGGGGTGGCCGCGCTCGAGTTTTTCCCAGCCGAGCGCGACGAGCGGCATCCGGCCGATCAGCCGCGGGCGCAGGAAGCACGGCACCAGCTCGAGCGTCTCCCTGACCGTCGAGTGCCAATGCCCCGGCGGCGCCCACAGCGCCGCGCAGCTGAGGTCCTCGGAGCACCACACCTCCTCGTAGCCGATCAGCTGCTCGATGCGGGTCGCCTGGAAGCGCTCGAGGGCGGCGAGGCGCAGGTCGTCGGCGCGCCAGGCCCAGCTCGCCACCGGGTCATCGAGGAACGCGCGGGCGAGCGCGGCGCCGAGCGCCGGGATGTCCTCGGGCCGGGCACGGCGGATCGGGTGCGGATCGCTCACCCGCGTGAACATATCCGGACGGTGGGGTCGTCGTTCTACAGCCCGAGCGCCTCGGCGAGGAGCTCGTAGCTGCGGCGCCTGGCACCGTGCTCGTAGGTGATGCAGACGACGATCGCCTCTTCGGCGCCGTACTCCTCGAGCACCTCGCGCAGCTCAGCGGCGACGCTCTCACCGGTGCCCAGCAGCGCGCGGCGGTTGCCGCCGGCGGGCTCCCCGGCCTGCTCCTGGGCGGCGATGAACCGCTCGGCGCGGTCGGGCGGCGGCACCTCGATCAGCCGGCCCTGCCGCAGCAGCGTGAAGGTCATGCGTCCGCTGGTGGCGATGTGCCTGGCCTGCTCCTCGCTGTCCGCACAGATCGCCCACACGGCGACCGCCGTGCGCGGGCGGCCCTCGTGTTCGTGCTCCGCGAAGCGTTCGCGGTAGAGCCGGGCCGCGGCGGCGCCCTTCGGGTTGATGAAGTCGGCGAACGCGTACGGGAGCCCCAGCGCCGCGGCCCACACCGCGCTCTGTTCGGAGGACCCGAGCAGCCACGGCTCCGGCCGCTCCGGACGTCCCGGCAGCGTCCCGGCGAGCCGCGCGAACGGGTGGTCCGCCGGCAGCGTGCCGTCGAGGTAGCCGAGCAGCTCCGACAGCTGCTGCGGGAAGTCGTCGGGAGCCGCCTGGCGGCGGTCGCGCTGCAGCGCGAAGGTCGTCATCGGATCGGTGCCCGCGGCGCGCCCGAGCCCTAGATCGATGCGTCCCGGGAACAGACCCGCGAGCATGCTGAACGTCTCCGCGACCTTGAACGGGCTGTAGTGCGGCAGCATCACGCCGCCGCTGCCGACCCTGATGCGCTCGGTCGCGGCGGCGATCGGCCCGATCAGCGCCTCGGGGCTCGGCCCCGCGAGCATCGGCCCGCCGTGATGCTCGGCGACCCAGTAGCGGTGGTAGCCGAGGTCGTCCGCGAGCCGGGCGAGATCGATCGTGTTGCGCAGCGCCTGCGCACCGGTCGAGCCCTCCGAAACCGGCGACTGGTCGAGGATCGAGACGAGCGGCATCGGTGCGACCACACTAGGACGTGTCGGAGTATCTTCGGGTCATGGGCCGGAGGATCGTGCCTGTGCTCGGCGTCTGCGCCGTGACCGCCGCGGCGGTCGCGCTCGCGGTCGCCGCCGCCCCCGGCCCCTCCCACCACCGCGCCGCGCCGCGCACCGCAGCCGCCGCGGCGAACTCGGCGCTGTTCGCGACCGTCCGGCGCCTCAACGAGAGGAAGCCTGCGCCGCAGGACTGCTCGGTCTCCTCGGCGCCGTGCGTGCGGGGCTGCACGATCCCGGTTGCGGCCGAGGTGCGCAGCCCCACGGGGCAGACCACCCCGTGCGCGTCGGCGGCACGCTCCGCTCCGTGCGTCGAGCCGGTCGCCGCCGGCGCCGCCTACTGCTCCGGCGGAGCGGCGCCGCTGTTCGAACGCGACCTGCGCGCTCCCTCTCGGCGGCGACGCTGATTGGGTACATTCATCCCGACCCTTGCGAGGGAATGAGGAGCGCATGCCGGACCCCGTCCTTTTCAGAGACCGCTCGCGTCCCGTGCAGATCCTGCTCGGTGGCGTCGTCCCGGCCGCCGTCGGCGCGCTCGCGGGCATCCTGATCGGCTCCTCGACCGTCGCCTACTGGGTCGTGGCGGTGCTCGCCGCGGTCGGCAGCGTGCTGTCCGGCTTCGAGCACCGGGACGGCTGGGGCGGCGCCGACCGCGGCCTCGTCGCGGGCGCGATCTACGGCACCGCGCTGCTCGTCGCGCACGCGATCGCGGGCACCCACGCGAAAGTCTCGCTCGGCAGCTTCCCGCCGCTGCTCGCGGTGCTGACGGCGATCGTCGGCATGCTGCTCGCGGCCGCCGGCGGGCGCATCGCGCGCACGCAGCGCGAGCGCGCGGCCGCCGCCGAGGGCGGCGCCCGAGAGGTGGTGGCGGAGTGAGCGCCGACGGGGACGGCGCCGGCGAGTACCACCTCCTGCTCGAGGCGGACGAGGTCCCCGCCGCCCAGAGCGCCGTCCGCCTGCTGATCGCCGACGAGGCGCACGAGCCCGAGATCCGCGCGATCGGGCGCGAGCTGCTCGAGCTGCTCGCCGCCCCCGCCGACGAGCGTGGCCGCATCACCGTCGCGCTCTCGCCGGCACAGATGAAGATCGCGCACAGCTCGGTCCGCCTGCTGATCAACGACCTGCAACGCGGGCAGGCGGACGAGCGCGAGGTGCTCTGGCGGATCGTCGGCAAGCTGCCCGACGAGCACGTGATGCGCGCGATCGTGATCTGACCCTCCGGTTTGCCGCCCCGCCGGTGCGGGTACACGCCGCCTGGGCGGGGGCGGAACTTTCTCTCGGAGGCGTGGAATGAAGAGGCTTGCAGGCGGGTTGGCGATCGCGGCAGCGCTCGCGGCGACGATGGCGGGACCGGCGCAGGGCGCGCCGCCGACGACGTTCGAACCGGTGCTCGAGGCGCAGAACTTCGCGATCACGCAGGAGCGCCAGACGCTCTACGACACGCCCGAATACCAGGCCGAGCTGACCACGCAGAGCGCTGAAAACCTGACCGAAGCGCTCGCCGAGCAGGCCGCCGATCCCGGCCGGCTGTTCACCGACGACCTGTGCTGGAACGGCGGCAACGGCTGCGCCGGGGACGTGCGCCTCTACGACTGGCAGAAGAACGGCTACGGCCTGGTCCAGAAGGTCCTGTTCACCGCCAGGGACGGCGCGACGATCTCCGGACGGGTGTGGGCCACGAAAGCCGGGCCGAAGCGACGCCCGGGAATCGTGATCACGGACGGCTCGGTCCAGGCCGACGAACAGATGTACTGGTACGCGGCCCAGACGCTCGCGAAGGACGGCTATGTGGTGCTGACCTTCGACCCGCAGGGCCAGGGCCAGAGCGACACGCTCGGGCAGGCCCCCGACGAACAGGAAGGGGTGCCCGCCCAGACCGACGGCCGACCGTTCTACGACGGCACCGAGGACGCGATCGACTTCTTCCTGTCGAGCGCCAAGCACCCCTACGAGCCGGTGCCGAGCTGCGAAACCGGGACGAGCCACGCCGCCAAGCAGAACGAACGGGTCGCCGCCGGCTTCGACTCCGCCTACGACCCGTTCTACGGGATGCTGAAGCCGTCCGAGCTGGGGCTCGCCGGCCACTCCTACGGCGCCGCCGGGGTCTCCTACATCGCGCAGTGGGACCCGCGGGTGAAGGCGGTCGTCGCGTGGGACAACCTCGGCGGCCCGGGCCCCGAAGAGGGGTCGGTGCCGAGCCAGCAGGGCGGCTCGCCGCCTTCCTCGAGCACGATCGGCGAGAAGGGATGCCCGGCGGACCCGGCGGACCGGACGATCGTGCCGATCGCGAAGCCCGGCCTCGGGATCTCCGCCGACTACGGCCTGCCGCCGCTGCCGAACACGGGCCTTCCGGAACCGCTCGCGAAGTCGACGTGGTCGTTGAAGTACAGCGAAGCGGGCGTCGACAGCGGCGAGATCATCATCCGCGGCGGCTCCCACCTCGATTTCAGCTTCATCCCGAACCAGGCGTTCGGCGCGTCGCTGCGGGGGCCGGACCTGGTCGACTGGTACACGACGGCCTGGTTCGACCGTTACCTGAAGGGCCAGGCGTCGGCCGACAAGCGGCTGATGTCCGAACGCTGGCGCGACGACGCTACCGAGGCGGCGATCGATCCTCGCCACGACGGCAACGCGTTCTCCTTCTACTACCTCTCCCGACTCGACATCCATCTCCGAAACGGCAGCAAGTGGGACTGCGAGGACCTGCGCGACGGATGTGCGGGGATGGTCCCGGCGAGCCGCGACGGCTATCACGGCACCTACTCCTACTACGCGATCGACACCAGCCCGGACTCCTGATCGGCGTCCGCGCGCCGGCGATAGCATCCGTGCCGAGGGCTCAGCGAAGCGGGAGATCGGGATGACGAGCAGCGACCACGCAGCGAGCGCGCCCGGGAAGTCGCGTGATTGCGCCGCGCGGCGGTCTAGGAGATGCGAACGACCGGCCCGATCCGCCCCACCTCGGCACAGGAGCGCGCCGACCGGGCGCTGCTGCTCGCGACGATGTCGCTGCCCGCCGCGGTGCGGCGCCGGCTCGCAGGCCGCCCGCTTGAGCGCGATGGTCTCGTGCTCGACCCGGACACGCAGCTGCTGCTGCGGCTGGCGGAGCAGAAACCCGACGCGCCGCTGCGCGAGCTCGGGGACAGCGCGGGCACGCGAGCGGCTGAGGCGCTCGGTGTACCTGGTCGGCGGCCCGGCCCCGGCTCTCGCCGAGGTCCGCGACATCCAGCTCGCCGGCGAGGTGGGGCTGACCGCGCGCGTCTACGTACCGGACGAGCCGTCGGCGGGACCGCGCGGGCTGCTCGTCTACTTCCACGGCGGCGGCTGGGTCGTGGGCGACCTCGAGACGCACGACGGAGCGTGCCGCCAGCTCGCCTCGAGCTCGGGGGCGATCGTGCTCAGCGTCGACTACCGGCTCGCGCCGGAGCACCCGTTCCCGGCTCCCGTCGACGATGCGCTCGCGGCGTTCCGCCAGGCGAGCGCCCGCGCCGAGGAGCTCGGCGCCGACCCGGCGCGCGTGGCCGTCGGCGGCGACAGCGCGGGCGGGCACCTCGCCGCGGTGACCGCGCAGCTCGCGGCCGCCGACGAGCACCCGCCGGCGTTCCAGCTGCTGATCTACCCGGCGACCGACGCGAACGGCGTATCGCGCTCGCGCCGGGAGCTCGGGACCGGGTTCCGGCTGACGCGCGACGACATGGAGTGGTACGAGGAGAGCTTCATCGGCGACGCCGACCGCACCGATCCGCGCATCTCGCCGCTGCTCGCGGTTGACCTCGCGGGGTCCGCGCCGGCGCTGGTCGTGACCGCCGGCTTCGACCCGCTGCGCGACGAGGGCGAGGCGTACGCGCGACGCCTGCAGGAGGCGGGCGTGCCGACGCTGCTGCGGCGCCACCCGGGGTACGTGCACGGCTTCACGCACATGATGATCGGCGGGCCCGGACCGCGCGAAGCGATGGCCGAGATCGGCGGCGTGCTGCGCGCGGCGCTCGCTCCGGTCCCCGCGCGGCTGGGCGCGACCGGCTGAGGCGACCACCGGCCTCGCGCCGGTGATGCCATCGAGCACCGCAGGGTAGCCGGCGAGCCGGGTGATCGTCAGCGCTCGCCGGCGCCGCGCTCGCGCCCCTTCAGCTGCGTCGAGCCTCGCCGCCCGCGCGATCGGCAGCGCGAACCACAGCGCGATGAACGGCAGCGCGGTCAGCGCCGCGGTCAGCACGCCCCAGCCGTCACCGAACAGCTTCGCGGTGACGAGCAGCACGCACCCGCACATCGCCGCCGCGAGGAACGCCATGCCGGCGATCACGAGGCGGTTGGAGCTGAACACGATGTGGCGCTTGTCGTCCTGGCGGAACTCCCACCGGTGCTGCGCCGACGGCGCGATCGTGCACACCGTGGCCAGCGCCGCGAGCGCGAGCGTGACGATGTAGACGGTCCGCTCGAACGCGCCGACGTGCTCGAAGCCGACGTTGAAGGGCACGATCAGCAGGAACGCGAACAACACCTGTACTCCGGTGACGATCACGCGCAGCTCGCCCGTCAGCTCCTCGAGGTTGCGGTCGAGGCGCTCGTGCTCACTCTCGTCGCGGCGAGGCGCGCCGCGGCCGTGCTCGGAACCGTCCATCTACGTGTCTGTGGACTCCTCGCTCGAGCGCGCGTGGTCGGCCTCGCCGGCCTCGCCGGACGCGCGCCGCTCAACGCCTCCCTGGTGGTGGAGGACCGCGTGCGCCGGCTGCTCGTCGCCGTGCGAGGCATGCTCGATCAGCTCCTGCTCGGCCTCCTCGAAGCCCTCGGCCTCGCCGCCGCCGCCCTCGCGCACCGCACGCGCCGGCGCCTCCACGCCCTGCTCGGATCCGGCGCCGCCGATCGACGCGGCTTCGCGCGCCGCCAGCTCCGCCTGCTCGCGCTCCTCGGGTGTCTCGTCCATGCTCACTCGGTACCCGTGGCGATCTGCGCGAAACCGCGGTGACGGCTGCCGCTCGGATGGGTAGCGTCTGCACCATGAGCAGCGACGAGAAGACCGGGCTGGTGTGCGTGGTGGAGATCCCGAAGGGGAGCCGCAACAAGTACGAGTACGACCCCGAGCTGGGCGGCGTGAAGTTCGACCGGCTGCTGATGAGCGCCGCCACCTACCCGACGGACTACGGCTACCTGCGCGGCACGCTCGGCCAGGACGGCGACCCGCTGGACGCGCTCGTCTGCCTGTACGAGCCGACCTTCCCCGGCTGCCTGATCCCCGTCAAGCCGCTAGGCATGTTCGAGATGCGCGACGCGAAGGGGATCGACGACAAGATCATCTGCGTCCCGCTGCACGACCCTTACTGGAACCACCACGAAGCGCTCGAGGATCTCCCCGACCTGCTGCGCGCGGAGATCGATCAGTTCTTCTCGATCTACAAGGACCTGGAGGGAGAGGAGGTCCAGGTCGGCGGCTGGGCCTCGCGTGAGCGCGCGGAAGCCGAGATCGAGGCGTCGCGTCAGCGTCTGCGCGACGCGCAGGACGTCGCCGGCTGACGGGGGCCGCAACCGTGACGACTCGCGAGCTGACGAGGAGATCGGGGTGAAGATCGGCTACTTCCTGTCGAGCGAGGAGTTCGGACCGGGCGAGCTCGTGCGCCAGGCCCGGCTCGCCGAGGAGGCCGGGTTCGACGGACTCTGGATCTCCGATCACTTCCACCCCTGGAACGACGAGCAGGGTCACAGCCCCTTCGTCTGGTCGACGATCGGCGCGCTCTCGCAGGCGACCTCGCGGGTCAAGGTCACGACCGCGGTGACGTGCCCGACGGTTCGCATCCACCCGGCGATCCTGGCGCAGGCGGCGGCGACGTCGGCGCTGCTGCTCGAGGGCCGGTTCGCGTTCGGCGTCGGCACGGGCGAGGCGCTCAACGAGCACATCCTCGGCGATCGCTGGCCGGCCGCGGAGGAGCGCCGGGAGATGCTCGAGGAGGCGATCGGGTTGATCCGCCGGCTCTGGGAGGGCGGCATGCAGAGTCACCGCGGCCGCTACTACACCGTCGAGAACGCGCGCATCTACGACCTGCCCGAGACGCCTCCGCCGATCATCATCTCGGCTTTCGGGCCGAAGTCGACGCAGCTCGCAGCGCGGATCGGCGACGGGTTCTGCACCGTCTGGCCGGACGCCGAGGGCGTCGCCGCGTTCCGCGCCGAGGCACGGCGGGGCACGCTCGTGCAGGGCGGGATGAAGGTCTGCCTCGACGCCGACGAGGCGCGCGCCCGCAGGACCGCGCACCGGCTGTGGCCGACCGAGTCGCTGCCCGGCGAGCTCGCGCAGGTCCTGCCGACCCCGCGCCACTTCGAGCAGGCGGTGGAGATCGTGACCGAGGAGATGGTCGCCGCGGAAGTTCCCTGCGGCCCCGACCTCGAGCCGCATTTCGAGAAGATCCGCGAGTACGCGGAGGCCGGGTTCGACGAGCTCTACGTCCAGCAGGTCGGCACCGACCAGGACGGGTTCTTCGAGACGTACGCGAACGAGGTGCTGCCCCGCCTGCGCGAGCGCGCCTCCGGCTGAGCGGTCAGACGCCCGCGACCTCGACGTCCCGCAGCGGCGGGCGCTCGTGCAGCGCCACGCGCCGCAGCTCCATCTCTCCCCCCGCCTCGACCGGCGGTAGCACGACCGATGCGGCGGCGCGCGCATCGGCGAGCTCCGGGCCGAGCAGCCGGCTCTCCGCCGCGACCAGCACGGCGTACGCCATCGCCGAGAGGTCGCGCAGCGGCTGGTGGCGGTTCTGCCGCACCCCGAGGTCGACCTGGGCGAGCGCGTCGATACCCGCCTCGCGCCAGGCGTCGATCAGCATCGCGATCTCGACCCCGTAGCCGGCGCCGAACGGGAGCCGCTCGAGCAGCTCGCGGGTGAGCGCGGTCTCGCCCGCGAGCGGCTGGTCGAAGACCGTCAGGGCCGGGGCGTGCAGGTTCAGCAGCGGCCGCGCCATCAGCTCGGTCACGCGCCCGCCGCCGTGCGGCGAGGCGGCGCCGCCGGCGGTGCGGAACGGACGGCGGAAGCAGCCCTTGACGAACCTCACCGCCGGGTCGCAGATCAGCGGTCCGAGCAGGCCCGTCAGGAACCGCTCGTCGAAGTCCTCGGTGTCGGTGTCCGCGAAGGCCACGATCTCGCTGTCGAGCTCCCGCGCGCCTCGCCACATCGCATCGCCCTTTCCCGCGCAGGGACCCAGCTCGGGGGACAGCTCGTCCTCCTGTGCGACGCGAAGGCCGTACGCCGACGCCAACTCGGCGGTGCCGTCGTGCGAGTCGGCGTCGACGACCAGGATCTCGTCGAGCAGCCCCGCGCGCCGCAGCGCGGCGGCCCGCGCCGCGACCCGGTCGATCGTCGAGGCGACTTCACGCGTCGGCAGCACCAGCCCGATCGAGCGCTGCTTCGCGGCGAGCAGCCGCTCGAGCGGGAACTGCTCGGCGCGGTAGCTGCGTCGCGCCCGCCAGTCCGAGCGCGCGAGGTCGCGCGCCAGGCCTCGCGGCGCGCGAGCGTCCGTGCGCGCCGAGGTCGCGACCTGCACGAGGGAGCTGCGGTGGATCGGGACGCCGAGCGCCCGCAGCTCCGCCTCCAGCGCCTCGTCCTCGAGCGCCGCGCGCACCGGCAGGCCGCCGCAGCGGCGGTAGGTCGAGGCGGTCAGCGCGAGCGAAGCGCCGCTGAACTGATGGTGCTCGACGGCGGCGCCCGGGGCCGAGGCCGAGCGCGCCTCGCGCAGGCGCGCTCCCGCGCGGCGCTCGCGCTCGGCCGGCGCCTGGGGGGCGAGTGCGCCCAGCTCGTCCCGCAGCAGCTCGATGCTGCCGCCGATCGCCTGTGCCCCGTGCTCGACCAGCTCGAGCTGCCGCACCAGCCAGTCGCGGGCGACGATGCTGTCGGCGTCGGTGGTCGCGATCAGCCCGCCGGGCGCTCCTGCCTCGTGCAGGCGAGCGCACGCGAGATCCATGCCCGCTCGCCGCGCGCGCCCGACGCCGCGGCGCGTCGGCAGCGCGATCTGAAGGACCGGGATCGCGCACCCGGCGGCGAACGTCCGGACGATCTCGGCGGTGCGGTCCCGGCAGCCGTCGAGCACGACGATCAGCTCGTACTCGTGGGCTGCGACACCCGTCTGCGCAGCCAGCGCGTGCAGGCAGCGACCGATCAGCCGCTCCTCTTCGTGGGCGGGGATCACGACGACGGCGCGCAGGCCCTCGCGCGGCGGCGGCCGGTGCGAGCGGACGGCATCCCCGACCGGTGTCTCGGCGCCGCGCAGATCCTCGCGCGGCGGCGGCGCGGCGGCTTCCTCCGCGGGTCGCGTCTCGCTCACGGCAGCGCCCCTCCGAGTCGCACGCGCTCGCGACCCGCCTCGTAGTCCCCGTCGCGGTCGTGCGTGAGCACCCCCACGGTCACGCCCTCGCGCCCGTACCAGACCGTGAACGCGCCCTGCTCCCCGTCGACGAAACGCAGCTCGTCGTGGCCGTCCCCCCAGGCGGCGTACTTCAGCGTGTGAACCCCGATCGTCGACCAGAAACCGGGCACGCCGTCCCATTCGGCGTCCTCACCCGCGAGCACGCGGCCCGCGACGTCGCCGTGCCCGAGCGCGTCGCCCCAGTGCTCGACCCGCAGGCGGCGGCCCGCGACGGCGTTGTGGGCCAGCGCGATGTCGCCGACCGCGAACACCCGAGGCTCGCCCTCGCAGCGCATCGCCGCGTCGACGAGCACGGCCCCGTCGCGCACCGCGAGGCCGGCGTCGCGCGCGAGCTCGACGCGCGGGCGCACACCGAGCCCGAGCACGACGCGGGCGGCCTCGATGCTCCGCCCGCCCTCCAGCTCGACGATCGAGCCCTCGCGGATCGCATCGACCTTGACGCCTCCGAGCAGCTCGATCCCGAGCTCGCCGAGCCAGGCGGCGATGCGCGCGCCGGCCTCGTCGCCGAGCCGCGCCTGCTGGGGCAACTCGTCCTCCCCGACCAGCATCACGCGCTCGCCGCGCATCGCCAGCGACGCCGCGATCTCGCAGCCGATGAAGCCGGTCCCGATCACGGCGACGGGTCCGTCGGAGTCGCTGCCCGCGCGCTCGCGGCGGCTGTCCGCGACGGTTCGGAAGGTCCCGACGCGGGGGTCGTCGGCACCCTCGATCGATTCGCGGGAAGGCTCGGCGCCGGTCGCCAGGACGATCGCATCGGCGCGCTCGGGTCCGCGGTCCTCGACCGCGACGAGTCCCGCGTCGGGATCGATCGCGACCGCACGCTCGCCGAGGCGCAGGCGGACGTCGTGCTCGAAGTACCACTCCTGCCGGCTCGATCGGCAACGCGGGGGCCTCGACCTCGCCCCGCAGGAACCCCTTGCTGAGCGGCGGCCGTTCGTAGGGCAGGTGCGGCTCCTCGCCGATCATCGTCACCACGCCGGAGCCACCGGCCTGCCGGTAGGCCCGCGCGGTCGACAGCCCGGCCGGGCCGGCGCCGACGATCACGACGCGCTCAGATCCCATCGCCATCGAAGCGGTCGAGGCGATAGGCGCTCGTGCGCGCGTCGAGCGTGTGGCGGGCCGCCAACTCCGAAGCGAGCCGGTCGTGGACGTCGTCGCCGCGCAGCGGCTCCTCCAGGCCCGGGCCGCGCCAGCTGACCGCGAGCACGGCTCGCGCCGGTGCCGAGCGCCTGCTCGATCCAGGCGAAGGCGGCGTCGAGCGCGGCCGCATCCAGGTAGTAGAGGACCTCGGAGAGGACCACGAGGTCCCAGCCCTCCGGCGCCACGTCCTCCGGGAACGCCGCCCGGCGCAGCTCGACGCCGGCGACCCCGCGGAGCCGTAGGCGCGCGCGTGCTCGAGCGCGCGCTCGGAGAAGTCGATCGCGACGAGCCGCTCGCAGCGCTCGGCGAGGAGCTGCGTGAACACGCCGATCGAGCAGCCGACCTCGAGCGCCGACGGCGAACCGCCCGGCCGGCAGCGCCGCGAGCGTCGCCGCGTACTTGTCCCGCTCGTACGCTCGCGACTCATAGCCCCACGGGTCGGGGTCGCGCTCGTATTTGCGCTCGAAGCGCTCGGCCCCGACGCGAGCGCCGCTCATCGCGCGCTGCGCGAGCGCCTGCTCGCCGAGCTCGACGAGCACCGGGTCGAGCCGGTGCTGCAGCAGGAACAGGTCGAGGTCCCGCCGCGCGCGGTCGAGGCGCGCGCCGCCGACGAGCGCGCGCGACCCGCAGACGCGGACGGCCTCGGCTGCGATCGTCCGCGACGCCTGGGCGATCGCGAGCCTGCATTCGCCCGCCGCGAGCCGGGGCTCGGGCGGCGGCTCCTCCGCGTCGCCGAGCACCGCGATCGCGTGGTCGAGCCAGCGGTCGAGGGAGGCGCGGGCGAGGCGCATCTGGCCGAGCGCGTGCAGGCGCAGCTGATCGAGCGCGAGCGGAGCGACCGCCTCGACGGTCGCGTCGAGAACGCTGTCGGCGATCCCCGCCCAGGTGGCGGCGGTGCGGATCGAGTCCCGCGCGAGCCACGGCTGTCGCATCAGCTCGTCGGCGCCGCCGAGCACGGCGAGCACGGGCGTGCCGTCGAACTCGACACGGTGGCTCTCGGACGCGCGCAGCCCGGAGGCGCGGTACCAGCCCGTGTCGACCTCGGCGCGCACGCGCGGGTCGAGGTAGGCGAGACGGCGCTGCTCCTGCTCGTCGCGGACGACGACGAGCGCGCGCTGCACGCCGCCCGCCCCGGAGCAGAACGTCTTCGTTCCGTAGAGCTCGAGCGCGCCGCCCGCGCCGCGGCGCAACCGCGCCGGTGAGCCCTCGCCGGGCGCGGGGTCGGCTCCCCAGACACCGAGCAGCAGCTCCCCCGCCGCGATCGCCCGCAGCTCCTCCTCGCGCAGGGGTGAGGGCGCCGCCAGCGCAACGCGCTCGGCGCCGTTGAGGTGCCCGTCGAGGATGCGCGCCACGGAGGCGTCGGCGGCCGCGACCGCCCGCACCAGCTCGACCTCGGCCGCGAACGAGGTGTGCCCGGCGAGCTGCGTGACGCCGGCCGCGCGAAGCTCGTCGAAGCTCTCGCGCGGAAAGCGCGGGTCGGCGTCGTAGGCGCCGGCCCGCGCGGCGATGCCCTGAAGCGGCGGCGCAAGCAACGGCGGGCTGTCCGTGACGGACGCCATCTCAGGCGGCCTCGAGCTCGGCGGGCGCCCCGGCGATCGCCTCGCGCCCGAAGGCGGCGACGATCGCCTCGATCAGCCCGACGGTGTTCGCCGCGCTGTCGCGCCGGGAGCCCGGGCCGAGGCCGTCGTGCATCAGCACGCTCCCACCCGTCGCGAGACCCGGGGCGATCGCCGCGAGCATCTCGTCGGGGCGATCGCCGCGCCAGTCGTGGCTGTCCTCGTCCCAGCCGACGAGACGCAGGCCGAGCCGCTGTGCGACCGCCTCGCTCGCCTCCGTGCGAACGCCCCACGGCGTGCGCCAGCGGCCGGGGACCGCTCCCACATCGCGCAACGCCGCCAGGCCGTCGCGCGCGTCCCGCTCGATCTCCTCCTCGCTCATCTCGCTGTGCCTGACGTGCCGGTGGCAGTGCAGCTCGACCTCGTGGCCTGCCGCGAGCACGGCCTGCGCCATGAGCGGGTCGGCGCCGACGCGCTCTCCGACCATGAAGAACGTCGCCCGGACCTCCGCGCGGGCGAGCGCCGAGAGCACGGCAGGCGTGGTCCGCCCGTCAGGGCCGTCATCGAAAGTCAGCTGGATCGGCTGCGCCATGCCGGCTATCTGCCCTCCGGCAGCAGCAGCCAATCCGCCTCAGGCCCCGTCGCGCTCCTCGTACTCGCGCAGGAAGCCCTCGAACAGCCGGCGGTGCCCCTCCTCGTCGCGGAGGATCGCGATCACCATGTCGTTGGTGACGGGGTCGCTCTCCTCCGTCGCCTCGATGATCTCGTTGTAGTAGTCGATCGCGCCGCTCTCGGCGGCGATCACGCCGCGAATCACGTGCACGATGTCGCTCTGACGCTCGGGCGGTTGCAGGTAGTCCTGTTCCGCGCTGAACTGCTTGGAGCCGGGAACGACGCCGTACAGCTCCTTGATCCTCGTCGCGAACTGCAGCGCGTGGCCGAGCTCCTCCTGGATGTCCTCGCGGAGCGACGCGATGATCTCCTGGGCGCGCACGCCGTCGGGGTTCGTCGAGTTCGCGATGTAGCTCATCACGGTCTCGATCTCCATCCAGTACGCCTTCTCGAGCATCGCGACGATCTTCTCGCGGTCCTCGCTGCGAGCGTCGGAGAGGATTCCGTTGCTGGTGCGGGTAGCTGACATTTGTCCTCCGGGAGGGTTCGGGGGTGGGGCCGCGCCGCCGGTTACCCGGCGGCGGGCGCTACAGCTGCAGGGCCGTGACGGGTGTCCTCGACCGTCAGCGGTTTCGCGATCGACTCGAGGCTTTCCCGCTCCGCCTTGACGCCGAACACGATCTCGGCGATGCCGCCGATGATCATCATCAGCGCGCCCAGGCCAAAAGCGTAGAAGGTCTGCACGTAGCTGCCGCTTTCGACGAGGCGATTGAACACCTGGGGGCCGATCACACCGCCGATGCCGGTGCCGATCGCATAGAAGACGGCGATGCAGAGCGCCCGCGTCTCCATCGGGAACACCTCCGAGACCGTCAGGTAGGCGGCGCTCGCGCCGGCCGAGGCGAAGAAGAAGATCACGCAGATGCAGACCTCGAAGCTGATTTCGTCGAGGTCGTGGGCCTTGAACAGCAGCCCCGTGACGATCAGCAGCACCCCCGACAGGATGTAGGTGCCCGCGATCATCGGCTTGCGCCCGATCGTGTCGAACAGCGGGCCGAGCAGCAGCGCGCCGAGGAAGTTCCCTGCCGCGAAGATCGCGATGAAGTAGGGGATGTCGCTCGAGGACGTGCCGAAGTACGTCGCCATCAGCGCGCCGAAACCGAACAGCACCGAGTTGTAGATGAAGGCCTGCCCGATGAACAGCGCGAGCCCGAGCACGGTCCGCCGCGGGTACATCTTGACGACGGTGTGGATGATCGTCCGCAGCGGGATCGCGCGCCGCTGGCGCACCGTCAGCTCCTCGCCCGAGGGCTCTGGCAGCTCGGCGCCGGTCGACTCCTTCACTTTCGCTTCGATGTCCGTGACGATCTCCTCGGCCTCCGTCTCGCGACCGTGGATGAACAGCCAGCGGGGGCTCTCGGGCACGTTTTTGCGCACCAGCAGCACGGCCAGCCCGATCACCGCGCCGAGCACGAACGACAACCGCCAGCCGACGTCGGTCGCGAAGATCGACTTGTTCAGCATCACCACCGAGAGCAGCGCGCCGCCGACGCCGCCGAGCCAGTAGCTGCCGTTGATCGAGATGTCGACCCGGCCGCGATGGTTCGCCGGGATCAGCTCGTCGATCGCGGAGTTGATCGCGCTGTACTCGCCGCCGATGCCCATTCCGGTGATGAAGCGGAACACGAAGAACCAGCCGGGCGCGAAGGTCGCGGCGGTGAGGATCGTGCCGAGCAGGTAGATGCCGAGCGTCAGCATGAACAGGCGCTTGCGCCCGAAGCGGTCGGTCAGCTCGCCGAACAGCAGGGCGCCGCAGCAGGCGCCGGCGATGTACAGCGAGGCGGCCCAGCCGCTGATGTCGCTCTTGGTGAGGCCGGTGCCGGAACCGTGTTCGAACAGGCGTCCCGAGATCGAGCCGACGACGTTGACCTCGAGCCCGTCGAGGACCCAGGCGGTGCCGAGGCCGAGGATGATGATCCAGTGAAAGCGGGAGAACGGCAGCCGGTCGAGCCGCGCCGGGATGCTCGTCTTGATCGTCCCCGTCTGGACCCCGTCGCTCATTCGTTCCCTCCCGTTTCGTGCTCCGCCGACCGAGCCGGCCCTGCTCCGGAGGGATCTCTACCCGCTGTACCGCGCAGTCAAGCCTTCAGCTGTGGCGGGGCGGCAGCCGCACCACGCCGATGAAGAAGTCGTCGATCTGATGCACGACGTCGCGGAAGCGTTCGAAGTCGACGGGCTTCGTGATGAACGCGTTCGCGTGGTTGCGGTAGGAGCGCAGCACGTCCTCCTCCGAGGAGGACGTCGTCAGCACGACCACGGGGATCGTCGCCAGCGCGGGGTCGTCCTTGATCTCCGCGAGCACCTCAGCCCCGCTCTTGCGAGGCAGGTTCAGGTCCAGCAGGACCAGGTCGGGACGGGCCGCCCCGGCGTGGGCTCCCTCGCCGCGCAGGTACTGGAGCGCCTCGACGCCGTCGCTGACGACCGCCAGCTCGTTGCCGACCTTGTTGTCCTGAAAGGCCTCACGGATCAGCAGCACGTCGCCGGGATCGTCCTCGACCAGCAGCACGGAGACGAGGTCGGCCTTCATGTCCCCGCATCCTCCCACGCCGGCAGCGTGAACTGGAAGCGGGCTCCCCGCTCGAAGGCCGTGTCGAGCCAGATCCGCCCGCCGTGGTACTCGACGATCTTCCGGCACAGCGCGAGGCCGATACCGCTGCCGTCGTAGACGTCGCGACCGTGCAGGCGCTGGAAGATCAGGAACACGCGGTCGGCGTACTCCGCGCCGATTCCGATCCCGTTGTCCTCGCAGGTGACCAGCCAGTACCCATCGTCGGCAGGCTCGGCGAGGAGCCGCACCACCGGCGGCTGGTCGCTGCGGAACTTCAGCCCGTTGCCCACGAGGTTCTGCAGCAGGGACACGAGCAGCGGCGCGTCGCCGCGCACGCGCGGCAGCGCGGCCGCCTCGATCCGCCCTCCCGTGCTCTCCAGCAGTTCCGCCAGCGCGGAGCGGGTCGCCGCGACGACATCGTTCAGGTCGACAGCCTCGTGGCGGCGCCCGTCGCGGCCCACCCGCGAGAACTCGAGCAGGTCGTTGATCAGCACCTGCATGCGCTTCGCGCCGTCGACCGCGAAGTCGATGTACTGGTCGGCGCGCTCGTCGAGCCGGCCGCGATAGCGCGTCTGCAGAGCCTGGCAGAAGCTCGCGATCTTGCGCAGCGGCTCCTGCAGGTCGTGTGAGGCTACGTAGGCGAACTGCTCGAGGTCCGCGTTCGAGCGCGACAGCTCGAGCGCCTGGCGCTCGAGGCGGTCGTGCGCTGCTTCGACGACCGACAGCTCGTGCACGATCCGCTCCCGCATCGTCTCGATCTCCTCGCCGAGCTCGTGCACCTCGCGGGGACCGGCGGGCGCGTGCAGCGCGGTCTGGAACTCGCCGCCTGCGACGCGGCGCGCCTCGTAGCCGACGTGCTGAAGCGGCCGCGTGACGGTGCGGCGGAGGACGAGGCCGGCGCCGAGCAGCGAGACCACGACGAGCGCACCCACGGCGAACAACAGCGATTGCAGATCGCTCGCCGCGGCGTCCAGCCGCGAGCGGGCCGTGGTGTCCTTCCCCGTCAGCGTCCGCTGGAGGCCTTCGAGCTGTCCCCGAAGCGCGTCGAACAGCTGCTTGCCGGCGGCGTCGGGCGCGCCCTTCGTCGCGACCACTGTCCGTGGGGCAGCCAGCGCCCTGGCCACGAAGCGGGTGTGCCAGCTCTGCACGGCGGCCTCCACGGCGGCGACCTCGGCCGGGACCGGCGGGCCGACCGACCGAGCCTTGGCGGTGAGCGTGCGGAACGCTTCCGCTTCCTCCTGGAGGCCCTTCCCGTAGGGCTGCAGGAACTGCGATTCGACCGTGATCAGGTAGCCGCGGATGCCCGTCTCCTGGTTGACGAGCCCGTCTTCGAGCTGCAGCGCCGCGCGGTTCGACGGGCCCGCGTCGTCGAGCAACACGGAGCGCTCGTGCGAGAGCCTGTAGCTGGCTGCGAGCGCGAGCCCGATCCCGGCTACGGCGAGGATCAGCAGCACGCCGATCGTGAGCCCGAGCAGCTGCCCGACGCGGAGCGCCGCGAGCCGGTCGCGGAGCCTCATCGCAGGGCCGGCGAGTCGCGCACGCCGATCATCAGCATCGCGACGTCGTCGGTCAGCGGGCCGCGGTTGAGCTCCTCCGCGCGCGCGATCAGGTCCTCGAGCACGAGCGACGGGTGCTGGCGCCAGTCCCGGTCGGCGGCGATCCGCTCGGCGAGGATCGCACCGAGCCGCTCCTCGCCGAGCCGCTCCGGGCCCTCGCCGACGCGTCCCTCGACGATCCCGTCCGTGTACAGCAGGATCGACCACTGGCGTCCGAGCTCGACCGTCTCGACCGGCCAGGACCCGTCGCCGAAGCCGATCGCGGCGCCTCCCCGCGCGCTCGTGGCGACGCGCACCTCCGTGCCGTCGACGACGAGCGGTCGCGGATGTCCCGCCAGCACGAAGCGGGCGAGGCGGCGGTCGAGCTCGACTTCGAGCGCACATAGCGTCGCGAACAGCCGCGGGAGGTGGCGCTCCTGCTCGAACACCCGCGCGAGGGTCGTGAGCAGCAACGGCGAGGGCACGCCCGCGACGGTCAGAGCGCGCCACGCCGCCCGCAGGCTCACGCCGATCGCGGCTTCGTCGGCGCCGTGGCCGCAGACGTCCCCGATCACCGCCCGCAGCGGGCCGCCGTCGGCCTGCACGAGATCGAGGAAGTCACCGCCGAGCAGCGCGCGGCTGCGACCCGGCCGGTTGCAGCAGGCGACCCACATCGAGGGGTCCTCGACCAGCGGGTGCGGCGCCAGGCCGCGTTCGAGACGCTCGACCTCGCGCGCCTGGGCGTCGGCCAGCAGCAGCGCACGCTCGGCCTGCTCGCTCTGGGTGCGCCCGATCGAGTAACGGATCGCGCGGGCCAGGCGCCCGTCCTCCAGCCTGCCCTTGACGAGGTAGTCCTGCGCACCGGCGCCGACCGCCTCGGCACCCGCCGCCTCGTCGCTGAGCCCCGTGAGCACGACGAGCGGCACCGAGCCGAAGCGCCGCCGCAACGCGCCGACCGCCTCGACCCCGCGCGCATCGGGCAGGCCGAGGTCGAGGAGGATGCAGTCGGGGCCGTCGGCCGGCGCCTCGAGCGCCTCGCCGAGCGTGCGCCCGCGCACGACCTCGGCGCCGGGAAGCAGTTCGGCGAGCTCGTCTTCGACGAGCAGCGCGTCGCCGTCGTCGTCCTCGACGAGCAGCACGGTGATGCCGGCCGGTCCAGTACCCCCGTCGCGCTCTGCTGCCACCGTGATCAGTCTAGGCCGGTTTTAAAGGGGGCGACAGGTGGGTAGCCTGTCCGGCGTGGAGACGCGCGAGCAGACGACGGAGACGGTTGCGTTCCTCGGCGCCGGCGGAACGATGGGGCTCGGCATGGCCTCGAACATCGCCGCTGCCGGGATCCCCCTCCGGGCCTGGAACCGCAGCCGTGAGAAGGCCGAGCCGCTGGCCGCCCGGGGCGCCGAGGTCCTCGACGGGCCCGAGCAGGCGCTGACCGGCGCGACGCTGCTCGTGACGATGCTGCCCGACGCCGACACCGTGCTCGCGGTCGTCTCGCGGGCGCTCGCCGACCCCCCCGAGGGCCTCGCCTGGATCCAGATGAGCACGGTCGGGGTCGAGGGGACCGATCGCTGCGCCGGGCTGGCGCGCGAGCACGGCGTGAGCTTCTTCGATGCCCCGGTCCAGGGCACCAAGCAGCCCGCGGCCGAGGGCCAGCTGGTCGTCCTGGCCTCGGGCCCGGAGGAGCAGCGCGAGCGTGTCCAGCCGGTGCTCGACGCGGTCGGAAAGAAGACCGTGTGGCTCGGCGCCGCCGGCAACGGGACCCTGATGAAGATGGTCACGAACAGCTGGCTCACGGCTGTCGTCGAGGGCCTCGCGGAGACGCTGGCGCTGGCCGAGGCCGCCGGCCTGGACCCCCGCGACTTCCTCGAGGCGATCGGCGGAGGACCGCTCGACATGCCCTATATGGAGATGAAGGCGAAGGCGATGATCGAACGCGACTTCGAGCCCTCCTTCAAGCTCTCGCTCGCGGCGAAGGACGCGCGGCTCGCCGGCGAGCTCGCGGCTTCCCTCGAGCTCGAGCTTCCGGTGCTCGCGGCCGTGCGCGAGCGGCTCGCCGCGGCGGCCGACCGCCACGGTGACGAGGACGTGGCCGCGACGTTCCTGACGAGCCGTCCGGAGGAGCGCTGAGTCGGCGCCCACGCGCGGGTGAGGGCGCGTTCGCGTGCCGCGCCTGAGGCGTTCCGACTGCTCGGGGCCGGGGATCGCCCGGCGCCGCCGGGGCCGCGGCTTCGAGTACCTCGATCCGGCGGGGAGGCGCGTCGAGGACCGTGAGACGCTCGCGCGGATCGCAGACCTGACGATCCCGCCGGCCTGGCGCGAGGTGTGGATCTGCCTGGACTCGAACGGGCACCTGCAGGCGACCGGGATCGACGACGCGGGACGCAAGCAGTACCTCTACCACGAGCGCTGGCGCGCCCACCGCGACCGCCAGAAGTTCGACTCGATGCTCGCCTTCGCCGAGGCGCTGCCGAAGCTCCGCCGCCGCGTCGGCCGCGAGCTGCGCCCGGCCGCCTCGGGCCGGCTCGCCGCCTCCGAGCTGACACGCGAGCTCGTGGAGGCGACCGCCGCGCGCCTGCTCGACCTCGGTTTCTTCCGGATCGGCTCGGATGACTACGCGCAGCAGAACGAGTCATACGGGCTGACGACGCTGCTGCGGGAGCACGTCACGATCGCGGACGGAGAGCTCGTGTTCGACTATCGCGCGAAGTCCGGGCAGCGTCGCGTTCAGGCGATCGCGGACCCGGAGTCGCTCGCCGTGGTCACCGCGCTCAAGCGCCGGCGCGGGTCCGGCCAGCTGCTCGCATACCGGGACGGACGCAGCTGGCGCGAGCTGCGCGCCGACGACGTGAACGAGTTCATCAAGCGTGCGACGGGCGGCGATTTCAGCGCCAAGGACTTCCGCACCTGGAACGCGACGGTGCTCGCCGCGATCGCGCTCGCCGCGCGCGAGCAGCCGGGCGCCAGCCGTGCCGCCCGCGACCGTGCGGTGAGCGCGGCGATCAAGACCGTCGCCGCGTACCTCGGGAACACACCGGCGGTCGCACGTGCCTCCTACGTCGATCCGCGGGTCGCCGAACGCTTCAAGGACGGCACGACGATCCGGCCCGCGCTCGGGAACTTGAACGGCGACGGGCCAGATCTGGCGCGACCGCGGGTGAGGGCGCGGATCGAGGGGGCGGTGCTGGAGCTCCTGTCGTGACGCGGGGCCTCGAGTCCCCCGGCCGGCGGGGGCTCCGGTCTCGGAGGCCGGCGGATCCTGATTGCGCTGGCCCGATGCGGCCGGCGGGCGTGGACTCCCGCGTGATCGGGAGGCGTCTCCTGGGGCTGTCGGGGTCCGGACGGTCCGGCGCGCGACTCGGTCGCCGGCGGCAGGTTTGCAGCGTCCTACCGGGGGTAGGCCAGAGAGAGAACGACGATTAAGGAGGTGCCAGATGGCAGACGAGCTGAAGGGCAAGAAGATCGCGTTCCTCGTGGCGCAGGAGGGCGTCGAGGAGGTCGAGCTGACCGAGCCGTGGAAGGCGATCGAGGAGGCCGGCGGCGAGCCGGTGCTGATCGCGCCCGACGAGGGCAAGGTCCAGTCCTTCCAGCATCTCGACAAGAGCGCCACCTACGACGTAGATGAGACGCTCGCCGACGCGGACCCCGCCGAGTTCGACGGCGTCGTGCTGCCGGGAGGGGTCGCGAACCCGGACCAGCTCCGCACCGAGCCCGACGCGATCGAGTTCCTCCGCGAGATCTTCTCAGCCGGCAAGCCGGTCGGCGTGATCTGTCACGGACCCTGGACGCTGGTCGAGGCGGACCTGGTGAGGGGCCGCACGCTGACCTCCTGGCCGTCGCTGCGGACCGATATCCGCAACGCGGGCGGGGAGTGGGTCGACGAGGAGGTCGTCGTCGACGAGGGACTCGTCTCGAGCCGCAAGCCCGACGACCTGCCGGCGTTCAACGCGAAGATCGTCGAGGAGTTCGCAGAGGGCAGGCACGAGGTCGCCGCCGCCGGAGCGACGCGCGACGCCTCATAGAGCTGCAGACGGAGCGGGCGGTCTCGTGTTCCGCCCGCTCCGACGCCTCATAGAGCTGCAGACGGAGCGGGCGGGCTCGTGTTCCGCCCGCTCCGTTCCGGCCCGGCCACCCCTTCGCAGCGCCGGGGCCTTGCCCCGGCTGAGGCCGGCGTCCTCGGCCGCGCTCCCGGGCTTTGCCCCGGCTCAGGCGGGCCCCGGGCCCTCGGCCGCGGCGAACGGCAGCACCATGTCCAGCCCGGTCACCTCGAACAGCCGCCGGACCGGCGGCGGCCCCGGGACGATCGCGAACTCACAGTTGTGCTTCGCGCACAGACCGCTGAGATGCACGATCGCCGCGAGGCCCATGGAGTCGATGAAGCCGAGCCCGCTCAGGTCGAGCGTGACGCTCTTGGTGCCGGCGCCGAAGACGCGCCGCACGGCCGCTTCCAGCGGCGGAACGCCGGCGATGTCGAGTTCGCCGCGCAGACGGATCGTGTGCTCGCTCCCGACCTGTTCGTCGTCGACCTGCACCCCGTGGGACCCGCTCATCGACTCGCACCTCGCTCTTCCGTGTCTGCCAGGGAGTCCACTACCCGCCGCCGCGAAGATCGGTCGGCGGCGCGGCGATGCTAACAGCCGCGACCGAGCCGCCTGGACGGGTGGCGCCGCCGCCGCGGCGTCCCAACTCGGGCGGCCCGACTCGGCGCCCCAGGGCGCGGCCCATGTGTAGATTCCGCGGCGACCGGCCACCGACCGGGAGCAGCGAGCCCCGCAAGCGGCGCGGCAGAGCGCTGCGGACACGCTACGAACCCCCGAGACCCCTGCAGACAGATGCCCGAGACCGGTGAGCTTCGCATCGAGGACCGGCGTGATGCCCGCGGGCACGTGATCGAGCTCGAGGGCGAGCTGGACCTGCTGACCGCGCCACAGCTCACCGCCGCCACCGGCGCGGCGCGACGCGGCGAGCCCGGCCGAGTCGTCGTCGACCTGCGCCGTGTCGCGTTCATGGACTCCTCCGGCATGCGGGTGCTGCTCGCGACGCTCGACGAGTGCCGCGGCGACGGCTGCGAGTTCTTCGTGGTGGTCGGCGACGGCTGCCGGGCGGTGCTCGAGATCACCGGGGCGATCGACGAGCTGCCACAGCTCACCGAGCCGTGAGCGCCACGCGCTAGCCTCGACGACGTGGAGCACAGGCGTCTGGGAGAGCGGGGTCCGGAGGTCAGCGCGATCGGGCTCGGGTGCATGGGGATGTCCGGGATGTACGGGCACGCCGACCGCGCCGAGAGCATCGCGACGATCCACGCGGCTCTCGACGCCGGCGTCGACCTGCTCGACACCGGCGACTTCTACGGCATGGGCCACAACGAGCTGCTGATCGCAGAGGCGCTGCGCGAGCGACGGGGAGACGAGTGCCTGCTGTCCGTGAAGTTCGGTGCGCAGCGCGGCCCCGACGGGGCGTGGCTCGGCTACGACGCGCGCCCGGCCGCGGTCAAGACCGCGCTGTCCTACTCGCTCACGCGGCTCGGCGTCGGGCACGTCGACATCTACCGGCCCGCGCGCCTGGACCCTGCGGTGCCGATCGAGGAGACCGTCGGCGCGATCGCCGAGCTCGTGGACGCGGGCTGGGTGCGGTTCATCGGCCTCTCGGAGGTCGGCGCCGAGACGATTCGCCGCGCAGCGGCGGTGCACCCGATCTGCGACGTCCAGCTCGAGTACTCGCTGATCTCACGCGGCATCGATCGCTCGATCCTGCCGGCGTGTCGCGAGCTGGGCATCGCCGTCACGGCGTACGGGGTCCTGAGCCGGGGGCTGATCAGCGGCCACTTCGCACCGGACCGTCAGCTCGCGCAGGGCGACTTCCGCTCGCGCTCCCCCCGCTTCGCCGACGGCAACCGCGAGCGCAACCTGGAGCTCGTCGAGCGGCTGCGCTCGATCGCCGAGCGACACCGCGTGACGGTCGCGCAGCTGGCGATCGCATGGGCGCTCGCGCGGGGGCCGGAGATCGTTCCGCTGATCGGCGCCCGCACGCGCGAGCGGCTCGCCGAGGCGCTCGGAGCCGTCGAGCTCGAGCTGAGCGCCGGCGACCTCGAGGAGCTCGAGCGGGCGCTGCCCGAGGACGCCGCAGCCGGAGCGCGCTATCCCGAGGCGCAGATGGCGATGCTCGACAGCGAGCGCGAGTAGCCGGCCGGTCGCAGCGCGGGGCGGGCGCGCAGCGTCGAGCCGGGCGGGTGCGGACGGCTCACCCGCTGGCGCCCTCTCCTGCGCGTCAGCCGCGGGTGGGCCGGCCGTGCTTCCAGGGGGCCCACCCGGCGCTGCGCGTGCGTGTCTCCAGCGCCCGCAGCTCGGTCACGTCGGCGAGCGTGACGATCGCGCCGCGCGTCCGCCCGCGAGCGTCGCCCGCGGGCCGGGCGGCGGCCTCCAGCAGGGTGTCGCCGGCGGGCAGCGCGACCAGCACGTCGACGCCCTTCACGACCTCTCCGTCGAGCGCCCGCAGCGGCGGCAGGTCCTCGAGCGGCATCGCGACGCCGGACGCCGTCCGCGGCCGCAGCTCGCGCAGCCACGTGTCGGGGTAGGTGCCGAGCGCGGCGCACGCAGTGCCGAGCAGCTCGCGGGCCCGGCCGTTGGCGTGCGTCAGGCGCCCGTCGGGCGCGACAGCGAGCATCGCGATGGCCGCCATCTCGAGGGCGGCGTCGAGCAGGATCTCTCCGTCGTTGCTCCCGAAGGGCGGCGGACAGCGGCAGGCGGCGGCGCAGCACCCGTGAATGGTGGTGAGCACTCCGGCGCTTCTTCAATCCCCCTTCTGGGGGACCCGCTACGCGTCCGCGGCGATCTGGGGATCGGCGCACAGGACGACCGCGACGAGCTGCGCGCGCGTGTGTACGTCGAGCTTCGTCATCGCGTTGCGCACGTGGCTTCGCACGGTCTCGGGCGAGACGTGCAGCTCGGCGGCGATCTCCGACGTGTCGCGGCCGAGCGCGATCAGCCGCACGATCTCGCGCTCGCGCGCGGTCAGCACGAGCTCGGCGGCGGTGGGCGCGGCGGCGTCGTCCGCCTCCTCGGGAGTCAGCACGTAGACCGCGCGGTGCTGCTCGCCCACGTCGACGAGCTTGGCGGCGAACTCGACGCGGGCGGTCGAGCCGTCGGCGCGGAGCAGGTCCCGGCTGCCCGTGTACTCGCCGGAGCGGAGGAACTGCTCCCACTCCGCGGCCGCCCGGGCGCGTTCGGAGGGGAGCACGCTGTCGCCCATCGAACGACCGATCAGCGCCTCGCGGTCGCCGCCGAGCAGAGCGACGGCGGCGTCGTTCAGCTCGACGATGCGGCGCTGCTCGTCGAGTAGCGCCACCGGGTTTGCGGTGCGTTCGAAGACCGTCCAGAACAGACGCTCCCAGCCGGTCTCCCCTCGAGATCCGGTCATTCGCCCAACATACTCTCTCGCGGTGGCCGCGAACAGCTCAGGACTTCTGTTGTTCAGGCGGCCGAGCGGCGGCCTCGAGGTGCTGATCGCCCACATGGGCGGGCCGTTGTGGGCGCGCCGCGACGAGGGCGCGTGGACGATCGTCAAGGGTGAGCCGGAGCCGGGCGAGACGCCGCTGGCGGCGGCCCGCCGCGAGTTCGCCGAGGAGACCGGCGCCGCGCCGCCGGCGGGACCGGCGATCGAGCTCGGCGAGGTGCGCCAGTCGGGCGGCAAGCGGGTCCGGGCCTGGGCGCTCGAGGGCGAGTTCGACCCTGCGGCGCTCCGCAGCAACACGTTCACCATCGAGTGGCCGCCGCGCTCCGGCCGCCGCGCCGAGTTCCCGGAGATCGACCGCGTGCGCTGGTGCGATCCCGACTCCGCCCGGCGCCTGCTGATCGCCGCGCAGCGCGCCTTCGTGGACGAGCTCGAGCGGGTTCTCGCCGACGGCGCGCCCTGACGGGCGCGCCGTCTCGCACCCGATCAGGACGCCGCGGGCTCCTCGCTGACGGTGATGCGATCGGCGTAGAACGCGACGTGGCCCTTGATCTCGGCGACCGCGTCGTAGGGCGCGCGGTACTCCCAAACCGCGTTCTCGCCGTTCTCGGCGCCTTTCACCGTGTAGTAGCTCGCGTCGCCCTTGAACGGGCAGTAGCTCGCGTGGTCGGTCGGCTCGAGCAGCGAGCGGTCGACGTCCTCGAGCGGCACGTACTGCACCGGCGGGTAGCTGGCCTCACGCAGCGTCAGCGCATCGCGCGTGTCGGCGACGGTCACCTCGCCCGCCTTGACGACGACCCGGGACGGGTTCCGCGCGATCGTGATCGGATGGTCGGGACCCGGCTGCTTGACGGGGCGCTCGGCGGTCGCATCGGACATTGGGTCGTCTCCTTTTCGCGCTCTGGGCTTTTCGCTCCCAGCTTCGCAGGACGGCGCGCGCGCCCCAACCCCTCCCCGGGGGCGTACCCTGGCCGGTATGGAGGGACCGCTGCGGGGCGAAGTGGTGGGGACGCGCGGCGGCGGTCCGCCGCTCCCCGCACGGCTCGCGATCTCGTGGCTGACGAACGCGCTGGTGCTCGGCGTCGTCGCTGCTGCGCTGTCCGGGGTGCACGTCGACAGCGCCGGCTCGCTGCTCGCGGCGGCCGCCGTGTTCGGCGTCCTCAACACGCTGCTGAAGCCGCTGCTGCGGTTCGCGACGCTGCCGCTCGCGGTGCTCACGTTCGGCGTCGCGTGGTTCTTCGTGGCGCTGCTGATGCTGGTGCTGACGAAGGCGATCGTCGGCGGCTTCCACGTGCACGGCTTCTGGACGCTCGTCGCGGCCACCCTGATCGTCTGGCTGGTCAACCTTGCGCTCGACCTGATCCCGGGCCCGTGGCAGGTGACGGGGCGGCGCCGGAGGTTGCGGCGCATCCGCGGCTGAGCGGAGGTGGCGCGCTCCTGACCTAGCGACCCGCCGGTCGCGCCACGCGCAGCAGCGGCCTCCTCGCCCGTCGCGGCGGCCGCCCGGCCCCTCGTCACGCCCCCGCGGCCGCCCGGAGCCCGCTCGGCGGCCGGATCCGAAGCCGGCGGGGCCGCTGGAGGAGCCGGGACGCGCGACGCGCCGCGGCTGCGGAGAACCGTGACGTCCTTGCTCGTCGCGCCTGCTGAGCAGCCGCGCGCACCGCACCTCCCGGCTCCTCCCGGAACAAATCATCACAATGTCAGTGGGAATTATAGGGATTGCGCTACAGTGGCCGCGCCGCCGCCCCCGGCCGCGGTCCCAGAGAGCACGAGAGAGACCACACGAAAGGAGTCACGGTGATGAGACAGGACCTGGCAACACGACTGAGACAGCGATGGAGGAGCGCCCTGGCGCGGCTGGCGGCCGGAGCCGTCGTCGCCACCGCGCTGAGCGGCGGCGTCGCGTACGCGGCCCCCACCGCCCCGCCCCCGGTGACGATCCTGACCCACGGCAGGGTCGGCAACGGCGACTTCTTCATCTCGCCGTTCGGCGACCAGACGACCTACGAGAACGGGCCGGAGATCCTCGACCAGCAGGGCAACGTAGTGTGGTTCCAGTCGGTGCCCGCCGGCGAGGAGGCCTCGGACTTCCGCACCCAGACCTACGACGGCCAGCCGGTGCTGACCTGGTGGCAGGGCACCGGGCTCGGCGGCCTCGCGCAGGGCACCGATTACGTCTACACCGACAACTACCAGCCGCTCACGACGGTCACGGCGAAAAACGGTCTCAGCGCGGACGGGCACGAGTTCCTGATCACGCCCCAGAACACCGCGCTGATCCTCGCGTACACGACCAAAACGGTCGACCTCTCGAAGGTGATCCCGGGTGCACCCACCGACCAGACGGTGATCGACGGGGTCGTCCAGGAGATCAACATCAAGACCGGGCAGGTCCTGTTCCAATGGGACGCCGCGGACCACGTCCCCTACTCGCAGAGCGAGCAGCCGCTGCCGGCCTCGCCGAGCACCCCGTGGGACTGGTTCCACATCAACGCGGTGCACCTCGACACCGACGGCAACCTGCTGATCGACGCCCGCGACACGTGGACGACCTACAAGGTCAACCGCCAGTCGGGCGCGATCATCTGGCAGCTCGGCGGCAAGGCCTCGAGCTTCAAGCTCCAGGCCGCCCCGGGGCAGTCGCTCAACCAGGCGGGTGACATCTTCGCCTGGCAGCACGACCCCGAGGCGATCGGCAACGGGCTCTACACGTTCTTCGACAACGAGTCCGCAGGCGCGGCAAACACCGGCCAGGGCTCGACGGCGGAGTTCGGGCTGAGCCGCGCGGTCGAGGTGCAGCTCAACCCCTACGCGCACACGGCGACGCTCGTCGACAGCTGGAACCAGCCGGACGCGTTGACGGCGCCGTCGCAGGGCAACGCGCAGACGACGGCGGGCGGCGACCTGGTCGTCGGCTGGGGCTCGCTGCCGTACTTCTCGGAGTTCGACCAGTACGGCGACCTGCTGTTCAACGCCGAGTTCCCGGCCGGCGTGAACACCTACCGCGCCTACCTGCAGCAGTGGCCGCCGAGCCCCGGCAACGGCGGTGGCGGGTGGTACCACGGCCACGAGTCGAAGGCGGGCCACAGTGGTCGCAGCCGGGGCCGCGGGGCGCGCGCGAAGCGCACGCGCTCGCACCGCTGACCCCGAGCCGGGGCGCGGGGCGGTTTCCCCCGCGCCCCGGCGGTCAGCGCCGCGCGCGACCGCCGCACCCCTCACCGATCACAAGGCCGGCGGCGATTGCACGGCCCCACATCCCAGAACCGGCCGATCAAGCCCCGCGGCGAGCTTCACGCGCGCGGGCCGCGATGCCAGACCCACATCAAAAGGACCGGCCCGTCGAGCCGCGCGGCGAGCTTCACGCGCGGGGGCCGCGCTCGCGAGACCCCACGTCAGGAATCAGCCCATCGAGCCCGCGTGACATTCACGTCCGCCGGCCGCGGCGGTGACGGCGCGCGCGAGGTCAGCGGCCAACCCACCCAGCACGCCACGACCTTCCATCAGCGGCCAGCGCCAGCGGCCGCCGGACCGAAGGTCACGCGGCCAGCTTGACCTTCGGGTCCACCTGCTGGGCCGCCCCCAGCGCGGCGACGAACGCCGCCAGCAGCAGATCCCGCAGCTGCGCGCGCGTGAGGTCGTGCGCCTGCGCCCAGTCGAGCACCGCCGCGTCCATATAGCCGAGCCAGCCTTTGAGCGCCGTGCGCAGCGCCGGGCGCGGCTTGCGCCGGCCGATCAGCTGTGCGAGCGCCAGCTCGAGCGTCCGCTCGCGGAAGCCCTCGACGAGCTCGCGCGCGACCGGCAGCGAGGCGGCGCTTCGCATCAACCGCGACCAGGTCTCGCGGTTCGCCTCGATCCACGCGAGGTAGCCGTCGAGGCTCTGTGCCAGCTGCTCGACGGGGGTGCCCTCCCCGCTCGGCTCGATCGCCGCCTGCAGCTCCGATGCCGCCTCGGTCAGCGCGGCGAGGAACAGCTCGTCCTTAGAGGGGAAGTAGTGGTACAGGAGCGGCTTGGAGACCCCCGCCGCCTCTGCGATCTGGCGCATCGAGATCTCCTCGAAGGGGAGCGTCGCGAACAGGGCCGCCCCCGCGTCCAGCAGCTGGCGGCGCCGCTCGTCGACGCTGAGCCGCGTATAGGCGGGTGCGGATGCCATCTCGATGGGAACTCTAGTCGATCGCCGGTCAATAGCTTGTTGAACAGCGGTTGACAAGCGGCCGGTGCTGTTCTACGGTCTTATCTACCATCGGTCAACTAGGAGGTGGCGATGACCGCCCTGACAGCAGGTGATCAGCAGGACCAGCGAATCGCAGCGCTCGAGGACCGGCTCGCTTCGGCGGTCGAGATGCTCGGCGGCGAGCTCGCACAGCTCGACGCGCGCGTCGGGGAGACGGAGCACGCGCTCGCAGCCGCCGGCGCTCCGGCGTTGCGGACGATCCCTCTGCCTTCACCGGCGGCGCGGCCTCACCCCGCGACCGCACGGCCCGCGGCTGCGCGCTCGGCTCCGGCGGTGCGCCGGCGGCCGCAGCGCTCCTACGGCGACCTGATCGGCGGCCGGCTGCTCGCCTGGGCCGGCGGCGTGGCGCTGCTGCTCGGCATCGTCCTGTTCCTCGCGCTCGCGATCTCGCACGGCTGGATCGGCGAATCCGCGCGCGTGCTGCTCGCGGGCTCCGGCTCGCTGGCGCTGCTCGGCGCCGGATCGTGGCTGCGCAGCCGTCGCGGCCGCACCGACGCGGCCGTGGCGATGGTCGGCGCGGCGGTCGCGGGGCTGTTCGCGACGCTGGTCGTCGCAAGCGCGGGCTACCACCTCCTCCCCGGGCTGCTCGCGCTCGCCGGGGCGCTCGCGGTCGGCGCCACGGCGACCGTCCTCTCGATCCGCTGGGCCGGGCGGCCACTCGCCGGCATCGGCCTCGTCGGCGCCCTCGCCGCACCGGCGCTCGTCGGCGCGCCGGCGGAATGGCCGACGCTGGCGATGATGCTCGCGACCGCGGGCTGCGCGATGTGGGTCGCGGCACGGCAGCGCTGGGCGTGGCTCTCGCTCGCGACCGTGATCGTCACCGCGCCGCAATGGGCGGTGCCGATGCTCGAAGGCCAGAGCGCCGGCGAAGACCTCGGCGTGCTCGTCCCGTTCGCGGTGCTCGGGCTCGCCGGGGCGGTCGCCTCCGCCCGGAGCGGCGCCGCCGAGGAGACGGAGCGGCGCGCACCCGCCGCGCTCGCGGCGCTCGCGCTGAACGCGCTGATCCTCGCGCTCATCGGACGTGCCGCGCTCGCATGGGCGGGCGGCGCCGCGCTCGGGGACGCGTGGGTCGCGGTGCTCGCCGGAGCGCATCTCGCGCTCGGCGCTGCCCCGCGCCGCCTCGGGGTCGGCGCCCGCCTGCGCGCCGTGCTGCTGGCGCTCGGCGTCGCGCTCGCGGACGTCGCGCTCGCGCTCGCCGCCGACGGACTGACGCTCGCGGTGACGTGGGGAGCAAGCGCAGTCGTGCTGGGAGCCGTGACCCGCCGTGCTGCGCGGGACGGCCGCGGAACGACGCTTCGCGAGCTCGGCGTCGGCACGCAGATCTCGCTCGCGCTGATCCGGACGCTGATCGTGGCGCCCCCGGCCGCGCTCGGCGGCGGGATCGGAGCGTCGGGGCTGGCCGCGCTGGCGGCGCTGGCCGCGAGCGCTCTCGCAACCGCCCAGCTGCTGGGGGACCGCCACTCGGCCGTCAGGGCGGCCGTCGCCGGCCTCGGGCTCGCGGCGATCGCCTACCTGACGGCGATGACGCTCGACGGCCCCGCGCTGGTCGCGGCCTGGGCGGCGGAGGCGGGAACGCTGCTCGCGCTCGGCGCACGGCTGCGCGACCCGGTGGCCCGCTGGGGCGGCGCGCTCTACGCCGCGGCCGCCACGCTCTACACGCTGGGCGTCGTCGCGCCCCCGACAGCGCTCGGCGGGACCGGCGCGGCGCTCGGCGGCGCCGCGATCGCGCTCGCCGCGCTCGCGGGGCTGGCGTGGCGGGCGCGCCTGCTCTGGGCGCGGGACAGCCGTCCCCGCGCCCTCTCCTGCGCGGCCGCCGGCGGCGCGCTGCTGTACCTCGCCTCGCTCGCCGTCGCGTCGCTGCCGCAGGGGCAGCTCTTGCTCAGCGCTCTGTGGGGTGTGTGCGGAGTGGCGGCGCTGCTCGCGGGACTCCGCACAGACTCCGCGCCCGTCCGCAACGTCGCGCTCGGGCTGCTGCTGGCGACGATCGCGAAGGTCTTCCTCTACGACCTCTCGACGCTCGACTCGCTCGCGCGGGTGGCCTCGTTCCTCGTGCTCGGGACGCTGCTGCTCGGGGGCGCGTTCGCCTACCAGCGCCTGCGCCCGCCCGCCCAGCCGGACATGCGCAGCGTGCACCCGAGCCAGCGCTGAAGTACCGGCAGGGGGGCCGCACCCGCGCGCGCAGTCACCCCGCGGGACGGGCACCGACCGCGGTTCGCGCAACCGGCCCGCCCCGGCGCGCACGGCCGGGGCCCGGCGCGGCAGCCGCCGCGCCGGGCCCCGTCGACCGTGCTCCTACGGCTGAGCCGGCAGCTGCACGTAGGAGTCGTGCGTGCCGCCGTGCAGCACCGTGATCGTGCCGCCGAGCTCCTGACCGAGCGTCGGCACGGTCGGCGAGCCGACGAACGTGTTCGCCGTGCCGATCGTCAGCCGCAGCCGGTCCCCGGCCGGCACGATCACGCCGGTCGGGTAGATCTCGATGTCGTATTCGGTCGGTTCGTTCGGCGTGACCGCCTTCTGGCTTTCTTTCGTGAACGGGTGCCAGGGGCGGATCACGACGTGATGCGGACCGTAGGTCTCGAGTTCCGGATCGACCGCGCGCTGGCTCGCCTGCAGGAAGCCCGCGGTGATCTGTTCGGATTTCCCGTCGGGTTCGACCTCGCTCAGCACCGCGACCATCGTCGCGTCGGTGGTCGAGATGCTCGCCCACAGGTTCGCCGTCGTCAGGCCGGTCAGCGTCTCCGGCGCCGAGAGCGGCTGCGTCGTGTAGGTCAGCGACGTCGCCTCGTACGTGTTGTTCGTGGTGTCGCAGACTTCGTTCGACCCCGCGCCGGCCGTCCACTGCGCGGTCTCGCGCGAGCACGGGCTCGAGGCGGGCAGCAGCGGCGCGGTGTCACCCGATTCCGACTTCGGCGGCGCGCTCGCGAGCGAGCCGTCGTGCAGCGAGGTCGGCGAGGACCCGGACGATTCCCCGTTCAGGTAGAGCCGTTCGTATTTCGTCTTCGGCAGCGGGAACTTCGTGAAGTGTTCCCAGTGCGTGCCGTTGATCGGGTACAGGTTCACCTTCGGCGTCTTCTGAACGCCGTTCTTCGTGCCTTTCAGCCAGTGGCTGAACCATTCTTCCTTGATGTTCGGGTCTTCGTACGCCGGCCCCGAGGTGATGTGGTAGTGGGGCGACATGAACAGCACCCGGTCCTTGGAGTTCTTCAGCGATTCCCAGAGCAGCGGCTCGCCGCGCTGGAACAGGTCCCACCAGCCGCCGGTGATCACGACGGGAACCGTGATTTCGCCCGCGCGCACGACCGGTGAGCGGACCGTGTAGAACGGCCCGTCGTAGGCGGCTTCTTCGCCGAGCTCGGCGCCGAGGATGTGCTCGCCGCTGAATTCCGCGCCGCCGAGGATGTGTTCGATGTAGACGGTCGCGGCTTCCTGCGGGTTTTCCGTGGCGTCCGCCGGTGGCAGGTCCGAGAGCACGTCGACGAGCCCGAGCCACAGCGGGATGAAGCCGGTGTCGACCGACCCGCCCTGGAACGTCACGTCGCGGTAGGCGTCGGCCATCGGGATGTCGGCCCACACCGCCTTGACCGCGCGCGGCAGCCCTTCCTTGACCCGCGCCGCGTCGGCCTCCGCGATCAGCAGCGAGGTGATCCCCATGTAGGACTCGCCGGTCGTCGCGACGCTGCCGTTCGACCACGGCTGCGTCTGGATCCAGGTCAGGACCTCCTTGTAGTCCTGCTGGGTGCGTTCACCCCACGATTCCCACTTGCCGCCGCTGTCGCCGGTGCCACGGTCGTCCATCACCATCACCGCGAAGCCCTTTTCCGCGAGCGCGGGTTCGTCGCCGGCGATCCCCTGGGTGGTGGAGCCGGCGCATTCGCCCGTCGGGCTGCCGGCGTCCTTGTTGTAGCCGGTGACCGTCAGGACCGTCGAGAAGTGACCCGTGCTCGACGGGAGGTAGATGTTCGCGCGCAGCACGACCCCGTCGCTCATCGGGATCGGCACGTCGCACAGCGCGACGGTCGCCGCGCTCGCGGATGACGCCAGCGCGCCCCCGAGCAGGAACAGGACTGCAACGAGACCGGCGGCGCGCAAAGCGCGCGACCGCAGGCCGGAACTGCACGCGCGCTCGCGCGGGCGCTCGAAAGGGACTTCGTGGCGGTGCATTGGCTCTCCTGGGATCGGCTTCGGCTCCTCGGCGCCGCCACCCCCGGCGACGCGCCCTCCGCGGCGGACGCTTGGACAGCAGCCCGCGCGCGTGTACCTGTACCCGACACGACCGCGAAGCAAACGCTCCGATGTTTACACCCCACAAGCCTGGGGTACCGGAGGATCGTGACCGGGCGGGGGCCCGGCCGCCAGGGGGTTACCAGGGTCGAGGTGGGACGGGGGGCAACGTGAGGAGCAGCGTCGTGGCGATTCGGGGGATTCGAAGGGTCGTGATCGTTCCGGGCAGCGGCGGCAGGCGAAGGCTGGCCCTGCTCGCGGCGCTCGCCGCGCTGTGCGCGCTCGGCGCCGCGCCCCGGTCCGTCGCCGCGGCGTCCTGCGGCGGCTTCGAAGCGCCGTGCTCGCAGGAAACCGAAGAGCAGTTCACGTACGGGAGCGTCCAGCGCCAGGACACCCCCAACGACCCCGAATACGACCAGGCCGAGCCGGACACGCAACAGCCCCCCGAAAAGCGCTCGTCGAACTTCTACGCCGAGCGCTTCGACCTGTTCGGGTTCCCATCGGAACTAACGCCGAGCGCCGTCTACAGGGTCGGCCCCCACGCCGGGCAGCCGATGGTCGCCGGCTTCAACGCGGCCGGCGCGTGGAAGGTCACGCGCGGGACCCCGCAGACCGTGATCGCGATCCTCGACGACGGCATCTACTGGGGCCAGCGCGGCCTGCGCAAGAAAATCCACCTGAACACCGGTGAGCTCCCGTACCCCGAGCTCGCGAACGGGACCTCCTGCGGCACCTACGAATGTGACGCCGCCGCGGGCGGGCACGGCGAAGCCGGCGTGATCAACGTCGAAGACTGGGCGGGCGACCCCCGCGTCAGCCTCTCCTATCCCGGCCGGACCGGGCCGTCCGGCCTGATCACCGGCCAGGACCTGATCCACGCGTTCGGCGACTGCCAGATCTCGGAGAGCACCCACCTCGTCGAGCAGTGCGTGAGCGGCCAGCACTTCGACAACGACGGCAACGGCTTCGCCAACGACATCGCCGGCTGGAACTTCTTCGACGACAACGACGAACCCGGCGACATCTCCAGCTACTTCGCGGCCTACCACCACGGCACCGGCCGCGCCGACGACGGCGCCGAAGAAGGCAACGACGGCGAAGGCTCGCTCGGCGTCTGCCCCAAGTGCCAGGTGATGCCGGTGCGGATCTGGGACACGTTCGTCTCCGACGCGAACGACTTCGCGCTCGGCATGGTCTACGCGACGGACAACGGCGCGAAGGTGCTCGAGGGTTCCAGCGGTGGCCTGTACCACTCCGCGTTCGCCGAAGCCGCGTCGCAGTACGCCTACGAACACGGCGCCGTGCAGACCTACTCCGGCGACGACCTCCACACCGCCGACCACAACTACCCCGCCGACTACGCCCACGCGATGCTGATCCAGGGCACGGTCCCGGACACGATGGGCCTCGGCGAGGAATCGAAGCAGTGGGTCGAAGCCGAGGGCCTGTGCGGCGTCGACAGGGGAGCCGGTCTGCCTCGGGTCGAACCTGCCGGTCTCGACGTTCCTGCGCAACGCGAACACGACCCAGTACGGCCCCAAGAGCTCGATCGCGATGGAGGGCGCGACCGGCTCGGACAACACCGGCAAGGCGGCGGGCGCCGCGGCGCTCGTGATCAGCGCCGCGGCCGAACGCGGGATCGCGCTGCGCCCCGACGAGACGCGTGAGCTGCTCGAGCAGACGGCCGAACGGGTGCTCGAAGGGAACACCGCCGGGGCCGGGGTGGCGCCGCCTGCGGCCGATCCGACGCTGCCGAGCGACGAGCAGTGGACGCCGCACTTCGGCTGGGGCCGCGCGAATGTCGGCGCCGCCGTCGGCGCGGTCGTAGCCGGCGACATCCCACCCGAGGCGGCGATCGACTCGCCCTCCTGGTTCGCGCCGCTGACGGGCTCGAGCATGGAAGTCACCGGCCTCGCGCGGGCCCGCTTCGCGACCGGCGGCAAGTTCCACTGGAAGCTGATGTGGGGCGCCGGCGAGGCGCCGTCGTCGTGGACCGTCGCGGGCGAAGGCGAATCGAGCTCCACCGTCACGTCCTTCGGGACGATCGACCTCGAAGCGGTCCGCGAAGCGCTCGCGAGGTACGTCGTGCCGCCCGACACCGCGGGGCCGGCGTTCGCCGCGGCCGAGCCCAACCCCTTCCAGCACGAATTCGCCGTGCAGCTCGAGGTGAGCGGCTCGGGGATCCCGCTGACCGGCATCGACCGGCGGGTGTTCGACACGTTCACCGACCCGACGCTCGTGCACGGCTCGCCCCGCTACATGGGCGCCGGCGGCGAATCGGCGCTGCGCTACAGCGACCTCACCGGCACCGGCGAACAGGAGCTCGTCGTCCCGACCGAGGACGGGGAGGTCCACGCGATCACCCCTGCCGGCGGGGAACTGAAGGGCTGGCCGGTCACGACCGAGACCCAGCAGTCGGCGCTCGGCCACACCGGCTCGCCGGGTCTCGCGGCGCTCGGGCTGCCGCGCGAGCCGCCACGCGGACCGCTGATCGCCGACCTCAAGGACAACGGCAGCCAGGACGTGATCGCCGCCGCGGGCATCCACGTGTACGCCTGGCAGTCCAACGGCAAGCCGGTCAAGGGCTTCCCGGTCGAAGAGGACACCGCCTACTGCGGCCCGGCCCTGGAGAGCTCGACGAGCCATCCGAAGTGCGGGTTCTTCGCGGCGCCCGCGCTCGCGCATCTCGAAGGGTTCTCGAAGCCGCCCGACATCGTCGAGACGAGCCTCGACGGCCACCTCTATGCCTGGAAGGGCAACGGCAAGCCGGTCAAGGGCTACCCGGTCGCGCTCGTCGACCCCAAGGAGCTGGCCGAAGGCAAGGAGATGGTCGCGGAGTCGATCAACGACCCCGCCACCGGCGACCTGCTGGGCGAAGGCCACGACGACATCGTCGTCGCGACCGACGAGGTCTACGGAGCGCCGGAACTGAACAGCGAAGATCTGAGCTTCGCGGGCATCACCGCGAAGGCCGCGGGCACCAGCGGCCGGCTCTACGCGATCAACGGCGCGACCGGCAAGTTCCTGCCCGGCTGGCCAGTCGCGATGGCGGGCATCATCCAGGAAGAGCTGCCGCTGATCGGGCCCGGCCAGGACGCCGCGATCGCGAAGATCGGCGGCCAGGAGACGATCGTCGCCTCCTCGACCGGTGGCGGCCTGGTCGAGCTCTCACCGGCCGGCAAGCTCGTGCGCACGATCCAGCAGGTCGGTCCCGAGGCCTTCGGGGCGGCGTCCGACGCGACCGACCGGACCGGCGCGCTGAACCTGTTCGAGTCCGCCAGTATCGGCGAACTGATCCCGGGCACAGGACCGGACATCGTCAAGTACGAGCTGTCGCTCGGGCAGGCGGCGAACCTGCTGCTGGTGGGTCAGAACTTTCCCTACAACCACCTGATCGGCGCCTTCAACGGCGAAACCGGCGCGACCCTGCCGGCCTTCCCGACGGTCACCGACGACTACCAGCTGCTGTCGTCGAACGACATCGCGAGCGTCGACCCGTCATTGCCCACCAGCCAGGTCATCACCGGCACCGGGCTCGGGCTGTTGCACGCCTACGACGGCGCCACGGGCCTCGACGTCCCCGGCTTCCCGAAGGTCACCGGCGGCTGGCTCTACGCGCCGGCGGCGTTCGCCGAAGACGGCCGCATGGCCGACATCACGCGCGAAGGCTGGCTGTTCCAGTGGCAGACCGAAGCGCCGGCCTGCCAGTCGCAGTGGCCGTCGTTCCGTCACGACCAGCAGGACAGCGGCAACTACAACCACGACGGGACGCCGCCCGGTCCGGCGCTGGGGCTCGCGCTCTCCCCGCCGAGCGGCGGGAAGTACGAGCTGTCCTTCACCGCTCCCGGCGACAACGGCTCCTGCGGAACGCCCGCGCGCTACGTCACGCGGGTCAACGGGAAGGTGAGCGAAGTCGGGATCGGCGTGCCTGCGGCGGGCGGCAGCTCGGTCTCGCGTGAAGTCACGCTGCCGGCGGGCGCGCGCAAGCTGACGCTGCAGGCCGAAGACGCCGCCGGGAACCTCGGGCCGCAGGTCGCGGTGAAGGTGCCCTGAGGCACTCGCACACGGGCGGCGCGCAGCGGGATGGGGGTGGCGCGAGCGCCCCGTAGGAGACCCCGGGGTGATTTGCTTCATCGATGACCCCCGGGTTCACCGTCGCGCTCGCCGCGCGATCCTCGGCGCTCGATTTCACAGACCTGCCCCGCGATCTGGTCGAGCTCGCTCGGCAGGCGGTGACCGACTGGTTCGGGGTGACGATCGCCGGCAGCCGGGAGCCCGCGGTGCTCGCGCTGCTCGACGTCCTCGCGCCGGCCGCCGAGGGCGCCGCCACGGTGATCGGGCACGAGGAGCGGCTGCCGCCGCGCGATGCCGCCCTCGTCAACGGCGTCTCCTCCCACGTGCTCGACTTCGACGACGTCCACCTGCTCGGGCCCTGCCACGTGACCGTGACGGTGCTTCCAGCGGTGCTCGCATTCGGCGAGGCGCTCGACGCTGACGGCGAGGAACTGATCACCGCCTACGTCGCCGGTTATGAGACCGCGTGCCGCGTGTCCGCGGGGGTGGGGCGCGAGCCCTACCGGCGCGGCTTCCACGCGACCGGCACGATCGGCACGATCGGCGCGGCGGCGGCCTGCGCGCGGCTGCTCGAACTGGGCGCGGCGGCGACGGCGCGCGCGCTCGGCATCGCCGCGAGCGAGGGGGCGGGGCTGAAGTGCAACATGGGCACGATGACCAAGTCGCTGCACGCCGGCCGGGCATGCGAAGCCGGGCTGCTCGCGGCGCAGCTCGCCGCCCGGGGGTTCACATCCTCGCCGCGCGCGATCGAGGCGGATCAGGGGTTCGCCGCAATCTCGGGGGTCGCGATCGACGCCGCAGCCGCGACGGGAGAGCCCAAGGGCGGCTGGCACCTCCGCGGCAACCTGTTCAAGCACCATGCCGCCTGCTGGTTCACGCACTCTGCGATCGAGGGCGTACGGGAGCTGATCGCCGCGAACGAGCTCCCCCGGGACCGCATCGCTCGCGTGCGGGTTCACGTCAGCGAGGTCGAGCTGGGCGCCTGCGCGATCCCGGCGCCCGAGACCGGCCTGCAGGTCAAGTTCTCGATCGCGCACCTGGTCGCGATGGCGCTGCTCGGCCGCGACACGACGGTGATCGTCGACGAGGCGGCCGTCGACGCGGAGGTCGTCGCGATGCGAGAGCGCGTCGCGCTCGTCGCGGACGGGGCCGCCGGGAAACCGACGCGCATCGAGATCGAGCTGGACGGCGGCGCCGTCTTCGAGACCGCATTCGACGTCGACACCCCGGCGCGCGACCTGGCCGACCAACGCGGGCGGCTCGAGGACAAGTTCTCCGCCCTCGCTGCGCCGGTGATCGGGGCACCCGGCAGCGCCGGGCTGCTGGCCCTGCTCGGAGAGCTCGAGCGCCATCCCGTCAGGCAGCTGATCCGGGCAGCGAGGGGCCGGCACGCCGCAGGCGGCGACGGCGCACGCTCTCCCCGCGCGGGGATCATCGCGCGCCCGGTCAGTGCGGCTCGGCGCGCAGGCGATCGCTAGACGTTCGAGGCGATCCTGCCGCCGTCGACCTGATAGACGGCGCCGGTGATGTAGGAGGCGCGCTCGGAGGCCAGGAACGCGACCAGCTCGCCGAGCTCGATCGGCTCCCCGAGGCGCCCGAGCGGGATCGTCGCGGCGACCGGTGCGAGCTGCTCGAGCGCCCGCTCGCGCTCGCTCGGGTCCGCGCTCGCGAGGCCGGGATGGATGCGCGCGGTAGCGAACGCCCCCGGCAGCACGAGGTTGATCGTGATGCCGTCCCGTGCCAGCTGCCCCATCAGCGCCTTCATCAGCCCGGCGACGCCGGGCCGGATCCCGTTCGACAGGTCGATCCCGGCGACCGGCTCCTTGACCGAGCTCGACTGGATGGAGACGATCCGTCCCCAACCCCCGGCGCGCATCTGCGGCCACGCCTCGCGCACGAACCGGACGAAGCTCATCGTCACGATCCGGAAGGCCTCCTCCCAGCCCTCGTCGCCGAGGTCGGGGAACTGGCCGACGGGCGGGCCGCCCGAGTTGTGCACGAGCACGTCGAGACCGCCGAAGCGCTCGACGTGCGCGGCGACCACGTTCTCGATGCCCGCCGCGGTCGCGAGGTCGGCGGGGACGGCGAGGACCTCGGCGCCGCTGTCGGCGCGGATCTCCTCGGCGGCCGCGGCGAGCTCCGCCTCGTCGCGCGCGCAGATCGTGACGCGCGCTCCCTCGCGCGCGAGGGCGAGCGCCGAGGCCCGGCCGAGGCCCTTGCTGGATGCCGCGACGAGGGCGCTGCGTCCGGTCAGTCCGAGATCCACGGCGCCAAGCTAGCGCCTCGGCCGGGCCGGCGCCACGCGGCACCGGCCACCTCCGGAGCCCTTGTCAAGCTCTGAGCTTCCGGCGATCGGCCTGGGAGCCACCGGCGAAGACCCGCTCCCTCTTGGAGGATCTGCTCGAGAGCTGACCACGGCCGCGGCGATCACCCGTCGATCGTCACCCGACCGCGCAGGTTGACGGCGCTGAGGTGACCCCCGCCCCACGTCGCTCCGCCCCGGGCGCGCATCGCGATCGTACGCTCGCGGCCGGGCTCCAGCGAGAACCCGTCGTCCTCGGGCCGGTGACCGCCGGAGTGGAGGCGCACCCCGTACGCCAGCTTGCTGCTCGACACGCCGACGAGGACCCGGTCGCCCGCGCGCTCGATCACGCGCGCGGTGAGCCCGAGGTCCGCCGGGCTCAGTTGCGCGAGCGGCGGACCGGCCGGAAACCGGAACGCCTGCGAGAGCATCGCTCCCGCGTCGTCCTGCAGGGTCGCGACGATCGCGTCCTGGGCGGGCGGGCCGAAGCGGTACGCCCAGGAGGCGTCGACGAAGCGGCCGATCTCGCTCTCGACGTTCCAGCTCGCCTGGCCGTGCGGCGGCAGGTCCAGGGCGATCTCGACCTCCTCGGTGCAGACCTCGAGCCTCGTGTAGAGGGCGATGCGCAGCGATCCGCGCAGCGGCGTGGCGAGGTCGTTGGCCGCGTGCACGACCACTCCTCCAAGGCCCTCGTCGATCATCCACACCGCCACCGGCGCGAGCGCGCGACGCAGGTGGTGGAAGGCGAGCTTCGGTCCGCCCTGCTCGTCGAGCAGGCCCCAGCCCGCGCCCGGTTGCAGGTCTCGCAGCCACAGCACGAGACCGCCCCCGCACGGCGACGCGGAACGCCGCCACTCGCCGAACACCTCCGCCATCAGCTCGCCGCTGACGAGCCTCGAGAGCTCGAGGTAGCGCTCCGGATCGCACCGGCGCAGCTCGGCGGCGTCCAGGCCGAAAAGAGCGCCGAGGTAGTGATCGCGAACGTCCTCGAAGTCCCAGTCGGCGCCGACGTCGCGCGCAACGCCCGCCTCCCACAGCTCACCGTCGAGGCCGCCGGCGCGCTCGACGCCGGCCTCGTCGGGAACGTTGGAGAAGCCGAGGCACTCCGAGGCGAAGCGCACGGCGGAACGGCGCACGTCGCCGAGCGGCCGCCGGTAGCCGCCCACCCCGAAGTAGTTCGCAACGCCGCGGTCGGGCCGGAACGGGAGATCCCCGCCGCACGGCGCCGAGGGCACGTAGACGGCGTCGAGCTCCGACTGCGCGAGACGCGCCGGCAGCAGCTCGCCGAACAGCTCGCCGCGTCCGAGCTGCGGGTCCAACCCGAGCATCGCCGCCTGCTGCTCGACCTCGCTGTTGCCGCAGAGGACGACCGTGCTCGGCCGCCCGCCGAGGTTCGCGACGAGCTCGCCGATCTCGCGTTCGACCACCGCCCGAAAGGCCTCGTCGCCGATCGGGTAGTCGAGGTTCGCGAACATCATGTCCTGCCAGACCATCACCCCCAGCTCGTCGCAGAGGTCGTGGAAGGTCACGGTCTCGTAGGCGCCGGTCCCGGGGAGGCGCACGATGTTCATCCCCCCGTCGCGGACCTGCTCGAGCGCCTCGCGCAGCTCCACCTCCGAGGGCGCCAGCCCGACGACGTCGAGCGGAGTCCACAGCGCGCCCCGTGCGAAGACGGGCAGACGCGTTCACGTGCAGCGAGAGCCCGTCGCGGTCGAGGTCGTGCTCCGCGCCCGGCCCCGGTGACAGCGAGCGGAAGCCCGTACGCCCCACGTCGAGCAGCAGCGACTCGTCACCGACGGCCACCCGCAGCCGTACCTCGTAGAGCGTGGGGTCGCCGTGCGTGTGCGGCCACCACAGCGACACCGACGGCACGCGGAGCTCGCCGGCCGCCTCGCCCGCCTCGATCGCGAGCGAGGCGCTGTGCGTCCCGGTCGGACCGTCGAGCTCGACCGCGACGCCGGTCACCGGCGCCTCGCCGAGCGAGCGCAACACGGCACGCACCGACAGCACCCCGGACTCGCCCTCGACGCGCGGCCGCAGGGTCACCGCGTCGAGCGCGACCCCGCGCCTGCGCTCCAGCGACACCCTCCGCCACGGCCCGACGGCGGCGGGCTCCGCCGCGAACCCGGGCGCGCGGCCGAGCAGCATCGTCCTCACGAAGCGCAGACCGCCGTCGGCGACGATTCGCGTTCGCCAGCGCGCCCGCGGACGGCGTGGAGTGTCGAGCAGCGGGCGCAGCGCGCGGCAGCAGATCGCGAGCTCGTTCGAGGCTCGCAGCCGCTCGGTGACCGGCACCAGGTGCCCGGCGAACATCGAGTCGCCGCTGATCAGCAGCTCGCCGTTCAGGTAGACCTCCGAGACGGTCGCGAGGCCGTCGAGGCGCAGCACGAGCTCCTCGCCGGGCTCGGCGGGCCCGGCCGCGAAGCTCGTGCGGAACCACCAGTCCTCGTCGTCCAGCCGGCGCCCGTCGCCGAAGCGCCACCGGCCGGCCGCGCGCAGCGCACCCGCCGCCGTGCCGGGCACGCGCGCGGGGAGCCAATCGAGCCCGGAGAGCGAGCTCGGGTCCGCGTGTGCGGCCGGCGCACTGGACGCCGCCGACCAACCGGACTCGATCGAGCGCCGCTCGAGAGCGCCGCCCGCCGCCGCCTCAGCCGAGGGCATGATCGAGGCGGCTCATCGCCTCATCCCAGGAGGCCGACAGGATCTCGAGCTCCTCGATCGGATCGAACGGCCGGCGCCGCGCGAGCCTGAAGGACAGGACCTTGCACGTCTCGACGATCCGCTGGAGGGCGTCGCCGGCGGACCCGGCGCCGGCGCCGAGCAGCCACTCGACGTGGGAGCCGAGCGCCTCGAAGCAGGACCCCGCCATCCTGACCGTCGCGAACGCGTATGCGTGGAACTCCTCCATCTCGCCTTCCAGCAGGCGCGGCAGGTCGTCCTGCAGCTGCGCGCCGAAGCGCTCGAACGGGTTTCCGGGCGGCCGCCTGGCGAGATGGCCCCGCATCAGCGACGCGGCGGTGGTGAGCAGCTCCTCGCCCTCCAGCGCCGGCCCGGCGTCGAACCGCGCGAGCTCCGTATACGGCGGGAGCACCGCGTCCGGCCGGCCCGGCTCGAGCCCGAGCACGCCGGCGAAGTCATCCCCCGAGAGCTCGTGCAAGCCGGTGCCGTGGAAGTAGCGGAGCCGCGCCCCGGGGCGGTCGATCGCCTCGACGACCACCGAGCTCTTGACGTGCTCTCGCCGGTACGCCGTCGCCGCGGTGTCGGGGAGGTACCAGGAGTCGAGCTCGACGATGATCGTGCGGCCGAGCTGCAGCTGCTCGGCGGCATGGTCGGGCAGCGGCCGGTAGGGCTGCATCTCGTGGACGTCGAGCCCGTAGAGCAGCTCGAGGTCCGCGGTGCGCGGCTTGAAGAAGGTCCACTGATCGCCCTCGAAGTCGATCAGCACGATCGCCCCGAGCATCGCCAGCGGCTCGAGCCCGCGCGCGTGCAGCAGCTCGATCAGGATGTCCGTGTAGCAGTTGGTTTCGAGGTAGGAGCGCTCGGGCGAATGCAGCGGGTGCGAGCGATAGCCGCGGGGATCGAGCCCCGTCAGCGACAGGAAGCTCCCGGCGGTGGCGCTCATCGCGGCGCGAGCGCCTCGCGAACGTCGGCGGGCCAGGCGTCGAGCTCGAGGCCGTGGCGTCGGAACAGCGCGATCGTGATCCGCTCCAGACCGAAGCCGAGACATGCGGTGTGCGCGCCGGAGCCGTCGGCCAGCTCGATCCCGTAGACCGAGGCGAAGTGATCCTGGTGGTAGTTGAAGGAGGCGACGGCGGTCGGCTCGGGGCCCGCGATCGCCGTCACGACCTCGAACTTGAGCTGCTGGTCGCGCTGGCTGGCCGCGAGCATCCGGCCGCTGCGTCCGAAGAACGGGTCGTTGGCGACGTCCAGCTCGACGACCAGGCCGAGCCCGCCGAGCAGCTCGACGGCCCGGTCGCGCCACTCGTCGCGCCACAGCTGCACCTGCTCCGGCTCGCCGATCCTGACGATCTCGCGCTGATGGAACATCTGCATCCGCGCGGGGTCGCCCGACGGCTCGTGGCGGAACACGTAAGCGCCGCCCGCGTCGACCGTGACACCTCCCGGAGCCAGCCGGCCCCGCGCCGCGACCGCCGGATACACGGGGTAGCAGGCGGCCGGCGTCAGCACGAGGTCGGTCATCTGCTGGTGCTCGCTCCAGTCCTCGTGGCGAGCCGCTCGCTCGTGCTGCTCAGCCGCCTGCGCCTCCGTGCCCTCGAACGCGAACACGCTGCCGGCGAGGTGCGGGAACGTCAGCAGATAGCCGAGCCGCTCGAGGTCGCGGCGCGGAAGCAGCGGCGGAAAGCGCATCTGCTCCGGCCGCTCCGGCGCAGCGGCGCGGGTGACAAGCGCCGCGACGCCCTCGCGGACCTGCTCGAAGGGGCCGCCGCGACCGTAGACGCCCGGCACCCCCGTCGCGATCAGCAGCCCGTGGTCGAGGAGCTCTGAGAGCAGCGCGGTCTGCTCGGGACTGCCCGGGCGCAGGTCGGGCATTAGACGTCCTTGGCGATCAGCAGCAGGCTGGCGTTCGTCTGATGGATCCGCTCGTTCGCGATCATCAGGCTGGCCGACATCGTGTCGCGCAGGTGACGCCCGACGCTGAACGGGGTGTCGTTCTTGAAGCCGACGATGCCGCAGACGCCCATCGCGCCCTGGCAGACGCGCGGCGCCTGCTCCGAGGCGGCGATCTTGAGGTTGTTGAAGCGCAGGGTGCTGGCGATCGTCGTCAGCCGCTCGGGGTCCTCGCGAGGCCTCCAGATACTCGGCGAGCCCGAGCCCGACCTCGGCGCGCAGCAGCGAGAGGTCGCTCATCAGATGCGACAGGCGGACCGCCGCCGGCGGCGGTCCGTCGGCGCCCGGCTTCGCGGCGGCGCGTACGAACGCCCGCGCCCGGTCGAAGGCGTCGGTCGCGATGCCGAGCCACAGGTGCGACCAGAGAATGTGCGTGATCGGCACGAGCGACTGTGCCATCACGCGCGGGAACGGGGTCGGCAGCACCTGGTCGGGGGCGACCTCCCCGCGCACGACGAAGCCCGGCGAGCAGGTCCCCCGCATCCCGAGCGGATCCCAGGTGCCCGTCTGCTCGAGCGTGAACTGCTCGTTGCGCACGATCGCCACGACCTGATCGTTCTGCTCGGAGTCCGGCGCGCGCCGCAGCGTCACGAACAGGTCGTCGGCGTGGGCGCCGTAGCTGACGACGGGCGCCTGCTTCTCGAAGCCGGCGCTCGTCCCGTCGGCCGACGGCGTCAGCGCCGCGATCGAGCGGCCCATGTCCCCCCCGGTCCCGAGCTCGGTCGTGACCGACGCGATCAGCCGCTGTTCGGCGACGAGCGCCTCGACGTACTCGCGCAGCCACCGCGAGTCCTCCATGTGCCGCACGATCGTCCCGATCTTGATCTGGTGCATCGCGAAGACCATCGCCGAGGAGCCACAGCGGCGCCCCAGCTCGAAGCACGCCTCGGCGATCGAGGCGAGGCCGAGCCCGCCGCCGCCGAGCTCCGCCGGAACGCCGGCGGAGAGCGCCTTCTCGCCGCGCAGCGCCTCGATCAGCTGCGCCGGGAACCGGGCCTCGCGGTCCACCGTGTCGGCATTCGGCGCAGCGACCTCGTCGGCGATCCTGCAGATGCCGGCAAGGAACGACCGCTCTCGATCGGACGCAGTCATGGAGCCTGCATCGGATCGTCTCGATCGTTCCTGAAGCCGGCCACGGAGGCGATCACGATCGCCGTCGCGAAGCCGGCTTCGTGGCTGATGCTGAGCGTGAAGTCGGCCAGGCGCTGAGCGGCGGCGAGCTCCGCGGCGCGACCGCTCAGCGCGAGCTCCGCCCACCCTCCCTCGTGGCGGCGAACCTCGATCTCGCTCAGCGGCAATCCGACGTCGCCGGGCCGCAGCACCTTGACGGTCGCCTCCTTGGCGGCGAAGCGCCCGGCGAGGCGCTCGGCGTCCACGCCCGTCATCGACGCGCAGTCGTCCAGCTCCCGCTCCGTGTAGACGCGGTGCAGGTAGCGCTCCGCGTGGGCGTCGATCGCCTCGCGGATCGTCTGCACCGCGACCAGGTCGATACCGACGCGCATGGGCGAGGGGATCCCACTCGCCGAGGCCGTCTCGGCCGCACCGGCCGCCCGGCGTCCCGGCCTCATGCCTGCACCGTGCGATCGAGCTCGTCCTCCAGCACCCGATCGAGCAGCGCGTGGACCTGACGCTGCAACCACAGCGGTGTCAGGGTGTGCGTGTCGGCTTCCGTTCCCATCAGCGCGAGCTCGAGGTTCGGCCAGCGATCGAGCCGGTCGAGGGTTCCGTGCTCGCCCATTTCGCGCCGCAGGATCTCGGCGCCGGTGAACAGCAGCAGCGCCCGCTGGTCGCGGTCGCGCAACCGGTCGAGCAGCGCCTCGATCTGCTCGAGGACGGCGCGTCCGCGCTGCTGCTCGGGCGGCTGCGCCGTCGCGATCCTCCGCCCGGCGCGCCGCGGCGCGCCGGCCGCCTGCTGCAGCACGCTGCGGCCCGTTTCCAGGTGCTTCCCCAGCTTGACCTCGCCGCGCAGCACCCGCGCCCAGGTCGAGGGCATCAGCGCGCGTTCCCTTAGATGGCGGGTGCGCCGGGCGGCGTGCCTCCACTCGTCGAACACGAGCGTTCGCGGGTTCAGCATGATCACGGCGCTGACGCGCTCGTCGGCGATCGCGGTCTGGGCGGACCAGTAGGCGCCGGAGCACAGCCCGAGCACCACGAACCGCGGGGGCAGGCCGCGCTCGGCGAGCGCGTCCAGCGCCGCGCCCGCCTGCTCGACGTAGACGGGTCGGTAGAAGGCCGCGACGCGTCCGAGCGCGGCGGCGTCGCCTGCCGAATCGCCGATCCCCTCGGCGTCGAGCCGGAACGTCGTGACGCCCTTGGCGGCCCACCGGCGCGCGATCTCGACCCACATCCGGCTCGGCCCGGTGCGACGCTGCGGCCCGGCGTTGAGCAGCACCGCCGTCAGCCCCCGCGCTTCGCCGAGCGGTTCCGTGAGGACACCGAACAGCTCTCCGCCGGGCCCGTCGAGCACGAGCGGCGTCTCGCGCAGCTCGACGCCGCCGCCGCTGAGGATCGCCTCGCGCTGCTCGCTCATCGCGGGCGGCGCGGCGTGCCCTCCGGGACGCTCGCCGCTGGCGGGGGCGTCCTGGTCCAGCCAGGCACCGACCCGCTCGATCACCTCCGACGGGCGGCCGCGCATCCTGCGGCTCGCACATCATCGCCCCGTAGCCGGGGCCGTCGGCCACCGTCACCTCGGCGCCGGCCCGTTCGAGCAGCTCGCCCAGCGCTGCGTCGACGCTGATCCCGTCGCGTCCCAGCAGCAGCGCGCGACGCACCCGCGACTCGCTCGACGGCTCCGTGCGGAGGTCGAGGCCCTGAAGCGCCGAGACGGTCTCCGCGCTCATCAGGTAGCCGTTGGCGGTCACGGTCCCGTCGTCAGGCTCGCTGCGATCGGTCGAGGCGTCGCCGGGGCGGCTCGCGGCCTCGAACGCCGAGAACGTGCGCAGCTCCCGCACCAGCGTGCGACCGCGGCTCGGAACGGACCACAGGACGAGCTCCGCGATCGGCGCCCCCGCGAGCGCGGCCCGGCACGCGAGCAGCCCGCCGAGGCCGATGCCGATCGGCCGCGACGACGCCCGCGCCGCTCTCCTCGCCCAGCCACCGCGACGCCCCCTCGACCGCGTCCGACCACGCCTCCAGCAGGTCCGGGTCGGCCGGGCCCCCGCCGCTGTCGCCGGTCCCGGGGAGGTCGAGCCTCAGCGTCGCGTGGCCCGTCGCGGCCAGCTGCTCGGCCCATTCACGACGAACCCGGTAGGAGCACATGTCGTCCCAGCCGAACGGCGGTACGAGCAGCACCGCGGCTGCGCGAGCCGGTGGCCGGATGCATGAACGCGGCCACAGCCGGTCCGCCCGATGCCTGCAGGTAGATCGGCTTTGGCGACGCGTTCGGATGGCCCTCGGTCATCGGCTGCCGGGACGGTCGTGTGCGCGAGCCCTCAGGAGACGCTCGTCTGGGGGCGCAGCTCGCAGACGGCCGCCTCGATCGAGCTGATGCTCTCGAACACGCTCGGCTTGAGCATGTCGTTCGGGAACTCGATGTCGAAGTGATCCTCGAGGGCGAGCATCACGTTGACGCTCGCGTGCGAGGTCATGCCGACCCGGTAGAGATCGGTGTCCGGGGCGAGCTCGTCGGCGTCGACCCTGAGGCGTGCGTGGTCACAGATGATCTGGCGAATTTGGTCGGTCATGGCGGCTCGTCGTCGCGTGGTCTGCGGCGTCTCAACGGGGTTAACGTGCGGCGGCCGGCGATTCTCACGAGGCCGCGGAGGGATTCGTCCGCACCCGCGTCCCGGCGCCGGTGCCGCGGCTCGTCGCCCGGAAATCTTTTGCAAATTGCGGAATCGGCCCGTATCATGGGCGTCGGGAGACGCTGAGAGGGTCGGCGTCGACCGATGCGAGGTCCGGCCGGCTGGAAGCCGTCAGTGCCTCGGGGGCGATCACGACGAAGACAAGGCATGGAGAGCTGAGCCAGTTGTCGGTTTTCGGGTACCAGCGGGTGCGCCTGGATGGCGCTGCTGCGCCGTGCACGGCGGTCTTGGCGTGAGCGCCAACGCGACCCCCAGCGTCGTCCTTGCCGACGGTCACCCCACCGCACGCCTCGGCGTTCGCATGGCGCTGGTCAGCGGCGGCTTCGACGTGGTCGCCGAGGTCGCCGACTGCGCGGGCGCGGTTCGTGCCGCGGCTCGCGTGCGCCCCGATGTGTGCCTGCTCGACGTCGGCATGCCCGGAGGCGGGATCCAGGCGGCGAGCAGGATCGCCGCGGAGTCCCCGTCGACGCCGGTGGTGATGCTGGGCGCGACGCATCAGATCGACGACGTGCTGGCGGCGCTGCGAGCCGGAGCCGTCGGGTACCTGCCCAAGGACACCCGCCCCGATCGACTCCCGAACGCGTTGCGGGGCGTGCTCAAGGGGGAGGCCGCGATGCCGCGCACGCTGGTCTGGACGCTGCTGCAGGAGCTGCGCGGGTTCACCGCGCCGCCGCCTGAGCCGATCCGCGTCGGCGCCGTCGAGCTGAGCCCGCGGGAGTCAGAGGTTCTCCGGCTCCTCAACGAGGGCCTCACCACGACCGAGGTCGGCGCTCAGCTGTCGCTCTCGCCCGTGACCGTGCGCCGTCACATCTCGGCCGGCATCGCGAGGCTCGGCGTCGCAGACCGCGACGCAGCGATGCGCGCGGTCACGCTCGCCGCCTAGCGACCGCGCTCAGGCGACGTTCGGCGCGAACCGCCGCGACGGCGGCCTGCACCCGGTTCTGGACGCCGAGCTTGCCGAAGATGCTGGTGACGTGCTGCTTGACGGTGTTGGGGCTGATCGAGAGCTCGCGCCCGATGCTCGCGTTGTCGGCCCCCTGCGTGAGGAGGCGGATCACGTCCAGCTCGCGTGCCGTCAGGTCGGGCGCACCGCGCCGGGTGTGGTCGAGCGCTTCCTCGTGGGCCCGCACCTCGCTCGCGAGCGCGTGCACGATCTCGCTGGACAGCACTGAGTAGCCGGCAGCCGCAAGCCACACCCCCGCGACCAGGTCCTCGACCCGGCTGTCCTTGCGCAGGTAGCCGCAGGCGCCCGCGACGAGCGCATCGAGCACCTCCGGCCGCTCGTCGGAGCGACCCATCGCCACGATCCGCACCGATGGTTTGGAGGTCGTGAACTTCGCGATCGCGTCGGGGACCGATGGTCCTGCCGTGCCGAGGTCGAGCATCACCAGGTCGAAGTCCGGCGCCCGGTGCGAGGCGACGCGATCCCCCCGGGCCGGTGTTTCGCCGACCACCGAGATCCCGTCGGCTTCGAGCGTCCGGCGCAGCCCCTCGCCGAAGAAGCGGTCGTCGTCGACGATCAGGACCCGGAGCGCCTCGACGGCGGCAGCGTCCGGAAGCGGAGCGAGGTCTCGCCTCATGCGGGACACGCTGTCCGGCTCGCAAGCGGACGCCGGCACCGTTCGGACGACGCGGGTGTCGGCCGGCAGGCACGACCCGGCCGTCGTCCCTTTCGGACGACCGGTGCTCTGACCGTCCACTGCCACGCGAAAGCGTTGAGCAGGCTCGGAGCGGCGTCGAGGCCGTAGGGGATGGAAGACCCTTCGCTGCGCCACAGGAGGCCTTCGATGCTGTTGCGGCTGACGCGTAGCTTCATCGTCTCGATCGGCCTCGTTGTGGCGTTCACGGGCTCATCGGCGCTCGGCGCGGGCTCGGCGCGCGCTGCAAGGGAGCGTGCAGCCTCGTCCTGCGCGAGCCGCTCGGGGCACCGCCGGCAGCAGGCCGGCGTGCGCTGCGCAAAGCCGCGGAGCGAACGAGCGCCTTCGACGAAGGCTCTGCTCGGCGACGGGACCGTCGAATCGCGCCTCGACACATTGGCTGCCGGACGGGCCGCGGCGTTCCGCCTGCAGGCCGGCGCGACCGGTGGGCCGGTCGGGATCGCGCACGTCTACGTCGGCGCCGGCAACGAAGCCGGCACCGTGTTCGCGGGGGTCTACGAAGAGGGCGGGACCTTCCCCTCGACGCTGCTCGGCAGCGGCTCGGCGGCGGTCTCCGAGAGCGACGCGTGGATCTCCGTGCCGCTCCAGACGGTCGACCTGGCCGCGCATCGGACCTACTGGCTGGCGATCCTCGGCTCGGGCGGCGCGCTTCGCTTCCGTTCCGCTCGCCAGCGGACCTGCCGCTCGCAGACGAGCGCTCGGGGCGACCTCGCCGCGCTCCCGCCCGAGTGGAGCCCCGGGAGCCGGCTGGGTCTCTGCCGCGTCTCGGCATACCTGACGAAGCCCCCTCCCGCGACCGAGGAACCGGCGCCAGAACTCCAATCGACCTTGCCCTCCGGCGTCCTCGGCGAACCGGCCCCCGTACCTGCGCCCACCGCCGAACCGCCGACGGCGCTCCCGAACGCACCTGCGGCCCTCGTGGCGCCGGCGATCGCCGGGGTCCCGATCGAGGGCGTGGCGTCGATCGCCACCCCCGGCGTCTGGACCGAAGACCCGAGCGCGTTCGCCTACCAGTGGCAGCGGTGCGAAGCCGGCGGCGAAGCCTGCGCGGAAATCGAAGGCGGCACGTCCTCCACGTACACGCCGAGCGTCGCCGATCTGGGACACACCCTCCGCGTCGTCGTGACGGCCGACAACGCCGGCGGCTCGGCAAGCGCCGCCTCGCCGCCCACGCCGGAAGTGATCGCGGCGCCCGGCTCACCAGCCGACACGGCACCACCGTCGGTCGGCGGCGTCGCCGAAGAAGGCCGGACGCTCACCGCCTCGACGGGGACCTGGACGGAAGACCCGTTCGCCTACGCCTACCAGTGGCAGGACTGCAACGCGTCCGGCGGCGCCTGCGCCGACGTCGGCGGCGCGACGAGCTCCAGCTACACGGTCGCCGCGGCCGACGTCGGGCACACGATCAGGGTGGTGGTCACCGCGACGAACGCCTTCGGCTCCACCGCGGCAGCGTCGGCCACCACCCCCGCCGCCACGCCTCAGCCGCCGAGCGTCACCGGGCCGCCGAAAGTCACCGGGAGCACGGAACAGGGGCAGACGCTGACGACGAGTAGAGGAGCCTGGACCGGGAGCCCCACCACCTACGCATACCGGTGGCAGGACTGCAACACGTCGGGACAGGCCTGCGCGAACGTGGCCGGCGCGACATCGGCCTCCTACAAACTCACCTCCGCCGACGTCGGGCACACGGTCGTGGCCGTCGTCACGGCGACGAACGCCGGCGGCAGCGGCGAAGCCGGCTCCGCGCCGACAGCGACCGTGACGTCTCCCGCGCCCGTCAACACCGGGCTCCCGACGATCACGGGCGCCACCGAAGAAGGCCAGACGCTGAGCGCCTCGAGCGGGACCTGGACGGGCAGCCCGTCCTCCTACGGCTACCAATGGGAGGACTGCAACGGCTCGGGGGGAGCGTGCTCGGCGATCACCGGCGCCACGTCGCCGGCCTACAGGCTGCTCGCCGCGGACGTAGGGCACACCATCAGGGTCGTCGTGACCGCGACGAACGGCGGCGGTTCCGCCGGCGCCTCCTCGGCCGCGACCGCGGTGGTCACGGCGCAGCAGCCCGCGGGCGCCGAGGTGTTCGTGGCGCAGTCCGGTGCCGGGAGCCAGAACGGCGAAGGGAGCTGCGCGAACGCCCATCCGCTGTCGTGGCTGAACAGCTCCGGGAGCTGGGGCACGGGCGCGGGCAGGGTCGCGCCGGGGACGACCGTCGCGCTGTGCGGCACCTTGACGAGCCCCGTCGAAGTGCAGGGCAACGGCGTGGCCGGAAACCCGGTGACGATCCTGTTCACGACGGGCGCGAAGATCGCGATGGGCGGCGCGGGCTGTCCGGGCACGGGCTGCATCGACCTCGGCAACAGACGCGAATACGTGACCGTCGACGGCGGCAGCGACGGCGTCATCGAAAACACCGATCGCGGCGCGAGGAAAGAACGGAACGAATCGCCCACGACCGGGATCGGCGGCACCTCGCTGAAGCACGTGACCGTCGAAGACGTCGAAATCGCCAACCTCTACGTTGCCGAAGAAGGCGAAAGCTCGCCGATCGGCAACACCGAAATCCGCGGCATCTTCTTCCACGAAGGCGAACCGGAATACCTCACGATCAGGAACGACGTGGTGCACGACACCGGCTGGGCGATCAACGTCACGGTCAACGGCAACAGCAACCACGTCTACATCGAACACAACACCCTCTATCACGACTCGCACGGGATCAGCCCGACGGGAAGCAGCGAAGGCGGGAACGTCGGCCCGGTCGTCGTCGCCTACAACCACTTCTACGGAGACGGCGTCTGGGCGAGCAACCCCGGCCTGAATCACATGGATGGGATCCACTGCTACACCGGGGACAAAGGCGACGGCACCAGAGGACTTCACTGGAGCGGCCTCTACATCTACGACAACCAGATCACGATGGAAGGTGAATACGGCGTGACTGCGCCGATCTACCTCGAGGGCTCCTCCGGCCCCCAGTGCGGCGACAGCACATCCAAGTTCTGGATCTTCAACAACGTGCTGAGCGGACGCGGGGCGGGCGCGAAGTTCGCGCTCAACAACGGCCTGCTCTCGCCCTACTCGGGCGAAGAGCACATCTTCGACAACACCTTCATCGGCAACAAGACCTCCGAAGGCAGCTGCATCCCGGTCAAGAACCCCTCCAGCGAAGCCACCAACATCGCGTTCGAGAACAACGTTCTTACGACGTGCCATACGCTGATCGACGCGGAAACCGGCAAGATGGCCGCCGGCAGCCCCGACTACGACCTCTACGCCAACGCCGGGACCGCCAACGAAGCCTTCGCGTGCCCGGGCCACGAACTGTACTTCTCGCAGTTCGCCGAATGGAGGACCTGCATCGACGGCGACTCCCACTCGATCGCCGTCGCCGGCGCCAAGCTCAGCGCCGACGAAACGTTCGGTCAGCTCGGCAAACCGGAAGCCGGCTCGGAAGCGATCCAGCACGGCGCCAACCTGACGAGCCTCTGCGCCTCGACACCCGAAGAGGCACTCTGCAAGAACATCGACGGTGAACCCAGGCCGGCGACGGGCGCCTGGAACATCGGCGCCTACTGACCCACCCCCGCCCGGGCGGAGCCGCGACAGACGCCGCTTATCATCTGCGGATGGCACGCCCGGCAGACCGTTTCACCTTCGAGCGGAGCCGGCGCGGTCGCGAGGGTGCCGGCAGCCCTCTCACCGCTCGCCTGGTGGTCACGCTGCTCGCCGCCGCCGCCCTCGTCGGGCTCGTCGTGGCGCTCGTCTCGGCAGGCGGCGGCCGGACCGCGGCGGCGGGACACGGCGGCCCTCAGATCTACGTTGCGCAGGGCGGCGCCGGCGCTCAGAGCGGCAAGGGCGGCTGCGCGGACGCGCACTCGTACTCCTGGCTCGAGTCAGTCCGCAACTGGGGTCCCGGCGCGGGACGGGTGGCGCCGGGGACGACGGTCGATCTATGCGGCACGCTGAGCGAACCGATCGAGGTGATGGGCAGCGGCTCGCCGGGCAAGCCGGTCACGATCCGCTTCATGAAGGGCGCGAAGATCGCGATCGGCGGCTACGGCTGCCCGGCGACCGGCTGCATCGACCTCGGCACCGGCCACGAATACATCACGATCGACGGCGGGCACGGCGGGGTGATCGAGAACACCGACCGGGGAACGGCAGCCGAACACGACGAACAGCCCACGAAGGGGATCTTCGGGATGAGCTCGCGTCACATCACGATCGAGAACCTCGAAATCGCGAACCTCTACGTCGCGCGTGACGAAGACGCGATCCCCAACACCGAAATCCAGGGCATCACGTTCACCGGCGGCGAACCGAGCTACATCACGATCGACCACGACGTCCTGCACGACATCGGGTGGGCGATCAACGTCGAGCTCGGCGGCGAGAGCGGCCACGTGAACATCGAGTACGACACCCTCTACCACGACTCGCACGGGATCTCCCCCACCGGCGGGACCGCGGGAGGCGACGTCGGCCCGGTGGTGATCGCCCACGACCACTACTACGGCAACGGCAACTGGTCCTCGAAGGCCGACGTCAACCACATCGACGGGCTCCACTGCTACACGGGCAACGGGGAGACCGCCGGCCTCCATTGGGGGGCCTCGCCAAAGGGCCTGTTCATCTACGACAACACGTTCACGGTCGAAGGCGAAGCCGTGACCGCCCCCTTCTACATCGAGGGCACGACCGGCCCGCAGTGCGGCGATGAGAGCTCGAACTTCTGGATCTTCGACAACGTGCTGACCGCGAGGGGCTCCGTGCTCTCGCTGAACAACGGCCTGCTCGCCCCCTACTCGGGCGACGAGCACATCTTCAACAACACGTTGATCGGCAACGCCACCGGTGTCTGCATCCCGCTGCACGGCGAAAGCGACACATCGGCGTCGGTCGAATACCAGAACAACATCGCGACGACGTGCAAGACGCTCGTCGACGCGGAAAGCTCGCACCTGAAGCCGGGCGGAATGAGCCACAACCTCTACGCGAACGCGGGCCGCTCCAACGAAGCGCTCGTCTGCCGCTCGCCCGAGCGCCACGAATACTTCCTGTTCCAGTCGGGCGCGTACCGCCGGTGCATCGGCGGCGACGCCGGCTCGATCTTCGCCCGCAGCGCCGGCCTCGACATGACCGAAGCCGTCGGCGTCCTCGGACGGCCGCGGCGCGGCTCGCCGGCGCTGCATCACGGGCTCAACCTGCGGAGCCTGTGCCCGCTCACTCCGGAAGGGGCACTGTGCCGCAACATCCGCGGGGAACCGCGGCCCGCCGCGGGCGGCTGGAACATCGGCGCCTACTGAGCGGCGTCCTCGGCAGACCGCGCCCGGCGGCTGGAACGTCGGCGGCTACTGAGCGGCGTTGCCGGCGAACCCGTCGAGCAGCGTCTCCATGCAGTCCAGCGAGCGGTCCCAGGTGAAGCTCTGGATGTCGATCCGTGCCTGGGCGACCAGGCGCCCGCGGAGCGCAGGGTCCTCTCTCAGACGGACGACCGCGTCCGCCATCGCCTGCGGGTCGCGAGGGGCGACCACCAGCGAGTTCTGCCCGTCGCGGGCATAGTCCTCGACGCCGTTCGCGGTGGTCACCACGGCGCAGTCGCAGGCCATCGCCTCCATCGGGTACATCGGGAAGCTCTCGTACCACGCGGGGCAAAGCGCGATGTGGGCCTCGGAGAAGAGGCGGCGGATCGCCGCCGAGTCGACCACGCCAAGCGGCTCGTAGGGGGCGACCGGGTTGTCGGGCGGGAGCTCCGCGTCTTCCCCGAAGACGCGCCAGCGCACGTCGCCGAGCCGCGCGCGGATCATGCGCACGGCCTCGGCAGCGTCGGCGAAGCCCTTCCACCTGGCGCCGCGACCGGAGTAGCTGGCGATCACGAGCGGACCATCGGTACGCCGGCCGTCCGGGAAGAAGCGCTCGTGTTCGAAGGCGTTGATGCACAGGTCGACGTGTCCTCCGTGACGCTCGCGGACGTGCTCCGCCAGCCAGCTGCTGTTCGCGATCCTGTTCAGCGGCAGTTTGTAGGAGAGCTCCGTCTGCTGCTCGTAGACGTGCTGCCAGCGCGGGTCGGTCTCGGTCACGAAGTAGGTCTCGTAGTGCTGCATCAGGTAGGCCTTCGCGCCGGTCCCGAACAGCTGCGTGGGCAGCGCGGTGGCAGCGGCCGTCGCGATCGTGACGTCCGCCGGCGGGATCGAGACGCTGAGGCGCTCGATCCCGTTCGCCAGCCGGTAGGGGAGCGCCGACCACGGCGCGAACCGCGCGGTGACGTCGCTCAGGGCCTCCTTCGCCGCGGTCCGCCCGCCCCGCCCGAGGCGGAAGCCGCCATAGCGCCTCGCCGCGCGCGTCGCGGCCGACAGCAGCGACGGGGCGGCCGGTTGGACGATCGGGACGCGGAGCGGGAACCACCGCGGCGTGTAGGCCGGGACGGTCGGCAGGATCGACACGTCGTGCCCGCGGTCGGAGAGCCCGTTGGCATAACCGAAGATGATGGCGTGGCCCGCGGTGCCGTGGTCACGACCGATGCCACCCATGACGATGTTGATCTTCATCCGCTCAGGGTCCCCGTGGCCGTGCTGCGTCCCGGTCGAGACCGCGGAAGTCTAACGGCCGCGCACTGTCCGCCGGCGGACCTCCAATTGTCCGCAGTTTGCGGGTTTTTGACAGGAATGCAACGCCTTGAGCAGGATTATGTAGCTATGTTCGGGGCGTTCGGGGGTAGGTACTCGCAACCGCGGCAGCTCGCGGTCGTCTTCTCTGCGTGACTCGATCGTCAGATCCACATCGAGTCCAGTCAACGGTCCAGCTGAACCCTCGAAGGATCCCGATGTCCACCAACGCCAGACGCGCGCTCTACATCTCGACACTGCTGATCACGTTGGCGGTGGTGACGACCGCGCTCGGTGCCGTGCTTCCGCACACGGCGCAGGTGCGCCCGGCGGGTCGGACCGAGCACCGGGGCCGGCATGCCCAGCACAAGCCCGGCACGGTCGTGCATCGGCCGAGCGTTCGCAGCACGGCCGGCGCCGCCTCGATGCTGGTCGGAGATGCGCTCGTGGAGTGGCGCTACGACTTCCTCGCGGCCGGGCAGGCCGAAGCCTTCGAACTGAAGGCGGGCGCCTCCGGAGTCGCCAGATCGATTCATGTCTACGTCGCCCCGGGGAGCACGGCCCGCACCCTCACCGCCGGCATCTACAGCGCCCGCGCGGGGCACCCGGGCCACCTGCTGGGCGCCGGGTCGATCGCGGCACCGCAGGCCGGCACCTGGGTCAGCGTCTCGATCCCGCCGACCACGCTCGTAGCGGGAAGGAGGTACTGGCTGGCGATCCTCGGCGCGCACGGCACGCTCCGCTACCGCGACAGCGCCGACGGCTCGTGCCCGAGCCTGACGAGCGCGGGGCGCCGGCTCGGCGCGCTTCCCTCCTCTTGGCGGACGGGCAAGTCCTACGCCGACTGCCCCGTCTCGGCGTACGTCACCCCGGCACCGACCGGTGCAGTCGAGAGCTTCGCGAACGACGCGGCCCCGCTGCAGGCGGCGGTCGGGTCGGCCCGCTCGGCGCCGCCGCTGGTGAAAACCCTCCCGCACATCACCGGCAAGACCGTCGAGGGGCAGGTCCTGTCGACCTCGAACGGGACGTGGAGCGGGAGCCCGACCTCATTCAAGTACCAATGGAGGCGCTGCGGCAACCGGGGCGACTGCCCGAAGATCGCCGGCGCGACGACCGCCGCCTACACGCTCACCGAAAAGGACGTCGGGGCGAAACTCCGCGTGACCGTCACGGCGACCAACGCGGCGGGGTCCTCTGCCGCGGAATCGGAACCGACGGCGCCGATCACGGCGCCGCCGCCGGCGCCGACCAACTCCTCGTTGCCGGCCGTCAAAGGCACCGCCGCGGAAGGACAGACGCTGACCTCGAGCAACGGCACCTGGACCGGCAGCCCGACCTCCTACGAACACCAGTGGCAGGACTGCACATCCAGCGGGAAGTGCACGAACATCGAAGGCGCCACGGGGGCGAGTTACGTTCTCGCGGCGGGCGACGTGGGCCAGACGGTCCGCATCGTCGTGACCGCGACGAACGCAGGAGGCTCGACCCAAGCCGCCTCGGCTGCGACCGCGACGGTCGTCGTGTCCCCCCCGACCGACTCGACACCGCCGGCGATCAGCGGCACGCCCGTCGAAGGCCAGACGCTGACCTCGACCACGGGGACCTGGACCGGCAGCCCGACCTTCGCCCGACACTGGGAGCGGTGCAGCACGGCGGGAACGGGCTGCGCCGAAATCACCGGCGCGACGGGGGCCAGCTACCACCTCGCCTCGGCCGACGTCGGGCACACGGTCCGTGTGATCGTCAGGGGGAGCAACAGCGCCGGCTCGGCCGAAGCCACCTCCAACCCGACCGCCGAGGTGACCGCCCCGAAGACGCCGCCGACGAACTCCAAGCCGCCTCTCCTCAGCGGCACGCCGGAAGTCGGTCAGAAGCTGACGTCGAGCACCGGCACCTGGACCGGCGAACCGACCTCGTACGGCTACCAGTGGCAGCAGTGCGAAGCATCCGGCAAGAACTGCGCGAACATCTCGGGCGCCACCGGCTCCAGCTACGTGCTCGCATCCCGGGACCTCGGGCACACGGTACGGGTGGTCGTGACGGCGAGCAACTCGGGTGGCTCGGCGGAAGCGGCGTCGGCGGTCAGCGGCACGGTCACCGGGTCGGCGCCCGGCGCGCAGATCTACGTGTCGCAGGGCGGAGCCGGAAACCAGAGCGGGGAAGGCGGCTGCTCGGCGGCCCACTCGCTGGCCTGGCTCAACTCCGGCGCCGACTGGGGCTCCGGCTCCGGCCACGTGGCGCCGGGGACGACGGTCGATCTCTGCGGCACCTTCAGCGGACCGCTCGAAGCCAAAGGCAACGGCTCGGCCGGTAAGCCGATCACGATCGAATTCATGCCGGGAGCGAAGCTGGCCGAGCCGTCGTGCCCGGGCACCGGCTGCATCAACCTCCCGAACAACAGCGAATACATCACGATCGACGGCGGCACCAACGGCGTCATCGAAAACACCAACCGGGGCACGCACAAGGAAGCGGGCACCGCCGCCACCACCGGCATCTACGCGTGGGGCTGCAAACACTGCACCTTCGAACACCTCGAAATCGCCAATCTGTACGTCGCGTCGCAGGGCGACGCCACCAGCAACACCGAAATCAGGGGCATCGTCGTGACGGGTGGCGAAATCGAAGACGTCGCGATCGACAACGACGTCCTGCACGACATCGGCTGGGCGGTCGTCGTCTCCCTGTCCGGCAAGAGCCACAACGTCGAAGTCGAAGGAGACACCCTCTACCACGACTCCCACGGCATCGCGATGACCGCCAGCGCCTCCGGCACGGCGCTCGGGCCCGCGATCGTCGCACACGACCACTTCTACGCCGACGGGGTGTGGTCGGCGTCACCGGGCACGAACCACATGGACGCGCTGCACTGCTACTCGGGAGCCGCCGGCGTCCACTGGTCGGCGGGCCTCTTCGTCTACGACAACACGTTCACGATGGAAGGCGAATACGGGGTCACGGCGGACGCCTACGTCGAGGGCACGACCGGCCCCGAATGCGGGAACAGCACATCGAACTTCTGGATCTTCAACAACGTCATGACAGCGAAGGGCGCCGGACCGCTGTTCGCCGTCAACAACGGCCTGCTGTCCCCGTACTCCGGCCAGGATCACATCTTCAACAACACGTTCATCGGCAACAAGACCAGCGAAGGCGTCTGCGTGCCGCTGGGCGGGGTGCCGTCGAGCACGTCGGCGAACGTCCAGTACAAGAACAACATCTCGAGCACCTGCCAGACGGTGATGGACGTCGAACGCTCGAAGCTCGCCGCGGGCGGCGCCGAATACAACCTCTACGCCAACAGCGGCGGCACGAACGACGCCTTCGTCTGCAACGGCACCGGCTACTACCCCTCTGAATTCTCCAAGTTCCAGAGCTGCACGGGACAGGAATCGCACTCGATCTCGGTCGGTGAAGCGAAGCTCAACCTGACCGAAACGGCCGGCGTGCTCGGCAAACCCGAAGCGGGCTCGGAAGCGCTCGCGCACGGCACGAACCTGACGAGCCTCTGCTCGCAGACCCCGGCCGAAGCGCTCTGCAAGAACATCAACGGCGAACCGAGGCCGGCGACCGGCGCCTGGAACATCGGCGCCTTCTGACGCGAGCGCCGGGTCGGCTCAGTGAGCCCCGGCCTCCGCGACGGGGGCGCCGCGAGCCTCAGCCGCGGGCCTCTCAGGCCTTCGGGCCGCGCGGGATCACCAGCCGGATCGCCCTCCCCGGGCGGGATCCTCAGCACGACAGCGGAGAGTCCCAGCAGCGTGAAGGCGAGGAACGTCGCCTGGATGAAGCCGAAGGCGTCGAAGAAGAACATCGAGACCGCGAACATCAGCACCGAGGCGGCGAGCGCCACCGCGAGCAGGCTCGTGTCGCTGTCGGTCTCCAGCTTGGCACGCCGGCCGAGCCGCCGAACGACCCGAGCGAACAGCCACATCCAGGCGAGCACGCCGAGGATCCCCGTTTCCAAGATCGTGTCCAGCCACTCGTTGTCGAGGATGATCGCGTTGTCGCTGGCGACCTGGTGGAACCCGGTGACACGGGTGCCGTAGCCCTGACCGAGCAGCGGGTCGTGCTGGAGGTATTCGTGGAACACGGGCCCGATGCGCGACAGCCTGCTCCCGTATTCGACTTTGCCCCCGGGCCCGATGAACGTTTCGCTCTGCTGCTGCACGATCCCGCCCTTGGGGAAGAACTCCTCCACCAGCCCTCCGATCGCGCCCGGCGCGGCCACGTGCAGGACGATCAACATCGGGATCAGCGCGGGCCAGCAGCGCAGCGTCTGGCGAGGGCGCAGCCAGAGGAACACGCCGGCCACCACGAGCAGGCCGATGATGCCGGTCCGCGAGCCGCCGGCGAAGTCGCCGAGCAGCAGCAGCGTGGTCGCCACCCACCAGCGGCGCTGCCGCCGGCTGACCGCGAGGTAGATCGCGAACGGAACGAGCATCGCCATCACCGCACTGAGCTCGATCGGGCCGCCCGCCGACGCGAACGCGCGCAGGTTACCGCCGCGCGCTTCGAGGGCCCCCGCGGCTTCGGGGTTGTAGGTGAAGATCGGCAGCAGCCCGTGAAGGTGGTCGAAGACGTTGTAGCCGTTGCGCCGCTGGACGATCGCGTCGAGCCCGACGAGCGCACCGCCGGTGACGAGCAGGGTGACGATCCGCTCCACGACCTTGCGCGTGTTCACGACGCTGACGATGAGGTAGAAGAACAGGACGAAGCAGAGGAACAGCCACACGGCCTTGACGACGTAGCTGGTGACGGTCCCGACGTGCCCCGGGTTCGCGACGTCCGAGGCCAGCGTGACCCCGACGATGAACAGCAGCGGCCGCTCGAAGCCCGAGGCTCGAGCCCGCACGCGGGGGTCGATCAGCAGCGAGACGACCCACCCGATCAGCAGCAGCCCGACCAGCAGGCGATAGGGCTCGAGCTGGAAGGGCAGCGCTTTCGGGAGCGTGTAGCTGCCGTTGTTCGGGATCAGCAGGACGACGAGCACGATCAGGCCGATCAGCGCCGTCCAGCTCCGTGCGAGCCACGCGACGAACACCGCCAGCGCAATCGCGAGCAGCGCGATCGCGAGGACCCTGGCGCCGGCGCCGCCGGCGAGGACGTCGGCTGTGAGCAGCGCCATGAACCCGCCGAGCGCGGCGAGGGACGGCGGCACGCGGAGAGCGCGGGCCATCGCTAGCGACCCGGCTCGGGCCGTCCGGTGCTCAGGCCGCGCGCGTGAGGACCGGTTCGGCGGCTGCCGCGGTCCTCGTCACTGCTGGGCATTGCCGAGCGCCGCATGCGGGCGATGGCCGCTCTCGTCGCCGCCGTTCGGCCCGACGGGCTGCAGGCGCGGATCGATCGTCACTTCGCGGGCCAGTTCGGCCTCTTCGCGCCTGTCTGCGCTCTGCCGGAGGTTCTCCCGGATCAGCAGCATCGCGATCACTGCGGCGATCACCGCGAGGAACACGAGGATCGGGACGCTCAGCTTCTTGCCTTCGATCAGCGTCGGCGTCGTCCCGGAGCCCAACGCCGTCAGGTCGATCCGCTTCGAGGCCGGAATGCCCGCGGCGGCCTGCTGGCGGGCGACGTAGGCGATGAAGATCTTGCCGGCGCCTTCAGCGCGCGCGGTCGCGCTCTTTTCGGTGGGCCCGGTCGCGGTCAGGTTCACGAACGGCAGGAAGCTGGATGCCGCGGCGTCGATGTCTTCGGTCGCCTTGACCGTGCCGCCGGGGCCGAGCTTCTGCTTGATTTCGCCCTGCACGACCGAACCGTTGGCGAGGCTCGCGTAGATCGGCGAGAGGTTGCCGAGCGGCTGCGCGAGGTTGCTGGCTTCGCTGGACTGCCGGTAGGGGAAGTCGGACTGCGAGATCAGCAGCCGCGATTCGCTCTGCCAGACCTGGCCCGGCAGGCCGTAGGTGAGAGCGGCGAGCGCGGCGGCCAGGATCACGGTCCCCACGAGCAGGCCCCTGGCGCGCCAGAGAACATCGAAGAAGAGACTCAGATCCACTTTTACCCTCGCTCCTCTCGTGCGGCGCGGGCGGGGAACGCCTCCGCAACGCGCGTCCGCTTGGCCACCACGAGTCTGCTCTGCCGTGTCATCGCAGCGATGTTACGGGGCCGATTCCGACTCGAGTAACAGCCGTAGGTCGTGTTCCATGACTAGCCGTTCGGCTAGGGAGACTCAGGCGGGGAGACCGGCCGCGGCGGGAGCGCCACGGCGCGGACGCAGCCGGCGGATCTCGGCGATCACCTCGGGCGCGCGCCACTTCAGCAGGGCGCCGTAGACGGCCGCGGCCGCGACGATCGTCGCGACCAGGCGGATCGGCGCACCGACGCCGTCGCCGACGAGCACGCCGCGGACCAACAGCGCCACCGCCATCGCCGCCGCGGTCGTCTGGAGCACACCGGAGACGGCGCGGCCGCACTCCCCGAGCCCGGTGCCGAGCGCCTTGGCGGTCAGATGGAGATAGAACGGCTGGACGAACACGTTGACCGCGGCGAAGCAGCTCGCGACGCCGACGATCCCCCAGTTCAGGCCGACGACGAACGAGACGAGCGCCGCTCCGAACAGCAGGCAGGAGTAGCGGAACAGCACCTTCGTCCTGCCGAGCGCCTGCAGTGCGATCCCGTTGAGGTTGCCGATGCCGAAGGTGAAACCGACCGCGGACAGGAGCTGGATGATCGGCGTCGCGTGCTGCCAGCGGTCCCCGAACACGACGCGGACCATGTCGGGGGCGACGACGATCAGCCCGAGCATCGCCGGAAGGGTGATCGCGGTCATCAGTCGCAACGAGCGCATCCACAGCGACGCGAAGCGCTCGAGGTCGTGCTGCAGACGGGAGAAGACCGGGAACAGGACCTGCACGACCGGTGACGCGATGCGGCTCACCGGCAGCATGATCAGGCTGTAGCCGAACGTGTAGAGCCCGAGCGAGGAGGCACCTAGGAAGCGGCCGATCAGCACGTTGTCGGAGTTCTGCGTGAGCTGTGCCATCAGCATCGTGCCCGACACCTCGCCGCCGAACCGGCGCACCTCGCGCAGGCTCGCACGCGAGTACATCATCCGCGGCCGCCAGCGCGAGAAGCCCGTCAACAGGACCAGCGAGACGACGTAGAACGCGAGCTGCTGGCCGATCAGCGCCCAGGCGCCGCCGCCCGCCGCGGCGACGGCGATCGCGACGACGGCGCCGACGAGCGTCGCCCCCATCGACCGCAGTTCCAGCCTGCGAAAGTCCATTTCCCGGATCAGCAGCGCGCCCTGGACCGAGCTGAGCGAGCTCAGCAGCAGCGCGACGGACACGGCGGCGAACAGCGTCCCCGCCTGCGCGGTGCCGTAGAAGTCGCCGACGAGCGGCGACACGGCAACGCCGACGAGACATGCGACCAGGCCGATCGCGGCGTTCGTCCAGAAGACCGTCGACTTGTCGAGCTCGCTGATCTCCGGCCGCTGCACCAGCGCCGACGCGAACCCGGTGCCGGCGATCAGCGGCTCGAAGCTGATGACCACCAGCACCATGCCGGCGACGCCGTACTCGCGCGGGGTCAGCAGCCGTGCCAGCAGCACGACGACGACGACCTGCGAGAGCTGCCATGTCCCCCGCCCGAGGAGCTGCCAGAGCAGCCCGCGGACAACCGGTGCGCGGAACTCACCCGAGCCCGGCGGCTGCTCGGCCGGCGCCGGCGCTGCCGCGGTGGCCATCGCCGTCAGCCTCGTGCAGCCGGTGTCGATCCAGACCGGGTGCAGGCTCGGCCGGAGTGAACCCCGGTGTCGGGGGAAACGGAGATCGTCACGAAATCGGCCACGTGCAGGATGTTTAGCAAGCGGTCAAACGCGCGGAAACCCCCCAACCGGCTAGCTGATCGAGCCCGCCGATCCGGGCTGCGCGCAAGCCGCGCACCATCGCCTGCGTTGTTCGGATGTACCGATATGGCCGGGATCGAGAACGAGCAATCTGCGAGCGCGGCCACGCCTGCGAGGGGTCGGCGCATCCCGATCACGGTTCCGTGGTACCTCCGCAGGCGCCTCTACAACTGGCACCCCGGCAGGGATCGCCGCTGGGCGGCCTTCCCCGGCCTCCAGACCCTGACCGGTCAGCGCGCGGCGCTGACGTTCGACGACGGGCCGGGGCCCGACGCGACCCCCGGCGCGCTCGACGAGCTGTCGAGGCTCGGGGTCTCCGCCACCTTCTTCGTGCTCGGCAAGGAGGTCCTCGCGGCTCCGGAGCTCGCTCGCCGGATCGTCGCCGACGGTCACGAGCTCGCGCTGCACGGGTTCGCGCACCCTCGCTTCGATCTGCTCGACGCGGCGCAGGCGCGCGAAGACCTCGAGCGCGGGCTCGAGGCGATCGAGTCCACGACCGGCGTTCGGCCGGGATGGTTCCGGCCGCCCTACGGCAAGCTCTCTGACGTCTCGTTCGAGGTCTGCAGCTCGATGGGCCTGAAGATCGCCTACTGGACGGTGTGGGGCCTCGATTGGGAAGCGATCGACGCCCGCGCGATCTCCTCGGAGGTGACGGGCAGCCTGACCGCGGGCGCGATCGTGCTGCTGCACGACAACGGCGCCTACGGTCGCCGGCCGAGCGCCGGCCCGACGGTCGAGGCGCTGCCGGCGATCGTCGCCGGCGGGCGGAGCATGGGGCTGAGCTGGACGACCCTCAGCGAGGCATCCGATGCCTCCAGCTGAGAACGGCACGCAGAAGCCGCGGGTGATGCTGGTCTGCTGCCAGGGCGGGCACCTGATGCAGATGCTGGCTCTGAAGCCGACCTGGAGCGACCTGCCGCGGATCTGGATCACGACCCGCGCAGCCGACACCGAAGCGCTGCTGCAGGACGAGCCGAAGGTGTACGCCCATGTGCCGACCGCCCGCAGCATCAAGAACATGCTGCGAAACCTCTGGCTGGCGATCGGCGTGGTCAGACGCCACCGGCCCGAAGTGCTGCTCTCGACCGGCGGCGGCGTGACCGTGCCGGTGTTCCTGGTCGGCAAGGCGACGGGCGCGCGGCTGATCTACGTCGAGAGCCTGACGCGTGTCGACGGGCCGTCCCTGACCGGCAGGCTGGTCTATCCGCTGGTCGACCGGTTCTTCGTCCAATGGCCCGAGGCCGCGACGCGCGCCCGGATGGAGTACGTGGGGAACCTGCTGTGATCTTCGTCACCGTCGGCAGCAACCCGACGTTCCGCTTCGACCGGCTGATCGAGGCGGTCGGCCAGCTCGAGCCCGAGCAGCTCGTCGTCCAGTACGGGCCGGCGACGCCACCCCGCGGCGTCGAGCAGGCGCATCAGTGGCTCACCTTCGATCAGGTCATGGGGTACATGGGCGAGGCCGACACGGTCGTCAGCCACGCCGGCGCAGGGACGATCATCTGCGCCGCCAACCTCGGTCACGTCCCGGTCGTGATGCCGAGGCTGAAGCGCTACGGCGAGACCGTCGACGACCATCAGGTCGCGCTCGCCGAGGTGTTCGAGCGGACCGGCCGGGTGAACGTGGTCTGGGATGCGGCGACGCTGCCGGAGCGCGTCGCGCAGGCCTCGCGGATCGACTCGCCCGCGAGCCAGGGGTCGGGACAGCTTCGCAGCGCGGTGCGCGCCGCGATCCTCGGCCGGACCGGCAGCCCTTAGAGGGCTCGGCAGCGCCGGAGCCGCCGAGCCGGCTCGGGCGCTCCCGGTGCGGCGGGCTTCGCAGCGCCGGAGCCGCCGAGCCGGCTCGGGCGCTCCCAGTGGGAGGCGTCGCAGCGTGCGCGGCGCGATCCCGGCCGGATCTCAGTCGAACAGGCTCAGCGGCGCGAGGCGCGTCGCGACCGGGCCGGCTCTGGGTGCGGCCGGCTCTCGAACAGCCTTGCGCGCCGCCGCCCTACGCCGGGCTGGCTCTCAGCAGCTGGCGGGCGCGGCGCTCCCGCCGCACGACGATGTGCGCCACGCTGTAACCGAGCAGCCTGTGCAGGTACTGCACGTTGGGTTCGGCCCGGACCCCGTTGACGGGGGTCACGAACAGGTACTTCACGCCCTTCTCGCAGAGCATGCTGACGACCGCCGCGTTCAGCACCCATCGCGCGGGGCTCGTCGCGACGAGGTGCTCGAGCAGCGCGCATTGATGGTCGATCGTCACGACGCAGACACCGACACAGTCCCCGGAGCTGTCGAGCGCCGCCATCCAACGGCGGCCGGGCTTGTCGGACTCCGCTTCCCAGTAGTCGCGTAGCCATTGGATGTCACCGCGGGCCCGTGTCGGGCAGTTCACAGCCCATCGGTTCACGGCCCATCGTCGCTCCGATACGTCCACGAGCGTGGTCACCGTGATTCCGCGCTCCTCCGCCCTGTTGAGGTTCGTGCGGAGCGCCTGCCGATGCCGGCCGCCCAGGTACCCGTCGATCGTCGAGGGCACTTCCAGGAACCCCTGGGCGATCCTGGTGTCCGGGACGACCCCCCATTTCCGGTAGCCGAGGTACCTGCGAATCCGGTCCCCCGCGGGCGTGCGGGTGACGCCGACGCGCACCCGCGGCAGTCCCCACAGCAGCACCGCCATCGCCCTCAGCCCGGTGAAGTCCCCGCGTCTCGGCAGCAGGCGCCCGAAGCCGGTCGTCGCGCGATGACGCTCGAGGAGCTTGGCGGCGGTGACGAACGTGTCACCGCCGTATTGCAGGTCCATCAAGACGCCGGGTCCACGTGCGGGCGACGCGAGGCGACGCCTCGCGCGCGGGACAGCTTGCGCTCGACTTCGCCTCGCATGCGTGCTCGCAGCTCGCTGCGGACGAACCTGCGGAACTCCGGGTCCTCGACCCTCGGCTGATGCGTGAGGGAGGCCCGCACGTAGCCGTAGAGGAACGCGAGCCCCGAGATCAGCCGGGGCCGCTCGCGGGCGACCTTGAAGGCGCGCAGCGTCACCCACGAGGGGGTGAACCCGACGATGTGAGCGCATTGGCCATGCCGGGCTCTCCCCCGGATCAGCCCGTCGGCGCTCGCCGTCGGGCGGTGGTGCAGAGCCACCAGCGCGGGCAGCGTGCGGGTCCGGTAGCCGCGCATGCGGGCGTAGATCTCGTCGATCGCATCCCACGCCAGCCGCTCCTGGATCCCGCCGATCGCCTCCAGGCAGTCGCGGCTGTAGCACTTCAGCCCGCCCCTGACGTGATAGTCACTCCCCGCCGGCGGCTCGGCCCAGCCGTCGCCCTCGCGCTCGCGCAGCACGCCGCCGGCGAGACCGAGGCCGCGGTCCCGGGCGAACTCGCCGAGCAACAGCTCGAAGTAGCGCGGGGGCAGCTCGACATCCCCGTCGAGCTTCGAGATGTGGGTGAAGCTCCGCCAGTCCGCGGCGGTCATGCCGCGGTTGAAGGCCCGCGGCGGCTTCGCGACCGCGAGCCGGTCCTTGATCGTCTGATCGCTCCCCTCGGGCCCCGCGGCGACCACCGACATGAAGTCGAGCCGGGCAGCCAGCCGCGCGAGGATCTCGGGCGTCTCGTCCGTCGAGGCATCGTCGACGACGAGCCACAGATCGGGTCGGCGTGTCTGCTCCGCCAACGCGTTCGCGACACGCTCGATGTGCGTGGCCTCGTTGCGGATCGGGGACACCACGAGCAGCCGCTGGTCCATGTCCCATTCAACGTCCTTCGCGGACACGAACTTGTGGCCCCCCACCCACGCCGGCCGGGCGCGGCTCGGACCCGCCGGCCGCGACCGCCGCTCCGAACAGGCCCAGCAGGGCGAGCAGGACCCCCGCGAGCTCGGTCCCCTCCTTGATCACGACCACCACCTGGAAGCCCCAGCCGCCCACCGGCCAGCCGAGGGTTTCGGCGATCGCATGGGGTTCGAGCACGTGAATCACGTACGAGCTCAGCAGCAGCGCCGCACCGGCGCGAAGGGCCCCGAAGTAGGGCCCGCGCCACGTCAGCCACCACACGCAGCAGACCATCACCGCCAGCAGCGGCGCGTACAGCAGGCGGCCGTGGTTGAGGGCGTCGATTTCCGCGTGCACTCCGGAGATCGCGTTCACGAGACCCAGCAGCGCGAGCACGATCGCGCTCGCGATCCAGGCTGCGCGCCCGCTGCGCGCGCGCCAAGCGCCGAGCGCGCACGCGAGGGCGCCGGCCCCGAGCGCTCCCGCTACGACGCGGTGGGACCAGCTCTCCGAGGAGTTCGCGTTCAGCGACGTGTAGCGCAGGTGGTAGACGCCGAAGTCGATCAGATGGGTGAGCCCGACCGCCGCCACCGCCGCGAGGACGAGCAGCGCCGACCGCTGGAAGGACGGCCGCCACGGCCCCGCTGAACGGACTGCGCTCACGTCCGCCGGCGTTTCAGCCGGAGGTGTCTGCGGCCTTGGCGGGAAGCGGGGTGACGACGAGGCCGTTGACGTGGGCATAGTGGCTGGCCTCGGTGCGGTTGCCGACGTCGAGCTTCCGGTAGACGTTGGAGAGGTGGAACTTCACGGTCTGCTCGGTGACCCACAGCCGCTGTGCGATCTCGCCGTTGTTCGCACCCGACGCCACCAGCTGCAGCACCTCGAGCTCCCGCGGTGTGAGCGGGAAGCCCTCGACCGGCGCGGGCCTGAGCCGGGCGACGCGCGTGCGCCCGGGGCTGCGGTGGGCGTGCAGCACGTTCCCGTTGAGCGTCTCGCGGACGAGCGTCGTCAGCGCGACCGGGTGCGTCGCCTTCGAGATCGCACCGGCGGCCCCGGCGTCGAAGACCTCGTCGAGCCACTTCGGATCCATCGCCATCGTCAGCACGATGATCGCGATCTCCTCCCGCCCCGCCTTCGTCTCTCTGATCAGCTCGACGACGCGATGCGACTGCTCCATGTCGTCGATCAGGACGACGTCGGGCTGAGCGTCGATGATCGCCTGGGACGTTGCGCTGCCCCCGTCGATGTGACTGTCGACGCTGAACTCCCCGCTGGAACGCAGGCCGATCGCAATCGCTTCAACGATCAACGAGTTGTCGGCAACGACTACGAGCCGCTTCACTGGGCATCCTTTCCCCCGGCGTTCCCCTTCATCCTCGTCCCCCGCGCCGTTTGGCCCCCGGTAGAACGAAGTCAAAGGATAACTGCACCATACGCTGGCCCACCCTGTCCCAAAGTATAGGTGCCGACCCACCCCCCAGGCCTGTCTTCCGGCACTCCCGCGATACTGGTCTAGCGCCCGTGCGGCACACCGGTGGATGATGGTGCGCGATGAACGTCACACCTATCGGCGAGCATGCGCCGCACCGCGAGAACATCTTCGTAGCCGATACGGATCTGTCGCCGTTCGGCGTCGAGGATCCGCTCAGCGCGATGGACGTCCACACACACCGCCTGCTCGCGCGCCGGCGGGCGGAGCGTCGTTCGTGGCTCGTCCCGCGCGCGCTCGTGATCGCGGATCTGCTCGGCCTGAGCCTCTGCTACTTCGTCGTCACCCTGCTGTGGGGGGAACGCGGCGCGTTCGGCTCGGCCCGCGAGCTGCTCGTGTTCGCGCTCACGCTTCCCTGTTGGGTGTTCGTCGCCAGGCTCCACGGTCTCTATCACCGCGACCAGGAGCGCGCGGCGCACTCCTCGACCGACGACGTGACCGGGGTCTTCTACCTCGTCGCGATCGGGCTGTGGCTGCTGCTCGTCGTCTCCCAGCTGCTGGGGCGGCAGGGGCCCGCGCTCGGCGGGCTGGTCGCGTTCTGGGTGCTGGCGATGTGCGTCGTGCCGACCTTCAGGAGGATCGCCCGGGAGATCTGCAAGCGGACCAGCGCCTACGAGCAGAACACCCTGATCATCGGCGCCGGCGAGGTCGGTCAGCTCGCGGCCCGCAAGCTCGTCAATCATCCCGAGTACGGCGCGAACGTCGTCGGCTTCGTGGACGCCAACCCCAGGGCGCGCCGCGCCGACCTGCCCGAGAACCTCTCGATCCTCGGGCCGCCCGGACGGATCGGCGCGATCATCGAGCGCCTGGACGTCGAGCGCGTGGTGATCGCGTTCTCCAACCAGTCCGAGACCGAGCAGCTGAAGATCATGCGCGACCTCCGCGACCTGCCGGTGCAGATCGACATCGTGCCGCGGCTGTTCGAGCTGCTCGACCTGCACGCGACGATGCACTGGGTCGAGGGCATGCCGCTGCTCGGCATCTCCCGCCAACGGCCGGTGCGCGGCTCGCGGGCGATCAAGCGCGCGATCGACGTGGTCGGGGCGAGCATCCTGCTGCTGGCCTGCGCGCCGTTGCTCGCCTACATCGCGATCCGCATCAGGATGGGCTCGCCGGGGCCGGTGATCTTCCGCCAGACGCGGCTCGGTCTGAACATGAAGGAGTTCACGGCGATGAAGTTCCGGACGATGAAGGTCGACACCGACGACTCGGCGCACCGGGCCTACATCAAGCAGACGATGTCCTCCGGCGCCGCGGCGACGAACACGACCGGGCTCTACAAGCTGGACCGTTTCGACGCGGTGACCGAGTTCGGCAGCTGGTTGCGGCGGACCAGCCTCGACGAGCTGCCGCAGCTGTTCAACGTACTGCGCGGCGACATGTCCCTGGTCGGGCCTCGGCCGTGCATCCCGTACGAGGCCGAGAGCTTCGACTCCCACCATCTGAAGCGCTTCTCGGTACCGCAGGGGCTGACCGGCCTCTGGCAGGTGACGGCGCGGGCGAACTCCACCTACGGCGAGGCGCTCGACATGGACGTCGCCTACGCGCGCGGGTGGTCGCTGGGGCTGGACATGCGGCTGCTGTTGCGCACGCCGCTGCAGGTGCTGCGGCAGCGTTCGTCGACGGTGTGACGGGCTGGCCTGTCGGCGAGCCGACACCCAGGCGGCCACGGATACTCCGCGGCAACGCCGGGTAGCCCATCGACATGCGTGGTGGCAGAGAGCCCCTGTACCGGTCATGGTCGACCTCCCCGACATTCATCGCAACGTGCGGGCTGATCTTCGTTGCCGGGATCGTGCTGCTTGGAATTGCACCGCAGCACTCCGTCGCAGAGCACGCCGGCGTCGGTCTGACTGCTGGCGGCTTCGGCGGAGGCGTGAGCGCGCTTGTCAACCGACGGCGCCGGTAGCCGGTTTCATTGGACGATCGAGCGAGAGGCCAAACGCCGTGGGATGAGCGCCTGCTCGCCCGGATACAGCGCCGCAGTGGCGCCGACTACGACCGGGACCGCATATCGGGGATGTTCAGCATCGCGTTCATCGTGACGACGCTGATCCTCTCGGGGAGCGACCTGTTCGGGGTGTGGCCGGCGCTCGCCGCCGCTGCCGTAGCGGTGGCGTTTTGGGTTTGGCGACGGTCTCGACAGCGGCGTTCCTAGCCGGCGGTCCCGGCTGTCGCTTGCGCGCCGCGCACCGAGACCGGCACGGAGACCCTGGGCCTGAGTCTCGTCGACATGCGTAGGGGGCGAAGAGTGCCCATTGTCCATCGCGCCAGGAGTTGCTGCGCCAGAGGTCCCCTTCGGGAAGGTCGTCGGGCGGCGGCCTGCGCTGTTCGGCGCGCCGCTCCTCCCGAAGCGCTAGCTCTCGGAGCGCGACCGAAAGCACGACCACGGGGCCTGCGCCGAATCGCGCAGGCCCCGCGGCCAGCCCCCTCCAGCTAGAACTTGAAGCTGACGAGCGACGTTTCCAGCAGGAACCCGTTCGTGCCGTACTCACCGACGTTGAAGCCGGTGCGCATGGTCGATGCGCACGACGAGCTGCTTCCCTGCGACCGGTAACCGGTCGCCGTGCCGCTCACGTACACCACCGTTTTGTCACCGATCGTGAAGCTCCCTTCGAGCAGCCCGAAACGGTAGACGCACGGCCCCGGCGTCGTCAGCGTGAGTCCGGGTTCGGTGTAGACGATCGCCGTTCCCGTGTCGGTCAGGCCCATGTACGCGATCTGGCCCGAGAGCGTGCCCTGTTCGCACCGGTTGTACGTGGGTGCGCCGAGCTGGATCAGGTCGATCGGAGCGCCGTTGTTGAGCACCTTCCCGTTCGACGCCTCCAGACAGCCTCCGTCGATGACGAAGTTCTCGTTGTAGATCGCTCCGCCGTTGGCGACCGGCGTGCCTCTTTCGGTGAGCTCCAGGCCGGCACCCCAGTTCACGAAGTTGGCCTGGGCACCACCGGCCCCAACCGCCCCCAGTGCCAGCGACGCAACGAGTGCCACCAGAACCTTCCTTGTCCTCATCTCCGTCTGCCTCCTTAGCAGTCGCGTCGTGGCGCGCCCACCCCGGAGGCGCGCGGCCAAGACTGTTGGTGAAACATGGCAAACTTTACAGGCTGTAGGTAATTCGCGACCCCTCGGTTATCGACACACGTCTGTCGCACCCGGGAACCAGTGAGCGGTGAATACATGACGCCCGCCGTCGCCTAGACCGCGATACCGACGGCGTCGTCGCGCTCCGCGGCCATCACACCGCTGACGTGCGCGTAGTGACACGCTCCGGTGCGGTTGCTGACGCTCAGCTTGCGGTAGATGTTCGAGACGTGGAACTTCACCGTCTGACGCGTGATCCACAGCTTCTGCGCGATCTCGTCGTTGGTGGCGCCGGACGCGACGAGCCGCAGGATCGCGAGCTCTCGCGCCGTCAGGGTCGAGTGCTCGTCCGGCTGCTCCGACTTGGCGGCCGGTGACGCGGCGCCCGCCCGCGAGTGGACGATGTTGCCCTTCAGTGCCTCCTCGAGGAAGGTCGACAGCGCGCCGGGGTGTATCGCCTTGCGGATCACGATGTCCGCACCGGCCGCCAGCGCCCGGTCGAGTCCCGCACCGTCCATCCGCATCGTCAGGAGCACGACGCGAATACCGTCGTTCCCCTCCCTGACGAGCGGGATCAGCTCGATCGCCCGGTCGGGCTCGTCGTGTTCGTCGATCAGCACGACGTCCGCCCCGCTGCCCTTGATCCTCGGGCCCGTGACGGTTCGCGGGTCGAGGTACCCGACCAGCCGCAGCGTCCCCCCCTCGCCGAGCCCGGCGCGGATCGCGCCGGCGAGCATCGGGTTGTCCGTCACCACCGCGAGGCGCTTCTCGTTCGCGACCGGCTCTTCCGCGGACCGCGCGGACGCGCGGTCGGATGCTGCTGTCTTCAGAGACATCTCGCGGAACAAACGTCCGAGCGGTGGTCGTTCTTGCGCGCCCGACCGGGCCGGTGCGCCGGCCCCGGCGGGCACCCGGTCCCCGCTCAGACGGGCCCGACAGGCGTCTGCTCCGCGGCGGCGCCCGCGGCCGGGAACGGGGGTCACCGTCGTCGGCGGCGGCGGCCCGAATGGCGGCTCGGCGCGCCCGGTCATCGTCTTCAGCGCGCGGATCGCCCCTTCGCGGTGGGCCGCCGCGTCCTCGCCGGCGCCGTGCGCGAGCGCGGCGCGAATCAGGTGGTGCAGCCCCCATGCCGCGAGGTAGGCGTCGCCGTAGAGGCGCCCGAAGTGCTTGCGCGCGAACTGCTTGCGGGTGTACGCCTCCTGCGCGACCATCCGCGGCCGCACTCCGCCCTTGCCCGCGTGGTGGACGATCGTCATCTGCGGCATGTGCCGCACCCGCCAGCCGGCCCGCTTGATCCGCAGGCACAGGTCGGGCTCCTCGGAGTAGATGAAGAACCGCTCCTCGAGCAGGCCCGCGCTGAGCAGCGCCTCGCGGCGGGCCAGCATGTAGGAGCCCGACGTCCAGTCGCATTCCTGCTCGCGCCCGTAGGCGCCGTCGTCGAGGACCCGTTCCCCGGACCAGGCGGGGTGAACCGGCCAGCGCTCGCAGAACAGCGCCTCGCCGATCGCGCGGCTGATCGTCGGGAAGCGGCGGATCGTCGGCGAACGCGTTCCGTCCCCGCGCACCTGGCAGACACCCGCGAGGCCGACCTCCGGGCGCTCGTCGAGCAGCGCCACGAGCTCACCGAACGTCCCCTCGATAACTTCGGTGTCGGGGTTCAGCAGCAGCACGTAGCGGGCGTTCGCCTGTTCGATCCCGCGGTTGTTCCCGTATGAGAAGCCGTTGTTGGGCGAGGTCACGACGAGCGCCTCGGGGAAGTTCGACTCGACCAGCTCCCGCGTCCCGTCGGTCGAGGAGTTGTCGACGACGATCACCTGCAGCCGCGCCCCGCCGGCGTGGTCGTAGACGGTCGACAGGCACGCCTCCAGCCAGTGCGCCTCGTTCGTCGAGACGACGACGATCGCGAGGTCGGCCATCTCGTCGTGCATGCGGCTCACCCTCGGCGCGGTCAGCGAGCCAGCCCGTGAGCGGCGAGCTCGCGGGTTGCGTCGTCGACGCGATCGACGGCCTCTTGGTCGGTCAGCCACTCGAGCAGACCGCGCATGCCGTCCTCCAGCTTCGTCTCCGCGACGAACCCGAGCAGCTCGCGGGCGCGCGTCGGGTCCGCGACGCAATGGCGGATGTCGCCGGCGCGATACTGGCCGTTGACGACCGGGTCGATCTTGACCTCGAGACCCGCCGAGAGGGCGTGGGCGATGTCCGCGACGGAGCTCGGACGGCCAGTCCCGAGGTTGATCGCGTGCCCGGCGGCGCGGTCGGACTCGAGCGCGAGCATGATCGCGCGGACGATGTCGCTGACGTGGATGAAGTCGCGCGACTGCCTGCCGTCCTCGAAGATCATCGGCGCGCGGCCGTTGAGCAGTCTCGAGGCGAAGATCGCCGCGACACCCGTGTAGGGGTTCGAGAGCGCCTGGCCCGGGCCGTAGACGTTGAAGAAGCGCAGCGCGACGGCGGGGATCCCGTACGCCGCGCCGGTGACGAGCGACAGCTCCTCGTGGTCGCGCTTGGTGATCGCGTAGATCGACGTCGGGATCAGCGCCTTGTCCTCGCTGGTTCCGACCGCGCTCAGCTCGGCGCCGCACGAGGGACAGACCAGCTCCCACTGACGCGCCAGCAGCTGCTCCTCGCTGCGCGGCGGCGGAGCCAGGCGGCCGTGCGTCGGGCACTCGTACTCGCCCTCGCCGTAGATCGACATCGAGGAGGCGACGACAAGTCGCTGCGGCATCGGACGCTGGGCGACCATCCGCTCGAGGAAGATCGCCGTCTGCATCGTGTTGCGCTCGGTGTAGCGGGCGATCTCGTACATCGACTGCCCCACGCCGACCGCTGCCGCGAGATGCACGACGCGCTCCACGCCCTCGAGCGCGCGATCGGCCGCTGCGACGTCGCCGACGTCGCCGACCACCAGCTGCACCGACGGGGGCACCTCAGGGGCGACGCCGCCGTGGACCTGCTCCTCCAGCGAGTCGAGGATCACGACGTCGTCGCCGCGGCGAACGAGCTCGCGAACGACGTGGCTGCCGATGAACCCGGCTCCCCCTGTGACGAGGGTCCTCATTGTCCGCGCTCGCTCATCGGTGACCTAACGGACGCTCGGGATCGGTTCTTTCGCTCCCGGGCGGCCGTGCCTCTCAGCAGAGGGCGACCTCGTCGCCGTCGCTCATCTGCAGGCGGAACGCCCGCGGCATCGAGAGGTCCCGGAAGACGCGCGCGTGCCGGCCGACGACGCTCGCCACGAGCCGGCCCCCGACATGCAGGACGCTGGCATCGGCGAGCACGATCGAGCGCTCGATCTCGGAGCCTTCGATCCGGACCCGCTCGTCGATCGAGGTCAGCGGCCCGATGTAGGAGTCGTTGATCACGGCGCCGGCGCCGATCACCACGGGGCCGATGATCACGGTCGACCTGACGATCGCGCTGGGATGGATCGCGATGCGCCCCTCGAAGCGGTTGCCCTCGCTCGGGTCGGCCGTCGCTTCCGCGCCGAGCGTTTCGAGCACGACGCGGTTCAGGTCGAGCAGCTCCGCGGGGTCGCCTGCGAAACGGCGCCAGCGCCGCGCGATCACCGTCTGCGTGTTGCCGGCGTCGTGCGAGACGTCCTCGACGATCGCTCCGAAGTCGAGCATCCGGTGCGGCTCGCCGAGCAGCGCGATCCGGCGCAGCACGCCGGGGCCGAGCGCGCAGGCGGCGGCGACCGGGGGGCGCGGAGTCGGCCGCGTGCCCAGCTGCGCGGCGGGTCGGTCTTCGGTGACCAGCCGCAGGCGCTCGATCGGGTTGTCCTCGACGAGCAGCACGGCGTCGCGCCGGCGCCCCTCGCTCGGCTCGAGCATCCCCAGGATCGGCTGCCCGAGCAGGCCGTCTGCACGATGCACGATGCACGATGCGTCGCCGACGAACTCGGCCGCTGCCAGCAACCCATCGCGACCATCGTCGTCGACCGCGTGGTGGACGGTGACGCCGAGGGGACCGTCGCGCTCGATCGACGGCGCCGTCTCGGCTTCCACCCCGGGCGGGGCGAGGACCATCACGTCCACGATGCCCGCTCCGCGCAGCGCGTCGAGCACATGACAGATGATTGGGCGGTTCGCGACGCGCTGCAGAGACGTGGTGCGCGTGGCGGCGAGCCACGGACCCCTCCAGCGGATCGTGCCGGGAACCACGACGACCCCCTTCGATTGCACGCACACCCAACGGTTTGCGCGGCCCGATACTCGCGCAGCGGGTATCGATCAGCTGCGCGCGTCCCCGGGCCCGGCGGGGTCGTAGCGGCGCGTGAAGCCATCCAGGTCGGTGCCCGTCAGCTCGTCGACGCGCTCGAGTATCGCCTCGTCGTCCCACTCCCACCAGCGGATCCGGAGCAGCCGCTCGACGATCTCCGGCGCGAACCGCGACCGCACGGGCCGGGCGGGCACGCCGGCGACGATCGTGTAGGGGTCGACGCTCCTGGTGACCACCGACCAGGCGGCGACGACGGCGCCGTCGCCGATCTCGACCCCGCCGAGGATCTTCGCGCCGCGGCCGATCCAGACGTCGTTCCCGATCACCACGTCGCCCTTCGACCACGGCTCGCCGGCCTGTTCGGCCCCTTCGAGGCCGAGCCTGCGCCGCATCGGGTACGTCGTCACCGTGTCCATGCGGTGGTTGCCGCCGGGCATGATCTCGACGTCGCTGGCCAGCGAGCACCAGCGGCCGATGATGACCCGCGCCGCGTCGCCCGCGACCACCCTCACGTAGGAGGGCGGCGCGTAGGAGTGCCGGCCGACGACCAGCATGCCGTTCGCCTTCAGCCAGGCCGTCGTCCCGTACTCCGGCGTGAACAGCCGTTCGGCACGTCTGCGCGCCCCGCGCGCGAGTTTGCGCACGCGCCACGTGCGCGGCGGCGCGTCCAGTGCAAGTCCTCTAGAGGACACCGGATGCGGCCGGCCACGCGCAGGACTGCGGCGCGCCGCCGAGGCGCATCGACGCCTCCGCCGCTTCCACCACCGCGACGATCTGGAGTCCGAGCGAGATGTCGGATTTGGGCTCCTGCCCGGTGTTGATCGCAGCGGCGAAGTCCTGCAGCTCGAGGCGCAGCGGCTCCTTCGGCTTCGACGCGCGGGATCACCACGTCGCCGGTGCGGTAGAGCAGCTGGTGCTCGCCGAAGTTCGAAGGCGCCGCGACGTCCATGCCGCGGTCGTAGACGCGGACCGGCTCGTCGGAGGCCGTGTCGTCGTACTGCACCATGCGCTTGCTGCCGACGAGGATCATCTGGCGGAGCTTGCGCGGCGCGAGCCACGACAGCTGGACGTTCGCGGTGGTGCCGCTCGCGAACGTCAGCGTCATGAACGCCGTCTCGGGGACGCCCTCGCGGAACACGCAGCTTTCGGTCGCCGAGACCTCGATCGACCGGCTCCTCGAGCCAGTAGAGGAGGATCGAGAGGTCGTGCGGAGCGAGGTCGCAGACGACGCCGTCGCTCTGGTACTTGCCGAGGTTCATCCGCGAGGAGGTGACGAAGTGGATGTCGCCGACGACCCCGTCGTCGATCAGCTTGCGGACTGTGTTCACCGGCGGGCTGTAGACGAACGTGTGTCCGGGCATCAGCATCAGCTCGGTCGCCTGCGCCAGCTGCGGCCAGCTCGAGGCCCTCGCTTCATGCTCGTCGCCAGCGGCTTCTCGACGAGCACGTGCTTGCCCGCTTGCAGCGCCATCTTCGACAGCGGCGCGTGCGTCTTCGGCGGGGTCGCGATCACCACGGCCTCGACCGCCTCGTCGGCGAGGACCGCGTCGAGCTCAGCGGTCGTCCGCGCGGCCGGGTGGCCGAGCGCCAGCGCCTGCAGCCGCACGGGATCGCGGTCGCACAGCGCGTGCAGCCGGAACTCCGGGATCTCGGCGAGGTTCCTCGCGAGGTTCGGCCCCCAGTAGCCGCAGCCGACACCGCCGCGCCGATCGGCGCCGGTGGCGAGCGCTCGCTGTCCGGGGTCGGTCGCAGCGGCGACTCCCGCGCCCGACCGCGGGCTCGCCACCCATCGCCCGTCATCGCGCGAGGCGCCCCATACGATCCGATCAACGCTCGCGGCGGGTCCCGCTCTTCCGCGAACGCGATCACGGCGTCGGCGACGCGCTCGACCTCGGCGTCGCTCATGCCCGGGAGCAGCGGCAGCGAGCAGATCTGCCCCGCGAGCCGCTCGCTGACCGGCAGGCTCCCCTCCCCGATGCCGAGCCCGGCGTAGGCCTCGGTGAGGTGGATCGGCGTCGGGTAGTGCACGGCCGAGGCGATCCCGCGCGCCGAGAGATGCTCGCGCAGCCGATCGCGCGCGGTCGCTGCGCACGACGAACAGGTGGTAGACGTGGTCGCCGTCCTCCGCCGCTCCGTCCGCGATCTCGATCTCCCGCTCGGCCGCCGCCCCGCCCAGACCGTCGAGGATCTGGCGTCGCAGGGACGCGCCGAGGCGCCGCCGCTCGTCGTTCCAACCGTCGAGCCGCGCCAGCTTGAGGCGCAGCACGGCGGCCTGCAGCGCATCCAGACGCGCCGTCGTGCCGACGATGCGGTGGTGGTAGCGCGGCTGCTCGCCGTGGGCGCGCAGCAGGCGCACGCGGTCGGCCAGCTCCGCCACTCCCGTCACGACCGCGCCGCCGTCGCCCCAGGCGCCGAGGTTCTTGGTCGGGTAGAAGCTGAAGCAGCCGAACGCTCCGAAGCTGCCGACGCGCCGGCCGCGGTAGCGGGCGCCGTGCGCCTGGCAGGCGTCCTCGACGACGTGCACGCCGGCGCGGCGGGCGAGGTCCATCATCGGCTCCATCGCGACGGTCGCTCCGAACAGGTGCACGGGGATCACGCACCGCACCCTCGGGTCGAGGTTGCGCTCGATGATCTCGGCGGTGATCAGGTGGGAGTCGCGGATCGACGTCGACGAGGCGCGGGGTCGCGCCGACGAGGCTGACCGCCTCCGCGGTCGCGATGAACGAGTTGCTCGGCACGATCACCTCGTCGCCCGGGCCGAGCTCGAGCGCGCGCAGGGCGAGCACCAGCGCCTCGGTGCCCGAGGAGAGGCCGACGGCGTGCTCGGCCTCGCAGTAGCCGGCGAACTCACGCTCGAACGACTCGACCGTGCTCGCCGAGTGTGAACGCCCCGCGCTCCGCGACCGCGCGCACGGCGCCCATCAGCTCCTCGAGCAGCTCGGGGTCCGCGAAGTCGAGCCGCATCAGCGGCACGGGCGTATCGGTCTGAGCGGTGCGCTCCGGGGGGGACGCTCAACATGCCACGCTGATCGAAGGCGCCGAGCCGAGGCGCATCAGCTCCTGGCGGAGCGCGCGCCTGCCGCGGTGATGGAGGCCGTGGATCGAGCTCTCGGAGCGACCCATCTGCTCGGCGATCTCCGGCGGCGAGAGGCCGACGATGTGGCGCATCACCATCACCTTGCGCTGCTCCTCGGAAAGCGTGTCGAGCGCGTCATAGAGGTCGCGGGCGGTCTCGCGCGCGCTGTCGCTGACGCGGCCGCCGAGCTCGACGAGCCCCTCGCTGGGGATCGGGCGGCGGACGCGAAGGTGATCGAGGGCGACGTTGCGCGCGAGGCGCAGCAGCCATCCGGAGAACGGCACGCCGCAGTCGTTGTATTTGCCGATCACCAGCATCAGCTTCATGAACACCTGCTGGGTCAGGTCCTCGGCCTCGCGGTCGTCCTTGACGATGCTGCGGACGTAGCCGTACACGTTGTCCGAGTAGCGGCTGTAGAGGACCCTGACGGCGTCGCGGTCCCCCTCCTTGGCGCGAGCGATCGCGAGGTTCACCTGACGCGTCGCCTCAGGCGAGGTGTCCACGACCGTGCTCGGCTTGAAGCCAGGCTGTCCATCCTTGACATCGGGCCCCCGGCGCATCCCACGCCCCTCCTCGTTCCATCGACTCCCTGCAATCCGTGCAGCAGAGATCATGGGTGGGCCTCGACCGGCCCGCAATCGCCCGACCTGCGCGACGTGCGTTCAGGCTTGAACGCTCGGATCGAGCACCGGAGGCGCGCCTACGCGGCCGGCGCGGTGCGGCTCGTCAGCCCTTCCACGCCCACACGAGCCCGTTGATGTCGCCGCTCTGGGCCGCGAACGACACCTGATAGCCGGCGCGCTCGAACAGTCGCACGACCAGCGCGTGGATGTCGGGCTCGGGGTTCGCGATCGCGTGGTACTCGACGATCCAGGTCAGCGACGTCGCGGCGAGGCGCTCGTCGGCGAGGATCTCCCACTCGCTGCCCTCGATGTTCATCTTCACCAGGTCGGCCGCTTCGACGTAGGGGTACACGTCGATCGCCGGGATCGTCATGTCGCCCTCGTCCCCGATCCGCGAGAGGTTCTTGCGGCCGGTGTTGAAGCGCACGCTGCCGGCCTCGTTCGAGGCGCAGGCGCCGATGATCTCCCAGTCGGCCTCGTTGGCCGCCCGCGTCAGTTCGAGCACCGCGCGGTTCTGCGGATCGGGCTCCAGGCAGGTCACCCGCCCGATCGGGAGCCGGTCGCGTGTGAAGGTCTCGAACAGGCCGATGTTGGAGCCGAGATCGACGACGTCGACCGGCCGTCCCAGCGAGCGCAGGCGAGCCGAGACCGACTCCGGCAGGTCGTAGTAGCCGTAGGCGTAGAACTTGCGGAAGATGTCGATGTCGCCGCTGCGGTGGCGCACGACGAAGCGGCTCGTGCCGTTGCGCAGGCCGTAGGCGCCGGTGCGCCGGGTCAGCAGCTCACGAAGCGCGAAGCGGACCGGAGCATCGACGAGCCGCATCTCGACGGCGGTCCACGTCAGCCGCTTGACCGCGTTTCGGAGCCACTCGAGCTGCCGCGGCCACGAGGCGCCCGCGAAACGACGGCCGAGGCGCACGCTCGGCAGCGGCTTCGCGCTCCTCCACCCCTCGGGGTCGCGGGCAGGGGCTGCGGGTGTCTCGTCGTGGCTGCTCATCTGGGGATCGTTATCGACTCGAGAGGCGCGAGGCTGGAGGCGGCGAGCACGGGACGGTCGCGGATCAGGTCGGCCGCGCGCTCGGCGAGGGCGATCGTCGGGGCGTTCGTGTTGCCGCGAGGCACCACCGGCATCACCGACGCGTCGACCACCCGCAGGCCCTCGACGCCTTTGACGCGCAGCTCCGGATCGAGCACCGCAGCGGGGTCCTCGCCCATCCTGCAGGTGCCGACCGGGTGGTAGAAGGCGAACGTCGTGCGCGCGATGTGCTCTGCGAGCTGCGCGTCCCCCTCGCCCTCGGGGACCTCGAACGGCTCGGCGCAGTACGGCGCCAACGGCGCGAGCGCCGAGATCCCGAGGGCGAGCCGCAGGGCCAGCGCCATCCGCTCGAGGTCATCCCCCGCGGTGTAGAAGCCGTTGCTGACGAGCGGGGCGACGGCTGGGTCGGCGGAGGCCAGCCGCACCGTCCCGCGACTCTCCGGCGTCAGCAGGCAGGGCGACAGCCATGCCCCGTTCGTCTCCCCCGCGAATCCGACCGGCGCGAAGTGGAGCTGGACGTCGGGCGCCGGGGCGCCGGGCGCGACACGCGCGAACGCGCCCGCGTGCGAGAGACCCGAGGCGAACGCCCCGGTCCGGGACTCGAGCATCATCCGCGTGCCCCGCCAGCGCCTTCGCTCGGCGGGATCGCTCGGCTCCGGCGCCATCCACAGCAGCTCCGTGGCGGCGTGGTCCGAGAGGTTCGCGCCCACCCCCGGCAGGTCCGCCCGTACCTCGATCCCGTGCTCACGCAGATGGGCGGCCGGCCCGATCCCCGAGAGCATCAGCAGCTGCGGGGAGTTGTACGCGCCGGCGCAGAGCACGACCTCGCGCGCCGCCGTCAGCCGCACCGGATCCGCCGCGTCGCCGGCTTCCACGCCGACCGCCCGCGCACCGTCGAGCAGCACCCGCCGTACCGTCGTGTCCGCCATCACGGTCAGGTTCGTCCGGGACCGCGCCGGCTCGAGGTAGGCGGTCGCCGCGCTCGCGCGCCTGCCCGCGCTCTGGGTCAGCTGGAAGAAGCCGACGCCGTCCTGCTCGGCCCCGTTGAAGTCCTCGTTGCGCGCGAGCCCCGCCCGCACGCCGGCCGCGACGAACGCCCGCGAGGCCGGGTCGAGCGCGAGGGGGTCGCTGACCGCCAGCGGCCCGTCCGCGCCATGCCCGCCGGATGCGCCGCGCTCGTTGTGCTCGGCCCGGGCGAAGTACGGGAGCAGCTCGGCCCAGGACCAGCCGGAGACCCCCCACCCGTCGTAGTCGCGGGAGTTGCCACGGATGTAGATCATCCCGTTGGTCGAGGAGGAGCCGCCCAGGACGCGGCCTCGCGGCAACCGGATCTGCCGCGCGCCGCACCGCGCCTCGGGCTCGGAGCTGTATCCCCAGTCGAACTCGCCGAGCTCGACGTGTCCCTCGGGGCGGTGGATGTTCTCGTTGTCGTCCGGCGGCCCGGCCTCGAGCAGCAGGACCCGGGTGTTGGGGTCCTCGCTCAACCGTGCAGCGATCACGCAGCCGGCCGACCCCGCGCCCACGACGATGTGGTCGTACACCGCTCAGAACCCCCGCTTGGCCGCGAGATAGGGGAGCAGCGCGAGCTCGGCGACCCCGGGCGCGGGATCGTCGCGCATGAACACCGACTCGACATCGGCCCGCTTGAGCGAGGACAGGTAGGCCCGCCAGTCGAGCTCGCCGTGCCCCAGCTCGACGGCCGCGGTCGGCAGGTCGGTGGCGAGCCGGACCCAGGACACGCCGGGACGCGCGCGGAGCCCGTCCTCGATCGGCAGCGAGAGCTGGTCGGCGTACTGCAGGTACGGGAAGTCGACGCCCGCCCGCTGGCCGAGGCTGTGGTAGCCCCAGGTGCGGGCGTTGACGTCGAGCAGCTTGGTCCGCCCGTCGCGCGCGTCGTGCTTGTACTCCAGCTCGACCAGGCCGTAGTAGCCGATCCGCTCGAGGAACCTTCTCGAGAGCTCCTCCACGTCGGCCTGCTCGATCGTCTGCACGTAGGTGCTCGCGCGCCCGAACAGCGGCGGATGCTGGCGCAGCCGCCGCACGACCATGCTCGCCGTGGGCCGCCCGTCGCGCACGAACGCGCAGTAGGCGAGCTGCGTCTCGCCCGACCCGGGGATCAGCTCCTGAACGATCACCTCCGCCGCACCGACGAGGTCCGCCGCCTGCGCGAAGCGCTCGGTCAGCTCCGCGCGCGAATCGGCGCGCCACGCCTTGGCCCCGGTCGCGTATACGAAGCGCTCCTTGATCGCCGGCTTGACCGCGAACGGCGGCTCCCCGTCGATCGCCTCCAGCTCCTCGGCGCTGCCGACGACCCACGTGCGGGGCGTGGCGATCCCGAGCTCCGCGGCGATCTCATACGTGTTGCGCTTGTCCCAGGCCCACCTGACCACGTCCCAGCACGGAGTCGGGATCCGGAAGCGCTCGAGCAGCCGGTCGCGATGACGCGACAGGGCCGCGACCGTCTCCTCGCGCGTCGGATACACCACCCAGCCGTCGAGGTCGTGCCGCTCGCCGAGCGCGAGCAGCTCCTGAACGGTCGCCTCCTCGTCCCGGAGGTCCGGCACCCTGACCGCCGCGGTGGCGTAGCGGGAGTGGCGTGAGATCGAGCGCTCGTCGTCGACGACCAGCACGTCGACGCCGCGGCGTCCGAGGCTGCGGACGATGCCGAGGCCCTGGTAGTCGCCACCGACGACGACCGCGCCGGGCGCATCTCGGCGGCGGAGCAGAGCGCGCGCGACCCGCTCGCTGGCCCGGCTCATGCCAAGCGCCTTGCTAGGCCGGGACGCCGGCGCGCCCGGATATCGCACGCGCGACACCCTGGCCGCCGTACCAGCTGCCCGAGACGAAGCGCATGATCGGCCCGAACGACCAGCAGGCCGGAGCGCCCACGAAGTGCAGGCCCGGCACGCTGCTCTCCAGCCCGCGAGCGAGGACCGGGTAGCCGTTCGCGCGGCGCAGGTCGCCGATCAGGCTCTCGCCGAGGAACGGGTACCGCGCCACGTCGACCCGGTAGCCGGTGCCGAACATCAGGTGATCGACCTCCAGCGTGCTGCCGTCGGACAGCTCGATCTGGAGACCGTCCCGCTCCTCCCTGGCGCTGAGCAGCTCGACGCCCGTGTGGATGTCGACGCCACCGAGACGGACTTTCACGAAGTGCGAGCACGCGGGACGGATCGAGCGGGCGGCGATCTTCGTCTGCGCCGCACGCGGCAGCATGCCGAACAGGCGCGGCCGCTCGACGAGCCGGCTGTACCAGAGCGGCCCGACGTCCGTCGGGGCGTAGACGATCGGGCCGAGCCGTCCGAGGACCTTCTTGACGCCGTGGCCACGAAGCCAGACGACGGCCCTTTTCCGGACCAGGACGTCGACCGAGACGGCACCCCCCTCGCGCATCAGCGCGGCCGACTCGAATGCGCTCTGCCCGCCGCCCAGGACCGCCACCCGCTGGCCCGAGAAGACCCCGAGGTCGCGGTGGTGGGCGGTGTGCGAGACGCGCTCTGCCGGCAGGTGCTCGAAGCCCGCGGGGACGTGCTCGAACGGGGCGATGCCGCATGCCACGACGACGCGGGCCGCCGAGACGGACGCGCCGTCGTCGAGGGTGATCGTGAAACCGCGGTCGCCTCGCTCGAGCGAGGTGACGCCGCGTTCGTCCAGGTCCGGCACCGCGGTCTGCTGGACCCAGGAGCCGTAGTCGACGAAGTCCTCGAGCGGGACGGGCTGCTCGATCGTCCGGCCCGACGCGAGCCCGTAGGCGCTGAGCGACAGCGGCCCGGTCGTCTCGACCATGCTCGTCGCGGAGAGGTTGGAGCGCAGCTTCATCCCGAGCGGCATCGTCTTCCAGAAGCTCATCGGGCTGCCGATGACGTGCGTCTGCACGCCGGCGCGCCGCAGGTGGGTGGCCGCCGAGAGCCCGTGCGGCCCGGCGCCGATCACCACGACCTCGAGGTCCGGACCGCTCCGCTGAACCGACGTCGGCGCTGTGCTCGTGCTCATCTCCATGTGCTCGCCCCTGTTGTCTCGACCCGCCCCCGTGCGGCGGCGGGTCCATTGATCGTCCAACCGTCGCCGTCGCGCTCGATCCGCGAGTCGGCGCGCTCCCGCCACCACGCGCTCACCTCGCGCGGAAGCGGCTTCCATGCGGTTTCATCGGCGGCGTAACGCTCGAGCAGGCGCCCGTAGGCGGCACGGATCGTGTCCTCGATCAGGTAGTCCGGGTGGGTGTCGATCAGCGCCATGCCGCCATGGTCACGAAGGAATCCGGCCTTCTGAACCCAGGCGGACTCATCGCGGTGCCGGAGGATCGCGAACAGCGTGTGGTCCTGCTGCATCGTCAGCGGCAGCTCGACCATCGCCCCGTTGAAGTAGGGAAGCCACGTGCAGCAGCCGCCGCCCTGCGGCTCGAAGGGATCGGAGTCGGGGTAGGAGCAGTCGTAATCGAAGCCGAGCATCGGCATCAGCTCCCACTGCCGCTGCGTGGCCGGCGAGCGGAAACCGACCGCGCCCCACCGCTCCGCCGCCTCGCGGATCCCTGGCAGCCGCTCGCGCAGCCGCTCGAGCGACTCGAGGTCGCGCCCGTCGTGGAGCAGTCCGTGGACGCCGACCTCGAAGCCGTCGGCGACCAGCTCGCTGAGGCGGTCGTCATCGACTGCGTATCGGCGCGGAACGAAGTTCCATGAGGAGCGCAGGCCGAATCCGCGCTCGAGTTCGAGGATCGGCTCGATCGCCTCCACGCCGGCCGCGGTCTCGACGTCGTGGGTCAGCACCAGCGCCCAGGAGTGGCCGTCCGGCCACGGGGCGATGTGGGGCACGGGCTCGCCCGCGATGCCGGCGAGCATCGAGATGAACAGGTCGAAGAAGTCGTGGAGCGCCGTCTCGACCGGCCAGCGGGGAAAGCGGGAGCGCGCCTGCACGCGGGCGTAGCGGCGGCGCAGCCAGATCTGAACGGTGCGCGGCAGCAGTCCCCGCAGCCGGTAGTACAGCGCGTACCGCCCCGCGACCGGCCTGGCGCCGCGCTCCGCCGCGCAGGGTCTCGAGGTAGCCCTCGGTCCAGTAGCTCGCGCAGACCTCGTCGGGATCGAACGGGAGGAACACGTCGCCCCGCTGCGGTCACCCAGATCGAGCCGACGGCTGATCCGTCCTCGCCGCTCAACGTCGCCGCGGGCCGCCAGCTCGAGCGCCGTCTGCGAGCAGGCGCTCGGCAGCCTGGTCGCTCGTCACCCGGGCGAACAGCGGGATGCTCTGCCCGGACGGGAGGTCGAGATGAGCTGCGATCGGCGCGCGCACGCCGCCGCCTCCGCCCAGAGCAGGTCGCCGCCGCCGGCGGTACGCAGGCGCCCGACGCCGGTGCCGGCCTGGGGAGGCTCGATCGCGTAGGGGATGCGGAACTGGTCGGCGATCGCCAGTCTGCGGCTGCTCGTGAACGGAGTCGTCTTCGACTCCGTCCGATCATCGACTTCGATGGTCATCTGGTCGGGCATCGGTCCTTCGCATTCCGTCGCGCAGCCCGCCGCACGTCGCGACTTCCGCGTCGGCCCGCGCCGGGCATGGCGCTTCGCTCGTCACTGGCGAGAACAACTGCCCGCGGCGCGCGAAACTTCCGGCGTCAGTCGGCGGCCGGCGTCGGCGCCGACTGCGGCCAGGCGGCGCGAGAGGCGCTCGGCGAGGACCCGGACTCCGGGCTCGGAGATCGGCGTCGTGAAGTAGCCCGGGACGATCTCGATCTCGACCTCGTCGGCCAGGCCGCGCCAGCCCATGTCGTCTGCGGGCTCGATCCCGAAGGGCAGGCGCGCGGCCCGGAACAGGACGATCGCGCCCGCGTAGCGCCCGGGGCGGTAGCTCGCCAGCGCCCGCCTGAAGATCGACGGCGCCGACTCGCCCGGGTCGTGCCGGGACCGCCGCCTGCCGAGGAGCCGTTCCGCCCGCGACGCGACGTAGCCGAACCTCGATGCCCCGCCGGGGCTGACGAGGTTCCCGAGATGGAAGCCGAGGATGCGCAGGCGATGGACGAGCCGGTAGAGCGGCGACGGCATCCAGCCGCGCAGGCGCGGCAGCCCGGGAGCGAAGGCGTCGAGGAGCGCCAGCAAGGCGATCTCCTGCCCGCCTCGCGCAGCTGCAGCGCGATCTCGTAGGCGAGCGCTCCCCCTGTGCACTCGCCGGCGATCAGGTACGGGCCGTTCGGCTGGACGCGTCTGATCGCACGCACGTGATGCTGCGGCGAGCGAGCCGATCCCGTCGTCCGGAGCGCGCCCCGCCGGGTCCCGGCGCAGGGACTCCGAGAATCGGCCGGCCGCCGGGCAGGTGAGCCGCGAGGTTGTAGTAGAGGGAGACGTCGCCGGCCTCCGCATGCACGCAGAACAGCGCCGGCTCGACCCCGGAGCCGGACCGGATCGTGATCAGCTCCGACCCCTGCTGCGGCGCGCCGCCGACCGCGGAGGCGCCCAGCTTGGCTTCGGGTGTCACGGCAGCTAGCATCGCACGACCTAACGGCGCTCGGCACGCGGCACTTCTCACCTTGAACTCCAATTCCAGTCGCGACGAAGCCGGACGCAGATCGCTGTCCGACTGGATCAGATGGCTCCTCGGCGCAGCGCGCCTGCTGGTCAGCGAGCCCGGCGACGCCTTCGATCGCGTCGCCGGAAGGGTGCGCCGTCTGCGCACGGGCGGCGCCGTCCCGATCTACTCATACGAGGCCGATCCCGAGTGGGAGCGTCATCTGCACGAGCGCCTCGGCCGGCCCTGGCCGTGCGCCGAGGCGGAGGAGTTCGGCGCGCTGTGGTCGGAGATCGAGCGGCTGCTGCGGGAGAAGGGGCTGACCACCGGACGCGGCGCGTACGGCGGCTGGGACGACGGCGACCCGGGGTTCGCGCGCGCCGTGTGGTGCCTGACCCGTCACCTGCGAGCGGAGAAGGTGATCGAGACCGGTGTCGCCCGCGGGATCACCTCGCGCGTGATCCTCGAGGCTCTCGAGCGCGAGCAGATCGGGCACCTGTCCAGCATCGACCTGCCGGCACTGGATGCGTCGATCCACGAGCAGATCGGGGCCGCTGTGCCATCCGGTCTGCGCGAGCGCTGGACCTACGTGACCGGCACCAGCCGGCGCCGGCTGCCGGCGCTGCTCGCGCAGCTCGGTGAGATCGACCTGTTCGTCCACGACAGCAGCCACACCACCCGCAACACGACGTTCGAGCTGGAGCGGGCCTGGAACGCGATGGGCAGGGGAGCGCTCGTCGCCGACGACATCGAGCGCAACGAGGCGTTCGGCCGATTCACGAGATCGCACCCGGACGTGCCGGCGTTCATCGCCGCGGCCGACGATGCCGGCGCGCAGTTCGGGATCCTGCTGAAGGGGTTCTGAGCGTGCCCGCTGCGGCGGGGCGAACCTGCGAGAACCCGCTCAAGGCACGACCGCACAGGTTGCTTGCGCACGAGATTCGCGGCGGGTACCCTCGCCGAGGCTCGGCCCGGGGGGACCGAACCGGGCCGCTGGGGTGCGAGTCGCGGGGGTGTGGCCGCGTTCATAGGACGAGGAGAGAATGGAAACGGAGTTCCAGCCAGTGCCTGCATGCGATCGCGGCCCGCTCCGGGGAGTCGGCGCCGTTCGCCGCGGATCGCTGCTCACGCTGCTCGCGCTCGTCGGCGTGCTGATCGTTCCGGCAGCGCAGGCACAGGCCAGGGCGCAGTCTGTGTCGTTTGGGTTTGATGGTGGGGAGCAGGAATTCCTGGTGCCGACCGGGGTCTTCGAGGTGCAGGTGACAGCCGTCGGCGCGCACGGCGCGAGCACCGGCGCGACCGGTGGCGCCGGAGCGCTCGTCAACGGCGAACTGAAAGTCACCCCCGGTGAGACGCTCTACCTCGAGGTCGGCGGCAACGGCACGATCTGGAGCCGGCGGCTTCAACGGCGGCGGCACCGCCCAGGGCGGCGCCGGCGGAGGCGGCGGCGCAACCGACATCCGCACCTCCCCGCTCAGCGCCGGACTCTCACCCGATGACCGGCTGCTCGTCGCCGGCGGCGGCGGCGGCGCAGGCGTCCAAGGCGACCAAGCCGCAGGAGCCGGCGGCGCAGCCGGAACCGCCGGTGAAACCGTCACCCCCAACGAAGGCGGCGGCGCCGGCACACAGGAAAACGGCGGGACCGCCGGCAACGGACACTGCGCCAACGGCACCGCCGGCCAGCTCGCACAAGGCGGCACCGGCGGCTACTACACCTATTCGGGAGGCGGAGGCGGCGGCGGCTACTACGGCGGCGGCGGAGGCGGCGCAGGCTGCTCAGCAGGCGGCGCCGGAGGCGGCGGCGGCTCCTCACTACTCCCCACCGCAGCAACCCTCACCACCGCCCCCAACAACACCGAACCCCAAATCCAAATCAGCTACACCAAGCCGCCCAACCCGACGGTCGTCACCGGCTCGGCGACGGGCGCGACGCCGAGCTCGGCGACGCTCGGCGCGACGGTCGACCCCGAAGGGTTCGAAGTAACCAGCTGCGAGTTCCAGTACGGCACCTCGCTCTCGTACGGCTCGACGGTGCCGTGCGGCTCGCTGCCCGGCTCGGGCACCGGCGCGGCGCAGGTGTCGGGCACGGCGAACGAGTTGAAGGCCAACACCCCTTACTTCTTCAGGATCGTGGCGACGAACGCGGAAGGCACGAGCTACGGCTCGCCGGTCAGGTTCACGACGCCGCCGAACGTGCCGACAGCGATCACCGGCCCGGCGTCACCGGTGGCGCTGACGTCGGCGACGCTCAACGCGACCGTCGACCCCGAAGGGCGCATGGTCAGCGCCTGCCGGTTCGAATACGGCACGTCGTCCGCCTACGGGTCGACCGCTCCGTGCTCGCCGGCGCCCGGCGCAGGCAGCGGCCCCGTCGCGGTCTCCGCGCAGGCGGCGTTGAGCGCGAACACCACCTACCACTACCGGATCGTCGCGACGAGCGAAGCCGGCACCGGTTACGGCGCCGAGGAGACGTTCAGCACGCGGGCGCAGTCTGTGTCGTTTGGGTTTGATGGTGGGGAGCAGGAATTCCTGGTGCCGACCGGGGTCTTCGAGGTGCAGGTGACAGCCGTCGGCGCGCACGGCGCGAGCACCGGCGCGACCGGTGGCGCCGGAGCGCTCGTCAACGGCGAACTGAAAGTCACCCCCGGTGAGACGCTCTACCTCGAGGTCGGCGGCAACGGCACGATCGGAGCCGGCGGCTTCAACGGCGGCGGCACCGCCCAGGGCGGCGCCGGCGGAGGCGGCGGCGCAACCGACATCCGCACCTCCCCGCTCAGCGCCGGACTCTCACCCGATGACCGGCTGCTCGTCGCCGGCGGCGGCGGCGGCGCAGGCGTCCAAGGCGACCAAGCCGCAGGAGCCGGCGGCGCAGCCGGAACCGCCGGTGAAACCGTCACCCCCAACGAAGGCGGCGGCGCCGGCACACAGGAAAACGGCGGGACCGCCGGCAACGGACACTGCGCCAACGGCACCGCCGGCCAGCTCGCACAAGGCGGCACCGGCGGCTACTACACCTATTCGGGAGGCGGAGGCGGCGGCGGCTACTACGGCGGCGGCGGAGGCGGCGCAGGCTGCTCAGCAGGCGGCGCCGGAGGCGGCGGCGGCTCCTCACTACTCCCCACCGCAGCAACCCTCACCACCGCCCCCGAGAACACCGAACCCCAAATCCAAATCAGCTACACCAAGCCGGTCGTCTCGAGCGTCACGCCCGATGCGGGACTGCAGGCCGGGGGGACCCACGTGACCTTCACGGGCGCCTATCTCGCGACCGTCACCCAGGTTCGGTTCGGCTCGACGACGGTGCCGGCCAGCTGCAGCGAAACAGAATGCACGGCGGTCGCGCCGCCCGGCAGCGGCAACGTCCACCTGACGGTCAGCGCGGTCGGCGCGAACAGCGCGCCCGAAGACGCCAACCAGTTCAAGTACGTGGCCGCAGGCGCCGCCCCGGCGGTCACGAAGCTGTCCGTGAGGAAGGGCCCCGCCGCCGGCGGGACGGCCGTGACGATCGCCGGCAGCGGCTTCACGGGCGTCACGGGCGTCAAGTTCGGGTCGCTCGCCGCCGTCGACGTGACGGTCGTGTCCTCGACATCGATCACGGTCGTCGCACCGCCCTCCACGGCGGGGACCGTCGACGTGACGGTGACCACACCGAACGGCACGAGCGCGGTCAGCTCGACGGACCGCTTCAAGTTCGGAGGGCCGACGGTCACGGCGCTGAGCCCGAACAGCGGCTCCAAAGGAGGCGGGACGCGGGTGACCGTGACGGGAACGGGCTTCGCGCCCGGCGCCGGCAACACGAGCTTCGCCTTCGGTCACGCCATCGCGATCGATGTCCAGTGCAGCTCGACCACGACTTGCACGATGCGGACCCCGGCCGCCAAGAGGGCGGGAACGGTCGATGTCAGGGCGGCGGCCGGCGGGACCAAGAGCAAGAAGACCCCGGCCACCGACCAGTTCGCGTACGGCGCATAGCGCTCGGCGCGGGCCGCCGGTCGCCGCGCTCCAGAATCAGAGCAGCGTCACGTTGGCCGCATCCGCGTGCCTGGTGACACCGCGGAGGTCGACGACGGCGGCGGCGCGGCGGGCGACCTCCTCGTGGTCGATGCTCGGGTGCGCCGTCACGATCAGGACCAGGTCGGCCTGTGCGACGAGCGGCTCGAGCGGCTGGCTGGTGAGCCCCGAATCCGCGAGCCGCGGGACGTGCGGATCGTGGTATCCGACGTCGGCGTTCCGCTCCATCAGCAGCGAGATGATCTTCAGCGCCGGCGATTCGCGCACGTCGCCGACGCCGGGCTTGTAGGCGACGCCGACGACCGCGACCCGCGCGCCGTTGATCGCCAGCCCGCGGTCGTTGAGCGCGCGCTGCGCCTTGGCGACGCAGTGGTATGGCATCTGCTGGTTGACCTTCCCGGCCAGCTCGACGAACTCGGTGGTCATGTCGAACTCGCGAGCGCGCCAGCTCAGGTAGAAGGGATCGACCGGCATGCAGTGCCCGCCCATCCCCGGTCCCGGGTCGAAGCGCATGAAGCCGTAGGGCTTGGTGGCAGCGGCGTCGACGACCTCCCAGATGTCGATGCCCATGCGGTCCGTCAGCATCGCCAGTTCGTTGACGAGCGCGATGTTGACCGACCTGAAGATGTTCTCGAGGAGCTTCGTCAGCTCGGCGGCCTCGGGGCTCGAGACGCGGACGACGTGGTCGCAGACGATCTCGTAGACCTCGGCCGCGCGCTCGACACAGGCGGGCGTCAGGCCGCCGACGACCTTCGGCGTGTTGCGCAGCGTGTAGTCGGTGCGGCCGGGGTCGACGCGCTCCGGCGAGAAGGCGAGATGGAAGTCCTTCCCCGCCTCGAGCCCGGTCGCCTCCAGCAGCGGCAGCAGCCGCTCGCGCGTCGTGCCCGGATAGGTGGTGGACTCGAGCACCACGAGCTGTCCCGCGCGGAGCACCTTGCCGAGGCTCTCGCCGGAGGAGACGAGCGGTTTCAGGTCGGGCTCGCGGTTGCGCGACAGTGGCGTCGGCACGCAGATCAGGACTGCGTCGGCCTCCGCGAGCGGCTCGTAGTGGTCGGCGACGGTGACGCGCTCTGCGACCTCCGCGAGCTCGGCGTCGGCGACGTCCTCGATGTAGGAGGTGCCCGCGCGGATCGCCTCGACCTTGCGGGGATCGAGATCGACGGCGATCACGTCGCAGCCGGCGCGGGCGAAGGCGACCGTCAGCGGCAACCCCACGTAGCCCAAGCCGATCACGCCGATCGTCCGCATCGGCGGGGAGTGTAGGTCATGCATACGGGGCCTATCGGCCGATCGGGGATCGAGCAGGAGGCATGGGCACGGGCTGTGCGGGGTGGATCGAGGCGGCTGAAGGCGCCTTCGTCCTGACGGCGCAGGGCTCGCGGGGCCCCCGCTCCGGCGGGGTCATCCGCAACCCCGTGTCGCCGTGTCGTCGGCCGATTCGTTGCTATATGCAATAGTTGCCCTATGCATACACCTCGGTCCTCGCTCGACGGCCAGGGCGCCGACGATGCGGTCATCGAAGCCGTGCTCGGCGCGAGTCGCGCTCTCGTGGCGATTGCGGCGCGCTCGCTGGCCGACGCCGGCGAGGAGGTCACACTGACGCAGTACCGCTCGCTCGTCGTCCTCGCCTCGCGCGGCCCGCAGAGCCTCGGCGCGCTCGCCGAGCTGCTTGGCGTGACGCCGCCGACCGTCTCGCGCATGTGCGATCGGTTGCTGCGCAAGCAGCTGATCCTGAGAACGGCCGATCCGAATGACCGCCGCCAGATCAGGGTCGCGCTCAGCGGGCGCGGGCGGCGGTTGGTGGAGGCGGTCACCCGCCACAGGAGAGCGGAGATCGCTCAGCTGCTCGCCTCGATGTCCGCAGCAGAGCAGGCTTCGGTCGCGGCCTCGCTGCAGCGGCTGGCCGATGCCGCCGGAGAGGTCCGCGAGGAGGATTGGAGCAGCGGATGGGATCTGTGAATGGTGCCGCGCTGCTGGCGCGAACCTCTAGATGGATCGCAGAGGCTTCTTATCTGCGCCGCTGGATCGTCCTCGGCGTGGCGATCGGAGCGATCGCCGGCGCAGGCGCGATCGTGTTCTACCGAGTGCTGCTGCTCAGCACTCATCTGCTGCTGACCGGGCTCGCCGGCTACACCGTTCCGACCCCCTTCGGAGAGGGCCATGTCCTCGGCTCCGTGACTCCGGCGCACGCCTGGGCGCTGCCGCTCGTCGCAGCGCTGGGAGGAACTGGCGAGTGGCATCCTCGTGTTCGCCTTCGCGCCCGAGGCGGAGGGTCACGGCACCGACGCGGCGATCGCCGCCGTACATCACAACCCGCGCGGGGTCCGGCTGCGCGCGATCCTCGTCAAGCTGCTCGCCTCGGCGTTGACGATCGGCTCGGGCGGCTCGGGCGGTCGCGAGGGTCCGACCGGGCAGATCAGCGCCGGTTTCGGCTCGCTGCTCGGCGCGCCTTCTCGACCTGGGTCCGGAGGACTCGCGCATCGCCGTCTCGACCGGCGTCGGCGCGGGCATCGGCGCGATCTTCGGCGCCCCGCTCGGCGGGGCCGTGCTGGCGGCGGAGATCCTCTATCGCGACGACTTCGAGCCGGCCGTGCTCCTGCCGTGCTTCATCGCCTCCGCCGTCGGCTACCTGATCTTCGGTTCGGCCGAGGGCTTCGAGCCGCTGTTCGGCGCGCACGGCTCGTACGTTTTCAACGACCCTGCCCAGCTGGGCTGGTTCGCGCTGATCGGTGTACTCGGCGGCCTGATCGGCCTGCTCTATGCGCGTGGCTTCTACGCGAGCGCCGCGCTGTTCGCGCGGTCTCCACTCCCCCGCTGGCTGAACCCGGCGCTCGGCGGTCTGCTGGTCGGCGCCTGCGGCATCGTCGTCCCGGAGGTGATTGGAACCGGCTACGGCTTCATCCAGAAGGGCATGGGGGCAGAGCTGGCCTCGATCCCGCTTTGGATCGTGCTCGCGCTTCCGCTGCTGCGGATCGTCGCGACGTCGCTGTCGATCGGCTCGGGTGGCTCGGGTGGCATCTTCGGCCCAGGGATGGTCATCGGCGCATTCATCGGAGCGGCTGTCTGGCGCCTGTTCGAGCCGATCGTCCCTTCGCTCGGCCACGACCCGGCGCCCTACGTGATCGTCGGCATGATGGCCTGCTTCGGCTCGATCTCGCGTGCGCCGATCGCGGTGATGCTGATGGTCGCCGAGATGACGGGAAGCGTCTCGATCGTCGTGCCGGCGATGCTCGCCGTGAGCCTCGCTTGGCTGATCGTCAGACGGAGCGACGCGACGATCTACGAGAGCCAGCTTCGCGACCGCTCCGAGCGCACGACAACGCTACGCGACACCGAGGCCGACGCCGAGGAGTCGATCGGTCATCTCGAGGCGGTTCTCGCGACAAGCGCGGCGCGCTAGGGCCGGCGCGGGTCGAACAAATAGCGGGGGCGGGATTCGAACCCGCGACCTTCGGGTTATGAGCCCGACGAGCTACCAGACTGCTCCACCCCGCGTCGCTACTTGATGTTCTAGCAGACCTCGACGTACGCGGTAAACCCCCGAAACGCGCCAGGCAACGCGATCCCCGCACGGCTACGATCCCGCCGGTGCGCGTCGCCGTCGTCGACATCGGGAGCAACTCGACGCGGCTGCTGATCGCCGACGTCGACTCCTCGAACGGCTCGGTCACGCAGGTCGTCCGGCGCTCGCAGGTGACCCGTCTCGGTCACGGCGTCGACGCGAGCGGCGAGCTCGACCCGGACTCGATCGCGCGGACCTGGGGAGTGCTCGAGGAGTACCGGGCGGCGATCGACGAGCAGGGATGCGAGGCGAACCTGGCGGTCCTCACCTCGGCGGTCCGCGACGCCGCCAACGGCGCCGAGTTCGCGGAGCGCGTGCGCTCGCAGCTGGGACTCGACGCGAAGGTGCTGTCCGGCGAGGAGGAGGCTCAGCTGACGTTCCTCGGCGCGATGGCCGGCCGGGCGCCCGCGGAGGTGCCGACGGTCGTGATCGACATCGGCGGCGGCTCGACCGAGTTCGTCGTCGGGACCGGCCGCAGCGCCGGCTTCCACGTCTCGACTCCCGCGGGCGTCGTCCGTATGAGCGAGCGGCACATCCACTCGGACCCTCCCACCCCGGATCAGGTGCGCGCGCTCGGCGAGGACACCGAAGCCGTGTTCGCCGATCACATACCCGAGGCAGAGCGCGCTCCCGTCCGGCGCGGTATCGCGGTCGCGGGCACTGCGACCTCCGCGGCCTCGATCGAGCTCGAGCTCGATCCCTACGACCCCGAGCGCGTCCACGGCCACCGGCTGCTGCTCGCGACCGTCGAACTGCTGCTCGCGCGGCTCGCGGACATGGACGAAGAGCACCGGCGCGAGGTCGTCGGCCTGCACCCCGACCGCGCGCCGACGATCGTCGCGGGGATGGTGCTGCTGTCCCGCGCGATGACGCTGTGGGGTCTCGAGGAGATCGAGGTCTCCGAGCACGACATCCTCTACGGGGGCGCGCTGCGCCTCGCCGGCCTGGGCTGAACCGGCGCCCCGTCCCTCGCCGCCCGTCGCTCCTCGCAAGACCCGCCGGAACCGGCGCCGTTCGCAGCCGCGCGGCCGCCCGCCGGACGACTCTCGCGCGTTACGCCAGGTTCGACTTGCGCGGGTAGACGACGTCCGGGTCGGTGAGCACGTTGACCAGCGCCGGCAGCCCGGACGCGAACGCCCGCTCGATCGACGGCGCGACGTCCTCGGGCCGTTCGACCAGCTCGCCGTAGCCGCCGAGCGCGCGGACCACCTCGTCGTAGCGCGTGCCCGGCCGCAGCTCCGCGGCGACCGAGTACCCGTAGAGGAACTCCATCGGATGCTTCTCGAGCGCCCAGATGCCGTTGTTGCCCATCACCGCGACGATGTTCACGCCGTGCCGCGCGAGCGTGTCGAACTCGAGCCCGGAGAAGCCGAACGCGCCGTCGCCGAGCATCAGCACGACCTGCCGCTCCGGGTGCGCGAGCTTCGCGGCGAGCGCGTAGCCGGGGCCGGTGCCGAGGCACCCGAACGGCCCGGGGTCGAGCCAGCAGCCGGGGTTGTAGCTGTCGATCACCCTGCCGGCGTACGAGACGAAGTCGCCGCCGTCGCCGATCACGATCGCGTCCCGGTCGAGCGTCTTCGCGAGCTCCGCGTACAGCCGCATCGGATGCAGCGGCGAGCGCCCGTCCTCGAACTCCGCGCGCTCGGCCTCGCGCCGCTCGCTCTCGGCGGCGCGCAGCTCGGCGATCCAGCCCTCGCTCGCGAGCGCGCTCCCGCCGGCGCCGCCTCGCAGCTCGGTGAGCGTCGTCGGGATCGATCCGTAGCACTCCGCCGCGACCGCCCGCGGCAGCGAGCGCTCGGGCTCCGCCGCATCGATCACGACGATCTCGGTGTCCTCGCCGAACGAGGCGCCGAACGCGAGGCGGAAGTCCATCGGCACGCCGATCACGAGCGCGACGTCGGCGCCCTTCAGCGCCTGCGAGCGGGCGCGCGAGAAGAACAGCTCGTGGTCGGCCGGCACGCAGCCGCGCGCGAGGCCGTTGAGGAACACGGGGATGCGCAGCGCCTCGGCGAGCGCCAGCAGCTCCTGCTCGCCGCGGCCCCAGTAGAGGTCGGTGCCGGCCATGATCACCGGACGTTCGGCCCCGGCCAGGAGCTCGGCGGCGCGCTCGAGCGCCGCGCCGTCGGCACGGTCCGCCGGCGCGTAGGCGGGTGACCCGGACTCCGGTTCGGGCGCCTCCATGAACACGTAGTCGAGCGGGAAGTCGACGAACGCGGGGCCGCCGTGCGGGGCGATCGCCGCCGCGAACGCGTCGTCGACGAGGCCGGGGATCTCGGCGGTCGACTCGGGTGTCGCCGCGAGCTTGCAGAGCGGACGCACGAACGGCACGTGGTCGATCTCCTGCAGCGAGCCCTGGCCCCAGCGCAGCGCGGGGGCCCGGCCGCCGAGCACGACGATCGGCGAGTGGTTCGCCTGCGCAGAGGCCATCGCGGACATCCCGTTGGTGACCCCGGGGCCCGCCGTCAGGGCGCAGACGCCCGGCTCGCGGGTGACCTTGGCCCAGCCCTCGGCTGCGAACGCCGCCGTCGACTCGTGGCGGACGTCGACGATCGCGATGCCCTCCTCGCGGCAGCCGTCGTAGATCGAGAACAGGTGCCCGCCCGACAGCGTGAACAGCTTCGTGACGCCGTGGGCCTTCAGCCGCCTCGCGACGAGCCTGCCGCCGTGGTAGGTGGCCGTCTGCTCGTCGGTGCTCTCGGCGCTGTCCGTCGACATCGGCGCCGACTCTATTCGACAGTGATGCCCGGGGTGGGATTCGAACCCACACGCCCTTTCAGGCCGTCGATTTTAAGTCGACTGCGTATAGCCGCTTCCGCCACCCGGGCCGGCCCGCGCCAGTCTACGCCAGCCCCCGAACGCCGGTCCTGGGTCCTTATCCCTTGCTTAACAACCGTTTAGAGGACCGCAACTCGGCGATTGGTACCGTGTTTTCGGGGCATAGGAAGGGTTGCGCCCCGTCCGCCATGGAGGTCTCGGCACTACCACACCCGAGCAGCATCTCGGGCCTTCGCGGCCCGTCTGCTCTGCTGCGCCTGCAGTCGGACGAGCGCCTGATCGCGCTGACCCGCCGCGGCCACCACGCGGCCTTCGAGGTGCTGTGCTCGCGCTACCAGTCGCGCCTGCTCGCGTTCTGCCGCCACATGCTCGCCTCCAAGGAGGACGCTGAGGACGTGCTGCAGGAGGTCTTCGCGGCCGCCTTCAACGCGGTCCTCGCCGACGACCGCCCGATCAACGTGCGGCCGTGGCTGTACCGGATCGCCCGCAACCGCTCGCTCAACCACCTGCGCCGTCACACCGCCCAGGGCGTGGACTCGATGGACGTCCACTTCGCCGAGGGCGGGATCTCGACCAGCGACAAGGTGCTGCGCCGCGAGAGCTTCCGGGAGCTGATCGGCGACGTCCACCACCTCCCGGAGACGCAGCGCACCGCGCTGCTGCTGCGGGAGATCGACGCGATGTCCTACGAACAGATCGCGCAGGCGATGGAGACGACGGTCCCGTCGGTCAAGTCGCTGCTCGTGCGCGCACGGATCTCGCTCGCCGAGGCCGCCGAGGCACGCCGGATGAGCTGCGACGAGGTCCGCATCGAACTGGGCGAAGCGGCGGAGGGGCTCGGCAAGCTCAGCCAGCCCGCGCGCAGGCACGTCCGCGACTGCGAACGCTGCGGAGCCTTCAAGAAGCAGCTGCGCGAGAACAACCATGCGCTCGCCGCGATCCTGCCCGTCGCGCCGCTGCTGATGCTGAAGAAGGTGATCCTCGCGAAGCTCGGCACGACCGCTTCCGCCGGTGGCGCGCACGCAGGTGGCGCCGCCGCGACCGTCGGCGCCGGGGCCTCCGTCGGCGCCGCCGCGGGCGGCAGCTCGCTGGCCGGTGGGCTGATGACCGCCGGAGCCGGAGCGCTCGCGACCAAAGCCGCCGCCGGGCTCGCCGCCGCGGCGCTGGTCACCGCCGGCGCCGTCGCCGCGGACCACGCGGTCGTCGCGCCGAGCCGTCACCACCACCACGACGCGACGCTCGCCTCGGTCGCACCGGCCGTGCCCAAGGTCGTCGAACCGGTCGTCGCGCAGGTCCGCACGCAGCCGGTGTCGCGCGGCGAGGAAGCGGCTCCGGCCACCTCGACTCGCGCCCACCGTCACGTCGCCAAGGTTGCGAAGCCGGTGACGAGCACCCCGGTCGTTGCCGTCGCGGTGCCGGCGACCCCGCCCGTCACGACGACGACCACGGCAGCGGCGACGCCGAAGCCGCCGACGACCACGCCGGCGACGCCCGAACAGGTGACCGAGGTCACGACCGAGACGACCGAACTCCCGGCCTCGGCGACGAGCACCGAAACGACGGCCACGACGCCGCCCCCGGTGACGACGCCGCCGGTCACGACGACGACACCGACCACGACCACGACACCGCCCGGCGTCACGAGCGGACAGGAAACGCCGAACGTGGAGGAAACGCAGGCGGCCCCGGCAGTCGCGCCCGCCGTCACGGCACCGTCCGCGAGCGACGTCGTCCGCACGTTCGCCCACCGCCAGCATGCCGCCGAACCGCGCACGACGCGCACCGCGCGCCGTCAGGCCGCCGGCCGCTAGCCGAAGCTGAACGTCTTCAGCGGCCTCAGCAGCACGCCGCCGGAGGCCACTTCGTCGGCTTCCTTGACTTCGGAGGTCGCGCCGACCGCGGTCAGCATCACGATCTCGACCCCTTCACGCGCGCCGGCGCGTTCCGGCAGCAGCAGCACGTTGCGGCCGTACATCTCGCGCCCGTCGATCCGGGTTTCGAACAGCACCTGGTAGGCCGGAACCTTGTTGACCCGGGTCTTGCCCTCGCCGCGCCGGACGAAGCCGGGGAACCGCGCCGGCAGCCGTTCGACGTACGCGGTCGCGTAGACCGGCAGCGCTCCCGAGAGCTGGCCGCTGTACGGGGGAATCGTCAACGGGTTGACCGCGTAGGAGTACTTCAGCGAGCCGTCGGGATAGCGGGCGACGACGCGGACGTAGCCGCCCGGTTCGGGCGCGGTCCGATACAGACCGCGGTAGGTGAAGCTGAAGGGGAGCCGCCCGGAGTGGGAGTAGGAGGCGGGCTCGACCTCGAGCACCGCGACGACTGCGACCGCGACGACGACCGCGACGGCCGCGATCACAGCCGCGCGCACCACGCTGGTCGTGCGGCGCCACCACGGCGTGAGCAGGCGCCCGAGGGTCGGGCCGTACTCCGGCTTGATCGGCACGGCCACGGCTAGATGACCGTTCACTCGCCGATCGAGAACAGCGACTCGAGGTCGTGCCGGGAGTAGGCCGCGAACGCGACCATCGTCTGGGTTCGGACGACACCCTGCAGGCCGCCGATCTCGCCGGTCACGACGTCGGCGAGCTGATCGTGGTGCGCCACCCTGACGATCGCGACGAAGTCCCACTCGCCCGTCACCGAGTAGGCCTCGGCGACACCCTCGATGTCGGCGAGCGAGCCACCGAGCGTCGACAGCGCGTTGCGCTCGGACTCGATCAGCACGACGGCGTGTGTCAGCGACATCGGGGCCCCATCATAGGCGGCCCGGAGCTGCGTCAGGCCCGAGCCGGGCGGTCGAGGCCGAGCCCGGCGAGCAGCCCCAGCACCGCGCCGATCACGCCCGCGAGCCAGCTCGCCTCGGGCCGCGCGTACGGGATCGCCAGCAACAGCGCGGCGAACGCCCCGGCGCCGAGCAGGTCGCCCTCGTACATCTGCCCGGCGCGCCGGGCGCGCAGGTCGGGGGCGGCCCAGCAGGCGAGCAGCGCCAGCGCGCCCGCGTTCGCTCCCGCGACGAACGGGAGCGGGTACACGGCGTCCGCGACCAGCACGCCGGCGGCTCCCGCGCCGAGGAACAGCGCCAGCACCACCGCCGGGCCGTGACGGCGCTCGACGAGCCACCCGAACAGGCCGGTCGCGAGGATCGCGACGAACGCATAGACCCCCCCGCCGCCGCCCGAGACGTAACCGAACTGGCTGGTGATGACCTTCCACCAGTCGCCGTGGATACCGCCGCCGATCACGACCGCGTTGCCGCGGATCACGAGGTCCGGAGCGACGACCATCTTCGCCCACAGTTCCGGTTCGGCGTTGGTCGCGACCCAGCTCGCACAGCCGAGCGCCACCAGCACGATCGTCGCGTGGGGGCGCGTCGCCACCCAGCGGTCCGAGCGCACCCGCGCGGCGGCTGCGCGCGAGGAGCCCGAGCGGGACGGTCCGCGCGCTGCGCGGGCCGCGCCCGAGCAGCGACCCGAGACCTGCGCGCCGCCGCGGCGGCGGCTCGGCCGGACCGCCGGCGCGCGGCAGCTTCGGCGCGCGGCGCCGCAGCCGCGTCCCGCAGTAGGGGCACTCGGTCACGTACGGGCTGACCTCGGAGCCGCACTGCTTGCACACCACGAAGAGATCCGCTCCCGAGCTCACAACCTCAATCTATTAGACCTCTCGACCCGGCCCCGCACCCCTTTGGAATACTCAGAGGCATGAACCTCGGATACGACCAGAAGCTGTACATCCTCGCGTTCGACCACCGCGGATCGTTCCAAAAGAAGTTCTTCGGGATCCAGGGCGAACCGGACGCCGAGCAGACCGCGATCATCGCCGACGCCAAGCACCTGATCTTCGAGGGTGTGCTGCAGGCCGTCGGCGCCGGCGCGGACCCATCCATCACCGGCGTGCTGGTCGACGAGCAGTTCGGCTCGAGCGTCCCCGCCGAGGCCCACGAGAAGGGGCTGAAGCTGGCGATGCCGGCCGAGCGCTCCGGCCAGAACATGTTCGACTTCCAGTACGGGGAGGACTTCGGGGAGCACATCCTCAAGTTCGACCCGGACTTCACGAAGGTGCTGGTTCGCTACAACCCCGACGGCGACGCCGAGGAGAACACCGTCCAGCTCGGGAAGCTGAAGCGGCTGTCGGACTGGCTCAAGCAGCACGACCGCAAGTTCCTGTTCGAGCTGCTCGTGCCGGCCGAGCCGGCCCAGCTCGAGTCCGTCGGCGGCGACACCGACCGCTACGACGCGGAGCTGCGCCCCGAGCTGATGCGGCGCGCGATCGAGGAGATCCAGGACGCCGGCATCGAGGTCGACATCTGGAAGATCGAGGGCGTCGACGAGCGCAGCGATTGCGAGATGCTCGCGGAGCAGAGCCGCAGCGGCGGCCGTGACGGCGTCGTGTGCGTCGTGCTCGGCCGCGGCGCCGACGACGACAAGGTCGACGAGTGGCTCACGGCCGCGGCGCCGGTCGAGGGGTTCGTCGGCTTCGCGATCGGCCGGTCGATCTGGTGGGACCCGCTGAAGGCGTACGTCGACGGCAAGATCGAGCGCTCCGAGGGCGCCCGCAAGATCGCCGAGAACTTCCTGCGGTTCGTGTCGGTCTACGAGCAGGCTGCCAAGGCGCACGCGGCGTCCTAGCGGTGCCCTGCGCGAGCACAGCGGCCGATCACGGCCCCCGGCGAGGAGGCGACGCTACGGTCGCTGTGCGAGCGGCCGACGGCAACCGCGAGGCGCTGCGATGAAGATGAGGCAGAGCCTCGCCGATCTCGAGCAGGCGTTCCACAAAGAGATCACGCTCGACCGCCGCCGCCGCGACTCGCTGCGCCGTCAGGCCGAGAAACGCACGCTGAAACGCGAGACCGACCGGCGCCACAAGCGCGGGTTCCTGCGCTTCTGGCTGCTCGTTGCGACGCTGATCCTGACCGCCGCCGTCGTGACGGTCGTGATGTTCCGGACCCTGTACCTGCTGCTCGGCTAGGTGCCGCCGTCGCCGAGCTCCCGCAGGGACTCGTCGACTTCCGCGACCTTCTCGGATCCCGTGCTGTCCGGGACCGGGGTGCCCCCGCTCGCTTCCCGGTGGATCTCGAGGTAGATCTCCTTTCGGAACACGGGCACCTTCTGCGGTGCCTGAATGCCGATCCGCACCTTCTCGCCCATCACCGACAGCACCGAGACCTCGATTTCATCGCCGATCATGATGCTCTGGTTGGACTTTCGCGTCAGAACCAGCATTCTGGGTGCACACCTTCCTCTTTGCCGACCTGGCCACCCGGCGGGAGCCCCTCCACCAAGGTCTGGCAAGCATAGTCACCCGCCCGGGGGAAAGCGATCTCACGCCGGGGCCCGTTCCGCAGGGTGCGGCGAGCGCGCTCGCGCTCCGGGTCGTGCGCCGCGTCCCGGTCGCAGATTGCGCTAGTGTGGCGGACCGTCGATGCCCCGGAAATCCCTGCGCCCGCACCTGAATCAGATCCGCGCCTGGGCGCGAGAGGGACGCACCGACGCCTGGGTCGCCCACCAGCTCGAGGTCAGCGTCAAGGACATCGAGCAGTTCAAGCGTCAGAACGACCTCGCGGGTGGTGAGGAGAACGGCGACGCAGCCGGCGCCTACCCCGAGGAGATCGACCTCCGAGCGGAGGACGACGCGCTGATCGCCGCCGAGCTGGAGGCCGCCGAGGCCGAGGCCGAGCGCGCTCGCGCAGAGGCCGGCGACGAGGAGGACGAGGACGAGGGCGACGAGGACACGGGGCCCCGCAGGCGGCGTGGCCGTCGTGGTGGCCGGCGCCGCGCCGGATCTCGCAACAGCGAGCCGCTCGAGGGCACGTTCGACCACGGCGAGGAGGGCTACGGCCTGTGGCTCGACCCCGCGATCCAGGACAACCCGGTCTACGCCGAGCACTGGGCGGGCCACCGCCCGATCCAGGTCGCCGTCGAGGAGGACCGGATCGTGATCCGCCGCGCCGCCGACGACGACGGCGACAGCGACGACGACGAGTGAGCTGAAGCTCCCGGCATCGACCGGGAGCTCCGGTCAGGCGCCGACCTCGCGCCTTCCGCCTGCGTAGTCCGTCGCCTCACGCAGGTAGCGCCCGAACGCCGCGTCGGCGACGATCCCGGCATCCCACGCCCACGGCTCGTCGGGCTCGATCCGCATCGCCGCCTGCAGGCACCACGCCGTCCCCGAGTCGTAGAGGTCGGCGAGCTCCTGGGAGGTGAAGCCGCCGCCGAGACGGCGGCGCAGCTCCGCGACGAGGGCGTCGGTCACGCGCTGGAGCACCCGGGCCCGGTCCGCCGGCGCGGCCTGCAGGCGCCGTTCCCCCTGCTGCCACTGGTAGATCGCGGTCTCGAACGACACGCGGGCGAGGCTAGCAGCGCCCGCCGGCTCCGCTCAGTTGTTCGGGAGGTGCGTGATCACGTACGGCTGCTCGCCCGGGCGCTGCATGCCGAGCGCCCGCGCCTGCAGTTCGAGCGTGGCCTGACTCGACAGGTGTCTGCGCTCGCCGAGCAGCTGGTCTGTGTTCGGTTTCGAGCTGCGCGACGCGATGCGAGGCACGGTGCGACTGGCGCCAGGTGGAGAGCATGTGCAGGCCGGTGCTGAGGTACAGGAAGACCAGCGAGACGAGGACGAACAGCATCGCGATCCGGCCGAGGCGATCCCACCGCACGCGCGCGACGCCCGCGCGGCGGGCCCCGCGAGCGCGAGGCGCGCCGTGCCGGAGCATGGGTGACCGATGCGGCGGGCATTCACCCACCCTTTTCGCGCTGCGGGCGCCGGCTCCTGCCGCCGGCCGGCGCCGGCCTCAGCCGAGTCGGAAGGCTGACCGGCCGGGGAACTCGGCGCGCGGGCCGAGTTCCTCCTCGATCCGCAGCAGCTGGTTGTACTTCGCGACGCGGTCCGATCGCGACGGCGCCCCGGTCTTGATCTGCCCGCAGCCGGTCGCCACCGCGAGGTCGGCGATCGTCACGTCCTCGGTCTCGCCCGACCGGTGGCTCATCACCGCCGTGTAGCCGGCCTCGCGGGCCATCGCGATCGCCTCCAGCGTCTCGGTCAGCGTGCCGATCTGGTTGACCTTGATCAGGATCGAGTTGGCGACGCCGGCCTCGATGCCGCGGCGCAGCCGCTCGGTGTTCGTGACGAACAGGTCGTCCCCGACGAGCTGGACGCGGTCGCCGATCCGCTCGGTGAGCGTCGTCCAGCCGTCCCAGTCCTCCTCGTCCATGCCGTCCTCGATCGAGACGATCGGGTAGCGCTCGGCGGCGCTGGCCCAGTAGTCGGCGAGCTCGGCGGCGCCGAGCGTGCGGCCCTCGTGCTCGAGCACGTAGGAGCCGTCCGAGAACAGCTCGCTGGTCGCCGGGTCGAGCGCGATCGCGACGTCCTCCCCGGGGCGCAGGCCGGCGGCCTCGATGCCCGCGACGAGCATCTCCAGCGCCTCCTCGTTGGAGCTCAGGTCCGGTGCGAACCCACCCTCGTCGCCGACGGCGGTCGAGAGGCCGCGATCGTGCAGCGTGCGTTTCAGCGCCTGGAACACCGCGACGCCCATCCGCAGGCACTCGGAGAACCCGCTGGCTCCGCAGGGGACGACCATGAACTCCTGGAAGTCGACCGCGTTGTCGGCATGCGCGCCGCCGTTCAGGACGTTCATCATCGGCACCGGCAGCACGCGCGCGTCGGCGCCGCCGAGGTGGCGCCAGAGCGGCGCACCGGCGTCGGCCGCCGCGGCCTGCGCGCTCGCCAGCGAGACGCCGAGGATCGCGTTGGCGCCGAGCCGGGACTTGTTGGGCGTCCCGTCGAGCTCGATCAACGCGCGGTCGAGCGTCGCCTGGTCTTCGGCGTCGATCCCCTTCACCGCCGCGGCGATCTCGCCGTCGACGTTCGCGACAGCGCGGGTCACGCCCTTGCCGCCCCACTCGGGTCCGCCGTCGCGCAGCTCGGTCGCCTCGAACTCGCCGGTCGACGCTCCCGACGGAACGGCGGCGCGGCCGCGTGCACCGCCGGCGAGCCCGACTTCGACCTCGACGGTGGGGTTGCCTCGGCTGTCGAGGATCTGGCGGGCGTGCACCCGCTCGATCGCGCTCACCGCGCGCTCCCGGTCGACGGCCCGCCCGTCGCGGCGCCGACCCTCACGGGGTCAGCCTTCGGGGGTCGCGGCGCCTTCGCTAGTGCCGGTCGAGGAGGTGGTGGAGCCCTTGGGGGCTTTGTAGCCCTTGCAGTCGGCGACGACGTAGCCGGTGCGGCATTCCGTTTTCGCCTGCCACTTCTTTTTGAAGTTCTTGATGAATTCGCTCAGCGCCTTCTGCTGCTTCTGCGTGACGAGCGTCTGTTTGATCGTCGACGCGACCTTCGAGTAAGGCTGCGAGCTGCCGGCTTTGATCGCGAGCACCTCGTACACGTAGTAGCCGAACTGAGTTTTGAGCGGGCCGGCCAGTTCGTTCTGCTTCGCGCTGAAGATCGCGGTATCGAGGTTTTTCTCCTCCTCGCCTTTGATCACTTCCGGCAGGTAGCCGCCTTTCGCCTTGCTCGTCGGGTCGATCGAGACGGCTTTGGCGACGGCCGCGAAGCTCTTGCCGCCTTCGATTTCCTTCTTCGCGGACTTGGCCTGCGCTTCGGTCTTGGTGAGGATGATCTCGATGTTGCGGTGTTCCGGCGTGCCGTAGCGCGATTCGTTTTCGCGGTAGTACTTCTGAGCTTCCGCTTCGGAGATCGTCGCTTTTTTCTTGACGATCTTCTGCTGGATCTTCTGCGAGAGCATGTTGAGCTTCACGCGCAGCAGCAGGTCGGAGACGCTCTGGCCGGAGTTCGCCAGGAATTTTTCGAATTCTGCCGGTTTCTGGAACTGCTGCTTCTTGATCTTCAGGAACTGCTGTTCCACTTCCTTGTCGCTGACCTTGACGCCGAGCGAGTTGGCTTCGCCGAGCACCCACGAGGAGGAGATCAGGAAGCCGAGCACCTCCTGCTGAAGCGATTTGTACTGCGTTTCGCATTGCGTCTTGAGCGCCGATTCGGTCGGAGCTTTCTGCCCTTTTTCGGGTTTCGCGCTCGTCGCTTTCAGGTGCGCGATGCAGGCGGTGTAATGCGGCGGGTCCGGGATCGTGACTTTTTCGCCGGTCGACCCGCCCGCCGCGGCGGCCACGTTGAGCCAGTGGGTGTACGCGTCTTTGGTGATCGCGTTCGCGCTGTTGATCTGCACGACGGCGTTGCCGGGCACGCCACCACCGCAGGCGGCGAGGGCGATGCTCACAACAAAAACGGCGCCTAGCGCCGCGATCAGACGGATGGACTTCGACACGAGGCGGGCACTTTAGCGGATCGAAGATGGATGTTGCTTAAGGAGTGTCTCAACGCCGGCTAAGCAGCCTCGCGCGATCCCGGCTCGGTGGCCTCGCGCACGACCGAGAGCAGCGCATCGGCCGCGCGGACCACGCTCGGGAAGCGCTCGGCGCCGTCCTTCGGCACCCGCACCGAGACCTGCGAGCGGCCCGACTCGTAGAGCGCCTCGGGCAGCTCCTCGCGCAGCCGGCGGGCGCGGACCGAGTCGAGCTCGATCGGGACGACCGCCAGCCGGTCGCCGCGGAAGCTGACGGTGCGCGCCCCGGCCTGACCGAACTTGATCCGCGCGCGCTGCAGCGCGAGCAGGTTCTCGAGCGGCTCCGGCACCGGGCCGAAGCGATCCTCGAGGTCCTCGCGCAGCGCTTCCACGTCGGCCACCTCGCTCGCCGACGCGATGCGTCGGTGCACCTCGATCTTGGCCTGCTCGTAGGGGACGTAGTCGGCGGGGACGTAGGCGTCGACGTTGACGTCGAGCCGCACCGGCTCCGGCGCCGCGGACTCCTCCTCGCCCTCCGGGCCGGCGGCTTGGACGGCCTCGTCGAGCATCTGCATGTAGAGCTCGAACCCGAGCGCCGCGACATGGCCGGACTGCTCGTCGCCGAGCAGGTTCCCGGCGCCGCGGATCTCGAGGTCGCGCATCGCGATCTTGAAGCCGGCGCCGAGCTCGGTGTAGTCCGACAGCGCCGAGAGCCGCTGCGCCGCGTCCGGCGTCAGCGCCGCGGCCGAGTCGTAGAGCAGGTAGGCGTAGGCGCGCTCGCGGCTGCGTCCGACGCGGCCGCGGATCTGGTAGAGCTGCGCGAGCCCGAACGCGTCGGCGTGCTCGACGATCAGCGTGTTGGCCTGCGGGATGTCGATCCCGGACTCGATGATCGACGTGCAGACCAGCACGTCGGCGCCGCCTCGCAGGTAGTCCATCATCACCGTCTCGAGCTCGCCTTCCGCCATCTGGCCGTGCGCCACGGCGAACCTGACGCCGGGGCACAGCGCGCGCAGCCGCTCGGCCGTCTCCTCGATCGTCTCGACGCGGTTGTGCAGGAAGAACGCCTGGCCGTCGCGGGCGTGCTCACGCTCGATCGCACGCTTGACGAGCTCCTCCTCGTACTCGCCGACGTAGGTGCGCACGGGACGGCGCCCCTCGGGGGGCGTCTCGATCACCGAGATGTCGCGCAGCCCGGCGAGCGACATCTGCAGGGTGCGCGGGATCGGCGTCGCCGACATCGCGATCACGTCGACCTTCAGCTTCAGCTGGCGGAGCAGCTCCTTCTGCTTGACCCCGAAGCGCTGCTCCTCGTCGACGATCAGCAGCCCGAGGTCCTTCGCGCGGACGTCGCGGGAGAGCACGCGGTGGGTGCCGATCAGGATGTCGACGCGGCCGTCGGCGAACGCCTTGATCGCGGCCTTCTGCTCCGCCGCGGAGCGGAACCGCGAGACGTGCTCGATCGTGAACGGGTAGTCGGCGAGCCGCTCGGCGAACGTCCCGTAGTGCTGCTGAGCGAGGATCGTCGTCGGCACGAGCATCAGCACCTGCTTGCCCTCGGCCGCCGACTTGAAGGCGGCCCGCAGCGCGACCTCGGTCTTGCCGTAGCCGACGTCCCCGCAGATCAGGCGGTCCATCGGCCGGGGCGCCTCCATGTCCGCCTTCACCAGCTCGATCGCCTCGCGCTGGTCGGGGGTCTCGGTGAACGGGAAACGCTCCTCGAACTCGCGCTGCCAGTCGGAGTCGGGGCCGAAGGCATGCCCGCTTCGCCGCCGCCGCTCGGCGTAGAGGCTGAGCAGCTCGCCGGCGAGCTCCTGGGCCGCGCGCCGGGCGCGCGCCTTCATCGTCTCCCAGCGCGTGCCGCCGAGTTTCGAGAGCGGCGGATGCTCGCCGCCGGCGCCGACGTAACGCGAGATCTTCGCGAGCTGGTCGACCGGGACGAACACGCGGTCGTCGCCCTGGTATTCGAGGTACAGGTAGTCGCGGGTGACGTCGGCGACGGTCCGGGTCTCGAAGCCCGCGAAGCGGGCGACGCCGTGGTCCTCGTGGACGACGATGTCGCCGGTCCGCAGGTCGGTGAACGAGCGCAGCGCGCCGCGGCGGCGACTCGACGGCCTCCCGTCGCCCGGGCGCTCGGCGCGGCGGCGGCGCAGCAGGCGGTGCTCGGGGTACACGGCGAGCTTCAGCTGCGGCGCGACGAACCCCTCGCGCAGCGATGCGGCCGCGAACCGCAGCGACGGCTCGAGGACCTGGCGGCCGGTGTCGACGTCCTCGGCGAGCCACGTCGCTTTGAGCCGCCCGAGGTTGTACGCCGCGCGCTCGCCCTCGCCGCGGCGAGGGAACGCGACGACGGTCCGGTAACCGGAGCGGACCAGCCGCTCGAGCTCGGGCTCGGCTTCGGCCAGCGACCGCGCCGCGGTGTCGGCGGAGGAGGCGCGCAGCTCGATCTCCTGCCCGCTCGCGTGGGCCGAGAGCCAGATCCGGGTGCGCGCCGCGAGCGTCGCGGTGATCGACTCCGGGCTGACGTAGAGGTGATGTGCGTCGGTCGAGCCGAACGCCGCGCAGACGTCGTCCCAGTGATCCTTCAGCACCGGCTCGATCTCCTCCTCGGCCGCGACCACGAGCTCGGTGCCCTCGCCGACGAGGTCGAGCAGCGCGCCGAAGCGCTCGACCGGCAGCAGCTCGGCGATGTCGGGGCGCTCGCCGGCGTCCTCAGTTCCGTTGAACGCGCCGGTGCTAGCGGCGATCTCCGCGAGCTCCCGGTGCTCGGCGGCGAGCTCGGCCGCGGGGGCGATCTCGACCTCCTCGACGTCGCCGAGCGAGCGCTGGGTGAACGTCGAGAACCACCGCAGCGATTCGATCTCGACGTCGAACATGTCGACGCGGACCGCGCGCTCCTCGGTCGCGGGGAACACGTCGAGCAGGCCGCCGCGCAGCGCGAACTGACCGCGCTCCTCGACCTGGTCGACCCGCTCGTAGCCGGCCGCGACGAGATCGGCGGCGCACTCGTCGAGGTCGAGCAGCTCGCCGACGCGGAGCGTGAACGAGTGGGGCCGCAGCGACGGGTCCGGCACCTTCTCCGAGAGCGCGACGGCGCTGACGACGACGACCGGCGGCTCGGCCTCCTGCGAGGTGCCGAGCAACGCGTCGAGCGCCGCCACGCGGAGCCCGACGAGGTGCGGCGGGGGCGTCAGATGGGACTCGTAGGCGACGCCGCGGGAGGGGTAGTAGCGCACGCGGCGCGGCGCGAGCCAGGCTTTGAGGTCGCCGGCGAGGTCGCGAGCGGCGCGGTCGTCGCCGACGACGACGAGCTGCGCCTGGCCCCGGGCCGAGCGCTCGCTGAGCGCGGCGATCAGGTACGGGCGAAGCGCCGCCGAGACGAAGGCGTGGCCGCCCTCCTCGGCGAGACGCAGCGCCGCGGGCTCGTCCTCGATCAGGCCGAGCAGCGAGCGCAGGGCTCCGGCGGTGGCCATCAGCCCTCCCCCTCGCCGGCCGCGAGGACCGCCCGTTCGACGTGGCCGCAGGCGTCGGCGACGAGCGCAGCGACCTCGTCGGCGCTCTCGCGGAAGCGGCCGAGCACGTAGCCGGCGACGATCTCCGGGTCGGTGGAGTCGGGACGCCCGACGCCGACCCGCACGCGCGCGAACTCGGCGCTGCCGAGCGCGGCCTTGATCGACTTCAGCCCGTTGTTACCCGCGAGGCCGCCGCCGAGCCTGGAGCGGACCTCGCCGAACGGCAGGTCGATCTCGTCGTGGACGACGAGCACTCGGTCGAGCGGGAGCTTGTAGGAGCCTCGGGCCGGTCCGGCGGCGCGGCCGGCGTCGTTGTAGTAGGTCTGCGGGCGCATCACGACGACGTTCGGCCGCGGGGCGCCGGGCGCGAGCGCCGTCAGCGGCGGCCGGCCCCCGGCGAGGCGCGAGTTGAAGCGGTCCTTGAGGGGCTTGAGCGCCCAGCGCTCGGCGAGCTGCTCCGCGACCATGAAGCCGACGTTGTGGCGGCTTCCCTCGTGCTCGCGGCCGGGGTTGCCGAGTCCGACGATCAGCCAATCGACCGGTGCGCCACCGCCGAACGGGCGTCGCAGGGCCGGCTAACCCTCCTCCGAGGAGTCTCCCCCGGACTCGCCGCCCTCGCCGTCGGCCTGCGCCTCGCCCTCGCCGACGACCTCGGTCTCGGACTCGATTTCGTCCTCGACTTCGGCCTGCAGTTTGGGCGGGGAGAGGGTCGCGATGACCGTCTCCTCGACGTCGTCCGTCAAGGTCACACCCTCGGGCACCGCGATCGCCGACAGCAGGATCGTGTCGCCGATCTCCATCTCGCCGACCTCGTGGACGATCGACTCCGGGATCGCCGTCGGCAGCGCCTGCACGTTCAGCTCGCGCGTGATCTGCTCGAGCACGCCGCCCTGCTTGACCCCGGGCGCCTCCTCGACACCGGTCAGTTCGAGCGGCACGACCGCCGTGATCTCCTCGTCGAGGCGGACGCGGAGCAGGTCGATGTGGACCGTCTCGCCGCGCACCGGGTCGCGCTGCGCTTCCTTGAGAACGACCGGCGTCGCTTTGCCGCCGTCGATGCTCAGGTCCAGCACCGCCCCGGTCCCGGCGAGCGCGTGACGCAGCTCGCGGGAGTCCGCGTCGAAGCCGATGGGGTCCTCGCCGCCGCCGTACAGCACGCCGAGCACCCGCCCCTCACGGCGCATGCGGCGGGCCGCTCGAGAGCCCTCGGCGGCGCGGCTGCTGACGTTCAGTTTGGTGGTCGTGCTGGGCATCGCGGAGAGGAGACTCTAGCAATCGGCTTCGTTGTCGATCGGCGCGCTGATCGCCGTCAGCGTCACGTGGATGCCGCTCAGGAAGTTGCCCGTGCGCCGGACCGTGACGCATTGGACGACCGGCAGGGTGCCGATCACGGTCCAGGCGAGACGGGTGCGCCCGGTCGCGCCGAACAGCGAGTAGGCGGTCGGGGAGACGAGCTGCAGGATCTTCACCGAGCCGGGCCGCACGAGCCGGTGGTCGGCGACGTTCGCCCTGACCGCCGCGACGCACGACGGGCTCGTTCTGCAGCCCGCGAGGTCGGCGATCATCGCCGGCGCGTCGGCCCGGGCCTGGGCCTGCACGAGCGCGAGGTCGTCGTCACGTTCGACGTTCTCGGTCTGCAGGAAGCGGGCGAGCAGGAAGCTGATGCCGAGGAACGCGATCAGGCCGAGCGCGATCAGGGCGCGCACCCGGCCGCTGCGCGACCAACCGCCGCGGCGCAGGCCCGGCGTCTGGCCCGCCCACGAGGGCAGTTGCGGCGGCGCGGGCGGGGCGGGACGGGTGGGGTGATCGGCTGGCGGAGATGGCATCGCTGGAACCCGGCGGGGGCGATCGCTTCGGAGACGACGGGACGTCCGGCGCGGGCGGCTGCCGATGCTACCCGCCGGGACCATCGGCCCGCGCCGGGCCCGCGGGCTCCCCGTCGGACCCGCCCGGCCGCGTTCCACGACCGAGACCGCTGCATCCGGCGGCTAGGGCCCGCGCGGCGCCTCGAGCCCGTCCGCCAAGGAGCGCTCCGTCCCCCCGTAAGCCGCCTCGGCCTCCGGCGCGCGGCCGGCGAGCGCACCGCCGGCGACCTCGACGGGCGCCGTCGGCCCCCCCTCGTACTGGCTCAGCACCGCGATCGCGGCGGCGACGCAGATCAGCGCGGGGAAGCACAGCAACGTCGCGGTCGTCCCGGCCTCCTTCTGGATCAGGCCGGCCGCCGCGGCGGCGATCGCGACCTCCGCCGAGTGCAGGCTCGATGCGGTGCTGAAGATCGCCGCGCGCAGCTGCGGCGGGGCGAGCCGCTGGCGGATCGAGATCAGACCGACGAGCCCCGGTCCGTCGAGCACTCCCGTCAGGAAGATCAGCACCAGCGCGACGGCGAGCGTCCCGGCCAGCGGCCACGCGAACGCGGTCACGGCCATCGCCGCGAAGCAGGCGCCGATGAACACCCCGGCCGAGCCGGCCCTGCGTCGCTGGCGGATCGCGAAACCGCCGACCATCGACCCCGCCGCGACAGCTGCCCACATGTAGCCGGAGGTGTGCGCGCCGGAGCCGAGCGAGATGCCGAACGCGGGGAAGCTGACATTGAGCGTGCCCCAGGCGAGCACGTAGAAGCAGTCGATGACGATGTTCCAGCGCAGCGGCGCGATCCGCCAGCTCGCGGCGAGGCCCTGCTTGACGGCGTGCAGGACCCCTTCCGGCCCGGCCTCGGTCAGCTCCGGGCGCAGCTCGAAGGTCTCGTCGCTCGCGACCAGCACGGCGAGCACGACGCCCGCGCCGAGCTGCGCCTCGATCGCGCTCGCCGCACCCGCGGTCGCCGCGATCAGGCCGGCGAGGGCGGGGCCGACGATGAACGCGACGTTGATGCTCGCCCCTTCGAACGCGTTGGCGACGTCGAGCAGCTCGGGGCCCGCGACCTCGGGCAGCACCGCCTGGAAGGCGCCGGAGGAGAGCGGCGAGGTGATCCCGAAGGCGAGCGCCGCGAGCACCACCGTCCAGTTCGGCGCGTGCCCCGCGAGCAGCAGGAAGGCCGCCAGCGAGGCGGTCGTCACGAGCCGGTCGAGCACGAGCAGCCGGCGCCTGCTGCGCGCGACGTCGAGCCAGCCACCGAGGAACGGTCCGGTGACGGCGCTGGGCAGCGCCGACGCGGCGACGACGACGCCGCCGAGCGCGAGGTCGTGCGTGCGCTGCAGGACGAGCAGCACGCCGGCGATGTTGAACATCGTCCCCGTCGCGCGCGAGGCCGCGACCGTCGTGAAGTAACGGAGGAAGCCTGGGCGCCGAAGGAGCTTCGAGGTGTCCGAGCGCTGGGCCATGCGGCCATCGTCGCAGGGGCAACGCACGGCCCCCGGCCCTGGCGCGCGCTCTGCGCCGCCGGCCGGGGGCCGTCCCGCCTCCGCAACCCGACAGGTCGCGGTCCGCCGCGCAGCCCCCAGACGGCTGCGCGGGTCGGGCCCCGGTGCGGCTCGCGCCGCTGTCCCCCCGGTGGACCCTCGTTGGTTCTAGAGCGCCGGCGGCTCCGCGTCAAGACCGAGTGCCCCGCGCGAGCTCCGTCCCGGTCAGGTTGCCGACTAGAACAGCTGGTTCTCGCCCTGGAAGACCTCGCTGACGGAGTCGTCGACGAAGATCCGCCGGATCGAGTCGGTCAGCAGCTCCGCGCAGGGCAGCACGCGCACGTTCTCGGGCCGGCCGGGTTGCACCGGGATCGTGTCGGTGACGACGATCTCCTGCAGCTCCGAGTTCCGCAGGTTCTCGAACGCGTTGCCGGAGAAGATCGCGTGGGTGGCGGCCGCGTAGACGCGCTCGGCGCCCGCTTCCTTGACGGTCCGCGCGGCCGCGCAGAGCGTCCCGGCGGTGTCGATCATGTCGTCGACGATCACCGCGTTCTTGCCGCGCACGTCACCGATCACGTAGCCGATCTCGGCGACCTGCTGAGCGGGCCGCTCCTTGTCGAGGATCGCGAGCTCGGCGCCGAGCTTCGAGGCGAACTTCTTGTTGAGCTTGACGCGGCCGGCGTCGGGGGCGACGACGACGAGGTCGGGGATGCCGAGGTCGCCGAAGTACTGGGTGAGCATGAACAGCGCGGTCATGTGGTCGACGGGCTTCTGGAAGAAGCCCTGGATCTGGCCGGCGTGGAGGTCCATCGTCAGCACCCGGTCGGCGCCGGCGGCCTCGAGCATGCGGGCGACGAGCCGCGCCGAGATCGGCTCGCGCGGCGCGGACTTCTTGTCCTGCCGGGAATAGCCGAACCAGGGGGTGACCGCGATCACGCGATGCGCCGAGGCGCCGACCGCGGCGTCGATCATGAACAGCAGCTCCATCAGCGAGTCGTTCGCGGTGACGCCGGTCTGGGCGTTGCCGCAGGTCGGCTGGACGATGAACACGTCGGCGCCGCGGATCGACTCCTCGAAGCGGCAGTAGACCTCGCCGTTGGAGAACGTCTTGCTGGTCACGGGGCCGAGCTCGACACCCAGCTTCTCGGCGATGTCGGCGGCGAGCTGCGGGTTCGCACGCCCGCTGAACAGCATCAGCCGCTTGTTGTAGTCGATCGGCAGGCTCGCCCGTGAGGACGCTGTGGCTGGCGTGTCCACCGCGCTCATCTCTCCCCCCAGTGTAAAGAAGGTCTGGGTCGTGGTCACGGACGGGTCGCTCATCCCTTCCCCTCCCCCGGCCCGTCGTAGCCCTCCCTGTTGACCTGGCGGGAGCGTGCGATCCCCAGCGCGCCGGGCGGGATGTCCTCCGTGATCACCGATCCGGCCGCCGTCCAGGCGCCGTCGCCGACGTTGACGGGGGCGACGAGCGTCGTGTCGACGCCGACCCGCACGCCCTCGCCGACGGTCGTGCGGTGCTTGCGCCGGCCGTCGTAGTTCGCGGTGATCGTCGCCGCGCCGAGGTTCGTGCCGGCGCCGACGTCGGCGTCGCCGATGTAGGAGAGGTGCGGGATTTTCGCGCCCTCGCCGACGTCGGAGTTCTTGACCTCGACGTAGGTGCCGACCTTCGCGCCGGATCGCAGCACGGTTCCCGGCCGCAGGTACGCGAACGGGCCGACCGAGACCCCGTCCTCGAGGCGGCAGTCGAGCAGGTATGAGTGGCGCAGCACGCAGCGCTCGCCGATCTCGGTTGCGCCGCGGATCGTCGTGAACGGCTCGATCACGGTGTCCTCCCCGATCGTCACGTCGCAGTCGATCACGGTCGCGGCGGGGTCGACGATCGTCACGCCGGCGAGCATGTGGCGCTCGTGGATCGCGTACTGGGCGAGCGCGCGCACGCGCGCCAGCGCGGCCCTGTCGTTGACGCCGAGCACGATGCGTTCGTCGGCGACGCGGTGGCCGAGCACGCGCAGGCCGTCGCCGCGCAGGACCTCGAGCACCTGCGGCAGATACAGCTCGTGCTGCGCGTTCTCCGCCGACAGGCGCGGGAGCGCCGCGCGCAGCGGGCCGGCGGCGAACACGAAGATGCCGGTGTTGACCTCGTCGATCTCGCGCTCGGCCTGGGTCGAGTCGCCTTCGGTCCTGGTCTCGGCGACACGGACGACCTCGCCGTCGCCGTCGCGCACGACGCGGCCGTATCCCGCGGGGTCGGACAGCACCGTCGTCGCCATCGTCGCGGCGACACCCGCCTCGGCGTGCGCGGCGAGCAGCTCCTCGATCGCCTCGGCGCCGACGAGCGGGACGTCGCCGCTCAGCACCAGCACGGCGTCCTCGTCGGCGAGACGGTCGCCCAGCGCATCGACCGCGGCGGCGACCGCGCCGCCGGTCCCGTTCGGCTCGGGCTGCACGGCGAGCTCGACCCCCTCCGGCAGGACGCCCTCGAGCGGGCGCGCCGGCGAGTCGACGACGACCACGCGGCCGGACCCGGCCGCCTGGGCGGCACGCACCGGCCACAGCAGCATCGGCACCCCGCAGATCTCGTGGAGCACCTTCGGCGTCGCCGAGCGCATCCGTGTGCCCTTGCCGGCGGCCAGGATCAGGACGGTGGGGGCGCTCACCCAGGGGATGCTAAAGCGCGAGGTTGGGGGGCAGGGACTCGAACCCCGATTCTCAGGACCAAAACCTGATGTCCTGCCATTGGACGACCCCCCAGCTGGGGCTCGAAGCATAGACCCGTGACCGGTGCGGCTCGGCCGGGAGCCGCGGGTGGTGGAGGCCTCCTCCGTGGCGGGCGTTTAGCCGGCGCGGGAAACGGGCAAGCACGCGTGCGTTTCTCGTTCCTGCAACCATTCCTGCACTCTGCGAGCTCGACGTGCGAGAGAGACGGGCGGTCTGGGCGCCCTGCTTGCAGCGGTCCTGATGCTGGGGGCATCGCCCGTGGCCTCTGCGACCGCTGCGTCTGCACACCCGCGTGCGCGGGCTGCTGCTGCCGCCTGCCCCGGCGAAACGCTGGTCCCGACCGTCGCCGACGCGCCGTTCGTCGACGCCGCGACGCTGTGCCTGATCGACCGCATCCGCGCGGCCTACGGGCTGCGTGCGCTGCACCCGAACCGCTATCTGCACCTCGTCGCCGCGAGCCAGGTCGCGACGATGGTCCGCTGGGACTACTTCGCCGACGACCGCCCGAGCGGCCAGACGCCGCTGTCGCTGGTTCGCATCACCCGCTACACCGCCCGCTCGGCCGGGGTCGCCGTCGGCCAGAACATCGCCTGGGGCACCGGCAGCCTGTCGAGCCCGCGCAGCATCGTCGCCCAGTGGATGGCCTCGCCCCCCCACCGCGCCGTGATCCTGACCCCGGGGTACCGCGACGCCGGCATCGCCGCCGCCCCTGCGGTCCCCGGCTCGCTCGCGCGCGGACGGAGCGGCGCGACGTACGCGATGGAGTTCGCGGTCCGCCGCGGCTGAGCCGCAACCCGCTCGACCGCTCCGGCGGGGCGTCGAACGACCGCCGGCGGGACGTGGGTCGCGACCCTCGCCGAGACGCGGCCGGCCTAGGTCCGTCGTCCGCCCCGCCGTGGCACGCGGCCGCCTTCGGCCCCGAGCTCCGAGGCCGGCCCGCCCGGTGACGCGATCCCGAGCACCCGCATCGACTTCAGCCCGAGGCTCAGCTTCTCGCGACCGTCGCTCGAGCTGACGTCGAGCCCCGAGAGCTCCCGAACCCGCTCGAGCCGGTAGTAGATCGTGTGGCGGTGGGTGAACAGGCGCTGCGCCGTCCCCGCGACGTTGCCGTCGGCCTCGAGGAACGTCTCCAGCGTCCGCACCAGATCCGTCTCGTACTGGCGGTCGTAGGCGACCAGCGGCTCGACCGTCTCCGCAAAGAACCGCTGCAGCTCCGCCGGGTTCTCGCTCATCGCCGACAGCAGCAGCCGGTACGCACCCGTCTCCTCGAACGCGAGACCGGCGGCGCCGTCCTCGGAGCCCTGCGCGACGTTCGCCGCCAGCAGCGCCTCGCTCGCGGCCCGCGGCAGCTCGCTCGGGTCCTCGGCGATGCGGCTCCGCCCGACCGCGAACGTGTACCCGGACAGCCCCGCTTCCATCTCCCGCAGGACCGTCTCCGCGGCCCGCGCCGCGGCGGCCTCGTCGGCGCCGGGGACGAGCACCAGCACCTCCGCCGCGACGACGCCGTCGCGCTCGGAGAGGCCGGCGATCGCGCGGCTCGCGACCGCCCGCGCGCCACGCTCGGCGACCGCGCGCACGCGGCCGCGCCAGCCCTCGTCGGTCGGCGCCTGCGGGTGCGCCCGCGCGACGATCATCGAGGCGCCGTCCTCGAGCTCGAGCGACAGCTCCCGGGCGCGTGCGAGCAGCTCCTCGCGGTCGGTCAGCTCACGCAGCAGGATCGATCGCAGGAACCCGGACGCCGCCGTTTCCGAGACCCGCTCAGGGGCCCGAACGCGCTCGACCTCCGAGGCGATCATCGTCACCAGCAGCCGCTGCATCGAGGCGCTCGGCTCGGCCTTGGCACGGATGTGCAGGGTCCCGACGACGCTGTCGGCGACCCGCAGCGGCGTGCTCTTGACCCCCTCGCCGCGACCGAGCAGCGCCCGCTCCTCGGCCGGCGAGCGAGCGGCGACCGCCAGCGTCGCCCCCCACGGGTCGGTCACCGCGAGGCTCGCCTCGAGCGCCCGCGCGGCGGCGCGCACGACCTCTGGCAGGCCCGCTCCCGACTCGACCGCCTCGGTGATCGCGTCGAGGGCATCAAGCTCGGACATCGGTCAGCTCCAGAAGTAGACGATGGCGAGCGCCCCGGCCACTCCGGCGCCGATCAGCACCGCGAGCACGTACAGGGACAGGACGGCGGCGGCGAGACGTTCCCACAGCCGCGTGTAGGCGGTCCACGCCGGACGCAGGATCAGGCCGGCGTAGAGGGCGACGCCGATCACGGCGCTCCCGCCCGCGACGAGCTCGTTGATCTGGGCTCTTGTCATCTGTCTGGGGGGAGATTGTGACGCACAGAGAGGCGATTCAGCCCGGCGGGCGCCCTCACGCACCCGCCCCCGGGCCGACGGAGAGGCCGGCGCTCCTGACATCGCCTCGCGCCTGGAAGGGTCGTGCCGCGCGACCTCGCCGGCCGGGGCGGCTCAGTCGACCGGCTGCGGCTCCCCGAACGCGGCCCCGACGGGGACGGCCGCGATCGGCGCCGGCTCGCGCTCGCGCAGCTCGGTCGCGGCGAGCCGCGCCAGGCCGAGGCCCTGGTCGCCGGCGCCCGCGAACAGCCCGAGCACCGTCGGCCCGGAGCCGCTCAGCAGCGCGGGGGCGCCGCCCGCCGCGGCGACCGCGCGCAGCGTCTCGGCCAGCTCCGGCCGCAGCGAGACCGCCGCCCGCTGGAGATCGTTGTGCAGCAGCTCCCGCGCGGCCGGCAGCGGCGCACCTCGGGAGAACGCGTCGCCGAGGTCGGCGTGGGCCAGCGCGACGGCCGCGCGGTCGCGCACGAGCCCGAGCCGGTCCGCCTCGCCGTAGACCTCGGCGGTCGGGAGCGCAAAGGAAGCGGGCTGCACGAGCACCCCGAACGACGACGACGGTGGGGGCAGCGACGTCAGCTGCTCCCCGGCTCCCCCCGCCAGCCAGCGGCCCGGCGAGACCTGGGCCGGCACGTCCGCGCCGAGCTCCCGCGCGATCGAGAGCAGCAGCGCCTCGTCGCCGAGCCCGGATGCCGCGCGGGCCAGCCGCAGCGTCGCCGCGGCATCGCCCGAGCCGCCGCCCAGACCCGCGGCGACCGGCACCCGCTTGTGTATCTCCAGGCGGCAGGGCGGGGCGCCCCACCCGGTCCGCGAGCGGAACTCGACGAGCGCGCGCGCGGCGAGGTTCTCCCCCTCGACACCCGGACACACCACCTCGTCGGCTTCCGCGCCCGCCTCCCCGGGACCGAGCACGAGCTCGTCGGCGAGCGAGATCGACTGCATCACGCTCGCCAGCACGTGGCGCCCGTCCTCGTCCCGTGCCGGCCCCACGAACAACCCGAGGTTGATCTTCGCGGGAGCCAGCGCCCGGAGCTTCGCGACAGCGCTCACAGGCCGAGGATTCCCGCCAGCGAGCGGAACTCCTGCGGCGAGAGCCGCTCGGCGCGCACGTCGGCGGCCAGGCCCAGCGCTGCCGAGCGCCTCGCGCACCTCGTCGCGACCGCCCGGCGGCAGGCGACCTGCGAGCGCGAGCGAGCCGGCGAGCGTCTTGCGCCGGTGCGCGAAGGCACCGCCGACGAGGCCGCGCAGCGCCGCGCCCTCGGACCCGCCGAGCACGAGCCCGTCGGGGCCGGGACGGCGGGTCATCCCGACCAGCACCGAGTCGACGTTCGGGACCGGATGGAACACCGTGCGCGGGATCGCCCGCAGCACGCGCACCTCGCACGCGAGCTGGGCGATCACCGACGGCACGCCGTAGGCGCCGGTCCCCGGCTGCGCGGCGAGCCGCTCCCCCACCTCGCGCTGGACCATCGCGACCCACGTCGTCACGCTCGGGAGCTCCTCGACGGTGCGCAGCAGCGCGCTCGCGGCGATCCCGTAGGGAAGGTTCGCGACGACCTTCGTCGGCGCGGGACGCAGCTCCGCGAGCGGAAGCTGGAGCGCGTCGGCCCAGTGGACCTCGACGTTCGCGTGCGGCGCGGTCGCGTCGAGCAGCGCCTCGCGCAACCGCTCGTCGATCTCGACGACGTGGACGTGCGCCGCGCGTTCCGCGAGGTGCTCGCTGAGCACGCCGAGGCCGCCCCCGATCTCCAGCACGACATCCCCCGGCGCGAGCTGCCGCCGCGCGCTCGATCACCCCGAGGATGTTCGAGTCGATCAGGAAGTTCTGCCCGAGCTCCCGGTCCGGGCGCACCCCGAATCGCTGCATCCGCCGCAGGCTCGCCTGCACCGGCTCACTCCCAGCCGAAGATGCGGGCGCCGTTTGCCTCGACCGCGGCGCCGAGCGCCTCCGGCTCGACCCCGCGCAGCGCCGCCACGAACGCCAGCGTGTGCGCGACGAGCGCCGGCCGGTTGCGTTCCCTGCGCACCGCCTGCGGCGTCAGGTAGGGGGCGTCGGTCTCGAGCAGCAGCAGCTCCTCGGGGACCTCGCCGGCGGCCCGCGCCAGGTCGCTCGCGCTCTTGTAGGTGACGTTGCCCGCGAACGAGATCGCGTACCCCCGCTCGACGCACTCCCCGACGCGGTCGGGCATCGAGAAGCAGTGCATCACGACCTGCACGCCCTCCGCTTCTGCGGCGAGCTGGGCGAGCGTGTCGTCGTCGGCGGCGCGGGTGTGGATCACGAGCGGCTTGCCGGTCGCGCGGGCGAGCGCGATCTGCGCGGCGAACGCGCGCCGCTGGTCCTCCGGCGGCGCCTCGTCGCGGTAGAAGTCGAGCCCGGTCTCGCCGATCGCGACGCAGCGCTCGTGCGCGGCGAGCGCCTCGAGCTCGGCGAGATCGGCGTCGTCGAATCCGCGCGCCGCGTTCGGGTGGCGCCCGATCGCCGCGTAGACCTGCGGGAAGTCCTCGGCCGCGGCCAGCGCCGCGCGGCACGACGCGCCGTCGATCCCGACCGTGACGATCCGCCGCACGCCGGCGCGCTCCGCCTCGGCGACGAGCTCGGCGTCCGGCGGCTCGCAGAGGTCGAGGTGGGTGTGGGAGTCGATCATCCGCCGCCCGCCGGCGCGGCGTCCTTCGGGAACAGCGACTCGAGGGCCGTGACGCGCCGCGCCTCCCCCTTCCCGAGCTCCGCTCCCGAGTACGCGGCGTCCGGGGCGCCGAGCGCCGCGAGCAGCCGCTCGGTCGAGGCCGGCAGGTAGGGCCACAGCAGCACGGCCACGACGCGCAGCCCCTCGGCGAGGTTGGCGAGCACCTGCGTGAGCTCGTCCGCCGCCGCCGGGTCTTTCGCGAGCCGGAACGGCGCGCGCTCCTCGACGTAGCGGTTGAGCCGCCGCACCCGCTGCCAGATCTCCTCGAGCGCGAGCGTCAGCTCGGCGCGGTCGGCGTGCGCCGCGACCTGCTCCGCGAGGCCCGTGAAGTCCGCTGCCAGCACCGGGTCGACGTCGGCCACGGCGACCTCGCCGTCGCGGTAGCGGAGCAGCATCGAGATCGTGCGGCTCGCGAGATTGCCGAGCTCGTTGGCGAGCTCGGTCTCGTAGCGCAGCTCGAACGCGGCGGTCGAGACCGACCCGTCCTGCCCGAATGGGACGTCGCGCAGCAGGTAGAAGCGGAGCGCGTCCGCACCGAACCGCTCGATCACCTCGAACGGATCGAGCACGTTGCCGAGCGACTTGCTCATCTTCTCGCCTTCCATCAGCAGGTAGCCGTGGACGAACACCCGCTCGGGCAGCTCGATCTCCGCGGCCATCAGCAGCGCCGGCCAGTAGATCGTGTGGAAGCGGAGGATGTCCTTGCCGATCAGGTGGTGGTTCGCGGGCCAGAACTGCCCCGTCAGGTCCTCCCCGGGGCGCGCGTAGGAGAGCGCCGAGTAGTAGTTCAGGAGCGCGTCGAACCACACGTAGAAGACGTGCTCGGGGTCCCAGGGCACCTGCACTCCCCAGCTCAGCTTGTGGCGCGTGAGCGGCACGTCGCGCAGCCCCGAGCGGATGAACGAGAGCGCCTCGTTGTAGCGGCTGCGCGGCGCGACGAACTCCGGGCGCCGCGCATAGAGGTCCTCGAGCCGCTGCTGGAATGCCGACAGCGCGAAGAAGTAGTTGTCCTCCTGCTCACGGGTCAGCTCGATGTGATGGATCGGGCAGCGGTTGCCCTCGTCGACCTCGTTGTCGGCCTTGAAGTCGGCGCAGCGCGGGCAGTACCAGCCTTCGTAGGTGCCCTTGTAGACGTGGCCCGCGTCGCGCACGCGGCCGAGCACCTCCTGCACCTTCGCTTCGTGCTGGGGGTCGGTGGTGCGGATGAAGAAGTCGTTGCTCGCGCCGAGCCGGGGAGCGAGCGCGCGAAAGCGCTCGGCGTTGCGGTCGGCGAGCTCCTGCGGGGCGATCCCGAGCGCGTGGGCGGCGTCGGCGACGGGCTCGCCGTGCTCGTCGGTCCCCGTCAGGAAGAACACCTCGTCGCCGCGCTGGCGGTGGTGGCGCGCCAGCACGTCCGCGGCGATCGTCGTGTACGCGTGCCCGAGATGCGGCGCCGCGTTGACGTAGTAGATCGGCGTGGTTACGTAGTAGGGCATCCCTCGCCGCAGGCTAGATGATCGGCAGGGCGCCGCATCTAACCGGGGGCGGCGGCCGACTCGCGGTACAGCTCGTTCGCGGCCAGGCCCGTCAGCCGGGCGACCGCGCTCGCCGCGGCGCGCGGGCGCGCCCCGGCACCGACCAGCTCGCGGACCGCTTCGACCGCCGGCCCCAACTCGGCGGATCGGCGCGGCGCGGCGCCGAGCACGAGCGTCACCTCGCCGCGCGGCGGCTGCTTCGCGTACCGGGCCGCCAGCTCGGCGGCGCTGCCCCGCACCACCTCCTCGTGGAGCTTGGTCAGCTCCCGGCAGACGGCGACCGGCCGCTCGGGATCGAGCTCCGCGAGCACGGCGAGCGTCGCCCCCACGCGGCGCGGGGACTCGAACGCGACGAGCGTCTCGCCGGCCCCGCCGAGCAGCGCCGCGAGCTCGCCGCGCTTGCGCGGCAGGAAGCCGACGAAGCACCAGCGCGCAGCCGGCAGCCCCGAGGCGACGAGTGCCGTGACCGGCGCGCTCGGGCCCGGCAGCACCTCGACCTCCAATCCCCGCGCGAGGCAGGACCGCACGAGCTCCCAGCCCGGGTCCGAGACGAGCGGCATGCCCGCATCGGTGACGAGCACCACCCGCGCGCCGCCCGCGACGCGCTCGGCGAGCTCCCGGCTGCGGGCCGCTTCGTTGTGCTCGTGCAGGCTGACGAGCGCGCCCGCGTCGATCCCGTGGCGCTCGAGCAGCGGCCGCGTGTGGCGGGTGTCCTCGCAGGCGATCACGTCGGCGCGGTCCAGCTCCTCGAGCGCCCGCAGCGTGATGTCCGCCATGTTCCCGATCGGGGTCGGACACACCGTCAGGCATCCGACCGGCGCGTCAGGGGCGGTCATGCGGCAAAGATAGCCTCCAACTCATGGCCCCGGACCGCGACGAGCAGGGCGGGCAGGTCCCGTACACCCGTTACCGCGCCCGGCGCCGGCTGCTGGGCGGCGACGGCGAGCGGCTGGGCACGGCGCGCCCCCGCCACGCCCGGGCGCGCAGCGCCGGGGGGTCCCCGCCGCCCCGCTCCCCCGGACGCGAGCGAACTGCGCGCGCGCCGCCGCAGGGGGCGCGCTCCGCGCTGGCCGCGGCTCGCCGCCTGGGCGACGAGGTGGACGCGCAAACGGATCGCGCTCACGCTCGTCGGGCTCGTGTTCGGCTGGGTGCTGCTGTCGCTCGTGCTGTTCCTCGTCAGCTCGCATCTCGAACGCACGCCGTTCCCGGAACAGGGGCAGCTCGCGAAGGTGCTGGACCCGGCCGGCTCGCCGCTGACGTCGGCGAACAACATCCTGCTGCTCGGCTCAGACCGCCGCCAGAAGGACAGCAAGGAACCGGGCGCCGAAAAGAGCGGGTTCGGCCGCTCGGACTCGATCATGCTGATCCGCACCGGCGGCGGGCACTCGGCGCGGCTCTCGATCCCGCGCGACACCGCCGTCGAACTTCCCGACGGACAGGGGCTGCAGAAGATCAACGCCGCCCACGAGTTCGGCGGCGCGAAGGAGTCGGTGGAAGTGATCAAACGGTGGCTCGGGGTGCCGATCAACCACGTGATCGAAGTCAACTTCGAAAACTTCCCGGCGCTGATCGACGCGATGGGCGGAGTCGACTACACCGGCGGCTGCATCATCTCGAAGCTCGACGGCGGCTTCTCGCAGGGCGGCTACACGCTGCGGCTGCCGGCGGGGACCCACCACATCGACGGCAAGCAGGCGCTCGCGATCGCCCGGACCCGGGAGAACCTGTGCGCGCCGAACGAGACGGATCTGCAGCGCGAGGAACACCAGCAGGAGCTGTTCAACGCGCTGAAATCGGGGCTGCTCTCGTTCTCGAGCTTCTTCCGCCTCCCGTGGATCGCCTGGAACGCCCCGCCGGCGATCATCTCCGACATGAGCGGCGAGACGCTGCTGCAGCTGTTTGCCGGGATGGCGATCTCCGGAACGCCGCCGACACGGGTGCTGAAGCCCACGGGCGCGACCGTGCTGCCGGGCGGCAGCGACGCGCTGACGGTTAGTGAAGCCGCACGCCGTCAGGCGGCGGCGCGGTTCATGAGCGGCTGACGCCGCTCAGCTCTTGCCGGCGACCGGCTTCGAGTCCTTGGCGGGCTTCGCGTCGGACTTCTTCTCGCCGGCCTTCTTCTCGCCCGCCGGCTTGTCGCCCGAGGACTCCGAGGAGGAGGCCTTCTCGGCAGAGGCCGCCGTCTCGCGGTTGCGGCGGCGCGTGCCGTAGTCGGTGTTGTAGAAGCCTTTGCCCTTGAAGTGGACGGCCGGGGCGTGCAGCACCCGCTCGACCGGCACGCCGGTGTCTGGGTCGACCTTCAGCGGCTCTTCGCTGAACGACTGCTGCACCTCGAACGTCGTCCCGTCCGGGCGCCTGTACTCGTAGATGGGCATGAGCGACCGATTATAGGTGGGCTCCCGGCCACTGAAACCGGGCGCTCAGTCGGTCAGCAGCGCGCGGACCGCGGTGATGCCGGCGCCGATCGTGGCGCCGAAGTCGCGGTCGGGCTCGCTCAGCATCCGCAGTGCGAAGCCGTCGCCGAGCGAGAACAGGACCTCCGCGATCGCGACCGGGTCGGCGTGCAGGTGCAGGACACCGTCGCGCTGGGCCGCGTCCAGCATCCCCGCGACCTGCTCGCGGGTGCGGCGCATCAGCGCCGCGTACTCGGCGGCGATGTCCTCGTTGCGCTGGGCGAGGGTGAACAGCTCGAACGCGAGCGTCAGGAACTCGGGGTCGTCGCGGATCGTCTGCTGGAGGTTCTGCGCCATCAGGTCGATGAAGTCCTCCGCCGTCTTCGCGGTCGAGAGCTGCTGCTGCAGCCGCTCGATCCGCAGCTCGGCGTCGCGCCGCACGGCCTCGACGATCAGCTGCTCCTTGGTCCCGAAGTAGTAGTGGAGCAGCCCGCGCGAGACCCCCGCCTCGCGCGAGACGTGGTCGAACGTCGACCCGGCCGTGCCGCGTCGCGCGACGCTGTGCCGCATCGCGTCGATGATCCGCTGCGCCTTCTCGCCGGACAGCGGACGAGCGGTGGAGCCGCCCGGCTCCTCCTCTGCGTCCGCCGTCGGGCGCGGCTCAGCGGCCGTGTCGGCGGGGCTCACCCGTGCTCGCCCCCGGCCGCCGGTCAGCTCGCCACGCCCGCGGGCTCCGGCGTCGGCGGGGCGGTCGTCGAGCTGTAGTCGAACTGCTCCTCGGCCCCGAACAGCAGGTCGAGGACCTTCGACCGCAGCCCCTCGTTGAGCGCGATCGCGAGCACCGCGCCGAACCCGAGCAGCGCCAGCCGGCGGCCGCGCCTGCGGCGACGGACCGGCTTCGGGCCCTCGCGCAACGAGCCCGAGGCGTCCCGCAGCGAGTCGATCGCGCTGCGCAACTCGGCCTGGAGCTTGCGGTCCTCGATCAGCGCGCGGCCCGCCGGCTTGCCGTTAGTCATGCGTCCGTAGACGCTGCGCGCGGCGCCGTAGGCCGACACCAGGTTCGATCGCAGCTCGTCGTCTTCGATCAGCCGCTGCACGTAGGGGTTGCTCTGCGCGGCCCTGGCCGCGTCCGAGGCCTTGCTCAGTCTGTCCTTGGATCCCATCTCTCCACCGCCTCCACCGAAGCTTGCAGGTCTTCGGGCAATATACCCGCGGCGCGGCTTCGCGATCCCTCCTCTGGACCCCTGGGCGGGGACCGGCGCCGGCGGCCGAGCGGCCCGGCGACTATGCGTGCAGCGCGGCCTGCTCCTCCGCGGAGGGGAACGACCAGGCCGCGCGCGTGCGGCGCTCCTGGCGGAACACGAGGCGCATCTGCTGCGGCGGCCGCAGCTCCGCCTCGCTCGGGCGGAAGGTCGCGCAGGGCTCGTCGAGCCCGAGCGCGCAGAGCAGGTTGACGCGGAAGAAGCACTGCTCGCAGCTGATCTTGGCCTTCGTCGTCCGGCGCGGTGCGCGCCTGCTCTGCTTCGCCTGCAACCCTTCCCCGCTTTCTCGTTCGGCCTTCGGGACGGGGGCGATCAAAGCACGCCGGAGGGGGTGCCTCAAGGCGCATTCGCGGGCCAAACCGCAAATCGCAGAGAAAACGATGGGGTATCCCCAAACACGGGAAGCCAGGTCACTTTCCTGTGACAATCGCCCCGTTTCGGCCGGAAACTCCGGGCGTTCCGGCACGGCTCGTCATCATCACTGGTCGTGGAGATCCTGCTCACCGGCGCCAGCGGCTTCGTCGGCTCGCTGCTGCTCGGAGCGCTCGAGGCCGACGGGCACGACGTGACGGCGCTGACGCGCGACCCGGCGCGCCTGCCGGACTCGCCCGTTCCGGTGCTGCGCGGCGACGCCGTCACCGGCGAGGGGCTCGAGCGCGCGCTGCGCGGGGTCGAGGTGGCCTACTACCTGATCCACTCGATGGAGTCCTCGCCGGGACGGCTCGGCTTCGCCGAGCGGGAGCGGATCGCCGCCACCAACTTCGGCGCCGCCGCGCGATCCGCCGGAGTCAGGCGGATCGTCTACCTCGGCGGGCTCGTGCCGCGCTGGGAGGGCCCCGGCCGCGCTCCGCGCCCCAGCCGCCACCTCGCCAGCCGCGAGGAGGTCGAGCGGATCCTGCTCGACGCCGTGCCCGACTCGGTGGCGCTGCGCGCCTCGATCGTGATCGGCGCCCGCTCGCGCTCGTTCCGGCTGCTCGTGCGACTCGTCGAGCGGATGCCGGTGCTCGCGCTGCCCTCGTGGCAGCGGTTCCGCACGCAGCCGATCGACGAGCGCGACGTGATCGCGATGCTGCGCGCCTGCGCCGGCACGGGCCTCTCCGGGCAGACGCTGGAGATCGGCGGGCCCGACCTGATCACCTACGGCGAGATGCTCGAGCGGATCGCCGACGCGATGCTCGTCGGCAGGCCCGCGGTGCGGCTGCGGTTCAGCCTCACGCCGCTCGCCGGGCGCATCGCCGCCGCGATCGCCGCCGAGGACCCCGAGCTCGTCGTGCCGCTGATGGAGGGGCTGCAGGGCGACCTCGTAGCGCGCGACGACCGCGCCGCCGAGCGCCTCGGGGTGCGCCTGCACAGCTTCGACGCGGCGGTCGAGCACGCGCTGGCAGAATGGGAGCGGGCCGAGCCGCTGGCCGCACGCTGATGAGCCAGATAACAGTCTCGATCCAGATCGACGCGCCGCCCGAGCGGGTGTGGGACACGGTGATGGACCCCGATTGCCTGCGCACCTGGGTGACGATCCACCGCTCGCTGCTGCGCGCCGACGGCGGACCGCCGAAGGTCGGGTTCGCGATGGATCAGCGGATCCACCTGCGGGGTGTGACGATCGAGGTTCACTGGCGACTCGCGGAGTGCGATCCGTGCCGGCGGGCGGTGTGGGAGGGTAAGGGCCCGGCGCGTTCGCGCGCACGCACCGAGTACCTCCTGTCCGAGCATCGACGGCGGTACTCGCTTCGACTACAAGAACGAGTTCCACGCGCCGCTCGGGCCGCTCGGGGCGGTCGTCAGCCGCGCGGTCGTGGGGGGCATTCCGCTGCGCGAGGCGAACCGCTCCCTGGACCGGCTGAAGGATCAGATCGAGCACAAACAGTGAAAAGCGTGATACTTACTGCGACTGACAACCCTTCCTCGAGCGGATAGGAACGCAAACGTGCCCGACTTCCTGGATCAGAAGCACAAAGAGATCACCGACCGGCTCAAAGAGCTGAAGCCACTGGTCGACGAGTACCGCCGCCTGGAGGCGGCCGCGGGGGCGCTCGCCGGAGTCGGCGGCACCGCCGTCGCGACGGCCACCGCCGCCGTCACACGCAAACGCCCGGGCCGGCCCCGCGGCTCGCGCAGCGCGACCACGGCCAAAGCCAAACCCGCACGTGCAGCCGGCAAACGGCGCGCCGGCCGCCGCAAAGGCAGCGGCACCCGCGCCGCCGAGGCGCTGTCACTGGTGCAGGGCCAGCCGGGTATCACGATCCCCGAGCTCGCCGCGAAGATGGGTATCAAGCAGAACTACCTGTACCGCGTGCTCCCGGGGCTCGAGCAGGAAAAGAAGGTAAGCAAGCAGGGCCGCGGCTGGCACCCCAAGGGCTAGCCTGCCTCGCGGCGAGGCCGGTCTGCCGGTCGCACAGCCGCGAACGACGAAGCCCGCGCGCGCTCCGAGAGACCGTTCACGGTTCGGGCGCGCGCCGGGGTTCGTGAAGAACGCCAACCGGGGGGACCCGCGGGTCCGCCCGTTGAACGACGAAGGGCGCGGTGTGACACCGCGCCCTTCGACCGATCGGGCCGGTCTAGATCAGGCCCTGATCGGCGACCGTGTCGCGCTCGCCGACCAGCTCGTCGATCGAGGCGTCGATCTTCGTGCGGGAGAACGGCTCGAGCTCGAGGCCCTCGACGATCTTCCACTCGCCGCCCTCGCAGGTACAGGGGAAGCCGCTGATCAGGCCCTCGGGGATCCCGTAGGAGCCGTCCGAGGCGACGCCCATCGAGACCCACTCGCCGTCGGTGCCGGTGACCCAGTCGCGGACGTGGTCGATCGCCGCGCTCGCGGCGGAGGCGGCCGAGGAGGCGCCGCGTGCCTCGATGATCGCCGCGCCGCGTTTGCCGACGTTCGGCAGGAAGTCGTTCTCGATCCATGCCCGGTCGTCGACCGCGTCGGCCGCGACCTCGCCGCCGACCTTCGCGTGGAACAGGTCCGGGTACATCGTCGGCGAGTGGTTGCCCCACACGCCCATCTGGCTGACGTCGGTGACGGGCACCTCGAGCTTGTTGGCGAGCTGCGCGATCGCGCGGTTGTGGTCGAGGCGCATCATCGAGGTGAACCGCTGCCTGGGGATGTCGGGAGCGTTGTTCATCGCGATCAGGCAGTTGGTGTTCGCGGGGTTGCCGACGACCAGCACCTTCACGTCGGAGGCCGCGTGGCCGTTCAGCGCCGCGCCCTGGGTGGTGAAGATCTGGCCGTTCGCGGACAGCAGTTCCGCGCGCTCCATGCCTTTCGTGCGCGGCCGGGAGCCGACCAGCAGCGCGATGTTGACGCCGTCGAACGCTTCGTCGGGGTTGTCGTGGAGGTCGAGGCCCGCGAGAAGCGGGAACGCGCAGTCGACGAGCTCCATCGCGACGCCCTCGAGCGCCGGCATCGCCTGCGGGATCTCGAGCAGGCGCAGGTCGACCGGCACCTCGGCGCCGAGCAGCTGGCCGCTGGCGATGCGGAACACGAGGCTGTATCCGATCTGGCCGGCCGCGCCGGTCACGGTCACACGTACGGGGTTGCTCACAGGTTCATCTCCTGGGTGGGGCGGTTGGGTTTCTCGCAGGCACGGCCGTCACCCTCGTGCGACCGCGCTGCGCAGGTTCTCGTCGATCGACGACAGGAACTCCTGGGTCGTCTGCCACTCCTGGTCGGGACCGACCAGCAGCGCGAGGTCCTTCGTCATCTTCCCAGCTTCGACGGTCTCGATGCAGACGCGCTCGAGGGTCTCGGCGAATGCGGTGACGTCGGGCGTGCCGTCCATCCGGCCCCGTGCCGCGAGCCCCCGGGTCCACGCGAAGATCGAGGCGATCGGGTTGGTCGAGGTCGGCTTGCCCTGCTGGTGCTGCCGGAAATGACGGGTGACGGTCCCGTGGGCCGCCTCGGCCTCGACGGTCTTGCCGTCGGCGGTCATCAGCACGCTCGTCATCAGGCCGAGCGAGCCGAAGCCCTGCGCGACCGTGTCGGACTGCACGTCGCCGTCGTAGTTCTTGCACGCCCAGACGTAGCCGCCTTCCCACTTCAGGGCGGCGGCGACCATGTCGTCGATCAGGCGGTGTTCGTAGGTGATCCCGGCGGCCTCGAAGTCGGCGAGGAACTCGTCGGCGTAGACCTCGGCGAAGATGTCCTTGAAGCGCCCGTCATAGTTTTTGAGGATCGTGTTCTTCGTCGACATGTAGACCGGGTAGCCGCGGTCGAGCCCGTAGCGCAGCGAGGCGCGGGCGAAGTCGCGGATCGAGGCGTCGAGGTTGTACATCGACAGCGCCACGCCGGGACCAGGGAAGTCGTACACGTCGAGCTCGATCGGCTCAGAGGCGTCGGACGGGGTGAAGGTGAGCGTCAGCTTGCCCTCGCCGGGCACGACGAGATCGGTTGCGCGGTACTGGTCGCCGAACGCGTGACGACCGATCACGATCGGCTTCGTCCAGCCGGGCACGAGCCGCGGGATGTTCGCGATCACGATCGGCTCGCGGAAGATCACGCCGCCGAGGATGTTGCGGATCGTGCCGTTCGGAGAGCGGTACATCGCCTTCAGGGAGAACTCCTCGACCCGCGCCTCGTCCGGTGTGATCGTGGCGCACTTCACGCCGACGCCGTGCCGCTTGATCGCTTCTGCCGCTTCGACGGTGACCCTGTCGTCGGTCTCGTCGCGGTGCTCGATGCCGAGGTCGTAGTAGTCGAGCTCGACGTCGAGATAGGGGAGGATCAGCTGCTCCTTGATGAACGCCCAGATGATCCGCGTCATCTCGTCGCCGTCGAGCTCGACGACGGGGTTCTTCACCTTGATCTTCGCCATGTCTTCGGTCCTCGAGTCCTCGCGGGGCGCCCGTGCGAGCCCGGGGTTGCAGGGCCGGACGACGGGCCGGGGCGGCCGATGCTATCGCCCGCGCGCCGGCGGCCACGGCCGCCCGGCGGCGGATGTCCCGCCGCGTGCGCGGAACTTGGGACAGTCGTCCAAAGCGACGCGGGAGGCGGGCGTCGAAGATCACGTGCGCAATGCAACGAGACATCGAACGCAAGATCGAGCGCCGGATCAGGGTGTGGATCGCCGAGCAGGAGCGCGAGCAGCAGCGGGACACGCTGCTCAAGCGCGCCGCGGCGGTGCGCCCGGCCCCGCGCAACCCGCGCGGGCGCTGAAGCTCAGCGGTTCCAGCTCGCGGCGCTGCCGTGCGCGACGAGCACGCTCGGCGCGCCGCCCGCGAACGGCAGCGTGACGATGCGGGCGCTCGACGGCGGTTCCTCGAACGAGCCTTCGCTGACGAGCACCGTCGAGCCGTCGGCCGAGATGCCGTCGCCGATCACCTGCCTGCCGCCGACGGTCAGCCGGCGGGCCCGGCGATCGGCGATTTCGACGGTCCACGCTTCGCTCGTGTCCTCACCTCCGTACTCAGCGATCAGGCGGGTGCCGTCGGCCGAGAACGCGATCGGGACGAGCCCGGAGAGGAGCACCGGCACCTTCACCCTGGTGATCTGCCGCGGGTGCGCGGGATCGAGCCAGATCTGGAAGACCGGAGCGTCGTCGCGGCGAAGCCGCTCGCGGTCGAAGGCGATCCCCTTGGCGCCCCACACGGGGTTGAGGCTGTGGCGGTCGAACGTGAGCCGGCGCAGCGGGCCGCCGGCCGCGGGCACGGAGTAGAGGTCGACCGGGAAGTCCTGTTCGGCGGGTGACTTCGAGAACGCGAGCAGGTCGCGTCCTTCGGGGGAGAACGAGGCGCCGCTGATCTGGCCGTGGGCGAGGGTGACGATCGCGCCGGTGGTCGTGTCGAGCACGTCGAGCGCCGAGCGGGCGGGGATCCCGCGCAGGGCGGTGGAGCGCGCGTAGAAGGCGAGGTAGCGCGAGTCCGGCGACCAGGCGAGCGGCTGCACGGTGAACTTCGCGAGGCTGAGGTAGGAGGAGGCGGCGGCCGTGGCGACGTCGTAGACCGCGAGCGCGGGGCCTGTTTCGCTGCCGGCGCTGAACAGGGAGTAGGCGACGTGGCTCCCGTCGGGTGAGAGCAGCGGCTCCTCGCCGGCGGCGACGACGCGGGTTTCGCCGCCGGGCGAGAGCACCACGGAGACCTGGTCGGGGGCCATGCCGGTGCCGGTCACGAACGCCAGCTGCGCCGAGGGCGGCGAGGTCAGCCCGTGCGCGGGTCCCGACAGCAGGCAGGTGACCATCGCGGTCCCCACCATCAGCAGACCGATCCTGGTCAGCGATCGCACCCTCGCAGAGCGTAAGATGTTGGCCGGATGGCCAGCACCGCCTCTCACCCAGCCGCATCGGGTGCGCCGTGGCAGACGCACACCGTCTTCAACCAGGTGCCGCCGATCGGTGACATCGACGTGTTCTCGACGAACCGTCCACTGGTCGAGGCGACGGAGCGCGAGGGCGCCGGCTGGGCCCGGGAGCGCGCGTCGGCGCTCGGCCGCTTCGTCGGCGGCGCGCCGATCCAGGAATGGGGCCGCCTCGCCAACGAGAACAAGCCGGTGCTGAGGACGTTCGACCGCTACGGGCACCGGATCGACGAGGTCGAGTTCCACCCGGCGTGGCACGAGCTGATGCGGATGGGCGTCGAGCACGAGCTGCACTCGCTGCCGTGGACGAGCTCCGAGCCGGCGCCGCACGTCGCGCGCGCCGCTCTGTACATGACCGCGATGCAGGCCGAGGCCGGTTACGCGTGCCCGATCACGATGACCTTCGCCGTCGTCCCGGCGCTGCGCGCGCAGCCCGAGCTGGCGGCCGAGTGGGAGCCGCTCGTGACAGCCACGAGCTACGACCCGCGGCTCGTGCCCGCGGCGGAGAAGGGCTCGGCGATCTCCGGCATGGCGATGACCGAGAAGCAGGGCGGCTCGGACGTTCGGGCCAACACCACGGTCGCGCATCCGCTGAACGGCGGGGGCGCCGGCGGCGAGTACGAGATCGTCGGACACAAGTGGTTCTGCTCGGCGCCGATGTCGGACCTGTTCCTCGTGCTCGCGCAGACCGACGAGGGCCTGTCGTGCTTCCTGATGCCCCGCGTCCTGCCGGACGGGAGCCGCAACCAGTTCCACATCCAGCGGCTCAAGGACAAGCTCGGCAACCACTCGAACGCGTCCTCGGAGGTCGAGTTCCACGGCGCCTGGTCGCGGATGCTCGGCGAGCCGGGGCGCGGCGTGCCGACGATCATCGAGATGGTCGGCCACACCCGGCTCGACTGCGTGATCGGCTCGGCCGCGGGGATGCGCAGCGGCGTCGTCGGCGCGACGTGGCACACCGCCCACCGCAGCGCGTTCGGCAAGGTGCTCGCCGACCAGCCGCTGATGCGCAACGTGCTCGCCGACCTGTGCGTCGAGTCGGAGGCGACGACCGCGCTGGCGATGCGGCTCGCACGGGCCTACGACGAAGCCCACGACGATGCCGACGCCGGGGAGGACGGCACCGACGCGCAGCTGTTCAAGCGGCTCGCGACCGCGGTCGGCAAGTACTGGACCTGCAAGCGGGCACCGAACCACGCGTTCGAGTCGCTCGAGTGCCTGGGCGGGGCCGGCTACGTCGAGGAGTCGGGGATGCCGCGCCTGTACCGCGAGGCGCCGCTGGCCTCGATCTGGGAGGGCTCGGGCAACGTGATGAGCCTCGACGTGCTGCGGGCGCTGACCCGCTCGCCGCGCTCGCTCGAGGTGTTCCTCGCGGAGGTCGAATCCGCGCGGGGCGGCGACGAGCGGCTGGACCGCGGCGTCGAGGAGCTGAAGGCGCAGTTCGCCGAGCCCGAGACGCTCGAGTCCCGCGCCCGCCGGGTGGTCGAAAGGATGGCGCTGTGCCTGCAGGGCTCGCTGCTCGTGCGCCACGGCGACGAGGCGGTCGCCGACGCGTTCTGCGCATCGCGGCTAGGCGGGGACGGCGGGCTCGAGTACGGGACGCTGCCCGCCGGGACCGATTTCGAGCGCATCATCGCGCGCTCCCGGCCGGAGCACTAGCGGGAACGCGGCCGCGGGCCGCCTACCATCGACCTCATGCCCTTGCGTCCGCGTCAGAACTTCCAGCTGGCGCGCGTCTTCGGAATCAGGATCGGCGTCAGCTTCAGCTGGTTCTTCGTCCTGTTCTTCATGATCTACTGGCTGGGAGCCGACTACTTCCCGACGATCATCCAGGGATCGCGGACGACCGCGTACCTGATCGGGGTCGCCGCGGCGCTCGGCTACTTCCTGTCGCTGGTCCTGCACGAGCTCGGGCACGCGCTGGTCGCGCGGCGGCTCGGGATCGGCATCGCCGGGATCGACCTGTGGTTCCTGGGCGGGCTGTCGAAGATGCGCCGCGAGCCGGCCTCCCCGGGCGAGGAGTTCAAGGTCGCCGCGGCGGGCCCGGCCGTGACGTTCCTGCTGCTGGCGATCTGCGCGGGGGTGGGCGTCGCGCTGTCCTCCGGGGAACCGTTCACCGACTCGGTCACGCGCGAAGGGTTCACGACGTCACCGGGGCTGGCGCTGCTCGGCTGGCTCGCGTTCGTCAACGCGGCGCTGTTCGTGTTCAACATCCTGCCCGCGTTCCCGCTCGACGGCGGGCGGATCGCACGCGCGGTGATCTGGCGTGTGACGGGCGACCGCAACCGCGCGACCGGAGCTACCGGGCGGGCGGGTCAGGGACTGGCGCTGCTGCTCGGCGCGCTCGGGCTGGTCGACCTGATGCGCAACGGCTCGACGTTCAGCCTGTTCACGCTGGTGCTCGCGTTCTTCATCTACCAGGCGGCGGGCGCTGCAGTGGTGCAGGGCGCAGTCGGGCGGCGCATCCAGAGCCTCAGCGTCGCCGACGTGATGGACCGCGAGCCGGTGACGATCCCGGCCGACGCGACCCTGCTCGACGTCCAGGAGCAGTACTTCCTGCGGTACCGGTGGCCGTGGTTCGTGGTCGTCGACCCGGCCAGGCACTTCCTCGGCGTCGTGCGCCAGCAGCGGGTCGAGGCGGAGATCGAAGCCGGGCGACCCGCGCTGGAGGTGGTCGACGCGCTCGAGCCGGACCTGCCGGTGCGGATCGGCGAGGAGGCGCCGCTGGAGACGCTGCTCGGAGCCGAGGGGCTCGGACGGCTGGGGGCGATGGTCGCGGTCGATGCCGACGGGGTGCTGCAGGGGGTCGTGACGATCGCGCAGGTGAGGAAGGCGCTGGCGCCTACGGGGTAGGGGGAGGGCTGAGCCCATCTGCCGCTGCTGTCTAGGAACCCTCGCTGTGATGGCGTTCTGAGGCAGCCTCGCGCGGTCGCGCCGGGACGCCGAGCATGACCGAACCCGGTGCCACGGAGCGGGAGACGACGCAGTTCGGGGCAAGGTACGCGTCGTCGCCGACGACGATCGGGCCGTACACCTTGGCGCCGCTGCCGACATAAACTCCGTTGCCGAGCGACGGACTACCGCCACGCGCCCCGATCAGCGTGCCCGGGTGAATAGTCGCGTTGCGTCCGACGCTCGCGTCGCTGCTGATGACGATGGTGCCCCAATGCGGCAGCTTCAGGCCGGGGCCGCACACGTTGGGCGGGATCGTGTAGCCGAGCCTGATCCCACGTGTCTGCAGACGCCAGCGTGCGATCGCGCCGATCAGGGGAAGACGGCGGTTGAGCAGGTACTCGGTGATGCGCAGACGTACCTGCCAGCGCACCTGCGGCTCGCGTAACAGCGTCTGTAACGCAGATCTGTCGTAGCGCGCGAGATCAGCGGCAACCCAGCCGCGGAGGTCGAAAAGGTTCTCGATGCGTGGACTCTGTGACAAATCGTTGATGAGCTGCGCACCTGTGCAGAGGCACAAACGTCACCCGGCGGCTGTGAGTGCGAACAGCCCGCCCGGCCGCCGGCGGGGACCGGACTTTAGCTGGCACTACCTGGCGAGCTTGAAGAAGAAGCTGCGGCCCTGCCTCGCCATCCCGTGCACGAGCACGGTCATCCTGAGGCGAACAAACGCCGCGCGACCGTGCGCGGCAGCCGCCAAAGCCAGACGCGGAAGACGGACCCGGCTGACGAAGACACCGCCGGCGCCCAGCGTGATCGTCGTCGCCTTCAGGTTGAACTGCACCACCACTGGACTCGTGTCATCGCTGCGATGGATCACGAGCAGCGGACGGACGGTGAGGGAGCACGCGCTGGCGCAGACGAACGCCGCTGCGGCGACCTTTGAACGGCTGCTCGACGCCACGAGGCCATGCGTGAGGGTCGCGGGCGTCGCGAACGCGTACTCGACGTCCGGGACTTCGAGTTCGGGAAGCGGCTCGACCCGGGATGCGTGGAGCTCGCCGGGCGAGATCGAGGGGGGGTTGGCGCTCTTGGCCGTCGCCGGGGGCGATTTGCGCGCGTGGCTGCTCGACGGCTTGCCGGTGGTCGCTGGGGGTGCGCCGGACGACCCCGTAGCGGAGCCCGACGACGGTGTGCCGGCCGACATCGACGGCACGGGTACGGTCAGATCGCCGGACGTCGCCAGCAGGATCGGCGCCAGCCACAAGGAGACTCCGCGGTAGAAGTTGTGCTCGGTGTATCTGAACGATTCGCGGTATTCGCTCGAAAGCCGAGCGAACGCCGCCGGGAGCAGCGGTGCAAGATCTGGACGCTTGCCATCGATCACGAGCAGTGGCAGCGCCGCGCTCGTGAACGGCATCATCTCGTTCTTGCGCGTCCCACCGATGGCGTCGAGAACGAAGGTCGCGGGGTCGACGCGGGTTAGCTCCTGGTTGAGGATCAGGTTCAGGAGCCGCAGCACCCGCGGATCGCCTGACGCGCTGTACAGAGCCGACAGCCAGTCGAGCTGAAGGTGCGAGTACTCCGGGTCCCATCCCGGGGGGCTGCCCTCGGTCAGGAACCCGCGGCCATCACTCCCGTCGGCGGCCGTGGGTTGCTGGGTGATCACGAGACCGAATCCTTCCCACTGGTGTCCCGTGGGAGCTTCCGTGAACGCGAGCTCTGCGTTGTAGGCATCGAGGTACTGCTGATCGCCGGTCGCGCGCCAGGCGAAGTAGAGCGCCCCGGCATAGCTCGCGTTGATGTTGCCGTTCGCGTACCAGGTCGCGTCCTTGTCGCTGATCAGGAAGCCTGCGATGCCGCCCAGCGTTTCCTGCCACAGCGTGCGCGTGGCGGCGGGCAGATGCGGTTCGAGCCGGATGTAGGCAAGGCCGAGCTCGATCCCGAAGGCGGCGCTGGTGATCCCGGGGCTCGTGTTGCCCGAGAAGGATCCGTTGGCGAGCCGGTGTTCGGAGATCGCGCGATCCAAGGTCGCGATCGCGACTTCCGCCATCGCCGGGTCTTCGTCAGAGAGATAAGCGGCGCCCACCGCCGGCCCCGCGTTGCAGTACCAGCAGCTCGGGTCGCCGTTTTCCCAGAGGCCTGACGCGTAATACCGTTCCTTCGAGGAGGAGTAGCCGGTGAGGACTTCCTTCGTCAGCTGGCGATAATCGGATTCGACCTGGTGGGTGGCAGGCGAGTCGACGCTGGCTCGCATGCCTCGTGCATTTCTGCGCACGCTATGCACGTGACGCGAGACCCGCTTGTGGCTCGCGGCAGATGCGGCGGCGGGAATCACGCCTCCCGCCGCGACCACGATGAGAGCTGTGCCCAGCCAGCGCTGGAGTTGCGAAATCGTGGACGCCCGCGGCACGTTGAGGCATCGTCTTCACATCGCGAACGCCGGTGGACGCGCAAGAGAACTGGACGGATGATCGAGCCCACATCCGGCCTCCTCGGAGAGTACGACCGGGCTCAGCTACGCCCAGGTTGATCGAGCATCCGGTGGACGGACTCAAGCACGAGATCCGGAGGCACGTACATTGCATCAAATTTACGCGGTCCCAGACGACGCACCGGATCGCAGATGATGTTCCAGTGATCGTGACCGGCTGCGCAGAGCATCGTGTAGACGCCCCAGTTGACGTGAGCGGGTTGGAAGAATTCCAGGACGCGGAGATGTCGCGAGAAGATCGCGTTGACGAAGTTCGAGCCGTGCGGACCAACCACGATCTTGGCCGACGCGAACGTGCGCACTTGGTCCGCGAACGACAGCGTCTCGGGTAGCAGGAGCTCGAACCCGAGCGGTTCGAGGGCTGCCAGGAGCTCACGTTCGTTGGCGGCGTTTCGCGTCCCTCCGCGGCGGCTCACGTAGTACTTGTGCGTCGGCTCCGACTCGCGCGGGCCAAAGGCTTCGCGCACCCACTGGATCAGGAACGAGCTCGGCTCATTGATCGGCGCCAGCGGGGAGACCCATATCAGCCTCTCTGGCCGCATGTGCTCGCCCGCGTAGGGCAACAGCTTGCTCTCGGGGATGCCGAGCAGGGCTAGCGACTCGCGCTGGAACCGGCTCAACGTCTCGGGAACGATCAGCCTGTCGTACGGCACTCCGCTCGCCTCGAGCACGGCCAGCCTCGGCAGGGCGTTGAACATCCAGTGGAAGTAGTTGTTGCACCAGAGCGAAATGATCGAGGCGTGAGTGCCCTCCACGACGAGGGGCTCTGGTAGTCGCTTCGGATGGGCGAACTCACGAACGAAGTGATCGTGATCCCAGAGCGTCTCCATCACGAGCTCGCCCGCGGCGCTGATGACCACACCGCTGCCCGTCGCGAGCCGGGCACCCGTGAGCGTCGCCACTCTGAGGGGGTAGCCGGGCTCCGAGTAGCTGCGAGCGAACATCGGGTGCAACCCGTCCTGAACAGTGCGGCTTCGTGGAGGAGGGGCCGGGTCGCGCGGAAGGTCGACATCTACGAGCTCGACACCGGCAACCTGCTCGAAGCGCTCGACGACGCGCTCCGGGGTTGCGCCGGGGGGTGTGAGCCTGCCGAACGCGCGACGCAACCGTCTAGCCGCCGAGGCGATGACACGACTGTTTCCAACATCAAGGGAGGGCATTCGCGACCGATATTGAACGATATGCCGATGATCCGTGGCATGCCCACCTCGGCCCTACCCAGCCGGTCGCGTCACGATGGGCGAGAATTTTGGACATGTGCACATACCGTCTATGCCGGCTGCTTGTCTTGATGGTCCAACCGGCGAGGTCGGCCCGCTGGTTGAAGCTCGAGACACTGCCCGGAACGGTCCAGGCATTGGTACCCTGCCCCCCCACGGACGTGTCGAGGCCGCCATCTCACCGAATGTGACAGCACCCGACGCCGCACCTCAGCACGAGAACGCCGAGCCTCCATCGAGGTTGAGCCGTCACGGCGCAGACGGGCCAGGTTGGCCGTGGTGGACCCGCGCCGGCTTTGGCGTCCTCGTGATCGCCGTAGTAGTCGCCGCCGCGGTTTACGCGATCAGCAACGGCGTCTCTGCCCGCTACCAGTCCTCAGCGACGGTGCGCGTCTCCGTCCAGGCGACCTCGGGCATCTCCGATCCCGCGGTGACGGCAGCGAACGACCTCGCCAGCCAGTACGCCCAGCTCGCCTCCAGCACGCCAGTCCTGTCCGGCGCCGCCAAGCGGCTCGGGGTGCCGGTGAGTTCGCTCGAAGGGAACGTCTCTTCCGGTACGATCGCGGCCCAGAACCTGGTGCGAATCAGTGTGACCGGCTCCAGCGCGAGCGAGGCCCAGGAACGCGCAGCGGCGGTCGCCAGGTCGTTCGTCAGGTACATCAACCACCTCGACGCGGAGCAGGCCGCCGCCTACGAGAAGGCGGTGACCTCCAAGCTCGCTCCCCTCGAAACTGAAATCGCCGCGGCTCGCAAGCAGCTGCGCACCTCCAAGGGAGAAGCGCAGCGCAACGCGACGACCCTCCTCTCCGGCCTTCTGAGCCAGCAGCAGACCGTGCTCAACAGCGTCGCGCAGGGGTCCGCGGCCGCACAGCCGAGCCTTCAGCTGGTATCCGCCGACTCGGCGGGCAGCAAGGTCTCGCCGAAACCGACGCTCTACGCGGGCATCGGCTTGCTGGCGACGCTCCTTCTCCTCGGCCGCTTCGTCTACGTGATCGGGGTGCGGCGGTCCAGAAGGTTGGAGCCTCTGGCCTGATGTCGTTCGTGGACGTGGGTAGCCCGTCCGCGATCGTGCGCGTACCATGCCGTTGCGGATTCGAGCGTTCGCAGCCGGCGTCTTCGCAGGCCTGTCGATGCTCGCGGCCACAGGCTTAGTCGCCGACCACGCCTTCCACCAGCCGACGACCTCAAGTACGTCGTCACCGTGGCGGCCCCTCTGCTGCTGAGTTGCGGTGCCTCACCAGGGAGCCCCTGCGGGTGCTGGTGGGCGCGGTTGTGATGACCGCACCGTGGGATCTCAACATGACGTTGCAGGGAGTCAGGAATCTCGCCCGGTCGATCCTGCTGCTGGCGCTGGCCGCGTTCGTCGCGCTCCTGGTCACCGAGCGCGTCGGACGTCCGGGCGTCAGCACTGCAACGGTTGTCACGATCGTCGCTCGCCCTGCTGCTTCCCGCATTCGCGATCGGGCGCGAGCAGCCCCATTACCTCACTTGGATCTTCGCCACCCTGGCCGCCGGCTGGCTCGCGATCAACGTGGCACACGAACCGGGTGGCCTTCATTTCCTGCTCTCGATGCTGGTGCTCAGCAGCCACGATCCAAGGCCTGATCGCGTTCTACGAGTACGCGCATCACGCAAACCTCAACCTCTACTCCTCGGAAGTCAACGAGACCGTCTCGCGCAGACTACTACTTCAACTTCGCCAACGACTTCAGACCTGCGGGAACACTGCCCGACCCGGACTCGCTGGGGAACATGCTCGCCCTCGCCTGCCACTCGGCGTTGGTCCTCGCTGTTCGGGCCCGGCGAGTCCATGCTGATCGCTTGGACCGCTGTGCGCTCTCGTCGTCGCGGTCGCCCTCACACTCACCTTCTCGCAGGATGAGCTGGATCGGAGGTGCCGCGGCGTCTGCGATCGCGCTGATCGCCCTGCCCGGTCGGCGCCGCACCGCTGCGGCGCTCGGGGTGTGGCGGCCCTGCTCGTGGTGACCGTCGTCGTAGGGCTGAGCGTCGGAGGCACGAACCTCCGTGAACGATTCAACTCGATCCAGAACCCGACCTCCCGCGCGAATCGCACCGCCAGGGCGACGAGAACGGAAGCAGATCTGGAGCTCCGCGCTGACCGGCGGCTCGACGAGCATCCGTCGTGGGCATCGGGCTCGGACGGCTCCAGGAACACCTCAGCGAACACCTCGGCGCTCGCGCCGAAGGCCTCCACGCGCAGTCGGTGTACTTCCAGTTCTTCGCGGAGGCCGGCGTCGCCGGGCTCCTTGCCCTCGCGCTCCTGCTCGCGCATACAGCCGGCGGGATCATCGCGGGCTTACGTTCCTCGCGGATTTTGGTCGCGGGGGTCTCCGGGGCCTTCATCGCGGTGCTCGTCGGATGGACTACCGACACCACCGCGCGCTACACGTCTGTGAGTGTGATGATCGCCATTCTGTTCGGTGCCGCGATGGCGCACTACAAGCGGCCGGCCGACGAGCCCGTCCCAGCGCTTCATCCGCGCGGCTCCTAGATGACAGCGCTCCGTCCGACGAAAGGGCTCCCGACCGGAAGCGACGCCCTTTGACAACGCCCCCCAGCCGCCGCTCGTCCGAAACCTTGCTCGCTCCGTCTTACACCTCCTCGGACGCTATGGAGCCATCACCTTCCTGTCGGGACTCGGGCACGATCGCGATCATCCGGCTGCTCGGCTCTACCAGCTACGGGCAGTACGCCTCGGCGGTTGCTACTTGGTCGGTTCTCGGGGCGACTGCGGACTTCGGCTTCAGCCTGATGCTCAGCCGCGATCTGCCCCACCTCGACGGTTCACAACGGCCGATCTTGCGTTCGGCATACGAGGTGGCGACCGCTTGGTCGAGCCTGTTAGCTCTCGCGATGATCGGGCTCTCATTCAGTGCAGGTGTAAGCTCGCCGCGCGGCCTCGCGCTTCTCATTCTCGCGCCGAGCATGGTTTTCAACGGGCTGAACCCCGCTCGGATCTTCTTCCTCGTAAGACACCGCACAGGTTTGCTCTTAAGGCTCGATGTGTCGACGACGCTGCTCCAGGTTTCGGCGACGGTTCTGATCGCCGCACTGGGCTTCGGTATCGACGCCGTTGCAGCGGCCTTGAGCGTGGGCTCGATCGTCAATGGGGTGGTCGTCGCAATCGCGGCCAACCGTCTACTCGAGCCCGCCGCCGCACGGCGCACCAGCAGGAGCGATCTGATCCGGCGCGCTGTGCCTTTAGGGTTGCTCGCTGTGATGACAAAGGTCTACCTGATGATCGACCTGGTCCTGCTCGGCTGGCTCGTGTCCGGCTCGCGGCTGGGGGACTATGCGGCCGCATCAAAGATCCTCACGGTATTGGCGACCGTGGCCGGCGTCATCGTCGCCGGCGCGTTGCCGGCGATCTCCAGCCTCATCGGTCGCTCCGATGATCTGGCGCGACTTATCGCTCGGATCTGGACGTGGCTCGTGGTGGGCGCGATGCCCATCTTCGTTGCCCTCGCGCTGTTCGCGGGACCGATCGTGCACGTCGTACTCGGTCCCGACTATCGCAGCGCAGCTCCGCTACTTCGAATTCTCAGCCTCGCGGGCGCCCTGACGGTGGTGAACAACCTGCTCGGCAACCTGATGATCGCTTTTCACAAGACGCGTGGGTTGTTCCTGCAAAACGGCGCCGCAATCGTTCTGAACGTGGTCGGCAACCTCATCCTCGTCCCGAAGGTGGGCGTCCTAGCTTCCGCATGGCTGACCGCAGGATGCGAGGTGCTCGTACTTCTAGCAGCCGCCTTTTCCCTTCGCCGAGCAGTCAACCTGCGGTCGTGCTTCGCACAGACACCGAGACCTGCGGCGGCGCTGATACTCGCAGCCGCAGTCGCACTGCTCCTCGCGCACTGGACGGTATGGGCAGCCGTCGGCTCAACCAGCGTGTTCATCGCGATGGTCGCGGTACTGCGCGCATGGCCGGAGGACTTCCACCCCGCGGCGATAATGGCCGGCCTAAGACAGTCGAACCGATGAGCGTCCCGCGCGTAGCGCACTCACATCACCGGTCTGGCTACGGCGAGCTGTTGGCTACGCCACCCTTCAGTCGCTTGTAGGTCAGGAGCCCTCCAATCACAAACCGGTAGAGAAGCCGATCGATACGTCCATGGTGGTCACCGTAGTAGCGCGCCCGGCTGCGTCGCGTCATAGCCAGCTTACTAGCCGTCGTGCTACTGGAACCCCCCAAGTGTACCAGCTGCACGCTAGGGACGAAGAGTGCCCTCTTTCCGCTAGCGCACAGCCGCCGGCAGAAGTCCAGATCCTCGTCATACATTGTGTAGCGCTCGTCGAACAGACCGTGGTCGGACACGTATGTGCGCGCGATCAGCCAGCATGTTGCCCAGAGGAAGCTCGTGTGCCGGGTCGACCGGGAGTCGATCAGCTCGTGCTGGCGCGTTTGGGCCAGCACACGAGCCGGGTCGAACAGGGGACGCAGGGCATTCCCGACTCTCGTTTGGTGAAATGCCCGGGCCAGCTCGAAGCGCAGCGTCGGGAACTCCTCGCTAGATGGTTGCGGCGCACCGTCAGCACCGACCAGCCTCGGGCCGGCGATGGCCGATACCGGGTCGCGGCGGAGCGCCTCGAGAAGCGGGACGATGATGTCCTGGGTCACGATCACGTCGGAGTTGAGCAAGAGCAGATAATCCGCGTCACTCGTGCGAGCGAGCCCGTTGTTCGCCGCCGCGAACCCCACGTTCCGCTCACACCGGACGAGCCGCACCGATGGGAACGTTCGCGCGACCATCTCAGCGCTGTCGTCATCTGAGGCGTTATCCCACACGGCCACGATAAGCTCCACGACAGAGGGATCAGGGGGATGGGAGAAGAGCGATTCGAGGGTCTGACGCAGCAGATCTCGCGTCCGATAGGAGACGATCAAAACCTCAACTCGGACGGGGCCGCGCGGTTTTTCAGCCGGGCACGCCGTCGGCTCCTGTCCCGCCATCCTCGACATGCGCAGGAGGCTACCGTCTCCTCCGATCGGCACCTAACATCCTCCTGCGATCTCATGGGCACTCGACTCCTAGCAATCACGACCTCTCGGGAAGAAGGTGGCGCGGAGTCACATCTTCGGTCGACCCTTGCGGCGGCCCACGCGCGCGGGTGCGATGTTCATGTGGCGTTGCCTGGCGGAAGGGGCACGGCGCGGTTACGAGACGCGCTCGACGCCGATGGCTTTCACGTGCACGTAGCGGAGCTCGGCGCCGAGGCCGAAACGAGGGGGGGCGCGTATTTGACTATCGGCCACGACGCATTCCAAACACTGGCCCTACTGGCGCGTGTTCGTCCCGATACCGTGCTTCTCAACCTGCCAACGCCCGAGGCCAGCCCGGGCGCCATGGTTGCGTGCGGGCTGACGCGTAGTAGGGCCACGGCGATGTTCCATCTCGTGCGGGCGGACCTCACAGTCACGCCGAGACGACGTGCCCTTTACCGAACAGTCGCCCGCGGTCGCCAGAAATGGGTGTGCGGCTCGGAGGACAACCGAATCACGCTCGCCGCACAGTTCGGGGTCCCACGGAAGCGAATACAGATTGTGCGCAACGGTGTTGTCGTTAGGGTTGCCTCGACCGATACGAGACAACGGGTACGCTCCGAGCTGGGTGTCCCAGACGACGGGACGCTTGTCCTCACCGTCGGTCGACTCGGTGCCCAGAAGGACCACGGCGTCATCGTCGAGGCCCTCTCGGAGCTCACTGCCTCCGACGAGGGACTCGTGTTCGTTTGGGCCGGCGATGGCCCCAGTCGCGACGAGTTGGGAAGTGCCGTGCGCGCTACGGGGCTCGCATCGCATGTCCGGATGTTGGGACGGCGGGACGACGTTCCCGAGCTGCTCGCCGCCGCCGACCTCTTCCTGATGCCGAGTCGCGACGAGGGCGGCGCCCCGCCATTCGCGCTCGCAGAGGCGATGCTCGCAGGGGTACCCGCCGTCGTCTCCGATATCGGTGCGTTCACCGAGGTGATCACCGACGGGCGTAATGGCGTGGTTTTTACGCAAGGTGATCCACGCGACCTAGCGCGGACGGTCCAGAGCGCACTGTCTGATCGCGAGAAGCTCAGTCGGATCGCGACGACCGCTCGCGAGCAGGCGCTACGCGAATTCACGGCCGAGCGCATGACTGAAGGGATGCTTGCCCATATCCTGGGCGAGGCCGCCCCTTCTTCGCCCTGATCGCCGTGCGTAGCCCATCCTCACGAGCCGAACACGGCCCGAGACCACTGGGGCCACCGAGCCTCCCAGCGCCGGGACTCCGCCCACTCACGCCGTTGCTCGGACCACTCCGAGGGCTCGTGCTCCGCCGCGAGCACGCCTCGAGCGATCTCCTCGGCGGTGCGCCCCGATACTCAGGTGCGGCGGGCCGTCGCGCTCCAGATCCGGGCGAGAAGCGTGTGGAGACGATCGGCCTCCCTCGTGCGGCGTAGTCGTAGAGCTTCATCGAGTCCTGCCCGACCGAGTGCTCGGCGCGATTCAACACCAACGCGACGGTCGCCTCGTCGATCACCGCCGAGAGCGAGGCACGCGCGACCACTCCATGCCAGCGCACGCGATCGGCGTAACGCGAGAGCAGAAGCGCGAGCTCGGCGCCCGGCCGGTCGCCCGCCCCGGGGTACTGGCACTGCCCGTAGAGGTCGAGACTCCACCCGGGCAGCAGTCGCAACAGCGCTTCCGCCAGCGGCGCGTCGAAACGCGGTGTCAGCGTGCCCGCGTGCACGAGGCGGCCCGGCCCGGCGGGCGGCGCGAGTGGACCCAGCATGTCCTCGCTGACGCCGTTGGGGACCACGGTCGTCCGCGCGGCGGGGAATCGACTCGCCAGAAGCCGGTTGGCGACCACGATCGCGTCGGCCTCCGCGCCGATGCGATCGAACAGGTCCGAGAGCCTCGCGCTGCGGTGCGGCATCAGCGCAGTCCAGTCGTCCGCGCAATCGAACACACGACGGACTCCGACGCCCTTCGTCGCAGGCCACTGCCACGGGACGTTCACCACGACGACCGCGTCGCGGGGCGATCGGCGCAGCGTCCTGGCCAGCAGGAGGTTGCCGGTCAGCTCGGCCGGCCCGTTGAGATGCCCCGGAAGAACCGTCGCCTGCGCGACGACGCTGACGCCGGGAGACACGGCGCGCGCGCGTGGCGGTGCCGCGAAGCAGGCGCACGAAACCGGGCGGCTCCGCTCGCGCCGCGTAGCGCGCGGATGTCGAGGGGCCGCTCGATGAACGTCACGGGGTGACCGTGCGAGCCGGCGAGCATCGCGAGCGAATGCTCTCTGCGGATCGCGGGATCCCAGGCGCTCTTCGAGCAGATCACGAGCGGAGCCGGGCTGCTCATCGCCCCGCGGCGCCTTCGAGCGCCTCCTGCACGAGGACCGCCGAGCGCTCCCACGTCTGCGCGCGGCCGTGCCTGCTCGCGCGCTCGGACGTGGCGGCCAGCAGGTCGGCATCGCGCAGCGCATCCAATGCCCGCGCGGCGGCGTGCGGGTCCTCGCGCGAGACGATCCAGCCAGTCTCGCCGTCGATCATCGTCTCCGGCAGCCCCCCGTCGTCGGACACCACGACCGGGCTGCCACACGCCTGGGCCTCCATCGAGACGAGGCCGAGCGGCTCCTCCCTGGCCAGGTAGAGCGTTGCGACAGCCGCTCGGTAAAGGTCGCGGAGGTCGGTGTCGGAGATGCCCACCCGGATCTCCAGGTCGACCCCGCACTCGCGGGCGAGCCCCGCGAGCCGCTCGGACTCCTGACCGCGGGTGCTGGGCGCAACCACCACGAGGGGCCAACTGCCGCTGCTCGCCGCGGCGGCGCGGATCGCGAGGTCGTGCCCCTTGCTCGGTATCAGCGAGCCGACGCTGAGCAGATGTGTCCGCTCCTGGCCGGGAGGTGCTGCGCGGAAGACCTCTGTGACCCCGAGCGGGACCGGGCTCGCCCGGCGGCCGTACGCACGCTCGATGCGGCCGGCGGTGAAACGCGAGTTCGTCAGCAGCGACCCGGCCGACGACACCGCGTGCTCTGTCCAGCTTCCGCTCGGCGCGGTGCAAGGGGCCGTACAGGCGGCGCGTCGCCGGGTTGCACGCGCTGCCGCCTCCGGCTCGTAGTCGACACGCCGCGGCTCGTGGCAGAAGTACACGGACGGGCGGCGCGAACCAACGAAGGCGCGGTCGGCGCTTGGAGGAACTGGCACGGGTGGACGAGGACGACGTCGCACGCGGACCGGTTCACTGTCCGCGGCGAGTCGCTCGCCACGCGCGCACCAGCTCTACGAGGTCCGTATGCGCGGAACCGGACGCAAGCCGGCGGCGGACCGCTCGGCGAGCGGCGTGAACGGTTGAATCCGAGGATGCTCGGTCACCGGGGTTGCGGTCTGCAGACAGAACTCGGTCAGCTCGTCACCCAATCGCATCCTGTGCTCGTCCATCGCTCTGCGCGCGCCACCTCGAGCGAGGTTGTGGACGAGCGCCACACGCAGGGAGGTCACGATGCTGGATCCCGGGCCGGGGCTTCAGCGCCTGATCGAACTGTTGACTCCCGGTAGGGTTTGGCGGGGTCCGCTACGTGCTCGAGCACCGCCTGGGCAGACCACGCCGTCAAATGCGTCGTCGGGAAACGGCAGCGCGTGCGCGTCGCAGATGACGTCCGTTCTGGGACCGATCGCCACGTCGGCCTCCAGCAATTCGATCTGCGGGTCTTCGGCGAGCACGGCCATGCCCTCTCCCAGGATCGCGCCGCCAACGACCAGGACCCGTGACGGCCGCCCGGGCTGGGCCTCGCTCAATAGGTCCCGCAGATGCGCGAAGTTCTGTCGCGCGCGCAGGTTGTGGGACAGGGATGGAAGCAGCCTTCGAAGATGAGGCGCAGCGCGTGAGGCGAGGCCCGCGCCGGTCCCGGGCTCAGCGGAGTAAGCGTCGGCGGGAAACGGCCCATCTGCGCGGAGCATGATCGGGATACCCTGCGTCACGGGATAGGCCTCGCGCCGATCGGCGGTCCGCAGTGTTCCGGGTTCGGCGACGAGCGGTTCGCCGCTGACCGGCGACCGCAGGAGCGGGAGCAGAGATGGCTTCACTGTTCGACCGTATTGGTTGCCGGCGGCGTCGCTCCGCTCGATGCCAGCCGCCCGCGAGGAGGACGAGCGAGCGTGGCTGTGCCGCTCGTACAGCGCCATGTACCCGTCTGCGATGGACCCCCAGGAGAATGCGGGAGACACCGACCCACGCGCGCGAGCCGACAGCTCCCGGATGCGATCGGGTTCCCGGAGCAGCCCGGTGACCGCCTCGGCGATCGCCGGCGGCGACGGATCGCGTGTGACCAGCGAGCGGTCCAGGCGGTTCAGAACCTCCGGGTTCGCTCCCGCCGGCGTGCCCACGACCGGCGTGCCACACGCCATCGCCTCAGCCGAGGTCAGGCCGAAGCCCTCCAGCTCCTGTGTCGGCATCACGACCAGGTCGGCGGCGCGGTACCAACCGACGAGATCATCGTCCGAGACCCTGCCGAGCATGCGCACGTGCCCGGCGAGCCCCAGCGTCTCGACGCGGGCCCGGATCTCGGCTTCCAGCGGCCCGCTGCCCGCCAGCGCCATACGCGCTCCGGGAACGTCCCGGACGATCTCGGCGAACGCCTCCACCAACTCCGTGACGCCGGTTCGCGGAACGAACCTGCGCGCGGTGAACAGCAGTGGACCGTGTTCCTTCGCGAACGGATGCTCGACGGGTTCACCCGGTGAGAAGCGGTCGACGTCGATGCCCCCCGGCAGGACGCCGATGCGGTCGGCGTCCGCCCCCAGCGCGACCGCCTCCGCGCGCATGAAATCACTCAGCACGACTACGCTCTCGGCACGCCGGAGCACGCGCGACTCGCACCGTCGCACGAGACCCACCGCAACGCTCTGCGATGCCTGCGGGAGCCTGTAGGAGCCCTGCCGTTCGGCGAGGAGCTCGCGGTATGCGGGGGCGTGGAACGTATGCAGGTAGCGCGTACGGCCGATCGCGAGCGGAAGCCCTTGAAGCCCGAAGTGACTGTGGATCACGCGCGTCCCGGCGGCGTCGCGCACCGCCTCGCGGACCGCCCGCGCGGCCGCGACGGGGTAGCCGAGGGCATAGAGTGGGTTGTCCCTCGAGGGGGTGGGAAAGCGCCAGATCTCGACCCCGTCGGGATCGACCGTTCTCGCGGGATGGCCGGGATCGACCTGTCGGGCGACGATCCGGACGTCGGCGCCGAGCTTGCTCAGCGCGCCGCCCAGCTCACGCACGTAACGCTCGAGGCCGCCGGACCGGTCGGGGGTGATTGCGTTGCTCAGCAGCAGTACGCGCATTGGCGTCATCCCGGGATCATGAAGCATCGCCCGCGGTCAGCCGGCGGCCTGCGGGCTCGTGGCCAGGTCACCACTGAGCACCGAGACCAGCGCGTCCGCGTGTCGATTCATGTCGGCGAAGGTGCGAATGAACCGCTGCCCATCTGCGCCGAGCCGGCGGCGGCGCTCGGGATCGCCCGCCAGCTCGCGAACTGCCTGCTCCCACTGCTCCGGCGTCGTCGCCAGCACACCCGCCCTCGAGTCTTCCACCAGGTCCCGGTTGACCCCGACCGGACTCGCGATCACCGCGCAGCCGGCTGCCATGTACTGCAGAAGCTTGAACCCGGCCTTTGCGCGGGTGTATGGGCTGTCGGGCAGCGGCATGATCCCCACCTCGAAGCCAGCGACCGCCTCCACTTCGCTATCGCGCGACCAGCGCCGAAAGCTGGCGGGTCCGGACCAAGGAGCCGAACTGACGACCTCCAGTTCCGCGACCTCCTCGTCACTCAGACGTTCGAGGATCTCGCGCAACGGCTCCAGATAGGCGAGGTTCCCGGAAGAGCCGATCCACCCGAGATGCAGCGGGCCCGTTTCGTGCTGCACGGCGGACGGATACGCCATCGCGTCGGGGATCGTGGGCAGGACGAGGTCGGCGCGACGGCCCGGAAGCGCCTCGTCGAGCTCGGTCGTGCTCGACGATGACCGCGTCGGCGCGCTCGAGCAGCACACGCGACTGGCGGTCCTCGAACACCCAGCGAACCACCGGGCTCCTGTGCGCGAGAGTCGGCGAAGGCAGGAAGGTCGCGTCGTCGAGGTCGTAGACGACGCGACCGCCGAACGCAAGCAAACCGTCGAGCAGCCAGGCGGGTCCCAGCGGATATGCGCCGCGCTGAACGAGCAGAGTGTCGTAACTCCGCAGAATGCGGCGAAGCTCCCGCTCGCGAAGGAGGTAACGGAGCCCGTGCTCGGCGAACAGCGCCGCCGTCCCCGCCCGTCCTTTGAATCGGGTTTCTGCAATGGCTGCCGGGAAAGACGCCACGTCGAGACCGCGCGCCGCCAGAAGCGACTCGAACTGCAAGGCGCGAAAGTAGGAGGAACCGTTGTCCTCCGGCGTCTGTGTGACAATTGCTACACGCATGACAAGACGCAGACGGTATCGGGATCGGTGTTCATTTCATTCCACGCCCTAACCTGGTATCTAGCCTTATGCGCATCATGCACATCTCGGAGGCGCTGGGGGGTGGGATCTTCGAGGTCGTCAGCAACCTCAGCACGAGCCTCGTCGATCGTGGTCACGACGTCGCCATCGCCTACGGGGTTCGTGCGGAGACTCCGTTGAACCTTCGCGACTCCGTCGATCCGCGGATCGAGCTGATTCCGACCCCGTGGACGGAACGCACCCTTCGCGCGTCCCTGCGCGCCTCGCGCGCCTTGCGCCCGATCGTCAAGTCGTGGCAACCCGACGTGATCCATCTCCATTCATCCTTCGCCGGCGTCACCGGCGCGGCGACGCTGAACGGGCTCGCCCCTACCGTCTACACGCCTCACGGGTACTCCTTCACCATGAAGGCGTCCCGTATCCGCCGCGGCGTCTTCAGGACGCTGGAGCGCCGCGTGGCCCGGCGCGTGAGCGTGCTGGGCGCCGTCTCCGACGACGAGGCGAGGCTCGCCGATCAGGTCATCAAAGCCCCTCGGGTGCGGACCGTGCTGAACGGCATCCCAGAGCTCGATCCGGGCCAGATTCCCGGGGCCGCCGAGGATCAGCGCCCCTCTGTCGTGGCGATGGGCCGAGTCGCGCCGCAGCGCCAGCCCGAGCAGGCGGCTCGGATCCTCGCAGCGGTGCGGGACCTCGCGCCCGTGGCCTGGCTGGGCGGCACCACCCACGATTCCCCGGACCTCGACGCTCTCTCCCACGCTGGGATCCCGGTCAGCGGTTGGCTGAGCCGCGACGAGGCGCTCGAGCGGCTGACCAGGGCCACCGTATACCTGCACTGGACCGCGTGGGACGGGATGCCGTTGAGCGTCCTCGAGGCGATGGCCCACGATGTCGTCGTGATCGCCAGCGACATCCCGCCGAACCGCAGCATTCTGGGCTCGCGCCAGACGTTCCCGTCAACCGACGCGGCGATCGCAGCGATCCGCAGGATCCTGACGGAGGAGCCGTACCGCCTGGAGCTGCTGCACGACCAGGAGCGCCGCCGAGCGCAATATGGGAGCGCCGACATGACGAGCGGCTGGGAGGAGGTCTACGCCTCTCTGGTTCGCGCCCCCTTCGCCATGGCCGATTGAGCCCGGTGTTTCTCTCTCGGCAGCGGGCTGTACCCCCGTCAGACGTGCACATAGCTCGTCATTCACCCGTTCTCGCGCGACTCCACGGATTCTGCGGCTCGTAATCCGAAGGTCTTTCGGGTACGCTCGCAGTCCACCTCGCTGATGCCGGCGCCCCGGCATGCCATGCTCGTCAAGGAGGACGAAACTCAGTGGTTATACAAATGACCAAATCGCACAGGAGCGCACTTGGACGGCTGTCCAAGAGTGCATTGACTGTTTCAGCTTCACTGTTTCTATTCGCGATCTGCGCCTCTGGTGCATCGGCCTCTTCGACGAGCGCCTACCTCGACAGCCACTCCCCGACAAACGCATCCGGCCCCGGTTTCTGCAGCGGCCCGGCGATGCTGACGTCGACGCCGCCCGGCTGTGGGTCGAGCGTCACCGTCCCGGTCGTGATGGCGACCGGCACGACTTACACGGTGACCGTGACGGGCGCGGTCAGCGCCTGGGGCGCCTGGCCGTTCAACCGCTGTGGCAAACCCGAGCCGAGTTCGCAGTTTGCCAGCCCCGGCGTCGCCAACAGGCCCGCGGGCGACGACGCGCAGTTCCGCTTCGCGATCCCTCAGTATGAGCTCAAATGCAAGTTCAAAATCGAGAAGACGGCGTACTTCCAGGTCAATCTCGGCAGCGGCTGGTTCCACCCGGTGGCGGTCAACAACCCGACCAAACCGTCCGGCGACAACAAAAGCCCGACCGAACAGCACCCGTACACGTTCACGATGGTCGGCCAGGGCGCCGCACCTCAGTTCCGCTACGTCGACTACCACCCGAGCGACAACAGCGGCCAGTTCAAGATCGTCGTCAGCGGCTAGCTGACCCCGGATCTCGCCCGCGCCGGCCGAGGCAGACGCCTCGGCCGGCGCGCGCCCTCGGCGCTCGCGTGCCCCGGCCGCCCGGCGGCCTCGGCGAGGCCCATCCCCGCCCGTCCAGCGCCGCGTCCCCCCTCCCGGCGCCTCCTCAGCGTCGCCATATAGTGTTCCGCGCGCCGCGCTCCCCGAGAACCTGATTCCCAGAACGAGATGCCAGCACACGACGTATTGATCATCGGCGCCGGCCTGGCCGGCCAGCGCGCCGCCCTCGCCGCCGCCCAGCAGGGCGCCAGCGTGGCGATCATGAGCAAGGTCCACCCGGTCCGCTCGCACTCGGTCGCCGCCGCCGGCGGCATCAACGCCGCGATCAGCGTCGACGACGACTGGCGCTCCCACGCCTACGACACCGTCAAGGGCTCGGACTTCCTCGGCGACCAGGACGCGATCGAGGTGATGTGCTCCGAGGCCCCCCACGAGGTCATGCACCTCGAGCACATGGGTGTCACCTTCCACCGCAACGACAAGGGCGAGATGGACCTCCGCGCGTTCGGCGGCGCCTCGATGAAGCGCACCGCCTACGTCGCCGACATCACCGGCCAGGCGCTGCTGCACGTTCTCTACGAGCAGCTGATGAAGCACCACGAGACCGTCGAGCGCTTCGAGGAGTGGTTCACGACGTCGCTGCTGCTCGACGAGCAGGGCGACTGCGCCGGCGTGATCGCCCGCGACGTTCGCAGCGGGCGGATGGAGGCGTTCACCGCCAAGAACGTGATCCTCGCCTGCGGCGGCGCCGGTCAGGCCTACAAGCCGACGACCAACGGCCTGATCGTGACCGGCGACGGCATCGCGATGGCCTACCGCGTCGGCGCGCCGCTGATGGACATGGAGATGGTCCAGTACCACCCCACCTGCCTGGTCGAGACGGGCATCCTGATCACCGAGGGCGCGCGCGGCGAGGGCGCCCACCTGCTCAACGCCGCCGGCGAACGGTTCATGGAGAAATCGGCCCCGAACAAGATGGAGCTCGCCTCCCGCGACGTCGTCTCGCGCGCCGAGCAGATCGAGATCAACGAGGGCCGCGGCGTCGGACCGGGCGGCCGGGGGATCTTCCTCGACGTGACCGTCGTCCCGCGCCGCCGCACGCTCGAGGCGCTGCGCGAGATCGTCAACCTCGGCCGCGACTTCGCCGGCGTCGACATCACCCGCGAACCGATCATGATCCGCCCCGGCCAGCACTACATCATGGGCGGCGTCAAGACCGACGTCGACGGCCGCACGCCGATCCAGGGCCTCTACGCCGCGGGGGAGGTCGCCTGCGTCTCGGTCCACGGCGGCAACCGCCTCGGCGCCAACTCGCTGCTCGACACGCTGATCTTCGGCCGGCGCTCGGGCGAACACGCCGCCGCCCGCGCCGCCTCGATGGGCCCGCCGAAGGTCGACGCGAACGCGCAGCTGCGGCGCGACGAAGGAACGCTCGAGGCGATCATCTCGCGCCCGCGGGACGGCCGGCGCGTCTCGGAGATCAAGAACGAGCTCGGCGAGACGATGAACAGCAAGGCCGCGGTGTTCCGCGACGAAGCCGGGCTGCAGAGCGCCCTGGAGACGATCGGCCGGCTCAAAGAGGAGGCCGAGAAGGCGTGGATCGACGATCGCGGCACCGTCTTCAACCAGGACGTGCTCGGCGCGATCGAGCTCGGCTTCATGGTCGACTGCGCCGAGGCGACGGTCGTCGGCGCGATCGAGCGCAAGGAGTCGCGCGGCGCCCAGTACCGCACCGACTTCCCCGAGCGCAACGACGAGGAGTGGCTCAAGCACATCGACATCACGCTCGGCGAGAGCGGCCCCGAGGTCAGCTACTCGCCGGTCACGATCACCCAGTGGCAGCCCGAGGAGAGGAAGTACTGATGCCCGCACCCGACTCGAAGCCGCGCCGCTGATGGCCGAAGCGCACGACAGGCCCCCGAGAAGTTCACGCTGCGCATGCGCCGCTACGACCCGTCGTCCGGCGATGCCCCCTACTGGGACGAGCACACGGTCGAGCTCGAGCCGCACCGCTCCGTGCTCGAGGGCGTGCTGCAGGCGCGCGACCGCTTCGACGGCTCGATCGGGATCCGCTGCTCCTGCCGCCAGGCGATCTGCGGCTCCTGCGGCGTGCGGATCAACGGCGAACCCGCGCTCGCCTGCCACACCCACCTCGACGCGGCCCGCGTCGGCTCCGACGACGGCGTGATCGAGATCGAACCGATGGGCAACATGCCGGTGATCAAGGACCTGATCGTCGACATGGACGCGGTCCACTGGAAGAAGATCCAGCGCGTCACGCCGTGGCTGCTGCCCAAGCAGCCGGTCCCCGAGCGCGAGTACATCGTCCCGAAAGAGGCGATGGTCGACGTCACGCAGACGATGGCCTGCATCCAGTGCGGCGCCTGCGTCTCCGACTGCCTGGCGATGGAGGTCGACCCGGGCTTCATCGGCCCCGCCGCGCTCGCGAAGGCCTACCGCTTCGTCGGCGACCCGCGCGACGACGAGCCCTACGAGCGGCTCAACGACCTCGCCCAGGACCCGCAGGGCATCTTCGACTGCACCCACTGCTTCAAGTGCGTCGAGGCGTGCCCGAAGGACGTCAACCCGATGGGCCAGATCATGCGTCTGCGCCGGGTCGCGACCTCCGACCAGCACATCGTCGACCAGAACAACGGTGAGCGCCACGAGGCCGCCTTCACGTCGCTGATCCGCGACAACGGCCTGCTCTGGGAGGCCGAGCTGCTGCCCCGCTCCTACGGCGGCAACTCGTGGTTCGGCAAATTCGCGCCGCCCGCCGGCAAAGAGCTCCTGAGCTCGCTGCCCGCGATCCTCAAGGCGCTGGTGCGCGGCAAGGTCACGCCGATGGGCGCGCTGAAACCGCACAAGATCCCGCGCGAGGACCTGAAGGCGGTGCAGTCGATCTACGAGCGCATCGAGGGCCGCGACGAGCGCTACGAGCTGAACCTCTACATCACCGGGACCGACGCGGAGAACGCGCCCAACCCGACCGCGGAGGAGAGCGCTCCAGCCGCGCCCGCTCCGGAGACCCCGACCGTCGCCGAGCCGGAAGCGGAGCAGTCGGCGCCGGCCGGCGAGAGCACGGCGGCCTCCTCGCCGCCGCCCGTCGAGCCGGGCCCGCCCGCCGTCACCGGCGTCGAGGGCGAGCCGCCGGCCGAAGACGTCGGTCCCGGATCCGACGACGAGCCCGAGAAGGCAGCGGGCGAAGGCGCCGAGGCCACGGGCGACGCCGCGCATCCGTCAGGCGAGTCGAGCACCCCCGAGGAGAGTGAGAGCTGATGAAGGTCGCCTACTGGCCCGGCTGCGTCAGCCGCGGCTTCACCCCCGAGCTGCACGGCTCGATGGCGAAGGTCGCGCCGCTTGCTCGACATCGAGCTCGTCCAGCTCGACCGCGCCTGCTGCACCGGCGCCGGCGTGATCGCCGAGCACAACCAGGAGCTGGCCGACACGCTCAACGCGCGCACCTTCGCGCTCGCGCAGCAGGTCGACGGCGCCGAGCTGATGATGAACATCTGCTCGACCTGCCAGGGCGCGCAGAGCGAGTGCCAGGAGCGCCTCGACGCCAACGCCGAGTACCGCGACCACGTCAACGCGACGCTCGCCTCCGAGGGCCTCAGCTACGAGGCCGGCCTGACCAACAAGAACTTCCTGTGGCTGCTGGTCGAGGAGATCGGCCTCGACGCGCTGCGCTCGAAAGTGCGCCGGCCGCTGACGAACCTCAAGGTCGGCCCCTTCTACGGCTGTTACATCGTGCGCCCCCGCAAGCGGCTCGGGATCGACGCCGAGCACCGTCGCGACAACTACCTGCACGAGGTGATCGACGCCCTCGGCGGCACCGTGATCGACTACGCCGGCATGCGCAAGTGCTGCGGCTTCCCGATCATCACGATGAACAAGGAGGCCTCGCTGAAGCAGGCCGGCCGCCACCTCGGCGACGCCGCGGACGCGAACGCCGACTGCCTCGTGACCCCCTGCCCCCTCTGCCACCTGAACCTCGACCTCCAGCAGCCGCTCGCGGAACGCACCGTCGGCCGCGAGCTCGAGATGCCGGTGCTGCACCTGCCCCAGCTGGTCGGGCTGGCGCTCGGCCTCGACCCGAAGGAGCTCGGGCTCAACCGCCACGTCGTGCGGCCGACCTCGGTGATCGACTGGTCGGCGTCGGTCGTCGGGGCAGCCGCAGCCGCCGGCACGCCGGGCTGGTAGCGCTCGGCGCTACACGCCGCCCGCGCACCAGGTCGAGCAGCCGCCCCAGCACCCGCTCACCGTCCTTGTGCAGCCCGTCGTGGTCGTACTCGTTCGTGAGCCAGACCCGCATGTTCGGGATCGCCGCCGCGGTCTGCTCGGAGAAGGCGCGCGGGACGTACTGGTCCTCCGCGTAGATCGCCGCCGCGACCGGCACCGTGTTCGCGGCGAGCGCCGCGGGGTCGTAGAGCCGCGGCCACTCCCGCTCGGCCAGCAGCTCCGCGGCCTCACGCAGCGGCGCCAGCGAGGGCGCATCGAACATCCACGGGAACACGTGCTCGCCGGTCAGGAACTCCCCTGGCAGCCCCTGCTGCTCGTCGAGCACGCGCTGCGCCGACCAGCGGGTCGCGCCGCCGTCGGCCCAGCAGGCCTCGTGCAGCACCGCGTAGATCGGGTTGCGGGCGAAGCTCGTCGCCTGCTCGACGTCGTGCAGGAACCCCGGCGAGGCGGGGTCGAGCTCGAGCATGTAGTGCAACCGCTCGAAGCCCTGGCTCATGCCGAGCCCGTGGCCGAGCTGGCGCACCCGGGCAGGCGTCAACGGGTCGCCGCCCGGCAGCCGCAGCGGCTCACGCCCGGCGGCGTCGAGCAGCGCGAGCAGCCGCTCGCGGTCGTCCGGGTAGCGCTCGAAGAAGCGGCCGGCCCGCTCCGCCGTGCGGGCCAGGGTCGCGCGGTAGACCTCGTCGATCTGGGCGCCGAGCGGCGGCACGCCGCCGGTGATCAGAACCTCGCGCAGCCCCTCCGGCGCGGCCGAGAGGTAGCGCAGCGAGCAGAACCCGCCGAAGCTCTGCCCGAGGATCGACCAGCGATCGACCTCCATCTCGCGCCTGATCGCCTCGGCGTCGGCGACGATCGAGTCCGCGCGGAAGTTCGCGAGATACCGGGCCTGCTGCTCGGGATCCCCGTCGAGCCGGACGCCGACCGGCGTCGAGCGGCCCGTGCCGCGCTGGTCGAGCAGCAGCACGCGGAAGTCCGCGAGCGCCCGCTCGAGCCACGGTGGCGCCGCGTTCGTGCGGATCGGGCGGTCCGCCTCGAAGCCGGGGCCGCCCTGGAAGAACACGAGCAGCGGACGGTCGCGACCGCCGGGGTCGGCCAGCTCGCGGGTGAAGACCGTGATCCGCGGCCCGTCCGGATCGGCGTGGTCCAGCGGCAGCGAGTGCTCGCGCTCGGTGACGACGAGGTTCGGGATCTCGCGCACGACCGCCACGACCCGGCAGGTTATCCGTCCGCGCCGAGGCGGCCATCTAGGCTTACGCGCGTGCGGATCGTGACCGTCGTCGGCAACCGGCCCCAGTTCGTCAAGGCCGCGGCGGTGTCGGGGCCGCTGCGCGAGCGCCACGAGGAGGTCCTCGTCCACACCGGCCAGCACCACGACGACAACCTCTCACGCGTGTTCTTCACCGAGCTCGGCCTGGCCCGGCCCGAGCGCGAACTGCGGATCAGCGGCGGCACCAACACCTCGCAGACCTCGCGGATGCTCGCCGCGCTCGAGCCGCTGCTCGACGAGCTCGATCCCCAGGCGGTGCTCGTCTACGGCGACACCAACTCGACGCTCGCGGGCGGCCTCGCCGCCGCCCAGGCGCGGATCCCCGTGGTCCACGTCGAGGCCGGGATGCGCTCCTTCGACCGCACGATGCCCGAGGAGCTGAACCGCGTGCTGACCGACCACGCCTCCGACCTGCTGCTGTGCTCCTCCGAGCTCGCGGCTGAGAACCTGCGGCGCGAGGCCGTCGCCGGACGCATCGAGGTCGTCGGCGACGTGATGATCGACGTCGCCGAGCGCTGGCGCCCGCAGGCGCTCGCGGACGAGGAGACGCGGCGCGAGTACGGCGTGCAGGATCGGGACTACCTCCTGCTGACCGCGCACCGCGCCGGCAACGTCGACGACCCCGACCGCCTCGAGCGGCTCGTCGAGCTGATCGAGGCGCTGCCGCTCCCGACCGTGTTCCCCGTGCACCCGCGCACCCAGGGGCGACTCGAACAGACAGGGCTGCTCGAGCGGCTCGACGCCGTCCCGGGCCTGCGCATCACCGAGCCGCTGCCCTACGCCCCGTTCGCGGCGCTGCTGAGCCGGGCGCAGGCGGTGCTGACCGACTCCGGCGGCGTCCAGAAGGAGGCGTACCTTGCCGGGGTGCCCTGCGTGACGCTCCGTGAGAACACCGAGTGGACCGAGACCGTCGAGCTCGGCTGGAACACGCTCGTCGGGCTCGACGCCGGTGCGGCGCTCGCGGCGCTCGAGCGCCCGCGGCCGGCCGAGCACCCGCCGCTGTACGGCGACGGGCACGCGGCGGAGCGCTGCGTCGAGGCGATCGAGACGCTGTGAGCGCGGCCGGCGACGAGCGCACGGTGCGGGTCGCGATCGCGGGGCTCGGCTACTGGGGCCCGAACCTCGCCCGCAACTTCGCGGCGCTGCCCGGCTGCGAGCTCGCCTGGCTGTGCGACGGCTCCGAGCAGGCACGCGAGCGCGTCGGCGCCGCGCACCCGGGGGTTCCGACGACCGCCGACCTCGAGACGGTGCTGGCCGACGAGACGGTGGACGCCGTCGCGCTGGCGACGCCGGTGCCGACCCACGCCGAGCTCGCGATCGCGGTCGCGCGCGCGGGCAAGCACTGCTTCGTCGAGAAGCCGCTGGCGACCAGCGCCGCCGACGCCGAACGAGCGGTCGCCGCCGCGGCCGAGGCGGACCGGATCCTGATGGTCGGGCACCTGCTCGAGTACCACCCGGCGGTCACCCGTCTGAAGGAGCTGATCGACGCCGACGAGCTCGGCGGCCTCTACTACATCTACGGCGACCGGCTGAACCTCGGCAAGCTGCGGGCCGACGAGAACGCGCTGTGGAGCCTCGGCGCCCACGACGTGTCCGTCGCGCTGCATCTGATCGGCGAGGAGCCGGTCGAGTGCGTCGCGCAGGGAGCGTCGTTCGTGCGCCGGCCGGTGCAGGACGTCGTGTTCTGCTTCCTGCGCTTCCCCTCCGGGGTCGTCGCCCACCTGCACCTCTCGTGGCTCGACCCGCACAAGGAGCGGCGCATCACCGTGGTCGGCGCGAAGCGGATGGCGACGTTCGACGACATGCTGATCGAGGGCAAGCTGACGATCTACGACAAGGGCTTCGACGAGGACACGAGCTCGTGGGGCGAGTACATCGCGCGCTCGGGCGACACGTTCTCGCCGCGGATCCCCAACCGCGAGCCGCTGCGGCTGGAGTGTGAGCACTTCCTCGAGTGCGTGCGCACCGGCTCGAAGCCGCGATCGGACGGCGAGAGCGGGCTGCGGGTGGTGCGGGTGCTCGAGGCGCTGCAGCGATCACTCGACGACGGCTGAGCGGCGCGCGGCCGCAGCCCGTCAGGCGGCCCTGCGCCTGCGCGAGCGTCGCGGCTCGCGGGACGTGTAGGCGTCCTCGAGCATCACCCGAGCGGCCTTCACGGCCAGGCGGGGACCGCCGCCGACGAGACCCACCATCGTCACATCGATGATGTTGCGCACGACCGGTCTTTCGGTGATGACAGCGCGCCTCGGCGTCTTCACCGAGAACACATCGAATTCGTCATCGACATATGGCTGGGGCATCACCTGATTTGGAGCGTCAGTAGTCATTTATTGCATTCCCAATCAGTCTTGTGGGGATTATAGCGGGCCTCAGCCTCCTTGATCGACACATTAGGAGCGCAGCAGGAGTCCCCGAAGGGGGGGTTGTCAGAATTTCGGCAGCCCGCGTTCGACGAGTGTCGAAACCCCGCGTCGCCGTCAATCCTGCGCATCTCTCGTCAACGCTCACCAATTCACACCGGCAGCGATCGGTCAGGCGTCCGACCGACTGCGACCGTGTGTCACATGCCACGAGCACAGAACACATAGCAGACAGTCCGAAGCAGGATCTTGGTGTCGTTCCACAACGACCAGTTCGCCACATAGAGATAGTCGATCGAGACCATCTCGCGGAGTGGCACGCGGGACGGGCCGAGGATCTGCCACGGCCCGGTCATGCCAGGTGTCAACTCGAGACGGCGGCGGTGCCACCCGATCACGCGCTCGTCCTCCTCGACCACCAACGGCCGGGGGCCGACGACGCTCATCTCACCTTTGAGCACGTTGAACAGCTGCGGCAGCTCGTCCAGCGAGGTCTTGCGCAGCAGCCGGCCGACACGGGTCACCCGTGGGTCGTTCGCGATCTTGAAGATCCCCTGCGCCTCGTTGCGGCTGCGCAGTGACTCCTTCAACTCCTCCGCGTTCTGCACCATGGTGCGGAACTTCAGAACCTCGAAGTGCTCGCCGTGCCGGCCGACGCGGCGCTGCCTGAAGAACACGCTGCCGCGGCTGTCGAGCCTGATCGCGATCGCGACGAGCAACAGCACGGGGGCCATGAAGACGAGCGCGGTCGTCGCGCAGGCGATGTCGAACCAGCGCTTCACCGTGGCGGAGGACCTGGTCAGCTCGAACCGGCGGACGCCCATCACGGTGATGCCGTGGAGGTCGTCGAACTCGACCGATGACCCGATCACCTCGAGCAGACGGGGCAGCACGCTGACCCGCACGCCGACCGCCTTCAGGGTCCGCACGAGATCGAGGACTTCCTCGCCGTCCATCGCCGTCGGCGCGACGATCGCACGGTGCACGTCGAGCGCCTGGGCGAGGTCGCGGACCTCCTCGAGCTTCGTCTCCGACTGCGCGCGCGCCGACCACGGCGCGATCTGGTCGAGGTCGACGTGCGCCACCATTTCCGCGCGCAGGCCGCTTCGCTCCCCCAGCTTCACGGCGAGGGTCTCGGCGACGGCGCGGTTGCCGATCACCAGGCAGCGCTCCGCCGGCGCGAGGCGCAGTGCGAGCGCCCGTGCCAGGGTACGCATCACAGCCAGCGCCACCGCCAGCACGATCCACATCGTCAAGGCCTGGTGACGCGTCATCCCGTACTGGCCCAGCCATGCACTGGAGAGCCAGGCGGTCAGAGTGCACAGCGTCGCGAGGTGGAACAGCTTCGGGGCCTCCTCGAGGGTCGTCTTGCGCAGCAGTGAGTCGTCGCGGTCATACAGGTCGAGCAGCTTCGCCCCGAGCACCAGTGGAACGACCACGACCGCGAACAAGGGGATCAGCGCGGGACGGTGACTCGCGGGCAACGCGACCGCCGCCATCGCCACAAGCAGCGACGCGAGGTCGCTGAGCAGCAGCGCGCGCCGGAAGATCGAATCGCGCACCATCCGGGCCTCCGGCCCACGGGCGCTCGCCGCACGCGCCTGCATGCCGATCGCGCCCCTGCCGACGGCCCCGTAGCTGAGTCGCCTCCCGGACCGCGCACCCCGCGGCGGCGCAGGGGCGACCGTCTCGTTCCACCAGCCCTCGGTGATCGCGCTGTTAATCGCCCTCAGTGAAGACAACCGTGTGGCCGCCGCCTCTGTCTCTGTCGCGATCGGTCCAGCCACGCCAGATCAGCCGGCCCCGTGCTGCGAGCCGAGATCGCCGTACCGACCGCAGCGGGCGCTGCTGGTGCGTACCCGCCGGAGCCGAAGTGAGAAACAACGCACTTGACTAAGCCCCTTCCGTGTGGCTGTGAGAGAAAACCGGACACTCATCCATGTCCGTACAAGGATTAGTAGCGGAGGTGGCACCAAACCGCAAGGGCGCATTTGTCGGAACCGACTTGGACAGCGGTCGGCCGGCGCGCCTATGCGGTGCGCGCGGAGCCGCGGCGCTCCGGGCCCTGCAGCGCGCCGCCATGGCGTCGATCGACCTTCAGCACCGGTCCGTACCGGCGGCCGATGACACGCAGCACGTACGCGTCACGCGATTCGCTGTAGCGGAACAGCGGGCGCCCGAGCTCCAGCCAGCCTTTGGCGACGAAGCGTCGAGGTCTCTTCACTGTTCGCATTTCCCTTTCATCCTTGAGTCGGGGTTGAGCGATGCGTAGGGATCTTGACACATGGGGCGCTTCCGGCGCGCCACCACGCGCCGCTCAGCCCGTCGCGCGGAACGGCTCCTCGACGGCGACCGTGCCCTCGCCCTCGAGTTCGAAGGCGCTGTGCAGCGCCTGCACCGCCGACTCGACGCGATCTGCCTCGATCACGCATGAGATCTTGATCGGCGACGTCGAGATCATGTCGATGTTGACCCCCTCCCGGGCCAGCACGCCGAACACCTTCGCGGCGACCCCCGGGTGCGAGCGCATCCCGGCGCCGACGATCGACACCTTGCCCGTGTTCTGATGGGCCGTGAGCTCCGCGTAGGCGTCGCCGCGCAGGCGCTCGAGCGCCGCCCGCGCCGTCTGCAGGTCGTCCTGCGGGACCGTGAACGAGATCTCCGCGCGCCCGCCGGCGGCGACCGGCTCGTTCTGGACGATCATGTCGACGTTCACGTTGGCGGCCGCCATCGCCTCGAAGATGCGGGCCGCCGCCCCTGGCTCGTCGGGCACGCCGGTCAGCGTGAGGCGGGCCTCCTTGACCGAGTGCGTGACGGCTGTGATCAGCGGCTGCTCCATGGTTTCTCCTTCGGCGACGACAAAGGTACCGGGCTCCGAGCTGAACGAGGACCGGCAGTGGATCCGCACGCCGTGGTTGCGCGCGTACTCGACCGAGCGCAGCTGCAGCACCCCCGCGCCCGACGCCGCCATCTCCAGCATCTCCTCGAACGACACCGTGTCGAGCTTGCGCGCGTTGGGCACGATCCGCGGGTCCGCGGAGTAGACGCCCGCGACGTCCGTGTAGATCTCGCAGACCTCCGCCCCGAGCGCCGCGGCGACCGCGACCGCGCTCGTGTCCGACCCGCCGCGGCCCAGAGTCGTCACGTTCCGCGCGTTCTGGGAGACACCCTGGAAGCCCGCGACCAGCACGATGTGGTCCTCGTCCAGGGCCGCCCTGATGCGGTCGGCGCGCACGTCGAGGATCAGCGCCTTGGTGTGCGACTCGTCGGTCACGATCCCGGCCTGCGAGCCCGTCAGCGAGATCGCCCGGTGCCCGAGGTCGTTGATCGCCATCGCGCAGAGCGCGCACGAGATCCGCTCCCCGGTCGAGAGCAGCATGTCCATCTCCCGCGGGTCCGGCGTCGAGGAGACCTCCTCGGCCATCGTGATCAGCTCGTCGGTCGTCTTGCCGCGCGCGGACAGCACCGCGACGACCGAATGGCCGGCTTCCCGCTTCTCGACGATCCGCCGCGCGGCACGCTTGATCCGCTCGGCGTCGGCGACCGAGGTGCCGCCGAACTTCATGCAGACGAGGCTCGACATGACCCCGAGGATTACACAGCGCGGCGGCCGGCGAAGGCCTTGCCGAGCGTCACCTCGTCCGCGTACTCGAGGTCGGCGCCGACCGGCAGACCGCTGGCGAGGCGCGTGACGGCGAGCTCGGGCCTCGCGCGCCGCAGCTCCTCGGCGATGTGCAGCGCCGTCGCCTCGCCCGTCGTCGTCGGGTTCGTCGCGAGCACCACCTCGCGCACAGGCCCGTCGGCGAGCTCGGCGCCCGGGCCCTCGCCCCGCACCCGCACGAGCAGCTCGGCGATCTTCAGGTCCTCAGGGTCGATCCCGTCGATCGGTGACAGCGCCCCGCCCAGCACGTGGTAGACGCCGTGGTACTCGTGCGTGCGCTCGACGGGGATCACGTCGCTCGGCTCCTCGACCACGCACACCAGCCCGTGGTCGCGGCGCGTGTCCGTGCAGATCCGGCAGCGTGTCTCGTCGGTCAGGTTGAAGCAGATCTCACAGAGGCGGATCCGCTGCTTGACCTCGAGGATCGCCTCGGCGAGCGCGGTCGCGTCCTCCGGCGAGGTGCGCAGCAGGTGGAAAGCCAGGCGCTGCGCGGTGCGGTTGCCGACGCCCGGCAGCTTCGAGAGCTCGGTGACCAGCCGCTGGACCGGCGGCGCGTAGGACGCGCTCACAGGCCGGGCAGCCCGAGCCCGCCGCCGAGGCCGCCGAGGTCGAGACCGGCGGTCGCTCCGCCCATCTTGCGCTCCGCGAGCTCCTGCGCGCTGCGCAGCGCCTCGTTGACGGCGGCCAGCACCATGTCGCCGAGGATCTCGACGTCGTCGGGGTCGACCGCCGCCGGGTCGATCCGCACCTCGCGGACCTGCAGGTCGCCGCTGACCTTGACCGTCACCATGCCGCCGCCCGCCGAGGCCTCGACGACCTCGTTCTTCAGCTCCTCCTGCGCGGTCGCCATGTCGCGCTGCATCTTCTGGACCTGCTGCATCATCTGCTGCATGTTCGGCATCCGCGGCTGCTTGGGCATCAGGCGCCTTTCTCGTTGCTCGTGACCGTCGCCTCGCCGCCCTCCTCGAGCGGGATCTCCTCGGCGTCGAACTCCTCCATGAAGCGGGCGAGCCAGCGCTCTTCGGCATCAGGGCCGCCGTCGCCCGCGGTCTCGCCGTCCCGCGGCTCGAGGTCCTCGCGCAGCTCGTAGGCGATCCGCCAGCGCCCGCCGGTGACGACACGCAGCGCCTCGCCGACGGTCATCCGGTTCGAGGGGTCCTCCGCCTTCTTCTTCAGGAACGCCGAGGAGAACGCCAGCGTCAGCTCCTCGCCGCGGACCTCGACCGGGCGCGCCTCGGCGATCAGCGCGCCGAGCAGCGCGTTCTCGCCGCGCACGACGTCGACGACCGCCGGCCAGAGCGGCCTCAGCGCCTCGAGCCCGCCGGGCGCGCGCTCGGCGACCGTCTCCTCGGCGACCGCCGCGCGGCTCTCGGCGGCGAGCGCGCCGGCGGCCGTCGCGGGGACGCCTGCCGCGGCGGGGGGCGCCGCGGCCGCGCGCGGCTCCGGGACGGGAGGGGCTCCGGCGGAGGGCTCGACCGGCGCGGGAGCGTCGGCGTGCGGAGCGGGCCGGTCGCTCGGCGCTCACCGCGGGACCGCTCGGGGCGCCCGGGACCGGCACGTCCCGCTGCGCGGCGAGGGCCGAGACCGTGCCCGACTGCTCGAGCCGCTCGATCCGCGCCAGCAGCGCCCGCAGCGAGCTGTCCACGTCCGGCCGCGCCGCCTTCACGAGCGCGAGCTCGAGCCGGGTGCGGGCGTCGGCGCCGGCGCGAATCGCCTCGAGCGCCTCGCCGAGCAGCTCGAGCAGGCGCACGACCACCTCGTGGGGCAGGCGCGCGGCCTGCTCGGCCAGGGCCGCGTCGGTCTCCGGGGTCAGCGACAGCTCGGCCGGGACCTCGCCGAGCGCCTGGACGATCATCAGCTCTCGCAGCCGCCCCTCGAGGTCGGTCGCGAAGGCGGCCGCGTCGCGGCCCTGAGCGGCACACGCCTCGAGCGCGCCGAGCGCGGCGCGCACGTCTCCGGCGGCGACCGCGTCGACCGCTTCGGCGAGCAGCCGGGAGTCGGCGACGCCGAGCACGGCCAGCACGTCCTCGAGCGAGATCGCCGTGCCGGAGTACGTGACGAGCTGCTCGAGCGTGCCGAGCCCGTCGCGGAAGCTGCCGGTCGCCGAGCGCGCGATCGCGGCGAGCGCCGGCGGCGGCACGTCGATCGACTCGGCCTCGGCCGCACGGCGCAGCACCGAGGCGATCTGCTCGACCGTCGGGCGGTGGAAGTCGAAGCGGTGGCAGCGGTCGATCACGGTCGCCGGGACCTTGGCCGCCTCGGTCGTGGCGAGCACGAACACGGTGTTCGGCGGGGGCTCCTCGAGCGTCTTCAGGAACGCGTTCCAGGCCGCCGTCGAGAGCATGTGGGCCTCGTCGAGGATGTAGACCTTGCGGCGGCCGCTGACCGGCGCGTAGGCGACCGACTCGCGCAGGTCGCGGATGTCGTCGACCGAGTTGTTCGAGGCGGCGTCCATCTCGATCACGTCGAGCGACGTCGCCGCGGCGATCGACCGGCACGAGTCGCAGCGCCCGCAGGGCTCGACCGTCGGCCCGCGCTCGCAGTTCAGGCAGGAGGCGAGGATCTTCGCCATCGAGGTCTTGCCGGTGCCGCGCGAGCCGACGAACAGGTACGCGTGGTGGACCTTGTCCCGCTCGACCGCGTTGCGCAGGGTGCGCACGACGGGCTCCTGGCCGACGACGTCGGCGAACGTGCGCGGACGGTGGCGGCGGTACAGGGACGCCACCCGTCCGGTGTCCTCGGATTGCTGCTCCTGTGCCGGCACCGTCGATGAGTCTAGCCCTCGGCCGACGGGCTCCGAGAGGTCGCCGCGGGGGGCCCGAGCGGATAGCGTCCGGCGCGTGACCGCCCCGCTCAGGCGCGCCCGCGCCGTCGCCGCGATCCTCGCCGGCGCCGTCGTGCTGCGACTCGTCTACGGCGTCGCCTTCGCCAACTACGACACGCTCTACGCGCTCGCCTGGGGCGGCCAGCTCGGGCAGGGGGAAACGCCGGCCTACGGGGTCCCGATCGCGCCGACGCCGCACCCGTTGCTCGAGCTGCTGGGCCTCGTGCTGCGCCCGCTCACCCCCCACTTCGAGGTCGAGGTCGTCGTCGCAGCCGGATTCATCGCGCTGGCCACCTGCGGATGGCTCGTCTACCGGCTCGGCGCGCTGTGGTTCGGCCGCGCCGCGGGCGCGGTCGCCGCGCTCGTGTTCCTGACGCGGGTCCCGATCATCTCCGACGGGGTGCGGGCGTATCTCGACATCCCCTACCTGGCGCTCGTGCTCGGCGCCCTGCTGATCGTCGTCCGCCGGCCGCGGGCGGGGGCGCCGGTGCTCGCGCTGCTCGCCCTGGCCGGCCTGCTGCGGCCCGAGGCGTGGGTGTTCTCGGGGCTCTACTGGCTCTATCTCGTCGGGCTCGTCCCGGCGCGGCTGGCCCGGCGGCTGCCGGGAGGGGAGCCGGTCCGTGGGGCACGGGCGCGGGTCCTGCTCGCGCTGCTCGCGGCGGCCGGCCCGATCGTCTGGCTCGGCAGCGACCTGCTCGTCACGGGCAACCCGCTGTGGTCGCTGACGAACACGCGTCACACCGCCTCGACGCTCGACCGCAAGACCGGCATCGCCGACGTGCCGCAGTACATCCCGCGCCGGATCGGCGAAATCCTGCAGGTCGCCGGGCTCGCCGGCGCCGCGATCGGCGGCGTGCTCGCGCTCCTCTGGCTGCGGCGCCGCGCGCTGCCCGGCGCCGTCGCGGGGGTGCTGGCGGTCGTCGTGTTCGCGGCCTTCGCCACCGTCGGGCTGCCGATCAACTCGCGCTACGCGTTCCTCGCGGCGGCGATCCTGTGCGTGTTCTGCGGCGCCGGCGGTGTTCGGCTGGACGGCGCTGCCACACGGCGACCGGCGCCGCACGGGATGGATGGTGGTGGGCGCGCTGGTGCTGATCGGGCTGCTCGCGACGGGCCGCTCCCAGTACCGGACGGCCGAACACGAACTCGGCAAGCTCGCGAACCAGGAGCGGATCGAAGGCGACCTCGAGGCGCTCGTCGGCCGGGGCGACGTGAACCTGCGCTGCGGGCCGGTCGGCGTTCCCAACCACGCGCCGGTGCCGCTGCTCGCGCTCTACCTGCGGACGAGCCCGGCGCGGATCGTCAGCCCCGAGGCGGGACACATCGAACGGGGCGTCTACCTCGACCCGGCGAGCGCCTGGGTCGAAAAGGAATACATCCTCGACACGCACGACCCCCACCAGGCGGTGGTGGTCCCGCCCGGGCTTCACGGCAGCCGGAGCCAACCGCTCGTGGCTGGTCTTCCGCCGCTGCGGGTAGCGGACCGTGCACCCCTCGTCGAGTGACCACCTGCCGGTCGCCTGACCACACGCCCACGGCTCCGGCCCGGGAGCTCCCGCTGCGCCCACCGGTTTTCGCTTAAGGCTGCTTCCTTCCGGATCTGACCTGGTTCGCGAGCCGGCACCGCGCGGGACCCGGACCATCGACGCCCCGAACGGTGGAGCGACCGGAGCGGAAACCCTCGGAGAGGAGTTCAGCCCCGCTAGAGCGGATTGCGGGTGCAGGGCACCGCTACCTCCCCGCCTAGCACGGTCCGATTTCGATCCTAGCGGGCGGGATTCCGCAACGACGCGGCGAACCGATGGTTAAGGTCTTGGGCGGCGAGGAGCGGTTCCGCGTTCCCGCCCGGTCGAACGCTGATGAAAGCTGTCATCAAGAGAACACGGTTTGCTGCCTGCACGGTGATCCCTCGTGCTCTTGACGTTGGGCGTTTTCGCGCCGGCGGCCGCTGGGCGAAGCGCTGCCGACTCTCGAAAGCGCGCTCCCAGCGTCCCAAACCGTTCACGCCGAACAGGCGATCACGCGGATCGTCATCAAGGCACGGGACTCGCCACCTGACGACCAAAGAACCCCTGCCCGCGGGCCTGACCCTCAAAGCGGTCAGCGGTCACCAGAAACCGAATGGGAAGTCGCCGGCGCTCCGAAAGCAGCGAAAGCCGAAACGACCATCACCTCGAAGCGAAAAACAAAGCCGGCGAAGCGGCCGCGAGCACCGCGACGGCCAAACTGGACCGTCCACGAAGCGCTGCCGACTCTCGAAAGCGCGCACCCAGCGACCCAGACCAGCGTCACGCCGAACAGGCGATCACGCGATCGTCGTCAAAGGCACCAACCTCGCGACACTCACCGCCAAAGAACTTCCCGCGGGCCTGACCCTCAAAGCGGAAACGGTCAGCGAAACCGAATGGGAAGATCGACAGGCACACCCACAACCGCCGAAGCCAAAGACCGTCACGCTCGAAGCGAAAAACGCCGCGAAGCGGCCGCGAGCACCCCGACCGTTCAAATGGACCGTCAACGAACGGAAGCGCCGCCGACGATCGAACCGGTCGCCGAACAGACCAGCACCACCGGCTCCGCGATCACGCCCGTCGTCATCAAGGGCACGAGCCTCGCCGAACTCAAGGCGACAGAACTCCCGCGCGGGCCTGACCCTCACGAAGGTCGGCGAAACCGAATGGACGATCACCGGCACGCCCACGACCGCCGGGGCGACGACCGTCACGCTCGAAGCCAAGAACGCCGAAGGGGTCGCCGGACCGATCGTCACCTTCAAGTGGACGGTCAACGCCGCCCGCCGTCTCCAAACCAGTCCGAAACCCCCTCGAAACCGGTGGAAACACCCCCGCCTCCGGCCCCCAAAATCACCAGCGCCGGCCGCCTCGGCACGATGCCCGCGCAGAAGCAGGGCGCGCCAGCTGTTCGCCTCGTTCCTCTGCGAAGTCGCGACCTGCAGGGTCACGATCGGCGCGCTGATCACCGCCGGGACGCTCGAAGTTCCACGTCCGCTCCGCCGCGGTCTCGATCAAGCAGGGCAGCAAGGTCAAGATCGCCGTCAAGCTCACCAAGAAGCAGCGCGCGCTGATCGCCGCCGCGCTGAAGAAGCACAAGAAGGTCACCGCCGCGATCAGCGCGACGATCGAAAGCTCCGTCGGCGCTGCAGCTGACGAAGGCGCTCGTCGTCACGGTCAAGCGCTAGGTGACGGATTCCACCCCTTAGGTCCCTGTTAGGGACCTTCCGGTAGGCTGCGCGACCGTGAACTACTACAGCGACCCGAACCCCACCCCCATCGCGGCGCCGCGCCGCCTGCGCTCGGCCTGCGTCGCCGCGCTGCTCCTGCTGATCGCCGCCGGCCTGCTCGCCGGCTGCGGCTCCGGCGGATCGAGCACGATCACGATCGGCAACGAGAACAAGTCCGACAACAAGCTGATCACGGCCGGCAACGCCGAAGTGCCGAAGACGCCGACCTCCGGCCCGCTCGCGACGAAGCCCGTCGTCGAAGCCGGCAAAGGCGCGGAGCCGACGAAACTCGAAACCAAGGATCTCGTGGCGGGCACCGGCGCCGAAGCGAAGAGCGGCTCGACCGTCTACGTGAACTACGTCGGGGTGCTGTGGAAGACCGGAAAAGAATTCGACTCCTCGTGGAAGCGCAACGAACCCTTCTCGTTCACGCTCGGCCAGGGCGCGGTCATCAAGGGCTGGGACAAAGGCGTCGTCGGCATGAAGGTCGGCGGCCGGCGCGAACTGCGGATCCCGGCCGAAGAAGCGTACGGAAAAGCCGGCAGCCCCCCGACGATCCCGAAGAACGAAGCGCTGATCTTCGTGGTCGACCTGCTCAAGGCCTGACCGGCGAGAGCAGGCGGCCGTGACGGCCAGCGCGTTGGGTAGAGCGGCGCCGGCTCTGGCCTGCTGCGCCGCCGTCCTGCTCGCCGGCTGCGGCTCGAAGAAACACGCGACCGAAGCCGGCCTCCGCCTTCAGCGCGAAGACCTCGCCGCAGTCGCGACGCGCGCTCTCGCAGGCCGCCCCCGAGGCGCTCGGCGAGGCCGCCGCGGCGAGGGCGGCGTGGCCGCTCGTCGCGAACGGCCTGCCTGCCGAGGTCGACGCCGAAGGCGCCGCGAAGATCGCCGCGGCAACGAGCGCGGCGCACCACGTGGGGCTGCCTCAGGCCTTCACCGAACTCGGCGGGACGAAGCTGACCGGGCCGGGCGTCGGCATCTCGAGCGCGTTCCGCAGCTTCCTCGGGCTGTGCGGCCGCTCCTGGGAAATGATCGGGTACGCGCTCGCGGCCGAGCGCCGCGGCGGCGACGCGGCGCGCTTCGCCCGCGCCAACATCGCGCTCTACATCGAGTCGGTCTACGACTCGAACTTCGGGCTCGCCCAGATCGGCGAGAAGCTCGCGAAGGGCTACCAGCAGCTCGGCGGCGCGAAGACGATGGGCGAAACGCTGCCCGCGAGCCGAGGTGGAACGGCTCGAGAACATCTACTCCGAACCGAACTTCCGTCTGCATCCCCACGACGGGGTCCGGCTGGGCTCGTGAACGCGTTCGTCGCGGCGGGCGCCGGCTTCCTGCTGGCGGTGCTGTGGATGGATCTGATGTTCGACGTCCAGGCGATCGGGGCGCTGCGCGGCCGGACCGGCGCCGAGCTCCCCGAGCAGGCGCTCGCCTCGATCGCGGCCTACTACGCGCGCGTGACGACGTCGGCGCGACCGATGAACCGGCTGATCGCGCTCGCGATGCTCGCGACGCTCGCGGCGATCGTCGTCGAGGCCGCCGACGGCTACCACCCCGGCTGGCTCCCCTGGGTCTCGCTCGCCCTCGCGCTGACGGCGATCGGGCTGGCGGGGGCGCGGACCGTCCCGGGCGCGGTCCGCCTCGGGACACGTCGCGACACCCCGTCGGCGCAGAGCGCGCTCGCCACGCGGATCCTCACCGAGCACCTGATCTGCCTGGCCGCGATCGGCTGCCTGATCGGCGTGCAGCTCGGCTGGGGCTGAGAGGATCGGACGGTGCGACAGATCGTGACGGGCCGGGTCGTGCGCTCGCTCGGGCTCCTGCTCTCCTGCGCCGCGCTCGCGCCGGCGGGCGCCGCCGCAGCCCAGGAAGTCATTCGTCAGGGTCGATCAGGCCGGCTACCCCTCCCCGTCGCCGAAGCGCGCATACGTGATGTCGGGCGCCGCGGCGGCGGGCGCGCCGTGGTGGCTGGAAGACGAAGCGGGAACGCACGTAGCGTCCGGCACGCTGGGCGCGTCGGCGGGCCGCTGGAGCGGCTCGTTCCCCGACGTCTACCCCGTCGATTTCGACGGGGTCCTCGGCGCCCGGTCGCTACCGGCTCGCGGTCGGCGGCGCGGCGCCGGCGCTCTCACCGCAGTTCGCGATCGCGCCCGGCTCGTCGCTGTACGCGCCGCTGCTGCAGAACGCGCGCTCGTTCTACGAGAACGAGCGCGACGGCCCCGAATACATCCCCTCCCCGCTGCGGACGGCACCGGCGCCACCTCAACGACGAGCACGCGATGACCTACGCGACGCCCAAGACGAACGGCAACGGCGTGTTCAAGGGCGACCTCAGGCCGCTCGGCGAGACGATCGACGCCGCCGGCGGCTGGTGGGACGCAGGCGACTACCTGAAGTTCGTCGAGACGACCAGCTACACGGTCTCGTTGATGGAGGCCGGCGGTGCGCGACTTCCCCACCCAGCTCGGAGCGGGCGCGCCGGCCGACATGACCGGCGAGGCCCGGTTCGGCGTCGAATGGCTGCTGCGGATGTGGGACGAACCGACCGGGACGCTCTACTACCAGGTCGGGATCGGCGAGGGCAACGCGAAGATCGTCGGCGACCACGACATCTGGCGGCTCCCCCAGGCCGACGACGAATACGGCGGCGGGAGCCCCGCCGACCGTTACATCCGCAACCGCCCGGTGTTCCGCGCGGGGCCGCCCGGCGCTCCGATCAGCCCGAACCTCGCGGGTCGCGACGCGGCGGCGTTCGGGCTCTGCTTCCAACTGTTCCGGGCGAGCGACGAAGCACTCGCCGGCCGCTGCCTGAGCGCCGGCGAGCACGTCTTCGCACTCGCGGACACGAAGCCGAAAGGCCGGCTGCTGACCGCGATCCCGTGGGACTTCTACCCCGAGCGCGAATGGCGCGACGACCTCGAGCTCGGCGCCACCGAGCTTGCCGTCGCGCTCGAGGACGCCGGCGGCTCCGGCCTTCCGGCGGGTCTCGCGCACACGCAGCCGTCCTTCTACCTCGGCGAAGCGGCGCGCTGGGCCCGGGAATACGAGAAGAAGGCCCGCGGCAACTCGGAAACGCTGAACCTCTACGACGTCAGCGGCCTCGCTGACTTCGAGCTGGTCCGCGCGATCCGCGCCGCCGGCGCCGCCGGCGAAGGGCTCGCGGAGAGCGAAGCGCAACTGATCGCCGGGCTGCGCACCGAGCTCGAAGGCGCGGCCGCGCAATCCGCCCACGATCCCTTCGGCTTCGGGTTCCCGTGGGCCGAAGCCGACACCGCCTCGCACGGCGACGGGCTCGCGGTGATGGCTGCCGAGTACGACTGGCTGACCGCGCGGCAGCGGATACGCCGCCGACGAGGTGCGCTGGCTCGGCAACGTGCTCGGCGCGAACGCGTGGGGCGTGTCGATGATCATCGGCGACGGCACGAGCTGGCCGCGCTGCCCCTCCCACCAGGTCGCGAACCTCGTCGGCTCGCTCGACGGGGCGCCGCCGGTGCTCGCGGGCGGGGTCGTCGAGGGGCCGACGAACGAACCCAGCTCCGGGTTCGTCGAAGGGATGCGGCCGTGCCCGGCCGGCGGCGGCGACGGCGACGCGAGCTTCAACGGCGACGGCGCCCTGTTCTCCGACGACGTCGAAAGCTACACGTCGACCGAGCCCGCGATCGACCTCACCGCGAGCTCGCTGCTCGCGTTCGGCTGGGGCGCGGCGGGCGCGCCCGCGACGCTCGGATAGGGACGGCCAGGCGCCCGGCTCACATCACGAGGCCGTGCCTCGTGACGTTCTCGGACAGCACGTGGCTGTCGAGGAACTGCAGCAGGTAGCCGGGGCCGCCCGCCTTGACGCCGGTGCCCGACAGGCGGTTGCCGCCGAACGGTTGGCGCCCGACCATCGCGCCGGTGATCGCGCGGTTGACGTACAGGTTGCCGACGGGCGAGCACGCGGCGACGCGCTCGACGGTGCGGGGGTTGCGGGCGAACAGGCCGCCGGTCAGCGCGTAGGGCAGGCGCGCGACCCGCTCGAGCGCCTCGTCGAGCCCGGCGGCCGGCTCGAGCGTCAGCAGCGGGCCGAAGATCTCCTCGTGCAGCAGCGGCGAGTCCTCCGGCAGCCCGGTCACGAGCGCGGGCCTGCAGTACCAGCCGTGTGCGGGCAGCTCGCCGCCGGCCTCGGCCGCGACGCGGCCCTGCTCGCGTGCGAGCCGGCGGTAGCGCTCGACGCGATCGCGCGCGTCGGCGTCGATCAGCGGCCCGACGTCGGTCGCGAACTCGTCCGCCGGGCCCACGCGGAGCGTCTCGACCGCGCCCGCGAGGCGCTCCGCGGCGATCTCGGCGATCGCCTCGTGGACGATCACGCGCGAGGCGGCGGAGCACTTCTGCCCGGCGAAGCCGAACGCCGAGCGCACGATCGCGGGCACCGCCTCGTCGAGGTCCGCATCGGAGTCGACGATCACGCAGTTCTTGCCGCCCATCTCGGAGACGACGCGCTTGATGTGCGTCTGCCCGGCGGCGACGCGCGCGGCGCGTCGCGATGATCTCCTGCCCGACCGCCGCCGAGCCGGTGAACGCGATCGGTCTGCACACGCGGGTCGCCGGCGAGCGCCGCGCCGACCTCGCCCTCGCCGTGGACGAGCCCGACGCGCCTCGGCGGGGACGCCCCCGGCCCTCAGCGCCTCGACGACGGCCGCGCCGCACGCGGGCGACTGCTCGGCGGGCTTCAGCACGACGGCGTTGCCGGTCGCGAGCGCGGCGGCGACCATCCCGCAGGGGATCGCGAGCGGGAAGTTCCACGGCGCGATCACCGCACACACCCCGCGCGCTGCCCAGCGGATCGTGTTGCGCTCCCCGGGACGTCGAGCGTCGTCCGGGCCCGGCCGAGCGCGAGCGCCTCGCGCGCGTAGAACTCGAGGTAGTCGATCGCCTCGGCGACGTCGCCGTCGGCCTCCGCCCAGGGCTTGGCGCACTCGCGCACGGCGAGCGCGGCCAGCTCGAGCCGGCGCTCGCGCAGATCGGCAGCGGCCCGCCGCAGCGCCGCGGCGCGCTCCTCGACAGGCGTGGCGGCCCAGCGCGGCGCGAACGCCGAGGCGACGCCGACCGCGCGGGTGGCGTCCTCGGGAGTCGAGCGCGGCGCGAGCGCGACGACGCGCATCGGGTCGCCCGGATCGGTCGAGACGAGCTGCTCGCCCTCGCGTCGTGCCTCGCCGATCAGCGCCGGGACTCGCAGCGGAAGGAGGCGGTCGAGCTCCGCACCCGCCGCGAGCAGCTGCTCTCGGACCTCGGCGCGGCGCAGCTCGAGCAGCGGCTCGTTCGCGAAGACGGGCGCGGGGTCGCTCACGGCGCCGCCAGCAGCTCCTCGGGCGGGCGCCCATCGGCCTGCTGGCGCAGAAAGCCCTCGTTCGCGGTGTTCTCGAGCAGACGCCGGACGAGATACGCCATGCCGGCGACGAGATCGCCGACCGGGCAGTAGGCGCGCACGCGGTAGTCGAGCGCGGCGAGCGCGCGGAGCAGGTCGTCGCCGAGCCCGTAGAGGACCTGGAACTCGACGTCGCCGGGCCCGCGGCCGGCCTGCTCGGCCGCGACGATCGCGTGCGCGACCGAGCGCAGGTTGTGGGTCGCGATCGCCGGGCGCACGATCGGGCCGGCGCCGATCAGCAGGCGGGTCAGCTCCTCGAAGTTGCGATCGCTCTCGGGCTTGTGCTCGAACACCGGCGGGCGCCAGCCGTGCTGAGCGGCGTCGACGACCTCGTGGTCCCAGTAGGCGCCCTTCACGAGCCTGACGACGAGCGGCTGCGAGCGCCCGGCGCCCCGCGCCCAGTCGAGCAGCCGGCTCGCGAGCGCGGGAGAGTCGACGAGGTAGGCCTGCAGCACCACGCCCGCGCTCGGCCCCGCCGCGAACTCGTCCTCGGAGAGGAGGTCGAGCACGACCTGCAGGACCGTCTCGCGCGAGTCGAAGGACTCCATGTCGATGTGGACGTGCGCGCCGAGCTCCCGCGCGCGGCGCAGCAGCGGGCGCAGCCGCGGGCCGGCGTCCTGCGCTCCCAGCTCCGGCGCCTCGGGACGCAGCAGCGGCGTCAGCCCCGAGACCTTCACCGACAGGTTCGCGCGGGGGATCGGGCCGAGCGCGTCGCCTTCGAGCAGCGGCCGGGGCGGGAGCTCGCGGTAGACGGACGCGAGCGCGTCGAGCCCTGCGGCGCAACGGGCGGCGTAGCGGTCGGCCTCCTCGGCGGTGACGGTCGCCTCGCCGAGCAGGTCGACCGAGCTCGCGGCGCCGAGCTCCCACAGCCGGCGCAGGGTGGGACCGGCGCGCTCCGGGGACTCCGCGGCGATGAAGCGATGGGCGACGTGGCGGACGCCGGCCGCGACCGCGGCGCCGAGCGCGGCGCGACCGGCCCGGGAGTCGCCCATCCGCATCGCCAGCCGCAGCGCGCCGGGACGCTCGTCGACCTCGCCGAGGAACGAGACGAGGTGCTCGGCGAGGTCCTCGGGCGAGCGGCAGCCGGGGGCCACGTCGACGAGCCGGAGCATCGCCGCGCGCAGCTCGGGGTCGCGGGAGGTGAGGTCGATCGCCCGCTCGTCGACGGCCCGGAGCGGGTTGCGCCCGGGGCCGGGGAGCGCGTCGAGCAGCCGCCGGCCGACCTCCATGATCTGCTGCTCGGCGGGCGCGGCGACGGCCATGCGACCTCCCTCGCGTCGGTTGGCCTCTGGTGCGGTGATACCACAGCGGGGAGGGTCCGCCCGCGCCGCGGGGCGCCGCGGCCGGGCGAAGGGGCGAGGCCAATACAATCCGCCGCCCAGGGCGCGTAGCTCAGTGGGAGAGCGCTCGCTTCACACGCGAGAGGTCGCAGGTTCGAAACCCGCCGCGCCCATCGCACGAGAGCGGGCGCGAGCCGCGCCCGCAGCCCGCGCCGAGCCGCGGGGCGCTCAGATGCTCGGCGAATCGGCCGCAGCTCGACGCCGTGAGCCACCTCTTGCCCCGCGGTGTCGGCGGTCAGAGCAGGGGCATCCAGCCGCCGCGCCGGCGCCAGGCAGGCGCGGTCGGCCGGCGAGCGGCCTCGGCGCGGGCAGCCGCCGGAGCGCCTACCCCGAGCTAGTCTTTGGGCCCGCGTACTAGGGGTGCACGTTGGTCTGTTCGAGCTGTGGCGCCGAGGTTCCCGAAGCAGCGAAGTTCTGCATGGAGTGCGGCGCGGCGCGGGAGCTCCGCTGCCCCTCGTGCGGGACGCCCTGCGCGCCCGGGCAGAAGTTCTGCAGCGAGTGCGGCGCGTCGCTCTCCGCGCGCCCCGCCCCGCCGAGCCGCTCGCCGGCCCCGAGATGCGGCTGGTCTCGGTGCTGTTCGTCGACATCGTCAGCTACACGGCGCTCTCGGAGTCGCGCGACCCCGAGGACGTGCGCGAACTGCTGGCCCGCTACTACGAGGGCGCCCGCGCGATCGTCGAGCGCTACGGCGGCACGCTCGAGAAGTTCATCGGCGATGCGGTGATGGCCGTCTGGGGCGCACCGGTCGCACGCGAGGACGACGCCGAGCGGGCGGTTCGCGCAGCGCTCGAGCTGGTCGAGGCGGTCGGCGCGCTGGGGCGTCGGTCGGCGCGCCGACGCTGTGCGCCCGCGGCGGGATCGTGACCGGCCAGGCGGCGTCGATGGACAGGCCGGGAGAAGCGCTGGTCGTCGGCGACCGCGTGAACAGCGCGGCGCGCACCCAATCGGCGGCGGAGCCGGGCACCGTGTTCGTCGACGAGGTCACCCGGGAGGCCACCTCGCTGCGCGATCGCCTACGAGGACGCCGGCGAGCACACCGTCAAAGGCAAGTCCGAGCCGCTGCACCTGTGGCGCGCGGCACGCGTCGTTGCGGGCGTCGGCGGCGCCCAGCGCGAGCGCGGGCTGAAGGCGCCGCTCGTCGGCCGCGAGGACGAGCTGCGCGCTGCTCAAGGACCTGTTCCACGAGGCACGGCCGGAGCCGGCGCCGCACCTCGTGGCGATCGCCGGCGAGGCCGGGGTCGGCAAGTCCCGTGTGCTGTGGGAGTTCGACAAGTACGTCGACGGGCTCGCCGAGCCGGTCCTGTGGCACAGCGGCGGCTGCCTCTCCTACGGCGAAGGGATCGCCTACTGGGCGCTCGCGGAGATGGTGCGTCAGCGGTTCGGCATCGCGCAGGAGGCCCCGTCGAGATGGTCGCGGAGCGGCTGCAGGACGGCCTGGAGCGGTGGGTGCTCGACCCGATCGAGCGCGAGTTCCTGACGCCTCGCCTCGGGGTGCTGCTCGGCGTGACCGAGCAGGAGATGCCCAGGGCGGAGCTGTTCGCCGGGTGGCGGATGTTCTTCGAGCGGTTGGCGGCGCAGACGCCGGTGGTCCTGGCGTTCGAGGATCTGCAGTGGGCCGACGAGGGTCTGCTCGCGTTTATCGAGCATCTCCTCGACTGGGCTCAGTCGAGTCCGATCTTCATCATCACGCTGGCGCGCCACGAGCTCACGCCCGGGCCGAGGGCTGGCCCCCCAGCCGCCACGGCGCGAGTTCCCTGAACCTCGAGCCGCTCGCCGACGCCGCGATGGGAGAGCTGCTGGACGCCTTGGTCGACGGCCTGCACCCGCGCGTACGGGCCCAGGTGATCGCGCGCGCCGAGGGCATCCCGCTGTACGCGATGGAGACCCTGCGCGTGCTTGTCAGCCGCGGGGCGCTCCAAGAGCGCGAGGGCCGGCTGGTGGTGGTCGGCGAGCTGGGCGAGCTCGACGTCCCCGCGACGCTCGGCTCGCTGATCGCCGCGCGGCTGGACACGCTGGCGCCGCAGAGCGCCATCTGGTGCGGGCGATGTGCGTGTTCGGCGGCAGCTTCTCGCGGGCCGCGGCGGCGGCGCTCGGCGAGCTGCCCGAGGCGGAGCTGGACGGTGCGCTCGAGTCGCTGGTGCGCAAGCAGGTGCTCTCGATCAGCGCCGACCCGCTTTCGCCGCAGCGCGGCCAGTACAACTTCAGCCAGGGGCTGCTGCGGACGGTTGCCTACGAGATGCTCTCGCGCCGCGAGCGGAAGCCGCGCCACCGCGCGTCGGCCGAGTACCTGCGGCGGACCTTCCCCAACGACGGCGAGGAGGTGGCCGAGGTGGTCGCCTCGCACTACCTCGACGCCTACCGCGCGGCCCGCGACGACGAGGAGGCGCCGAGCTGCGCGCGGAGGCGATCGCCGCGCTACGCCGAGCGGCGCAGCGCGCCGCGACAGTCGGCGCACCGGCGACCGCCGAACGCAACTATCGCTCGGCGGCCGAGCTCACGGAGGGGGACGAGCACCTGCAGCTGACCAGGGCGGCGGGCGAGATGGCGCTGCGCGCGGGCCACATCGAGCGGGCGCTCGAGCTCTTCGAGGCCGCCGCGATGGCGCTCGCGGCAGCGGGCGCCGACGGGACGGCGGCGGTCGCGGCGGCGCTCGGCGAGACGCTGCACCGCCTGGAACGAAACGAGGAGGCGGCGCAACGGTCGCAGGGGCGTGGCCGCGCTCGCCGGAGGGGCCGCCGTCTGCCGAGGAGGCCGCCCTGAACGCGATCCTCGGGCGGGCGCGTGCCTACGCCGGCGACAGCGAGGCGCCGAGCACCGCTGGCGCGCGCGCTCGAGCTGGCGCGCCGCGAGGGGCTCGCCGCGATCGAGAGCCACGTGCTGACCGACCAGGCGATGATCGCCGAGCAGCGGCGACCCGGGCGCCGCCCGCGCCCTGCTCGCCGAGGCGATCGAGATCGCCGTGCGCGAGGAGCTACCCGAGGAGCTGATCCTCGCGCGCGGCAACCTGGCCACCCTCGGCTCGCAGTGGGACCTGCCGGAGGCCGGCGACCAGCATGCCGAGGTGCTCACCCTCGCGCGGCGCAGCGGCGACCGGCTGCGCGAGAGCATCGCCGTGGCCAACCTCTGCATGTCGACGTGCTGGGCGGTCGCTGGGACGAGGTCGAGGCGCTGGCGGATGCGCTGCTCGAGGACCTCGAGGAGCGCCCGGCGCCGAGTTCGTCTACGCGCCGCTGGCGATCGTGCGCGCGCCTGCGCGGCCGCCGGCAGCAGGCCCGCGCGAGCCTCGCGCAGCTCGACGGCTGGGCGCCGGGGCGACGACGAGGAGCTGCAGGCGATGCACGCCGCCGTGGCCGTCGTCGTGGCGCTCGCCGCGGACGAGCCCGAGCCAGCACTGCGTGCGGCGAGCGGATGGTGCGGGAGGCGCTCGACACCTCGGCGCCACCCACGACGCATTCCGCATCGGCTGGCCCGACACGGTCGAGGCGGCGCTGCGGCTCGGCAGGCCGGAGGCCGCGCAGTCGCTGCTCGCGCTCGTCGCCGAGGGCCTCTCGCAGCGGCCCGCCCGCCCTACCTCGCGGCCCAGCTGCAGCGCCTGGGGCGCTGGTCGAGGCCGCCGGCGAGAAGCCCGACGAGCTCGCTGTCGAGGCGGGCCTGCGGGCTGCCGCGGAGGCTTCCGCGTGCTCGCGCTACCCTTACTGGGACGCGCGCTGCGAGCTCGAGCTCGCGGCGTGGCTGCGCGCGCACGGGGAACCCGAGCGGGCGCGGGAGCTGCTCGACGACCGGCCGCGGCCTCGAGCGGCTCGGCGCGGCGCCGGCGCTGAGCCGGGTCGAGGCCGAGCGCGCCGGCGCCCGGCAGGAGCGCCGACCCGGCCCTCGCGCGGAGCCGGCGTGAGCGCAGCGCCAGGCGCGGCGGATCGCGCGGCGCCGACGAGCGCGACGCACCGGGCGGGCCCTCCTGCAATCATCTGACCGCGTCGGCGGGGGCTGACGGGAGCGGCTAGGCGGCGGGGGTGGGCGTGAGCACATACGAGTACCGGGACCAGCGGCTGCACCGGCGGCCACCGGCAGGCGCCGCATACGTGGCGCCACGGCGGCGCTGTCGCCGCGCTGGTCCTGGCTCTGCCGTTTGCGGGGCGATCGCGCATCCGCGCCGCCACGCACCCGCGCGCAGCCGCCGGCGTCCACAGCGCGCCTGCCGCTGCCGGTCCGGGCCGAGCTGTCCAGCACGCTCGGCGAGCGCCCGCCTACGGGATGGGCGCCGGACGGGCGGAATCCTGCACGCGCGCGGCGGCGGCATCGCCGGCAGCTTCTCCGCCGCCGGCGTCTCGCTGCGCGCCGCGGACGGCCGCAGCGTGCGCTCTCGCCGCCGGTCGTCCGACTCGACGGCGGCGGGTCGCACGGCTCCGACCCCGCCGCGTGCCCGCGGGAACCGCGCCGAGTACGCCGGCGGCGCGGTCAGCGAGTGGTACGCGAACGGTCCCTACGGGCTCGAGCAGGGCTTCACCGTCGCCCAGGCCGGCCGGGCGCGCTGACGATCGCGCTCGAGCGCGCGGGCGCGGCGCGAGCCGCGTCTCGGGGCGGCGCGGTCGCAGCTCGGAGGCGGCCTTCGCTACGGCGCGCTCTCGGCGTCGACGCGGCGGGACGGCGGCTGCCGAGCCGGCTGTCGGTCGCGGCGGGCAGATCCTGCTCGAGGTCGATGCCGCGCGCGCCCGTTCCCGGTCCGCGATCGACCCGTTCGTGTACGAGGAAACGCTGAGTACGCCGCGCACGCCGGCGCTCGGCGAAGAACCTCCGCAGGGTCGGCGATCTCCGCGGACGGGGACACGGCCGTGATCGGCGCCTCCACGCCGGCGCCCGGTGCGGTCTACGTGTTCCAGCGCGGCACGAACGGGCTCTGGGCGCTGCAGCAGACGATCTCCCCGGGGGGCTCCGACGGCTACGCCTTCGGCTCGCACGTGGCGCTCTCCGAAGAAGGGACGACGCTGCTCGTGAGCGCGGAAACCTCGAGCAACCTCGGCCACATCTGGACCTACAAACTGCACGAAGGCGTATGGGTCGCCGATGCGCACACGCTCGCCGACCCGATCAAAACCAACCCCCCCTACGACCACGACAAACCCGGCTTCCAGTACGGCAACGCGCTGGCGATCTCGGCAGCGGCTCGCTCGCGCTGGTGGCCGACGAACCGCAGGGCGCCGCGGTCCTCTACCAGCGCGTCGGCGAAAAATGGAAAGAGGTGAAGCCTTCTCCAACGGCAAATCCGAACCAAGCGAATACGCGATCGCGATCGCGCTCTCGGGCGAAGGGAAGGCGTTCCTGATCGCCGCCCCCTCGCATGGCACGGACGCCGAACGCGTCTACTCCTACGAGGAAGAAGACGGCAACCTCAACGCCTCCTCGTTCCCCTACGTCGCCTACGACGGCCAGCGCAACGTCGCCGTCGCGATCTCGAAGGACGGCACCACGGCGCTCGCCGGCGAATACCTCGTCCGGCACGGCCCGCGTCTGGACCTGGAACGGCGCATGGAACGAACAGGCGAAGCTCACAGAACCGGTCGGTCCCGGCGAGGAGGAATTCGGCTCCGACGTCTCGCTCTCGGCGTCGGGCTCGAAGGCCATGATCCTCGCCTTCGGAGGTGAAGGGGTCGCCGCATACGAGTACACCCGCACCGGCTCCACCTGGAGCCAGCAGGGCGAAGGGATCAAGCTGCCGATCGACTCAGAATTCCGAAGCGCCTTCTACATCCCCGAAGCGGTGCTCTCGGCGGAAGGAGACACGGCGCTGCTGTGGGCGAAGTGGGGCGAGCAACCCGAGGTGGCCACCGACGTCGCCTCCGTCAGCCTCGGCCCGGTGGGGAACCTGGCGACGAAATCGGTGACCCTCAAAGGCACCGTCGATCCGGTGGGCGAAACGGTCAGCTCGTGCCACTTCGAATACGGCGCCTCGCTCTCCTACGGCTCCTCGGCCGCCTGCTCGCCCACGCCTTCGGGGTCGAGTCCGGTCGCGGTCACCGGGGCGCTGAGCGGCCTCGCGTCCGGAACCGCGTACCACTTCCGCCTTGCCGTCACGACCCCGCACGGGACGATCCACACGCCGGACGCGACGTTCACCACCCTCACCGCCGTCGAAACGGCGACCACCAAAGAACCGTCGAAACCGGCGACCGCGACGCTCGGCAGCGTCAGCGCGACGGCGAGCGAAGGGGCCGGCACGGTCGCGGTCGGCTCCTACGGCGCGAACGTCGGCGAGCCACCCCTGCCGAGCTCGACCGGGGGCTACTTCGACGCGTACCGCTCGACCGGTTCGAGCTTCTCGCGGGTCGTGCTGAAAGCGTGCGAAATCGGGACCGCGAAGGCGATGTGGGCGTACGGCTAGAGCGGCTGGGAGCCGGTCAGCCCGCCGGCCACGCTCGAAGGCGGCTGCCTCGTCTTCACGGCGACGAACACCAGCCGACCGTCGGTCTCGGAACTCGAAGGGTTCCGTTACAAACTCGGCGAGCCGGCCGGTCAGTTCGGGGAGTGCCGCGCGGCGAAAAACTCCGTCTATGCGGAATCCGCCTGCCTGACGGTGCATGAATCGAAAGGCCACGCCGACGGCAAAGGCAAATACGAATGGTACGCGACCCAGGGCGCGTGCTTCGCTCAGAAGAAAGGCGAGTTCTCCGCGTCGAGCTGCAGCCAAACCGACGTGAAGAAAGGCAAGGCCGCGGGCAAATACGAACTGACCGACGCGGCGTTCACCGGAACGACCGGCCACGTCGTTCTCGAAGTGCAGGGCGCGGAAAAGGTCGAATGCTCATCCGGCACGAGCGAGGGCGAACTGTCACAGCCGGAAAAGGGCACGGAGACGATCACCCTCAGCGGCTGCGCCCAGAAAGGCACCGAGTGCAGCTCGGCGGGCGCCGCGAGCGGGACGATCGTGACGTTCCCGCTGGAAGTGATCGTTCTTCAGGGCGCGGAAGCCGGGCGGATCGAACTGGCGCTCGCGGCGGCGCAGTTCGCGAACTTCGCGTGCGGCAAAAACAGCTACGCGATCGAGGGTGCGGTGCCCGCACCGCTGACGGGCGCGGTCGATGTGATGAGCTCGAGGACGGAAGCCTCGTTCACGGCGACGGGCGAGCAGTTGATCGACCTCTCGGGGTCCAACGAAATCTCCGCGAAGCTGATCATGAGCCTCACGACGACGAGCCATCAGCCGCTCGAGGTGAACACGGCCAAGGATCAGTAAAGACGCTCAGCGCACCGGCGCAACGATCGTCGCGCGCGCGGCGCCGGCTGCGGTGATCACCTCGAGCTGCACTCGCACGTGCACCACGTGGCGCGTGCGAAGCGCCCGCCGCGCCGCCGCGCTCGGGTGCAGCGTGAGCACCACCTGCCCGGCGCCGACCGTCTCGCGCCCGGCGGCATAGCGGATCAGCTGAAGCGTGCACCTGCCGCCCCGGCATCTGGTCGCCCTCGAGAAGGTGGCAGACCACCGCAGCGTCCCGCCCGGCGAGACCGAGAGGGTCAAAGTGATCGCTCCGCTGCGACTCGAGGCCGCTCGCGCGCTCAGCACCCGCAGCTTCGGGGCGGGCACGAACGGCGTCGTTTCCTGGTGGAAGGACAGCGTCCCCCCGCTCGGCGCCGGGGCAGGCACCGGCACCGCCGCGACCGAGTAGGACTGGGTGACGGCCTGCGCGGGTTCGTATTCCCCGTCGCCGGCCTGTTCGGCCGAGATCGTGCAGATCCCGGCGGCGAGGGGGACGACGGCGCCCCCCTCGACGGCGCACACCGCTGGCGTCAGCGAGACGAGCGTGACGGGCAGTCCCGAGCTGGCCTGCGCCGCGGGTTCGTAGGGGGGTCCGCCGGCGAGCGCACCGGTCGGTGCGAACGAGGAGAAGCCGACCTGCTGGGGGGTCCGCTCGACCGTGAAGCTCAGCTGCGCTTCCAGGTAGCCGGGCTGCGCTGCCACGAGCGTGCAGGTCCCCGCCGCGAGCAGCGACACCTCACCGCCCGTCGCCGTGCACACCGTCGGCGACGCGGAGGCCACCGTCGCCACCTGGCCCGAGGCTTCCGCGACGGCTTCCTCCGCGAACGACTCCCCCCGCCGCGCGGGCGAGGGTGGAGGCGTGCGGAACACCAGGCGGCGGCTCCAGGGCCCCGATCCCATGGAGCGTCCCGAGACCGGTGGGCCCGTCGTAACCGGGGCCGGCGACGCAGATCGCCCGCCCCGCGCAAGCGGCCGCCTGTTCTTCGGGGGTGCAACCACGGCCGAGCAGGCGGGCACATTCTCCGTTCGTGCCGGTCGTCACGTCGTGCAGCAGCGCCGTATCGCGGGACGCGTCGGCATACAGCGTCTGCGCCGGGTAGGCGACGCCGTGTGCGCCACCGGCGAGCGCGTAGGCCGCCGCGACCAGTGGCGCGCCGACGCTCGTCCCCCAGAGTCGGCGCCACCCCGGCTTCGCCCCGGCGCTGTCCTTGGTCGTGTCGTACACGGCCACCCCGGGGTCGGGGCCTGCGATCGCCGCGACGTCGGCGACGGATCGTTGCCCACCGCAGCCGACGGCGTCCCAGGACGGCAGTTCCAGCTGCCATGAGGGCGCGCCGAACAACGTGCTGCAGCCGCTGCCGCCGCCTTCGGCGCTCGGTTCGAGCTGATCCCAGACGCGCTCGCCCTGCCATTCGCCGGCCGCGCCGAGTTCGAGCGTGGTGCCGCCGACCGCGATCACGTCCGGGGAGGACGCGGGATATTCCGGCCGGCCGCGTTCGGGTTCGGGAGAGCCCCAGTTGAGATAGCCCGTGTCGCCGGCCGAGGCGGTGATCACGATCCCCGGATGATCGAACGCGGCGCCGCCGCCGGGCGCCTGCGCCGGCTCGCCTTCCCCCCAAGAGATCGAGATCTCCCCGGCGCCGAGCCGCGCGGCGGTGTCCGTCGCTTCTTCGAACGCCGGGAGGGAGGCGGAGCGCGCCTCGACCAGCAGCAGCGCGCATCCCGGGCACACCGCGTGGGCGACCTCGACGTCGAGCGAGCTCTCGAGCGGCGCTTCGCCTTCGACGGGGGGCAGCGGATGCGGCCGTCCTTCGCCGTTGACGATCTGCGGACATGGGGTTTCGCCGGGACACGCTTCGAGCCCGAATTCGCGGTCGTAGTTCGCGAGGTCCTTCCTGATCGTGGGGTCGCCGCCCGCCGTGACGATCGCGATCGTCTGCGGCGAGACCGGTGTCGCCGGCAGTTCGTAGGCGTCGTGCAGGTCCTGCGGGCGCAGCCCGTAGCACCCTTCGCTGGCGAGGGGGATGCGGCATTCGGGCGTCTCTGCGGCTCCCGCTGACGGGACGGCGACAGCCGCGGGTCCGGAACCCCCCGCCGTCGCCCTCGACGCCTCGAGCGCATGGCAGCGCAGGCGGCCTGCACCGGCCGGGCGGGCAGACGGCTCGCACCCCGTAGCCCCGTGGGAGCGGCGCCGCTGTGCCCGCGTGAGCCGCGGCCACGCCCCACCCGAGCGCGTAGACGATCGCCGCGATCACAGGCCCGGATCGCAGACGGCCGGACCGCGCAGGCCCGCCGGTCGCCGGTGCAGGGTCCCCCTCGACATCCACGGCTCCTGAAAATCTAGCGCCGCGCCGCGCGCGTGTCACGCGTCCACGGAGGCGCCCGCCCGAAGCATCGGGCTGGCTGACGCAGCAGTTCGTGTGGGCGCGACGGGTCTTGTAGGGCGGTGGCGCTGGGCGATCGGTTGTCGGTGCTCGTCCGCCGCTGACGCCGGGCCGCCGGCGTGCATCGCTCGGCGCTCGCGCTCGGCGATCCCCTCGGTGGGCGTATAGTCCGGCCCGCGATGCGCATCTACCACCGCGAGCACGCCGGCCGCCCGCTGCGCGCGGCGTGGGCGCTCGAGGAGGCGGGGCAGGACTACGAGGTCGTGAGGATGACGACCGAGGAGGGCAAGAGCCCGGAGCACCGGGCGCGCCACCCGCTGGCAAAGGTGCCGGTGCTCGACGATGGCGCCGGGTTCGTGTTCGAGTCCGGTGCGATCGCGATGCACGTCGCCGACTTGTTCCCCGACGCCGGCCTGATCCCGCCGCCCGGCAGCCACGACCGTGCGCTCGTCTACCAGTGGGTGCTCTACGGTCCCGCCGAGATGGAGCCGCCGCTCGTCGAAAGCGCGATGTTCGCGCAGGCCGACCCGGAGCGCTCGGCGAAGGCGCGAAGCCGCTTCGACGAGCGGGCCGATGCGCTGGCCGCCGCGCTCGGCGACCGCGACTACCTCGTCGGCGGCTTCACGGTCGCCGACATCATGGTCGGCTCGGCAGTCAAATTCACGGCTCGGATCGGGTTCGCGGACGAGATCCCGGCGAGCCTGCGCACGTACATGTCGCGCCTCGAGGAGCGGCCGGCGTACCAGCGGGCGCTCGAGCGCACCCGCGGCTAGGCGACGGCTCGCGGTCAGGCGATCCGGGGTCCGGACGCACGGCTCAGAGGCCGACTTCCCCGCCCGCGAAGCTGCCGCTCTTGACCGGTTTGGCCTTCTTCGTGCCTTCGGCCAGGCCGCACGTGGGCCCGCCCGTGAACGACTCGCCGACAGATCCCGCGAGCGGCGAGCTCGAGCTGAACGGACCGCCTTCGATTGCGCCTTCGACCGGAACAGAGGCGGCTTCGCTGAGCGCGAACGCGAGCGACCCGTGTGAAGCCGGGTCTTCTTCCTTCGGCAGCCACTTGACCAGCAGCGAGACCCCGGTCGTCGTCGGTTTCGAGGCGAGGCTCGACAGCGTCGAGCAGCTCACTTCTTCGTTCATCTTCATGTGCGCGACGAACGTCCCGCTTTCGATCGGCTCCGGGCCACCGCATTCCTTCAGCTCGCCTCTCACGGTGACGGCCTGCACATGCGGCGTTTCGCTGATTCCGGGGGACAGCTTGATCGTCCCGCTGATCGATTCACACACCTCGGCGTTCGGGTCGTGTTCCTTTTCCGCTTCGCCGTCCGAGTTCGGGCTCGTCAGTTCGATCGGTTCGCTAGGTTCGCTCGTGCCTTCGGCGTCGGTGCTCGTGACCGTCACGACATACCTCGTGTTCGGCTGCACCGGCCCGAGCGTCGCGGTGGTGCCCGCGGTGGTGGCGCTGAGCACCGGCGGGCCGGCCGCCACCGGTGTCGCCGTCACCGTCGAGGAGGCGATCAGCCGGGCGTTCACCGGGTCGTCTGTCCACGACGCCGACATCTCCAGGTATTCGCTGTTGCCGGATTCGGCCAGGTACACATCGGCGGCGACCCCGGTCGGCGCGGCGGGGCGCTCGAGCGGCGGTTCGCCCGTCGTCAGGTAGGCGTACCTGCCGGACTGATAGAGCCGGTCCCCGTGAGCGTCGCTCGCTTCGAAGGTCGGGGAGCCACCCGCCGCTTCGGTCTTGGAGAAGGACCGGACTTCTCCGAGCCACGTCCATTCGACGTTCGCCGCGCCCGTGTAGGTGGTCGTGTGGCCGCCACCGCCGCGGCCGCTGCCGCCGCACCTCGTCGACAGCGCCACGGTCCCCTCCGGGTAACCGGTGCCGGCGAATCCCGTGGCGAACGATTCCTCCTGGATCCCGCCGCACGAGTGGCCGAGGATCGAGAACGCGCCCGCTTGGTCGAGCACGAGCTGGATCGGGCCCGAGGCCTGCGCCGCGGACGCGACCGCGAGCGTGACGACGGCCGCAGTGGCGGCGCCGAGGACGGTGCGGCGGACGTGGGTCAAGATCGCTCCCCTCGCTCGTGACGGCTCGCGGCTCAGATCGTCCGCGCGCTGACCACTAGAACACGAAGCGATCAGCCGATCAACCGCTCCGGGCCGAGGATGAACGTTGTCTCACGCCTCTTCCGCCGGCAGCGAGCGGGCGCGGCTCAGCGCCGCGAGGACAGCCACCAGGGACGGCGGTTGCGGCGGCGCAGGTAGTCGTGGCGCGGGCCGGACCGAGCGCGTCGAGGAACAGCATCGCGATCAGCGCGCCGCCGAGGAAGATCGACAGCACCCACGGCAGCGTGCCGTTCCCGGCTCGGGCGATGCCCGCGCCCGCCGAGCCGAGATCGGAGGCGAAGCTCGCAGTGGGTCCACCTCCGGACGGCGACGCCGCGCTCGGGCCCGCTTCGAGGCGGAGGGAGGTCGAGCCGCCGGTGGGCACTGCCGGCGTTGTCGCGGCGGGCGTGCCGCGCGTCGGACCCGAGACGACCCGGCCGGCGGGGACTCCCGCGGGCGGTGACGGCACCGAGACGAGCGTCGGCAGCGGCCGGGATGCAGGACGAGCGCCGCCCGTCGAGGCGGCCGGAGCAGCCGCGACCGCGAGCGCCACGACATGGGCCACCGCGCTGGGGGCGAGAGACGGGGAGGTCGTCGCCGGGGCCGGCTCGCTCGTCCTCGGCGGCGTCTCGGAGCGCGGCGGCTGCGGATCGCCCTGCGAGGGCGGCGGCGTGACCGCCGGGGGCTTGCTCTGCGAAGGTGGCTGTGGCTGCGCCGGGGGATTGCCCTGCGACGGCGACCTCGAGGACACCGGCGCGGTGGGCTGCAGGACCGGGGCCGTGGGCCGCGCTTCCGGCGCTCCGACGCCTGAGGCCGGCGTGCCCGGGCAGCACGGGCGCCGACAGCGACGACACGACGCCGTTCGACAGCGCGATCCCGTCTTCGACGGCCTGTCCGGCGGCGCTCGCATCGACCGGCGCGGCGGTGCCGGCGCCGGCGGCCGGAGCGACGATGGCGGGAACCGCCTGCGTGACGGTCGTCGCCGCGAGGAGCTCGCCGACGGCACGCGTGCTAGCGCCGCCGCCCCTGCGGGGGGCGCCGGGACCGCCATCAGCGCGACCGCGACCGCCGCCAACGCGAAACGCGCCGGCCCGTTCGATCTCGATCTTGCTCCGGGAGATGAGTGCATGCGTGCGGGACTCATACCCGCCTCGGCCCGCAAAATCACGGACCTTTGCGTGAACGCGTCGTGCCCACTTCACCCCTAAGGTTCGAGTCGAGCGTATGGGTCAGCTGCGGATCGCCACCTGGAACGTCAACTCGCTCGCGGCCCGCATGCCGCGCGTCGTCGACTGGCTCGAGCGGGTCGCCCCCGATGTGCTGTGCCTGCAGGAGACGAAGGCGACCGATGCGAGCTTCCCGCACGACGCCCTGCGCGACCTCGGATACGACTCCGCCGCGACGGTGACGGCCCCTACAACGGCGTCGCGCTCCTCTCCAGGGTCGGCCTCGCCGACGTCAGCACCGGCTACGCCGACGAGCCCGGGTTCCCGGACCCGGAGCGCCGCTCGATCGCGGCCACCTGCGGCGGCGTGCGAATCTGGTCGGTGTACGTGCCGAACGGCCGCACGCTCGACAGCCCGCACTACGAGTACAAGCTCGCCTGGCTGCAGGGCCTGACGGCGACCGTCGAGAAGGAGCTCGGCGATGGCGGCCCGCTCGCGGTGTGCGGCGACTTCAACGTCGCCCCGAGCGACGCCGACGTCTGGGACCCCGCCGCCTTCAAGGGCTCCACGCACGTCAGCGAGCCCGAGCGTGAGGCGCTGCGCGGCCTGCTCGCGTCAGGCCTAGTCGACGTGTCCCCGCGGGCCCTGAAGGGCGAGCCCTACACGTATTGGGACTACCGGGCGGGGATGTTCCACAAAGGGGAAGGGATGCGCATCGACCTCGTGCTGCTCGATCGCGACAGCGCCTCCCGCATCACCGACGCGTACGTCGATCGCGACGCGCGCAAGGGCTCGAAACCCTCCGACCACGCACCGGTCGTGGTCGACCTCACGACCTAGCGGCGCACCGCGGGTCGTTCGCCGGCGAAGCGGCTGAGGCTGCGACGCCGCCGGCGACCCCCCGGGCGCTAGCCGTCGAGGCGAACCGGCAGCGACTTCAGCTGGTTGAGGAACAGCGACTGCACGTGCGCCGGGCGCCCGTCGAGCGCGATCCGCGGATAGCGTGCCAACGTCTCCTCGATCAGGATCCGGAGCTCCAGCCGCGCGAGCGCGGTGCCGAGGCAGAAGTGCCGACCGCCCGCGCCGAACGCCTGATGGTCGGGTTTGCGGGTGACGTCGAAGCGGTCCGGGTCCTCGAAGCGCGTCTCGTCGCGGTTCGAGGAGACGTACCACATCACCACCTTCTCCCCCTCCTTGATCTTGCGCCCGTTCAGCTCGGCGTCCCGCGTCGCGGTCCGCCGGAAGTGCGCGAACGCCGGGAACATCCGCAGCGCCTCCTCGACCGCGTCCGGAACCAGCGACGGGTCGTCGATCAGCAGCTGCCGCTGCGACGGGTCCTCCATCAGTGCGCGCATCGCCGAGCAGTACGTCGCCTTCGTCGAGTCGTTGCCGGCCGCCATCAGCAGGAAGAAGCCCATCACGATCTCGTGTTCCTCGAGCTTCTCGCCGTCGACCTCGGCGTGCACGAGCACGCTCGTGAGGTCGTCGCTCGGCTGCTCGCGACGCGCCTCGATCAGCTTCTTGCAGCGCTCGAAGATCTCCGGTAGGTCGCGCTCGATCGCGCCCTCGAAGCCGTAGGGGTTGAGGTCCGGGTCGGCGGCGCCGAGCGTCGAGTTCATCAGCCTCGCCCAGATCGCGTCGTCGTCCTCGTCGATGCCCATGAAGCTGCCGATCACACGCGCGACGACAGGCTGCGCGACGTCGCTGACGAGGTCCGCCGTCTCGCGTCCCTCCAAGCGGTCGAGGACGCGCCGGGTGATCGCACGGATCGCCTCCTCGTGGTCGGCGATCCGCTTCGGCGTGAAGCCACGCTGGAAGAGGGCCTTGAGGCGGTCGTGCTTGGGCGGGTCCATGCCGATGAACATCGCCCGCGCGAGCTCGATCGGGAACCCGGCCGCGGCGACGAGCACCCCTCCGAGTTCGGAGGAGTACGTCTCCCAGTCACGGGACACGGTGTGGACGTCCTCCGCAGTGGTGACCGACCAGAAGCCGGCCTCGTCCGGGAAGTCTTCGAAGTTCTCGGTCCAGTGGACCGGGCACTTCGACCGCATCTCCTTGAACGCCCCGAGCGGCGGGCCTTCCGCCCACAGCTCCTGCTCCGTCAGTTCGACGCTCTCGATGTCCCGCTCGACATCACGCTCGACGCTCGCCATGTGAGACCTCCCGGTGCTCGCAGCAGGGGTGTCCGCGGATGATACTGGCTGGCTGGCCAGTTTTGTACGCCGCCAACCCATCGGCGCCCGTCGCCGCCCTGCACATCCGCTTCACACCCGCGTCCAGCACGCCCGTCAGACTGCCCGCCATGCACACCGGCTCGGCCCAGCCGAACGTCCCCGGTCGCGGCATCACGGCCTCCTACGGAATCCGCTTCTGGGTGATCGTGGCGGTGATCGGGGCCGGCACGGGCCTCGCCGGCGCCGGCCTGATCGAGCTGCTCAGGGCGATCCAGCACCTCGCCTGGAACTACTCCTCCGGCTCCTCGCTCAGCGCGGTCGAGCGCGTCTCCGGAGCGCACCGCGTGATCGTCGTGACGATCGGCGGAGTCGTCGCGGGGGCGGGGGCGGTCGCGCTCGCTCGGCACCCGCCGGGCGAGGTCTCCGAGGCACTGTGGCTGCGCGGCGCACGCGTACCGCTGCTTCCCTCGATCGCGCGCGGGGTGCAATCGATCGCGATCGTCGCGCTCGGCGCGTCGCTGGGCCGGGAGGCCGCCCCGCAGCAGGTCGGCGCGGCATGGGCGAGCACCCTCGGCGACCTGGCGAAGCTGCCCGGCTGGCAGCGGCGGCTGCTCGTCGCCTGCGGCGCCGGCGCCGGCATGGCCGCCGTCTACAACGTCCCGCTGGGCGGCGCGCTGTTCGCGCTGGAGGTGCTGCTCGGCAGCCTCACCCTGCCGTTCGTGCTGCCGGCGCTCGGCTGCACCCTGACCGCGACGGCGGTCGCGTGGATCGCGCTACCGCACGTCCCGACCTACGACATCCAGCACTACGAACCGCACGCCTCGCAGATCGTCTGGGCGCTGTTCGCGGGGCCGCTAGCGGGCGTCGTCGCGATCGTCTGGGTACGGCTCGTCGCCGGCGCCCACCGCCTGCGCCCGACGCGGGCGCTGCCGCGGATGCTCGCCCCGCTGCTCGTGTTCGCGGGCCTCGGCGCGCTGGCGATCCAGTACCCGCAGCTGCTCGGCAACGGCAAACCGGTGGTGCAGCTCGCGTTCGACGCGCAGATCGGCGCCGGGCTGCTCGCGGTGCTGCTCGTGCTGAAGCCGATCGTGACCGCCGCCTGCCTGGGCTCCGGCGCGCCCGGGGGTCTGTTCACGCCGACGCTGACGGTCGGCGTGCTGTACGGCGGCCTGGCCGGCAAGGCGTGGTCGCTGATGTGGGGCGGCGCGCCGCTCGGCACATACGCGATCATCGGCGGCGCCGCTGTGCTGGCAGCGTCGATGCAGGGTCCGCTCGCCGCGATCGTGCTGCTGCTGGAGCTGACCCACCACGCCGACGCGCTGATGGTCCCGGTGCTGCTCGCGGTGCTCGGCGCGACGGTCGTCGCCCGCGTCGCCGGGACCCCCTCGATCTACTCGGCGCGCCTCAGCAGGGTCGTCGGCGAGGACGTCGAGCCGCCCTCCGACCTCGAGCTTCTGCTGCCGCCGAAGCTCGAGCAACCCGACGTCGCCTAGCGACCCCGGGGCTCGTGCGCGCCTCCGCGCGCAGGCGCTCGCGAGCGCCGGGTGCGGGGCTCCCCCGATCCGCCCGCGGGCGCCGGCGGGCCGCCCGGGCGCGTCGGCAGCCGGTGCGTGCCGGTTGCGCGCTCAGAACCGCTCGAGCGCGAGCTCGATCGCGCGCGTGCCGAACTCGATCGAGTCGGCGGGGACCCGCTCGTCCGCCGCGTGGATCAGCTGCATGAACGGCATCCCGGCGGGCAGCTTCATCGGCAGGAAGCCGTAGGTCTGGATCCCCAGCCGCGAGAAGAACCGGCCGTCGGTCACGCCCGGCAGCAGCAGCGGCACCGGGCGCGCCTCGGCGTCGAGCTCCCGGAGGATCCCGGCGAGCGCGTCGAACATGCCGAGGTCGGGCTCGGCGGCGACGGGGTCGTGCTGGAGCACCTCGAGCTCGACCGGCACCCCGGCGAGCTGCCGCAGCTCCGCGAACGCCTGCTCCGGCGTCGCTCCCGGCAGCAGCCGGATGTCGAGCTGGAGCGAGACCTCGTCGGGGATCACGTTGATCTTCTCACCGCCCTCGACGATCGTCGGGCTAGCGGTGTTGTGGAGCAGCGGGTCGAACACGCGCCCGCGCTCACCGAGCACCGCGAGCACGCGGTCCGTCAACCGCGGGTTCAGAAGGCCCCGCAGCGGCAGCGCCACGGGCGCCGGCACCTCGGCCGGCGATCGCCTCGATCATCGAGCGCGTCACCGGCGGCACGTGCACCGGCAGCCGCCGCCGGTCGAGACGCTCGAGCAGCCGGCCGAGGTTGCCCATCGCGCCTCCGCGCACCGGCATCGAGCCGTGCCCGGACGGTCCGCGGAACGTCGCCCGCGTCCAGCACACCTGCTTCTCGGCGACCATCACCGGGTAGAAGGCGCGGCCGCCGATCTCCATCCGGAATCCGCCGAACTCACCGATCGCGTAGCGGACGCCGGCGAACAGCTCGGGGTGCTCGCGCACCAGGAACTCGGCGCCGAGCGGCGCTGCCCGCCTCCTCGTCGGACATCAGGCAGAGGATCACGTCGCCGGCCGGCCGGCGACCGGCCGCCTTCGCACGCATGAACGCCGCGAGCATCATCGCCACGCCGCCCTTCATGTCGAGCGCGCCGCGCCCCCAGACGAAGCCGTCGTGCTGCTCGCCGCCGAACGGCGGGTGGGTCCACTCGCCGCGCGCCGCGACGACGTCGACATGCCCCTGCAGCAGCAGCGGCGGCCTGGTCCCCTCCCCCTCCAGGCGCGCGACGAGGTTCGGGCGCTCGGGATCGGAGCCGAGCAGCCTGACCTCGCAGCCGAGCTCCTCGAGCAGCCCGCGGATCCACTCGATGCACTCGCGCTCCCCACCCGGCGGGTTGGTCGTGTCGAAGCGCAGCAGGCGTGCGAGCAGCTCCGCCGGGCGGTCCTGGAGCGGCGTCTCGGCGGCGGTCGGCGAGCTCATCGGCACAGTCTCGCCGATCCGCCATGCCGCTTGCAGCGGTGTTTGCGCCCCAGCGCAGCTGGTAACACTTACGACAATGGCCCGCTCCATCTGGACCGGCGCGATCAGCTTCGGGCTGGTCACCGTCCCCGTCAAGCTCTACAGCGCGATCAACCGCAAGTCGGTGCGCTTCCACCAGCTCAACGGCAAGTCCGGCGTGCGCATCGCGCAGAAGCGCGTCGACCCCTCGACGGGCGAGGAGGTCCCCTACGAGGACATCGTCAAGGGCTATGAGATCTCGCCCGACCGCTACGTGCTGATCGAGCCGGGCGAGCTCGACGCGATCGCGCCGAAGAAGACCAAGGCGATCGAGATCGAGGAGTTCGTCGAGCTCTCGCAGATCGACCCGATCTACTACGACCATCCCTACTACCTCGCCCCGGTCCCGGCGGCGCGAAGCCCTACAAACTGCTCGTCGAGGCGATGCGCGAGACCGGCAAGGTGGGGATCGCGCGGGTCGTGATCCGTTCGAAGGAGGCGCTCGTGGCGCTGCGCCCGATGGGCGATGCGCTCGGGATGGCGACGATGATCTTCGCCGACGAAGTCCTCTCGCCCGACCGTCTCGACGAGATCAAGGAGGCCGAGGAGGTCAAGACGACCAAGCGCGAGCTCGACATCGCCAAGCAGCTCGTCGAGTCGCTCGCCGCCGACTTCAAGCCGGAGCAGTTCAGCGACGCCTACCGCGAGCAGGTGCTCGAGATGATCGAGCGCAAGGCACAGGGCAAGGAGATCGCGGTGCAGCCCGAGCCGGAGGAGGACGCCGCACCGGCGCCCGACCTGATGGGTGCCCTGAAGGCGAGCCTCGAGGCCGTGCAAGGCGCGCGAGGGGTCCGACGGCGCGGCCGCGAAACCGAAGACGCAAAGCGCCCGCCAAAGCTGCGCCGAAGAAAACGGCAGCGAAGAAAGCGCCGAAATCCGCAGGCGCCAAAGGCGCGAAGAGCAGCCGGGCGAAAGCGAGCGCCAAGCGCTGAGCATCGCGCGGCAGAGTCGCTACCGTGACGGGGAGCAGAGCGCTGTACGAACCGGGCCTAGCGGGACCCCGGCCGTGACGCGCGAGCGTCATCGCTGCGAGGGAGCGATCTGGAGATGATCGGCGCGGCAAGACCCGACCGCGTGACGCGACGCCTCCCCTCCGCTCGGCTGATGGCACCGATCCGCGTCTCGTTCGACTCCGACTGAGCGATGGCCGGCAAGCTCGGCGCTACGAGCGCAAACGCGACTTCGCGAAGACGCCGGAGCCCGCGCCGAAGCGGAAGGCGACGCGCGCCGAGAAGCTGCCGCGCTTCGTGATCCACGAGCACAGCGCGCGCCGCCTGCACTGGGACCTGCGCCTCGAGCGCGACGGCGTGCTCGTCTCCTGGGCGGTGCCGAAGGGGATGCCCGAGGAGCCCGGCGAGAACCACTTCGCCGCGCACACCGAGGACCACCCGCGTCGAGTACCTCGACTTCCACGGCGAGATCCCGAAGGGCAACTACGGCGCGGGCACGATGACGGATCTGGGACCACGGGCACCTACGAGACGCTGAAGTGGGAGCCCCGCAAGGTCGAGGTGCGCTGCACGGCGAGCGCCTGGACGCGCGCTACGCGCTGTTCCCGATCGACAAGGAGGAGCCGCCGAAGGACTGGATGATCCACCGCATGGACCCGCCCGGCCGACGCCGATCGCGAGCCGATGCCGCGAGCGGATCGTGCCGATGCTCGCGCGCTCCGGGCAGCTGCCGGCCGAGGACTCCGCATGGGGCTTCGAGATCAAGTGGGACGGCGTGCGCGCGATCGCCTACTCGACGCCCGGCGAGCTGCGCCTGGAGAGCCGCAACCTCAACGACATCACCGACAGCTACCCCGAGCTCGCGCGGCTCGGGCGCGACCTCGGCTCCCACCAGGCGGTGCTCGACGGCGAGATCGTCGCCTTCGACGAGGACGGGCAGGCCGAGCTTCGGCGCGCTGCAGTCGCGCATGCACGTCGGCTCGCGCGAGGCCGCGCGCGCGGCTCGCGAAGGCGACGCCCGTGACCTACATGCTCTTCGACCTGCTCTGGCTCGACGGGCACTCGCTGATGGCACTCCCCTACGCCGAGCGCCGCGCCCGCCTGGGCGAGCTCGCGCTCAGCGGCGAGAGCTGGCAGACGCCCGAGCACGTCGTCGGCGACGGCAGGGCGCTGCTGCGCGCCAGCGTCGAGCAGCGCCTCGAGGGCATCGTCGCCAAGCGCCTGGACTCCGCCTACGTTCCGGGCCAGCGCCCGGCAGCTGGGTCAAGATCAAGACGATGGGACGCCAGGAGTTCGTGCATCGCGCGGCTGGCTGCCCGGGCAAGGGCCGGCGCAGCGAGACGATCGGCGCGCTGCTGCTCGGCGTGTACGAGCCCGACGGCGCGCTGCGCTACGTCGGCCGCGTGGGCACGGGCTTCAGCGACGCGGAGCTGACGCGCCTCGGCAGGCGCTGCTCGGCCCGCTGCGGCGCGCGGACTCGCCCTTCCAGACGCGGCGAGCGGCCGCCCCGCGAGGCGGTCTTCGTCGAGCCGCAGCTCGTCGCCGAGGTCGAGTTCGCCGAGTGGACCTCGGCAGGGAACATCCGCCACCCCTCCTACAAGGGACTGCGCGAGGACAAGGACCCGCGCGCCGTCGTGCGCGAGGACCCGCGCGCGGGCCGCCCGCCGAGCATGCCGTCGCACAGGCGCGCGCGAAACGCCCTCCGGTGGCGCCCGGGCGAAGCCGGCGGCGCGGCCGAAAGCGACCGCCGACGAAGACCGGCGCCGGGAAGAAGTCGCTCGCCGCCAGCGGTCACGCCACGGGCGACGAGGCCGCGGCGACGATCGAGATCGAAGGCCACGAGCTGAAGCTGTCGAACCTCGCCAAGGTGCTCTATCCCGAGGCCGGCTTCACGAAGGGCGAGGTGATCGACTACTACGCCGCGATCGCCCGAGGTGCTGCTGCCCCACCTCGCCGGCCGCGCGCTCACGGTCACGCGCTGGCCCGACGGCGTCGACGGCGAAGTCCTTCTTCCAGAAGCAGTCGCCTGCCCACCGGCCCGACTGGGTGCGGACCGCGACGCTGCCCGCGGGGGCAAGAGATCGACTACACGCTCGCCGACGACCTCGCCGACGCTGGTGTGGCTGGCGAACCTCGCGGCGATCGAGCTGCACACGCCGCTCGCCCGCGCCGAGGCGCATCGACCGGCCGACCTCGATGGTCTTCGACCTCGACCCCGGCGCGCCCGCCGACGTGATCGACTGCGCGCGCCTGGCGCTCCAGCTGCAGGGGCCTGTTCGAGCAGCTCGGCCTCGAGAGCTCGTCAAGACGTCGGGCTCGAAGGGCCTGCAGGTCTATGTCCCGCTGAACGTCGCCGACGTCGACTTCGCGGCGACCAAGACCTTCTCCAAGGCGGTCGCCGAGCTGTTCGAGCAGAGCGAGCCCGAGCGCGTCGTCGCGCGGCAGACCAAGACGCGCCGCGAGGGCAAGGTGCTGATCGACTGGAGCCAGAACGACCGCAACAAGACGACCGTCTGCGTCTACTCGCTGCGCGCCCGGCCCCGGCCGACGGTCTCGACGCCGCTGGAGTGGGACGAGGTGCGCCGCCGCGCCGAAACGGGGCGACCCGGCGAGGCTGACGTTCGAGACGGAGCAGACGCTCGCCCGGGTCCCGAGCGCGGCGACCTGTTCGCGCCGCTGCTCTCGCTCAGCAGCGGCTGCCCGCGTTCGCCGCGGGACTTCGGGAGGGCCGATCGCCACTCGGCGCGAGGATCTGACGCGCCGCGCTACTCGAACTCGGCGCGCGCCAGCCGGGCATCACGTCGGGCAGGCCGTCGGACACCTTGTCCGGGAAGTCCGCCGGGCGCTTCTCCAGGAACGAGGTGACGCCCTCGACCGCATCGGCCGACTGGCCGCGCGCGACCATCCCGCGGGAGTCGGCGCGGTGCGCGACATCGGATGCTCGGCGCCGAGCATCCGCCACATCAGCTGCCGCGCGAGCGCGACCGAGACGGGCGCGGTGTTCTCCGCGATCTCGCGCGCCAGCGTCGCGCGCCGCGTCGAGCAGCTCGTCTTTGGGGTGCAGGCTGCGCAGCAGCCCGGCTTCGAGCCCCTCCTGCGCGGGGAACACGCGGCCCGGTGGCGACCCACTCCATCGCGCGGCTGATGCCGACGACGCGCGGCAGGAACCAGCTCGAGCAGGCCTCGGGGATGATCCCGCGCCGGGCGAACACGAAACCGATGCGCGCGTCGTCGGCGGCGAGCCGAACGTCCATCGGCAGCGTCATCGTCGCGCCGACGCCGACGGCGGGGCCGTTGATCGCCGCGATCACGGGCTTCTTCGAGTCGAACACCCGCAGCGTGAATTCGCCGCCGTTGTCGCGGCCCGCCGCGCCCGCGGTGTCGCGCTTGCGGTAGTCGAAGGTGTCGCCGCCGCCCTCAGGTCGGCGCCCGCGCAGAAGCCGCGGCCGGCGCCCGTCACGATCACCGCGCGCACCTCGTCGTCGGCGTCGGACTCGTCGAAGGCGGCGCGCAGCTCCTCGCCCATCTGGCCGGTCCAGGCGTTGAGCCGGTCGGGCCGGTTCAGCGTGATCGTGAGGACGCCCTCGGAGACGTCGGTGAGGATCTGCTCGTAGGCCAGCGGGCGTGATCCTTTCAGTTCTCGACGGTGGCAGCTGCTCGTCCACGCCGCTCGCGGCCGTAGGGGCCGCGCCCGGTCAGGCACCTGCGCGCTGCGCTCGGCGGCGAGCGCGAGCGCCTCGCTCGAGCTCGATCCCCGCGCCGAGGCCATAGGTGAGGCCGGCCGCGAACGAGTCGCCGCAGCCGTAGGAGTCGACCACCGCGCCGGGAGCGGCGCGGCCGGCCAGCGGCCTTCGCGCCGTCGCGGCGCGCGCTAGCGCCCGCCGTGCGCGCCTTCGGTCCAGACCAGCAGCTCTGCGTCTCCGGCGCCGGCTCGGCCGCGCTCGCAGCTCGATCGATCGTCGCCGCTGAGCACGAGCGCGTCGAGCGCGCACGCCCTGGCCGAGCGCGGCCGCGCACGCGGGCTCGCGACGAGCACCCGCGCGGCCGCGCGGGCGCGCGCGCAGCGCGGCGAGATCGCCGGCGGTGAAGTAGATCGCGTCGAGCTCGCCAGCCCGCGCCAGTCCTCGCCATCTCGCCCGCCGGGTCGAGCCGCGGCGCCGAACGTCGTGATCGTGCGCTCGCCCGCCTCGTCGACGAGCGTGACCGCGCGCCGCGTCGGGGCTCGCCGCCGGAGCCGGGCTCGAACGCGCGGGCGGGCCGCGAGCACCCGACGCCGAGCTCGGCCAGCCGCCGACCGCTGCGGCGGCCTGCTCGTCGTCGCCGAGCGCCGTGAGCAGCACGCGCTCCCGGCCAGGCGCGCGAGCTGCGACGGCCGCGACCGCCCCGCCGCCGGCGGGCTCCTCGAAGGCGCCGGTCGCGTGCGCGACCTCGCCGGCGCGCGGCACGTGCTCGACGCGCGCGAACTGGACCCACTCGACGTGGCCCACGACGGCGACTCGCGCTGGCCCGGGCACGCCGCCAGTCTCACACAGGCGCGCGCGGTCGCGCGCGGCGCGTGTCAGCACCAGGCGCCACCGCGCCCCCGAACCGACGGAGCCGCGATCAGCCAGATGCCGACCCGCAGCAGATCCGCGACCTGATGCCGTTCGCGGCACTGATCGGCGCCGAGCTGATCGAGGTCACGCCGGAGCTCGTCCGCGGGCGCATGGAGTGGGCGCCCGAGCGCTGCACCGCCGGCGGCCTGCTCCACGGCGGCGCGCTGATGTCGCTGGCCGACGGCGCCGGCGGCGCGCTCGCGTTCCTGAACCTGCCCGAGGGCGCCGTCGGCACGGCGACGATCGAGTCGAAGACGAACTTCCTGCGCGGCGTGCGCGAGGGCGCGGTGACGTCTATCAGCCGTCCGCTCCACAAGGGGCGCACGATGATCGTGATCGAGACCGAGCTGACGCGCGACGACGGCGCGCTGGCCGCCAAGGTCACGCAGACCCAGGCGTTCAACTACCCTCGACGCCTGATCCTCGCCGCCGGCGCCGGCATAGGATGCCGCGCGATGCCGAGGAGCTGCGTGATCGTCGAGCGAGCCCGCGCCGCACGTTCGGCGGCTGACGATCAACCGGCCCGAGCGGCTCAACACGATGACGGCCGAGCTGTGCGAGGCGCTCCACGCAGCAGCTGCGCGAGATCGAGCGCGACCGCTCGTGTCGCGCCGTGGTCCTGACCGGCGCGGGCCGCGGCTTCTGCGCCGGGCTCGACCTCGCCGGCTACGGGCCGCGCCCGGGCAACGACGGCAGCGACGAGTCGCGCGACCGCCTCGCCAACCAGCAGCACATGTCGCGGCTGGTGCTCGCGCTGCGCGCGCTTCCGCAGCCGGTGATCGCAGCGGTCAACGGGCCGGCGGCCGGCTTCGGGCTGGCGCTCGCGCTCGGCTGCGACATCCGCTTCGCCGCGACCGAGGCGGTGTTCCGCGTCGCCTTCGTCAACATCGGCGTCTCGAACTGCGACATGGCGACGAGCTGGCTGCTGCCGCGGCTGATCGGCGCGTCGCGCTCGCACGAGCTGATGCTGACCGGCCGCCGCGTCGACAGCGAGGAGGCGCTGCGGATCGGGCTCGTCGCCGACGTCGTCGCCCAGGACGCGCTCGCGGCACGCGCGCTCGAGGCCGCCGCGCAGATCGCCGAGCTCGCGCCATGGGGCGTGCGGCTACCAAGCAGGGCATGTGGGCGGCGCTCGAGATCCCCTCCGAGCAGGCCGCGATCGAGTACGAGGACCGCCAGCAGATCATGGCGACCTTCGGGACGGCGCCGCCGGAGGCGATCGGCGCGTTCCTCGAGAAGCGCCCCGCGGAGTTCGCCGACTGATGCGCCGGGCTGTTCGACGTCGCGGGCAGGACCGCGCTCGTGACCGGCGGCTCGCGCGGGATCGGGCTGATGATCGCGCGCGGCCTCGTCGAGGCGGGCGCGAACGTGATCGTCTCCTCGCGCAAGCAGGCCGACGTCGAGGCCGCCGGCCGCCGGGCTCGCGCAGCGCGGCTGCCTGCGAGGCGATCGTCGGCGACGTCTCGACGCCCGAGGGCGCCGGCGAGCTGGCGCGCGCGGCTCGCGAGCGCTTCCCGGCGCTCGACATCCTCGTCAACAACGCCGGCGCGGTGTGGGGCGCGCCGCTCGAGGAGTTCCCGGCGAGCGGCTGGGACCGAACGATGCACACGAACGTCGAGGGCGTGTTCCACCTCACGGTCGGGCTGCTCGACGCGCTCCGCGCGAGCGCGACAGCCGAGGAACCCGCGCGCGTGATCAACATCGGCTCGATCGACGGGCTGCGCACGCCCGCGGTCGACAACTACAGCTACTGGGCGAGCAAGGCGGCCGTGCACATGCTGACCCGTCACCTCGCGCAGCGGCTCGCGGGCGAGCAGATCACCGTCAACGCGATCGCGCCGGGGCCGTTCGAGAGCAAGATGATGGCGTTCGCGCTCGCGGACCCCGAGTCGCGCGCGGCGATCGAGCAGAGCGTGCCGCTCGGACGCATCGGCGGGCCCGACGACGTCGCCGGCCTGACGCTGTTCCTCGCCTCGCGGGCGGGCGCGTACATGACGGGCACCGTGATCCCGCTCGACGGCGGCATCACCGGCTGCGACCAGGGTTGAGCGCCCGAGCGCTCGCGCCCGCCGCCTGCGCGGTGGAACCGGCGCCCGAGCCCGCTGCTGGACGGTGATTGGAGGTCCCCACCCATCGGGTAGGCTCCGCAGCGCCGAGGCCGCAATGCTCCATCACAGCTCGATCACGCAGACATGCCGGACCGTCTCACCGCCGGTCGCGGCGAGGGCCCGCGCGCCCGCGGACGCCGTCCCGACCCGCCCCGTCGCGGCGCGGACCGCCGGCCCCCGGTACGGAGCTGACCCGTGCGGGTCGATCTCTGCGGTGTACGGGGCTCGACGCCGGCCCCCGGCCCGGCGTACGAGCGCTACGGCGGGCACACCTCCTGCGTCGCGCTGACGCCGCGACGGCGCTGCGCGCCCGACGCTGCTGCTCGACGCCGGCACCGGCCTGCGGATGGCGACCGGGCTGCTCGGCGGCGAGCCGTATCGCGGCACGCTGCTGCTGACGCACCTGCACTGGGACCACGTCACCGGGCTGCCGTTCTTCGCGGGCGGCGACCGCGAGGACAGCGAGGTCGCGGTCGTGCTGCCGGAGCAGCCGGGCGGCGGCGCGCTCGAGATCCTGGCCGCGTGATGTCGCCGCCGTTCTTCCCGGTCGCACCCGACGGGTTGCGCGGCAGCTGGAGCTTCGACACGCTCGAGCCGGGGCATCGAGGCAGGGCGGCTTCGAGGTGCTGGCGCGGGAGATCCCGCACAAGGGCGGGCGCACCTTCGGCTACCGCGTGACCGACGGCCGGGCGACGATCACCTACATGCCCGACCACTGCCCGAGCGCGCTGGGCGCCGGTCCCGACGGCTGGGGCGAGTACCACGACGCCGCGCTCGAGCTGGCGCAGGGCAGCGACCTGCTCGTCCACGACGCGCAGCTGCTGGCGAGCGAGATGGCGGCGGAGGCGAAGATGGGGCACTCCTGCGGCGACTACGCGGTCGCGCTCGCCGAGCGCGCGAGCGCTCGCGGCGTGCTGCTGTTCCACCACCGGCCGGACCGCACCGACAGCCAGCTCGACGAGCTCGCCGAGCGGTTCCGCGAGGAGCCGGCGGTCCGTCTCGCGCAACAGGGCGAGACGCTCTCGCTGTAACCGTCCGCGCTCGCAGAATCGGGCCTGCGGTGCGCGAGCGATCCGCGCCAGCAGAACGGGCCTGCGGTGCGCGAGCGATCCGCGCTCGCAGAACGCGCCGTGCGTGCGGCGCTGCAGGAACGCGCTGGGCCGGCGGCGGGGGGAGCCGCGCGCCGGCCCGTTGCGTCCGGACGCCCCTTACTTGACGGGCTTCGCCTTCGCGTTCAGGGCGTACCAGTGTCCGCCGAACTCGTCGGCGCCGACATAGCCGGTTTCGCCGGGCGCCGAGTCGCCGGTGTAGGTGTAGAGCGGGTGGCCGTTGTAGGTGACCTGGTGTGCGCCGCCGGAGAGCGTGATCGTCGAGAGCTTCTTGGCCTCGACGCCGGCGCCGGCGGTCGGTGTCCCGCTGACGGTCAGCGCGGGCCACACCGACGAGCAGCCGGAGATCGTCATGCACGTGTCCTTGTTCTTCTTGTCGTGCGTGAACTCGTAGAGGGTGAAGCCGGCGCCGTCGACGACGATCGCCCCGAGTTTCGTGGTGCGCAGTTCGACGGTGGCCGTTCCGGCGCTGCGGCCGTGGTGGCGGCTCGCCTGGGCCGCGGACACGCCGAACGCGGCTGCGAGCAGAGCCGCGAGCAGCATCGTTCCCGCTCTTCGCATCGTGGGTTCTCTCCTTCCGGGGGGATTCCGAAGCCGGGCTGCGCCCGGGCCGGGAGCGCCGCTTGCGGCCGCTCGCTGTGTGAGGACGCCACGGGCGCGGGAACCTTCCCGACGATCGCCGCGCGGCATGCGAACATCGAACGATGGACACGATCGACGTCTTCTCCGCCGCTCACGAGTACGACCCGGAGGACCCGGCCGGATACCGCGCCGGCGCGCTCCACCTGACCCGGCTGCTCGGCGCGAGCGGGCTCGCGGTCAAGTCCTTCGAGCTGCCCCCCGGGGAGACGGTGTGCCCGTACCACTACGAGTACGAGGAGGAGTGGCTGCTCGTGCTCGAGGGGACGATCGTGCTCCGCACGCCCGGCGGCGAGCAGGTGATGGGCGCGGGAGAGATCGCCGCGTTCCCGACGGGGCCGGCGGGCGCGCACAAGACGAGCAACCGCGGCGAGCAGACCGCGCGTCTGCTGATGTTCTCGAGCGCCCGCGAGCCGGCGTTCGCGGTGTACCCGGACAGCGACAAGATCGGCGCCTGGTCGGGGAGCGACGCCGACAAAGTGATGCTGTTCCGCCGCGACGGGAACACGGGCTACTACGACGGCGAGACCTGACGGTGGACGCCTGACGGCGACCGCTCGCGCCGGGCGGAGCTCCGCCGGCGCAGGCGCTCGCGCGGCAGGGCCCGGACCGTCGCCGGTCGGATCTGGCCGCTCCCGAGACGATGAGCAACCTCGCTGAGATCCGGCGCGTCCTGCGCCACCGGGACTTCCGGTTCCTGTGGCTGGCCCAGTCCTCGAGCGTCGTCGGCGACTACCTCGTGACCGTCGCGCTCGCGCTGTTCATCATCCAGCGCACCGGCAGCGCGACCGACCTCGGCCTGGTCCTGGCGGGCAAGTCGCTGCCGCTGATCCTGTTCCTGCTCGTGGGAGGGGTGTGGGCCGACCGGCTTCCTCGCCACCTGGTGATGATCTCGACCGACCTCGTGCGCTGCGGCCTGCACGCGCTGCTGGCCGTCCTGATCTTCACGGGCACCGTGCCGATCTGGGAGGTGGTCGTGATCGAGATGGCGTTCGGAGGCGCCGAAGCGTTCTTCCGCCCCGCCGCCGAAGGGCTGCTCCCGCAGACCGTGCCGGAGGCCGACATCCAACCGGCGCGGGCGATCACGGCGCTGTCGAACAACACCGCCGAATTCGCCGGTCCGGCGCTCGCGACGGCGCTCGTGCTCGGCGCCGGGGCGGGCTGGGCGTTCGCGCTCGACGCCGCGACGTTCCTGGCGAGCGCCGCGTTCCTGAGCCGGGTTCGCCCGCGCCACCGCGGGGCCGGCGAGCCGATCGCGGACCGCGCCGCCCGGGGCGGGGTGCTCGCGGAGATCCGCGCCGGCTCGCGCGAGGTGCGATCGCGGACCTGGGTGTGGGCGACCCTGCTGACGTTCTGCGCCGCGCTGTTCTTCGGCCTCGCACCGTGGTTCGTGCTCGGGCCGGTGATCGCGCGCTCGGAGTACGGCCACGTATCGGTGTACGGCCTGCTCGAGGCGGCGGTCGGGCTCGGCACCATCGCCGGCGCGCTGATCGGCGTCGGCTGGCGCCCGCGCTTCCCGATGCGGACGGCGATGCTCGCGATCATGGCGTGGCCGGTCGCGGCGATCCTCTACGCGTCCGGGACGACGCTGTGGCTGGTGATGCCGGTGACGCTGATCGCGGGGAGCGGGATCGCCGTGTTCGACGTGCAGTGGACGACCGCGCTCGCCGAGCGCGTGCCGCCGGCACAGCTCTCACGGGTGAGCTCGTACGACTGGATGGTGTCCGGCGCGATGCTGCCGCTCGGCTACGCGCTGGCGGGGCCGCTGGGACAGTCGATCGGCGCGGTGCCGGTGATGATCACGGGCTCGGCGCTGGCGCTCGCGGCGCTGGCGCTCGGGCTGCTGCCGCGGGAAACGCGCACGCTGGCGCGGCTCGAGGCCGGGGACACCGCCGCGGCAGCCGAGGAGCGGGCGCTCGGTCTCAGCCACCGGCATTGAAGCCCGCGATCCGCGCCTAGGACGCCCCGCTCAGCTCCCAGACCCGCGCCGCGGCGCTCGAGCGGTCGCTGACCCCGAGCTTGCGGTAGCCGCGCTCGAGGTGCTTGCCGACGGTGCGGTGCGAGATCCCGAGCGCCGCGGCGACGTGGACGTTCGACCGTCCCAGCGCGACCAGCTGCAGCGACTGGGCCTCGCGGCGGGTCAGCCCCGCTTCGAGCAGCGGCTCGAGCATCCGCACCTCGCGAGCCCCGCCGCCCGCCCGCGCCTGCTCGAACGCGATCGCGTTGCGATACGCCTGGATCAGGAACGGACGCGCCCGATCGGCGAAGTCGCGCTCGCCGTCGTCGTAGTCCTCCTCGGAGCGGCTCAGCGCGATCGCGAGCACGCGCTCGGGACCCGCCGGCAGCGTGAACGCCATCTGGTGCTCGACCCCGAGCGGCGCGTAGACCTCGCGGTACAGCGCCAGCCCGTGCAGGTGCTCCGGAGTGCAGACGTCGGAGAAGCGCATCGCACGGCCCTCGAGCGTGCGCCGGTAGTGCTGCAGGAGCGGGTTCTCGTGCGCGTACCGGACCCACGCCTCGAAGCTGTCCGGGGACGCGTCCGGCCGCATCAGCGCGACCACCTCGTCGGGGCCGGGACCGATGTCGTTGAGCGAGATGTAGTCGGAGGGCAGCGCCCGGTGGAGCGCATCGAGCATGCCCTCGCGCAGCTCGCGCAGGTCGAGCAGGGCACACACGTCCCCGATCAGCTCGAGCAGGCGAGCGTCCGTGTCCCCGTCGGTCGGTCGGCCAGGCATACGCCGAACCTACGTATACAGGGTCAGCGCCAGCTCGGTCGCGCGCCCGCGCCGCTCCCGAACGTGCGCGACCCCCGGCCTATGGCGAGGGCGCCGCCGTGGATAGGCTGGCGGTCGGTGGACTTCCTGATCTCCACGCAGGATCTGCACGAGTGCCGGATCGAGCCCTCGGAGCCGGCGGTTCCGGGGGAGGGCGAGGCGCTGCTCGCCGTCGAGCGCTTCGGGCTGACGAGCAACAACATCACCTACGCAGCGTTCGGCGAGGCGATGTCCTACTGGCGCTTCTTCCCCGCCGTGGAGGGCTGGGGGCGGGTGCCGGTGTGGGGCTTCGCGACGGTCGCCGAGAGCCGCGCACCAGGGCTCGACGAGGGCACCCGCCTGTACGGGTATCTCCCCCCGTCGAGCACGCTGCTCGTGCGCCCCGAGCGGATCGGCCCCGGCGGCTTCCTCGACGCCTCCCCTCATCGCGCCGAGCTGCCCGCCGCCTACAACAGCTACGCGCGGACCGACGCCGACCCCTCATACGACCCCGGTCGCGAGGACCAGCAGATGCTGCTCCGTCCGCTGTTCTTCACCTCCTGGCTGATCGACGACTTCCTGCACGACGCCGACGTCTTCGGAGCCTCGACCGTCGTGCTCTCGAGCGCGTCCAGCAAGACCGCGAGCGGGCTCGCGTTCCTGCTGTCGCGGGGCGACGGCGTCGAGGTGCTGGGGCTCACCTCGGCGCGCGGCGTCGAGTTCACACGCGGGCTCGGCGTCTATGACGAGGTCCTCTCCTACGACGAGCTCGACTCGCTGGGAAGCGGGCGCGCCGTCTACGTCGACATGTCCGGCGACGCCGCGGTGCGGGAGGCGGTGCACCGGCATTACGGCGATGAGCTCGTCCACTCCGCGGTCGTCGGCGCGACCCATCACGACCGGATGGGCGCGGTGCCCGAGCAGCTGCCGGGCCCGCGCCCGACGTTCTTCTTCGCCCCGGACCGCGTCGTCAAGCGGACCTCGGATTGGGGGCGCGACGGGCTCGAAGCGCGGCTCGCCGACGCGTGGCGGCCGTATGTCGAGTGGACCGACGGCTGGCTGCGCGTCGAGCACAGCGACGATCCCCAGGAGCTGCGCCGGACCTACCTCGATCTGCTCGACGGCCGCATCGACCCCGCCGCCGCGCACGTCTTCTCGATCCCGGCCTGAGGTTTCGCAAACAGCGCCCGGCGGGTAGTCCAACCCCGAGCTTGTGGGAGGGGGCTACCACGGGAGGATCAGGATGAGGATCGGGATGCGGGCGCGTGCCCGCTGGAGCGTCTCTGCGATCGCGGCGCTGGCGCTGGCGAGCGCACTCGGAGCGCCGGCGAGCGCGACCGCCGCGAAACGCGGCGAAGACAAGCCGTTCGGCCACGCGTGCACCGCAGAGAACGGCGTGCGCTTCTGCCCGACCGGCTCCCTCGCGGAACGGGTGCCGTCGTTCGACGGCGTCCCGCTCGACGCCGACGTGACGCTGCCCGCGACGGGCACCGGCCCGTTCCCGGTGATCGTGATGCTGCACGGCTGGTCAGGCAGCAAGACGAGCTTCGAGGCGACCACTCCCGAAGGCGACGGCAACGAGACCTTCGACTACAACAACGTCTACTACGCGCAGCACGGCTACGCCGTCCTGAACTACTCGGCGCGCGGCTGGGGCAACTCCTGCGGGACCGCCGAATCGCGCACCGAACCCGGCTGCAAAGAAGGCTGGATCCGGCTCGCCGATCAGCGCTACGAGGCGCGGGACACCCAGTACCTGCTCGGCCTGCTCGCCGACGAAGGTGTGGTCAAGGCCAAGTCGATCGGCGTCACCGGCATCTCATACGGCGGCGGTCAGAGCATCGAGCTCGCGTACCTGAAGAACCGCATCCGCCTCCCCGACGGCGAATTCGCCCCGTGGACCAGCCCGAAAGGGAAACCGATGGAAATCAAGGCCGCGTTCCCGCGCTGGCCGTGGTCGGACCTCGTCGACGCGCTCGAGCCGAACGGCCGTTTCCTCGACACCCAGGTCGCGACCCCGACCGAGAGCCGTGAACCGCTCGGCGTCGAGATCCAGAGCTACGTCACGGGCCTCTACGCGGAGGGCGAGGCCGGCGGCTACATCGCGCCGCCGGGCGAGGACCCCGAAGCGGAACTGACGAAATGGTTCGCCGCCGACACACTGGGCGAGCCGCCCACCGCGGAAGACGAAGAAATCGCCAACCAGCTCTACGACTACCACTCCGGGTACTCGATCCCGCTGAGCGGCGGCAAGCCGGCGCCGCTGCTGCTCGAGAGCGGCTGGACCGACGACCTGTTCCCGGTCCAGCAGTCGCTGCGCGTCTACAACCAGGTCCGCGCCGGCAAGGGCTACGCGGCGCTGATGTTCGGCGACCTCGGCCACAGCCCCGGCGACAACAAGACGAACACCGACCACGCCTTCAACGAAGAGGCAGCGGCGTTCTTCGCCTCCCGGCTGGAGCACTCGGCAGCCGCGCCGAAGAACGGCTCGGTGACCGCCTACACGCAGACCTGCCCGACGGCGGAACCGGCCGAAGGCCCGTTCGCGGCGACGAAGTTCTCGAAGCTGGCGACCGGCTCGGTGACGTTCGGCTCCGCGGCGGCGCAGACGTTCACCTCCGCCGGCGGCAACCCGACGATCGCCGAGGCGTTCGACCCGATCGCGGGGACGAGCGAAGCGTGCAAGACGGTCAAAGCCGAAGAAGAGCCCGACACCGCCAACTACACGACGACCAGCAGCGGCTTCACGCTGATGGGGCTGCCGACGGTCGAAGCGAACGTCGTCGAGACCGGCCTCTACGGCGAGATCGCCGCACGCCTGTGGGACGTGCTGCCGTCCGGCGAACAGCGCCTGATCAGCCGCGGCGTCTACCGCGTCGCGGAAGGCCAGAACGGGCCGGTCACGTTCCAGCTGCACGGCAACGCCTACCGGTTCGCCGCGGGCGACACCGTGAAGCTGCAGCTGCTCGGGCGCGACGCGCCCTACTACCGGGCCAGCAACGGCGTGTTCTCGATCGAAGCGAGCGACGTCAAGGTGACGCTGCCGACACGCTGACGCCGTTACAGCGCGTGACCCTCCCGCGCGGCGTTCGGCCGCGCGGGAGGGTCTCGCGGCGCTCCGGGTGCGCGGGCGGAGGAACACCGGGCCGGTGGCCGTCCGGCCGGGGTGTTGACAGCGTGAGGCGAGCGCGCCGGGATCCACCGGGGACGCGCGGCACGCGTGACGCGTGCGGCTCGAGGCGACGTGGGAGCGGGGCGATGAGGGCTTGGAGGATGATCTTGGGGATGGCGATCGCTGTGGCGATCGTGGGGAGCGCGGCGATCGCCACAGCCTCGGCCTCGCCCGCCTGGTACGAATGCGCCAAGAGCGCCGGCGGCAAGTACAGCGACAGCACCTGCACGACCGAAGGCAGCGGCAAGCTCGGAAAGTACGAAATCGAGCCGGGGATCGGCAAAGGGAAGATCGCGAAGAACCGCTGATCAACACCCCAGCTGCGTTCGAAGGGGAAGCCGCCGACTCGCATTACCTGCAGGTGGAAGTCACAGAAGTCGGGAGCGATGCACACGTCACGTACCCCGCAGGGATCGTCACCACTGCCGGCTTCAAGGGAGAAACGCTCGAGATCAAAGGCTGATCTGCGCCGCCCCGGGCGACGCGGTCAGCCGATGGTGATCGCGCTGCCGCGCGGGCGCCCATGAGAGGATTCCGACGCGCTCGCGCCCGAGCGCGGACCACCCACCGTCCCGAAGGAGCCAGCCCCATGCCCGACATCGAGTTCCCCACCAGCGCCGGCAGCGCACCCGGTTACCTCGCGGTTCCCGCCGCCGAGTCCGGCCCGGCGACGATCGTCCTGCAGGAGTGGTGGGGCGTCGACGAGCACATCCGCTCGATCTGCGACCGCTTCGCCGCCGAGGGCTTCTACGCGCTTGCGCCCGACCTCTACCGAGGCGAGACGACCGCTCAGCCGAGCGAGGCCGAACAGAAGATGATGGCCCTCTCGATGGAGCAGGCGGAGAAGGACATGTGCGGCGCCGCCGCCTACCTGCACTCGCAGCCCGGCGTGCAGGGCGGAAAAGTCGGCGCCGTCGGCTTCTGCCTCGGCGGCGGCCTGGCCGTCTGGGCCGCCGCCGAATGCGATGAGATCGGCGCGGCGGTCAGCTTCTACTACGTGATGCCGCACGGCAAGCCGGACTTCTCGAACATCACCGGCCCCGTGCTCGGGCATTTCGGGACGAACGACGAATTCGTGCCGGTCGACGACGCGAAGGCGCTCGAAGCCGAGATCCGCGACGCGGGCGCCGAGGTCGAGTTCGACTTCTACGAGGGCGCCGGCCACGCGTTCTTCAACGACACCGACCGGCTCGGCACGTTCGACGCGCAGGCGCGCGACCGCGCGTGGGAGCGGACCGTCGGGTTCCTCCGCTCGGCGCTGGGCTCCTGAGGCTGCGCCTCCGCGCCGCGGCGCCGGCGCTCGCTGCGCTCGCCGCGCTCGCCGCGCCGGCGCACGCCACTGCGTCCCGCTGGTCGCCGCCCGCGAGCGCCGCGGACTGCGCCGCGTCAGGCGGCCCGTTCGTGCTGTTTCCAGAGGACAGCCCGAGCACGGCGACGGGCCCCGGCGCGCTGGTCTGGGCGGCCGGCCCATCATGCCCCGGAGGCGCCGGCGCGCGGATCCAGCCGATCCTGCCCGGCGAGCCGCCCGGGACGCCGGCCGCACCGCGCGGCGCGCCCGCGCCGCTCGCGCCGCTGAACGCGGCGAGCTCGCCCGGCGGGCGGATCGCGCTCGCCGGAGCCGACCCGAGCGCGAACGGCAGCTCGCTGGTCGTGCAGGGCCGCGCCGGCAGCGGCTTCGCCGTGCTGCGCGCGGGCGGGCCGGCGTCGCCGTTGCCCGCGCTGTCGACCGCATACCTCGGCGATCTCGCGCTGGCCGCGGCGACCGGCGCCCGCGGCCCGGCGTCGATCGCGCTGAGCATCGAGCGCTGGTACGGCGGTGCGCTGCACCCCCCGCGGCAGGCCGGCGGGCCGGCGCGCGGCGGCGTCACGGCGCTGACGGTCGCGCTCGACTTCCGCAGCGACGCGCTGGCGGCCTGGTCGCAGGGCGGCTCGGTGTGGGTGCGCGACCTGCCCGCCTCCGGCGCCGCGCCCAAGGCCCGCAGGCTCGGCCCGGCCGGCGCCAGGACGGAGATCGCCGCACTGCTGAGCGACGACAACCGCGGCATCGTGATGTGGTCGGAGCAGAGCGCGGGGACGACCTCGCTGTGGATCGACTACTCCGCGCCGGGCCCCCGCTTCGGCGCGCCGACGCTCGTCGAGCGCGACGTCGACCCCGGGGGGACGGCGGCCTCGGGCTCCTCGCCGCTGCTCGCCCGCCTCAGCTCCGAGGGCGTGGTCGCAGCGTGGTCCGGCGTCAGCGCCGGACGCTGGGTCGTGCACGCGGCGCCGATCGACCAGCACGGCCTGCGCTCGGTCTCGACGCTCGCCGCCGAAACGACGGGCTCACCGCAGCTCTCCCGGCGAAACCGGCGCAGGGCTGGTGCCGCTCGCGCTCGCCCCCGGCCCGCGCGGCGAGGCCGTGCTGCTGCTCGCCGAACCTCGGGCCGGAGCCTCCGGCGAAGCGGCGCTGCTCTCGTCCCGCGCCTACGCGGGAGCTGGCAGCGTGCAGCTGACGCGTCCTGAAATCGTCGCGAGCGCCGAGCCGGTGTCCGGTGCGGCGCTCGCCGTCGAACCGGACAGCGACCGCGCTGTCGCCGCCTGGCGCGGCGCCGGCGGCGAGATCCGCTACTCGTCGAGGACCCCCGATCCGCTCGCCGCCGGGGCCCGTGTGAGGCGGGGAGCAAGCGCGACCCACCCCCTTTAGTAAAAGATGGGCGACGGATGGACCGCGACTACGAGCAGCAGACGTTCCACGCCGAGGACCGCCACTGGTGGTACCGCGGCCGCCGGATCGTGCTGGAGAGGGTGCTGGACGGGCTCGACCTGCAGGCGGCGGGCGGCCCGATCCGGATCCTCGACGCGGGCTGCGGCAGCGGGCGCAACATGATCGAGCTTGCCCGGCGCGGCACGGTCACCGGGGTCGAGCTCTCGGAGCCGAGCGTCGAACGGGCGCGGGCGCGCGGCTGCGGCGAGGTCGTCGCGGGCTCGGTGCTCGAGATGCCGTTCGCGGACGCGAGCTTCGACCTCGCCGTGAGCCTCGATGTGATCGAGCACCTCGACGACGACGACGCGGCGCTGCGAGAGCTGCGGCGGGTGGTCGCCCCGGGCGGAGCGCTGCTGCTGACGGTGCCCGCCTACCAGTGGCTGTGGAGCGGCCACGACGAGATCAACCACCACCACCGCCGCTACACCCAGCGCTCGCTGCGCGCGGTCGCCGAGCGGGCCGGGTGGAAGCAGGTGCGGACGACCTACTTCAACTCGCTGCTGCTCCCCGTCGCGATCATGCTGCGCGTACTCGACCGCGTGAACACGAAGACGACCGAGTCGAGCCTCGACCTGTGGGTGCCGCCGGAGCCGGTCAACCGGCTGCTCGAAGCGCCCCTCTGGCTCGAGGCGGCGATGATCGGCGCCGGCGGGCGGATCCCGGCCGGGCTGTCGCTGCTCAGCGTGTTCCGCTAGGCGCCCGGAGGGACGCCGCTCGGCGCCGCGAGCTCCGGCTCGTGCCTGAACGTCCAGGCGCGGTTGACGAAGAACGTCGAGATCGTGACGACGACCGTCGCGATCGCCTGAGCGACGAGTTCGTCGATCTTCGCGTCGTGCACCAGCAGGTACAGCAGGCCGAGGTTGATCCCCAACCCGCAGCTCTGCACGATCCCCCACCGCACCGGCGTCAGCGAGTCCCCGACGTGGCCGGCGAACGTCCAGCGGCGGTTGAGGATGAAGCCGTTCGTCGCGCCGACGACGAACCCGATCGCCGAGGCGAGGATGTAGAAGACCCCGAACACCTTGAGCAGCAGCGTGTAGATCACGAACGTCAGCAGCGTGTTGGAGACGCCGACGATCCCGAACTTCACGAACTGCACGAGGACGACCGGGACGTGCAGCCGCCTCGCGACGGCCGCTACGCTGGGGTCCTGCTCCTCCCGCTCATCCGGTTCCATTCTCATCAAGGATGAACGATATTTTGAGCTCCGGCTTAGGGATTTCGCCGAAGATCGCTTGACCGGGCGCTGCGAAGACCGTTCAGCGGGCACAATTCACACGATGTCGGAATCTCCCCCACGCACACCCACGCTGCTGAGCCTCGTCGCCCCCGTCTACGACGAGGAGCTCCTGATCGAGGAGTTCGTCTCGCGCGCCACGGCGGCGCTCGCGGACTACGACTTCGAGCTCGTGCTCGTCAACGACGGGAGCAAAGACCGGACGCCCGAGAAGCTGAACAGGATCGCGGCCTCCGACCCCCGCATCCGCGTGATCCACCTGTCGCGCAACTTCGGGCACCAGGCGGCGCTGACCGCCGGCCTCGAGCACGCGATCGGCGACGTCGTCGCGATGATCGACGCCGACCTGCAGGACCCGCCGGAGCTGATCCCGGAGATGATCGCGCAGTGGAGCCTGGGCGCCGACGTCGTCTATGCGGTGCGCAAGGCGCGGGAGGGCGAGACCGCGTTCAAGCTCGCGACCGCGTCGTGGTTCTACCGGCTGTTCGACAAGCTCGCGCAGGTCGACCTCGAGCCGAACTCCGGCGACTTCCGCCTGCTCGACCGCCAGGCGCTCAACGCGCTGCTGGCGATGACCGAGCGGTCGCGCTTCCTGCGCGGGATGACGGTCTGGATCGGGTTCCGGCAGACCGCGGTCTCCTACGAGCGCGACGCGCGGCGGGCGGGCGAGACGAAGTACACGCTGCGCAAGATGCTCCGCTTCTCGCTCGACGCGATCGCCTCCTTCTCGCACGTGCCGCTGCAGCTGGCGACCTACGCGGGGATCCTCTCCGCGGGGCTCGCGTTCATCGCGATCCCAGTCGTGATCGTCCTGCGGATCGCGGACTCCTACCTGCCGGGCTTCGGATCGCTGACGATCGCGATCCTGCTGCTCGGCGGGATCCAGCTGATCGCGATCGGCGTGATCGGCGAGTACGTCGGCCGCATCTACGACGAGGTCAAGCACCGGCCGCTCTACATCGTCTCCGAAGAGCTGAACCATCCCGCGGCCTCGGGCCGCGCGGCGATCGTTCCCGCCACCCGCGCCGGGCTCCCCGCCCGCACGCAGGAGGTCGGGGGCATGAGCCGGTCCGGAGGCCGCTGAGGGCGAGGCCCGGCCGCCGCTGGACGCCCGGCGGCCGTTGACCCGTCTTCGGGTGTCGGCCTGCGCGGCCACGGCTTCTGCGTGCGCGGTCGAACCCGCGACCGCGACCTCGCCGCCGCCCGCGTGTTGTCATGGTCCGATGCTCCGGCTGCGCCTGATCCTCCTCGCCCTCGTCTGCGTGCAGATCTCGAGCTGGCTGATCCCCGCCCTCGCCCACGCCGAAGGCTGCCCTGGCAGCGGCGGCGCGCCGTGTCCCTACGCCGCCGTCAGCGCGATCGGCAACCGCGCCGAAGGGGTGCTCCGTTTCCCCGAGGCCGTCGCGGTCGCGCCCTCGGGGAACATCTACGTCGCCGACCAGCTCGGCTACACCGTGCAGGAGTTCACGCCCGCCGGCGCGCTGGTCGCCGAATGGGGCTCCTACGGAGGCGGTCACGGCCAGTTCGGTCCGATCGGCGGCATCGCCACCGACCCGTCCGGCGACGTCTACGTCGTCGACTCCGCCCACGACCGGATCGAGAAGTTCACCTCGACCGGCGGCTTCATCCGCGCCTGGGGCAAGCGCGGCAGCGAAGTCGGACAGTTCAACTTCGGCTCCTCGCAGGACCCCACGAAGCCGCCCGGCGGCGGGATCGCCGTGACCGCCTCCTACGTGTTCGTCGCCGACAGCTCCAACGACCGCATCGAGCGGTTCAACCTCGAAGGCGGCGAACCGCTGGCATGGGGCACGAAGGGGTCCGAACCCGGCCAGTTCTCCTATCCGCGAGGGGTCGCGGCCAACGGGTCCGAGGTCGTCGTCACCGACGACGACAACCATCGCGTCGAGCTGTTCGACACCGAAGGCGCATACGTCGCCGCAGCCGGGAGCTACGGCACCGGCCCAGGGCGAGTTCGGGTTCCCCTACGGGGTCGCGCTGGACGCGGCAGGCGACGTGTACGTGGCCGACGACATCAACGACCGCGTCGTCAAGCTCAGCCCCCAGCTCGCGTTCGTCGGGGCGTGGGGCGGCTCCGGCCCCAAACCCGGACAGCTCGCGTTCCCACGCGGGATCGCCAGCGACCCGGCCGGCGACACCTACGTCGCCGACACCGCCAACGGCCGCATCGAGGTGTTCGACCCGAACGGCGACTACCTCCGGAGCCTCGGCATCGACGCGCGCGGGCCCGGCGAGCTGACGGCCCCGCAGGGCCTCGCGCTCGACCCCTCGGGGGGACTGCTGGTCGCCGACACCGACGCCTCGCGGATCGAGCTGTTCGCCGCAGGCGGCTACGCGTTCGCCGGGCAGTGGACGCTCGCGCCCGGGCGCCTTCCCGCGCTCAACCGCCCGACGGGGATCGGCGTCGACCCGGCCGGGTCGGTGTACGTCGGCGACGTCGCCGGAAACGAACGGATCGTGCGCTTCTGGGGCGACGGCACGCCGCTGAGCGAAATCGGCGGCCCCGGCGCGCTCGGCGGCGCGACGCTCGCGGGCGGCGCGGCGGTCGCCGTGTCCGCTGCGAGCCACGACGTCTACGTCGCCGACAGCGGCCACAACCGGGTCCTCGTGTACGGCCCCGAAGGCCGGCTGCTGGCTCGCTGGGGCGCGGGCGAAGGCAACGGCGCGCCGGGCTCCGGCGGCGGCGGCTTCGCCGACCCGCAGGCGCTCGCGGTCGCCCCGTCCGGGGACGTCTATGTCGCCGACACCGGCAACGACCGGGTCGCCGAGCTCGAACCGTCGGGGCGCCTCGTCACCGAATGGGGCTCCCGCGGCAGCGGACCGGGCGCGTTCCGCGGTCCCGACGGGATCGGCGTCGACGGCGCCGGCACCGTCTACGTGCTCGACGGCGAAGGCAACCGCGTCGAGGCGTTCACGGCGTCCGGGCACTACCTGTTCCGCTGGGGGGAACGCGGCGCCGGTCCGGGCCAGCTCTCGTTCCCGGCGGCGCTCGCGGTCGGCTGCGAAGGCGACGTCTACGTCGCCGACACCGACAACAACCGCGTCGAGCGCTTCGAACCCGTCTCCCGGCACGGCGCGGGCTGCGTGCCGCCCGCCGCGTGGCCGCCGCCGCTCGACGTCGCGCCGGTCCTGACCGCGAAGCTGCAGCGCTCGACCGGCGTGCTCGCCCGGCGCGCCGTAACGCTCGCGCTCTCCTGCAAGCGGGGATGCAAGGTGCTGGTCACGGCGACCCTTGCGCCGCTCTCCGGCCGCGGCGCGAGCGTCCGCCTCGTCTCGGCGGCGCGCGGTCTGCCGGCGGGGATCACCGGCCACATCCGCCTCCGGCTGGGCCCCGCGGGGCTCAGGCAGCTGCGCCGCGAGCTGGGCCGCCGGCACGGCCTGCGGACGCGGATCACCGTCGTCGCGCAGGGCCCGACCGGACGACGCACGATCGCGCATCTCGGCTATCTCGTCACGCGCTGAGATACTCAGGGTCGTGAGCGAGCCGCAGGACAGCGTCGACCACCGCCAGGAACGTGTCCGGATCGAGACCGAGCGCCATCGAATCGAGGGCGCGCTGACGCTTCCCCGCGACGGCTACCGCAGCCGCGTCTCGGACCTGCTGAACGCCTCCGAGCGCGACTTCATCACGCTCACGGACGTCACCGTGGCACCGCTCGAGGGCGGGCCGGTCGAGCTCCACGAGTACCTCTCGCTCGGCCGCCGCCACATCGTTTTCGCGGTCGCGGTGCCCGAGCAGCCCTGACGCCGGCACGGGGCGCCGGGCGACCCCCTCCTTTCTGAAAGGATTACGCGCCTGATGGCGACCGTCCGCGAGGCGACGCTCGAGCTGTTCCGGGCGCACGAGATGACGACGATCTTCGGCAACCCCGGCTCGACCGAGCTGCCGATGCTCGCGGAGCTGCCCGAGGACTTCCGCTACGTGCTCGGCCTGCAGGAGCTGGTCGTGGTCGGCATGGCCGACGGCTACGCGCAGGCGACGGGACGCGTCACGCACGTCAACCTCCACACCGCCCCCGGCGTCGGCAACGCGGTCGGCGGGATCTACAACGCCCAGTCCAACAAGTCGCCGCTGCTGATCACGGCCGGCCAGCAGGTCCGTGCGCAGATCACGATGGAGGCGAACCTCACCAACCGCGAACCGACGTACGGCCCCCAGCCCTACGTCAAGTGGAGCCATGAGCCGCCGCGGGCCCAGGACGTCCCGGCCGCGATCGCCCGCGGCATCCACCACGCCTCGCTGCCGCCGCGCGGGCCCGCGTTCGTCTCGATCCCGATGGACGACTGGGCCAAGGAGGCCGAGGAGGAGACGCTGCGACACACGCTCGCCCGCACGGTCGGCGGCCGCGCGGTGCCGGACCCGGCGCGGATCGCCGACGTGGCGAGACGCATCGCCGAGGCGCGCAAGCCGGTGCTGATCGCCGGCCCCGACATCGAAGCCGCCGGCGGGTGGGACGACGCCGTCGCGCTCGCCGAGCGCCAGCGGATGGCGGTGCTCGCAACGCCTGCGACCGGCGGTGGGAGGCTCGGCTTCCCGGAGAACCACCCGAACTTCCAGGGCCTGCTCGCACCGGCGATCGGCCCCGCCGGGATGCAGCTCGCCGAGTACGACCTCGTGCTCGTCGTCGGCTCCTCGGTGTTCCCCTACTACCCATACATCCCGGGGCCGCTGCTCGGCGAGGACACGCAGCTGGTGCAGATCACCTCCGACCCGTCGGAGGCGGCGCGCGCGCCGATGGGGGACGCGTTGCTCGGAGACGTCGCGCTGGCGCTGCGGGCGCTGAACGAGACGCTCGAGGACTCGGGTCGCGAGCAGCCGCCGGCCCGTCCGGAGGCCGGCCCCCCCGCCGAGGCCGACCCGCTGAGCGGCTCGCAGGCGATGCAGGCGCTCGCCGTCGCCTGGCCGGAGGACGGCATCGCGGTCGTCGAGACGCCGTCGAGCACCGCGGCGCTGCGCAACCGGCTGCGGCTCTCGCGGCCCGGCAGCTACTACTTCAGCTCGAGCGGCGGTCTCGGCTTCGGCATCTCCGCCGCGGTCGGCGTGCAGCTCGCCGAGCCCTCGCGGCCCGTCATCTGCGTGCTCGGCGAGGGCTCCGCGCAGTACGGCATCACCGCGCTGTGGACGGCGGTCGCCTACAAACTGCCCGTGACGTTCCTCGTGCTGCGCAACGAGGAGTACATGATCCTCAAGTGGTTCGCCGAATTCGAGCAGGAGCAGGGCCTGCCCGGGCTCGACCTCCCGGGCCTCGACGTCGCCGCGGTCGCGCGGGGCTACGGCGTGCCCTCGCGCGAGGTGCAGGGCGCCGACGAGCTGGTCGACGCGCTGACCGAGGCGATCGCGGTCCAGGACGGGCCGCGCCTCGTGCAGGTGCCGTGTGCCAGCGGCATGTGGCTGGAGTGAGATGGCGCCCTCCCGCGCCGGCAACACGCTCGCGCCACCCCCGCCGGCCGAGCACCCGGTTCCCCGGCCCGCGCCGGACGCCGCACCCGACTGGGTCGCCGCAGGGACCCCCGCGCCGCTCGCCGCGGCGCTGAGGGGCGCGCTCGGCGAGGACGGAGCCGGGACCCGCGCACTCGACCTGATCCGCTACGCCTCCGACGCGAGCCCGTACCGGCTGATCCCGCGCGCCGTCGCGATCCCGCGCGACCTCGCCGAGGTCGGCGCGGTGATGAGGGTCGCGCGCGAGACCGGCACGCCGCTCGTGTTCCGCGCAGGCGGCACCAGCCTCAACGGGCAGTCGCAGACGGACGGCATCCTGCTCGACTGCCGGCGCCACTTCAAGGACGTCCACGTCGAAGCCGACGGCGACCGCGTGCGCACGCAGCCCGGCGCGGTGCTCGGCCACGTCAACCGCATCCTCGCGCGCCACGGCCGGCGTCTCGGCCCCGATCCCGCCAGCACCGAGATCGCGTGCGTCGGCGGGGTGCTCGCCAACAACTCCGGCGGGATGCGCTGCGGCGTGCACGCCGACTCCTACCGGACCGTGCGCTCGCTTCGCTTCCTGCTGGCCGACGGGACCGAGATCGACACCGCCGCGGCGGGCGCCGAGGAGCGCTTCGCCGCAGCCGCCCCGGAGCTCGCGCGCGGGCTCGCGGAGATCCGCGACGAGCTGCGCGCAGACGCCGAGCTGGCGGCTCGCGTCGCCCGCAAGTTCGAGATCAAGAACACGACGGGATACCGGCTGTGCGCGTTCCTCGACGCGGACGAGCCGCTGGAGATCTTCCGGCGGCTGCTGATCGGCAGCGAGGGCACGCTCGGCTTCATCGGCGAGGCGGTCTTCGACACGGTCCCGCTGGGCCGCCACACGAGCCTCTCGCTGAGCTTCTTCGAGTCGATCGACGCCGCCGTCGCCTCGGTGCCCGAGCTCGTCGCGGCGGGCGCGATCGGCGACGGAGCTGATGGTCGCGCCGACGCTGATCGCGGCCGCGTGGAACATGCCCGGCACGCCCGAGCGCTGGAAGGAGCTGCCCCCCGACTCGGCCGCGCTGCTCGTCGAGTTCCGCGCCGAAGCCGAGGCCGAGCTCGACGGGCCCGAGCAGCGCGGCGCTCGAGATCCTCCGCGCCGGCTCGCCGATCGAGGAGCCGGCCTTCACGCGCGAGCGCGGGGAGGTCGCGATGCTGTGGCACGTCCGCGAGGGCATGCAGGGCCTGCTCGCGGCGATGCGCGGCCCGGGCGTGAGCCTGATCATCGAGGACGTCTGCGTCCCGCCCGAGCGGATCGCCGAGGCGGCTCGGGACCTGCAGGCGCTGCTGATCGCGCACGGCTTCCTGCCGGGCGTCGCGGGCCACGCCTCGGCCGGGAACCTCCACTTCCTGCTGACCCCGAACTTCGGCGAGCCCGCCGACATGGATCGCTACGAGGCCTTCATGGGCGAGCTCGTCGAGCTGATCGTCGACCGCTACGACGGCTCGCTGAAGGCCGAGCACGGCACAGGGATCAACATGGCCCCCTACGTCGAACGCGAGTGGGGCGCGAAGGCGACGGAGATGATGTGGCGGATCAAGCGCCTCGCCGATCCCGACGGGATCCTCGGGCCCGGGATCGTGCTCAGCCGGGACCCCGGCGCGCACCTGCGCGATCTCAAGTCGGCGCCGCAGATCGAGGCGGTCGCCAACCAGTGCATCGAGTGCGGCTTCTGCGAGCCGGCCTGCCCGAGCCGCGAGCTGACGACGACGCCGCGGCAGCGGATCGTGCTGAGGCGCGAGATGGCGCGCCAGCCGGAGGACTCGCCGCTGCTGGCGGCGCTGCTCGAGCAGTACGAGTACGACGGCGTCGAGACCTGCGCGGCCGACGGCGTCTGCAGCCTGCACTGTCCCGTCGGCATCGACACCGGCAAGCTCGTCAAGGACCTGCGGGCGCGCGCCCACTCCTCCGGCGCCGAGCGCGCCGGGCTCGCCGCGGCGCGCCGCTGGGGCACGGTCCAGAAGGGCGCCCGCGCCGGTTTGCGCGTGGGCCGCTCGCTCGGCGACGCGCCGACCGAGGCGCTGACCGGCGTCGCCCGCGCCGCCGCCGGCGCCGAGCTGATCCCGGCGTGGGGCGGCTGGGCGATGCCCGACCCGGCGCCGCCGTTGCCGTGGACCGCGCGCGAGGACGCCGCGGGCGTCTACTTCCCCGCCTGCGTGAACCGCATCTTCGGGAACCCGCGGGACGTCCCCGCCCGCCCGTCGCTGCCCGAGGCGCTGCTGGCGGTCTCGGCGCGCGCCGGCCGCCCGCTGTGGATCCCGCCCGGCGTCTCGTCGCTTTGCTGCGGGACGCCGTGGAGCTCGAAGGGCCTGCTCGACGGGCACCGCGAGATGGCGCGCCGGGTGGCCTCGGCGCTGCTCGACTGGAGCGAGGGAGGGCGGCTGCCGGTGATCGTCGACGCGAGCTCGTGCACGCTCGGGCTGCTCGCCGACGTGCCCGACGCCCTCGAGGAGACGCAGCGCGAGGCGTTCGCGGCGGTCCGCATCGTCGACTCCGTCGCCTGGGCCCAGGAGCTGCTCGGCTCGCTGCGCGTGCGCGGCCGGCTCGACTCGGCCGCCGTGCACGTCTCCTGCGCGGTCTCGCACATGGGGCTCGCCCCGGCCCTCGCGGAGCTCGCAGCGCGCGCTCGCCGAGCGCGTCGAGATGCCCGAGTCGCCGGGCTGCTGCGGCACGGCCGGTGACCGCGGCCTGCTGCACCCGGAGCTGCCCGCCGCGGCCGCGCACGCCGACGCGGCCGAGCGGCAGCCGGCGCCCGCCGAGACCCGGATCTCGAGCAACCGGACCTGCGAGATCGGCCTCACCCAGGCGACCGGCGAGAGCCACGCGTCGTTCGTGCTCGCGCTCGAGCGGCTCTCGCGCCCGGGCGGCGCTCCCGCGGCATAGGATCCCCCCGCAAACGAAGCCGAGGCCCAGCGGGTCCGAGCGAGAGGGGACGAGAACGTGAGCACGGAGAACCGGCGGCTGGTACTGGCCCAGCGCCCTTCCGGCATGGTCGACGAGAGCACCGTGCGGCTCGACAGCGAGCAGCTGCCCGAGCCGGCCGAGGGCGAGGCGCTCGTCAGGGTCCGCTATCTCTCGATCGACCCGACGATCCGCACCTGGATGGACGACGCCCCCGGCTACCTGCCGCCGATCGGGATCGACGAGGTGATCCGCAGCGGGGGCGTCGGCGAGGTCCTCGAGAGCCGCTGCCCGCAGTACGAGCCCGGGCAGCTCCTGTTCGGCGTGACCGGCTGGCAGGAGTACGTCCTCGCCGACGCCGCGGAGCGCTCGATGCAGTCGCTGCCCCCGGGGATCGATCCGGCGATCGCGCTCGGGATCCTCGGCGTGACCGGCATGACCGCGTACTTCGGGATCACCGACGTCGGCCGCGTCGCCGAGGGCGACGTGGTCGTCGTCTCCGGAGCCGCCGGGGCGACCGGCTCGAGCGCCGGGCAGATCGCGAAGCTGAAGGGCGCCAAGCGCGTCGTCGGGATCGCCGGCGGCCCGGAGAAGTGCGCGTACATCGTCGACGAGCTCGGCTTCGACGCGGCGATCGACTACAAGGGCGAGAACGTCGCGGCGCGCCTGCGCGAGACGTGCCCGGAGGGGATCGACCTCTACTTCGACAACGTCGGCGGGTCGATCCTCAACGACTGCCTCGGGCACCTGGCGATGAAGGGGCGGGTCGTGCTGTGCGGCGCGATCTCCTCGTACAACAGCGACGGACCGCCGCCGGGCCCGAGCAACTACATCAACCTGCTGATCAGGCGGGGGCGGATGGAGGGGTTCATCATCCTCGACTACTTCGACCGCTTCCCGGCGGCGCAGGCCGAGGTCGCGGGTTGGCTCGCCGAGGGCCGGATCAAGTCGAGCGTGCACATCGTCGAGGGCCTCGAGCAGGCGCCGGACGCGCTCAACCTGCTGTTCAGCGGCGGCAACACCGGCAAGGTGATCGTGAAGCTCTGATCGCCTGGGGACAGACGCGAAGGATCGCGGCCGCCCCCAGGCCGCGGCGCGACCTCTGGCGCCGAGAATCGAGGAGATGGCCGGGAGCGACGCGGGCGCCGGCACACGGGCGAGCAGACAGCCGCCCGGCTGACGGTGTCAGAGAGACGGCGTCGGTGCGCCGGCCAGCAGGAAGAACCACAAGAGGAAGGCGATCACCGCGAGGTAGACGCTGACCATCACGACGCGCTCGAGCGGGGTGATGCCGGCGCCGTAGCCCGGCTGCTCGATGCCTTCGTCGCCGCTCACGCCGCGCAGCCAGGCGAGCCTCCGTTCCCCCGGCTCGCGCCCGCTCAGCCGGTCGTATTCGTTGCTCAGCCAGGCGAGCGCGAGCACCATCGCGAACACCTCGATCGCCAGCACGAGCACGACCACGCCGACTGCCGCCATGCTGAGCACGGAGCCGCGGACCACCTGCGAGCCGATCCACAGCGCCGCGAGCGGCGCTCCCGTCCACAGGTTGATCGAGAGGAAGGCGGTCGCTGCGACCATCGCGGTGCGCTTGAGCAGCAGCCGGCGCGGTGGCCCGTCCAGATCGTTCATCGCAGCAACAGCGCCTCCAGCCGGCACCAGGCGGGATCGAACCCCAACCGGGCGTAGAGGTCCTTCGGACGGTCCTCGTCGTCGGCGACGATCCAGAGGTCGCCGACCTCGCCCGCGGCTTCGATCGCGGCGCGGGTCAGCGCCGTTCCGCACCCGGTCCCGCGGTGGGGGGGATCGACGTAGACCTGCGTGATCTCCGCGGCGCCGCCCGCGCGCTCGAGCTGCGCGAACCCGATCGCACGCCCGTCCTCGCGTGCGGCGAGGACCTCGACCTCGCGCGCCTCGGCGATCTCGCGGACCGCGATCCGGTAGCGCTCGTACTCCTTGCCGTCGTGATCCTCGAGGTGCCAGGCGAGCCGCAGCTCGTCCGCCTCCTCGTAGGGGACGCGCTCGACCCCGATCGCCGGCCCGCCGGGGGGAAGCGGACGCTCGCGATGCATCGTCACCAGGCGGCTCGTCTCGAACCCCCGTGCGTGGAGCTCGGCGCGGCGCGCGTCTCCCGAGGCGACGTCCTCGAAGTCGAGGCGCAGGTGCCCGAGGCCGGCGAGCTCGTGCTCGGCGAGCGCGATCAGCTCCTCGACGCCCATCTGCGGGTCCTGCTCGGCGCGCACGACGTTGAGGTCGTAATAGGTCGGATAGCGCCCGGCGCGCACGACCGTGCCGTGCTCCCATGGCTCGACGTGGTCGCAGACCGCGGCGTGGAAGTCGTGACGCCAGCGGCGTGCGCCGGCGGCGACGGACGAGCTGGCGCCCCTCATCGTCGGAAGGCTACGCTCCGCGTGCGGGGACGTCGCCCGCGCGGGTATTCCTCACTTCTTCTGTAATCTTTCCCGGGGTCGGGGCCCCGGCACGCAGGCACCCGCCGAGAGAAGGAGCAGCGATGGCACTGATTCAGGTCGACCGCACCGAGCTCGACGTTCGTCTCGGGTCCGTGAACTGACCCCGAGGCGCAGCATGCCGGACCGGCCGCCCAACATCCTCTACCTGCACTCCCACGACACCGGGCGCTACGTGCAGCCGTACGGGCACCCGGTGCCGACGCCGAACATCCAGCACCTCGCGGACCAGGGGGTGCTGTTCCGCCGGGCGTTCTGCGCGACGCCGACCTGCTCGACCTCGCGCGCCTGCTTGCTGACCGGCCAGTACGGGCACAACAACGGCATGCTCGGACTCGCGCACCGCGGCTGGTCGCTCAACGACTACCACCACCACATCGTCCACACGCTGCGGGAGGCGGGTTACTACTCCGCGCTGATCGGCGAGCAGCACATCGCCAAGCGGCCCGAGATCATCGGCTTCGACGAGGTCGTGAAGATCGACACGACGCACGTCGAGAACGTCGCGCCGGTCGCGCGCGAGACGCTCACCAAGCCGCTCCCGGAGCCGTTCTTCCTGTCCGTCGGCTTCTTCGAGACGCACCGGGACTGGCTCGACCCGCCGTCGCTGCGCGACGTGCTCTACTCGCTGCCCCCCGCGAACCTCCCCGACGCGCCCGAGACGCGCCGCGACGTCGCCTCCTACCGTGCGAGCGCCCGCTCACTGGACCAGGGGGTCGGATCGGTGCTCGAGGCGCTCGACGCCCAGGGCCTGACCGAGAACACGCTGATCTTCCTCACGACCGACCACGGGCTCGCGTTCCCGGGAGCGAAGGCGACGCTGTACGACCGCGGCCTCGGCGTGATGCTGATCATGCGCGGGCCGGGCGGCTTCACCGGCGGCCGCGTGATCGACGAGCTCGTCTCGCACCTCGACATCTACCCGACGCTGTGCGACCTGGCGGGCGTCGACCAGCCGGACTTCGTGCAGGGCTTCTCGCTGCTGCCGCTGATGCGCGGCGAAGTCGGGGCGCTGCGCGACGAGCTGTTCGCCGAGATGACGTGGCACGCCGCCTACGAGCCCCAGCGCGCGATCCGGACCGAGCGCTGGAAGCACATCCGCCGGTTCGGCGACCGCGAGACGCCGGTTCTCGCGAACTGCGACGACTCGCCGAGCAAGGACCTGCTGATCCGCAACGGATGGGCCCAGCGGAAAGTCCCGTTCGTGCAGCTCTACGACCTGCTGTTCGACCCCAACGAGGCGAACGACCTCGCCGCCGATCCCGCCTACGCGGATGTGCTCGCCGGCCTCAGCGCGCGTCTCGACGAGTGGATGGTGGCGACCGACGACCCGCTGCTGCACGGCGACCCCGAGCCGCCCCCTGGAGCCGAAGTCAACGACCCCGATCAGATCTCCTCGACCGAACCGGTGACGGTGATCGCGTGAGCGACGCACCGGCCGATGCCGAGGCGGGTGTCGTACCGCGGCGCTCCTACCTCGTGTGCGCGACGCCGCGCAGCGGCAGCACGCTGCTGTGCGAGACCCTGCTCGCGACCGGCGTCGCCGGGCGGCCGCGCGAGTACTTCGAGGCGCTCAAGGAGACCGGCCTCCCACGCCGCCCGCGGGAGTACTTCTGGGGGTTGCGCAGCCCGGAAGTGATCCGGCTGCTCCCGTCCGACGCGAACATCGGCCACGCGGACGAACGGAGCCCGACCTGGGAGCGCGAGGACTACCGGCGCCACCTCGACTGGGCGCTGCGCGAGGGCACGACCCCGAACGGGGTGTTCGGGGCGAAGATGATGTGGGCCTACTTCGACGACTTCCTCGAGCTCGCGCGGGGGATACCGCGGCTCGGCGGGATGGGCGACGGCTCGCTGCTCAACACGGCCTTCCCGGACCTCAGCTACGTGTTCATCTCGCGCAACGACAAGGTGCGGCAGGCGGTCTCGCTGTGGCGCGCGCTGCAGACCTGGGTGTGGCGCAAGGAGGCGGGGGCGCCCGGTGACGAGCCCGCGCCGGAGCAGCGCTCGGTGTACTCGTTCGACGCGATCGACCACCTGCTCGGAGAGCTGCGGCGGCACGAGGATGCGTGGCGGGGGTTCTTCTTCAGGATCGGCCGCAGGCCGCTGTCGATCGTCTACGAGGACGTCGTCGGCGACCTGAAAGGCTCGGTCGAGCGGGTGCTCGCTGCGGTCGGCGTCGAGCCGCCCGAGGGATGGTCGCCGCCCGAGCGGAGCCCCAGCAGGCAGTCCGACGAGCTCTCCGAGAGCTGGGTGCAGAACTACCTCGAAGACGTCTCGCGCCGCTGAGCGGCGGGCTGCGCCACGCGCTGCGATACTCGGCGCGATGCCCTACAACGCGGCACTCGGACCGACCCGCTACGTCCCCGCAGAGGCCCGCTACGAGCGGATGGTCTACCGCCGCTGCGGGCGCAGCGGCCTGAAGCTGCCGGCGATCTCGCTCGGGCTCTGGCAGAACTTCGGCGACGACCGCCCGCTCGAGCGGAGCCGTGCGATCCTGCGCCGCGCCTTCGACCTGGGGATCACCCACTTCGACCTCGCCAACAACTACGGACCGCCGTACGGCAGCGCCGAGACGAACTTCGGGCGGATCTTCGACGAGGACTTCCGGCCGCTGCGCGACGAGCTCGTGATCTCCACGAAGGCGGGCTACGACATGTGGCCCGGCCCCTACGGCGAGTGGGGCTCGCGCAAGTACCTGCTCGGCAGCCTCGAGCAGAGCCTGCGCCGGATGCGCCTCGACCACGTCGACATCTTCTACTCGCACCGGCTCGATCCCGAGACGCCGCTCGAGGAGACGATGGGCGCGCTCGACGAGGCGCGGCGCCGCGGGCTCACCCGCTACGTCGGCATCTCCTCCTACGGCCCGCGACGCACGCGCGAGGCCGCCTCGATCCTGCGCGAGCTCGGCACGCCGCTGCTGATCCACCAGCCGTCCTACTCGCTGCTCAACCGCTGGATCGAGAACGGCCTGCTCGACACGCTCGAGGACGAGGGCGTCGGCTCGATCGTGTTCTCGCCGCTCGCGCAGGGCCTGCTCACCGACCGTTACCTCGACGGGATCCCCGAGGACTCCAGGGTGCGCGCCGGCAACTACTTCTCCGAGGAGCTGCTCAGCGAGGAGAACCTCGAGCGCGTCCGCGCACTCGGCGCGCTCGCCGCGGAGCGCGGGCAGTCGCTCGCGCAGATGGCGATCGCCTGGACGCTGCGCGACCCGCGGGTCACCTCGGCGCTGCTCGGCGCGAGCTCGGTGACCCAGCTCGAGCAGAACGTCGCCGCGCTGGAGCGGACCGACTTCACATCGGACGAGCTTGCCGAGATCGACCGTCACGCCGTCGACGGCGCCGTGAACCTGTGGGAGCCGCCGGCCGAGGACTGATGGCCGCCGCGGCGCGGCGGCCGCGCGAGCGCCGGCCTCACACCCCCAGTTCGTCGCTGCGCGCGTAGAAGTTTTCGTAGCCTTCCTGCTGCGCGGCCGCGAGCCGGCTCGGCAGCGGGGCGCGCACCTCGTCGGCGATCACCTGCGCATGCAGCTTCGCCATCTTCGTCCGCAGCTTCGACGGCGAGCCGGCGATGTTGCCGAGCTCCTTCTGTCCCGTGGCGGTCGTGTAGTCGTAGAGCTCGAAGTCCTGTTCGCCTTCGCCCGTCTCGACCTCGTTCGTGTCCTTCTTCCACGGCGAGTAGACCGCGTACTTCGCGTCGGGCGTGCGGACCGCGACGACGTGATGTGGCGCTTCGTCGGCGAAGCTGTAGGTGTAGGACAGCTCCTCGATCGTCGTCTCGTCGGTCGTGTGTGCGATCCACTTGCGGCCCTTCGCGCTCGGGTTGGCCGCGATCGCGGCGATGTCGTGACGCGATGCGATCTGCGAGTAGGTCGGGTTCGTCCGCCAGCTGCGCGAGCCGTGCGCGATCGTCAGCAGCAGTGGTGCGAGGTCGACGGTCGAGGTCAGCTGCGAGCGGGTGCTCGGGCCGTTCGAGAGCTTGCCGCGGGGGTCGTAGATGTAGAGCGGGACGTTGAGCGCCTCCTCGTAGGCGGCGCCGCCCTTCGCGCGCAGGCCGTGGGAGCCCGAGTACTCGCCGTGATCGGCGGTGAAGATCACGATCGTGTCGTCGAGGAGGTCCGACCGGGCCTGGAGCGCGTCGAGCACGCGCCCGATCTGCTTGTCGACCTCCTGCTGGTAGATCAGGTACATGGTCAGCATCTGCTCCCAGCTCGATTCTTCGAGCCCCCCGCCTTCGTTCGGCACAGGTCCGCAGACGGCCGCGATCGTCTGCTCCAGCGCGGTCTGCAGCCGCGGCTTGTTCGCTTTCAGCTCGGCCGCCGTCTCGACGTTCGGCGGCGGCGTCGTGAACCGGTAGTCCTGTGGTTCGAGCACTTCGTCGGTCGTCGTGAAGCGCGGCCACCAGTTGATGTCGTGGGGGTTGACGAGCGAGACGGTCGTGCACCACGGGCCGCTGCCGGCTCCTTCCAGCCACGCGAGGAACTGTTCGACGATCTTCGGGTCCTTTTCTTTGCCCTGCTCGGGTTCGCCGTTGGGCGAGGGGTAGGTGCCGCCGTCGAAGCCGTATTCCTCCAGGCCGCCTTCGGTCTTGTCGGGCTTGGGGCCGAGATGCCACTTCCCGTACCAGGTGGTCTCGTACCCCTGTTCGCGGAGCATCGTCCCCCAGGTCGGGAACTGGTGGCTGAGCGTGCTGCTTTCGGCGACGGCCTTCGTCAGCATGCAGCCGGTCTGGTGGGCGTAGAGACCGGTCAGCATCGTCCCGCGCGCCGCGACGCACATGTTGGCCGCGGTGTAGTGGCCCTCGAACGAGGTCGAGCGCTGGCGCAGGCCCGCCGAGGTTCGGGAGCAGCGTGTCGAGCTGGGCCTGCGCGGGGAACCACATCGGCACCCGCAGCTGGTCGACGATCACGACGAGGATGTTCGGGCGGCGCTGCGAGCGCGCGGCGGCGGCGAACGGCGCGAGCGACTGCGACGCGACGAGCCCGCCGCCGGCGACGGCGGCGCGCTTGATGAACGACCGGCGGGTGAAGCTACTGGTCACGGGAGCCCCCTTCAGCGGATTATCACTTAGACGATCGGGTATACCCACAATTGGGTGTGTCGCAAACGTCCGGGCGTGCGCGCCGGCCGATCGCGGACGACCGGACCGGCCGAGCCCCGAGTGCCCGGGGCTCGGCTTCCAGGACCTGGGGCGGCCTGCTCGATCAGCCGGCGGGGCAGAGGTGGCGTAGCGACCCCGACCCGCGTTCCGGGCCGCGATCCGGGCTTCGGTCAAGGACTACGGAGAGGGCGGGATTCGAACCCGCGATGGAGTTTGATCCCCATACTCGCTTAGCAGGCGAGTGCCTTCAGCCACTCGGCCACCTCTCCCGGAGGTGCTCGGGCGAAGTGTAGAGGCTGCCGCGCTCCGGCTCTCAGGGGATCGAGGGCAGCGGCGCGAGCCGCGACATCAGGCCGGCGGCGACCGCGACGGCGAGCGAGCGCTCGTAGGTGATCGCGAAGTCGAAGCGCCGCTCCATGTCGAGACCGCCGTCCCCGAGGTCGCGCGCGGCGAACGCCGCAGCGAAGTGCGGCGCGATCACCGCCACATCCCACTCTCCCTGCACCGGATCGTCGGCCGCGAGCGTGCCTCCCCTCACCCCGGCGACCGGGCGGTCGGGCAACCCGACGCCCAGCGCTCCGACGAGCGCGGCTCCGGCGGCGAGCTCGCGGTAGCGCCCGGCGGTCGTAGGCGTGAAGTAGCCCGCGTCCTGGAAGGTGCTCAGCACGAGCGCGGAGCGACCCAGGCTCGTCGCCTGCGCCTCGATCTGGCGGCTCAGCGCGAGCAGCAGCCGCTTCGTGCCGCGGCGCGGCGCGTGGCGCTCTGCGAGGAGCTCGAACGGGGTGCGCCCGTCCACGGCGGGCCCGGCGAGGAGACGGCGAGCAGGCGCTCCGGCCGCCGCGGCCGGACGCGGACGCAGCGGCCCCGGCCGCCCGAACAGGTAGCCCTGGCCGTAGGTCGCCCCGAACGCAAGCGCGGTCTGACGGTGCTCCTCGGTCTCGATGCCCTCGGCGAGCACGCACGCGCCGGTCCGCTCCGCCTCGGCGTTGACGGCATGCACGATCGCCGCGATCTGCCTGGTCGGCTGCTCCTGCACGAGCCGCAGGTCGAGCTTGATCACGTCGGGGGCGAGGATCGGCATCAGCGCGAGCGAGCGCGCGTCCGCGCCGACGTCGTCGAGCGCGATGCCGGCGCCCCGGGCACGCATCCTCGCCGCCTCGGCGAGCAGCTCCGCGGGACTGTCTGCGAGTGAGCGCTCGGTGAACTCGACGAAGATCGGGAACCGCTCGAGCGCGGCCGCTTCGAGCAGGCAAAGATCCTCCGGACGCTGCTCCGCCAGGAAGCGGGGCTCCACGTTGAGGAACAGCGCCTGGTCGGGCCCGAGCCCGGCGTCGGTCGCGCCCTGCAGCGCCGCGCGCTGGCACTCGAACTCGATCTCCCGCTCGCAGCCGGCGTGCGCGGCCGCGGCGAACATCCGGTCAGGGCGGGTCAGGCCGCTGCCGCGCGGGCCTCGCGCGAGCGCCTCGAACCCGATCGTCGCGCCGCTGTAGAGGTCGACCAACGGCTGGTAGGCAGACGTGACCGCGCACTCGGAGAGGATCCGCCGGATCGTCCAACGGGGCTCCGCAGCGACGGAAGTGGACGTGGCCGTTGCAGCCGAGGCCATGCGACCGAATCGGCCGGCCGCGACGCGAGCATGAGCGTCGCAGCCGGCCTGGACGAACCTCGGAGCCGCCGAATCAGGCCGAAATGGTCAGGTCGTAGACCGTTTGGCCGCCGATCGTGACCGACTTGTAGTGCTGGGTGACCCATTCCTCGATCTGCGAGGTCGAGCCGGAGCGGCCCGGGCCGCCGCCCATGCCCGCGCCGCCGATCCAGTAGTGGATCTCGCCCTTCTTCACGTACGCCTCGAACTGCGCGAGCGTCAGGTTGCCGCCCTCGCCGCTGAACCCGCCGATCGCCATCACCGGCTCGCCGCTCGAGAGCTCGAGCGTCGCTGCGCTCTGCGAGCCGCTCGTCGCGGCGACCCAGCGGTAGCGGCCGGCGTCGGTCTCGAGGGCCTTCGTCAGGGCGGCGCTGGTGCTCGTCTCGCCGCCGCCCGGGCCGCCGCCGGTGAAGCCGGCGCCACCTGTGCGGACCGCGCCGGGGGACGACGAACCGGCGGACCCCGCGCGGGCGGAGGACGAGCCGTTGCCGAACAGTGCGGGCGCGCCGCCGCCGCCCGACCCTGCGCCGGCGCCGGGGAGACCGCCCCCGCGGGAGCCGGAGCGCCCCACCGGCGCCGGACGGCGGCGAGCCGCCGCGGACGCCGCCGAAACCGCCGCCCATCCCCCCGGCCGTGGCCGGGCCGGCGGAGACGACCGAGCCGGTGTGGCCCGTCGTGACCGTGTCGATCGCGTAGGCGGCCGGGCCGCCGATCGCGGCGACCGCGGCGAGCACGAGCACGGCGGCCGTCAGCCGGCGCCCGAGACGCGGGGCGAGCAGCAGGCCGGCCGCCGCGACCAGCCCGAGGGCCAGGATCGCCGAGCGCAGCCAGGGCTCCCACGAGGGGGTGCGTGCGAGCAGCGCGTGCGCCCAGACCGCGGTCACGGCGACGGCGAGCGCGGCGAGCACGCGGACCGCGGTCGACTCGCGGTGCCGCCAAGCGAGCGCGGCGCCGATCGCGACGAGCGCGGCGATCGCCGGCGCCAGCGCGACCGTGTAATAGGTGTGGATCACGCCCTTGCTGAAGCTGAACACGGCCGCTGTCACGAGCAGCCACCCTCCCCACAGCACGAGCGCCGCGCGGACGCGGTCGGTCCGGCCCGCGCGGCGCCGTGACCAGAGCCCGGCGAGCAGCGCGATCAGCGCGGCCGGGAGCAGCCACGACGCCTGGCCGCCCATCAGCGAGTTGAACAGCCGCAAGGGGCCGGCCGCGCCGCTGAAGTTCGCGCCGCCGCCGCCCGCGCCGCCACCGCTGCCGGTCAGGCGGCCGAGACCGTTGTAGCCGGTGATCAGGTTGATGATGCTGTTGTCCGGCGAACCGTCGATGTAGGGGCGCGAGGAGGCCGGCCAGAGGGCGACGATCGCCACCCACCAGCCCGCGCTGAGGACGAGCGCGACGCCGCCCGCGGCGAGCTGGCCGAGCCGGCGCCGCAGCGACGTGGGCGCGGCGAGCAGGTAAGCGCCTGCGAACGCGGGCACGACGATCAGCGCCTGGCCCATCTTCGCGAGGAAGGCGAAGCCGATCATCGACCCGCAGGCGAGCAGCCAGCGCGTCGAGCCGGCCTCCAATGAGCGCACGAGGCAGTAGGCGCCGGCGACGAGCAGCAGCACGAGCAGCGCGTCCGGGTTGTTGAAGCGGAACATCAGCGCCGCGACGGGCGTCAGCGCGAACACCGCGCCTGCGATCAGGCCGGCGCCCGCGCCGAGCCAGCGCCTGACGGTCGCGTGCAGCAGCGCCACCGCGGCGACGCCCTCGAGCGCCTGCGGGACCAGCATGCTCCAGCTGCTGAACCCGAAGATGCGGCCCGACAGCGCCATCACCCACAGCGAGGCGGGGGGCTTGTCGACCGTGATGAAGTTGGAGGAGTCGATCGAGCCGAAGAAGAAGGCCTTCCAGCTCTTGGTACCTGCCTGCACGGCAGCGGCGTAGAACGAGTTGGCATAGCCCGACGCGCTCAGGTCCCAGATGTAGGCGAAGGCGGTGAGCGCGAGCAGGGCGAACAGCGCCGGGCGAGCCCAGCGATGCTCGGCGGTGCGTACGGCGGGTGTGGCGGGCGCCGAGCTGCGGGCGCCCGTGCGCCGCGAGAGCGGCCTGTGGATGAGTTCAGCTGTTGACATGCGGCAATGCTCGGGGCGCGGGCTGAGCGGCACCTCGCCGCAGCCTGGGAGGCAGCTGAGAAGGAGACGGAGGGGCGAGACTGCGCTTGAGGCCGTGGAGCCCCGCGAAAGCCGGCGGACGGCGAGCGCACGGGCGCGCTCGCCGAGCACGGAGCTCCGCGAAGGCTGCTGAACACGACGCGCGCGGCCGCGCGAGGCGTCGGCTGCCCTACGCTCTCGGGCTCGGAAGGGTGGCAGAGCGGTTGAATGCGACGGTCTTGAAAACCGTTAGGCGGGGTGACTCGTCTCGAGGGTTCGAATCCCTCCCCTTCCGCTGGCCTCGCGGCAGCGGTCATACTCATCGAATATGAGCGGTCGAATCCGCGGCTTCTGATCTCCGATGTGCCGCCTGTTCGGCCTGTCCGCCGGAGCCCGGCGCGCGAGCGCCACGTTCTGGCTGCTCGACGCCCCTGACAGCCTGCTTCAGCAGAGCCACCGCGAGCCGGACGGCACCGGCCTCGGCTGGTTCGACGAGCACGGCCTGCCGCAGGTCGACAAGCAGCCGACTGCGGCCTACGAGGACCGCGAGTTCGCGCGCCGCGCGCGGGAGGTCCGCTCCAGCACCTTCGTCGGCCACGTCCGCTTCGCCTCGACCGGCGATCTGACCCTGCAGAACACCCATCCGTTCGAGCAGGCCGGGCGCCTGTTCGCCCACAACGGGGTCGTCGAGGACCTGCCCGCGCTGGAGCGCCGCGCCGGCACCTCGATGCAGCTCGTCGGAGGCGAGACCGACTCCGAGCGGCTGTTCGCGCTGATCACCCACGAGATCGCGGCGCGCCGGCGGCGACGTCGGCGCCGGGATCGCGACGGCGTGCCGCTGGGTCGCCGCGAACCTCCCGCTGCTCTCGATCAACTTCGTGCTCACGACCGCGGACGAGCTCTGGGCGCTTCGCTATCCCGACGCGCACGAGCTGCACCTGCTCGAGCGCCCGCCGGGTGAGGGGGTCGAGCACGACAGCAGCCTCGGCACCCGCGTCAGCGCCGGCGGGGAGACGGGGACCGTGACGATCGCGACCGAGCCGATGGACGACGATCCGGGATGGCGGATGCTCTCGCCCGGCGAGCTGCTCCGCGTCGGGCCGGACCTCCGGGTCAGCTCGACGACCGCCGTTCCCGACCCGCCCGCGCACCAGCTGAGCCTCGCCGACCTCGGCTCGCGTGCCCGCGCCTCGCAGGCGAAGCTGCCGAGCTGATCCTCGGCCGGGGGGCCGCGGTGGGACAATCGGTCGATGCCGTCCGACAGCGTCGAGTGGCAGCGGATCCTGACCGAGGGGCACGGGAGCATGAACCGCGCCCGGCGCCTCTGGCGGCACCTGCCATCCGCGCCCCGCTGCAAGGTCTGCTCGAACCCCTTCGGCGGGATCGGCGGCGGAGTGCTCAGGCATGTCGGGTGGGGCCGCTCCCGCAAGAACCCGAACGTCTGCGCCCGCTGTTGCGATCAGATGCCTCCGGGCGGAGCGGAGGTCGACGTCGCGGTCCTGTTCGCCGACGTGCGGGGGTCGACGAGCCTCGCCGAGTCCCGGGGCGCAACCGCGTTCGCAGCGCAGCTGAACCGCTTCTACGCGACCGCGACCGACGTGATCCTGCGCCACGACGGGCTCGTCGACAAGCTGATCGGCGACGAGGCGATGGCGCTGTTCGTCCGCGGCATCGCCGGCCCGGACTATCGCGCGTGCGCGCTGGCCGCCGCCACCGACCTGCTGGACGCCGTCGGCTACGGAACCGCCGAGGGGCCCTGGATCCCGCTCGGGGTCGGGCTCAACGCCGGGTCCGCGTTCGTCGGCAACGTCGGGACCGAGGTCGTCGACTTCACCGCGCTCGGCGACGCGGTCAACGTCGCCGCGCGGCTGCAGGCGAACGCGGGCGAGGGCCAGCTCGTCGTCGCCTCCGACCTGCTCGACGGGCTGGATGAGCTGCTGTCCGGAAGCGAGCGGCGCGAGCTCGAGGTCCGCGGCCGCGACGGGCTCGTGCCCGTCCACGTCCTGAGCCTCGCCTGATCCGGCGCGGTCAGCCGAGCGCGCTCTCGGAGGCGCTCGCCGACGAGCCGAGCACGGCGCCCGCCGCGTTGAGCGCCTGCACCGCGAGGTACGGCCCCGATGTCCCGCCGGGCACCGCGATCGCCGTCTCGAAGCCGCTGCGGGGCGCCGTCAGGATCGCCCGCAGCGAGGATGCGGAGGCGCCGGCGAGCACGCGCCACGAGGCGACCCCGGTCGCCCCGTTCCAGCTCGCGTAGACGGTCCCCGCGATCCCGCCCGCGCCGCCGGCGGAGAACGCCATCGCCGGCTGATGGCGCGGCAGCCCGGTCCACGGCATGCGGAAGTCGCGGTAGGACTGGACGTGCACGGGCAGGTGCGCCGCGAACAGCTGGACGCCCTGCGCCGAGGTCTCCGAGAAGAACGGTTCCTGCCCCCAGCCGATGAACCAGTCGCCGTTCGGCAGCGCCTGCACGTTCCCCTGGCTTTCCGCGACGAGCCCCGGGGAGTGGGTCAGCTGCTCGTCGAGCTTGACGGTCCGGCTCGCGGGTTCGACCGTCAGCACGACCCCTCGCGACTGTGTGTGCACGGTCGGCGAGGACCCGTTGTCGAAGATCGAGATCGCGCCGTCGGCCAGTTCGCGGGGATCGTGCTGCCAGGCCGTGCGCGTGCTCCCGGCCCCCGTGAAGCTCGACTCGCGCCCGCCGAGCCGCCATCGGATCTTTCCGCTCGCGGGGTCGAGGTCGTAGACGGTCCAGGTGTTGCGCGCGGAGATCATCAGGCTGCCGTCGCGGTTGACGTTGATCGAGTTGATGTGGAAGAAGTCCCACGGGTATTCGGTGCCCGTGGTGTGGGTGATCCGTTCGTAGGACTCGCCGAGCCCGACGTGATCGAGGCTGGTCCATTCGTACTCGACGAGGCCGGTGCGGACGTCGACGATCTGGAACAGCCCGTCGGTCACCGCCGAGTACGACGAGCCGCCGGCCGAGGAGAGGTTGCAGAGGACCGGGAAGTAGGAGGTCAGCAGCGCCGTCCCCGCGCTCGTGAGCTGGAAGTCGTGCAGGTCGGCGGTGTGTCCGTTGCCCGCCTTGACCTCGGCGATCCGTTCGTAGTCGCTGCCGTAGATCTGATCGGCGCCCATCCCGAACCCGTGCACCGAGATCAGTCCCTCCCACCACGTCAGCACCGGCTGCCCGTCGTATTCCTGCACGCGGAAGTTCGTCGCCGAGGTGTACAGCGGGAGCGGCTTGAACCACACGAGTCCGCCGTCGGGTTCGAGGATCATCGGGCCGGGCTGGGCGGCGCCGCCGTACGGTGCGACGAACATGTCTCCGGGCGCGACGGCGGTCGAGTTGGCCGTCACGGCGACGGTCGGCGGGTGCAGGTCGGGCCGCGAGTGGAAGCTCTGCTGCTCGGAGGTCACGTCGCCGTAGACCGTCTCGGGGGTCGTGCTGATCGAGTCGGGGTGGGCGATCGCGAACACGTCGAGGACCGGCCGCACCGAGCCGCCGACCGTGGCGGTCGCGCGGACCGTGACCCGCTCTCCTTCGGCGAACGGGCTGTCCGGGACGAAGCTCGCCCCGTCGCCCTGGGAGTAGGCCTCGAGGCGCCCGCGGTGGGCGCCCGTGCGCGAGCCGACGACACTTCGAACCGTCAGATCGCTGACCGGCAGGCCGAGGAAGCTGACCTGCGTCCGGGGCGACGCGTCCCTGCTGCCCGGCAGGGGCGATACTGTTACGCCACCGGCCTGCAGAGCGGAGTTATCGAGGCTCGCGGGGACGCACGTTGGCGCTGATTGCGCCGCGGCGGTGGCGGTCAGGCCGGCAAACCCCAGACCGAGGGCCAGCAACGGCCCCAGGATGAGAGCTCGCACAAGACGCATGGACTTCGAGCAGGATAAGAGAGTTGACCGGCGCACGTTCCTGAAGCGGGGCGTGGTCGCCGGAGGCGTTCTCGCCGGCGCCGGGCTCGGCATCAAGGCACTTTCGGAAGCGGACGGGGACAAGGGGCCACGGGGACCTGCCGCGCAACCCGACCCGACAGCCCACAAGCCGGGCCCGACGCGGCCGAACATCCTCGTGATCATGGTCGACCAGCTCCGCTATCCGGCGTGGTTCGGGGCCTCCGGGATGGGCGTGTCGCTGCCGCCCAACCTGCGCCGCCTGCGCGAAGGCGGCGTCTCGTTCGGCCGCCACTACACGGTCTCCAACGACTGCAGCCCGTCCCGCTCGGCGCTGCTCACCGGTCTCTACACGCACCAGACCGGCTGCATGATCACGGGCGGCAGCACGCTCGATCCCGGCTTCCCGACCTACGGCACGATGCTCCGCGAGCACGGCTACCACACGCGGTGGTTCGGCAAGTGGCACGTCACCCACGGCGACAACCGCTGGACGCCGGAGACCGGCGAAGCCGCGCTCGAGCGCTACGGGTTCGCGGGGGGCCTGTACCCCTCGCCCGACGGCGCCCCCGGCCAGGGCTGGAAAAAGGACCCGGTCATCGCCGCGCGCTTCCGCGAGTGGTTCTCCCAGGAAGCGGGGCGCGAGCCGTGGTGCACGACCGTCTCCTTCGTGAACCCCCACGACATCGCCTGGTGGTACCTATGGAGCGACCGGGTGCCCCAGGAGGCCGGCGCGCGTCGCTCGGTGCACCGGCTGCCGCCGAACTTCGAGACGCCCGAGTTGCTCGTCGAGCGGAACAAGCCGCTGCTGCAGCGGTCGCTGCAGGACACGGCCGCCGCCTCGTTCGGCCCGGTTCCCTTCACGGGCCCCGAAGTGGTCCCCGTGTGGCTCGACTTCCTCGATCTCTACGCGAAGCTCCAGCGCCAGGTCGACTTCCACATCGGCTCGGTGATCGAGACGCTCCACAGCCACCGCGACGTCGCCGAGAACACGGTGATCCTGTTCACCTCCGACCACGGCGAGTACGGCGCCTCGCATGGACTGCGCGGGAAGGGTGCCAGCGCGTACGAGGAGGGGATCCACGTGCCGCTGATCGTCAAGGACAACCGCGGCAAGCTGACGAGCGCGCCCGAGCAGGTGCGCACCCAGCTGACTTCGAGCGTCGACGTGCCGGGGCTGCTGCTGACGATCGCGACCGGCTCGGACGAATGGCGAAAGGAGGAGCACTACTCGCAGATCGCCGGCCGCGCGGACCTCGCGGCGATCCTCTCCGATCCCCAGGCCGCAGGCCGCGAATACGTCCTGCACGCGACCGACGAGACGGTCACCGAGTTCGCGAGCGAGCCCTACGCAGCGATCGCGCCGCTGCACGTCGTCGCGATGCGGACGGCCGAAGCGAAGTTCGGGCTCTACTCGCACTGGCCCGAAGAAGGGATCGAGCCGCTGAGCGAAGGGCAGGAAGCGGAGCTCTACGACTACGGGAACGAGAAAGGCCGGCTCGAGCTGCACAACGCGGCCGACCACTCGCCGCTCGAGGCCTCGATGCGCGAGCGGCTGCAGAAGGCGTTCGTCCACGAGCTCCGCAAGCCGCTCCCGGAACGCCTGCAGGCCGCACACGGCCGCGGCTTCGCGGACTACTTCTCGATCGCGCGCCGAGCCGCGATCAACGCGACGGCGCGGCGGCGGGCCAAGGCCGAACAGGTCGTCGGGAACGTCGCCGCCGGCCAGGGCGGTCCGGCGCCGAAGGAAGGGCACGCCCCCGGGGGCGAGGCCTCGGGCCGCAGGCGCTGACGGCCACCTCAGGCTTTGGCCGTCGCCGAGGTCCCGATCACGTTGCCGGACGCGGTCGAGTGCCTGCACCTGCACGTAGGGGCCGCCCGTCCCGGTCAGGGTCGTCTGGAAACCCGCCTTCGGGACGGTCGCAACCGGCGCCAGCGAGCTCGCCGAGGCGCCCGCCAGCAGGCGCCAGCTCGCGACTTCGGTCGCGCCGTTCCAGCTCACGGCGACCGACAACGACGAGCCGTTCGCCGAGGCCGCGAGCGATGGCGCCCCGGGCGGGTGGCCCGTCCACGGAGCGAGGTACGTGCGGAAGTCCTGGACGTTCTTGCCGAGCGAGCCGTCGAGCAGCACGTGGCCGGACGAGTCGTACTCGGTGAAGTTCGGAAGCCCGCCGTAGCCCATCAACCAGTCCCCGCCCGGCAGGCTCAGCGTGTTGCCCTGGCTTTCCGCGAGCAACGTGTGCGACGGGTTCGTGAACTGCTTGACGAGCGTCACCGTGTGGGTCGCGGTGTTCGGGTCGAGCAGCAGCCCGCGCGACTGCTTCTCCTTCGGCGGGTCCGAGCCGTTGTCGAACACCGAGATCTCACCGCCCGGCTGCCACTCGGCGTCGTGCTGCCAGTACGTGCGCGTGCCCGGTCCGAGCTTGAAGCTCGAGTGCGAGCCGCCGAGCCGCCAGCGGATCGCACCGCTGCGGATGTCGACGTCGTAGAGCGTCCAGCTGTTGCGGGCCGACAGCAGCACGTCTCCGGAGGAGCCCGGGCTGATCGAGTTGATGTGGATGTAATCCCACGGGTACAGCGAGGCGGGCACCGCGTTGTTCGATTCGGAGAGCGGGATGTGGCCGAGCGCATGCCACTCCCACATCACCAGCCCGGTCTTGATGTCGATCTGCTGGACGACCGAGTCGGTCAGCACGCCGTCGGCCTTGCCGTGCAGCGCCGAGAGGTTCATGTGGATCGGGTCGAAGCTGTCGATCCAGGCCGTCCCATCCGGCTCGAGACGGATCTCGTGGAGGTCCGCGTGGTACCCGTTGCCGGCCCGGACGCTGCCGATCTGCCGGTAGTCCGTCGAGTAGATGACGTCTTCGCCCTGGCCGAACCCGACCTCGAGGATCCGACCCTGCCACCAGGTCAGCACCGGCTGCCCGCCGAACTGCTGGACCTGGAAGTTCGTCGCCGACTCGCCGCTCGGGAGCGGTTTGAACCAGATCAGGTTGCCGCTCTGATCGGTGATCATCGGGCCCGGCGTGCCCTTGCCCTGATACGGGGCGAGGAACAGGTCCCCGGGGGCGGCGCCGGGCTTCGCCGGCGTCGTGATCCGCACCGTCGAGGGCGTCAGCGAGGGCGCCGACGAGTAGTGCTGGACTTCCGAGGCGTTACCGGGGTTGAGCGGGAACTGCACCTGGCTCGGCGAGTACTGGTGGGCGACCGTGAAGCTCGTCGTCACCGGACCGGTCGCCGGCCCCGCGGTCACCCGCGCGCGGACCGTCACCTGCTCGCCGGCGGTGAACGGCCGGCTCGGGATGAAGCTCTCGCCGGTCCCGGTCGAGTACGGGCGCAGCACCCCTGTGTGCCTGCCGCTGCGCGAGCCGGTGACGGCGACCGAGGAGATCGTGGTGCCGCTGCCGCCGAGGAAGCTGATCTGTGTCGCCGGCGACGCGTCCGGCGTCCCCGGCTGCGGCGAGACCGCCACCGGGTTCGTCGCGGCGGCACGGGCGATCGCGACCGTGCCGGGCACCTCGACGCTCGCCGAGGAGGTGCCGCCGCACGCGATCAGCGCCACGGCGCAGCCGGTCAGCGTCAGCGCGGGGGAGATCACTCGCAGTCGCCGCATCGGCCCGGCAGGCTATCGAGCCCGGAGGAGCCTTCCGCCGGTACCGCCGTTCTGCGGCAACTCTTACTTTCGCCCGGTGGCGATGTGGCACGCTTCCCGCCTCGGCCCGCGGGCGACCCGCTGTCTTGCGGGTAATCCTGCTGACATGCGCCGCTACGTGCTCACGATCCTCGGAGTCGCCGTGCTCGCCTGGGGCGTGCTGGCGCTCGTCCTCGGGTCGGCGAGCCTGAAGCTCGGCGCGGGGTCCGCGGGCGCCTCGCCGGCGTGCCTCCCGGCGAGCGCCGGCGCCAGCGCCGCGCTGAGCGGCACCGCCGTCGACGTCTCCCCCGCTCCGGGCAGCGTCACCGCCAACCCGCATACCCAGATCAGCTTCCTCGGGGCGAGCGCCTCGTCGATCACGGCGGTGGCGGTCCGCGGCACTCACAGCGGCGCCCACGCGGGCGCGCTACGTCCCTACTCGCAGGGCGACGGCGCGAGCTTCGTCCCCTCGACGGCCTTCGACGCAGGTGAGCAGGTCACCGTCACCGCGACCGTCTCGGGACGGCCGGTGTCGTTCTCGTTCCAGGTCGACACGCCGTACCCGACCGCGGCGACACCGGATTTCCACAACCCGAAAGCGGCCCCGGCCGACTACCAGAGCTTCTACACCGAGCCCGGCGTGCAGGCGCCGGTGCTGACCGTCACCACGCCCGACCGCGACCCCGCCGCCGGCGACGTCTTCACGACCAACGGCCCCGGTCCCGGCGCCTACGGGCCGCTGATCTACAGCCCGCAGGGCAAGCTCGTGTGGTTCGACGACCTGCCGGGCGCGCAGACCGCCGAGGACCTCGCGCTGCAGAGCTACGAAGGCGCGCAGGCGCTCACATGGTGGGAGGGCCGCGTGCTCGAATACGGCTTCGGGCAGGGGGAAGACGTGGTGATGAACGACCGCTACCAGGTGATCGCGCGCGTCCACGGCGGCAACGGGCTGCCCGCGGACCTCCACGACTTCCAGCTCCAGCCGCACGGGATCGCCTACATCACCGCCTTCAACCCGATCCGCTGCAACACGACCTCGGTGGGTGGCGTCAAGGACGGCACGGTCACCGATACCGCGATCCAGGAGATCGACATGAAGACCGGGCTCGTGCGCTGGGAATGGCACAGCCTCGACCACGTCGGCGCGGGCGAGTCAGAAGTCGAAGCGTCGAAGTCGCAAACCCCATGGGACTACTTCCACATCAACTCGATCGACCCCGAGCCGAACGGCGATCTGCTGATCTCCGCGCGGAGCACGTGGGCGATGTACCAGCTGCAGGCGGGCAGCGGGCGCGTGCTGTGGCGGCTCGGCGGCAAAAAGAGCTCGTTCAAGATGGGCCCCGGGACGCAGACGGCGTGGCAGCACGACGCGCGAATGCAGCCGGACGGCGAGATCACCGTGTTCGACGACGGGTCGAACCCGCCGATCCACAAACAATCGCGCGGGCTGCGGATCGCGCTCGACGAGGCTCGCCACGAAGCGCGGCTCGTGGCCTCCTACGAGCACCCCGATCCGCCGCTGCTCGCCGCCAGCCAGGGCAGCATGCAGACGCTCGAAGACGGGAACAGCGTGATCGGCTACGGCGGCGTGCCGGAGATCACCGAGTACTCGCCGGGCGGCGCGGTCCTGTTCGACGCGCACCTGCCGTACGACATGTCGTTCTTCCGCGCCTACCGGCACCCGTGGAGCGCGCTGCCGGCGACGCCGCCTGCGGCGTTCTCGAGCCAGGACGACACGGGGGAAGAGACGATCGTCTACGCGAGCTGGAACGGCGCGACCGGCGTCACCTCGTGGCGCGCTGCTCGGCGGCTCGAGCGAAGGCTCGCTGGCGAGCAGGGCGACGATCGCCTCGACCGGGTTCGAGAGCGAGGCGATCCTGCGCGGGAGCTACCAATACGTCGAGGTCCAGGCACTGTCGGCGAGCGGCCGCGTGCTCGGCACCTCGCGGCCCGTCAAGACGATCGGCTTCTACGCCTCGCTCCCGCACACGGAAACGGGCAAGTGAGCGACAGCGCGCCGGTCTAGTAACCCGGTTTCGATTTCTGTTTGCCGGGCTGTTCGGTGCTGTTCGTCGAGCTCTTCGAGGGGGAGCTTTTGCCCCCGCAGGCCGCCACGGCGACGCTCGATCCAAGCACCGCGAGGACCGTTAGCATGGCGTTCAGTGGCGTTCTCTTCATGGCCGGCGGGGGTCTCCTCGTCACTTGCTTGCTGGGAGCGGAACCCTACCAGCCGTATCTCAGAGCACCCTGAGAGGAGCCGGGCCCGATGAGCGCCGGAACCGCTCAGCCGGCCGCGGCTCCGGCGGCCGGCGAGCAGACGGGTCCGCGCTCGCGATGGCTGCTCGTCGTCTGCTGCGTCGCGCAGTTCATGGTGATCCTCGACCTGACGATCGTCAACGTCGCGCTGCCGCGGATCCAGACCGACCTCGGGTTCTCCTCGCCGGCGCTGCAGTGGGTCGTCGACGCCTACACGATCACGTTCGCGGGCTTCCTGATGCTCGCGGGGCGCGCCGCCGACCACTTCGGCCAGCGGCGCCTGTTCGCCGCGGCGCTCGCGCTGTTCGGCGTGGCGTCGCTGCTCGGCGGGCTCGCGCCGAGCCAGGGCGTGCTGGTCGCCGCGCGGGCGCTGCAGGGCCTCGCCGGCGCGGGAATGGGAGCCTGCTCGCTGGCGATCATCACCGCCTCTTTCCCGCCGGGCCCGCAGCTGAACCGCGCGATCGCGACGTGGGCGGCGATGAACGGGATCGGCGGCGCGGCCGGTTCGCTGTTCGGCGGGATCATCACCGAATTCCTGAGCTGGCGGTGGGTGCTGCTGATCAACCCGCCGATCGCGATCGGGTTCGCGCTCGTCGCGCTGAGGGCTGTCGCCGAGCGCCGCCGCACGCGGGGCGAGGAGAGCTTCGACCTGGCGGGGGCGCTGACGCTGACGATCGGCCAGATGGTGCTGGTGTACGGGGTCGTCGAAGGCGGGCTGAAGGGCTGGGGCTCGTTCGACGCGATCGGGCCGATCGTCCTCGGGGTCGTGCTGCTCGTCGTGTTCGGCGTGATCGAGACACGCTTCGCGTCGGCGCCGCTGATCCCGTTCAAGAAGCTGACGAAAGGACTGCAGGTGACGAACGGGATCGTGCTGCTGTTCAGCAGCGCCCTGTTCCCGATGTGGTTCGTCAGCTCGCTGTACATGCAGCAGGTGCTCGGTATCTCGCCCTTCCACGCCGGCCTGAACTTCCTGCCGATGACGATCACGATCGGGCTGCTGACGACGCGCGCCGGACGGCTCGTCGGGCGCTACGGCGTGCGCGCGGTGCTCGGCGGCGGGTTGACGATGATGACGGTCGGGCTGCTGCTGTTCACGCAGATCGAGCCGAGCGGGACACCGCTCGTCTGGGTCGTGATCCCGGGCGTGCTGACGACGGCGGGGATCGCGATGTCGATCGTGCCGTCGACGATCGCCGCCACGCAGGGAGCCGGGCCGGGCGCCGCCGGGCTCGCCTCGGGGCTCGTCAACACCTCCCGGCAGGTCGGCGGCGGGCTCGGCCTCGCGCTGCTGATCACGCTCGCGACCCAGCACAGCACCGACCTGCTCGGCCACGGCTTCCAGGTCGCCGACGCCCTGACGCGGGCTTCAGGCTCGCGTACCTGATCGCGCCTGCCTGACCGCGGTCGCGGCGCTCGTCACGTTCATCGCCCTGCCACGGCCGGACGCCGGCGAGCGACGCGCGGACCGCCGGCTCGCGGCCGCGGTCGCGACCGCGATCGTCTGCTTCGTCGCGCTTGCCGCGATCTTCCACGGCACCCGCGGCGACCCGCTGGGCGCCTACTCGAAGTCGGACACCTACAGCTACGTCAGCGCCCCGTCCCTGCACCCGCCGCGCTACCGCGTCGTCCACTCCACCCCCGGCGCGACGCTGCCGCCCGGCTACCTGCTGACCGCGAACTTCTACAACCTCAACGAACCGCCGATCAAGGGGCAGAGCGGCCCGCTGATCCTCGACCGCTCGCTGCAGCCGGTGTGGTTTCAGCCGGTGCCCGAGAAGATCGTCGCGTCAAACCTGAGCGGCAGGAATACGAAGGCAAACCGGTGCTCGCGTGGTGGCAGGGCAAGGTGACGAACACCGGTGCCACCGAAAGCGGCGAATACGTGATCGTCGACCAGCACTACCGGGTCCTCGCGCGACTGCACGCGACCGGCGGCTGGGTCGTGACGCTGCACGAGCTCGCGATCCGCGGGCACGACGCGTGGGTCACGGCGAACAGGAACATGCCGCTGAACCTCTCGCGCTACGGCGGCGCCTACAACGGCGCGCTGATCGACTCCGCGGTGCAGGAGTACGACCTGCGTACGGGCCGGCTCGTCAGCAGCTGGGACGCGCTGCGCCACATCCCGCTCGGCCAGGTGCAGGCGACGCTGCCGACGAACGGCTTCCCGTGGGACGCCTACCACGTGAACTCGATCGACCTCTCGCCGGACGGCCGCAGCTTCCTCGTCTCGATGCGCGACACCTGGGCGCTGTATCTCGTCGAAATCGCCACCGGCAGGATCGAGTGGACACTCGGCGGCCGCGGCTCCGATTTCAAGTTCGGGCCGGGTGCGGAATTCCAGTGGCAGCACGACGCGCGGCTCGCGGGCAACTCCGAGATCACGGTGTTCGACGACCACTGCTGCCAGCTGACCGGCGGGGGCACGTACATCTCCGCGAAAACGAACTCGCGCGGGCTCGTGCTGAAGCTCGACACCAGGCCCGGACGGCGACGCTCGTCTCCCAGTACGGGCGCGGGCTCGGGATCGAATCCGAGTACATGGGCGACACCCAGCCGCTGCCCGGCGGCGACGTGCTGCTCGGCTGGGGCTCGGAACCGTACATCTCCGAGTTCGGCCCGAACGGAAAGCTGATGTGGGAAGCCGAACTGCCGATCCCCGACCTCAGCTACCGGGCGACGCTCGCGCAGTGGACGGGAAGCCGGAGTCCCCGCCGTCCGGCGCGGCGCGGCGCAGCGGTACGGGCACGACCGTCTACGCGAGCTGGAACGGCGCGACCGAGGTGGCGTCGTGGCGCGTGCTCGGCGGCAACGAGCGGGGCGAGCTCCCCGACCGCGCGCGTCGCATCGGCGCCGCGCAGCGGGTTCGAGACAGCGATCGCGGTGCCGGGCTCGTACACGCGCTACGAGCTGCAGGCGCTCGACTCGAGCGGTCGCGTGCTCGGCACCTCCAGCGCGTTCGCAGCCGGCTCCTACGCCGCAGCTCGCCCGGCGTGAGGGTCGCGGCGATCGCGTAGCCTTCGGCCCCATGCGGATGCGTCTCGCTGCGCTGGCCATCGCGCTCGCCTCGCCGGCGCTCGCGCCTGGCGCCGCGCACGCGTCCGACGCCTCGGCGACCGAAGCGTACCTGCGGGCCAACTACGCGCTCGTGAAGACCGGGCACGCGAACCTCGGAGCCTCGATCGCCGCCTACAAGGGAGTGCTCGCGACCGTTCGCCGGGAATGCCCGCAGGCCGCGGCCGGGTCCCCTCAGGACCCGGAATCCACCGACCTCAGCAACGAGGTGATCGGCGCGATGGTGCTGAGCGCGGGCAGGCCCGACCGGCCGGCGATCCAGACCTTCCTGCGCGCGGTCAGCGGGCTGCGATGGAGCAGCGGCGCCGTGACACGCGCGGTCGCCGTCTACGCAGCGAACCTGCGCAGGCTCTACGCGCTGCAGGTGCCGAACGTGTGCGGCGACGTGAAGTCGTGGGCGAGCAACCACTTCGCGTCGCTGCCGCCGAGCACCGTCTCGTTCGTCAAGGTCTTCTACCCGAGCTGGGTCGCGCTCGGGCTGCTGCCGCCGGGCCTCGCGCGCTTCGAGAGCGGGGGCAGCCGCGCGCTCGCGCAGGGCTCGGCCCGCTTCGAATACCAGATCACGAACGTCGAAGCCGAAGCCGTGGAAACGTGGGGGAGCATCATGGACACGCTGGAGCTGAACCCCTAGCGGGCCACGGCGGCCGGTCAGCGCGAGCCCGCCGCGGCGGGTCACCCGCGGAGTGCGGCGCGAGACGCGCCTCCGGCGGGACGGGAAGGCTCGTCCGCCGGCCCCCCCGGCACCGCACGCAGGTGGCGGTACACGCTTCCACCCCGCAGCTCGCGGACGAGCGCGTCGACGACGCCCTCCTCCGCGTCCTCCAGCCCGTCCGTCACCGCACCGATCACCGCGCGCTTGCGCTCCAACAGCGACGCGATCGTCTCGTCCACCGTCTCGGCGGCGAGCAGGTAGTACGCGTTGACCGCGTCGACCTGGCCGATCCGGTGACAGCGGTCCTCCGCCTGGTCGTGCTTGGCGGGAGTCCAATCGAGCTCGAGGAACGCGACGTTGGACGCTCTCGTCAGCGTCAGGCCCTGTCCGGCGACCTCGATCGAGCAGACGATCAGCTGGTTCCCCGGCGTGTCGGGCGACTGGAACTCCGCAAGCGCGCTCTCGCGGGCCGCGGGCGAGTCGGCGCCGAGGATGTGCAGCGCCCCCGGGAAGCGCTCGAGCACCGCCTGCTGGACCTCGCGATGGCGCGCGAACACCACGAGCCGCTCGCCGGAGGAGCGGAAGTCGTGGATCCACGCGAGCGCCGCCTGGAGCTTGCCCCTCGCCGCGAGCAGCTTCAGCGCGTTGAGCCGCACCAGCCGCTCCGCCCGCAGCGCCGCGGCGACCTTCGCGTCGAGCTCCCGCAGGTCGAGCGGCTGCGTCCGCAGCCACGCGACCAGATCGCTCTCCGCGAGCCGGTACTCGGCGTGGTTGTCGAGCTCGATCGGCACGACCGAGCGCGTCTTCGCCGGCAGCTGCGGCAGCACGTCGAGCTTGCAGCGCCGCACGAAGCAGCGCGCGCGCAGGTGCCAGTGCAGCCGCTGATGCGCATCGGCGCCCCTGAACCTCGCTCCGAAGCGCGCGCCCGATCCGAACTCCCCGAGCCGCCCGATCACGCGCAGCTGCGAGACCAGCTCCGCCGGGCGGTTGACGACCGGGGTCCCGCTCAGCGCGAGCACGATCCCCTCCGGACCGATCCCGTCGGCGAGCCTCTGCACCGCCTGCGTGCGCTTCGCGGTCGCGTTCTTGCAGTAGTGGGCCTCGTCGATCACCGCCGCGCGCGGGCCGCTCGCGAGCAGCTCCTCCGCCCGGGCGCCGAGGATCTCGTAGTTGAGGATCGTCACGTCGGCGTCGCGTTCCTCGCGGGCCGAGGGCCGCAGCCCGGTCAGCACCCGTACGCTGCGGCCCGGAAGCCAGCGCTCGGTCTCGCGCCGCCAGTTCAGCTTCAGCGTCGCCGGACACACGACGATCGCCGGGAACGCGTCGGCGGCCTGCAGCACCGCGAGCGCCTCGATCGTCTTGCCCAATCCCTGCTCGTCGGCCAGGAACGCCCGGCGGCGCTCGAGCAGGTACGCCACGCCCGCCCGCTGGAACGGCTTCAGCTCGCCGCCGAGCCCGGGCACGTCGAGCTCGGCGTCGTGGGCGGCGGAGCGCGCGACCAGGCCCGCCGCCCTCGCGTGCTCCTCCCGCGCCTCCTGCAGCAGCACCAGCGCGTCCTCCGCGACCCAGGTCCCGCTCGCCTCGAGGAAGCCGTCGAGGTCGGGCACGCAGAACGGGTCCGCGCGGATCGCCGCCAGCCGCGCGTGCTCGCCGCGCGCGCCCCGCTGCGGGGCCAGCGCGCCCGGGAGCGACGCGAACCGCTCGGGCAGCGACGGGTCGTGTCCGGGCCCGAGCACGAACGTCGGCTCCTCATGGACGGTCGACACCTCGAGCACCGCGGGCGGGGCCGGCAGCCCCCGCTCGAGCGCGGCTCCGCACCTTCGCGCGGCGGGGCTGATCCACGCATCGAGCTGCTCGCACGCGAGCCGCCAGCTCTCGAGCGTGAGCGGCAGCGCGGCGCCGCCGGGCGCCCGCGTCACACGCTCGCGCAGCGCCCGCGGCAGCCGATCGGCCTCGCCGAGCAGCAGCAGCACCGGGGCCGAGCGGGGACCGTCGACGTCGACGTTCCCGCGCCAGCTCGTCGCGCGCTCGAGCCAGCCGGCGACCCGCGCCTCGACATCGGCGTCCTCCAGCTCGGCGAGCAGCTCGCTGATCGTCTCGGCGTCCGTCTCGCGCGCCGCGAGCCCCACCGATCCCTGCGGCCCCTCCCGGGGTTCGAGCCCGGCGCTCGCAGCGAGCACCCGCGCCAGTGCCGCGTGCCGCCCCGACACGAGGATCCAGTGCTCGCCCCTGCGGTCGCGCCGGAACTCGACGTCGCGGCGGACCGCCTCCCGGGCCGGCGCCGGCTGCGCCCGTGGCTCACGCTCGGCGATCGCCCGCTCGGCGGCAGCGGTGAGACGCGCGGGCCCCTCGCCCTCGCGCAGCTCACGAACGAGCGCGAGCGAGCGCTCGTCGAGCGGGATCTGGGCGCGGCCTATCGCCTCGATCGTGCGCGCCTCCGGGTGCGCGAGCAGCCGCTCGACCGGCGCCGGCGGCCCGTCGATCGCGAAGCTCAGCCACCACTCGCTGTCGGGGCGCACGACGTCGAGCAGCAGCTCGGTGCGGCGCCGGCGCCCGCGGCGGCGGGACAGCGCCCGCTCGAGCTCGAGCTCGATGTCCGCCTCGCACGGCAAACCGTCGAGCAGCAGCGCGAGCGCCTCCGCCTGGTCCTCGCCGAGCGGCACGCACCAGGTCCGCTCGACCGGGTCCCAGCGACGTCCCGGGATCGCGCGCAGCAGCAGGCGCAGGTCCTCGTCGTAGGGGAAGCGAAGCACCGCCTCGTCGTGGCGCAGCGTCGCCGATAGGAAGCGTGGTGACACGAACCGATGACGATAGGGCCAGCGGGGGATGCCGCCGGTGTGCCCGCGGCGCGCGGCTCAGGCGTCGCGCTCGACGTTCGCGAGGCCCTTGCCGATCGAGCGCGCGAGCGAGGCGCGGACGAGCAGCGCGAGGCCCGGGACCGGCGAGGCGAGGCGGATGTCGTAGTGGAAGCGCGTGCCGGTGCCCTCGGGGGCGAGCGTCATCTCGCCGACGTGCCCGCGGAGCGGGCTGCCCTTCGTGATCCGGTAGACGATGCGCCGTGGCGGTTCGAACTCCGTGACGGTCTCCTCGAACGCCGGCGCGGGACCGATGTTCAGCTGGCGCACCGAGCCGACGCCGTTCCGGTGGCCGTCGTCGCCGTCCTTCAGGCGCGTCACCTTCGCGCCGAACAGGTCCGCGAGGTTCTCGTGCTCCGCGAGGTACTCGAACACGCGCTCGGGCGGCTTCGAGAACGTGTGGTCGACGATCAGGTGGTGGGCGCGCACGGCGCAGAGCCTAGATGATCCGGTCCATCGCGGCGCACGCGCGGGATACTCCCGGACGTGGGCGATCTGCGCGGGTGGTGGGAGCGGGGCGAGACCGTGACGGTCGAGCTCGCGGGGACGGAGCGCGACGTGTTCCTCGCAAGCGCCGGCGAAGGTCCGTCGATGACGCTCGTGCACGGCTTCCCGAGCTCCTCGCACGATTGGGCGAAGGCGTGGGACACGCTCGCTCCGAGCCACGCTCTGCTGGCCCCGGACCTGCTCGGGTTCGGGGCCTCCGACAAGCCCTCCGAGCACCGCTACTCGCTGCACGAGCAGGCCGATCTCGTCGAGGCGGTCTGGGCCGCCCGCGGTGTCGCCGAGACCGCCCTGGTCGCCCACGACTACGGCGTCTCGGTCGCCCAGGAGCTGCTGGCGCGCGAGCAGGAAGGGCGGCTCGCCGTGCGGCTCGGCTCGCTCACGCTGCTGAACGGCGGCGTGTACCCGGACCTCCATCGTCCCCAGCCCCTGCAGACCGCGCTGCTCGATCCAGAGCAGGGCCCGCAGATCTCAGCGCTCGTCACCGAGGAGCTGTTCGTCGCCGGCCTGCGGCCGACGTTCGCGGAGGACTACGACCCCGCGACGGACAGCGCCGACATCTGGGCTTCGATGAGCCGCGGCGGCGGCGAGCGAATCGGGCATCTGCTGATCCGCTACATCCCGGATCGTGAGGAGCACGGCGAGCGCTGGGTGCGGGCGATGGAGACGACGGCGGTGCCGCTCGCGTTCGTGTGGGGGATGCTCGACCCCGTGTCGGGCGCGCACATGGCGGAGCGGATCCGCGAGCGCCTTCCCGAGGCGCCGTTCACCGCGCTCGAGGACGTCTGCTCACTGGCCGCCGCTGGAAGCGTCCGAGCGAGTGGCGGCGGCGCTGCTGGCGCGCTGAGCCGCCACCACCGGCCACGTCGGCCGTCGCATCGTCTCCGGCGGGACAACGCTTCGAGTGTCGGGTCCGGCGGGGACCCCCCAGTCCCCGCCGGCCGACTCGCGCTCAGACCGCCCGAAGCCCCCTGCACGATGTCCCACTGCGTGCAGATCGGGACGGTCGCTAGAGAAGGATCGAGATTTCCAGCGCTTCCTTTTCGGCTTTGCCCGCGGCGTTCGTCGCGATCACGTTGACGCGGAGTTTCTTGCCGCCCGACGACGCCGGGACTTTGAACGAGTTGCCGGTGCCGGTCTGTTCGGTCTTGCAGCTCGTCGCGGACGTGCAGAGCTTCCATTCGTACTGGTAGGTGATCGGCTGCGTTCCGGTCCAGGTCCCTTCGGTTGCGGTCACGGTCGTGCCGCTCGTCGTCGTGACCGCGGGCACCGTCAGCGGTAGAACCGTGTTCGTCGGCGCGATGCCTTTCACCGTTTCGGTCTTCGCCGATTCCTTTTCGCCTTTGCCGTAGAGGTTCTTCGCGATCACCTTCGCGATCAGCGTCTTGCCGACGTCGGCGGCCGCGACCGTGTAGGTCGGCAGGATCGAGGGAGCGGCCGCCTGCGCGCAGGATTTGCCTTCCGCGTTGCAGCGCAGCCATTCGTATTCGTAGGTGATCGGTTCGTTGCCCGACCATTTGCCGCTGGAGGCCGTCAGGAGCTGGCCTTCTTTCGGCTTCGCCCGTGACTTTCGGGGCTTCGGTGTTCGACGGCGCGTTGCCGATCACTTCGCTCGTCGCCGACGATTCCTTTTCGACCGAGCCGGCGACGTTGGTCGCCGTGACGACGACGCGCAGCGTGTGCGCCGCGTCGCCTTCCTTGATCACGTAGCTCGCTTTGGTCGCTTCGGAGATCGCTTTGCATTCGGTGCCGGTCTTGCTGCACTGCTGCCACTGGAAGCCGTACGTGATCGGTTCCGTGCCGGTCCAGGTTCCTTCGGTCGCGTTCAGCGTCTGCCCCGTGATCGCGAGCCCGACGACGATCGGCGCGATCTGGTTCGAGGGCTTCACGCCCGCGATCGTCGCGGTCGCCGCCGACTGCGCTTCGCCTTTGCCCGCGATGTTCGTCGCGATCACGTTCGCGCGCAGCGTGTGGTTCACGTCCGCGCCCTGAGCGACGTAGGTCGGCAGCAGCGAGGCGGCCTGCGCCTGTTTGCATTCCGCCCCCGCCGCGTTGCACCGCAGCCATTCGTATTCGTAGGTGATCGGTTCCGTACCCGACCACTTACCGGACGAGGCCGTCAACAGCTGCCCCGCGGTCGGCGTGCCGCTCACCCCCGGCGGTTCCGTGTTCGACGGACCGACACCGAGCACTTCGGTGGTCGCGGCCGATTCCTTTTCGGCGGAGCCGGCCACGTTTTTGGCGGTCACCACGACGCGCAGCGTGTGACCCGCGTCGCCGTCCGGGATCTTGAACGAGGACGATTCGGCGCCTTTCACGTTCGCGCATTCCGTCCCCGACTTCGAGCACAACTGCCACTGGTAGCCGTACGTGATCGGTTCGGTGCCCGTCCACGTTCCTTCCGTCGCGTTCAGCGTCTGCCCCGTGATCGCGAGCCCGACGACGATCGGCGCGATCTGGTTCGAGGGCTTCACGCCCGCGATCGTCGCGGTCGCCGCCGACTGCGGCTTCGCCTTTGCCCGCGATGTTCGTCGCGATCACGTTCGCGCGCAGCGTGTGGTTCACGTCCGCGCCCTGAGCGACGTAGGTCGGCAGCAGCGACGGAGCCTGAGCCTGCGTGCACGCTTCGCCGCTCGCGTTGCACCGCAGCCATTCGTATTCGTAGGTGATCGGTTCCGTACCCGACCACTTACCGGACGAGGCCGTCAACAGCTGCCCCGCGGTCGGCGTGCCGCTCACCCCCGGCGGTTCCGTGTTCGACGGACCGACACCGAGGATCTGGGTCGAGGCTTCCGAGGTCGCCGGGACGGTCCCGACGCCGTTCGTCGCCGTGACGATCACCCGCAGCGTGTCGCCCGCGTCGCCGTCGGGGATCAGGAACGACGGGGATTCCGCGCCCTTGATTTCCGTGCAGCCCGACCCGGACGCTTCGCACAGCTCCCACTGGTAGCTGTAGGACAGCGTCGTGCCTTTCCACAGGCCTTCGTCCGCCTGCACGGTCTGCCCGGTGACGGTGAGGCCCGTGACGATCGGCTTGACGATGTTTTCCGGCGCTTCTTCGCCACTTCCCGTGAGGCCGGTCTCGGGCGAGGTCGCCGACGCTTCGCCCTCCGCGTTCTTGGCCTTGACGACGACCTCGAAGCTGTCGCCGATCTGTCCGTCGCCGACCTGGTACGTGCGTTCGGTGGCTTGGCCGATTTCTCCGCAGGTCCCCAGCGCAGGGCACGAGTACCACTGGTAGGAGTAGGAGATCGGCGGCGTGCCGACCCAGGTGCCTTCGTGGGCTTCGAGCGTCTGCCCGGGCAGCTCGGTGCCCGTGATCGAGGGAGCGGAGAGGTTCAGCGGCGAGCCGGGGACGACCTTGGCGGAGGCCTTCGACTTGACCGTGCCGCTGCCCGCGGCGTTCGTCGCCTTCACGATCGCCTTCAGTTTGGAGCCGATGTCTTCGGTACGGACGCGATAGCTCTGCGACGTCGCTCCTTCGATTTCGTGGCAGCCGCCGTGCCCGCAGCGGAGCCACTGGTAGCTGTAGGAGAACGGCGGCGTGCCCTTCCAGGTGCCTTCGGCGACCGTCAGCAGGCGGCCGTCGACGGCTTCGCCGGAGATCGCCGGCGTACCCTTGTGGCGCGGGCCGGCCGCGGCCACGACCTGGCTCGGCTGCGAGGAGGCTTCCGCCGAGCCTTCGCTGTTGGTCCCCTTGACGGTCGCGACCAGACGGTGTCCGACATCCGCGGCGACGGGGTGGTATCCGCGCGTGTCCGCGCCGGTGATCGCGCGGCATTCCGCGCCCGCCGCGTTGCAGCGCGACCACGCGTAGGAGTAGGTGATCGGGGCGGCGCCGGTCCAGGCGCCCTTGCTCTCGACTTTCAGGCTCTTGCGTTCGGCTGCGGTGCCGCCGATCGTCGGCGGCGTGGTGTACACGGGCTTGCCCGTGGGCCGTTCCGCCGAGGCCGAAGCCGGAGCGCCGAGCGCGGCGACCATCGTCGCGGCCGCCAGCGCCGTTGCCCAATCCCTCACCCTATGTGGCACGGATCCTCCTCCGTGAGTCGGCACCGGCCCCTCCACCCGTGCGATGCGGAATAGTGCCAGAGGCGTATTTACGTGTCAACCGTCATCTCGGACGGCGCCAGCACCATCGCCCCGATCCGCTCGAGCGTCGGCGCGGTGAGCGCGCCCGCCCCGCGCAGCGCGGCCTCGTCGCTGTCGGCGCTGAACCCGAATGCGGCCATCCCCGCGGCGACCGCGGCGGTGACCCCCGAGGGGGTGTCCTCGATCACCGCGCAGCGCCCGGGGGGCACGCCGAGCGACGCCGCGGCGTGCAGGAACAGGTCCGGGTGCGGCTTGCCGTGCTCGACCTCGTCGGCGGAGAACCGCGCGCCGGGCGCGAACAGGCGATCGAGCCCGGTGAGCGCGAGCGAGCGCGCGGTCTTCGCGAGGCTGCCCTGCGACGCGACGCAGACGGCGATGCCCCGCTCGCCGATCCGCCGCACGAGCTCCGCCGCGCCGGGGACCGGCTCGAGCCGCTCGTCGAACACGGCCGCGCGGCGCTCGACGTAATCGTCGATCCAGCCGGGTCGCAGCGGGCGGCCGAGGGTCGCCTCGATCCGCTCGGTCACCTGCGAGAGCCGCAGCCCCTGGAACTCGGCCCGCGCCTGCGCGAGCGTCAGCCCCCACCCCTCCTCCGCGAGCATCTCCGCGAGCACGCCGTTGGAGATCGGCTCGGAGTCGACGAGCACGCCGTCGCAGTCGAAGATCACCAGGCGCGGAGGAGTCACAGCTCGCGCTGCATCCACACGTGCGGGATCCCCGCGTCCTCGAACTCGCCCGAGCAGACCTCGAAGCCGGCGCGCTCGTACAGCCCCACGACCTCGAGCTGCGACGCGAGCCGGGCGCGCGTGCAACCGCGTCGCACGGCCTCCGTCAACGCCAGCGAGATCATCCGTGCGGCGATCCCCTCGCCGCGCCGCTCGCGCCGGACGGCGACGCGCCCGACTTTCGAGACCTCGCCGTCGACGAGCAGTCGCAGCGTCCCGATCACCTCGCCGCCCGAGGACAGCGCGACGACGTGGCTGGCTTCGTCGTCGCGGCCGTCGATCTCCTCCTCGCGCGCGACTCCCTGCTCGACGCAGAACACCTCTTCGCGGAGCGCGAGCGCACCGTCGAGCTCGGCCGCGCCGCGCGCCCAGCGGATCTCCACGGCGCCGGTCATGCCTCGCCGCATCGGCAGGAGAGGTCCGCGCGGCGGCGCTGAAGGCTGGGGTCGGCGCGATGCACGGCAGACCAATCTAGCTTCGCCCGGGCGAAGCACCTACGCGGTGGTCGGCTGGTCCTCCCCGGCGCGGGCGTCGAACTCCCTGACGAGCGCGAGCGTCGTCGCGTCGCGCTCCGCGCGCGCATCGGTCAGCGGGTTGAGGATGCCTCGCAGCACCGACCACACCGTCCAGCGCCGCGGCCTGATCAGCCGCGGCCTGCGCGCTTCGATCGCCTGCACGATCGCCTCACCGGCGACGGCCGGCGCGAGACGCTTGTGCAGCGGCCCCGGGAGCGAGGAGAGCATCCGGTCCGCGAGCGAGTCCGCGTCGATCGCGCGGTGGACCATCTCGGTGTCGATGAAGCCGAAGTAGGCGACGGTCACGCTCGCGCCGTGCGGAGCGAGCTCGACACGCAGCGCACGGCCGAACTGCTCGACCGCGGCCTTGCTCATCGCGTAGGGCACCGCGCCGGCGCCGTTGAAGAACGCGTAGATCGACGAGATCACGACGACGTGCCCGCGGCGCGGCACGATCTCCGGAAGCGCCGCCTCGACGGTCCGGCAGACGCCGAGCAGGTTCACGTCGAGCACGCGCTCGAAGGTCTCGCCGGCCATCGCGCGGAACGAGGCGACGCGGCTCGCGACCCCGGCGTTGGCGACCACGACGTCGAGCCCGCCGAAGCGCTCGACGGTCTCCGCGACCGCGCGCTGCAGCGCGCCGCGATCGGTGACGTCGGCGGCGATCCCGATCGCACGCGAGTCGTGGAGCTGCGAGGCGGCCTGCTCCGCCGCCGCCCGGTCGAGGTCGACGACCGCGACCGAGGCGCCGCGCGAGATCAGCGCCCGGGCCGTCGCGAAGCCGATCCCCCGTGCGGCACCGGTGACGAGCGCGACCTTCCCCTCGAGGTCGTAGGCGGGCATCGGGGGAAGTCTGCCACGCCCGCCCGGGTGATGCAGGCGGCGGGGCCCGTCGCCTAGCGACGGCGGAAGCGCGCCTTGCGCAGCCGCCGCTCGGGCTCGTGCGCCGGACCGGTCCGCTCGGCGGCGAGAGCGTCTCGGGCGAGAGCGTCCCGGGCGACGGCCTCCTCGGCTCGCGCGCGGCGGCCGAAGGACGCCCGCGCGAGGAACCCCGCGACGAGCAGCGCATAGACCGCCACGACCGCCCAGTCGCCTTTGAGACCGGCCAGCACCACGATCGCCAGCGAGAAGACGGCGGCGCACAGCGCGAAGGCGATGTTCGCGGTCACAGCCCCAGTGTGACGCGCCGGTCCTGGCCCGCGGGCCTCTCAGTCCTCGCCCGCGGCCCTCGCGCTCACCCGGAAGCGGACGGTCGCGGCGGGCTGCTCGTCGAGCGCGACCACGTGGACGTGGAGGTGGGCGACGCTGCCGCCGTTGAAGCGCATGTCGCCGCTGCGCTCGACGGTCGCGTAGGCGACGGCGCCGAGCCGCGCCGCGAGCTGGCGTCTGATCGCCCACAGCTCCGCGCCGGCCTCGTCCGGCAGCTCCTCGAACGAGCTCACGTGCCGCCGCGCGACGATCAGGTGGTGCGCGACGGTCCCCTCGTAGGGGAAGTCGTTGCGGGTCACGTACCAGTGCTCGCCGAGGTGCTCCGGCGGCTCGCGCTGCAGGCGCTCCGCGTTCTCCAGGCAGAAGATGCAGACGCCCTCGCGCTCGAGCTCGCGCATGCGCTCGAGCTGCGCATCGCCGCGTGCGGCCGCGGGGTTATAGAGCCGTGGCTCGCTCATAGGTGCGGAACCTCAATCCGTAGCCGCTCTCGAGCAGCGGCGCGCCCTCCTCGACACAGCGCCAGTCGCCGGGCTCGATGTCGGGGAAGAACGCATCGCCCTCGACGTCCGCGTCGATCTCGGTCGCATACAGGCGATCGCAGCGCGGCAGCGCCTCGCGGTATGCGGCTTCGCCGCCGATCACGAAGCAGTCGCCGTCGCAGGCCGCGAGCGCCGCCTCGAGCGAGGGGAGCACCTCGGCTCCGCCGGCGCGGAACGACGGGTCGCCGCTGAGCACGAGGTTGCGCCGCCGGGGCAGCGGACGGTAGGCGTCCGGCAGCGATTCCCAGGTGCGGCGTCCCATCACGACCGTGTGCCCGACGGTCAGCTCGCGGAATCGGCGAAGGTCCGACGGCAGCCGCCACGGCAGCTCCCCGTCGCGTCCGATCACGCGATTGGAGGCGTGAGCGACGACGATCGCGATCATCTACGTCGCGACCGGGATCCCGGCGATCGCGGGATGCGGGTCGTAGTCGCTCAGCTCGAAGTGCTCGGCCCGGAAGTCGTGGATGTCGGTGATCCGCCGGCCCGCCTCGGTCAGCTCGAGCGTCGGCAGCGCCCGCGGCTCGCGCGCGAGCATCTCCTCCACCGCCGGCAGCTGGTCGACGTAGATGTGCGCGTACTGGATCCAGTGCACGTACTCGGCGAAGCGGTAGCCGGTGAGCTGCTCGAGCATCAGGCCGAGCGCGGTGTACTGGGCCATGTTCGACGGCACCCCGATCGGGGTGTCGCCGGAGCGCTGGTTGTGGATCAGGTGCAGCTCGCCGCCGAGCACGAGCGCGTGGATCCAGCCGTGGCAGGGGGCGATCGTGTTGCGCGAGCGGACGCCCGCCTCGCGGTGGTTCGCGTTCGGGATCCACGGACTCATCACCGCCGTGCGGTCGAGCGGCAGGTCGCGCAGCTTGCGGACGAGATGGGGCAGCTGGTCGAACCCCTCGTCGCCGCCGTCGAGGTCGGTCGTGAAGTTGCGGAACGCGTGCCCGTAGGAGCCGGGCCCGAGATCGCCGGGCTCCAGTCCCCTCGCCTCGCACTTCTCGGGGGTCGCCCACGCGTCCCACCAGTCGCAGCCGAACTCGCGGAGCTCGTCGAGCGTGCGCGCGCCGTTGATGAACGCGCACAGCTCGCCGATCGCCTTACCGGCGAACCCGCGGATCGAGCGCTCGGTGATCACCGCCGCGCCGTGGCGCATCGGGAAGCGCATGCAGTGGCCGGCGAGCGCGACAGCTTCCGGGCCCTGCTTCGTCTCGACGCGCACACCACCGTCGCGGATCGCCACGAGCATCTCGCGGTAGGCGGTGCTGGGGGTCCGCTCGTCGTAGGGGAGGTAGTCGGGCAAGGCTCGCTCGCGGTCGTGGGCGAGCCAGTCTGAGCGCTCGCTCGGACGATCGTGCCGCGGACGCTTATAAGGTGGGTTCGAGGCTCGGAAACGAGCCCGGAAACTGCGGGAAAACCTTGGCTGCAAGCACCGGCATCCTCAGCCCAAACGTCAACTTCTCCGAGCGGCTGATCCCGTCGCTGGAGGAGATGACGCGCACCGTCACCCACCTGAAGGGGCTCGGCTACGCGGTCGTGCTGACCTCCGGGTCCTTCGACCTGATCCACCTCGGCCACGTCAAGTACCTCGAACTCGCCAAGCACCAGGGCGACGTGCTCGTGGTCGGCGTCGACAGCGACGCGAAGATCAGGCGCCGCAAGGGCGAGGACCGTCCGATGGTGCCGGAGCACGAGCGGCTCGAGCTGCTCGCCTTCCAGCGGCCCGTCGATCTGATCTACAAGAAGGAAGACGGTGAAACGCGTTGGGCGCTGATCGAGGCGGTGCGCCCCGACGTGCTGGTGCTGACAGAGGACCACTCCTACAGCGAGGAGGACCTCGTCGCGCTGGCCGAGGTCGTCGGGCGGATCGAGGTGCTGCCGCGCCAGGCGTCGGTCACGACCAGCGAGCGGATCAGGCAGATGTACATGAACCTCGGCGAGCGGCTCGGGCCGAAGCTCGCGGAGGTCCTGCCGGGGCTGATCGACAGCATCCTCAAGCGCGCATGAGCGAGGTGCTGCTCGCCTACGTGCCGGTGCTTCACGACGGCTACCGCCGCTTCCTCGAGGCGCACGGGCGCGGGCGGCCGCTGTACCTGATCGGCCCGCAGCTGTACGAGGAGCAGCGCCCGCTGGCGAAGGACATCCGCGCGCTTCCCGCCGAGCTCGCGGCCGCCGCGATCGGCGCGCTCGGGATCTGCTCCGAGGTCGCGGTGCTCGACGTGGCCGGCGCGGAGCGGTTGGCGGCGAGCGGGCCGTCGCTGACGGCGCCGGCGGAGGACGTCAGCTACGCGATCGTCGAGCGCTGGTTCCCCCGCTGTGACGTGCGCTACGACACCGTGTTCCTGCGCTGGGACAAGACGCGGACGGCGGCGCTCCTCCGCCCGCAGGCGCCTTCGGCGCCCGGCGGTGACCCGGACGCGGCGGAGCTCGCGGCGGCCGCCGAGCTCGGTGCGCAGAGCAGCATCGACTTCTGGCGCCGGGTCGGCGCGGCGATCCGCTTCCGCGACGGCTCGATCGCCGCGGCCACGAACGAGCACCTCCCCCACCCGCTGGCCGCGTACGCCGCGGGCGACCCGCGCGCGAACTTCCACAAAGGGGTCGCGCTGGAGCTCTCGACCGCGCAACACGCGGAGGCGCGGCTGATCGCCGGCGCGGCGCGCGAGGGGCGCTCTACCGAGGGCGCCGTGATGTACGTGACGGACTTCCCGTGCCCGCCGTGCGCGAAGCTGATCGCCGCCGCCGGCATCTCGCGCGTCTACTTCCGCAGCGGCTACGCCGTGCTCGACGGCGAGGACGTCCTGCGCGAGGCCGGCGTGGAGCTGCTGCAGCTGGCATGAGCCGGCCCGGAGGCGAGCTCCAGCGGCGGGTGCGCGCGACGATGGTCGACGCCGGTGGCTACTGGCGTCCGCTGGCGGCCGTCGCGCGACTGCTCGAGGAGCTGGGCGAGCTCGCCGAGCTGCCGACGGTCGACCGCGGCGCGCTCGCCGGGGAGCTCGCCGACCTGTGGATCATCACGACCGCGCTCGCCGACCAGTTCCTCGCCGAGGTGCCGCCGCCGGGCTCAGGGAACCGACGCGGGGGAGCGACGGTCGCGACCCTGCTCGCCGCCGCCGGGCCGATCGCGCGGATCGTCAACCACTACGACGGCCCGAAGGTGCCGAGGGGCACGATCGGGTCGCTGGCCGAGGCGATCGCCTCGTTCCACGGCGAGCTCGGCGCGTTCGCCTCCGAGCACGGCGTCGAGCTGGCGGCCGCCGTCGCCGCGAAGCTCGGCGAGATCCGCGCGCGCGGCGACATCGAGCGGTTCGGCCGCGACGGCTTCGACGCCTCGACGGCGCCGGTGCTGGCCGCATCGACCGCGCCGGGGCTGCCGTCGCGGCTGTGGGGCGCGCCCGACCTCGGGCCGCGAGCCGACGCCGCCGAGCGGGCGGCGGCGGCGCGGGGTCCGCTCGAGACGTTCGCCAAGGCGGCCCGCGCGGAGCGCCTCGACGGGTTCGTGATCGCGGGGCCCGAGACCGTCGCCGCGGCCGCTCCCGGCGCCTGGCTCGGCGCGCTCGTCGCCGCGATCGATCCCGCCGGGGAAATCGACGGCTTCACCGTCTCCGCCGCGCCGCTGCGCGCCTCCTGGCTGCTCGAGGCGAGCGGCAGGGTGCTGGCGCTGATCGAGCCGGGACGGCGAGCGTTCAGCCGACGCCCCGCGGGCTGAGCCCGCGGTCGAGCACCGCTACGAGCTCGGCGAAGCTGTCGCCGGGGGCGAGCGGGATCCCGAACCCGCCCTGCATCTCGAGCAGCACGAACCCGTGCAGGGCCGCGCGCACCGTACGCGCCGCGTGCAGGGCGCGCCGGCCGGTCAGCCCGTAGCCGCGCAGCACCGCCAGCACGACGTCGAGGACCCGCTCGGCCGCGCGCGCCGCCTCCTCGTCGTCGTCGCGCGCGACCTGCAGTGCCATGTAGGAGCCGGGGTGTGCGAGCGCGAACGCGCGGTAGGCATGCGCGACGGCTGACAGCGCGTCGCCCCCGGATCGCCCCGCCGCGGCCGCGCCGAGCTCGTCCGCGAGCTGCTCGGCGCCGCGCGCCGCGATCGAGGCGCGCAGCTCGTCGATGCCGCGGACGTGGGCGTAGAGCGAGGGCGGGCGCACGCCGAGTCGCGCGGCGAGGGCGGCGAGCGTCACCGCCTCGAGGCCGTCGGCGTCCGCCATCTCGGCGGCGGACGCGACGACCCGCTGCGCTGTGAGGCCGGCGCGCGGCACTAGATCGTCGTCTTCACGGTCTAGCGCTCGCCGTTGGCCCGCGCCGAGCGGTCGATCGCCTCGTCGATGGCGCGCGCCGGCGACTCGACTGCCGGGCCGTGGCCGGGGAGCAGCCGCGAGGGGTCGAGCGCGCGCAGCGTGCGCGCCGAGCGCAGGTCCTCGCCACGGTCGGCGGTCGCGTTGTAGGCGAGCGGGAAGCGCCAGTAGAAGTGGTTGGTGATCGCGACGCGGCCGTACGTCGTGAACACGTCCCCGCACAGCACCGAGCCGTCGCGCGTGTCGCGGAAGGCGACGTGCCCGGGCGTGTGCCCGGGGGAGGCGACGACCTCGAGGCTGCCGATCCGCTCGCCGCCCGACAGCCGCACGTCGGGAGCGGTCTCGACCTTCGGCCACATGCCGGGCAGCTTCTGCGGCAGCTCGCCGGCCCAGTAGCGCGCGTCGGCCTCGCCGAGGTAGAGGGGGACGCCGTCGCCGAGGCTCGCCCTGATCGCGTCGACGCCGCCGGCGTGGTCGCCGTGGCCGTGGGTGAGCGCGATCCGCACGATCTCGCCTCCCGCCGCGCGGGCCGCGCCGATCAGGTCCTTCGCGGCGCCGCCGCCGAGGGTCGTGTCGACGAGCGTGAACCCGTCGTCCTCGCGGACGAGGTAGGCGTTGACGAAGTGCAGCCGGGTCAGCTGGATCAGGTCTGGGGAGATGGTCGTGGTTCGCATCGGGAGAGCCTTTCGATCTGGACAGTTTCCTACGCTACATAGGTTTTTACCTAATACTCGTAGCCATGTCAAGTGTTTTCCGAATCGCTCGAACGGGCATCACCCACAGCAACGGCGGGGTCCTTCCCGGCATCCGAGTGGCATGGCTTTCCCGGCCGTGGCCGCTGGGTTCGCGGGTGGCGCCGAGGAGGCTGTGGGGATTCTCCCGCAGGCTGGCCTTGGACCCCGGCGTGCATCCACACGGACTAGGGAAAGGAACCGAGCATGGATCGGTGGAGGAAGCTCCTGCTTGCAGGGCTCACGACGTGCGCGATCTTCGCGATGGGCTTCGGCGGCGCCGCACAGGCAATGGCGGCCGAAGGCGAAGGCGAACACCCTCGCGTCGAAGAAGCGGAAAAAGTAAACGAAGAAAAGCTCGAAGAAGCTAAGGAAAAGAACAAGACGGAACGCGAAGAAATTCGCGAAAAAAATCACGAACACACCGAAGAAGTTCACGAAAAAAACCGTGAACGGAACGAAAAAGCAAAAGAACGCAACGCCAAACACGTAGAAGAAGCAAAGGAACGCGAGGCGCGGCGGATCGAACGCACCGAAGAACAGAACGCGAAGCGCATCGAACGCGCCGAAGCTCAGGAAAAACGGGAAGCCGAAAAGAAAGCCCGCGAAGAACAGAAGCAGAAAGAAAAGGAAGAAAAAGAAGGGATCTGACCGGGATCTTGCGGCCCCGGGGCGCGAGCACGACCGCCCCGGGCGCCGCCCGGCCGCTCCTCAGAGCGCCTTGGCCAGCGGTACCTGCCGCGCCCGCTCCGGTGCCGTGACCGCGTCCAGCGCCGCGTCCCAGCTCGGCAGCGCGAGCACGGCGCCGTCGTGCAGCACCATCAGGAAGCGGTCCATCCCGCGCAGGAAGGCGCGGTCGTGCGAGACCGCGAGGACGGCGCCCTGAAAGGCCTCGAGCGCCGCTTCGAGCGCCTCGGAGGAGTCGACGTCGAGATTGTCGGTCGGCTCGTCGAGCAGCAGCAGGTTGTGCCCCTCGAGCTCGAGCACGAGCACCTCGAGCCGGGCTTTCTCACCGCCGCTCAGCACGTCGTAGGAGCGCCGGGCCGCGTCTGCGAGCCGGTAGCGCGCGAGCGCTGCCATCGCCCGCTGCAGAGCGCCGCCGAGACGCTCGAGCACGACGTCGAGCACGACCCGGCCGGTCAGCTCGCCACGCCGCTGCAGCTGCGTGAAGTAGCCGACCGAGACCCGCGGGCCGACCACGAGCTCGCCGGCGTCGGGCGCACGCTGCCCTGCGAGCACGCCGAGCAGCGCGCTCTTGCCCGAGCCGTTCGGGCCGATCACGCCGACCCGCTCGCCGAAGTGGATCTCGTCGGAGAACGGGACGATCAGCCCGTCGACGCCGAGACCGCGCAGATCGAGCATCCGTCGCGCTGCGTCGCCGCCGGGGATGCGCGGCACGATCGCGACGTCGGCGACCGGCTCGGGCGGGGGGCCCTCGTCGCGGAACCGGCGCCAGCGCGTCTCGGCGGCGTCGGCCTTCTTCGCCCAGTCGCTGGAGTAGCGGGCGCGCTCCTTGAAGATCCTGACCAGCTCCCGCAGCCGCCGCTCCTCGTCGTGCCAGCGCCTGACCGCGTCGCCGAGACGGCGCTGGCGCTGCTCGCGGGCCTCGGGGTACGTCGCGTAGGAGGCGCCGTGGACCCAGGCGCCGCTGCCCTCGAGCGTCACGATCGCATCCAGCGCGCCGGTCAGCACGCCGCGGTCGTGGGAGATCATCAGCACGGTCTTCTTCGAGGCGCGGACGGCGCGCTCGAGCTCGAGCTTCGCGGGCACGTCGAGGAAGTTGTCGGGCTCGTCGAGCAGCAGCACCTCGGCGTCGGAGTCGAACAGCACGTCGAGCACGAGCCGCTTGCGCTCGCCGCCGGAGAGCGTCACCGCGGGGCGCTCGGCGATCTCGTCGAACGGCGCGCGCACGATCCGGCGGCTGGCCGCGTCCCACCGTCCTTCGAGCTCGTAGCCGCCGAGCGAGGAGAAGTCCGCGATCGCGGAGCCGAGCCGCACGCCGGCCTGCGCGTCGCCGGCGCCGAGCTCCGCCTCGTGGCGCAGCACGTCCTCGCCCGCCCGCCGCAGAGCGGGCGGGTGCGAGCGACAGCAGCAGCTCGCGGACGGTGCGCCCGCCGTCCTCGACGCCGACGTCCTGCGACATGTAGGCGACACGCCCGCCGGCGGCCGCCTCGCCCTCCTCGGGCTCGAGCACACCGGCAAGCACCCGCATCAGCGTGCTCTTGCCGACACCGTTGGCGCCGACGAGGCCGGCGTGGCTGCCGGGCGCCAGCCGGAACGAGACGCCGGAGAAGAGCAGCTCTCCGCCGGGGTGGGCGTAGGCGAGGTTGGAGACGGCGATGTGCGGCATGGCGCTCCCGATGCTCTCACGGTGGGGTGCTCTCCGCGCGGAGGGAGGCGAGCGGCGCGGGGCAGCCGGACACCTGTCGCGATGCACCGGCCGGCGCCACCGCGCGCGGCGAGGGCATCGGCCGGGCCGAATGCCTGTGGAGCACGTGCCGAGAAGCTCGGCGCCACCGCACACGGCGAGGGCATCGGCCGGGCCGAACGCTGTGGAGCACGTGCCGAGAAGCTCGGCGCCGGCACCGCGCCGCGCTACCGGACGGCGCGGCGCGCCGGCGCGCCGAGCGCCGCGCGGGCGCCTCCGAGCGCCTGCGGCGGCGCGCCGAGGGAGCGTCGGGCCGGCTAGCGGACGCGCGTCGTGAGATGGCGCCTGCGAGCCGTGCGAAGCGCGCGGCAGCGCCGCGTGCCGGTGGGCCGGGCGAAACACGGCCGCTCGCGCAACGCTCGCCGGGAGCGCCCAGTGACCGCCGAACGAGATCACGAGGATCGCGGCGGCGATCAGCCTGCCGGACATGGCTGTCGAGTTGCGGTGAGCATCGGTGACGGGCCTCCCGGCGACACGATATGGGCTCGGGAGCAGCGGCGACCGCGCAGCTCAGAACACCTCGAGCTCGGGATGGCGACCCCACCCCGGATCCCCTGTCGCGACGAACCCGACCCATGCCCCGTGCATGCGGTCGGCGAGCGACTGGGGACCTCCGTCGCGGCCGAGCAGCGAGTCGTCCCCGCCGCTGAAGCCGGGCGCGTCGAGCATGTCGAAGACGAACGGGAGGTCGACCGCGTGCGCGGCGCCGAGGCGCCCGCCGAGGGCGCCCGAGCGCCAGGTGAAGCGGTACGCCCAGGTCGAGCGGTCGCCGAGCGAGGCGTGACGCTCGAGCAGCGCGCGCGTCGGCCGGTGGAAGGCGAACTCGGTGATCGCCTGGGCGGCGAGCTTGCCCGGGGGCGCTTCCGGCTCGGCCGCGCGCAGCTCCTCGAGCAGGCGATCGGGTTCGGGCGAGAGGCGCGCGACGAACGGGCCGAGGGCATCCGCGGGGAACTCGTCGTACCCGGGCGCCCCCGCGAGGTACAGCAGTCCCTCCTCGGCGGTGTCGCCGGCGAGCAGGTCGACGTGGGCGCCGTCGCCGATCGCCGCGAGCGGGTCCTCCGCGACGACCTCGCCGTCGCGCACCGGCACGACCCACACCATCCCACCGGTCGGGTCACGGTGCTCGGCGGTCGCGAGGTCGATCTCCCCGGGCGCGATCGACGCCTGGATCTCGGCGACGCGGGCGAGCGGCAGCTCGCGCATCGCCGACGCCGTCGGCGCCACCCCCGCGCGCCCGGCGACCGCGGCGGCGACCCGCGCGGCCTGCTCGCGCGAGTACGTCAGCTCGACGCCGCCGCTCATGCTGATCGCGCGCTGGAAGAGGCCGCGCGAGCGGGGGCTGCCGAGCAGCCAGCCGATCGACATCGCCCCGGCGGACTGGCCCGCGACGCAGACGCGACCGGGGTCGCCGCCGAACGCCGGGATCTCCCGCGCGACCCACTCGAGCGCGGCGAGCTGGTCGCGCAGCGCGACGTTGGTGTCGCCCCCCTCGAAGTGGACGAAGCCCTCGATCCCGAGCCGGTAGCCCACCGTCACCAGCACGATCCCGTCGCGGACCCAGGCCGAGCCGTCGTAGAGGGCGGGCGAGCCGGCGATGAACGCGCCGCCGTGGAGCCACACGAGCACCGGCAGGCCGGCGGCCGCCGGATCGGGCGTCCAGACGTTGAGCGTCAGCTCCGGCTGCTCGCCGCTCTCGCCTGGGCCGAGCAGCGACGCGGAGTCGATGCCGGGGAGCGACCGCGGCGGCTGGGTGAGCGGGCGCCCCTGCTCACGGGCGTCACGGACGCCCTCCCACGGCGGCGCGGGCTGGGGTGCCCGGTAGCGGCGCGCGCCGACCGGCGGGGCGGCGTATGGGATCGCGCCGAACAGGAACCCGGCGCCGGCCTGCGCCCCGCGCAGCTCGCCCCCCGACACCCGCACGATCGGCTCCTCCACATCGGAGAACCTATCGCTCACACACCTGCCGCTCCCCTGAGCCGCTCTTTTCTTCGACTCTCTCCAGAAAATCGATAGGGTCGCGCCGAATGGACGCGAGCGACCTCCTCCGCGGGCACGGCCTGCGTGTCACGGCACAGCGGCTGGCGGTGCTGAGGGCGGTCTCGGGCGGTCCGCACGCGACGGCGGACGACGTCGCCATGCGGGTCCGCTCCGAGCTCGGCGCGATCTCCCACCAGGCCGTCTACGACGCCCTCGGGGCGCTCACCGAGAACGGGCTGCTGCGCCGCATCCAGCCCGCAGGCTCACCGGCGCGTTACGAGGACCGCGTCGCCGACAACCATCACCACCTGATCTGCCGCGCCTGCGGCCGCATGGTCGACGTCGACTGCGCGACCGGCGAGGCTCCCTGCCTGCACGCCGCCGACGGCCTCGGCTACGAGGTCGACGAGGCGGAGGTCATCTACTGGGGCCGTTGCCCGGAGTGCGTCGCCGCCCCACCAACAACCACACGACGAACGACGAGCACGGTCTCCGACCGGGAAGGGACGACAGCGAGATGACGAACAGCGCGAGCGAGACGACCCCCACGAGCGAGAGCGAGAACCCCGCGATCGCGAGCCCCACCCCCGCCGCTCATCGCCCCAGGACCAACAAGGACTGGTGGCCCGACCAGCTCGACCTGAGCGTGCTCCACCGCCATTCGCCGCTGTCGGACCCGATGGGCGGGGACTTCGACTACGCGCAGGCGTTCGCCGAGCTCGATCTCGACGCGCTTCGCTCCGACCTGCTCGAGCTGATGACGACGTCGCAGGACTGGTGGCCCGCGGACTACGGCCACTACGGTCCGCTGTTCATCCGCATGAGCTGGCACGCCGCCGGGACCTACCGCACCGCCGACGGCCGCGGCGGCGGCGGCCAGGGCGCGCAGCGCTTCGCCCCGCTCAACAGCTGGCCCGACAACGCGAGCCTCGACAAGGCGCGGCGGCTGCTGTGGCCGATCAAGCAGAAGTACGGCCGCCGCATCTCCTGGGCCGACCTGCTCGTCTACACCGGCAACGTCGCGATGGAGTCGATGGGCTTCGAGACCTTCGGCTTCGGCTTCGGCCGCCCCGACATCTGGGAGCCGGAGGAGATCTTCTGGGGGTCCGAGGACACCTGGCTCGGCGACGAGCGCTACAGCGAGGGGCGCAAGCTCTCCGGCCCGCTCGGAGCCGTGCAGATGGGCCTGATCTACGTCAACCCGGAGGGGCCGAACGGCGATCCCGACCCGCTCGCGGCGGCACACGACATCCGCGAGACCTTCGCGCGGATGGCGATGAACGACGAAGAGACCGTTGCGCTGATCGCCGGCGGCCACACCTTCGGCAAGACCCACGGCGCGGTCGATCCGAAGTACATCGGCCCCGAGCCCGAGGGTGCGCCGATCGAGCAGCAGGGCCTCGGCTGGAAGAACTCCTACAACAACGGCAACGGCTCCCACACGCTGACGAGCGGCCTCGAGGGAGCCTGGACGAACGATCCGGCGAAGTGGGACAACGGGTTCTTCACGAACCTGTTCGAGTACGACTGGGAGCTGACCGAGAGCCCCGCCGGGGCGAAGCAGTGGACGCCGAAGAACGCCGAGGCGCAGGACACCGTCCCCGACGCCCACGACCCCGCGAAGCGGCACGCGCCGATGATGCTGACGACCGACCTCGCGCTGCGGATGGACCCGGACTACGAGCCGATCTCCCGTCGCTTCTACGAGCACCCCGAGCAGCTCGCGGAGGCGTTCGCGAAGGCCTGGTACAAGCTGCTGCATCGCGACATGGGGCCGATCTCCCGCTACCTCGGCCCCTGGATCGCCGAGCCGCAGCTGTGGCAGGACCCGCTTCCCGCGGTCGACCACGAGCTGATCGACGAGGCCGGCGCCGCTGCTCTGAAGGAGCAGATCCTCGCGACCGGCCTGCCGATCCACCGGCTCGTCGCGACCGCCTGGGCGTCGGCCGCATCGTTCCGCGGCACCGACAAGCGCGGCGGCGCGAACGGCGCCCGCATCCGGCTCGAGCCGCAGCGCAGCTGGGAGGTCAACGAGCCCGCGGAGCTGGCGAAGGCGCTCGATGCCCTCGAGCAGGTCCAGCGCGCATTCAACGACTCACAATCCGGCGGCACACGCGTGTCGCTGGCCGACGTGATCGTGCTGGGCGGCTGCGCGGCGGTCGAGCAGGCGGCGAAGGCCGCGGGCCACGACGTCACGGTTCCGTTCGCACCGGGACGCACCGACGCCTCGCAGGAGCAGACCGACGCCGACTCGTTCTCCGTGCTCGAGCCGGCCGCCGACGCGTTCCGCAACCACCTGCCCGCAGGTGAGCCGCTGCCGCTCGAGCACGGGCTGCTCGAGCGCGCATACATGCTGCGCCTGACCGCGCCGGAGATGACGGCGCTCGTCGGCGGCATGCGCGCGCTCGGCGCGGTCCACGGCGGTTCGGGCCAAGGCGTGCTGACCGATCGCGCGGGGACACTGACGAACGACTTCTTCGTGAACCTGCTCGACATGGGGACGGAGTGGAGCGCGGCCGGCGGGCACTCCTACGAGGGACGCGACCGGGCGAGCGGCGAGACACGTTGGACGGCGACCTCCGCGGACCTCGTGTTCGGTGCGAACTCGCAGCTGCGCGCGCTCGCCGAGGTGTATGCGTCCGACGACGGCGAGGCGCAGCTCGTCGGCGACTTCGTGGCCGCGTGGGACAAGGTCATGAGCCTCGATCGGTTCGATCTGCGCTGAGCGCCTCTCGAGATCCTGCCGCCGGGCGGCGGCAGGATCGTCGACTCCGCGCCGGCGGGGCGAGGGACGGACGGGGCACGGCGCTCCGGGAGCCGCGCGGGCCGTGTCGGCGCCTGGAGGGAATCGCCGGCACGGCCCGCCCGTACCCCGGTCTAGGTGGGTGCGAGCCTCCGCGGAGGGCGCGGGACGATCGCCGCGGCCAGTCCTCGGTGGATGGGAAGCATCGACGCGAGCCGGTCCTTCAGCGGCAGGCCGGCCCGCTCGACCTCGAGGCCCTGGAGGAACGTCGGGTCCCGCGCGCAGAAGAACGCCCTGCGCCGTCCGCTGCGGTAGTCGTCGAGCCCGGTGTAGTCCTCCATGTTCGGAGCCAGGACCGCGGCCTGGTACTCGTGCCCGGCGGCGAGGCGGGTGACGGCGTCCCGGCTCGGAACCAGCACCATCCGCCGCTCCGTGGCCCGACGTCCGTCCGCGCCGTCGGTCAGCTCGAACACGCTCGAATCGGACCGCACGAGTTCGGTCTCGACCACGATCACGCTCGGCTCGGCCGCGGCCATCACCTCGAACAGCTCGAGCGGCCTGTCGATCCGGTTGAGCAGGCCGAGGCACAGCACCGCGTCAAACCGCCCCTCCGCCGGTGCCGACAGCACATCGGCCTGCTCGAACCGGTATCGCGCCGGGTCGACCCCGCTCGCCTGGAACACGAGCTGCGCCTGCGCGAGCGCGGTCGCGTCCGTGTCGAGCCCGAGCACGTACTCTGCGCCTTCGCGCACCGCTTCCAGCGACCACAGCCCGGCGCTGCAGCCGAGGTCGAGGATCCGGCGCCCGCGCAGCGAGCCGCCGAAGCTGCGCACCAGCGGCTCGAAGAAGTAACGACGCCGCTCACGCTGGCGGATCACCAGCCTCGCGTCGGGGACCGGCGTGCTGACCCCGTTCTCGAAGTCGAATCGATAGGGCCACGAGTGGAACTCGTCGATCTTCTCCTCCAGCTCCTCCGGCGTCACCGCGCGTCTCCCGCGAACGCCCGCGTCCGGCGCGGGGACCCTTCGCCGGCCGCAACGCGCGGGCGCAACCGCGCGAGCACCAGCGCGAGCGGGACGCGTGCGCCCCGCAACACTGCCGAGGAGCGGTGCGGGTCGGCGGGCCGGCGGCGCAGCTGCACCTCGGTCTCCCGCAGCAGCCCGGAGTTGCCCTGGAACGGGACGCCGGTGGCGAGCGCGTCGAGGTCCGGCAGCTCCGCCTCGGAGCCGGTCCAATCGCGGATCTGCGCGAGCACCCCCTCGGGGTCGGCCAGGAGCTCCTCGTGACGAACCAGCAGCCTGCGCTCGTACGGCTGGCGCAGGAACACCCAGGAGCTCAGCGCGAGCGTGCTCCACAGGTGGAAGCCGACCTGGCGGGCGCGACGCCGCCGTCCCGCGCGGTCGCGCTCACGGAGGTGGCGCGTGTGGGAGGCGACGACCGCCTCCGGGTCGCGCACCAGGAAGAGCAGGTACAGCTCGACGCCGTCGAGCCGCTGCAGCTCGCGAGCGCGCATCGGCAGGTGCGAGCTGTCGATCACGTAGTCCGCCCCGCTCTGGCAGGCCACAGTCGCATACAGGCGTTCGGTGACGGGAGCCCACCGCGCGCGCAGCCTGCGGCGCGCGCCGCGGGAATCGACGCGGACCGCCGCGAGGCTCCGTTCGAGCAGCTGGAAGGCGCCGCCACCGAACAGCGGCTGCGCCTCCGGCATCTCCGCGCGGACCCGCCTCCAGAAGCTCGCCCGCTCACGCCCGCCGAACACGGGCCGGGCTTCGGTCATCAGCCAGCTCGTAAGCTCGCCGGCGAAGAAGAACCCGGTGAGGTTTCCCAGTGCCACCCCAAGGATCGTGCTGCCGCTTTTGCCCTGGCCCATCACATAGAGGACCTTCGTTCGCGGCTCTGATTCCTCCACCTCCATCCCCCCGGGTCGGCGATCTTCTCGGTCTGACGTGAGAGCGTTCTCACTGAGAGGGAACGCGGAATCGCGCCCGAGGTGAGCGAGGGACGGTTTCTCTTACAAAGATCTTTTGGAGACGACTCAGCCGCCGACGCGCAGCAGCACCGTTCCGAACGCGGGCACGCGCGCCGAGATCGCCCCGCCGGTCGTGCTCGTCGAGCGCGTCCAGAGGTTGCGCAGCGAGTAGCGCGAGGCGTGCGGCAGGCCGAGCGCGGACGCGCTGGTGCGGAGCGTGATCGTGTTCGAGCCACGGTTCAGCAGCGCGAGCGCGCGGGCGCCGCCGACGAGCGGCCGGGCCCACACCTCGCCTTCCCCGGAGGCCGAGAGCAGTCGCGCCTGGACCCCCGCCGGGTCCTGGTCGACCGCGATCACTTCGCTGTTCTGCAGCGCCTGGGCGCTCGTGCGGCCGATCGAGCGGAGGTCGTCGCTGACCATCAGCGGCGCCGCGAGCATCGCCCACATGCTGAGCTGCGTGCGGAACTGTTCGGCGTTCATGCCCTGGTCGGGCGCGAGGTAGTCGGGGTCGTTCCAGTGCCCCGGCCCCGCCGCCTGCGGCGCCGCCGCGTCGGCGTCCATGTTCCTCAGCACGCTCGGGAAGGAGACGTTGCCGGGCGTCCCGACGTCGGTGTCGGTCCGCCAGCTGTTGCCGACGCTCGGGCCGAACGAGTACGAGCCGAACGCCGAGTTCGCGATCGTCGGGCTCTGCGATTCGAGCTGCCCGGGGATCAGGAAGTCGCAGATCGAGAGCAGCATCGGCCGCCGGCTCGTGTTCGCGGCGAGCGCGGCGTGGAACGACGAGTACGCCGCCTGCGGTTCGAGCTGGTGTTCCGAGCCTCCGCAGAAATCGACCTTGACCGCATCGAACCCCCACGCGGCGAACGTGTTGGCATCCTGCTGGTAGTGGCCGTAGCTGCCCTGGCCCGCGCCCCCGCAGCCATCGGGCCCGGCGTCGGTGTAGAGGCCGACACGGAACCCGGCGGCGTGCAGCGTCGCGGTCAGCCAGCCCAGCCCGTGCGGCCATTGCGCGGAGCTGACTTCGATCTGGCCGCCCGCGGAGCGCGCGCCGTGCCACCAGCCGACGTCGAGCCAGACGTAGCGGTAGCCGCGCTGCTCGAGCCCGAGCGTGATCATCCGGCTCGCCTCTTCGAGCACCGTCGCCTCGCTGAAGCGCCCGCCGAGCGCGAAGTAGGTGTCCCATCCCATGTAGGGGGTCGCGGCGGGCGGCGCGGACGGGGCGGCGGCGGCGTGGGCGAGCGCACGCGACATCGACGCCCGGGTCGCGGTCGCCGGCTGGTTGTTCGAGATCGCCAGCGTCTCCTGCGCGAGCTGCGCCTGGATCACGCCGATCACGGTCCCGGCCACGGCGAGCTGCGCCGCGACCCGTCCACGGGACGCGAGCAGGCGCCGCGACCGGTGACCGAGCACCAGTGAGACCGCGCCGCTCGCGCCGGCGCGGAGCCGCGCCCGCGTCGAGGCCAGCGTGACCGCACGGCGACGCCCTCCCGCGGGCAACGTCAGGCGCGCGCTCAGCGTGCAACCGCCGCTCGCCTGCGCGGAGCACGTGACGGGGATCGAGACGCGGCCGCGGCGGTAAGCGGCGAGCCCGACCTGCGTCTCACCCGCCGCGGGCAGCCCTCCGCCGGCCGGCACGGTCACGAACGAGCTCCGCGCGGTGGCGCTGCCGCCGCCGTCGGTCGCGATCACCTGGCACTGCAGATGGTGGCCGCTGTCACGTCCGGCGACCGTGTAGGTCGATTGGGTCGCCCCGTTGATCGGGACCAGGTCGCGCAGCCAGGAGTAGGCGAGCGTCGCCGACGTCCCGGCTTCGACGCCGGAGTGGCAGCCGAGGCTCTGCCCCACCGCGGGCGTGCCGCCGATCGACGGGTGCGGGTGCACGATCGCGACGGTCGCGGAGACGGACGTGGTGAAGGTCACGTCGGCGCCGGCGGATTCGCCCGACGCGCTCGATGCGACCGCCCGGTAGTGGTAGAGCGCGTTCGGTTCGAGGCCGGTGATCGTCGCCGTCGTGGTCTGCGCGCCGCCGGCCGCCGACGGCGTGGTGTCGCAGGGCACGGAGCTCGCGTACGGCAGCGCACGGCCGTATTCGAAGCGGCACGACTGCAGCGTCGCGGCACGCGGGTCGACGCTGGCGGCGAGCGTGACGGTGCCCGGCGCGGGTTGGGCGGGAGCGAGCGTGACGACGGACGGAGCGGGCGGGCGGCCCATCACCGAGCGGCCGTTGCCGTCGACGGCGAGGCACAGCCCGCCGGACAGGCACGACACCCCGTCGAGGCTGCCGCCCCCGGCGGGTGCGCTCGACCACGCCGGCGCCGGCGCCGCCGCGTCGTCGGAGGCGACCGCGCGGCCGGCGGCGTCGACCGCTGCACACAGGCCGGAGGGCGCGCAGGACACCGCGGTCAGCGCTTCGAGGTCGACCGGGGTGATGCTCCAGGTCGGATTCGAGGCCCCGGGGTCGGAGCTCGCCAGTGCCTGGCCTGCGGCGTCGACCGCGACGCACCCGCCCGCCGCGCACGAGATCGCGTCGAGCGCCGAGAAGTCGACCGTCTGCACGCGCCAGGCGCCTGCGCCGCCGGCCGGATCGGTGCTCGAGACGACGCGCCCGGAGGCGTCGACGGCGACGCACAGGGAGGTCGAGGCGCACGAGACGCCATGCAGCGCGTGGCCGCTGTCGACCGGCGCCTGGGACCAGCCGCCACTCCGCGGAGCGGTGGTCCAAAGCACCGTACCGGCGCCGTCGACCGCCACGCAGAGCGATGCGGCGGGGCACGACACGCCGGTGATCGAGTTGCCGGAGTCGACCGGCGCTGCGGACCACGACGAGGAGCCCGCGACCGCCTGGGTGAGGACGCGACCGTGGGCGTCGGCGGCGACGCAGGGGCCGCCGTCCACGCAGGAGACCGCCTGCAGCGGCCCGTTGCCTGAGTCGATCGGGTTCGAGGTCCAGTGGGGCGGCTGTGTCCCGGGGTTCGTCGTGGTCAGGGCGCTGCCCGCCGTGTCGACGGCCACGCACAGCGATTCGTCGGCGCAGGAGACGGCCGTCGGACCGCCGCCGTCAAACGACGCCGCCGGCGACCAGCTCAGTTCGGCGGCGGCCGAGGCGGACGACGCGAGGGCGCCGGACAGCAGCAGCACGAGGGCCGCGGGCAGGAGCGCACGTCGCAGGATCGGTCGAGGCATCGGGTCGCTGATGGTTCCAAACCCGGGGGAAGCTCGCGGGTTGCGCAACGGTCGTCCCGGCGGCCCCCTCGCAGGGTGGCGGCCGTCTGACGGGAGTTCATCGCAGACGGCCGCTCGATTCGCGTCAGGCGACTCTCCGCCGGCCCGCGGGCCTCACGTTCAGGGCGCGTAGATGTAGCCGGCCGGCTGGCTCGCGGCGACCCAGTGTTCGTGGATCTGGAGCCCTGGGCTCTGGATCGTAGGACGCCAGTTCGAGTCGTCGATCAGTACCTGCGCGCCCGAGACCGCGGCAACGTAGCCGACGTGGCCGTCGGGCGGATCGGAGGCGATCGACCAGACGGCGAGCGCGCCAACGCGAGGAGTGAGGCCCTCCGGCAGATGGCCTTCGGCATCGGCGAGCCATTCGCCCGCGCGCCGGGAGTGCTCGACGTAGGGGAGCACATCAGGGCGGCGACCCAGCCCGTACCACCCGCACTGACCGGCTTCGAGCGGGTCCTCAGCGAAGCACAGTCCCTCCTCGTCGCAGCTCGTCCCGGGCGCCGATCCGGGTGCGACACCCTGCACGAGCGCGCCCCCGGTTTCGGGGAAGCCCATTTCGGCGACGAGCCGGTGCCAGCCGTAGAGACGACCGAGCTCGCACTTCGCGTAGAAGGTCCATGGCGCCGTGTTCAGGCCCGAGGGAACCCGGAAGCGCCACGAGCGGACGCCGGATGCGCCGATCCGGCTCTGACGGAACGAGCGCCGCCAGCCTTCGTCGCTCACCTGCAGCCGGCAGCTCGCGCCGGGAACGCTCTGCAGCTGCACGGTCACCGTCATGGTCTTCGCGTTGGCCTGCACGACGAGGCCGGGTTCGAGCGGCGAGCGGGCGTGGGCGGGAACGGGCGCGAGGAGCAGCCACAGGACCGCGGCCGAGGCCGCGAGGCCCGCGACACGGGCCCCGTCGAGTGGTCTGACAGGAAGCGGCCACATCGTGCTTGTGTCGGATCCGGGAGCGTCAGCGTCGCCAGGTGCACCGGTCGTTGCAATGCGCTGCGGACGTTCGATCAGCGCCTCGCCTCGCGCAGGACGAACCGGACACGTCGTTCTGCTCCGGCGGCTGGCTCGGTCCGCCTCGCGACCATTGCCGGCGGCCGCACGCCCCGGGGTAAGAAGCCGACAGATCCGCCCGGTATCCCGCTCGGCGGCGCTAGGCCCCTTGGAACTCGCGGGCCGTCGGCGGCCGGGGGAGGATGGAGGGGCGTACGTCTGCCGGCTGGTGAATGACTGGCAGGCGCCCATCCGTGACGAGAACCAGAAAGGGACCACCGATGACACCCCACGACGTCACCGCCGATCCGCCCGCGCCGACGCACCATGCTGCAGCGGTGAGGACGCGGCGTCACCTCACGAAGGCGGTGCGCCTGAGCCCGTCGGAAATCAGACACGCGATGAAGGAGGTCGAGGGCTTCAACGCCAAGCTGGCGGTGCTGATCACCCACGCCGTCGGCTCGATGGCGATGGCTTACATCTTCTCGCTGATCGCGCTGACCAGCCTCCCCGCGATCCTGATCGAGGCGGGGGTCCTCATGAGAGGAGACGTGCCGGCATTTCTGACGAAGCCCGGCCTGATCCTGATCGTCGCGTGGGTCGCCCAGACCTTCATCCAGCTCGTGCTGCTGTCGATCATCATGGTCGGGCAGGACGTGCAGTCGATCGCCTCCGACGCTCGCGCGGAACACACGTTCAACGACGCCCAGGCGATCCTCGATGCGCTCAACACGGAAACGCAGGGCGGCTTGAGGACGATCCTCGAAGCGATCGAGGCGCAGACGAAAGGCCTGCAGCAGCCCGGGGCGAACGAGGCGCCCAGCTGATCGGCGGGCACGGTCGCGGACAGCGGCCTGAGCCGAACCGATGCGCGCGCGCCGCGGCTCGGCATGTCGCGCCGCCGACATCTGTCGAGTCCGTCCGCTGCACACAGGTAGGATCGCTTTCCTCCGGGGGGCGATGATCGCGACATGGGGGGCAAAATGAGGTTGAGGCGGTTGGGAAGCGCGGGCCTGATGCTGGCGGCGTTGACCGTGACGCTGGCGTGCGCGGGGATGCCGGGCTCGGCAGCGGGGTACAGCGCCGGCTGCGGGGAAATCCCGATCGTCCCGGGGATCCCGCCGTGGGGCTTCCACACGGGTACGGGACCCGACGCGTCGGGGTCCTTCGCGCGCGGGCACGGCGACATCAACCTCGAAGCGAACACGGTCTCCGGGGTGATCTGCCAGGAACGGCGCTTCGACGGCGGCCCGGCCCGATCGATCACGATGACCGTCGCGCACCACCTCGACTACCACTCCCACGTAGCGACGATGTGGGGGTACCCCGGGAACATCATCAAGATCCACGTCCGCGTGGTCGCCAGCAGCGACCCTGAATGCAAGGTCGGGACGGTCGGGCGCGCGACTTTGTTCGCGAGCTACAACGGGGTGCGGAGCGACAGCGTCCAGTTCTTCTTTCCCGCCGCCTGCAAGCGGCAGAGCCACCTCTATCACGGCACCGAGGTCAACAACCAGGTGCCGCCGCTGTAGGGGAGGATCACGCCGACGCGGTGGATGCCGCGAGGCGCACGGCTGCGCAGCCGGGCTCCGTAGCGCCGCTGTACCGAGAGCGTCCCGAACTCGCGACCGAGTGCCCGCGTGCCCTATTGGGCAACTTGGAGCACCGCGGCCCCGACGCCGATGCAGTCGATCGTTTTCGTCGTCGTGAAGGTGAACGTCTGCTGGCCGGCGGGCAACAGCGATCCGACTTCGAAGAGTTCGTTGTCCCAGAGGTTCCCGATCGGGAAGCTCGGGCCTTCCTGGGGAGCGCTGCCGTGGAAGACTTCTTCGAGCGACTCTTCGCCGGCGCCGATGAAGCTGAACGTCTTGGCATAGTTTTGCCCATCCGGGCCGGCCAGGGTCAGCGACGCGGGGCCGCCGACGCTGTGGATGCCGCCGAAGGAACGCGTGATCGATTCTTGCGTTTCCGGATCCGTGTTCGTGTTGTAGGTGAAGTTGCTCATCACCTGGTTGTCGGCGCCGCCGCCGTTGTAGAAGACGATCAGCGACGCGCCGTCCGTGTAGGGGAGCACCCCTTCCGGGTTTTCATCCACGCGCACTTCGCCGTGCGGGGGATCGGTCACTTCGAACGTCCCGTTGCCGGTGACGTACGGGGTCACGTCGGCCGCGTAACCGACTGTCGCCGAGTCGCCCCAACACAGGGTCCCCGAGACGTGGGAGGTGAGGTTGGCGGCGACCTGCTGTCCCTGGAAGGTGATCGTGTCCGGCGGCACCGCTTCGCCGTAGAGGATGCCCCACACGAGCACCGCTTGCGTGACCGTCGCACCCGCCGGTATCCCCGAGATCGTGATGACGCCGCGGTTGCGGTTGCGCAGGCCGGTGCCTCCGGACGCCGCGCCGCACGGGTTGCAAGAGCCTGTTGCCCCGACCGCCACGGTGTACGTGGCCGGTCCCGCCTGCGAGGCGTTCGCGGCGCTCACCACAGCGCTGTTGGCGAGCTGGACTTCGTTGGCCGGCGCCTTCCAACGCACCTTCACTGACGCGCTCTGCCCGGGCGCAAGGTTCCCGAGCGGTATCGAAGCGGTGCTGCCGTCGGCCGGTGCGGAGGAGCTCGTCGCGGGCGAGCTCGAGACGAAGCTTCCGGCGCCAGGCAGCGTGTCCGCCACGGTCACGCCGTCCGCGGTGGAGGAACCCGTGTTGGTGACGTGGAGGGTGTATTCGAACGGCTGCCCCGGGAACGCGTTCGGCGGACCGATCTCGGAGATCGCGAGCTTTGGCGGGGAGGGCGGCGGCGGACACTGGTAGAGGTGCTTGTTCGGAGCTGGAAGGCTCTCGTTGAGCTGGAACGGACCCACGGAGAACCCGATCCTCGAGCCGAGCTGCGCTTCCAGCAGACAACCGCCGCCGGTGTTGGCCGTGAACGCAACCGCCGGCCTGACGTCGAAGTGCACGTTGGCGACGCTGGCCACCCCCACCGCCAGGCGTAGCTGCACACCGACGGTCAGCTTTCCCGCGCCGCTCGCGGACGCGCTCGCGTTGCCGCTTGCGCCGGAGATGTTACGGACGCTGAAGCCGTGGAACTGCATGCCGGCGGTCACCTGGAAGCCTGCGCCGGCCTTCATCTGCACGTCTTCGGCGATCGTGGCCGAACCGAACACGCCGACTTGGGCGTAGACGGGCACGACGACCGGCCCGACCGGGATCGCCCCGGGCAGCGGAGGGAGGGCGACTTCGGCGCTACAGCCCACGTTCTTGCGGAGCAGCGCTTCCATCGAGGCGGAGGCCTTGAGGGTCAGCGCGAGTTCGCCTTCCGGTAGCCCGTCGGGAATGCCGAAGAATGTCGGGATCGAGAAGCTGACGTGGGCGTTGACGCCGAAGCTCTCCTGCGCGTACAGGTAGGAGTCGAGCAGCGGGGACTGACAGCGGAAGTTGTTGATGCCGAGGCTCGCGACTAGCGGTTCCAGGCCGGCGATACGAACCCTGGCCGCGGCCGCGTTCGCGTGGGGGAACTGGAGCTGCGAGCTCACATCCAGCTCAGGGAAGGCTTCCGTGATCTGAGCCGGCTTCAGCTTGACGAGGGTGGTGTGCCCGGACCGCCGCAAGCCGACGACATCGTCGAAGAGACCGTCGGGAAGCTTCGCCGACGGCCGAGCGGTGAGGATCGTGCCCACCTTGATACCCGCCGCGTGGGAGAGCACGATCGCCGATGGATCTCCCGCTTCCCCGCGTACGGAGAGCGGCCTGAGTGTGAACAGCCGCACGTTCGAGTTGATGATCGTGCCGTACGCGAGGTGAGCGGTTGTGCTGTGGCCGGCCGGCACCTCGACGCGCTGCTTCGCGACCGCCGGCAGCGCGAGGCTGCCGCCGTGGATCCGGTGGCCGCCCGCGAGCCTCACCTGACGCACGATGAACGTGTAGGCGCCAGGACGAACGCCGCGCAACGTTCGCGTCCGGCGCAGCGTCAGCGAGAGATGGGGCCCCCGAACGACCACGTCGGCCCGCGCGCCGCGGGGAAGGCCCGCGATGTCAACGACGAGCGTGGATCCGCCTTTGCGGGTCCCGCTCGCGAACGCGGGGCCGCTCCCGAACAGGCCCACGCAAACCAGCAGCAGCGCGAGCGTCGCAATGCGCCACCGGCCAACCGAGATCCGCCCCCACGGCACGACCCCCATCGTGTGGACACTATACAGCCGCGCTCAATATATGGAATGTCCCGGATCGGACATATCCGATCGTGCTTCACCCTCTCCCCGCTGGTCGCGTTGCGTCAAACCGAGCTCTACAAGCGCTCGTTCCGCGACGGCGCGGGTGAACAGGCGCTCCCCCTCCACCCGCCAACCGCCGGCGCCGAGACGCGTCGTGCCTTCGGGTCCGCTGAGCACGATCACCCAGCTGCCCTGGTGGTCGGGCACGACCTCGAACGTGGTCTGGGCGACCATCAGCGGCTGCGACAGCTCGCCTCCGACCAGCAGCTCGCCCTCCCGCGCAAGCGCGACCGCGGACGGCCTCAGCTTGGCGCGCGCGCTGTAGCCGAACAGGGCGACGAGCACCAAGCCGGCGATCGCCGCCACGACCAGCGCGCCGTCCGCTCGCATGATGCCGTCGGCGAGGAGGCCCCCTGTGAGCACGAGGCCGAGGAGAACGATCAGCCGGTAGCGCCCGGCGGCGTAGCGGATCGCGGGGACCGCTCCGGGCTCGCTGCGACCTTCGTCCGCCATCTCTGGAGCCTAAGCCCGGATCGGGAGAGGAGTTCTCGGCGGCAGGTGCGCCCGCGTTTCACCGGCTCACGCTTCCGGGCCGCAGGTGCCGTGCACGTTGAAGTCGAGTACGACATCGGCGCCGGGGGCGCATACAGCATCGCCTTTCATCCCACCCCTCCGACGTCGCCGAGCGGCACCGTGGTCCGGTCCGGGGGCGGGGATGCGCGTGCCCGAGTCGACCGTTCGCAGGGGTTTTCGCCGGCCCCCCAGCCGAGGCGCAGCGCAGCGCAGCATGCGCAGGGCAGGATGCGCAGGGCAGGATGCGCGAGCTTGATCGCGCTCCTGCTGGATCATTAGTATGGCTCGGGAGGTCGCAGGTCGGGGCGGGCCTCATCCAGATCTGAGACGGGGGTGGAGCGAATGTCTGGTTGGTGCGGCAGCAGCCGTGGTTCTCGGGTGGTGCTCGGAGCGTTGTTGCTGGCGCTCGCGATCCTTGGCTCTGTGCCGGTGAGCGCAGGCGCCCGCACCCGCGGCGCGAGTCCGTTCATCCAGGGTGGGACCGAGCACTACTCGCCGTTCCTAGCCCGAGTCGCCACACAAACGAACGAAGGCGAACGGATCTGCTCCGGGACCGTGATCGCCCCCAACTGGATTCTGACCGCAGGGCACTGTGTTGGCGAAGAAAACGGCGGGAACACGTACCCAGCCTCAGCGTTCAAGGTCTACACCGGGAACGTCGAATGGGAACACGCGACCGTGTCGGCCGTCGCTGAAGCGCTGCGTGACCCCGGATACGCGGACCAGTTCTCGAAATTTCCGCAAGAGGACATCGCGGACGACGTGGGTCTGCTGCACCTCTCGGCACCGGTGACGGTCGAACCGATCGTCTTGGCGACGCCGCAGAGCTTCTCGCGCGTGGTTGACGGGGCGAGCCTGTCCGCAGCCGGGTTCGGCCTCACAAGTCCGAACGGGACCGAACCGTCGAAGACGATGCAGCTCGTGACAGGCCTGACGGTCGAAAATGTCCCGGCCTCGGGCTCTAACGAAAGAGGCGAAGGCAACGACATCCTGATCGAGAGCAGCTCGAACAAGGGGACGTGCAAAGGCGACAGCGGCGGGCCCTTCATCGACTCGGTCGAAGAAGAGGTTGCGGTGACCTCCTTCGGGGTTGCCAGCGCCTGCAACGGTACCTACGCGCAGAGGATCGACGTGGTCGATCCGTGGATAGACGAAAAGGTCGAGAGCAGCGAACCGCCCGTCGTTGATTCCATCGCCCCTGCGAGCGGGCAGGCCGGAGCGCAGATCACGATCCACGGCTCTGGATTCGGCACGGCGTCGACGGTCACCTTCGGCAAGGTTCCAGCGGAAAGCTTCAGGATCGTCTCCTGGAGCGAGATCACGGCGACCGCGCCGGCCGGCAAAGGCAAGGTAGACGTGCGCGTCAGCTCCGCCAGCACTGAGAGCCCGGCAGTCGCGGCGGACAAGTTTGCCTACGTGAAGCCGCCAAAACCGAAGGATTACACGGCGTGCTACGCGAGCGGGGGCAGTGAAGAATGTTTCGAAGCCTTCGAAGTCTTCACAAAGACTCACACCTGGCAGGAAGGGACCGTGGCGTCTGGCACCTATACGGTGACCGGGAAAGACTACGTTTTCAGCGGCGAAGAACGGCACACCAAAGTGGAACTGGTCGGGGTCAAGGGCAAGAAAGGGGTCATCGCCGGAGAAGTTCACGGCGGCTACTTCGGAGGTCACACCTTCACGCTCACCCCTCGCTGAACCGCCGCGCGCCTAGCGCGGGTTCGGTCGCGTAACGGGTGACTCCGGTCGGTGTCATCCTGGCGCGGTCACGGTGAGGTTCAGGAGGTGCAAGGGAGGGGGTTCGCCGCTTTTCAGCCGCAGGTCCGCGACGACCCGTTCTGCCCAGGCCCGGCTCGTAAACCAGCATCCGAGTGAGTTCGCTACTCGACCGGCAAGCCACCGATATGCCCGTCCGAGTTCGCCCGGCGCACTTCTACGACGTAGGCGAGCAGCTGCGCGCGATGCGCCGCAATCGACGCCAACTCAGGGCCATCATTTTCTTGGGCGCGTGCCACGTCGGGTCGCCGTCCCTCGGCGCTCGTAGGGTCGCTTGTGAGGCAGATCTGCTCCGCGGCGGGGAGCGGCGCTCCCAATCGGCGCCCCAGATTCACGGACCAAGAGCGGGAGCTCCATCGCCGGGAGGCGGTGTTGCTTTCTGGCGCCCTCCATGATCCCGTGCAGGACGACGAGCGTCCTTCGCTTCGAGCTCAGCTTCCCGGGCAGCGCGGCGAACCATTGCTCCACGCGCTCTTGGGTGAGGTCCTCTAGCCGCGTGGCGCCGAGCGGGGGGAGGATCTGGCCGTTGATGAGCCACCGGTAGCCCTTGATGGTGGAGGGCTTGCGTTCGCGGCCGTACTCGATGTAGCGCAGGAACTCTGCGGCCGCGTCGTCGATCCGGTTTGGACGAGGCCGGGCAGCTCGCCTCGGCGGACCTGGTCGAGCGTGTCGCGTAGCCAGTCTTCGGCGAGACGCTTCGTGAAGTAGCCCTCGGGTGGGCGGCCGCGCCCCGACCAAGCGGGGCCGAGCTTGCGCTGCAGTTGGCGGCCATCGGGCAGGTGATACTTCGCGTACCAGACTGGGCCGCGCTTGCCCTCGCGACGGTACACGTGCCCGGTCGGTCGGCGCGCTCGCTGCGGGTACGAGGGCATCGCCCTCTACTCCGACGCGCGGGAACTTCTTGGGACAAACTGGGGACAAAGTCGATCCCCTGTTCGATCCTCGAGAAGCAGAAAACCGCCATTTGCAGGCGGTTTTCCAGAGCCGACGAGCGGATTCGAACCGCTGACCCCTTCATTACGAGTGAAGTGCTCTACCAGCTGAGCTACGTCGGCGCCCGAAGGATGCTAGCGGCGTGCAGACCGGCTCGCTGGGAACGACCGGCGCCGGCGCGCCGGCGCGATCCTCCGGCGCACAGGGCGCGACCGGCGCCGCCGCGCCGACGCGATCGTCTGCCAGACCGGGCGCCGGGCGGGCGCCGCCGCACGCCCGCCAGGCGCCTGCGGGCGGCGAGCAACCCCTGTCCAATCAGGGCCGCCGTTCCTCAGCCTCGGATGCGACACGGCCGAAACCCCGTCTCACACGGCTGAACTCAAGGCAAACCCGCCGCGAGGCGGGGACGCAAAGCGAGGGGTCTCGACGCCCGAGACAGCCCGGCTGCCAGACCGCCACCGGAAAAGACCGATGAGCGTCCGAACAGCGACCCCCTTGAACGAGCAGCGCCCCACGCCCGTGCGGACGCCCCTCCCCGCCGGGCGCTGCCCGGCTCCGCCCGCCGACGCGCTCGCCCGCAGGGCGGCGCGCGCCCAGACTGAAGCCACGGCGACCGTTGCCCTCCCGTCCGAGCCCGCTCCCGCTCCCGCGACACTCGCCAAGGCGCCGGTCGTCGCCGCGTCCTCCCTGCGGACGCTCACAGCCGCGTTCGCCGTCACCGCTCTGATCACGCTCCTCCCGGTCGCCCTCGGCTGGTGGCTCAGCGACTCGGGCGCCGTCACCTCCGGGGTCCTGCTCGCCGTGATCGTCGCGGCGCTCTCGCTCGGCGTCTCCGCCGCCGGCCAGGCGCTGTGGCGCAAGAGCTCCCGCTCACGCGACCTGCTGTTCAGCGACCTGCTGCTGTGGGGCTACCTGCGCCGCCTGCGCAACGAGCGCGAGCTGCTCTCCGCCCCGGCGGTGCTCGGGCAGATGAGCGGCGCCCAGGCTCGCATGGCCGGCGGCCTCAGCGCCGGCGAGCAGGCGAAGCTGCTCGAACGGCTCGCCCGGGCCCTCGACGCCCGCGACCCCCGCACGAACGGCCACTCCCGCCGCGTCGCCCGCTACTCGTGGATGATCGCCCGCAAGCTGCGGCTCGCCCCCGAGCAGGTCGCGCGCGTCCGCACCGCCGCCGCCGTTCACGACCTCGGCAAGATCGAGACGCCCGACTCGGTCCTCAACAAGCCCGGCGCGCTCACCGACCGGGAGTACGCGACGATCAAGCTCCACGCCGCCGCCGGCGCACGCATGTCGGAGGCGCTCAACGACCCCGCGCTGACCGCCGCGGTCCGCTCCCACCACGAGCGGATCGACGGCTCCGGATACCCGGACCGCCTGACCGGTGCGGAGATCCCGCTCGGTGCCCGGATCATCGCCGTCGCCGACACCTTCGACGCGATGACCGCGAACCGTCCCTACCGCCGCGCCCAGCCGCACAAGCGCGCGCTCGACGTGCTCGGCAGGGAGGCCGGCGAGAAGCTCGACGCGGACGTCGTCCAGGCGTTCCGCGCCTGCTACTCCGGCTGGCGGTCGCTGACCCTGTGGGTGTCCTTCGCCGGCGTGCCGGGCCGCATGCTCGCGCAGCTCACCGGCGGCGCCGCCAACGCCGCCGCCTCCGTGCAGCCGCTCGCGGCAGCGCTGCTCGCGGCGACGATCACCGCCGGCGCGGCGGCGAGCGGCGCACACCCGAACCGGCTCGCCGGGGTCCCCCGCGACCACCTCGCCGCCGCGACGATCGCCTCCTCCTCCTCCTCGCAGGCCGCCGCACAGCACACAGCCGCGACGGCGCCCTCAGCCGGGCCGGGCCGTCGCGCGGCCCACACGCTCCGCACCGCCGGCGCTTCCGTCGCGCACGTGGGAACGAACGCACAACAGCCCGGAACGGCCAGCGCCGCAGCCACCGGCGGCGGCGCTGCCGCGCCCGCCTCCCAGCCCGCGAGCGCGAACCAGACCCCCGCCGCCGAAGCCCCCTCGCGGACGGGCGACGGCTCCACCCACACTCCCACCTCGACCAGCCACGGCACGAACACGCCGGCCGCCACGAGCGAATCGGCGAAGACCGTGACGACGGAAGGCAAGGGCTCCTCCGGGGAAACGGCGAAGGGTCACAGCGAAGAAGCGGCGACGACGCATCCCGGCGGCGGCGCCGTCGGGGGCACCGTCGAACAGGTCAAAGGCAAAGTCGAAGAAGTCAAGGGCAAGGTCGAAGAAACCAAGGCGAAAGTCGTCGAAACCGTCGGCGCCGTGACCGAAACCGCCAAAACCAAAGTCGAAGAAGTCGGCAAAGTCACCGAAAAAGCGAAAGCCAAAGTCGAAGAAGTCGCCGGGGGCATCCTCCACCTGAAATAGGCGAGGACCCTGCGCGGACCTCAGCCGGAGGAGAGGCGGCCCAGCTCCTCCAGCAGCGACTCCCCGTGCTTCTCGCAGAAACTCGGCCCGATGCCGCGCACCGCGCGCAGATCCCCGACCGAGCCCGGCCGCCGGTGGATCAGCTCCCGCAACGTCGCGTCGGTCGCGACGGTGTACGCCGGCTTGCCCTCGGCACGTCCCATCCTCCAAGCCCGCAGCGCCTCGAACTGCTCCTCCGGGACCTCGAGCTCGGGCTCCGCGCGAGCGCCGGAGCGACCCCCTCGCGAGCGCCGCCGCCCGCCCGCCTCGGCGGCCGCGATCGCCGCCGCGAGCTCCGGGTCCGGGTCGCAGACGTCGCAGCAGCGCCCGCTCGGGCGGCCCTCCTCGCGATCGCCGAAGTGGTCGAGGATCTGCCGGCGCCGGCAACGCTCCCCGTCCGAGCTGTAGCGCTCGATCGAGCGGTAGGACTCCCATGCCCGGTCGCGCGCCGCGCGGATCGCCGCAGCCGCGAGGCGCGGGCTGCCGCGGCCCGTGAGCCGTGACCAGCAGCCCCTCGGCGCCGCCCGGCTCGAGCTCGACCGCGCCCGAGCGCTCGGCGATCGACAGCAGCACCCGCTCGCGTTCGTCGAGTTCGCCGTGCCCGATCGCGAGGCCCTCCCCGCCCCCGGCGAGGCGGCGCAGCCGCGCGACGTGGCCGCGGACGTCGTCGACCGTCGTCTCGCGGTCCTTGATGAAGCGGATCAGCCGCCCGAGGTCCATCCTCGAGGCGAGCAGCAGCGCCCGGCCCGGCCGGCCGTCGCGCCCGCCGCGGCCGGCCTCCTGGTAGTAGGCCTCGAGGCTCGTCGGCAGCGCCCAGTGCGCGACCGTGCGCACGTCCGCCTTGTCGACGCCCATCCCGAACGCGTTCGTCGCGACGACCACCTCGGCGGCCCCCGACATGAACGCCTCCTGCGCCTCGTGGCGGCGTCCCGGCGCCATCCCGGCGTGGTAGGCGACGACCCGCACCGACAGCGCGCGGGCGAGCTCCTCCGCGAGCGACTCCGTGTCGCGCCGCGTCCCGCAGTAGACGATCGCCGGCAGCGCCCCGGCGCCGCCGAGCACGTGCAGCAGCGCCGCCCGCTTGCGCGCGAGCGCGCCCTTGCCCTCGAAGCAGGCGACGTCGAACACCAGGTTCTCGCGGTCGAACCCCGAGCGCACCCGCACCGGCTCGCGCAGCCCGAGGCGGCGCTCGATCTCCCCGGCGACCTGCACCGTCGCGGTCGCCGTCGCCGCCATCACCGCGGGCCGGCCGAGCGAGTCGATCGCCTCGCCGAGGCGCAGGTAGTCAGGCCGGAAGTCGTGCCCCCACTCGGCGACGCAGTGCGCCTCGTCGACGACGAACAGCCCGACCCGGCGCGCGTCCAGGGCGCGACGGAACGACGAGGAGGCGAAGCGCTCCGGCGCGGCGAGCACGAGCTGTGCGTCGCCGGACTCGATCGCGCGCAGCGCCTCGGCGTTGTGGCCGTCGGCCATCCCCGAGGCGAGCATCGCGGTCCGCACGCCGCCCGCCTCCAGCCGCCGGCGCTGGTCGGACATCAGCGCGATCAGCGGGCTGACGACGACCACCAGCGGGCGCTCCGGGGCCTCTCCCCAGGCGGCGGCGGGAAGCTGGTAGCAGAGCGACTTGCCGCCGCCCGTCGGCATCACGACCAGCGAGTCGCGGCCGTCGAGCGCCGCCTGGACCGCCTCGCGCTGCCCCGGCCGGAAGCGGGTCAGCCCGAACCCGGCGAGCAGCGCCTCGGGCTCCGGCCCCGCCGCGGGGGCGCTCTCTGCGGTCGCTGCGCTCATCCCCCTGACGGTACTCGCGACCCCGGCCGTCAGCCACCGGCGATACGGGCGCGCCGTGTCGCTCGGCAGCGTCCTGCGGCCGCGCGCCCGTGCGTCGCTCCGGCGGCCGGCACCGCGATCAGCAGCCGGCCACGCGCCCTCCTCAGCACCCGGCGCCCCCGACCGGCCCCTCTCCGTCTCTCTACCTCCGCGCCGACCAGACCGCGCGCGCGCCGTCCATCGGCACCAGCGTGATCGCGCGCCGGCGGGTCGGCTCGCCCCGGCGCCACGGGGTGCGCGGGGGCAGCGACGGCGAGAGCTCGCTCAGCATCGTGCGCAGGATCAGCTTCATCTCGAGCTGCGCGAACGCCGCCCCGATGCAGCGTCTGATCCCACCGCCGAACGGGATCCAGGAGAACGTCTCCGGCGCGCCGTCGACGAACCGCTCCGGCTCGAACGCGCGGGGCCGCTCGTAGATGCGCGGGTTGCGGTTCGTCAGGTAGATGCACGGCGCCACGGTCGTCCCGGCGGGGAGCACGCGGCCGCCCACCTCGAGGTCCTCCTGCAGCGCCCGCGCCACGATCGGCACGACCGGCCGCACCCGCAGCGTCTCGTTGACGACCGCGTTCAGGTAGGTCTCCTCCTCGCCCGCGTCGATCTCCGCGACCAGGCGCGCGAGCTTCGCCGGGTGGCGAACGAGCCGCTCGATCGCCCATGCCACCGAGGTCGCGGTCGTCTCGTGGCCGGCGAGCAACAGCGTCACGAGCTCGTCGCGGAGCTCCTCGTCGGTCATCGGCTGCCCGTCCTCGTCGCGCGCCTGCAGCAGCAGCGAGAGGATGTCCTCGCGCTCGGCGAGGTCCGCGGCGCCGCGCCGCGACCTGATCTCCTCGTAGAGCACGCCGTCCAGCGCGTCGAGCGCCGCGCCGACCCTGCCGTCCGGCCGCTCGCCGGTCGGGCGCGTCAGCGCGATGCGGAGCACCGCGACCACGTTCAGCGGCGCCATCAGCGCCTGGATCGCGCGGCGCAGCGGCTCCCTGCGAGCGTCGCCGACGCCGAACACCGCGGTCAGGATCACCTCGAGCGTGATCGCCCGCGAGCGCGGAAGCAGCCGCATCGGGCGCCCCAGCGGCCAGCTCGCGAGGTCGCGGCGCGTCTCCTCGACGATCACCTCTTCGTACTCGCGCATCCGCTCGCCGTGGAACGGCGGCAGCAGCAGCTTGCGCTGGCGCAGGTGCTCAGGCCCGATCGTGACGAGCACCGAGCTCGGGCCGACGATCGGGCGCACCGGCGAGTTCGCCGCCGCCGACGGCGCGACGTCCGGCGGCGCCTGGAAGACGTCCTTGACCGCCGCCGGGTCGGCGACCATCGTGAACTGCAGCCCGCTCGGGAAGAACGTCACGGTGAACGTCTCCCCCACGCGCGCCATGCAGTGCTCCATGAACCACGACGGCGCGAGCGTCCACGCGAGCGTCTGCACGAGCGGCGGCATGCCCGGGCCCGGGGGCAGGCCGCGCGTCGTCGCGCCGTGCCCGCCGCCGTCGGGGGGTGCGTATGCGGAGCCGGCTCGCTCGGCCACTGCCATCGGGGTCAAGGGTACTCCTGTGGGGGTCGGGCCAGAGGTGCCCCGTCGGCTGCGGAGCGGCCGATCGCGCCCCGCGGTCGGCGGGCCTTCCGCGAGCGCCAGATCCAGCAGCTCGGCCGAGCGCCCTACAACCTGATCGTCCAGCGATCCCCGAGCAGCCGCGTGCGCCCGCTGTGCTCGAGCAGCGCCTCCGCGAGCGCGCGGTGCGCAGAGTCGATGTCGCTGGCGCTGAGGCGCATCTGGCCCTTCTGAAGGTGTGAGAGCAGCATCCGCGCGGGCAGCACCCGCACGCCCTTGCGCTTTGCGCCCGGCCGGTCCACCCAGGCCCGGCTGAAGACGACGAGCGGCTGCACCTCGGTCCCGGTCACCCAGGCGATCGCGCGCCCCTGCGCTCGCGCCTGCGCGATCGTCGCCCCGTGCACACGGGAGGCCCGCACCGGGCCCGGATGGCTCTTGGTCTCGATCGTGAAGACCCCCGGGGGCCCGATCACGATGTGGTCGACGTTGCCGCGGCCGAGCGTCGCGTCGTGGATGACGCGCCAGCGGTCCCGAGGGAGCCGGTCGAGCAACGCCCCGACCTGCTCCTCGGCGAGCGCGCCGCGGTTCTGGCGCTCGACCTGCGGCAGCACGTAGCGGCTGATCAGGAACATCGTCACGAGCAGCCCGAGCTCGGCGGCGGTGTAGCGCCAGTTCTGCAGTCCGAACACACGGCCGGCGAAGGCGGTCGCGGTCGCGAGGATCCCGAGGGCGACGAGCGCGCGCATGCGCAGACGTCGCCAGTACGCGCGCGCGTACTGGCCGGCGGTACGGCCGGTCGGGTCACTGTGAGGCACGGCGGAGGGCATTCCTTTCTGGTCGGGGCACCCACCGATCACATCGACCGTCCGTGCCGGGGGTCTTGAGCCGCGGGCGGCCCCGCGCGGTCGGCCGGGGGACCCCTGAGAAGCCTCGGAGCAGATGGGGCACACCGGCCCGGAGCGCCCGCGGCCCGTCCGCGAGGCGCGCCCCCACCCCGCGGGCGGGGCCCGCCGGGACCCGTCGGCGACGAGGCCGAGCGGCGTTCGCGGCGCCCCGGGTCGGCCGGGTGTGGAGGACCCCACCGTGTTCCTAAAGCAGCCGTTCGCCTCCGTCGAAGCCACTTGCAGATCGAGCGCAACACCCCTCTCACTCCGCGACCCCCCCTCCCCCCGACCATGACCCAGACGTCCCCGACCGGGCACCCGCCCGACATCTGCCTGCTGCTGCGAGTCCACGCCGAGCAGCGCTGGCTCGTCTCGAAGGTGATCCCCGCGGTGCGCCAGCTCGAGCCGCCCGGGGCGCTCGACTGCGACGAGTCGGGGCCGGCGCTCGCATATCTCGAGGTGCTGTGGCTCGAAGCGGGGATGCGGGCCGCCGAGACCGACGCGGCCGCCTCGCTGCTGCGGGAGGACGCCGACAGCGTGCTCTCCGAGAAGGCGAACCGCTACCTCACCGCGGTGCGCCGCCTGCGTCGCGCCGTGGACCTGCGGGTGCGCGCGCTGACCGCGCCGCGCGCCGGCGGCATCACCGCGCGCCAGCCGACGGGGATCTAGCCGGCCCGGCGAGCGGCGCGCCCGGTCCCGCGAGCCCTCCCGTCAGTCCCGGCCGGGCGCGAGCGGCTACGCTTCCCGCCCGTGCCACCCCGCTTCGACCTGCAGTCCCACTCGACGGGCTCCGACGGCGAACTGCCGCCCGAGGAGGTCGTCGCCCGCGCCGCCGAGGCGGGCGTCGAGCTGCTCGCGCTGTCCGACCACGACACGGTCGCCGGCGTCGCCGACGCGATCGCCGCGGGGGAGCGGCTCGGCGTGCGGATCGTGCCGGCGGTGGAGATCTCCGCGGTCGACGAGGGCTCATCCGAGCCGCGCGAACTGCACATCCTCGGCTACGGGATCGACCACACCGGGCCGCCGATGACGACGAGGCTCGACGAGTTCCTCGCGGACCGCGAGAAGCGCACGCTGCGGATGCGCGACGGGCTGCGCGAGGTCGGGTTCGACCTGGACGAAGCGGAGATCGAGCAGCGGATCGCGGAGGGCAAACCGATCGGGCGCCCCCACCTGGCGGGCGCGGTGCTGCGCGCGCCGGCGAACGAGCAGCGGCTGCGAGAGGAGGGGATCGACGACGTCGGCTCGCTGATCCGCGGGTACCTGATCGACGGCAAGCCGGCCTTCCGGCTGCGCCAGACGCCGACGATCGCCGAGGCCGTCGAGGCGATCCACGACGCGGGCGGCGTCGCGATCTGGGCGCACCCGTTCTGGGACATCTCGGACCCGGACGAGGTGATCGCGAGCCTCGAGCGGTTCCGCGCGCTCGGGATCGACGGCGTCGAGGCGTTCTACATCACCCACGACGAGCCGCAGACACGCCTGCTGGCGGAGCGGGCCGCAGCGCTCGACGGGATGCTCACGACCGGCTCGGCGGACTTCCACGGGCCCGGCAACCGCCAGTTCCACAGCTTCATGGCCTTCGACACGTTCGGGATCGAGCCGAACCTCGGCGTCATCGCGGTGTGAGCTCGCGGGCGGCCCGGCGACGGCCGTCGCAGACGGTGAAGAGAAAGGGACAGGGGCCGGGCCACACGCCGCCGTTTCAGGCACGCGCGTGGCCGGCGGCTGATCTGACCCCGGCCCGCGCGCTGTGCCGCTCAGACGCCTTTCTCCCTCGACACCGCGCCCCTGCCGAAGCATCGAGCTCCGCGGACCGCCACGCCCCTACCGAACCACGGGTCGCCTCGACGTCGTGACGGTCGTCTCGCGGTGACGATGTCCGAACGACCGGCCGCAGGCCGTCACGATCTCGAGGCGACCCGGTACGCCAGCGCCTCCAGCGCCAGCTCCTCCGACACGTTCACGGTCAGGCTGAGGCGCGTCTCCCCGACCGCCTCGATCCCCGCCCGCAGCCGCGCCGCCCCCGAGCGCTCCGCATCCTCGGCCAGCTCGGCGGCGCGATCCACCGCGAACACGAGCTCCGGCGCGCCCTCGGACACGCATAGCGCGTCGCGAAGCCACAGCTCGCAGAGGCGCAGACCGAGGTCGAGCGTGCGGGTGCGCGCGCGGCGCTCGCCGCGGCGGCGCGCCTCGAGCGCCTCGCGCTCCTGACGTTTGCGCTCCTTCGCGGGGATCAGCTCGAGCTCGGCCGCGAGCTCCTCACCGAAGCGCTCCCCGGCCGCCGCGCCCGCCTCACGCGAGGCCTCCAGCAGCGCCACCCACGGGCGCGCGTCCGTCTCCCCGGCCAGCGATGCGCGCATCAGCCGCTCGGCGGCAGCACGCAGCGCCGCGCCCTCGTCGCCCGCGAGCCTCGCCGCCAGCCCCGCGTCGCCCGCCGCCAGGCGGGCGCACGCCCGCGCGGTCGCCGGCTCGACGCCCGCGGCGACGAGGCGGGCCTCGATCGCCTCCGCGGGCAGCGGATCGAAACGGACCAGCTGGCAGCGGGAGACGATCGTCGGGATCACGTCGGCGAGCCGCTCGCTGAGCAGCACGAGATGCGCGAACTCGGCCGGCTCCTCGAGCGTCTTCAGCAGCCGGTTCGCGGCCTGGTCGTTCATCGTCTCGGCCGCCTCGATCACGAACACGCGCCGGCGCGACTCGAACGGGGTGCGCGTCGCGGCGGCGACGACCGCCTCGTCGATGTCGCCGACGAGCATCTCCGCCGCGCCCGAGGGACGGACCCAGGTCAGATCGGGGTGGGTCTCGCGGGCGACCCGCTCGGCGACCCTGCCGGCGCTGTCCGGATCGTCGGTGAGCAGCGCCGCGGCGAGCGCACGCGCGGCGTCGCGCTTCCCCGAGCCCGCCGGCCCGTGGAACAGGTAGGCGTGCGACGGTCTGCCGCCGGGTGCGAGCGCGGGCCCGAGCACTGCGGCGGCGTGGGGGTGACTGGCGAGGTCGGACGGCGCGGGGCCGGGCTCGTGATCCACGGTGGATGCCACGGGGGGCATGCTAGGCCCTCTCGGGGGCGCCGGCGGGGGCGCGGCCCGCGGGTCTCCAGACTGCCCTTTCCCAGAGCTCGAAGGGTACTGCGCCCCCCTCACCGGCCGAGCGTCAAGGGCCGTGCCGCTGTCTTCGCGTCATCGAGGTTTCGGACGGCCTCGGCCGTGGAAGCGCGGTTTGCCACGCGCCGACGAGCCGGGTAGTCGAGAGCGGGAGAGCGGCCGGTCGCTCGTCGGCGGTGACGAGCGTAGTCGTGGGCCGGTGCCATGGCATCCGCGACGTATAGCTTGCACCGGTGGCGCGCGGCACGCTGATCACGATCGAGGGGATCGACGGCGCGGGAAAGACGACGCTCGCGCTGGCCCTGTCCGGACGCCTCGGCGCTCGCCTCGTCCGCGAGCCGGGCGGCGTCGAGCTCTCCGAGCGCCTGCGCGCGCTCGCGGCCGACCCGGCGCTGCCGACGTCGCCGCGCGCCGAGGCGCTGCTCTACCTCGCCGCCCGCGCCCAGCTCGTGGAGGAGCTCCTGCGCCCCGCACTCGCCGGCGGCGAGACGCTCGTCCTCGACCGCTTCTCGGACTCCACGCTCGCCTACCAGGGCGCGGGCCGCGAGCTCGGGGTCGAGCGGATGCGCCTGCTCGACGAGTTCGCGACCGGCGGCCTCGCCGCCGATCGGACGCTGCTGCTCCGCCTCCCTGTCGCGGTTGCGGCCGAGCGCCTCCGAGGCCGGCCCGGCGGCGGGGCCGAGCGGCTCGAGGCGGAGCCCGCGGAGTTCTTCGCGCGGGTCGCCGCCGCGTACGACGATCTGGCCGCGGCGGAGCCCGCGCGAGTCCGCGTGCTCGACGCGACGCTGGGCCCGGACGAGCTGCTCGCCGCGGCGCTCGGCGCGATCGGGGACCTGGCCGACCACTAGCATGAAGACGATGCGCCGATCGAACGCATCGTGCGTCCGGGCCGTTCTCGCCCTCGCCCTGCTCGGCGCCGCGCTGGCGGCCCCGGCCTCGGCGACGGCCGCCGCCGAAGGGCAGACCGTCACCGGCGGGTTCACGATCACGACGACGCGAACGGCGCCGCCGGCGGGCACGAGCCCCGGCGCGACCGCGCCGGGCACCCCCTCGGCGCCCGGCACCCGGCCGGCGGCGACACGCCGCGCGTCCTCGACCGGCATCTCCGGCGGCGCGATCGCGGCGGCCGTGATCGCCGGCCTCCTCGCGCTCGCGTGCCTCGCCTGGGCGGTCTTCCGGATCGGCGCGTTCGAGCCGCCGTGGCTGCTCTCGGCGCGCCACTCGCTGGCCGAGGCCGGCTTCCGCGCGTCGGCGACGTGGGACGAATTCGGCGACTGGCTGCGGCTCGGGCGCTGAGCCCGCAAAATGGCTTGAAAAAGCCGTTCTGCAGGGGTTTTCCCGCCCGGCAGCGGCCCTCGCGGCCACTACAATGAGAGGTACGAACCGGCGCGGATTCGGACCCTCTGCACCCCGACCTTTCCGTCCGGCCGGAGCGGGACCATGGTCGACCCCGTCAACCAGCTCTCGGCGGTAGATCCGCCCGCAGGCGCAGCAGAGGAGGAAGGTCCGATGAACGAAGCTCCGCATCACACACTCGCACCGGTGAAGGTCCCGGGACGGGCCCTGGAGATCAGGCGCCTGCTCACGAGTCCCGGAACCCATCCATTCGAGTCCGTGGAGTGGGAGCTTCGCGACGCGCACATCGGCCACGGCGACCACGTCGCGTTCGAGCAGGCGGGCGTCGAGTTCCCGAAGAGCTGGTCGCAGAACGCGACGAACATCGTCGCCCAGAAGTACTTCCGCGGGCAGCTCGGGCGCCCCGAGCGCGAGACCTCGGTCAAGCAGATGATCGGCCGCGTCGCCGGGACGATCACGGGCTGGGGGCGCGCAGGCGGCTACTTCGCAGCCGAGGAGGACGCGACCGCGTTCGAGCACGAGCTGATCCACATCCTGCTGCACCAGATGGCGGCGTTCAACTCGCCGGTCTGGTTCAACGTCGGCTTCGAGGAGCACCCGCAGTGCAGCGCCTGCTTCATCCTCTCGGTCAAGGACACGATGGAGTCGATCCTCGAGTGGAACACCAAGGAGGGGATGATCTTCCGCGGCGGCTCCGGCTCGGGCATCAACCTGTCGAACATCCGCGGCTCGATGGAGCCGCTCGCGAAGGGCGGCACCGCCTCGGGCCCCGTCTCGTTCATGCGCGGCGCCGACTCCTGGGCCGGGACGATCAAGTCCGGCGGCAAGACGCGCCGCGCGGCGAAGATGGTCGTGCTCGACGTCGACCACCCGGACATCAAAGACTTCATCTGGTGCAAGGCGAACGAGGAGGACAAGGCGCAGGCGCTGCGCGAAGCCGGCTTCGACATGTCGATCGACGGCGAGGGCTTCTTCTCGATCCAGTACCAGAACGCGAACAACTCGGTGCGGATCACCGACGAGTTCATGCGCGCGGTCGAGCAGGACGCGGACTGGCACCTGACCTCGCGGACGACCGGCGAGACGATCGGCGAGCCGGTGCCGGCGCGGCAGCTGATGCAGGAGATCGCCGAAGCCGCCTGGCGCTGCGCCGACCCGGGGGTGCAGTACGACTCGACGATCAACAACTGGCACACGTGCCCGGCGAGCGGCCGGATCAACGCGTCGAACCCGTGCAGCGAGTACATGCACGTCGACGACTCGGCCTGCAACCTCGCCTCGCTCAACCTGATGAAGTTCCGCCGCCCCGACGGCAGCTTCGACGTGGAGACGTTCGAGCACGCGGTCGACGTGATGCTGCTCGCCCAGGAGATCGTGGTCGGGCCCTCGAGCTATCCCACCGAGGAGATCGGCGCGAACGCCCGCGCGTTCCGCCAGCTCGGGCTCGGCTACGCGAACCTCGGCGCGTACCTGATGAGCAACGGGATGCCGTACGACTCCGACCACGGCCGCGCCGCCGCCGCGGCGATCACGGCGCTGATGACCGGCCGCGCCTACCGCCGCTCGGCGGAGGTCGCCGCCGCGATCGGGGCGTACGACCGCTACCCGGAGAACCGCGAGGCGCACAACGCGGTGATGCGGATGCACCGCGACGCCTCCTACGCGATGGCCGACGAGGCGTGCGAGGACGGCGAGCTGCTCGCAGCGGCACGGCGCTCCTGGGACGAGGCGGTCGAGCTCGGCGACGCGTACGGCTACCGCAACGCGCAGGCGACCGTGCTCGCCCCGACCGGCACGATCTCGTTCCTGATGGACTGCGACACGACCGGGGTCGAGCCGGACTTCTCGCTCGTCAAGTTCAAGGAGCTCGTCGGCGGCGGGCAGATGACGATCGTCAACCGGACGGTGCCGCTGGCGCTACAGACGCTCGGCTACTCGGACCCGCAGATCGAGCAGATCGAGGCGTACCTCGCCGAGCACAACACGGTCGTCGGCGCCCCGGGCCTCGCCGAGGAGCACATGCCGGTGTTCGACGTCGCGGTCGGCTCACGGGCGATCAGCCACATGGGTCACATCAAGATGATGGGCGCGGTGCAGCCGTTCATCTCGGGCGCGATCTCGAAGACGGTGAACATGCCGCAGGAGTCGACCGTCGAGGACATCGCCGACGCCTACATCCAGGCGTGGCGGCAGGGCGTGAAGGCGCTCGCGATCTACCGCGACGGCTCGAAGACCGCACAGGCGCTGCGCACCGACGCGCAGGAGAAGGCGCCGGCGGACGTCGACGAGATCGTCGAGCAGGCGGTCGCGAAGGCGCTCGTCGAGGCGGGGCCTCGCCGCAAGCGGATGCCGCGCGAGCGGCAGTCGATCACGCACAAGTTCTCGATCGGCGGCCACGAGGGCTACATCACCGCGGGGATGTACGAGGACGGGACGGTCGGCGAGATCTTCCTGACCGACATCGGCAAGGAGGGCTCGACGCTGCGCGGGATGATGAACTCGTTCGCGACGGCGATCTCGATCGCGCTGCAGTACGGGGTGCCGCTCGAGACGCTCGTCCAGAAGTTCAGCTACATGCGCTTCGAGCCGGAGGGCATCACCGGCAACCCGGAGATCCCGTTCGCGAAGTCGATGCCGGACTACATCATGCGCTGGCTCGCCTCGCGCTTCCTCGACACGGATGCGCAGGAGGAGCTCGGCATCCTCACGCCGGCGGTGCGGGCGCGCAAAGCCACACAGGACGCGCTCTCCTACGGCGGCGACACGGCCGGTCCGGCGGACCCGCCGCCGGCCGAGCCGGAGGCGTCGTCGATCCCCTACGAGGGCGGCGGCACGAGCGCCCCGACGAGGGCGCTGACCGACAGCCCGCCGGTCGTGCCGGCGCGGCTGCAGGGTCTCGACCTCGGGCCCGCGTGCAGCCAGTGCGGGGGGATGATGCAGCGGACCGGGTCGTGCTACACGTGCTCGTCCTGCGGCAACAACACCGGCTGCGGTTGAGGAGGCACGGCGGATGCGGCGGAACGCATCCGCGCCCGGTGCGATGCGCCGATGCGCTGCGTTCGGGACCCGCCGCTCGCACGGGCCCGCGGTGAGGCCTTGATCAGCTCGCTGGCGGCAGTCGAAGGCGAGCACGGCGAAGGGTGCACGATCGGCCCCTTCGCCGTCCTCGCCGCCTCGGCGTCGCTCGGCAGCCGCAGCATCCTGCACCCCCACGCCGTGATCGCCTCCGGCGCTCGCGTCGGGGAGGGCTGCCGTATCCACTCGCACGTCGTGATCGGCGATGGCGTAGAGCTGGGCGCCGGGGTCGAGGTGCTCCCCGGCGCCGTCATCGGCCGCGCCCCGGCAGGAGCCGGGGCGACCGCGAAAGAGCCCGAGTTCGAGAGCCGCCTGACGATCGGCGAGGGCTGCTCGGTCGGCGCCCACGCGACTATCTACTTCGGCGTCACGATCGGCCCGCACTGCCTGATCGGAGATTGCGCCTCGATTCGCGAGGGTGCTCGGATCGGAGCCCGCTGCATCGTCTCGAGATGCGTCACGCTCAATTACGACGTGACGCTCGAGGACGGCGTGAAGGTGATGGACAACACCCATCTGACCGGGGGCATGACCGTCGGCGCGGGCGCGTTCGTCTCGGCAGCCGTGGTCTCGACCAACGACAACGAGCCAACGGCCTCGCTGGCCGGAAGGGAAGTGCGGGGACCGAGGATCTCTCCCCGGGCCGTCGTCGGCGCGGGCGCAGTGCTGCTGCCGGGTGTCGAGATCGGCGAGGCGGCCACAGTCGCCGCGGGTTCGGTGGTCACGCGCGACGTCCCGCCCGGTGCAACCGTGCTCGGCACGCCGGCACGGGTGCGCGACTAGCGCGCGGCTACGCGAGCGCCGCGCACGCCTCGGCGACAGCGTCCGCTGCGGCCTCCGCCTCCGCGTCCGACAGCGACGGCTGGATCGGCAGGCTCAGAGCACGCGCGGCGTGACGTTCGGCGAACGGATAGCCGCCGGCGGGACGGGGCGCGCCAGCGAACGCCGGATCGAGGGCGGGAGCCCGGCGGTAGTGAACCGCGGTGTCGATCCCGCGCACCCCCACCGCACGCGCCAGCTCGTCTCGCCGATCGTGGCGGATCACGAACTGGTGCCACGCGGGCTCCATCCCGCTTGCGCTCGCCGGCAGGTCGAGCCCGGGGGCGCCGCCCAACCGCCGGGCGTAGGTCGAGGCGAGCTGCCGCCGCCGCTCGTTCCCCGCCTCGAGCCTCGCGAGCCCGATCCGAAGGAACGCCGCCTGGAGCTCGTCCAGCCTCGCATTCACCCCGCCCGGGCGAACCGCCTCGCGATTGTCGTTCCAGCCGTACTCGCGAAGCGCGCGCACCTTCCCTGCGAGCTCGGGGTCCTGCGTCGTGACCGCTCCCGCGTCGCCGATCGCCCCGAGGTTCTTGGTCGGGTAGAAGCTGAACGCCGCCGCGGTCCCGATCGAGCCTACGCGTCTCCCGAGCCAGCCTGCGCCGTGCGCCTGCGCGGCATCCTCGATCAGTGGGACGCCGGCGCTCCGGGCCAGCTCCCCGAGCCGCTCGAGATCCGCCGGGTGGCCGAACAGGTGCACGGCTACGAGCGCCCGTGTCCTCGGCGTGAGCGCGGCCGCGGCGAGCTCCGGGTCGATGCCGAACCCCTCAGGTTCGATGTCCACACCGACCGGCACCGCACCGAGCTGCGCGACCGCCGCCCAGGTCGCGGTCGCCGTCATCGCCGGGACCAGCACCTCGTCGCCGCTCCCGACTCCGGTGGCTCTGAGCGCGAGCGCGAGCGCATCGGTGCCGCTGTCCACCCCGACAGCATCGGTTGTTCCGCAGTACGCCGCCCACTCCCGCTCGAACTGCGCCACCTCCTCCCCGAGGACGTAGCTGCCGCTGTCCAGGACGGCGGCGAACGCGGCGATGAGCTCCTCGCGCATCGCCGCGAACACCCGCACCGGCGACGACGAGGCGATCGGTCTCACTCGCGCTCGCGGGCGAGCGCCGCGAGGAAGCCTGGGTACTCGCGGTAATACTGCGCCTCTTCGTAAGGATGCGACGCAAGCACCAGGCACACCGACCCGGACGAGAAGTTCTCGAGCTCCCGCCAGATCAGGCTCGGCACGTAGAGCCCGACATAGGGGCGGTTCAGCGTGATCGTCGTCCGGTTCGCGCCGTCGTCGAGGACGACGTCGAAGCTCCCGGAGACAGCGACGAGCAGCTGCTCGGTGTCCTTCAACGCGTGACCCGCGCGCGATTGGCCCCCGGGAACGTCATACAGGTAAAAGACGCGCTCGATCGCGAACGGCACCTGGCGGCCGCCCTCGAGGAACGTCAGGTTGCCGCGCCGATCCGGCATCACCGGCAGCTCGATCAGGCGGTGCGTGGAGATCGCCCTACCTCCTTCGCCGGGTTCCCCGCCACGATCGTCCCGGCGGCCACCTCGCCGCTGACCACCGCTCCGGCGCCGACCGTCGCACCGTCGCCGATCCTGGATCCCTTCAAGATCAGCGCGTTCGTTCCGATGAACACGTCGGCGCCGATCGCCACCTCGGCACGGGCGGGAAGCTGTGTGCTGCGCTCGCCCGCGGCGAGCGGATGGAAGTCGCTGTCGTAGACATGCACGCCCGGTCCGATCAGGCAGGCCTCGCCGATCGTGATCCCCGGCCCCTCGCTGACGATCACGACGCCGTTGTTCAGGTGCGAGCCCGCCTCGAGGGCGATCGTGCTGCCAGGGTGACGCGCCTCCATGTAGGTGTAACCGGCGTAGAAGCCCGGGCCTGCTTCCCAGCCCAGCACGACGTCCAGCCCGAAGCTGATGCGACCCGACCCGACGAGCAGCGCCGGTGCACGGAGCTGCGGTGAGCCGACGATCTGGTTGCACTCCCATCTGCGCCGGTACCACGCGATCCGCGCTCGTACGAGCATCTCGGTTGCGGTCCTCGGCAGCTCCAGGGATCCCACCTTACGATGTTGTGATGTCAGACGGGACCCCGAAGGCCGCCCCCGACCCGTCGTCCGGGGACGGCTACGCGGCGCTGGCGGGCCAGGTCGCCGCGCTCGGCGTGGCCGTCGACGAGCTGAGCAGGCGCATCGAGGCCGAGGCGACGCGCGGCGCAGACCGCGAGTCCCTGCTGCTGCGGGTCCTGAGCGTGATCCACGACGACGATCCCGGTAACAGGCGCCGCCTGCTCGAGCTGCGCAGCGATCCCTGCTACCGGGCAGCGTACGTGGAGGAGGATCCCCTCGTCTCGGTCGTGATCCCGACGTGGAACCGAGCCGACTCGCTGGCCGAGCGCGCTATCCCGTCGGCCCTCGCACAGACGCACGCCAACCTGGAGGTGATCGTCGTCGGCGACGACTCACCGCCCGAGGTCGCCGCCGCCGTCGCCTCCGTCGGCGATCGGCGAGTGCGATTCCACAACCTTCCGTTGCGCGGACCCTACGACCCCGACCCGAGGCGGGCCTGGCTCGCGTCGGGCACGCCCGGGATGAACGCCGGCGCGGCGCTGGCGCGAGGGCTGTGGATCGCTCCCCTCGGAGACGACGACGCGTTCGTCCCGGAGCACGTGGCGAGGCTGCTCGAGGCGGCGCGCGAGCGCGAGCTCGAGTTCGTCTACGGGCAGCTCCGGTACCGGCTCCCCGACGGCGCCACCGGCCTGATCGGGGAGTTCCCACCGCGCCACGGGCAGTTCGGGTTGCAGGCCGCGCTCTACCACGCGGGCCTGCGCTTCATGCATCTCGAGCTCGCCCACGCGCTATTCGACAAGCCGAACGACTGGGGCCTGATTGAGCGCATGATGAGGATCGGCGTCCGCATCGGGATGGTCGAGGAGGTCAGCGTCGACTACTGGCCCTCGCTGCGCGCGCCCGACCCCGCCGCAGCGAGCGCCCCGCAGGATGACCGCAGCCGCGTAGAGGCGCTGGACGCAGAGGTCGAGGACCTCTCACGCCGCCTCGAGGACGTCCGCGCCTCCCGCAGCTGGCGCCTCACGGCTCCCCTCCGACGTCTGCGCGGGACGCTCAGGTGAGTCCGGAGATGACAGGCGACACGCGGCCTCCCGGGCCGGGGAACCCGCTTCAGGGAGGGTGCCTCTGCGGCGCGGTCCGCTTCGAGATCACCGCGCCGCTGATCAGCGCCGGCTACTGCCACTGCACCCACTGCCAGAAGCGCACCGGCACCGGCTCCTCGGCGAACGGGCGGGTCCCCCAGGAGGGCTTCGAGCTGCTCGCGGGCGAGGCGCATCTCCGCTCGTTCACCGCCGCCGACGGCGGCGTGCCGAAGCTGTTCTGCGCGACGTGCGGCGGACACGTGTTCAGCGGCGACCCGCTGCACGACCCGCAGGTCGCCGTGCGGCTCGGCGCGCTCGACGGAGATCCCGGGATCCGCCCGGAGTACCGCCAGTTCCTCGACTCGGCCGTCGCCTGGGAGCCGATCCCCGACGACGGCCTCGCACGCCACCGGGGCCCGCGGCCGAACCAGAAATAGAGAAGGGCGGCGGGTGCGCTCCGCCGCCCTTGCCTTCAGTAAACGACTGATCCGTCGCGGGTCAGGGTCCTCTGGACGGATCTAGGAGGAGGCGAGGTCGACTGCTGGTTATGCGGCCGCCAGCGAGACGCCCGGCAGGCGCCTCCGCCTGCGGGCGGCGAACCCCCTCGCACGGGCGCGCAGCCAGCGCAGCGAGCCCGGCTGCCCGCAGCGCTCGCGCCAGCCGGCGAGCAGACGCTCGAGCCGGCTCTCGTCCGCGACCCGGGCGAGCACCTCGACGCCTCCCCCGCCCTGCTCGGCGGGGCCGAGCCGCACCAGGTACAGCTCGCCGGTGTCCCGCACCCAGGCGGCCCGGTGCAGCGGCCCGTCCTCATCGTCGCGCCACCAGAGCCCGACGTCCTGCTCGCGCGAGCCGAGCCGCACCGGGTCGGCGTTGTAGAACGCGACGAGCGAGGGATAGCGCGGAGCCTCCGTGGTGGTGTCCTGCGTTGCAGCTGACATTCCGACCGCCGATCGTCCGAGGGGGAGAGCCGTTCCAAGGAACCTTCGCGCGCCAGCCTTAAGCAGCGGTTACCGGCCGGTAACGATCGTGCGAAACCCGCGCGCGGGTCGGACGCTCTCAGCGGATTCCCAGCGACGCTTCAACTCGATGCGCTTTGATCTGCGCGCACGCAGCGTCATCGAAAGGGCAGCAGATGAGCGGGGAGCGCCCGAAGCGGAGAGGGAGGAGGTTCGCGGTGATCGCCGGCGGCGCGATCGCTGCGATCGCGGTGCTCGCGTTCCTGCTGATCTACTTCGTGATCTTCCCGACCTCCTCGCCGAAGCCGTTCCGGCTGACGACGGCGACCGGTACGGGCACGCCGACGGCGACGAGCTCCGCGTCCGGCCCGCCCGCGAGCGGCACCTGGGCGATCGCGACCGGCTCGCAGGCGGGCTACCGCGTACGCGAGAAGCTCGCGTTCCTGCCCGCGCAGAGCGACGCCGTCGGGCGGACCTCGCAGATCACCGGCTCCGCCAAGATCGCGATCGCGGGCGGCACGATGCGGATCAGCGCCGCGGAAATCACGGTCGCCGTCAACACGCTGAAAAGCGACCGCTCGATGCGCGACGAAAAAATCCACGAAATCGGGCTCGAAAGCGACCGCTACCCGACCGCGAGCTTCGCGCTCGGGAAGCCCCTCGCCGTCCCGCTCTCGTCGGTCCAGGGACGCGTTGCGCACGTCGACGCGACCGGGGCGTTCGTGATCCACGGCGTCTCGCGGACCGAACCGGTGCAGCTCGAACTGAGCCTTGCCGGCTCGACGCTCGAGGCCGCCGGGTCCCTGACCTTCCCCTGGGCGCGCTTCGCGATGACCGCGCCGAGCATCGGCGGCTTCGTCAACGTCACGGCGCACGCGACGCTCGAATTCGACCTGCGTCTCGCGCGCAGCTAGAGCCGATCTCCAGGCCCCGCACGGACCCAAGAGGCGTGTCACCGGCTCCGCAGAACCGGTGACACCCGAGACCTCTAGGGGTTGAGGCGCTTCTTCAGCGCGCTCGCCGCGGAGAATTTGGCGGCCTTCGACGCTGAGATCTGAATCGTCTCTCCCGTTGACGGGTTGCGTCCCTGCCGCGCGGCCCGCTGGCTGACGCTGAACTTGCCGAAGCCGGCGAGCGAGACCTCTCCCCCGGAGGCAAGCTCGTCGGAGACCGTCTCGATCACGGTCTCGACTGCCTGGCGCGCCTGGCTGCCGCTGATACCCGTTTTCGAGGCGACCGCCTCAGCTAGCTCGTTCTTGGTCATGCCACTCCCTTCTCGAGTGTCTTTGCTCTCGAGGAGGCTATTAGCTGCCGCGGACGACGGACCCCGAGAACACGGGGTTTTCGCTCAGAAAAGCCCCTAATTTCCGGGGTACTCGAGTGGCGCGACCCCGCGCAACGGCGCCCGCGCCCCATCTCGCCGCGCGGAGCGGCGTAGCACGTAGCGCAGCGCACCCGCCTCGCAGGCGGCCCACAGCGCCGCGATCCAGCTGCAGCAGGCGAGCGTCACGTGCACCCACACGAGCTCGGTCGGCAGGTGCGTCTCGTACTGATCGAGCCCGACGGCGCCCTGCAGCGCGAGCAGCCAGCACAGCGCCGTCAGCGGCCGGCGCACGCGATCCGGGGCGCCGCGGCGGCGGGCGAACCACCACGCCGCGACCGCGCAGAGGCTGAACACGAACGCGATCTCGGCATGGCGGTGGATCACGAAGTCCATCGTCCCGCGCCCGTCGAAGTCGAGGCGGTTGATGCGCTGCCCCGGCGAGCCGCCGGCATGCGGCCCGGCGGCCGTGGCGGCGGTCCCCGCGAAGATCGTCACGGCGCCGAGCAATACGAGCCCGACGAGACCGCGCAGCAGCCCGCGGTCCGCGAGCGGCTCCGGTTCGGCCGCGACGCGCCCCGCCTCGCCGGCGGCGTCCGGCTCGTAGGAGGCCCGCCACAGCAGCACCACGGCGGCGAGGATGATCAGCATCGAGAGCGCGAAGTGGCCCATCACCCAGCCGTAGTCGAGGGCACCTTTGACGGTGAAGCCGCCGAGCACCGCCTGGGCGACGACGCCGAGCGGGAGCAGGCCGCCGAGCCACACGAGGTCGCGCCGGTAGGGGCGGCGGCGCAGCGCCCCGACCCAGGCCAGGCCCGCCGCGATCACGACCGGGACCGAGATCACCCGGTTGGAGAACTCGATCACCGCGTGGCTGTTGAGCGGCGGGTACAGGTTCCCGTAGCACTTCGGCCAGGTCGGGCAGCCGAGTCCCGAGCCGGTGAGCCGCACCGCCGCGCCGGTCAGCACGATCAGGGTCAGCGCGACCAGCGCGATCCGGGCGAGCACCACGTACTCGCCCGCCGTGACCGTGTAGCCGTTCGTGCGCTCGCGCAGCCGCCGCAGCATCGCCGTCAATCTTGCCACTGGAACGGCAGCTCGGCGGCGATCTCCGCCAGCCGGGGCGCTTCCGCGTCGCGAGCGGAGACGATCAGCTCCGCCGCCGGGAACGGCCACTCGATGCCGATCTCCGGGTCGTCGTAGGCGATTCCGCGTTCGACCTCGGCGTCGTAGTAGGCCGTCTGCTTGTAGAGCACGTCCGCGACATCGGAGAGCACGCAGAACCCATGCGCGAAGCCGACCGGCACGTAGAGCTCGCGCATCGACTCCTCGTCGAGCTCGACGGCCTCCCACTGCGCGTAGGTCGGCGAGCCCGCACGCAGGTCGACCGCGACGTCGAGGATCCGCCCGCGCGCGCAGCGCACGAGCTTGCCGAGCCCCGAGCCGATCTGGAAGTGCATCCCGCGCAGCACGCCGCGCGCCGAGCGCGAGTGGTTGTCCTGCACGAACTCCTCCGACGGCGGGACCCCGAGCCGCTCGTTCAACTCACGGCGGTAGGTCTCCACGAAGAAGCCGCGCTCGTCGCCGAACACGGCGGGCTCGAAGGCGACCAGGCCCGGGATGCGAGTCTCGACGATCTGCATCGGCGCAACAGGGTAGCGGCGCGCCGCGCGCGAGCGCGCCGCGACCGCGGCCTAGCCGTGATGCCTGGAGCGGCGCCGCGCCGGGCGCGTGTGGATGATCGTGATGCTCCGCGCCGAGACGTTTTTCTCCTTGTCGTAGGCGAGGATCGTCAGCGTGTGCCGGCCGAAGCTGATGTGCTTCGCGCCCTGCCAGGTGATCGCGCCCGAGAGGAACGACGGGTAGCTGCCGCCGTCGTAGTTGCGGATCAGCTTGCCGTCGATCTCGAGGCGGATGCGGAACACGCCCTCGGTGCTGTGCGCGCTGACCCGGATCGGCAGCGGTCCGCTGTAGCGGATCTTGTTGGACGGCGAGGCGATGTTGATCTGCGGCCCCGTGAACACGCCGCAGGATCCCTTCAGCTGATCGCCGTTGCGGGCGACCGACTTCATCGCGTCGAACGACGGCTTGCGCGCGCCGTCGGCGTACTCGAGGCCCGAGGTCACGTTCCCTTCGTCCTCGAGCGGGAACCACAGCGCGACCTGCACGTAGGGGTCTTCCGACAGGCAGTGATAGGCCTGTTCGAGGTAGGTCGCCTGCTGGGCGACGCTGACGCCGGCGGGCTTCTGCCCGGCCCAGGCGCCTTCGCTGCACAGGCCGCTGCTCGTGCGCCAGCTGAGCTCGGTCATCCAGATCGGCTTGTTGTCGCCGTGGGCGAGCATCACCGCGTGCACTTCGCGGTAGGCGAGGAACGAGTCGGGGATCATGCGGTTGTCCGCGCCGCGCAGGAAGTCGTAGGGCGAGAGCACGTTGCAGGCCGTGTCCGTGTGGACCGCGACCGCGTCGAAGGAACCCTGGCCCCCGGCCGCGTAGATGCCTTCGAGGAACGGATAGTCGTTGCCCGTCAGGCCGCCGGTCAGCACGACCGCCTTCGGGTTGCCGGCCTTGACCGCCGGATACGCCGCCTTCAGCAGTTGGGTGTACGCCGCCGGGTTGGGGCCGCCCGTCCACCAGCTGGCGTCGTCCTCCTCGTTCCAGATCTCGTAGGCGGAGACGCGGGAGCCGAACCGGGAGGCGATGTAGCTGATCATCGCCGCGTAGTCCTGCGGGTTCGCGGGCGGCGCGTGGAGGTCGGCGGAGCCCGTCTCCCACTGCGGGCTGTCGACGACGTCGAGGATCACTTTCGTGCCGGCGGGGAGTTCCGTGAAGGCCTTTTCGTAGGCGTTCAGCCAGCCCGCGTTGTAGACGCCGCGTCCGATCTCGAGGTCGGGCCACGGCGCGAACATCCGCACCCAGTGGGTGCCGAGGGTCTTCATGTCCGGGACGCGAAGCCCCTGGGGGCCGGGGAGCGCGAGGCCGGGTTCAGCGGCGTGCGCCGACGGCACGACGGCCAGCAGGCACAGCATGAGCACCGTCGCGGACGCGGCGAGCCAGCGCGGTGGCCGGCCGTGCGTGTGGTTCAGAGCGGTGCGGGTCACGTTCGGATGGCGCATCGGTCGTTGGGTACCCGGGCTTGACCGGGCGCGCACCGATCTGGCCGAACGACCGGGTCGGTCGGCCCGATCGAGCTTCAGCGACCGGCGAGGTGACGCGGGGGAAGGGCGATCAACTGCTCCTCGACGTGCGCGCCGGCCTCAGCCTCGGCGGCAACCAGTTCGGAGGCCTCGTGGAAGATGATGAAGCGCATCACGAGGAAGCCCGTGCTAGTGACCACGGCCATCGTGGCGATGTAGACGACCTCGACGGGGGCTCCTAGCACCTTCGGCAGCACCGCGGTCGACGCCGCCGTGCACCCGTACTGCGCACCGGCCATCACGAGGTATCGGCGGATCTGGTGGCGCGTGGCGAGCGCGAACCCGTCGCTGTTGACCCAGACGAACAGCCTCTGGAGGTGGAAGTGCACGAACAGAGCGGTGACGAACGCCGATCGCGAGCGCGACCTGGAAAGGCAACCCGACGACTGCCGAGAGCACCGTGGTCACTGCCAGGTAGACGGCGTGACGAACCCTCCCGCCAGGCCGAAGCGCACGAGCTGGCCGAGCAACCCGGAGTGCGGCGAGCGGAGGTGCACGGCGATCTCCCGTGCCCGGGCGCCGCGCCGGGCGGTGGGTCTGCTGGGTGGCTTCGCGGCAGCTGCCATGGATTGCGTGTCACAGCCTAGAGGATCGACTTCCGGTCCCTGCCGTCGACCGCTCAGGGGGGCCCGCTCGGCCGGCGCCGGGCCGCGTGGCCGCGCATACCGTGAGGCACCGAGCCCGGAAGGGGATTCGCAGGTTCCGGCAGCGGGGTAGCTTGGTAGCCTGACGCGGTCCAGCCCCGGGCCCGCGGCGGGTCGACGAAGAACGCGGGGCGATCGAGCTGACGATGCCCACTGACCTGCACGAGCTGGCCCGCGATATGCGCAGACGCGTGATCGACGCGTCCTATCGCGCCCACATGGGTCACATCGGGTCCGCTCTGTGCATCGTCGGAGATCCTCGCGGCGCTGTACGGCGAGCGTCGCTTCGCCGACGGCGCGGACCGCGACCGCTTCATCCTCTCCAAGGGCCACGCCGCGCTCGCGCTGTACGCGGCGCTCGCGGCGACCGGGCGCGATCTCCGCCGAGCGAGCTCGAGACGCTTCTGCGCGGACGGGACGCCCGCTCGGCGCCCATCCCGAGCACGTCGTCGACGGGATCGACTTCTCGACCGGCTCGCTCGGCCAGGGCCTCTCGATCGGCGCCGGCGCCGCCCTGGCCGCCCGGCTCCAGGGCTCGCCGCGGCGCGTCTTCGTCGCTGATCAGCGACGCCGAGCTGCAACGAGGGATCCGTCTGGGAGGCGGCGATGTTCGCCGCCCACCATCGCCTCGGCGAACCTCACCGCGATCGATCGACCTCAACGGGCAGCAGGCGCTCGGCTACACGCGGGACGTGCTCGACCTCGATCCGCGTCGCCGAGCGGTGGCGCGCGTTCGGCTGGGACGTCGTCGAGGTCGACGGGCACGATCTCGCCGCGCTCGCGCGACGCGCTCGGCGCCGACGCGGCGGAGCTGGACCGCAGCGCTCGTGATCGCCCAGACGACCTTCGGCAAGGGCGTCTCGTTCATGGAGAGCCGGATCGAGTGGCATTACCTGCCGCTGTCCGACGAGCAGTACGCACGCGGCGCTCGAGGAGCTCGACTGGAGCGGCCGGCAGTCAGCGAGCCGCATGAGAGCGGAGTTCGCCGACGAGCTCGTCGCGCGTCGCCGCGAGGACCCGCGGGTCGTGCTGCTGACCGGCGACCTCGGCTTCGCGGTGCTCGAGCCGTTCGCCGAGCGAGCTCCCCGACCGGTTCTTCAACGTCGGCGTCGCCGAGCAGAACATGCTCGGGATCGCCACCGGCCTGGCCGACGCCGGCTTCGTCCCGTTCGTCTACTCGATCGCGACGTTCGCCTCCATGCGGCCGCTACGAGTTCCTCCGCAACGGCGCCGCTGCTCCACGAGCTGCCGGTGCGCGTCGTCGGCGATGGGGGCGGGCTCGACTACGGGCACAACGGCGTCACCCACTACGCGCTCGAGGACGTCGCGCTCATGCGCGCCCAGCCGCGGATGACGGTGATCGCCCCGGCCGACGCCGACCAGGCGCGGGCGGCGCTCGCATGCGACGCTCCGAGTACCCGGGCCCGGTCTACATCCGCCTGTGCAAGGAACGGCGCGCGCGTCGCCGGCCTCGACGGGCGCTTCGAGCTCGGGCGCGCCGACGCTGATCGGAGACGGCGAGGATGTCGCGCTGGTCGCGCTCGGCGACGATGGCGAGCACGGCGCTGCGCGGCGGCGCGCGAGCTGCTCGCGCGACGACGGCATCGCGCGCACGGTCGCCGTGGTCTCGAGCTTCAACCCCTCGCCGATCGACGACCTCGTCGAGCTGCTCGGCCGGGTTCCCGCTGGCGGTCACGATCGAGGGCCACTACCTCGACGGCGGCCTCGGCTCGCTCGTCGCCGAGGTCATCGCCGAGCACGGCTCGACTGCCGCGCTCGATCCGCTGCGCCGTGCGCGAGATGCCGCGCGGCGTCACCGGCTCGCCCGACGTACCTCTACGGCGCCACGGGCTGTCGGCCGCGGCGGTCGCCCGCCGTCGCTCGGGCGCGACGTCGCCGTCGAGCGTAATGAGCGCCGCCGCCTGCACCCGGTGACCAGCCCCCGGCTCTCCGATCGTGCTGCCGCGTCCACAACCAGGCCGATCACATCGAGAGCTGATCGTGCGAGTACCGCGACGCCCTCGCGCGGCCGGCGGTGCGCCACGAGCTCGTGCTGGTGCCGAACGCGTGCCGCGACGACTTCCGCCGCCGTCTGCCGGCGGCTGCGCCGAGCAGCGACGAGCATCGCTCGTCGTCGAGCTCGAGCTCGGCGGCTGGGGCCGCGCGGTGCGCGCGGGCCTCGCGCGGCCGACGGCGAGCACGCTCTGTTACACGAACTCCGCCCGCACGACGCCGCAGATGCTGCTCGCTCGCCCTGCTATACGCCAGCGCCTACCCCGACGTCGTGGTCAAGGCCAGCGCCGGATCCGGGACAACACGCGCCGCCAGGCTCGGGTCGCTGCTCTACAACCTGGAGTGCCGCGTGCTGTTCGGTCTCGCGACATGGGACATCAACGGCACTCCGAAGGTCTTCCCGCGCGAGCTTCGGCAGCTGCTCGACGCTGCCGCGTGACGACGACCTGATCGATGCCGAGTTCGTGGTCGTCGTGCCAGCGTGACGGCTACCCGATCGTCGAGGTGCCGAGCCTCGCTCACGATCCGCCACGGCGGCAAGTCGACGACCGAGCTACGGATCGGCGCTGGCGGATGTACCGCGGCGCCGTAGGAGCTGGCGACGAGCAGCGCCAGCGATGAGCGCCGGGCGACGACGCGCTCGACGCGCTGTGGGGCGCCCACGACGCTCGAGTGGCGCGATCCGGCGCAGCGCTGAGCCCGTGGGACGGGCGCCGAGCTGGATCCGCGGCCTGCTCCGCGCGCGCGCCCGGCGGGTGGTGGGACATGCTCGACCGCGCTGGGGGTGACGCTGCTCGTCACGCGGGAGTACGAGCATCTGCTGCTGGCGCTGAGCGTGCACGACGGGCGGCCCCAGGCGAGCTACCTGCCGCTTCCCCACCCGTCCGGGATGGCCGTCGACCGCGCGCCGCGGACGCGTCTACGTCGCCAGCACGCGCAACCCGAACCAGGTGTTCGAGCTGGCACCGGTCCGCGGCGCGCTCGCGCGCTGCGACGCTCGTGCCCCCGAGCCGCCGACCGGCCGCTGGTGCCGGTGCGCTCGACGCTTCCACCCCGGAGCGCTGTACATCCACGACCTCGCCTACATCGGTGGCGCGCTGCACGCCAACTCCGTCGGCCAGAACGCATCGTCCGGCTGCCGCGCGGCGGTGGGCACGAGCGCGTCTGGTGGCCGCGGGCGATCGAGCGCGCCGGGCGCGCCCGACTTCACCCGCAATTACCTGCAGCTGAACTCGATCGCCGCCGGCGCCGACCTCGCCGTCGTCGTTCTTCTCGCGTCCGCGGCCGCAGGTCGTCGCGCCCGGCGGCCCGGCCATCTCAACTTCCCGGTCGACCGGCGCGGCGTCGTCTTCTCCGGCGCGACGCGCGAGCCGGTCGTCCGCGGGCTGACGCGGCCGCATTCGGCGCGGCTGCACCGCGGGCGAGGTCTGGGTCGACAACAGCGGCTATGGCGACTCGGTCGTCGCGCGCGACGGCGCGCTTCGAGCCGCGTCGCGCAGCTGCCGGGCTGGACACGCGGGCCTGTGCTTCGCCGGCGGGTCGCGTTCGTCGGGACCTCGCGGGTGATTCCCCGCTTCCGCCACTACGCTCCCGGGCTCGACCTCGAGCGCAGCCGATGCGCCGTCCACGCGGTCGACCTCGTCGTCCGGGGCGGTGCTCGGGAGCCTCGACGTGGCCCAGCGGCAACCAGATCTTCGCGATCGAATGGATCCCGCGCTCCTGCCGGCGGGCCTGCCGTTCACGGCGGCCGGGCCGGCGCCGGCCGCCTGGACGATCTTCTACAGCTTCGACGAACCCGAGGAGGACGATAGACCGATGAGCAAGGACTTCAAGCTGTTGATGATCGGAGCCATGTACGAGAACGGCGGGAACACGACCCACCGGTTCCTCGACGGCCACCCCCAGCTGTTCGTCTACCCGTTCGAGTCCCAGCCTGGCACCCGGCTCGTCAACGACATGCTCGAGCTCGACATTCCCGGTCAAGTACCGCTGGCCGGTGTTCGCGCTCGACGCGACGCCGGAGCAGGACTACCGGGCGATCATCGACGAGGAGTGCAAGGTGCGCGCCCGCACGCCGAATGTCAGTAAGTTCCGCGACCGCCCGTTCGACTTCTCCGACGACGAGCGCCGCGACATCTACTGCCGCTACGTCGCGCGAGACCGGACGGTCACGGGCCAACAACATGGCCGCGTTCTTCCGGTCGACGTTCGACGCCTGGAAGGACTACCGCGCGCAGCGGACCGCGAGACAGTTCTACGTCGGCTACAGCCCGATCATCGGCGTCGACGGCGACAAGATCCTCGACGACCTGCCCGACGCGCCACGTCCTGCACGTCGTGCGCAACCCGTGGTCGGCATACGCCGATACGAAGAAGCGCCCCGTGCCGTTGTCGCTGGCGGGCTACATCCTCGGCTGGACGCTCAACCAGCACTACGCGCTGCTGTTCGCGCGGCATGTACCCCGACCGTTTCCACATCGTCCGCACCGAGGACGTGATGGCCGACCCGGAGGCGACGCTCGGCGCCCTCTGCGAGCAAGCTGGGCCTCGAGCGCTCCGACACCCTCGGCGACGCCGAGCTGGAACGGCAAGCCGCTCGACCAGGTCTACCCGTGGGGAACGATCCGGACGCCGACGCCGGAGGCCAACCTGCGCGACCGCGCGCGAGCTCTCCGCGAGCGAGCAGGAGGAGATCGCGGCGCGGGGCCTGGCAGTACCTCGAGGTGCTCGGCTACGCCAGCTTCCTCGATGCAGGTGTGGCGGAGCCGGTCTCGGTGTGAGCGCCGGCAGGGCGCTCGTCACCGGCGCCGGCGGATTCGTCGGTGCCAGGCTCGCCGAGCGCCTCCTGGCGACTGGCATCGCAATCGACTTGGCGATTCGGCCCGGCTCGGACGGCTGGCGCCTGGACGGCGTCGCGGGCCGACGCTCAGGTCCGACGAGCTCGATCTGCGCGACCCCGATGCGGTCGCGCGCGGCGTCCGTGGGGCCGCGGCCGGACAGGGTCTTCCATCTCGCCGCCCACGGTGCCTACTCCTGGCAGGTCGACGCGCGGGCGATCGTCGAGACCAACTGATCGGCACCTTGAATCTGCTGACGCCGCCTGTGATCACGGGTTCGCGGCGTTCGTCCACGCGGGCTCCTCGTCGGAGTACGGGTTGCCAGGATCACGCCCCGCGCGAGCGACGAGGCGCCGCGGCCGAACAGCTACTACGCGGTGGCCAAGGCGCGCGCGCCACTCCTGCTGCGGGCATCGTGGCGCTGAGCACAGCCTCACGTGACGACGCTGCGCCTCTACTCGGTCTACGGGCCCTGGGAGGATCCGCGGCGCCTGGTCCCGACGCTGATCGCGCGCACGGACTGCGCGGAGAGCTGCCGCCGCTCGTCGACCCGGGACACGGCGCGCGACTTCGTCTACGTCGACGACGTCTGCGACGCCTTCCTCGACAGTCGCCGGCGGGCCGCGGGACCCCGGCCCCATCTACAACGTCGGCAGCGGCCTCCAGACCACGATGCGCGAGCTCGTCGGGCGTGTGCGGCAGGCTTCTCGATCGAGGCCGAGCCGCCTGGGGCTCCCATCGCAGCGAGCTGGGACACCGAGGTCTGGGTCGCCGACTCGGGCCGGATCGGGCGCGAGCTCGGCTGGCATGCGACGCGGGGGCTGCGCGAGGGCCTCACCGGCTTGGCCGGATGGCTGAGCGAGCGTCCCGAGGTCTGGGAGCGGTACGGTGTGGCCGCGTTGGGAGACGGGTACGACCCGGACGTCCCCTCTGGAACCGTGACGCCGATCATCAGGAGCAAATCCGAGCAGCCGCAGCTGCGTGAGCTGCCAGCGTTCAGCGGCCGTCCGTGGCAGATGTCCTACGGAGAGCGGACCGCGATCGAGGGCATGCTGGCGATGCTCCAGCCGAAGCTGTCGATCGAGATCGGGCGCGCGGAGGGCGGAAGCCTCCGACGCATCGCGGCCCACTCGGACCGGGTGATCTCGTTCGACATTCTCGAGCCGACACCGGAGATCGGCGCGCTCGAGAACGTCACCGCGCTCGCCGGGGACAGCCACCAGATGCTTCCGGCAGAACTCGAGCGGCTGGCGGGTGACAGCGAGAACGTCGACTTCGCCTTGGTCGACGGCGACCACACCGCCGAGGGCGTCCGCGCCGACATGATGCACCTGCTCGAAAGCGATGCGTCGAGCGCACCGTGATCCTCGCCCACGACACCCTCAACGAGGAGGTGCGGGAGGGCCTGTTGTCGGTCGACTACGACTCATACCCGAAGGTGGCGTGGGTCGATCTCGACTTCGTCCCCGGCTACGTCGCGCAGCTCCCGGCGCGTCTCGGCGAGTGCTGGGGTGGGCTCGGCCTCGTCGTCGTGGACGGCTCGAGCACGTTCCGCGACGACGCAGCCCGGCGCGGCGCGGATCTCGTCGACCAAGCGAAGCTGATCTGGCCGGCCGCACATCAGATCCGCAGCGGCTCGAGCGGTGGTGGAAGCCGTCCCTGCTGCGCGGCTTGCGGCCGCCGAGCGCGAAGCCGCGTCGTTGCGCGACGACCTCCAGCGGAGCCGCTACTGGCTCGAGCGCATCCAGGGCTCGGCGAGCTGGCGCCTCACCGAGCCGCTGCGCGCCGCCAAGCGCCGGCTGCGCGAACGGGCCTAGCGCGGCAGCCGAAGATCGGCCATCAGCCGGGGCGCATGGTCGGCGACGGTGGCGGTGGCGTCGGCGGTGGAGACGTTCGTCTCGGTGATCATCGAGCTGTAGCCAACCCGGTAGCGGCCGACGATCTCGGGAACGAACGCCGCGGTGCGGCCGCTCTCGGCCATCCGCACCCACAGGTCGTAGTCCTCCCAGCCATAGAGCCTAGGGTCGAGCGAGTAGCCGCCCTCGGCCTCGAGCGCCTCGCGTCGGATCAGCGCGAACGCGTCGATGTCGTTCGCGATCGCAGCCGCTCGGGCTCCCCAGCCCGCGGCTTTCAGCAGGCCGACCGGCCCGGACGCCGAGAACCGCTCCATGATCCCGTAGGCGAAGCTCACCGCCGGCTGGTGATCGAGCGCCGCGCTGAGCCGGGAGATCGTAGTCGGCCGAACTTCGTTGTCCGCGTCGAGGATGAGCAGCCGAGGCGCGCGCGCCCGTTCGACGCCGCTGTTGCGCGCCGCGCCGAGACCGCGGTTGAGCTCGTGTCCGATCAGCAGGCACGAACGATCCGGATGCGAGGCGATCCATCCGCGCACGAGACCGGCGCCCTCGTCCGTCGATGCGTCGTCGACGACGACCGCCTCCGAGTCGATCCACGTCGAGCGCAGCAGTGAGTCCAGCGCGTCACAGATGTAGTCACTGTGGTTGTACAGGGGTATCACGACCGTTACCGCCGGGGCGGGGCGCTCGGGCCAACCGGCGCTGTGCGCGAGTGTCCGCGTAGCGCCCCGCATCGACCCCGGTGCGCTGGCGCCGCTCGATCCTCTGCAGGTCGCGGCGAAGCGCCATCAGCGCCAGCTGCTGGCGCTTCAGCGCACGCAGCACGAGCGTCTCCGTCGAGATCGGTGGCTCTAGCGGCTGGAACCTCTGTACGGGCGGCCGCCTCGCGGCGCGGATCCGTGCGTAGTCGTGCCGAACGGCGAGCGCGGTGCGGCGATCCACCCCTCGTTTGTCGAGCCGGCGCGCCGCGTCCAGCAGCTTGCCCGCGACGGCCGACATCGGCCGCTGCTCGACGAGCAGCCGGTAAGCACCCGAGCGCATCCGTTCGCGGCGTTCGGCGTCCTCGGCGAGCCAGGTGAGAGCGAGCCCAGGCTCTCCACACGGCCGAGCGCGAGGTGCACCATCGGCTCGAGCGGAGCGACGTCGGTGGAGTGCTCGCTGACAATCGCGCAGCCGGCGCAGATCCCCTCCGCCATTCGCAGCCACTCGAAGTACGGCTCCTCCTCGCCGTGGATGTTGAGGAGCACCTTGCTGCGCGCCAGCAGCGCGCGCTTGTTCTCGCCGGCCGCGAAGCCGGCCGCGTCGCGGGTGTTCGGGCGCGAGTTGTCGGAAAGGCCGAGGTGGCAGGAGAACCGTTCGAAGATGTCCGCGTAGGAGGCGAGCGCGGCGGAGCGGCGGTCGGTCAGCCTGCCGAGGAAGAGGATGTCGATGTCGCGGGCGCCGGGTGCGTCGAACGTGTCCCACAGCTCGGTGTGACCGGGCTCGAGGGTCGCCGCGGCAATGCCCTCCGCGCGGTAGGCACGGACAGCGCGGGGGTTGATGTCGAACACCGCCCCCGCCGCTCGCGCGACCTTCAGGTTCCCCTCGAAGAACGTGCTGTCCGGCTGCTCGGCGGAAATCACGATGCTGCGGTCCAGCAGCTTCGCGGGCAGCGGGAAACCGGACAGCGCGAGGTGCTCGTGCGGCGGCAGGAACACATCCACACAGCCGGCGCGCGGCACGGGGGGCTCGTCCACCGCGATCGAAGCGTCCGCGCCGATCCCTCGCAGCTCGTGAACGAGCACCTCGGCGAGCTCGACAAAGAACTGTCTGGCCGGCCGCCAGCGAGAACACCAGTTCGGGGGCGCCGTCGGCGGCCATCTAGCCCCGGAGCCGGCGAAGCAGGGCGCCGGCCTCGCGCAACGGCCGCGTGAGCGTCCAGCTCCTCGATTCGACCGTCGTCGTGTAACGCTCGGAGATCGCCTGCAGCTCGTCGAGGTCGTATCCCTCGCGGCGCAGCTCGTCGACCTCTTGGAGCAGGTCGCGGTTCAAGGCCGTCAGCTCTTCTATCTCGGTGCGCAGCGGCGGGATCGCCGCGGGCTCGTGCTCGACCGAGACGAGCTGCGCGCGCAACGTCGCGAGCTCGGCCAGAAGCTGAGCGTCGCGCGCACCTCGAGCGGCCAGCGCGGTCGCCTGCGCCTGCTCGTCTCCGCTTTTCGTGCAACGGCGCGTCCCATCGCGAAGCTCCATCCGCGAGGCGAGCTCGAGCACGACCACAGCGTCGGGGAGCGGGTGCTGGCTCGCGAGCGCGAGCGTGTCGAGCTCGCCGCCGGGCGAGTCCGGCTCGAGCTTGTGCACTGCGATCCCCGCTCCGAGATCCTCCTCGCCGCCCCGCCGGAAGCGCGCGTCATCGAGCACCGCGGAGGCGATCCAGGTGTGCTGGCGCTCCAGGCGCACGTGCTCGAAGTGCTCACGGAGCTCCACTCGAGCTCGTCCGGTGCGTACTCGTGCACGTGGTGAGGGTTCCCTTGCGGGTAGACGTCGCGGTTGGGCGAGGACAGCGCGACGACCCCGTCCTCGCCGATCAGGCGCGCGAACTCCTGGATCGCCCGCCCGGGGCGATCGAGGTGCTCGATCACCTCGAAGCACACGACCAGTCCGAAGCTGCCGTCCGGATGATCGAGGCTCTCAACGTCCCCCTCCTCGAGCGTCACCCCCGCAGGGACCCGCATGCGCGCCTCCTCGAGCGCCACGGGTGAGATGTCGACGCCGACGACGTCGCCGCCTGCGGCTGCGAGCAGCGCCGCGCCGTAGCCCGTCCCGCAACCTGCGTCGAGCGTGCGTCGCCCCGCCGCCAGCGACGCAGCCCAGCGATACCGCGCGAGGTGCTCGGCTTCGATCATCTCGCCGCGCATCGTCGCGGGGTCGAAACGCTCCGGAACGGCGCCGCCGCTCGGGCGCGCCGTTGGAGCCTCGTGCCGGTCCGCCATCAGGCGCAGGATATCGCCACACCCGCCACCATCCCTGTTCCTGATAGCTTCGCCCGCCAATGCTCGCCATGCTCGATGAGCGCCGTTAGCGCCGGCGGCGAGGCGCATCCGGACGCCTCCGCTGCGCCGGCGAGGGCCCGGTCCGGCGCCGCCCGCGAGCACCTCCTCGCCGTCGCCGCGCTCGGCGCGTTCGTCGCGTTCTACCTGTGGCCGGTCCTGTTCGGCGGCCACGTCCTGACCGACGACGCGGCGCTGCAGCTGTGGGCTCCGTGGAACGCCGGCGCCCCGGCGAACTGGATCTCCTACGTCAACACGCTGCTGGTCGACGTGCCCCGTTACCACTACCAGTGGGACCTGTACGTGCGCAACGCCCTGCGCTCCGGCCACTTCCCCTCCTGGAACCCCTACGTCCTCGGCGGGACCCCGTACTACACCAACAGCCAGAACGGCCTGACGTCGCTGTTCGACGTGCCGCTGTGGGTGCTCCCGCTGAACTACGCGCTCGGCCTGATCGCCTGGCTGAAGCTGACGATCGCGGCGGCCGGCGCCTACGCGCTCTCACGGGTGCTCGGGCTCGGCCCTGGGCCGGGCTCCTCGCTGGGGTCTCCTTCGCCCTGTGCTCGTTCAACATCTCCTGGCTCGAGCATCCGACGCTCGTGGCCTCGAGCGTCTGGCTGCCGTGGCTCGTGCTGGCAGTCGAGGTGACGCTGCGCCGGAGAAGCCGCTTGCCGGTCGTCGGCCTCGCGCTGCTGACCGCGCTGGCGATCGACGGGGGGCACCCGGGGACCGAGGTGCAGACCGTCGGTGCCGCCGGCCTCTATGGCCTCGTGCGGGCGTTCACGCTGGTCGGCCGCGAGCGCCGGGAGCGGCTCCTCGGGCTGGCGAGGATGGCGGCGGGGATGGTCGCCGGCGGGCTGCTGATGGCCTTCGTCGTGATCCCGGTGATCCTCGCGTCCCAGGGCACCTCGGGCGCCGCCGCGCGCGCGGGCGGGAACTTCTCGCTGCCGCTCGAAGCGATCAGGACGCTGCTGTTCCCCGGCTGGTGGGGGCGGCCGAACGAGGGCAACTACCTCGGGCCCGTCAACTACGTCGAGCGCACCGTCTACGCCGGCAGCATCGCGCTGCTGCTGGCCGTCCTCGCGGTGTTGATCCGCAGGGACTGGCGCGCGAAGGCGCCGTTCCTCGTGGTCGGCCTGGTCGGCCTCGGCGTCGCGTTCGACTACGGGCCGATCCACTTGGGTCGTCGTCCGCCTCCCCCTGTTGGACTGGGATGCCAGACGGCGCATGCTGTTCTGGGGGCCGTTCGCGATCGCGATGCTCGGCGCGTTCGGCCTGCAGGCGCTGCTGGACCGTCCGGAGCTGCGACGACGCGCCTGGCAGGTGCTGGCTGCGGGAGCCCTGCTTGCGCTGATCGCATTCGTCTCGCTGGGGCCGAGCGACGCACGAGATCCGCACTGCGATCAATCACTTCCGCACCGGCCGCGAATACCACCAGGTCCCGATCCTGGCCCTGACCTCGATCGGCTGGTGGGTGATCTTCCTGCTGGCGTTCGCGGTGGCGCTGTTGATCCGCGGGCGCGGGCTCGTCTCGCGACGGACCTTCGCCGCCCTGATCGTCGTCGCCGCCGCCTGCGACATGCTCCACTTCGCGATCGGCTACGCGCCGATGGAGCCCTCCGCTCACGCGATACCGGGGACTCCGCCAGCGATCGGTTGGCTGCGACGCGAAGCCGGCGAAAGCCGCGGCGACGGATCAACGAAACGCTTGTCGCAGACACCAACATCAACTACGGCCTGCGGGAGCCGACCGGCCAGGACCCGCCGCAGCCCTCGGAGCGCTACTTCCGGCTGTGCGCGTCGCCAACCCCGAGCAGAACGAAGAGTTCGGGCTGAGCTTCTCGACGATCACCCGCCAGGCGATCAAGGTGCTCGGCCTGCTCGGCGTCCGCTACGTCGCCACCGAACCGGCTCTGCCGCTGCACACGCGACAGCTGAAGCTCGCCTACCACGGCCCCGAACTGCTCGTCTACCGCAACGATGCGGCAGCCGCCCCCGCCTCGGTCCCCGCGGTAGTGCGCACCGTCGCGAACGAAGCGGCGGCGCTGAGGCTGATCGAGAGCGCGTTCGACCCGCGCCGCGAAGCGATCGTCGAACCCGGCGAGGGCTCTCCGCCCGCGGGCGAAGGGACCGTCTCGATCGAAGGCGAAACGGGATCCCGCGTGACCATGACCGCGAACATGACACGCGCCGGCCTCGTCGTGCTGAACGACACCTGGGCGAAGGGCTGGTCGGTCGAGATCGACGGCCGTCCCGCGCCGGTGCTGCGCGTCAACGACGTGATGCGCGGACTGGTGGTGCCGCAGGGACGTCACCGGATCGTGTGGACTACCGCGTCCCGGGCCTCAGCGAGGGGATCGTAATCGGCGTCCTCGCCCTGCTCGCGCTGATCCTCGCGGCGGCGGCTCCGGCCCTGTTCGTCGTGGTGAAGAGGCGGCGTCGCGGCGCGCGGGTCGCGTGAGGCGACTGCTAGCGTCCCGGCGGTGCCGGTCCCGCCACCGCAGAACTCGCTGAGCGGCGCGCCGCGCCACGCGCTCGGAGAGGGACCGTTCGACCCCGCCGCGGCTTGGCACAGCGACCAGGAGTGAGTGCGAGCGGAGCGCCCCCGGAGCGCCGGCGCGGGCTGGTCTGGTACGTCGCAGCCGCGTCCAGGCGGGCGCTCTGGGTGCTGCGAGCCAGCACCCGCGCGGCACTCGCCGCCGCGCTCGGGAGATCGGAGCAGAGCCCGGGCTGGCTGCACCGGGAGCTGCGCCCAGGCCCCCTCGCCGTCGAGGACGAAGCGGTGACGGGCGTGCTGCACGGGCGGCTCAGCGAGCAGGACGTCGCGAGGTCGAAGCGCTCGTCCCGAGACACCCCGGGGCGTGGGAGCACTACTTCGGCCGGCGTCCCGAGCCAAGGACCGCCAGCTGGTGCTGAGCGTCGGCATGTGGCTCGGCTCGGAGCTCGTCGCCAGCGGACGGGCTCTGGCGCCGGCGAGCCGCCGGAGGACGTCCACGCGATGTCGCGCGGCCCGCTCGCCGCGGCGGGAGGCCTCTACGAGGCGGACATGGTGATCGACGCGCTCTCCTCGGCGGCGGCAGGCGAGATCGGGCGGTGTGCGAGCGGCCCTGGACTTCGGCTGCTCCTCGGGCCGGGTGCTCCGCGTGCTCGCGGCCGCCTACCCCGACGTCCGGTGGCACGGCTGCGACCCGAACGAGCCCGGCGATCGAGTGGGCGCAGGCAGAACCTGCCCGCGGATCGAGTTCTTCGTCAGCGGCGCCGGCCGCCGCTGCCGCTCGCCGAGGGCGCTCGCTCGACCTCGCCTACGCGATCTCGATCTGGTCGCACTTCGGCCCCGCCGCGGGCTGCGAGTGGTTCGCCGAGATGCACCGCCTGCATGCGCGCCCGGCGGCCACCTCGTGATGACCACCCACGGCCTCACGCTCGGTCGCACTACTACGCTCCGACCGGAGCAGCGGATCGCTCGAGCCAGTGCCGAGGAGATCATCGACGCGCTCTACCGCAGCGGCTGGTGGTACGCGCCGGAGTTCGGCGCCGAGGGCGACTGGGGCGTCGAGCGACCCCGACTGGGGCACGGCGTTCATCTCGCCCGAGTGGCTGCTTGACGCAACTCTGCCCCCGCTGGCGTGTCCTTGAATTCGCACCGGGCGCAACCAGGACAACCAGGACGTGTACGTGCTGCAGCGGGTTTGAGCAGCTCCGCCGAGATCGCCGCAGCGCCGGTTGCTAGCGTTCACAGACCCTTGACGACCACCATCACACGACTCGGCGGCGAGTCGCCGGCCGCCGGGCCGCGACGCGCCGCGGCGGTCTCGATCGAGCGGCGTCAGCAAGACCTTCCGGCTGCCCCATCAGCAGTACTCGACGCTCAAGGAGCGCGCGCTGCACCCGCTGCGCAGCACGACCTACGACGAGCTGCACGCCGTCCAGGACATCACGCGTCGAGATCGCCGCAGGGCGAGTTCTTCGGGATCGTCGGGCGCAACGGCAGCGGCAAGAGCACGCTGCTGAAGTGCATCGCCGGCATCTACGGCGTCGACACGGGCGGATCTCGATCGCCGGGCGGCTGTCGCCGTTCATCGAGCTCGGCGTCGGCTTCAACCCGGATCTCAACGCGCGCGACAACGTCGTGATCAACGCGATCATGCTCGGCCTCAGCCGCAAGCAGGCGCTGGCGCGCTTCGACGCACGTCGTCGCGTTCGCCGAACTCGAGGGGTTCATGGACCTGCGCCTGAAGAACTACTCCTCGGGGATGCTCGTGCGGCTCGCGTTCGCGACGGCGATCCAGGTCGACGCCGAGATCCTGCTGATCGACGAGGTGCTCGCGGTCGGCGACGCGGCCTTCCAGCAGAAGTGCTTCGAGGAGTTCTTCCGGCTCAAGCGCGAGGGCCGCACGATCGTGTTCGTCTCCCACGACATGCACTCGGTCGAGCGCTTCTGCGACCGCGCGATGCTGATGGAGCGCGGCGAGATGGTCGAAGATCGGCGACCCGCGCGAGATCGGCCGCGCCTACCACGAGCTCAACTTCGGCCAGCTCGCCCACGACGCGCCCGAGGAGAGCCACTCAGCGCGAGCGGCACCGCGATCGCCGAGGCGTGGTTCGAGAACGCCGACGGCGAGCGCGTCGACGAGCGCCAGCCAGGAGGAGCCGCTGACGCATGTGCTTCGAGGCGCAGCATCGGCGAGGACGCTGCACGACCCGGTGTTCGCGGTCACGCTGCGCACCGAGCTCGGCCACACGATCATCGTCGCCCGCTCGGACCAGCACGGACACGCGAGCGGCTCGTTCAAGGCCGGCGAGAAGCGTCGTCGCGCGCTTCGCCGATCCCCAACTGGCTGACGCCGAGCCGCTACCTGCTGACCCCCTCGCTGGCCCGCGAGGGCACCGGCGAGGACGGCGCTCGCGCTGGTCGAGGACATGGCCTCGATCGTGGTCCACGGCAACGACGCACCGGCGGCATCCTCGAGCTGCCGGTCGACGTCACGCTGGAGCGGGCGTGAGCGCGCCCCGAGATCGGCCTGCCGGCCCGGCGCTCGCCGGCCGCGAGCCACCGCGTCTACGGGCCCTCGGCGCTGGGCGGCGGCGCTGCACCGCTTCTGGTCGCTGACGTTCATGCTCGCCCGCACCGAATTCAAGCTGCGCTTCTTCGGCTCGGTGCTCGGCTACCTGTGGACGCTGGTGCGCCCGCTGATGCTGTTCGGCGTGCTGCTGTTCGTGTTCACGAAGATCCTCGACGTCAACAAGGGCAACCCGGTGCCGCACTACCCGGAGTACCTGCTCGAGTCGATCATCCTGTTCACCTACTTCCAGGAAACGACCGTCCGGCTGCGGTGCCGAGCCTCGTCGGGCGCGAGAACCTGCTGCGCAAGGTGCGCTTCCCGCGTCTCGTCGTGCCGCTCTCGGTCGCGCTGTTCTGCGCTGTTCAACCTCGGCATGAACCTGATCGTCGTGTTCATCTTCATCCTCGGCAGCGGCGTCGACGCCGATGCTGGAGCTGGCTCGAGCTGCCGCTGCTGGTGGTGCTGCTGGTCGTGCTCTCGACCGGCGTCGGGATGCTGCTCTCGGCGCTGTACGTGCGCTTCCGCGACGTCCAGCCGATCTGGGAAGTCGTCTCGCAGATCCTCTGCTACGGCTCGCCGATCCTCTACACCGTGCAGACGGCCGCCAAGCACCACCTGCTCGGCATCTCCTTCTAGCGGCTGCTCGTGATCAACCCGATCGGCTCGATCATCACGCAGGCGCGCAAGGCGCTGCTCGACCCCCACGCGCCCTCCGCGGCGCGCGGCGATCGGCGGCAACGCGCGCCTGCTGGTGCCGCTCGGGCATACGTTGCGGGCTGTTCGCGCTCGGCCTGTGGTACTTCAACCGCGAGGCGCCGCGGATCTCGGAGAACCTGTAGACGATGGAGCCGACGAGACCACGCGAGACAGCGCCGGCTCGCAGGCCGAGAACGAGCGGCTGCGCGCGCGCGTCGCCGCGCTCGAGGCCGAGCTCCTCGACGTCCAGGCGCGCACCAACCGGCGGTCGCGCGCTGGCAGGACCGCGCCTACTGGCTCGACCGCTGGCATCTCGACCTGAACGCCGCTGATGCGCCGGCCCGGGCGCCGAGGAGCTGCGCACCGCGCTGCGCGCGCGCGCGCTCCGTCGTGCGCTTCTTCAAGCGGCTGAGCCGCCGCGCGCGCGGCCGAGTGACCGTCTCGGTCGTGATCCCCGTCAAGGACGGGGAGCGCTACCTCGAGGAGCTGTTGGAGGCGCTCCGGCGCGAGGGCGCCGAGGAGATCCTCGTGATCGACTGCGGCTCGCGCGACCGCTCGCTGGAGATCGCCCGCGCCGCCGGCGTCGAGCTGCTCGAGATCGATCCGTCGTCGTTCGCCCACGGCGCCACCCGCAACCTCGGCGCGGAACGAACCTCGGGCGAGCTGCTTTGCTTCCTCACGCAGGACGCGACACCCGTCCCCGGCTGGCTGGCCGCCTACCGCGAGGCGTTCGCGCTCGACGAGCGCGTCGGCGCCGCCTACGGCCCGCATCTGCCGCGGCCGGACACGAGCCCGATGATCGCCCGCGAGCTCGGCGAGTTCTTCCGCTCCTTCTCCCCCGACGGCGGCCCGGTCGTGCAGCGAGCCGGCGATCCCAGCTTCCTCTCGAACGTCAACGCCTGCTACCTGCGGGGCTGCTGGGAGGAGATCCGCTTCCGCGAGGTCGCCTACTCCGAGGACCAGGCGTTCGGCACCGACATGCTCGCCGCCGGCTGGGCGAAGGTCTACCAACCCGGCGCGGCGGTGCTGCACGCCCACGACTACGGCCCGCTCGAGTTCATGCGGCGCTACTTCGACGAGTACCGCGGGCTGCGCGAGACGACCGGCCACGTCGAGCCCTTGCCGCTGCTCGGCACCGCCCGTCACGTCGCCTCGCAGGTCGCGGGCGACAGCCGCTGGATGGCAGAGCAGGGCGTCGAGCGGACGCGAGCGGGCGCGCTGGACGGCGCGCTCGGCCGTGCACCACGGCGGGCGGCGCGTGTTCTCCGCGCTCGGGTCGCGAGCCGAGAGACTGCCGGACCCGCTCGCCGGGCGGCTCTCGCTCGAGGGCCGCGGCGGCGCGGCGCCGAAGCAGAACGGCGGCGGTCCCGCGGCCGGCGAGGAGCGCTCGCCGCTGCCGCCCGCGGACGCCGATCCCGCGGATGCTCACGCAACGAGGTCTACGACGTCGTCGAGCAGGTCTGGCGCGACGGCCCGGCGCCGCTGGTCGAGCCGGTTCCGGGGATGGCCGAGCGCGAGCGGCTGCGCCTGGCGATGGCGATCCCGCCGTTCAGCCGCGGCAGCGGCGGGCACAACACCCTGTTCCAGATCTTCACCCGCCTGGAGCGCCGCGGGCACGTCTGCAGCGTCTGGGTGGTCGACTACTACGGCTACGCCCGCGAGGTCTGGCCGGCGGTGCTGCGCGACGAAATCCGGGAGTACTTCGCGCCGTTCGAGGGGCCGGTCTACAAGGGCTTCGACGAGTGGCAGGGCGCCGACGTCGCGATCGCGACCGGCTGGCAGACCGTCCACGCGCTGCTCCGCGCGGACCGGCTGCCGCGCCCGCGCGTACGTCGTCAACGACCACGAGCCCGAGTTCTACTCGTCCTCGACCGAGCAGCGTGCTGAGCGAGGACACCTACCGCCACGACCTCTACTGCATCGCCGCGAGCCCGTGGCTGCGCGACCTGCTCCGCAACCGCTACGGCGCCCGCGCCGACGCCTTCGAACTCGGCGTCGATCACGACACCTACAGGCCGCGGCCGATCGAGCGCCGCCGCGACACGGTGATCTACTACGCGCGCCACGCAACCCCGCGCCGCGCGGTGCCGATCGGCCTGATGGCGCTGGCCGAGCTGAAGCGGCGCCGGCCCGACACGCGGATCGTCCTGTTCGGAACCAACGAGGTGCTGCACGCGTCGTTCGAGTACGAGCACGTCGAGGTGCTCAGCCCGACCCAGCTGTCGTGGCTCTACTCGGAGGCGACGGTCGGACTGTGCCTGTCGCTGACGAACTTCTCGCTGATGCCGAAGGAGATGCTCGCCTGCGGGCTGCCGTGCGTCGAGCTCGCGGGGATCAGCGCCGAGTCGATCTTCGGCGAGGACGGCGCGCTGGCGCTCGCGGAGCTGCACCCCGATCGCATCGCCGACAGCATGGAGCGGCTGCTCGACGACCGCGCCGAGTGGGATCGCCGCTCGCGCGGGGGCGTCGAGTTCGTCGCCTCGCACACCTGGGACCGCGCCACCGACGAAGTCGAAGCCGGGCTTCGGCACGCGCTGCGGGTCCGTGAAGAGGGCGAGGGATAGCGGTCTCAGACGGCGGCGGCGCTTGCGGCCGCGGAGCGCCTTGCCGGTCGCCGGCTAGGACAGCTCGATCCAGTCGAGCGGCCGTCCGCAGAGCGTCCGCCATGCGCTCGGCGCGACCGTCTCGACCGGAGATTCGTCGGCCCCCGCGGGTTCGAGCACGAAGCCGTCGATTCCCGTGCTGAGCGCGTCGTCCGGTCGCAGGTCGCCGCCGCCGCGCGCGAGCCGATAGAGGTGGCGCCCGGCCGCGAGCTGGACCGTCGCGACGCGGATCGCGGTGCCGTCGCCGCCGCTCTGCTGTGACGGCGCGCCGATCTCGTGGCCGTCGATGGAGACCGCCATCGCGCGGTCGACGGTGCCGCCGAGCCATACGACGTAACGGCCGGCGCGGCTCACGGTGAACGAGCCTTCGACGTGGCCGGGACCGGCGAACGCGAGGTTGGGCCGTCCCTCGAGGTCGACCAGCTGGTTGACGTTCTGCGAGCGGCCCGCCGTCCCGAGGTCGGCTTCGACGTTCGAGCGGGCGGGGGCTGAATATCATCTCGCGGCCTTCGCGCTCGGCGCGGCGTGCGAGCGCCCTGACCGACCGGCACGCCGGCACCGCCGCGGGCTGCCAGCCGACCCCGCCGATCCCGTAGTGGACGGCAGGCGAGTCCGCTCCACGGCGCCACACCGTGTAATAGGACCCGGCGAACACCTCGTGGAAGTTCGACGGCGGGCGGCTCCAGTCCGGCGAGCGGCGCATCACGATCGTCTCGAAGCGCTCGACCGTGCCGATGTCGATCAGGTCGAGGTCGTAGCTGTGGCCGTAGGACTTCCCCGCGCCGGGCACGAACGCGAACGGGCCCGCGTAGGCCACGCCGGGGATGTCGACGCCCGTCTTGCGCAGCAGGAACAGCGAGTATTCGTCGAAGTCCGGGGCGAGCGTCGGTCCGTCGCCCGCGTAGCGTTCGCCGATCGAGGCGAGCTCTTCGTAGCGGCCGGTCGGGGCGAGGTTGGTCGCGTGGTAGAGCAGCGCGTCGGAGGCGAGCACGCCGACCACGACGACGGCCGCCAGCACCCATCCCTCGGCGCGGCCGCGGCCGGCCAGCCCGAAGGCGCCGACGAGCGCGACGAGCACGATCGTCGGCGAGAGGATCACGAGCAGCTTCGCGTCGGTCCACTCGGTGCCGTGGCGGTGCAGGAACCACCAGGCGACGAGGGCGCCCGCCACGTAGGCGACGATCGCCCAGGCGCGGCGGCGCACCAGCTCGAAGATGCCGAGCCCGAGGCACACGCCGACGATCCCGAGCAGGATGTAGGTCTGGTTCAGGTAGCGCGGTTCGACGCGGTGGCTTTCGCCCAGCCAGACGCCGAACGACTGGATGAACTTCAGCGGCCGCAGCAGGTTGCCGGGGTCGGCGGAGGCGGTCGCGCTGGAGTTGGACACGCCTTCGGCGAGTTTCAGCGTTTTCCCGAGCGGCCCGAACGTCGGCAGGCCGACGACGACGGTCGCCACCGCCAGCGACGCTGCCGCCGATCAGCAGCGGGCGCAGATCCCGGCGCGTCGCGACGGGCACCGCCGCGACCAGGCCGAACAGCGCGAACAGCCCGACCCACGGCGCCGCGGCGAGGCCGATCGAGTCGAGCGCCGCGGCCGCCGCGAACGCGAACGGCAACGCGGCTCGCGGGCCGGCCCGCAGCCGCAGCTCGCGCGCGCACACGACCAGCGCGCCCATCAGCGTGATCGAGGGCAGCGCGGAGATCTCCTTGATCGAGCCCATCAGCGCATAGGCGTAGAGCAGCGCTGGGACCGCGGCGAGCGTCCCCGTCACCGCCGACGCCGCCGGACGAAGGCCGGCGCGACGGGCGAGGAACACCATCACCATCGCGAGGATGCTCAGCTCGGTCGCCTGGAAGATGCTGTAGAGCCAGATCAGGTTCTGCCCGGAGAGCCAGCCGATTGAGGCGAGCACGCCGTGCCCGCCGGACGGGTAGCGCGTTGCCGAAGTAGGCGGCCAGCGTCGTGCCGTACGCGGGCGGTCCGGAGAAGGCGTGACCGTGCTGGAGCAGACGCTCGGCGCCGGAGATCTGGATCGCCCCGGTCGTGTCGAGCAGGTAGCCGGAGAAGGTCACGCGCCCGGCGACGATCTCGGGCGCGGCGACGATCACGTACGTCGCGACGGCGGCCGCCGGCAGCAGCCACCAGCCGGATGTGCGCGCCGCCCAGCGCGAGCGCAGCGCGTCGCGCCCCAGCGCGAAGCCCGCGAGCGCCAGCACCACGAGGACGATCGGCGTGAACGGCGCGATCGCTCCGACCCAGGTCGTGAACTGCGAGATCGCGACGAGCACCGCGAACCCGAGCGGCACAAGCAGCGGCACCGGCAGCCGGGTGCCGGTCAGCCGCTCGGCGAGCAGCCCACAGCCGCCCGCCAGCACCCAGAGCAGCAGCGGAAACAGGACTACTGCGGCGAGGTAGGCCATACGAGCGGAGCCGCGCCGGGCCTCAGCCGGAGCGGCCCTCGCGACGCAGACCGAGGATGCTCAGCAGGAACGAGCTGAAGAAGATCTGGATGCCGACGATCAGCACCGCGGCGGCGACCACCGCGAGCCGTTCGTAGGAGAGCGAGCCGAAGCCGTGGCTGATCCAGGAGACGAGGATCACCGCGCCGAGCACGACTCCGACGAGCATGAACAGCCCGCCGAGCAGCAGCCCGTGCTCGAGGCGGAAGCGCTCGCGCATACGGTCGAACCACGGGTCGCGCTCGCCCATGAAGTAGGTCCCGTAGGCGTGCGCGCAGAGCCCGAGCGCCAGGACCTGGGTGCCGACGATCATCAGCAGCGCGGCGGCGATGATCGCGTGCACGCCCCAGGTGCGGCCGAACAGGTCGAGACCGGACTCGACGACCAGGATCACGAGCGCGCCCGCCCCGGCGAGCAGCGCCCCCGGCAGGATGAACAGGTGGTTCGGGCTGTGCACGAGCAGGAAGCGCAGGTGGCGCCAGCCGTCGCGGAAGCTCGAGAGCTTGCTCTCGCCGCCGCGCGGGTGGTACTCGATCGGGAACTCGGCGATCCGCAGTTTCTCCTTGGAGGCGCGGATCACCATCTCCGAGGCGAACTCCATGCCGGTCGTGCGCAGGTCGAGGCGCGGCAGCACGTCCTTGCGCAGCGCCCGCATCCCGCAGTGCGCATCGCTGATGCCGGTGCGGAAGAAGAGGTTGAGCAGGCCCGTGAGGATCGGGTTGCCGATGTACTGGTGCAGCCACGGCATCGCACCCGGGTGGATGTTGTCCATGCGATCGCCGATCACCATCTCGGCGCCCTTCTCGAGCTCCTCGACGAAGCGGGGGATCTCGTTGAAGTCGTACGTGAGGTCGGCGTCGGCCATCACGATGTACTTGCCGTGCGCGGCGGCGAAGCCCGCGAGGTAGGCGCTGCCGTAGCCGCGGCGGCGCTCGACGATCACCCTCGCGCCCGCCCGCTCGGCGAGCCGCGCCGAGTCGTCCTCGGAGTTGTTGTCGGCGACGACGACCTCGCCCGGGACGCCCATCCGGACGATCGCCTCGAGCGCGGAGGTGACGCAGGCCTCGATGTTCTCCGCCTCGTTCAGGCAGGGGATCACGACCGAGACGAGCGGGACGTCCCCGCCGCCGCGGTGCCCGGGCGCGGTTGGGTCTGATCTGACGGCGATGCTCATGTCGAGGGGTTCCGGTGCCTCAGTTCCGTGAGCGGCATTGGGCTCACACCGTTCCAACCCGCGGGCACACGCAAAGTGGCGGCACTCGGCGACGATGCTAGCGGACGGTCCGGATCTGGGGGATGATGCGGAGCCCCGTGCGCGTCTGCCTCGTCTACGACTGCCTGTTCCCGTATACGGTCGGCGGCGCGGAGCGCTGGTACCGGAACCTCGCCGAGCGGCTCGTCGCCGAGGGGCACGAGGTCACCTACCTGACGCTCCGCCAATGGGAGCGCGGCGAGCAGCTCGACCTCGACGCGCGCGTCCGCGTCGTCACCGCGGGTCCGCGGATGGCGCTCTACACGGAGTCCGGCCGGCGCCGGATCCTGCCGCCGCTCGTGTTCGGTGCAGGCGTGCTCGCCCACCTGCTGCGGCGCGGCGGGCGCTACGACGTCGTCCACACCTGCTCGTTCCCGTACTTCTCGCTGCTTGCGGCGGCGGCAGCACGCCGCGCGGGGCGCCGCTACACGATCGTCGTCGACTGGTTCGAGGTTTGGAGCGCTGCGTACTGGCGCGAGTACCTCGGCGGCGCGCGCCGGCCGCGTCGGGCTCGCGGTGCAGCGGCTCTGCGCGCGCGTGCGCCAGCGCGCGTTCTGCTTCTCGCAGACGCACGCCTCGCGGCTGCGCGGCGAAGGCCTGCGCGGCAGCGTCGAGGTGCTGCGCGGCCTCTACGGCGAGGGGACCGAGCCGGTCGAGGCGGTGCCCTCGAAGCCGGTCGTGGTGTTCGCCGGGCGGCTGATCCCCGAGAAGCAGGCGCTGCTCGGCGTCGCAGCGCTGGCCGTCGCGTCGCGCTCGATCCCCGAGCTGCGCGGCGAGCTGTTCGGCGACGGGCCGGAGCGGGCCGCGCTGGAGATGGCGATCGCCGACCACGGCCTGCGCGAGACGGTGCGGGCGCGGGGGTTCGCCGACGCGGAGACGCTCGACGCGGAGATGCGCTCCGCGATGTGCGTGCTGCTTCCCTCGCGCCGCGAGGGCTACGGGATGGTCGTCGTCGAGGCGGCGGCGCGCGGAACACCGAGCGTCGTCGTCGCGGGCGAGGACAACGCCGCCGCCGAGCTGATCGATCCCGGGGTCAACGGCGAGATCGCGCCGGAGGCCGACGCCGACGCGATCGCCGCGGCGATCGGGCGGGTGCATGCGGCGGGGATCGCGCAGCGCCGCAGCACGGTCGCCTGGTACGCGGAGCACCGCGAGGAGCTGTCGCTGGAGACCTCGCTGCGGCGGGTGCTCGCGAGCTACTCCGGCGAGATCGCCGGGAACGCGCCGGGCGGCAACGCGCGGGAGTAGGCGGCGAGCGTCAGCCGCGCGGTGCGCTCCCAGGTGAAGCGCGCCGCGCGCTCGCGGCCGCGCTCGACGAGCCGGGCTGCCAGCGCACGGTCCTCCAGCAGCCGCCCGATCGCGCCGGCGATCTCGGCGTACCGACAGCGGGTCGAACAGCAGCGCCGCGTCGCCCGCGATCTCCGGGAGCGAGGAGGCGTTCGCGCACGCGACCGGCACCCCGCGCGCCATCGCCTCGAGCACCGGCAGCCCGAAGCCCTCGTAGAGCGAGGGGAACACGAACGCGTCGGCGAGCGCCCACAGGCCCTCGAGCAGCTCGCCGCCGACCCAGCCGGCGAAGCGCACGCGGTCCTCGAGGCCGAGGCGCCGGGCCTGCTCGCGCAGCTCCTGCTCGTGCGCGGTCGCGTAACCGGGGAGCACGAGCACCGGGCGCAGCTCGCCGGGCAGCGAGGCGAGCGCCTCGATCAGCCGCGGCAGGTTCTTGTGCGGGCGCTTGGCGGAGAGCGTCAGCAGCACCGGCCCGTCGGGCAGGCCGAGCCGTTCGCGGACCGCGCGGGCGTCGAGCGCGGGGACGCGAGCGCGCAGCCCGAGGCCCTGGGGCACGACGTCGACCTTCTCGGCGGGCACGCCGAGCATCCTCAGCAGGTCGTCGCGGGTGCTCTGCGAGATCGCGATCACGCGGTCGCTGCGGCGCACGGCGGCGGGCACGAGCATCCGCATGCCGACGTCCCGCAGGCCCGCGTGGGCCTCGGGGAAGCGCGCGTAGATCAGGTCGTGGACGGTGACGACGCGGCGGAACGGCCCCCACACCGGCGCGGTCGAGGCGAGCGAGTGGAGCAGCGTGACGCGGTGCCTCGCGGCGAGCGGCGGCAGCAGCGTCTGCTCGCCGAGCACCCACTGGACGCGGTCGCTCGCGCGGACGGGGACGCGGACCGTCTGCATCTCGCGCCAGGGCCCGTCGGCGGAGGCGGCCTCGCGGCCGAGGAAGGCGGTGAACCGCACGCCGGGCGGCGCCTGGGCGAGCAGCTCGGGGATCAGCTCGCGCGCCGCGACCTCCATGCCGCCGGTCTCGCCGGGGACGAGGAAGATCAGGTTGAGGGCGATGTTCACAGGGGCGTCGTGAGATGGTTCGGCTTCCCCGGGGCAGAGGGGCGCGCGTCGGTTCTGCCGAGGCGGGAAGTCGGACCACGCTCGGTGTGAGACGAGGGCCGGTGGCGCGCACGGAGGCTACTACCCGGCGTGCGCAGAGCCCGGCCCGGAGCCGGTCCCGAGCGCCGTGCGCGGAGGCGGGAGGCCGATCGATCGCAGCGAAGGAGCCGGTGGCCGGCTCTGCGGCGGGAATAGCATCCGCGCGCGTGAGCGAAGCGATCGACGTCGTCGTGCCGGTGCGCGACAACTACGGGCTGACGCGGCAGCTGCCTGGAGCACCTCGCCGCCCAGACCGTCGCCTCACCGCGTGGTCGTCGTCGACGACGGCTCGAGCGACGGGACGCCGGGTCTGCTGCGCGAGCAGTGGCCCGCGGTCGAGGTGATCGAGCAGCGGCCGAGCCTGGGTTACGTGCGCGCCGTCAACCGGGGGGTCGCGGCCGGGACCGGCGAGCTCGTCGTGCTGGTCAACAACGACGTGGAGCTGCGACCGGACTTCCTCGAGCGACTGGCCGCGCCGTTCGGCGCGGAGCCGCGCCTGGGGTCCGCCGCCTCGCTGATGCTCGCGCGCGACGGGAGCACGATCGACAGCGTCGGGGTCACAGTCGACGCGACCCTCGCCGGGTTCGCGCGGCTGCAGGGACGACCCGCTGCCGAGGCGCACGCGACGGCGCCGGGCCTGGCCGGTCCGGAGGGGACGGCGGGCGCGTGGCGCCGCGCCGCGTGGGAGCAGGCCGGCGGCTTCGACGAGCGGCTCCGCGCCTACATGGAGGTGGTCGACATCGCGCTGCGGCTCGCCGGCGCCGGCTGGACGACGATCGCGATCCCGGAGGCCGCCGGGGTCCATCTCGGCTCTGCGACGTACGGCCGCCGCTCAGCGGCGCAGCGGCGACTCGCGGGCCACAGCCGCGGCTACCTGCTCCGCCGCTACGGCGTGCTGCGCGGGCGCCACGCCGCGCGGACGCTGGTGACGGAGGCGGGCGTCGTCGCGATCGACGCGATCGCCTCCCGGGACGCCGAGTCGCTGCGCGGGCGGCTCGAGGGCTGGCGCGCGGCGCGCGGCCTCGAGCGCCGCCCACGCCCCCGCCGCGGCGGCGATCGACAGCTCGATCACGTTCCGGCGCTCGCTGGAGCTGCGGCGCCGGGCGATCTGACGCGCGCCCTCCCGAGTGAGGACGCCACTGGAGAGGCAACGCTCGAGCAGCTGCGTCTCGGCCGTCCCGATCACCCCGCCGGCGGGCCCCAGGCGTCGCGGGTGAGGCGCGCGCGCAGTCGCGGTGGCGCCTCGGCCCAGTCGCGCGTGCGGCGGTCGGCGATCAGCAGGTTGCGCTGCCCGCCCGCGCGGTAGGTCGCCGCTGAGCGGCCACTCCGGCACGTCGCGCACCGAGCCGTCGCGTCCGACGACGACCGCACGCCGGCCGGCGCCGAGCACCCGCGCGGTGAGGCTCCGGCGACCGCTCTCGACCAGGTACGTGTCGCGCTTGTCGGCCTCCGGCGGCGCGAGGGCGCGCGCCAGCTCCCGCTCCATCAGGACTCCCGGTGGTCCGCACGTGCGGGTTCGGGAAGCGCGGGTAGTCGCGGCGCGCGAGCGGCAGCAGCGCGAGCTGGTAGAGCCAGCAGCGCGCGGCGCCCCGCACCCACTCCGACTGGCTCTCCCAGCTCCCCGTCGCGCCCGCGAGGCCGACGTCCGGCTGCGCGTGGGCGTCCGCGAGCAGCCGCAGCCAGCCGTCGGCGAGGATCTCGCTGTAGGAGTTCAGCAGGCACACCGACGGCTCGGAGCGAAGCTCGGCCACGTGCGCGTAGGCGGGGAGGTCGAGCATCGCGCGGCCCGTCTCGACGATCTCGGCGTCGAGCGCCGTGCGAGCTCGGAGCGCAGCCAGTCGGGCGTGGGGCCGATCCCGTTCGCGATCACGACCAGGCGGTGCTCGCGCTCGGCGGGATGCGCCCCGTATGAGGCGAGGAACCTGCGCAGCGGATCCGGCCCGAGCGGAAGCCAGGCCAGGTACAGGACCGCGAGCGCGGAGTCGCTCATCCGCGCGGCGGCGCCGGGTCGGCGCGGTCGGCCCACGCGAACGACGACAGCAGCCGGCGGCGGTCGAGGCCGCCCAGCGAGTAGCTGCGCGTCTGGTTGTCCGCGACGAGCAGGTTCTCCTGGTCGCGCTGCCACAGGGTGGTGCTGTCCGGCCAGTCGTCGGGGTCGTAGCCGCGCCCGTCGCGGCCCGCGATCAGCGTCCGCAGGCCGAGGCGCTGCACCTGGCGGGTGAAGCTCGCCCGCCCGCTCTCCATCAGGTACGCGTCGAGCTTGCGGTCGAGCGTGCGAACCCGCAGCGAGTTGAACAGCTCCCGCGCGACGATGAACGCGTTCGTGCGCAGGTGGTGGGCCGGGAACGGCTCGAAGCGCAGCAGCTGCTGAGGCATCGGCGCGAGCGACTTCAGCGTCGAGGAGATCCGGAAGCGGAGCGCCGCCGCGCCCTGCAGCCGCTCCTCGATCTCCCGCTGCTCCGCCGCGCCGGTGCCGCCGCGCCGTTCGACCTCCAGCTGCACCGCCACCTCGTGCATCAAGCGTCGCGACTCGCTGCGCGACGGCACGACCCCGCGGTAGGGGTTCGGCAGCAGGAACGCGTTGAGGACTGCCGAGTGCAGGCTCGCCCACGAGCCCGTGGCCCCCGCGATCCCCGCATCCGGCTGGCTGACCGCGGAGTCGAGCGAGCCGAGCCAGCCCGGCGCGAGGATCTCGCTGTAGGAGTTCAGGAAGCACACCCGTTCGTGCTCGAGCCGCGTCGCGGCGTGGCGGTACGCCGCGAGGTCCTGGACCGGCTCGGGCAGCTCGATGACCGTGTGGGGGACGGCTGCGAGCTCGGCGAGCAGCGGCGCTCGCGTCTCGGCGGTGACCCCGTTGAGCAGGAGCACGAGCTCGTGCTCGGCGCCCGCCGGATGGGCGCGGTAGGAGTCGAGGAAGCGGCGCAGCGGCGCCGGCCCGAGCGGGCCCCAGACGAGGTGGGCGACCGCGATCATCCCGCTGCGAACCTCCGGCCGAGCGGGGCGAGGCGCGCGGGGAGCACGTCGTAGACCTCAGCGGGGACCGCACGCAGCAGGAGCAGCAGCGCGAAGAAGATCGTGTTCGAGAGCAGCAGCGCGACGATCGTCGGCGCGTGGGCGAGTGTCAGCGCGAGGGGGCTCAGCGCGGCGGCGGCGGCGAGGGCGACGCGCGGGAGCTCCTTGACCGGAGCGCGCAGGCGCGGGTCGGTTCGGCGCACCGCGACGATCTGCACCAGCGCCGCGATCACCTCCGCGGCCGCAGTGCCCGCCGCTGCGCCACGGTCGCCGGCAAGCGCCGTCAGCGGCGCCACGAGCGCCGCGTTGACGGCGAGCATCGACGCCGTTCACGGCGAGGATGCGCCGGTACACGCCAATGCTCACGAGCCCCGTGCCCCACACCATGCTCACGAACATCGCACCGAGCGCGACGCCCTGGATCGCCAGCACCGGACCGGCGCCGTGGAATTTCGAGCCGCCGATCACCTTCACCGCCAGCGGCGCTCCGACCGCGATCGACACCGCGACCCATGCACCGACGATCAACGCGACTTCGTGCACCCGCGCGAGCGCGTACCCGAGTCGCTCCCGATCGTCTCTCGCCGCGCGGGCGAAGATCGGGAAGGCCGACCCGACGAGCAGGCCCGGCACCAGCGTGAGCACCTCGATCATCCGGAAGGACGCGCTGAAGTTGCCGAGCTGGGCGGGCGTCCCGATCGCCGAGACGAGCAGGATCGAGACCCGGAAGTACAGCGCCGACGCGGCGATCGCGCAGCGAGAACGGGATCATCGGACCGACGAAGAGGCGCCAGCGCGCGAGGCTGAACGCGGGCAGCAGGGTGCGAGTGCCGCGAACCAGCACGACCGTCGCCGCGAGCGCGGCGAGACCGACCGGCACCGACATGCCGAGGAACGGCACGAGGCGGGCTCCGAGCACGACCAGCACGACCGTGACGACCGTCGTCAGCAGCTGGCGAAGGAGTTCGAGCGCCGAGACCCAGCCGAGGCGCAGGTCGACGGTCAGCACGATCGCGAGGTTGTCCTGGGTCACCTGCAGCAGCAGGCCGACGAGCGCCAGCGCGACGCCGGCCGCGAGCGTCGAGGAGTAGGCGGCCCACGCGATCGCGATCATCGCCGTGCCGCCGATCACCGTCAGCGTCAGCCGCAGGCCCAGCAGGTCCGCGGCGAGGCCCCAGCGCTCCGCCGGCGGGCGGGTCGAGATCTCGCGCACGCCGACGGCGGTGAGGCCGAGATCCGAGAGCGCGGCGACGATCGCCACCAGCGACGTCCCGGTCACGTAGCGGCCGGTGTCGACCAGGCCGAGGTGACGGAACAGCAGCGCCGCGGAGACGGCGCTGACGAGCGCGCCGAGGATGTAGCCGCCGACGCGCAACGCCCCGCCACGCGCGGCGGCGACCCCCGCCCCGGGCGTCGAGAGGATGTCCTCCTGGGTCGCAGCGGGCCTGGCGGGCGATGGGGTCTCGTCGGGAGCGATGGCGCGCGAATGCTAGAGGCCGCGCGCGACCGCACGGCCGGGGGAAGCGCGTCAGGGACGCCCGAACACGGCGGTCAGAGCGGTGCCTCGCAGGCCTCGCCGCTCGATCGGGCCGAGCGCGTGCCACAGGCCGTTGGCGACCTGCCACGTCAGCCACGGCGTCGGCTCCTCACCCGGGCGCCGGCTGAGGGAGTTGACCCAGCCGAAGCGGTCGTACTCCCGCCCCGGCGGGTCGGCCGTCGTCGCAAGCAGCAGGCGCAGGCCGGCGCCGCGGCAGCGCTCGACGAGCGCGTCAGGCGAGACGAGCGTCAGGTGACGGGGGGCGTCGACGTGCGCCCAGCTTGGGCCCGTCAGCCTGAACTGCAGCGAGCGCGTGTTCGGGATCCCGATCGCGAGCACGCCACCGGGCTCGAGCCTCTCGGCGGCGGCGTCGAGCAGCTCGCCAGGGTTCGGCAGGTGCTCGAGGACGTGCCACATCGCGATCGCCCGGGCCGGCTCGAGCTCGTGCAGGCGTGCGACTGGATCGTCGCTGCAGATCGCCGTGATCCCCTCGCCCTCGAGGAAGCTGCAGCAGGCCGGGTCCATCTCGATCGCGGTCACCGAGTACCCCGCTCGCGTCGCCGTGACGGCGAACGCCCCGGCGCCGGGACCGATCTCGATCAGGCGGCCAGGCGCGGTGCGGGTCGTGATCAGCGAGGTCCGGTAGGACGCGGCCTCCAGCGCCTGGGGGTCGTGTCGCCACCGCGGCGAACCGTCGTCATCGAATCCGTAGTAGCCGCCCTCGTAGTAGCGAGCGAGGTCGGCAGGCGGCCGGGGCAGGAAGACCGTCGCACAACGGCCGCATCGCATGTACTCGAAACGCTCGCGGCTGATCACGCGGTTGCGGTCCGTCGCCCAGAAGGCGTGGGCTGAGGGGCCCCCACAGACCGGGCACGGCTGGCTCTCGGTGTTCATGCTCCGCGCACCGTAGCGGCCGAGCCCGACCGCGATCCCTCGCGCATCGCGAGAGCGGAGCGATCCACCGGCGCGGTCGCCGACCGTGCCTTGGACGGCAACGGCTTCGCGCCCGTGTGCGATGCCGCGGCGCACGCGCGGCCCACTGCCGATCGCGACGCCACCGCCGTACGCTTCGGGCGCCGCCGACCCTGGAGCTCGGCCCGATCGCCCGCTCAGCGGGGCGTGACGCCCGAGCTGCCGAGCACCTGACCCGCGGACCCGAGCGCCTGCACCTCGAACGCCGCCGCGGAGGAGGTGACTCCGATCGCCGTCTCGAAGCCGTTGCGCGGCACTTCCGCGATCGGGACCAGCGAGGAGGACGAGGCGCCCGCCAGCACCCGCCAGGACGCGACCGAGGTCGCGCCGTTCCAGCTCGCGTAGACCGTTGCCGCGCTGCCCGCGCCGGCCTTCGACCGCGATCGACGGGGTCGACGCGGGAGTCCCGTTCCACGCGAACCGGTACGCGCGGTAGGACTGACCGGGCGAGGGGAAGCTCGCGCTGAACAGGATCTGGCCGGTCGGGGCGAATTCGGTCATGTACGGGGTTTCGCCCCAACCGACGAAGATCGAGCCGTCCGAGAGGGTCTCGTCGTTCCCCTGGCTGCCGGTGCTGATGCGGCCGACGTAGCGGCTGACGAGGCTGACGCTGCGGTTCGCCCAGTCGATCCGCTCGCGGAGCGCGCGCGATTCGCTGTGGACCTTCGGCGTCGACCCGTTGTCGAAGATCGTCAGCGTCCGGTCCGGCTGCCAGCGGACGTCGTGCTGCCAGGCGGTGCCGGTGCCGGGGCCCATCTTGAAGCTCGAGTGCCTCCCGCCGAGGCGCCAGAGGACGGCGCCGGTGACGTGGTTGATCTCGTAGGCGGCCCAGGTGTTGCGCGAGGAGACGAGGATGTTGCCGTCGCCCCACGGGTCGGGGGAGATCGAGTTGACGTGGAAGTAGTCGTACGGTTCGCCCGCGGAGCGCGGCGGGGTCGAGTAGGAGTCGGCGAGCGAGACGTGGCCGTAGGCGTGCCACTCGAACATCACGAGGCCGGTCTGGATGTCGACCTCCTGGACGATCGCGTCCTGGACGATCCCGTTGCTCGGCCCGCCGACGGAGGACAGGTCGGCGGAGACGAGCGAGTAGGCCGTCAGGTAGGCCGACCCCTGGGGGGTGATCTGGAAGTCGTGCAGGTCGGCCTGGTAGCCGTTGCCCGCGTTCACCGAGGCGATCTGCCTGTAGGAGGAGCTGAAGATCTCATCGCGCCCGAAGCCGACGCCGAGACGCCCCGGGACGAGCCCCTCCCACCAGACGAGCACCGGTTCGCCGTGGTAGCTCTCGACCTGGAAGTCGGTGGCGTCGTCGGATTTCGGGACAGGATGGAACCAGACGAGCCGGCCCTGCTCGTCGAGGATCATCGCTCCGGTCTGGCCGTAGCCGTGCGTCGGCGTGAGGAAGATGTCGCCCGGGCTCTGGCCGGGGTTCGAGGCGCTGACGTGGATCACGGGCGGTTTCAGGTTCGGCTCCGTGACGAAGCTCTGTTCGAGGCCGTGACCGTGGAGTTCGAACGGCGGGCCGACCGTGACCTGGTAGGGCGCGAGGTGCTCGACCGTGAAGGTGGTGCTCACGGCTTGCGCGTGGCCCGAGGGGCCGACGAGTGCGGAGGCGGTGACCGTCTCCCCCTGGCTGAACGGCTTGCTGGGCAGGAAGCTCGCGCCGGGCGCACTGACGTAGCCGGCGAGGCGGCCGGTGTGCAGCCCGGAGCTCGACCCCTTCACGGTCACGCGCGTGATCTGCGAGGCGGGAACGCCGAGGAAGCTGATCTGGCTGTCGGGCGAGGCGTCGGGTGTGCCGTTCAGAGGCGATACCGACACGCCGGTCGAGGCGAGCGCGGCGGTCGAGGAGAGGAGGAGCGCGACGAGGGGTGCCGCCAGCCCGAGGGCACGTCCCGCCAGTCTCGCTCCCATGCAGCTCCTCCCGTTGATTGTGTCGCCGGCCGCTGAGCCGACGTACCCGATCTCCGACAACATACGAAACACGCGCTCCGTCGGGAGGTAGCGAGCCCGGTTCGTAAGGATTTCGTCAGCGGAGCGGGGAAACCTCGCCGGCCGGCTCAGCGCTCGGTCACGGCGACCGGCATGGGACGCGCCGGTGGCGAAGGGGTAGTCGGCCTCCTGTTCGCAGACCGCGCGGAACTGGTAGCGCGCGGGGCCAGGGAACCTGAAGCGGTAGGTGGCGGCGAAGCGACCGGCGGCACCGCTGCGCACGACGCGGAACTCGATCCAGGCGCCGCGGCCGGAGCGAGCCTCGAGGATCACGGGCGTGCCGCCGCGCGGGAAGGGGCCCGCGAGCAGACGGCCGCTGAAGCGGATCGAGCCTCGGGAAGCGGCGGTGCGGGGGTGAGACGCTCATCGTCGTCGGGGCGCGGACGGCGAGTTGGAGCGCGCGACTCGCGGCGGGGGAAGGTTCGCCGGCGGGAGGTATAGATGAGGCGGATCGTGCGGGAGGTGAGGTGAGGCGCGAGGCGGATCGCGAAGGTGCCGTTGCGCGCCGTCGTCGCGCCTCTCGCGGCGGAGGTGGCGGCGCCGGTGAGGGCCGGGGTCGAGAGCATCGCGATCTGGGCGCCCGCGATCGGCTGCCCGGCGGCGCTCGTGAGACGGCCGGTGATCGTCTCGCGGTGACCGTAGGAGACGGTGAGCCGGGTCGAGGAGGTCGACTGCCAGCGTGCGGAGAGGAGGGCGGGCGAGGAGGCCGTCGCGCCGCTGGCGCCGGAGCCCGCGGAGCTGGCGGCCTGATTGCCGGTGACGCCGGAGGCGGGTGGCTGCGGGGGCTGGCCCTGCGAGCCCGGGGGCGACGGGATCAGGATCGTGCGGTCGAGGACGGGGGCGGCGTTGCCGGCGGCGTCGGTGACGGTGACGACGAGGTGATGGGCTCCGGGGGCGAGCGGGGAGAGGTCGACCGGGAGGTCGGCCGAGACGGATGCGGGACACGGGTCGAGGTAGAGGAAGGCGGGCAGGCCGTCGGTCGTCTGCCCGACGTCGTGGCATCGGCCGCCGGCTTCGTCGAGGACCGTGGACTGGAACGGGTGGCCGTCGACGGTGACGAGCGCCTCGTAGACGCCGGAGCCGGGGTCGGCGGCGGTGAAGGTCAGGTCGGCGGTGCCGGAGGGTTCGGGGGCGGTCGCGAGTTCGCCGGCCGGGGAGGTGACGGTCGGTCCGGCGGTCTGTTCGAGGGTGAGGTCGGCGGCGTAGAGGTAGAGGGCGGCAGCGTAGTTGTCGGGGTCACCTTGGCCGGTGGGGCATTCGAATGCGTTCGGGTTCCCGCGCGCCCCCACAGGCGGCGCTCAAGAAGATCTGACCCAAGTGTGATTCGGGAACAGCTACGCGGTTAACCGGACTCAGCGGGTTCCCGATTTCGCCCTCGGAGTGGCACGCGACCGCAGCGACGCATTGGTCGAAAACACTTGTGAGCTTTGGAGCGGCGATCCACACCTCGTAGGTTGCGTTCCCGTTCCCGCCGCCCGCCGTGTCATCAGCCCGCGAGAGCGTCGCCGCAACTAGTCGTCGCGAACCCGGGAACTTCCAGACTCCAAGTGGCGCGATCGGTGCCAGCAAGGTGGGGGGTCGAATCTCCTAGCGCCGCCACCAACCCCCCGCCGCTCCCGCACGTGTTGACCACATAGTCGTCGTACGCGCCTCCCGCGGCAACACTCCCGCTCCACCCATCCACCGGCGCCGCCTCCCCATCCGGCATCCGGCACGAGTACACGTGGTACCTCCCACCCCACGACGGCGCAGCACACACGAGCAACACCAGCAGCGCGGCGAGGGTTGTCTTTCGAATCCGTTCGGTCATGCACTTGGGTCGATCGGAGCGGCGTCTGGCCACTCCCCGAATCGTCCCAAGGCACGTCCACGGCGCAAGCCGTGTTTCTGACTATCGCGAGCGTTTCACCCTGGCCGCCTGCGCTTTGTAACCCGTGATGCTGCCCACCCACGAGACGAACGCTTCCGGTGCGAAGTTCGCGTCGTGCCCCCCTTCCCAGAACACGCCTCGGTTCACCTCGGCGCCGAGGTCTTCGAGCCTCACGCCCAAGTTGGTGATCACCGACAGGGCGGTCTCCGTTTCGTTCGCACCCGTCCGCAGGAACCAGTACCGGACCCGCCGCCCGCTGCGGTGCGCGAGGAAGTACATCGGGTTGAGCATCTCGACCTTCGCCGGCAGGTCCGGTTCGAGCTGGGCCGTCGGGTTCCCGGTCGCGTGACGCAGCGAGTAGAGGGTGAAGTGGCGGGCCGCGGTCGTTTCGTCTCCGAACAGGCTGTTCTCGTCGTGTTCGACGTCGAAGCCGTCGAACGCGGGAGCCCCCTGATCGCGCCACCCGATGTGCGCGATGAACGCGGCCCACGTGAACGTGGCGTTGCCCTGTGACCACGCGATCCACGGGTTCTGCGCGAGATACGTGCTGCGCGCCGAGGCCGGAAGCCCTTCGATGTAGCTCTTGGCGGCCGGCTCGAGATATGTCGTGACGATGTATTCGGCGAGGTCGCCGACGGTGAGCGGGCCGAAGCCCGGCGCGGTGAGGTGGAGCGACGCCTCGTAGGAGCCGAACGCCTGACGCAGTTCGCTCGACACCGTCGCGTTCACCGGTTTGTCGTCGTACGGCCAGGCTCCCGAACGCCCACTCGTACGCCATGTCGGCGTGGTCGACGTCCGTCACCGGCGAGTACGCGGCGCTCGCGAAGACCGCGTCGCTCCCCGGCGCCGCGCCGATTTCCTTCAGGTACGGCGTGAACATCGAGCTGCCTCCGGACACCCCGAGCAGCGCCGCGTACGCGCCCCCCGCGCTGTTGCCCATCGCGATGATGTGCCCCGTGTCACCCGGCACGTGCCGGCGGTTGTGATGCAGGTATTTCACGACCGCCTTCAGATCGACGACCGCCGCCGGCGCCTTCCCGAAGAACTTGCCGCTCGAGCTCACGTTGTCGCGGCCCCGCAGGCCCGGCAGCACGACGATGTCCCCCGCCGCGAGCGCCAGCTCGGGGCTGCTCTCCGTTTCGGCGCTCCCGGTCGGCGAGCCGGGGAAGTTCGCGACCGGCGGCAACCCGTGAGCGGGCGGTCCGCCGCTGCCGGGCGCCCAGCCGCCTCCTTTCAGTCCCGAGGGCACCAGCTCCGAGAGGTAGTAGCCGGCTTCGATGTCGAGGACGATCGGGGCGTGCTCGGTTTCGATCGGCTGGCCGTTGATCGCCACCGGCTCGGCGAGGTCGAGGCTCTCGTATTCGGCGCTCACCGGGTCGGCCACGTAGGGGACCCGTTCGTAGAACCGGCACGTCACCGTCTCCGGTCCCTGCGCGGTCGAGATCGTTTCGCTCTCGAGCGTGTAGTCGGACGCGGGGAACACGAGCGGCCCCTGCGTGGCGTGACGACCCGCGGCATCCGCGGCCGGCCCGGAGGCGGCGAGCGCCGCGACGCAGAGCGAGGTGAGGAGCAGCGTTCGACGGACGTCCACCGCGGAGGGTTCTACCGCCCGCGGCGGTCGCGTGCGCCGCCTCAGAGCGTCAGACGCACCGGCAGCCGCTCGAGCCCGTAGATCCCCGCGGGTGTCCCGTACTCCGGCTCGCCGTCGAGCTCGAGCTCTCGCACCCGCTCGGCGAGGAACACGAGCCCCTCCTGCATCTCCAGGCGCGCGAGGTTCGCTCCGAGGCAGTAGTGCACGCCCGCGCCGAACGTCAGCACGCGCGCCCGCTCGCGCTCGGCGGCGATGTCGAACTCCTCGCCCCCCGCGTCGAGATCGCGGTTCCCGGTGAACGCGCAGACCATCACGACCGTGTCCACGGGGAACACGACGTCCCGGTAGACGACGTCGTCGGTCAGGATCCGCGCCGTGAACGGCGTGATCGGCTCGTAGCGGAGCGCCTCCTCGACCGCGGCCGTCGCGAGCTCCGCGTTCGAGCGCAGCAGCTGCCACTGATCCGGGTGCTCGGCCAGCAGCCTCACCGCGTGGGCCATCTGGCTCTGCGTCGTGTCGACGCCGCCGGCGAGGATGTTGAAGACGAGGTTGATGCACTCGACGTCCGAGAGGCGGTCGCCCTCCTCTTCTGCGGCGATCAGCGTCGAGATCAGGTCGTCGCCCGGCGCCGAGCGCCGTGCCGTCAGCAGCGCCGCGGCGTACTCGTAGAACTCCTCGACGGCCTCCTCGATCTTGTCCTTCTCGCTCGCCATGCTGCCGGCGTCGAACTGCTTCTGGATCCAGTTCGACCAGTGGTGCAGCCGCGGCGCGTCCTCGAGCGGCGCTCCCATCACCGAGGCGATCACCTGCGACGGGTACGGCTTCGCGAACGCCTCGACGAAGTCGCAGCTGACGACCCCCTCGCGCCCGCCGTCGGCGGTCGCCGCGTCGAGCAGCTCCTCGAGGAATCCGCGCATCCGCGGCCGGTAGCGCTCGACCGCGCGCGGCGACAGGGCCGGGTTGACGAGGCTGCGCAGGCGGGAGTGGTCGGGGCCGTTGACGTGCAGGATGTTGCGCTTCATCTGCTCGTACAGCGGCCCCTCAGTGACCCCGAAGATCTCCGCGATCTTCATCCCCGGGAAGATCGCGGAGCGCGAGCGAAGGAAGTGCTCGCCCGCCTCACGGTCGAGCACCATGTAGCCGAACGGGGCCCGCGCCAGCCAGCCGGCGGCGCGAACCTCCGCCATCGCGGCGTGGAAGCTCGCGCCTTTCAGCGCCGGGTCCGTGTAGTCGAACTCCGGCAGCTCCAGCTCCGCGAGCGTCGCCACGGCCGGCTCCCGTCCTATTTCTTCTTCGGGCTGATCGCCTGCTTGAGGCCGGCGCCGGCCGTGAACTTCGGCGCCTTCGACGCTTTGATCTTCACGCGGTCGCCGGTCCTCGGGTTGACGCCCTGGCGCGCTGCGCGTTTGACCACGGAGAACTTGCCGAAGCCCGTGATGCCCACCTCGTCGCCTTTCTTCAGGGTCTTCGTGACCGTTGCCAGCACCGACTCGATCGCGCGTGCGGAGTCGGCTTTGCTCAGACCGCTGTCGGCTGCGACGGCGTCGACGAGCTCGGACTTGTTCATCGGGGGGGTTCCTTTCGGTTGGGGGGCGTTGCCGCGGTGCGGCGACGCGGCACCCTACCGCGCGAGCTTCTTGCCGGGGTTGAGGAGGTTCTTGGGGTCGAACAGCTGCTTGACCCGTTCGTGCAGCTCGATCGCGCGCGGCCCCCACTGGCGCGCCAGCTGCCCGCGCTTGAGCAGCCCGACCCCGTGCTCGCCGGCGATCGATCCGCCGAGCCCGGCGACCAAGCCATAGAGGTCCTCCATCGTCTCCTCGGCGGCGTCGAGCTCGTCCGAGGAGGAAGGGTCGACGAGTACCGTCGCGTGCACGTTCCCCTCCCCCGCGTGCCCCCAGGCGCACGAGGACAGCCCGTGGCGCTCGGCGATCCGCTCGAACTCCGCCAGCGCCTCCGCGAGGCGCTCGATCGGCACGACGACGTCGCCGCTGACCTTCGCGCCGCGCGCGCCCGTGACCGCCGGGTTGATCCCGTCCCGCCAGCGCCACAGCGACGCGGCGTCGAGCGGCTCGTGCACCGCGACCGCGGCGTCGCCGAGCAGCTCCAGCGCCTCGGCGCGCTGCAGCGCCGTCTCCTCTGCGCTGCCGTCGACCTCGACGATCAGCGCGAACCCCGCGTAGTCCGGCACCCCCGCCGCGTCGCCGACCGGGCCGCCGGGCCCGCACACGCGCGAGTCGGGGTACGCGCCCCCCGCGAGCGAAAGCGTGTCGCCGTCGACGAAGTCCAGGACCGACGGCCGCAGCCCGCCGGCGAGCAGCGCGAGCGCCCCGGCACAACCCTCCTCCCGTCCGCGCAGGAAGACGACCATCGCGACCGCCGAGGCAGGCGCCGGCAGCAGCCGCAGCCGCACCGCGGTGACGATCCCGAGCGTCCCCTCGGAGCCGACCATCAGGTCCTTGAGGTCGTAGCCCGCGACGTCCTTCCGCACCCAGCTGCCGAGCTCGACGAGCTCGCCCGGCGCGAGCGCCACCTCCAGGCCGCTGACCCAGGCCCCGGTGACGCCGTGCTTCAGCGCGTGCGGGCCGCCGGCGTTGGTCGCGACGTTGCCGCCGATCTGCGCCTCGTCGGCGCCGCCGGGGTCGGGCCCGAAGAACAGGCCGTTCTCGCGCGCGAGACGCTGCACGTGACGCGTCGTCACCCCCGCCTCGACCGACAGCCGCCAGAGGCCCGGCTCGAGCTCCCGGACTCCGCGCAGCCGCTCCAGCGAGCAGACCACGCTGCCCTCGCTCGGCACCGCCCCGCCGACGAGCCCGGTGCCGCCGCCGCGCGGGACGAGCGGGACGTCGTGCTCGTAGCACCACGCGAGCACCGCGGCGACCTCCGGCGCGGTGCCGGGCAGCGCGACGGCCTCGGCGTGCCCCTCGAGGCCGCGCCGGCCGCTCGCGTCGCGGTTGTAGTGGGAGCTGGAGCCGTCCGCCCTCAGCACGTGCTCGCTCCCCACCAGCCGGGCGAGCTCCGCTCTGAGGGCGTCGCGATCCATCTCGACTGCGAACGGTATCCCGTGCCCGCAACGCGTCACCGTCACCGCGAAGCTCGCGCGACCGCTCGCGGCGCGAGGATGCGAGCGAGGTGATCGAGTCGCTCTCGCTCCCGACGGTCGTCCCGCTCGACGGCGCCCTCGTGAAGCGAGCGATCCGCACCTCGCGTTCGCAGCGGATCTCCTACCGGGACGGCCTCGTCGTTGCAGCGGCCGCCCGCTGCGGATGCGAGCGGCTGCTGAGCGAGGACCCGAACGACGGTCGGCGCCTCGACGGGATGCGCGTCGAGAACCCGCTCGCCGGCCTTGCACGGAGCGCCCGAAGGCGATCGCGCCCGCCCTTTCGGCGACGCCGGGCGCGGCCGAGCCGACCCCGCGAAGGTAGGATCAACCCTACGATGGCGGTCACCCCAGAGCGGCCCGCGCAGGCGCCAGACGCCGCCGAGCACACCTTCCGCACCCTCTCGGGCGAGCCGATCGCCGAGCTCTACACGGCCGCCGACGTGCAGCCCGGCGCCGGCGCCGGCGGCCCCGACGACCCGATCGGGACCCCTGGCGAGTACCCGTTCACGCGCGGCATCCACGCCTCGATGTACCGCGGCCGGCTGTGGACGATGCGCCAGTTCGCGGGGTTCGGCACGAGCGAGGAGACGAACGAGCGCTTCCGCTACCTGCTCGACCACGGCCAGACGGGGCTCTCGACCGCGTTCGACATGCCCTCGCTGATGGGCCACGATTCCGACCATGCGCGCTCGCTCGGCGAGGTCGGCCGCGAGGGGGTCGCGGTCGACACGCCCGACGACATGCGCACGCTGTTCGCGGGCATCGACCTCGGCGAGGTCAGCGTCTCGATGACGATCAACGCGCCGGCGGCGATCATGCTCGCCTTCTACGTCGTCGCCGCGGAGTCGGGGCTGGGCGGGCCCGATACAGCGGTCGGGCCCGAGCGCCTGTCGGGGACGATCCAGGCCGACATCCTCAAGGAGTACATCGCCCAGAAGGAGTGGTGCTTCCCGATCGACCCGGCGATGCGCCTGTGCGGCGACATGATCGAGTGGTGCTCGCGGGAGATGCCGCGCTGGCACCCGATCTCGATCTCCGGCTACCACATCCGCGAGGCCGGCTCGACGGCGCAGCAGGAGCTCGCGTTCACGCTCAAGGACGGTCTCACCTACGTCGAGCAGGCGGTCGAGCGCGGGCTCGACGTCGACGAGTTCGCGCCGCGCCTGTCGTTCTTCTTCAACGCCCAGATCGACTTCTTCGAGGAGATCGCGAAGTACCGGGCGGCGCGGCGCATCTGGGCTCGCGAGCTGCGGGAGACGTTCGGCGCGAAGAACCCGAAGTCGTGGCAGATGCGCTTCCACACGCAGACCGCGGGGGTCAGCCTGACCGCCCAGCAGCCGCTCAACAACATCGTGCGGACGGCGATCGAGGCGCTCGCCGCGGTGCTCGGCGGAACCCAGTCGCTGCACACGAACTCCTACGACGAGGCGCTCGCGCTGCCGACCGAGGAGGCCGTCACGGTCGCGCTGCGAACGCAGCAGATGATCGCCCACGAGACCGGCGTCGGGAACACCGTCGACCCGCTCGGGGGCTCGTACTTCGTCGAGGCCCTGACGGACCGGATGGAGCAGGCGGCGTACGACTACTTCCGCAAGATCGACGAGCTCGGCGGGATGGTCGAGGCGGTCAAGTCGAACTACCCCCAGCGCGAGATCGCCGACGCGTCGTTCGCCCTGCAGCAGGAGATCGACGCGGGCGAACGCCTCGTCGTCGGCGTCAACAGCTTCGTCGCCTCCGACGAACAGCCGATCCCGACGCTGCGGATCGACCCCGACCTCGAGCGCAAGCAGATCGGCCGGTTGCAGTCGACACGCGCGCGGCGCGACGGCGCCGCCGTCGAGCAGGCGCTGGCCCGCCTCCGCGAGCAGGCGGCCGACCCGGACCGCAACCTGATGGACGCGTTGATCGCCTGCGCCCGGGTGGATGCCAGCGAGGGCGAGATCGTGGAGTCGCTCCAGCAGGTGTTCGGCGACTACGCCGAGACCCCCGTCTTCTGACGCGTCCCACGGCTTGCCCGGGCCGCGTGTCGACGCAACCTTCCGACGCAACTGGTGTGCTTTGGTCAACCCCTCGTGAAGTCCCAACCCCACTCCCACAGACACAGGCTCCGCAGGCTGCTCGTGATGGGCTCCGTGACCGTCGCGCTGGCGAGCGCCGCGACGCTTGCCGCCGCGTCCTACCGGATCGCCGACGAGCAGGCCGCGTTCGCGCTGCCGGCGACCGCGCAGTGCGTCCCCTCGGTGCTCGACCGGTCGGCCGTGCTGCCCGGCACGAGCCTTGCGGTGACGCCGCTGCCCGACTCCTACGACTCGCTGCCGCGCACCCAGATCAGCCTGCTCGGCGCCCCGCCGCACGAGATCTCTGCGGTCGCCGTGCGGGGGTCGATCACGGGCAGGCACCCCGGCAGGCTGCGGGCCTACTCGCAGGGCGACGGCGCGAGCTTCGTGCCGAACATGCCGTTCCTCGCGGGCGAGACGGTGACCGTGACCGGGCGGGTCTCGGTCAACGGACGCACGTCGCGGTTCGCCTACCACTTCACCGTCGCACGCCCCGATGTGCTGGCGCACCCGGTCTCGGTGCACGCCTCCCGGGACCCGAACGAGAAGATGCACTTCCGCTCGCGGCCGGAACTCGAACCTCCCGCCGTCGTCGTCAGCCGGACCTCGTCCTCGACGTCGCCCGGCGACGTCTTCACCGCCCCCTACAACGGTCCCGGCCAGGCGGGCCCGATGATCTTCGACGAAGCCGGCAACCTCGTCTGGTTCTCGCCGGTCCCCTCCGAAGACGCGGCCGCGAACCTCCAGGTACAGCAGCTCGAAGGCCAGCCGGTGCTGACCTGGTGGCAGGGCTACATCCCCCCGCAGGGCTTCGGCGAGGGCGAAGAGCTGATCGCGAACGACGGCGTACCACGTGATCGACCACGTGCGGGCCGGCAACGGCTACGTCGCGGACCTGCACGACTTCCACATCACGCCGCAGGACACGGCGGTGCTGACCGCCTACCAGCCGATCCGCTGCGACCTCTCCTCGCTCGGTGGACCGCAGGGCGGCGCGGTGACCGACAGCCTGTTCCAGGAAATCGACCTGCGCACCGGCCTCGTGCGGCGCGAGTGGCACAGCGTCGACCACGTGCCGCTCGAAGACTCCTACAGCTCCGCGGTCAACACGAGCCCCGAAACGCCGTTCGACTACTTCCACCTGAACTCGGTCGACCAGGCCGCCGGCGGCGCGACGCTGATCTCGGCGCGCAACACCTGGAGCCTGTACGAACTGAACAGCGAGACGGGCCAGGTTCTGGTGCGGATCGGGGGGCGGCACTCCGACGTGAAGCTCGGCACGGGCGCCCACACCGCCTACCAGCACGACGCGACCGTCCTGCCGAACGGCGACATCAGCCTGTTCGACAACGGCGGGGTGCCGATGGTCCACCCGCAGTCACGCGGCCTGATCGAGAACATCGACGCCGGCACCGCGAGCGTCGTCTCGACCTTCGAGCACCCGGGCTCGGCGCTGCAGTCGGGCAGCCAGGGCAACATGCAGCCGCTGCCGAACGGCGACGAGTTCCTCGGCTGGGGGTCGCAGCCGTACTTCTCCGAGTTCAGCAGCTCCGGCACGCTGCTCTACGACGCCCACCTGCACGGCAGCTACCAGACCTACCGCGCCTACCGCTTCCCGTGGGTCGGGGCTCCGTCGAGCTCGCCGAAGGCGGTAGTGACCGGCCCACCGGCGCAGCAGACGGTCTACGTCAGCTGGAACGGCGACACACGGACCGCCTCGTGGCGGCTGCTCGCGGGCACCTCGTCCAGCACCCTCACCCCGGTCGCGACCGTCGCCCGGACCGGCTTCGAGACGGCGCTGCGGCCGCCGTCGCCGGCTCCCTACTTCGCGGTGCAGGCGCTCGACGCGACCGGCGCGGTGATCGGGGACACGCAGGTCATCAGCGGCTGAGCGGCCGCGCTGCGCGGCGAGGATCCGTGCGCGCACGGGCCGAGACGAGCACGACAGCGCGACCAGCGAGATGCCGCCGGCGATCGTGCGGTGGGGCACCGAACCATGCGCGGGCGCGAGGAGCCCGCGAGAACGGCTGCCGCCGCGGCGCGCGGTGAGGACCGGCCGCGCAGCCGCGGGCGTCGGGCCGGAGCAGGCGCCCGACGAGAGGGGCCCGCCGCACGACTCCCGCGGCTGCCGGGCCGCGGGAGCGGGAGCGGATCCTGACGCTCAGGCGACCGCGGCGCCGCGCACCGTCTCGGTGCTCGCGGCGTCGCCGTCGAGCGCGGCGCCGTGCAGACCTTCGGTCGGCTTGTCGCGCTCGTCCCACCAGCCGTTGACGCTGTCGATCGCGCCGCCGATGATCCCCTCGCGGAACGCTTTCGTGTCGTTCAGGCGCGGCAGCGCCTCGGCGGGCAGCTCGGCGCCGAGAAACTCGCACAGCGGCTCGAAGCCTTCGGCGGGGTTCCACACCAGCAGCCGCTCGGACGGGACGTCACGCTGCACCTGCTCGTTCCAGCGCTCCATCGCGGCCATCAGCTTCGGCATGTCGTCAGCGCCGTGGAAGGCGCCGCCCTCGTCGAAGTTCAGGCGCGACATCAGGTCGATGTAGCGGCGCCACTCGGGGTCGACGACGCAGCGTGCGTCGTTCATGTGATGCAGGACGGTGTCGCCGTGCCACATGCCCCAGATCGTCTTCTCCATCGAGCGCGCCCACGCCTCGGCGGGCCGCACGCTGAGCAGCACCTTCGCGTCGGGGTAGTGGTCCATCAGCTCCCTGTAGAAGTACGACGGAGGGCCAGTCGCAGGTCGACTGCGCCTCGCCGAAGATCGCGTCCCAGTCGGCTTTGCCGTCGATCGCGGCCTCCCACAGCGGCAGCCCGGTGTCGAGGTCGAGCAGCAGGTCACGCATGTGGTAACAGGGCGCGAAGCCGAGCTGCTCGAGGGCGAACATCTGCGTCGTCGTGGCGCTTCGCGGGAGTCCCGCGCCGATCACCTTCATTTGCTGCCTCCTTATCTCCGTGGAGGCCTCCGCGCACGATCGGCGCGGAGCTGCCCACGGGCTGCGAGGGGGTCCTCTACCCTCGTCTTGTCGTTAACCCCTCACAGGTGTTAACTCCCCCTGATCAACGGAAGAATCTCGTAAAAGTCGCACGGGCCCGCAGCAGGGGCGGGAGACTCAGGAAGAGAGGGGGTGAGCGCCGGCCGGCCCGGCCGCGCGTGACGCCTCGGCGCCGGGGGCCGGCCCTAGGAGGGGCGCACGTCGAGCACGACCTTGCCGAGCGCGCGGCGCTCGTCGAGCGTGTGGAGCGCCTCGGCGGCGCTCTCGAGCCCGAAGCGCTGGCCGATCAGCGGCCGCACGATCCCGGCCTCGATCATCCGGCCCACCGCCGCGCCGATCTCGCGGTTCAGGTCGGGCTTGCCCATCACGTAGGCGCCCCAGCCGGCGCCGATCACCTCGGTGTTGCGCAGCAGCAGACGGTTGACCCGGACCTCCGGGATCGAGCCGCCGGTGAAGCCGACGACGACCAGGCGGCCGTCCTCGCGCAGCGAGCGCAGGCTGTCGAGGAACCGATCGCCGCCGACCGGGTCGAGCACCATGTCGACGCCGCCGCCGGAGCAGTTCGACGACCTCGTCCTTCCAGCCGTCGCGCACCATCACCACATGGTCCGCGCCGGCGCGCTCGGCGACCTCGCGCTTCTCGTCGGTGGAGACGGTCGCGATCGTCTTCGCCCCGAGCCCGCGCGCGATCTGCAGGGAGGCGGTGCCGACACCGCCGGCGGCGCCGTGGACGAGGACGGTCTCGCCCTCCTTCAGCCGGCCGCGGAGACGCAGCGAGAAGTACGCGGTGTGGTAGTTGAGGACCAGCGCGGCGCCCTGCGCGAAGTCGAGCTCAGCACCGAGGGGGAACGTGAAGAACTCGGGCGCGACCGCCGTCTCGGCCCAGCCGCCGAGCGCGCAGAAGGCGGCGACGCGGTCGCCGGGCGCGACCGCCGCACCCTCGGGGGCGCTGATCACGATCCCCCCGACCTCGCTGCCCGGGACGAACGGCAGCGGCGGTTTCATCTGGTACTCGCCGCGGGTCTGGAGCAGCTCCGGGAACGAGACCCCCGCGGCGTGGACCTCGACCACCACGCCGGACCCGGGGGTCAGCATGTGCGATGCCTCGGGCTCCGGGATCTCGGCGATCGCGAGCGCCGTGTCGGGCCCGGTCTCCTCGGTGATCTGAACGGCCCGCATCGGGCGGGGATTATCCACGACGCCCGCCTGCGGTGCGCTCCGGCCGAGGTTCTACGCTGGCGCTCGGGTGAGCCGCGAACGAACCCGCACCACGCTTCTCGCCGTCGCGCTGCTGCCCGGCGCCCTCGCGTGGGCGGCGCTCGATCCCCGGAGCCCCACGGCGCCGGCGGCGAAGCCGCTCGCCGGCTGACCGTCACCGTCGACCCCGGGCACGACGGCGGCAACTTCACCCACCCGCAGGAGATCGCGCGGCTCGTGCCGGACGGAAACGGCGAGAAGGAATGCGACACGACCGGGACGGCGGCACCGGACGGCTACCGGGAGGCCGACTTCAACTGGTGCGTCGCGGTCAGGCTGCGCGCGCTGCTGGCGCGGGCCGGCGCGCCCGTCGTGATGACGCGCTCACAGCAACGACGGCGTCGGCCCGTGCGTGAACGAACGCGCCGCGATCGGCAACCGCGCCCACAGCGAGGCGGCGATCTCGATCCACGCCGACGGCGGGCCGCCGGGCGGCTCGGGGTTCGCGATCCTCGTGCCGGCCCCGATCCCGGGCGGAGCCGACGACGCGGATCCTCGGCCCCTCGCACCGCCTCGCGGTGACCTGCGCGCCTCGCTGGAGGCGATCGGCCTGCACCCCTCCACCTACGACGGCCACGACGGGATCGCGCCGCGGACCGATCTCGGCGGTCTCAACCTGTCGCGCGTGCCGAAGGTGTTCGTCGAGGTCGCGAACATGCAGAACCGCGCCGACGAGGCGCCGATGGAGCGACCAGCTTCCGCGAGCGGGTCGCGCGGCGCTGGCGGCCGGGCTCGCGCGGTTCCTGACAGGGCGATAGAGCACGCGGCTCCGCTCGACGGCGCGGGCAGCGAGACTCGCAGCGGCCGGCCGCGCGAGAACACCCGGCGCAGCGCGGCGGCCGATCGGTCGCGAGCGCCGGGCAGGACCGTGTTCGGCCAGGACTCCCACCCACGGCCGCGAGCGCGCGATCGCAACGCCGATCACGGGCGGGGACTCGCGCCGGCAACGGCGCGACGCCCTCCGTCAGTCGACCAGCAGCACTGCCTTCCCGCCGATCCGCCGGTCGAGCAGCGCTTCGATCGCCTGCGCCGCCTCGCGCCACGAGCCTTCGTGGTCGATCGAGCAGTCGAGCCGGCCCGCCGCGACCAGCTGCGCGAGCCGCGCGAGGTCCCGGCTCGCCGTCCGTTCGCGCTCGAGCACGCCGAACACGTAGAAGCCGTGCAGCGACGCGCCGGGCGCGCGGGCGAACAGCGAGCGCGCCGGGAACTGCACGGGAGAGGTGTCGCTCGATGCGAACGAGACGATCCTCCCGAACGGCGCGACGCGCTGGATCGCCGCCGACAGCGACTCGCCGCCGACGCCCTCGACGATCCCGTCGAACACCGGTCCCTCAGCGCTGAGGTCGTGGATCACCTCGTCGGCGCCCAGCTCGCGCAGCCCGCGCGCCCGCTGCGGGCTCGCGGAGACCGCCGTGACGTGGGCGCCTCCGCGGGCCGCGAGCTGCACCGCGAAGCGCCCGACGCCGCCGCTCGCCCCGGTCACGAGCACCCGCCGCGCGACGGCCGGGCCGATGATGTCGATCGCATTCAGCGCCGTCAGCCCCGCCACCGGCAGCGTCGCCGCCTGCGCGTCGGTGACGCCGGCGGGGAGCTCCGCGAGCTGGATCGTCTCGACCGCCGCGAGCTGCGCCCAGGCGCCGCGCTCGACGAGCCCGACGACGCGGCTACCGGGGGGCGGTCCGCTGCCGTCGGCGGCGGACCGCTCGATCACGCCGGCGAGGTCCCAGCCGGTCACGGCGCCGGCGTCCATTTCGCCGAGACGGCGCGTCTCGCCGCGGTTCAGCGATACCGCCGAGACGCGGACGAGCGCCTGCGAGGAGCCCGGCTCGGGGTCCGGCACCTCGCGCAACTCGACGTTGCCTGGACTCCCCGGGGCGGCGGTCAGCGCGAGCATGACCCGATCCTACGAACCCGAGAGACCGGATCGCGAAGCGCCCGGCTCCGAGGACGCCGCACGGCGACGTCCCAGAATCAACAACAAGAAGAAGACGGGCCTAGCGGGCGCCGAGCGGGGCCCGGGCGCCGGTGGGCGCATCCGAGCGCAGCCACACGACCGTGCCGGTCACCGCGGCGACCGTCAGCACCGAGGGCCACGCGCCGATCGCGAGCGCCAGCACGTGCGAGACCGCGAACGCGCCGAGCCCGACCCCGCCGAGCGCTGCGGCGGTGCGCGGCCCGTGCCGCCTGTTCCACACGCCGATGCAGTAGATCCCCCCGGCGGCCAGCACGGCGCCGCCGAGCGGGCGCGAACCGCTCCCCGCCGCGACCGCGTAGCCCGCGATCAGTGATCCGGCTGCGATCGCTGCGGTCGGCGTGCGGCGCATGAGGCCAGCCTAGGGCATCGGCGCACTGGGCGTCGCCGCGCTCCAGCCGCCCGCCCGCGCCGATCCGGAAGCCCGGCAGGCCGAAGCGGTCGGCCAGCAGGCCCGGCAGCTGCGCGGTCTCGACGACCGTGCGATCCGTCCCCTCCGGGGTGCGCTCGATCAGTTCGCGCTCGCCCCAGTCGGTGAGGATCAGCCGCCGTCCGTCGCGCCATTGCCGGCTGACGAGGAAGCCCGTCACGAACCGCGACGCGGGGCTCGTAGAGACCCACCAGTTGCTCATCTCGATATCGATCGCCGGGGCCGGCACCGGCACGAACGAGTAGAGGTCCGTCCACGCGCCCTCCTCGAGGCCCTGCAGCACGTGCTCGCCCGCGCGCGCCGTCACCCGGAAGCTCCACCCCGCCTGCTCGTGGGCCGGCCCGGGGCCCCAGGGGATCGGCTCGAGCAGGGTGCCGCCGCCGAGCCCGACGTCGGCATGCCAGCTCCGCTCGCCGTCGCCGATCCGCAGCGCCATGTGCGTGCGCCCGCGCTCCTCGCCGGGCGCGGCCCCGATCAGCACCCGCGCCAGGTACGGCTCGACCTCGTAGCCGAGCGCCTCCATTGCCGCCGCGAGCAGCATGTTCTGCTCGAAGCAGTAGCCGCCGCGCCCGCCCTCGACGAGCTTCCCCGTCAGCGACGCGGGGTCGAGCGCCACCGGCTCACCGAGGTAGGCGCTGAGACCCTCGAACGGAATCGAGGTGGCGTGCGCGCGATGCACCTCGGCGAGCGATGGCGTGCCGCTGAGGCCGACGCGGCGGAGATAGGCGTCGAGCGCGAACACACGCCCGACTGTAGATCCTCCGATCGGTCCGCCGGCGCGATACTGGCTGCCATGGCCCATCCGCCTCCGGCCCGCCACCTGCTGCGCGCGCGAGACCTCGCCGACGCCCGCTACGCGGAGCCGCTCGGCGTCGCCGCGATGGCGGCCGCCGCCGGGCTCTCGCGGGCCCACTTCAGCCGCGAGTTCCGCCGCGCCTTCGGCGAGCCTCCACACGCCTACCTGCTGACGCGCCGACTCGAGCGCGCCGCCGCGCTGCTGCGCGACACCGACCACCCGGTCGCCGACGTCTGCCTGTCGGTCGGGCTGACGAGCCTCGGCTCGTTCACGACGAGCTTCACCCGCATGTTCGGTGTGTCCCCGAAGGCCTACCGCGAGCGCTTCCCGCCCGCCGCCGATCGAGCGCTCGTGCCCGGCTGCATCGTGCGCGCCCACACGCGTCCCGAGAACCGCACTTTTCGAGAAGACAAGCTCGGCGGGGAGGCGTAGCTTCGACCCCATCGCAGAACACCGACGAAGGGAGCGACATGATCAAGGTGGCAAACGCGCAGCTCTGGGTGCACGACCAGGACGAGGCGCTGGCCTTCTACACCGAGAAGGTCGGCATGGAGGTCCGGGTCGACGCGACGCTGCCCGAGCTCGGCGGCTTCAGGTGGCTGACGGTCGGTTTCCCCGACCAGCCCGACTTCGCGATCGTGCTGATGCTGATCCCCGGCCCGCCGATGATGGACGAGGAGACGACCGAGCAGGTCCGGACGCTGATGGCGAAGGGGTTCGCCGGCACGGTGTTCCTCGAAACCGAGGACTGCCAGGCCTCCTACGAGCAGCTCAGCGGCCGCGGCGTGCAGTTCCACGAAGCGCCCGAAGAGCGTCCCTACGGCGTCGACTCCGGCTTCCGCGACCCCTCGGGGAACAGCATCAGGCTGACCCAGGTGCGCGACGTCTCGGAGCTGAGCGTCGCCTGAGTCCACGATGTAGCGTGCCCGGCATGGCACGCGCCTACGAGCGGGGGCTGGCGGAGGTGGGCGAGGGCATCCACGCCTACCTCCAGCCGGACGGCGGCTGGGGCTGGTCGAACGCGGGGCTCGTCAGCGACGGCGAGGAGACGCTGCTCGTCGACACCCTGTTCGACCTCCGCCTGACGGAGCAGATGCTCGCCGAGATGCGCCAGGCGGTCCCGGCCGCGGCGCAGATCGGCACGCTCGTCAACACCCACGCCAACGGCGACCACACGTACGGCAACCAGCTCGTGCGCGGCGCCCGGATCGTCGCCTCCGAGCGCACCGCCGGCGAGTTCTCCGAGCTGCCGCCGCAGGCGATGGCCGAGCTCGTCCGCCAGGCGCCCGGGATGGGGACGCTCGGCGAGTTCTTCCTGCGCTGCTTCGGCTCGTTCGAGTTCGACGGGATCGAGCTCGAGCCGCCGCGGGAGACCTTCAGCGGCGAGCTCGGGCTGCGCGTCGGCGCCCGCGAGGTCCGCCTGCTCGAGGTCGGCCCGGCCCACACGCAGGGCGACACGATGGCCTGGCTCCCCGCCGAGCGGGTGCTGTTCACCGGCGACATCCTGTTCAACGGCGCCCACCCGATCGCCTGGGCCGGCCCGGTGTCGAACTGGATCGCCGCCTGCGAGCGCATCGAGGCGCTCGACCCGGTGGCGATCGTGCCGGGGCACGGCCCGCTCGCCACGCTCGCCGACGTGGCGGAGCTGCGCGCCTACTTCGAGTACCTCTACGAGCGGGCCCGCGACGTCGCACGCCGACGGCCTGACCCCGCTCGAGGCCGCCCGCCGGATGTCGCTCGACCGCTGGGCGGACTGGGGCGAGCGCGAGCGCCTCGTCGTCAACCTCGCCACGATCTACGGAGAGCTGACCGGCGGCGGGGCGCCCGCGCCGCTGGAGGCGTTCCAGCAGATGGCCGAGCTCGCCGCGGGCTGATGGCCGGCTGGGAGGACGTCCGTCGCCTCGCGGCGTCGCTCCCCGGCAGCGAGGAGCGCCTCTCGCGGGGGCGCCTGCAGTGGTGGGTCGGCGGCCGGCTGTTCGTGTGGGAGCGCCCGCTGCGCGACCGCGAAGTGCTGGAGCTCGGAGACCGTGCGCCCGACGGGCCGGTGATGGGCGCGCGGGTCGAGCACCTCGTCGCGAAGGAGGCGCTGCTCGCCGACGACCCGGCCGTGTTCTTCACGACCTCCCACTTCGACGGCAGCGCCGCGGTGCTGGTGCGGCTCGAGGCGATCGCGCCGGGCGACCTCGAGGAAGTCGTGACCGAAGCCTGGTACGCGCGGGCCCCGCCGAAGCTGGCGGCCGAGGCCGACGCCGCGCGGGGCCGCTAGGGCCGCGGCCGAGCAGGAAGCCGCCCAACCTTCGCTGTTTCCGCGAAATCTTCCTATCCTGACTGGATGGCTACGGAGCCTCTCGTCGCGGGGGCCGCGGCATCCGGTCAGGCGTTGAAACGGGTCCTGATCGGTGTCTGCGCGGTCGTTCTCGTCGCGGTCGTCCTGCTGGTGATCGCCGCTCTGACGCTTTCCGGCGCATCGCTGGCCGGCGACTCGAGCGCGCTCGCGAAGGTCTCCGTGCAGCCGCTCGGAGGCTCGATCGAGCATGTCGAAGCGTTCGCGCCCGGCGGCCGGCCGCTGGCGATGACGGTCCGCGACGGCCGTCTGTTCCCGCTGCACAGGCTCCATCCCGGTGAGACGATCTCGGTCTCCGTGCGGGTCCGCCGGCCCGGCTGGATCGGCTGGGCGCTCGGCCGCGAACAGGTCGAGCACCTGACCGTGCGCACGCCGGTCGCCTACCTGAAGGAACGCTGGATCACGGTCGCTCCCGGCAACCCGGTCGACGTCTCGTTCGTGCAGCCCGTCAGCGCCGTCAGCTACGAATCGGCCGGCGGGGTCCACACCCATTCGCTCGCGACGCCGTCGAGCACCGTCTCGATCGGCTCCCGCCCCGCGACCGGCACCGTCGCAGTCGCCGCCGCGGCGCGCCCCTGGGAGACCGTCGGCGGAACGGCGCACGTGAGCTGGTTCCCGCCGTCGAGCAGCCCGGTCCTCGCCGCGAGCCCCGCGCCCGGGTCGCAGATCTCGCCGGCCTCGCCGATCCTGCTGACGTTCTCCAAACCGGTCTCCGAGGTGCTGGGCTCGGGGCATCCGCAGCTGTCCTCCGGCGCCGCCGGCGCCTGGCACGTCGCCAACAGCCACACGCTCGAGTTCCGCCCGTCCGGCTTCGGCCTGCCGCTCGGCTCGCAGCTGCATCTCACGCTCCCGCATCCGGTCGCGGTCTCGACAGCCGGGTCGGCGGCCCTGACCGAGACCTCGCAGGTGAGCTGGACGGTGCCGCCCGGCTCGACCGTCCGCCTGCACCAGCTGCTCGCCCAGGAGGGGTACCTGCCGGTCTCCTGGCAGCCGAGCGGCGCCGAAGTGGCGCACACGCCGAGCGCCGAGGCGGCCGCCGCGGTGCAGCCGCCGGCCGGGAGCTTCGGCTGGCGCTACCCGAACACGCCCCACCAGCTCCGCGAAAAATGGAGCCCGACCCAGGCCACGGTGCTGACGCAGGGGGCGGTGATGAAGTTCGAGAACGAAAACGGGATCCCGGTCGACGGCGTCGCGGGCCCTGGGGTGTGGCGCAAGCTGATGGCCAACGCGATCGCCGGCAAGCGGCTGACCGAAGGCTACAGCTACGTCTACGTCCATCGGGAAATCCCCGAGACGGCGACGCTGTGGAGCGCCGGGCGCACCGTGCTCGTGTCCGCCGCGAACACGGGGATCTCCGGCGCCGAAACCGCGCTCGGCTCCTACCCCGTGTTCGAGCACATCCCCGAAGGCACGATGAGCGGGACCAACCCCGACGGCTCCCACTACCAGGACCCGGGGATCAAATGGATCAGCTACTTCCACGGCGGCGACGCGCTCCACAACTTCGACCGCTCCTCGTTCGGCACACCCCAGAGCCTCGGCTGCGTCGAGCTGCCGCTCGCGGCCTCGGCGGAGATCTGGAAATACACGCCGATCGGGACCGTCGTCACGATCGAAACCTGACCCGGTCGTCTAGCCGCGCAGCAACGCGAGCGTGCGCTCGTCCTGCTCGCCGGCGAAGAAGCGGTCGAGCACTGCCGAGAACACGCTCTCGCCCGGCGCCGCCCGCGCGAACAGCGTCATCGACGAGCGCAGCTTGACCGCGTCGACCGGGCCGAGGACCGCCTCGGGGTCCGCCGAGGTCGTCGTCATGAGCGCGGCGGCGCACTCGCGCAGGCGGGCGCCGAGCAGCGGGTCCGCGAGGTAGTCGCGCGCCTCGGCGAGCGAGCCGATCGCGTAGCGCTCGGACATCTCGCTGTGGCCGAGCCCGGCCAGCTGCGGGAACACGAACCACATCCAGTGGCTGCGCTTGGCGCCCGCGCGGAGCTCGGCGAGGGCGCGCTCGTAGGTGCCGCCGCGGTCCTGCGCCTCGCGGAACCGCTCGAGCGAGTCCGGGCTGGATCCTCGTTTCAGGGGCACGGCCGAGCGCTCCCGCCGGCGCGGGCGGTGGAGCCCGGCGCGGACTCGACGTCCGGACCGTTCGCCGCCATGCGTCCGGGGCCCATCGTCTATGCCGCGACCCGCGAGCCCCGCAGGAACAGGTCGCAGGCGTCCTCGACGAGGCTGGAGATCTCCGCCGCGGCGACGATCTCGGCGCTGACGAGCGCGGCGATGCCCTGGATCGTCGCGAACAGGACGAGGCCGACCCGGACCGGGTCGCCGCCGTCCAGCGCCCCCTCCCGCTGCCCCTGCGCGATCAGCTCGAGCATCACCGCGAAGGCGCGGTCCGCCGCCTCGTGCAGCACGCCCTCCTGCTCCTCCTGCTTGCCCGCGAACATCAGCTCGAGCAGCGCGGCGTCCTCGGTCGCGAACCGCACGTAGGCCGCGGCGACCGCCCGCAGGCGCGGCTCGAACTCCTCCCCGGCCGTGTCGAAGGCGGCACGCAGCTCGCGCCCGAGCCGGTCGAACCCGGACTCCGCGAGCGCGTCGAGCAGCGCCTGGCGGCCGGAGAAGTGGCGGCGCGGCGCGGCGTGGCTGACACCCGCCTCGCGGGCGAGCTCGCGCAGCGAGAGGGCCTGGCTCCCCCGCTCGCGGACCGTCCGTTCGGCGGCCGCCAGCAGCGCGGTGCGGAGGTTGCCGTGGTGGTAGGGGCGCGTCTCCATGAGAATCAGGCTACCGATTGATGTAGTCGTTGACAGCTTTGTTGTCGTCGACTACATTGTTGCCCATGACTACTTCAAGCTCCTCCCTCCCCGACATGACCGGCCGGACCGTGATCGTGACCGGCGCGAACAGCGGCATCGGCCGTGCCGCGGCGACGTCGCTCGCGGGCGCCGGCGCCCGCGTGGTGCTCGCCGTGCGCTCGACCGACAAGGGCGAGCAGGCCGCCGCGACGATGCCCGGCGAGACCGAGGTCCGTGCCCTCGACCTCGCGAGCCTCGCCTCCGTGCGCGAGTTCGCAGAGAGCTGGGACGGCGGCCCGATCGACGTCCTGATCAACAACGCCGGCGTGATGGTGCCGCCGCTCACGTACACCGAGGACGGCTTCGAGCTGCAGTTCGGGACGAACCACCTCGGCCACTTCGCGCTCACGAACCTGCTGCTCGAGCAGATCACCGGCCGGGTCGTGACCGTCTCCTCCGGCGCCCACCGCATCGGCCGGATCGACTTCGACGACCTCAACTGGAAGACCCGGCGCTACCGCGACTGGCCCGCCTACGGCCAGTCCAAGCTCGCGAACCTGCTGTTCACCTCCGAGCTGCAGCGACGGCTCACCGAGGCGGGATCGGACGTGATCGCGACGGCTGCCCACCCCGGCTACGCCGCGACCAACCTCCAGTTCCACAGCGGCAAACGCTGGCAGGACGTGATCAGCCACATCGGCAACCGCGTGCTCGCCCAGAGCCAGGAGGCCGGCGCGCTGCCGACGCTCTACGCGGCGACGGCGGAGATCCCCGGCAACAGCTTCGCCGGGCCCGGCGGGTTCCTCGAGCAGCGCGGGCCCGCGAAGCTCGTCGGCCGGACGTCCGCCGCGAAGGACGCAGGCGTCGCGCGCAGGCTGTGGGACGTGTCCGAGCAGCTGACCGGCGTCCGCTTCCCGCTCGGCGCCGGCGTCGAGGGGTGAGCGCGTTCAGGCGAGCAGCCCGACCTGCCGCAGGATCGAGACCGAGTCCGAGTAGACGTCCTTGCGCTTGACGAGCCCGTGCTCGAACGGGATCACGTCGGCGCCGGCCCACTCGACGCGACGCCCGCTGGCCTCGGCGACGATCTCGCCGCGGCGCATCGTGCGGGTGTGGGTGGCGCGCGCGGTCCACTCCTGCGCGACGAGCCCGTCACGGACGTAGAGCCGCTCGGTCTCGAAGCTGATGTCGGGCCACGCCTCGAAGATCGAGGCGATGTGGGCCGCGACCTCCTCGCCGCTTGCCGACTCGCCCGCGGTGTGGTTCGCGAACACCATGTCGGGCGCGTGCATCGCGACGATCGCGTCGACGTCGTGCGCGTTCCAGGCCGCGTTGTACCGGTCGATCGCGCGTTCGAGCGCAGCGGCGGAGTCGGGCGCCTCGATCGCGCTCATGCCCAGAACCCGTCCTGGCGCTCGAGCGGCGGCTCCGCCAGGCGTGGGGAGAAGATCAGCAGCTCGGCCTCCCCGGCGCCGTCGTTGTGCACCGAGCGAAACGCGTCGCCCCCGATCCGCACAGCCGTCTGCGGGCCGGCCTCGAAGACGTCGTCCCCGACCTTGAACGTGACGGTCCCGGAGACCACGAAGTAGACCTCCTCCTGGCCCGGGTGGCAGTGGCCGTAGCTGCCGCGCCCGCCGGTGCCCGCGGGCATGCGCCGCCAGCTGAACGAGACCTGCTCGGTCCCGAGCGCGTCGCTGTACCAGCGCATCTCGCCGTATTCCGGATAAGCGGCCATCCAGTCCGCGGCCTGCTCGCGTCCGGCTACCGCGTACTGCTTGGTCGTCTGCTCGGTGCTCATCACCGCTCCTTTGGCGTCGTCGCTCACTCCGACCGGAGACCGGGGTAACCTAACCTACTAGTAGGTAAGATGTCAATCCTCCTCGATCAGCAAGGATTGCGACGAATGCCCCGCGAGAGCCCGCCCGCCGACACATCCGCCCGGATCCTCGACAGCGCCGAGCGGCTCGTCCAGACCCGCGGCTTCAACGGCTTCAGCTACGCCGATGTCGCCGGCGAGCTCGATCTGACCAAGGCGAGCCTGCACTACCACTTCGCCGGCAAGGCCGAGCTCGGGCTGGCGCTGGTCGAGCGCTACGCCGAGCGCTTCGGCGCGGCGCTCGTCGAGATCGAGGACCGCTGCGACGACGCACCGGCGCGGCTCTCGTCATACGCGCGCATCTACGCCGACGTGCTCCGGGGCGGGCGGATGTGCCTGTGCGGGATGCTCGCCGCCGAGCACGAGACGCTGCCCGAGCCGATGCGAGCCGCGGTCGGCGGGTTCTTCGAGCGCAACGAGGCGTGGCTCGCGGACGTGCTCGGCGAAGGCAGGGCGGACGGCTCGCTGCGATTCGAGGGCTCCGCGGACGAGGCGGCGCGGGTGCTGATCGGCGGCCTCGAGGGCGCGATGCTGCTCGCCCGGGCGCGCGGCGGCGTCGCACGCTTCGAGGCGGACGCGGAGCGGCTGCTGCTCGCGGTGGCCGGCGTGACGGAGCCCTCCGTCGCGGCCTCGGCCGGCGTCTGACGCCCGCGACGCCCGCCGCCGCGGCCGTGCTGCTCTGAACCGCCTCGGCCCCCCGGTCAGGGACCGGAGAGCTCGCCCTCCCACCCGAGGGCCCGGCGGCGCGCCCGCGGGAGGCGGCTGACGACGAGGTCGTAGGAGTCCTCGATCATCGCGGCGACCATCGCCGCCGGCAGCGAGCCGTCGAGCACGATCGTGTTCCAGTGGCGCTTGTTGAGGTGGTAGCCCGGCAGCACGGCGGGGTGCGCGGCGCGCAGGGCCTCGGCCAGCGCCGGCTCGCATTTGAGGCTGACCCGCAGCGTCTCGGCGCCGAGACGCGAGACCGCGAACATCTTCGCCGCGACCTTGAACACCGTCGTCTCGGGCCCGAAGGGGTACGTCTCCTCCGCGCCCGCCAAGGACAGGCAGCGGCGACGCAGCTCGGCTCGCTTCAACGCTCGCTCCGCACGGGGGAAGGGTAGGGCGCGCTTCCAGCGGGGAGCGAGGGAACAACGAAGCGGGAGTGACGGGACTCGAACCCGCGACCTCTGCCGTGACAGGGCAGCGCTCTAACCTGCTGAGCTACACCCCCGCGATTGCTGCGGGAATCCTGCGACCCGCGGCGTGGGAGCAACAGTATGCCAAGGCGCGCCGCATGGCCCGACCACAACCGGACTGGCCGTGCGGCCAGTCCGTCGTCTAGGCTAGGCGCGTGGCGCTCGAAGGCCCCCCGCCGATGCTCGATCGCAGCCCGTGGGGCGTCGTGCTCGAAGACCTGCGGCACGAGCACGGGGCGAGCCTGCCCTATCCCCCGGGGGAGACCCGCCCGTCGTTCGCCCGCACCCGGCGCTTCGAGCAGGAACCGCTCGAGATGCTGCTCGAGCTCTACGACCGCTACGGCCCGATCTTCACGGTGCGGCTGCTCCACAGCAAGGTCGTGTTCATGCTCGGCCCGGCGGCGAACCACTACCTGCTCGTCTCGCACGCCTCCGACTTCCAGTGGCGGGAAGGGCACTTCCGCGACCTGATCGGCCTGATGGGCGACGGGCTGCTGACGATCGACGGCGACTTCCATCGCCGCTCGCGGCGGATCATGCTGCCGGCGTTCCACCGCGACAGCATCGCCTCCTCGATCTCAGTGATCCGCGAGGAGACCGAGCGGGCGATCGAGACGCTCGAGCCCGGCACCGGCGCCGACCTCTACGACTGGACCAGGCACCTCGCGATGCGCGTCGCGATGCGCGCGCTGTTCGGCCTCGACCCCGACGGCGGTCCCGCTCGCGAGATCGACGCCGCGCGCCTGTTCGAGGAGGCGCTCGCCTTCTACGCGAGCAACTACCTGCTGCGCGTGTTCCGCGGGAAGCGCTCGCCGTGGGGACGGATGCAGCGCGCCGCCCGCCTGCTCGACCGGCTGATCTACACCGAGATCGCCGAGCGCCGCAGCTCCGGGCGCCGCGGCAGCGACGTGCTGAGCCTGCTGATCGACGCATCGGACGAGGACGGCGAGCAGCTCTCCGACGTGCAGATCCGCGACGAGGTGATGACGCTGCTGTTCGCCGGGCACGACACGACCACCTCGACGATCTCGTTCATGTTCTACGAGCTGGCCCGCCACCCCGCGATCGTCTCGCGTCTGCTCGCGGAGCAGCGCGAGCTGATGCCGAGCGGTCGCCCGAGCGACGAGCAGCTGCTCGGCGGCGAGCTGGGAGAGCTCGAGATGACGATCGACGAGACGCTGCGCAAGTACCCGCCGGCCTGGGTCGGCCCGCGGCGTGCCGTGCGCGACATGGAGTTCGAAGGCGTCCCGATCCCGGCGCGCGCGTTCGTCAACTACAGCTCGTGGGCGTCGCACCACCTCCCGGACGTGTTCGACCAGCCCGAGGAGTTCCGCCCCGAGCGCTTCACACCGGAGGCCCGGGCGGCGCTGCCGAAGGGCGCCTACGTACCGTTCGGCGGCGGCTCGCGGACCTGCATCGGAATGCGCTTCGGGCAGCTCGAGGTCCGTACGATCGCGACGATGCTGCTGTCCTCGCGGGCGCTCACGCTGCGCGACCCCTTCGAGCTGACGATCCGCCAGATGCCGACGATCAGCCCCAGCCGGGGGCTGCCGGTGCTCGTCTCGGCGCGCGCGGCGAGCGAGCCCTCGCCGGTGCCGGCCACCGCCTGAGCGAGCCGCAACGCGTCAGCCGAGCAGCGCCGTCATCGCGACGCGATAGCCCGCCGTCCCCGCCCTGCTCGCGGCGACCCCCTCGACGTGGACGTGGCGATCTGAGAACAGCGTCAGCCGGAACCCTTCGAGCAGCCCTTCGGGGTGGGCGACGAGCTCCCCGCCCTGCGCTTCGGCGAGCGCCGGCAGCGAGGCGCCGACCCCGAACAGCGTGCCGGCGACCTGCACGCGGACGCGCCCGGATTCGCTGCCGAGCAGCCGCACGCTCGACCCGCTCCCGAGCGCGGCGTCGGCGGCGGCCTGGGTCACGTATGCCTCGGCTTCGAGCTGCGCGCCGCGCTTGCGGAGCGTCGCGTCCGTCACCGCGAGCGAGCCGATCTCGACCGACGCGGCGCTGATGTCGAGCCGGTTCACGCCGCGCCCTTCCCACAGCAGCGAGGCCGCCTGCGCCGGGGTCATCGACAGCGCGCCGGCGGTGACGTGGGCCGAGCCGGCGTCCCCCCACAGCAGCTCGATCGCCGGCCACGCCGAGACCGAGACGTGCTCGACGCGTCCGTAGCGGGAGACCCGCGAGGAGATCCGCGAGGCGGCGATCCGTGGCAGCGCGATCTGCGCGGCCACGAGCAGGACGAGGACGAGGGCCACGAGCGCGCCCGCGACCCTCGCCGCCCTGCCGCCACCGCGCCGCATCCCCTACAGCTTCGCAGGGGACGCGGCGCGGGGCGAACGCTCATCAGCCGAGGCCGTTGGCGGTCAGGAACTGCCTGGCGACCGCGGAGGGCGACTGCTTTTCGATGCTGACGGCCTTGTTCATCTGCTGGATCGCCTGCGTCGTCAGCAGCGAGGAGAGCTTGTTCACGGTTTCCGTGAACGCCGGCCCCTCTTCGGAGACGAGGCTCTGCTTGACGACCGGCGCGACGTTCTGGAAGCCGAACAGGTGCTTGCTGTCTTCGAGCACCTTGAACTTCCCGCCGAGCAGCTGCCCGTCGGTGGTGAACACGACCTGGGCGTTCGATTCACCGCTTTCGAGCGCCTTGTAGGAGAGTTCGATCGAGAACGGCTTGAACGTCGGCACGACGCCGTAGAGCGCCTTCAGGCCCTTCAGGCCCTCGTAGCGCGTGGCGAATTCAGCCGGGCCGCCGAGGATCAGCTTCTTCCCCAGCGGCTTCAGGTCGGCGATCGCTCGCCAGTTTGTGTTCTTCGGCGTACTTCGGCGTCGTCGCGATCGCGTCGGAGTCGGAGAACGGGGTCTGTTCGAGCAGCGTCGCGCCGTTTTTTTCGGCGTACGCCTTGGCTTCTTCGAACGCGCCCTTTTCGCTCGTCGGTTCCTTCTTCTGTTCGGCGACGGCCGACAGCAGCGTCCCCGTGTACTCGGGGTACATCTCGATCCGGCCCGACTTCAGCGCCTTCCAGATCAGCTCGGAGGAGCCGATGTTTTCGTCGAGGGTGACCTTGTAGCCCTTCGCCTTCAGCGCGCCCGCGTAGAGGTTGCCGAGGATGTACTCCTCGCTGAAGTTCTTGTCGCCGATCGTGATCGCCGGCTTGCCCGCGCCCGCGGAGGCGGAGCCGCTCGAGCTGCTCGTCGTGGTGGACGCGGTCGAGGACGATTTGCTGCTGCCGCACGCCGCGAGCACGAGCGCCACGGCGAGCGCCGCGACCAGACCCACGGCGATCCTCGGACCGGACCGCCCGGCCCGGGCGATCTCTCGTCTTGCCTTCATCTGCTCCGCCTCCTGGTTGTTCATTGTTTTTATGAAGATTATGCGATCAGCCTGTCGAGACGACGGCATCTGCCATCGAGCCCTCTCGGCCGCTTCCGAGCCGCAGGCCGCGAGGGGTCAGCGCCCGCTGCACGAGCGCGAGCACCCCCTCGACCGCGAGCGCCAGCCCCGCGACGCAGATCGCGGCGCCGAGCACGCCCGAGAAGTGGTAGCCGGTCTCGTTGGCGATCACGTCGCCGAGCGTGCCGCCGAAGCCGGCGAGCGCGGCGATCGTCGTCGTCGAGATCACGAACAGCGCGGCCGTCCGGATTCCCGCGAACAGCAGCGGCACCGCCAGCGGCAGCTCGACGCGCCGCAGGATTTCGAGCTCGCTCATGCCCATCCCGCGCGCGGCGTCGACGAGCTCGGGATCCACCTCGGCGACGCCGAGGTAGGCGTTGGTCACGATCGGCGCGAACGCGAGCACGACGAGCGCCAGCTCGACGACCGGCAGGCCGAGCCCGAGGAACGCGTCGCCGATCGCGAGCACCGCGAGGCTCGGCAGCGCGCGGCCGATGTTGCCGACGTTGATCGCGAAGAACGAGCCGCGGTGCAGGTGACCGAGCCACACGCCCAGCGGCGCCGCCAGCACGAGCGAGATCGCGACCCCGATCGCGCCGACCTTCAGCGTCTCCAGACACAGGTGCACGAGCGACGGCAGCCCCGGGTTGCCGGCGACGGCGCCGTTTTTGAAGATGAATTCGAACGCCCCGCCGAAGTCGCCCATCGCCTCAGGCCCTCCGCGCCCGCGCCCAGGGGGTCAGCAGCCGCTGGACGCCGACGAGCAGCGCGTCGGCGAGCAGCGCGAGCAGGATCGCCATGCCGCCGGCGGCGATCAGCTCGGTCTTGAACGGACCCTCGCCGAGCGCCGCGTGGATCGGCACGCCGAGACCCTCGTTGTAGATCGTGTAGACGATCGTCGCCAGCGCGATGATCGTCACGACCGCGATCCTCAGGCCGGCGATGATCGACGGCAGCGCCAGCGGCAGCTCGACGCGCAGCAGCGCCTGGCGGGGGGTCATCCCCATCCCCTCCGCCGCCTCGAGCACGTCTGCGGGCACCGAGCGCAGCCCGGTGAGGATGTTGCGGAACAGGATCAGCAGCGTGTAGGAGACGAGCGCGATCTCCGCAGCCCAGACGTTGCGCCCGACCGGCGCGACGAGCAGCTCGAACAGCGCCAGCGAGGGGATCGTGTAGAGGAACGTCGTGACCAGCACCGTCGGCCGCTCGACCCAGCGGTGCCGGTGGGCGAGCAGCGCGAGCGCCATCGAGATCGCGAACCCGACCGCGACCGCGATCACGCAGAGGACGACGTGCTGGCGCAGCGCCGGCCACAGGATCGGGGACCAGTTGCTTTCGACCCAGCCGAGGCAGAACAGGTGGTTGTGGACGGCGCAGCTCGAGCTGTGCGAGGCGAAGTTCGGGATCACCGGCCCCGCGGCCGCGAGCTGCCCGCTCACGCGCTCGGGGCTCCGGGCTGGGCCGTGGCGGCTCGGGCGCGATCGCCGTTGCCGTTGCCGTCGGCCTCCTCCGCGATCAGCCGCTCGAGATGCGAGAGCGTCACCAGCCCGGTCACGCGGTCCTCGCCGTCGACGACCGCCAGCGGGCGTCCGTGCGCGGTCAGCAGCATCGACAGCGCGTCCTTGACCGAGGCCCGCTGCGAGACGCGCTCGACGTCGGGGCCCTGCCCGTTCGGCTCGAGCAGGCGCACGTCGGCGAGGCTCGTCAGCGACAGGCGCTTGAGCCCGCGGTCGGCGCCGACGAACTGCGCCACGAACTCGTCGGCGGGGTGGGCGAGGATCTCGCGCGGCGTGTCGTACTGGGCGAGGTCGCCGCCCTCGCGCAGGATCGCGATCCGGTCGCCCATCTTGATCGCCTCGTCGATGTCGTGCGTGACGAACACGATCGTCTTGCGGACCTTCGCCTGCAGCGCGAGGAACTCGGTCTGCAGGTTGCCGCGGTTGATCGGGTCGATCGCCCCGAACGGCTCGTCCATCAGCATCAGCGGCGGGTCGGCGGCGAGCGCGCGTGCGACGCCGACGCGCTGGCGCTGCCCGCCCGACAGCTGGCCGGGGTAGCGCGGGCCCATCTCCTCGGGGTCGAGGCCGATCAGCCGCAGCAGCTCCGCGACGCGGGCGTCGACGCGGTCGCGGTGCCAGCCGAGCATCCGCGGCACGGTTGCGATGTTCTCGGCGACCGTCTGGTGGGGAAACAGCCCGATCTGCTGGATCACGTAGCCGATCTCGCGGCGCAGCTCGCGCGGATCGCGGGTCATCACGCTGCGCCCGCCCAGCAGGATGTCGCCGGAGGTCGGCTGCACCATGCGGTTGATCAGCCGCATCGCGGTCGTCTTGCCGGAGCCCGATGGGCCGACGAGCACGCAGACCTCGCCCGCGGGCACCGTGAACGAGAGATCGGCGATCGCGGGCTCCCGCTGGCCGGGGTAGCGCTTGCTGACGTGGCGGAGCTCCAGCTCTGCCGCCTGTGCGTAGCCGGACGGCCCCTCGAGGTGGGCGGTGTCGTCGCTGGTCAAGGAAGCTCCCGGCCGGAGGTGGCCGTCGTGACGGTAAGCCTACCCACCTCGGAGCTCGCGGTTATCTTCACGAATCGCGCAGGAGGCTCCCAGGCGCGCTCGCTAGCCTTGGGGGCGAATCGATCGGGGCGCGTAGCTCAGCTGGCTAGAGCACCTCGCTTACACCGAGGGGGTCGCCCGTTCGAGTCGGGCCGCGCCCATCCCTCAGGAACAGGAATTGACCGACCCCACCCCCACCCGCATCGCCGTGATCGGCTCGGGCCCGGCCGGCTTCTACGCCGCCGGGCACCTGCTGAAGGACTCCGGCGCCGCCATCGAGGTGGACATGCTCGAGCGGCTGCCGACACCGTGGGGACTGGTGCGTTCGGGCGTGGCGCCGGACCACCCGAAGATCAAGTCCGTCACGCGGATCTACGAGAAGACCGCTGCGCACCCGCGCTTCCGCTACTTCGGCAACGTCACGTTCGGCCTCCACGTCTCGCGCGAGGAGCTGCTGCGCCACTACCACGCGATCGTCTACGCGACCGGCTCGCCGTCGGACCGGCCGCTGGGGATCCCCGGCGAAGAGCTGCCCGGCTCCCATGCCGCGACCGAGTTCGTCGGCTGGTACAACGGCCACCCGGACCACACCGCGCTGGAGGTGGACCTGCTGAGCGCCGAGCGCGCGATCGTGATCGGCAACGGGAACGTCGCGATCGACGTCGCGCGGATGCTCGTGCTGGCCCCCGAGGAGCTGGCCCCGACCGACACCGCCGACCACGCGCTCGAGGTGCTCGCCGCGAGCCAGGTCAGCGAGGTGATCGTGGTCGGCCGGCGCGGCCCGGCCCAGGCCGCCTTCACGAACCCGGAGCTGCTCGAGCTCGGCGAGCTCTCGGACGCGGACGTGATCGTCGACGCCGCCGAACTCGAGCGCGGCCTCGCGGTCCACGACGAGCAGGCCGAGCAGGACGCGACCGCGCGACGCAACGTCGAGATCCTTCGCGGCTACGCCGCGCGCGGGCCGCAGGGCAAGCCGAAGCGGATCGTGCTGCGCTTCCTGCTCTCCCCGACGGCGCTGCTGGCCGGCGAGAGCGGGCACCTGTGCGCGGTCGAGCTCGTGCGCAACGAGCTCGTCGCGCGACGAATCGGACCCGGAGAACCCGCGGCTGCGCGCCCGCGCCGGCAGCGAGACGGAGACGATCCCCGCCGGTCTCGTGTTCCGTGCGATCGGCTACCGCGGCATCCCGCTGCCGTCGGTCCCGTTCGACGAGGGCTACGGGCGTGATCCCCAACGAGGGGGGCCGCGTCAGGAGCGCCGGTCTCCGGCGAGACGCTGCCCGGCGAGTACGTCGTCGGCTGGATCAAGCGCGGGCCCTCCGGCGTGATCGGGACCAACAAGAAGGACGCGCAGGAGACGGTCGACGCGATCTTCGCCGACCTCGCGGCGAGCAACGGCAACGCGGCCGCCCGTCACGCCCCCGAGCTCGCCGACGGTGCCGCGATCGAGCAGCTGCTGCGCGAGCGCCAGCCGCAGCTCGTGACCTACGACGGCTGGGAAGCGATCGACCGCCACGAGCGGACGGCCGGCGAGGCGGCGGGCAGGCCGCGGGTCAAGCTGACCAGCATCGACGAGATGCTGCGCGTCGCCGCCGATCAGGAACCCTGAGCGGGGGCACGGCACGGCGCCGCGTACACGCGGCGCACGACGGGGTCGTGGCCGGATCACCGGCTGGACATCCGTTCTACATCTGTTCCGGGGAGCCAGGCCGAGGGAAATCCGGCCTTCGGAAACGATTCCCCGCCCAATGACCAGGAAGGTTTCGATGCGCTCCCTCGCACTCCGCACACCCGCCGGCCGGCGCCTCAGGGCGCCGGCGATCCTGCTCGCCACCGTGGCGACGGCCTGTACGCTCGCGCTGATCCCGGCCGCCGGCGCCGAAGGCCAGCACCCCGACCGTCACCCTCCCGCCCGCCGGCGAAGTCGAAGCGCTGCTCGGCAAGACGCCGCTGGGGCCGCTCAGCGCCGGCAAGCTCGCCGAAGCGCTGTCCCACCTCCCGGGCCTGGAAGGCGTCGAACAGGCGAAGCTGAAGGAAGCGCTCGAAAGAACCGTCACGGAACTGAAAGCGAAAGGCTCGACGCTCGAAGGGCTGCTGCACGGCACCGAAGGCGCCTCGATCCTCGAAGCCAAGCTCCACGAACTGCTCGGCCCGCTGGCCGGGAAACTCGGGGAACTGCTCGGAGGCGAACCGGGCAGCGAAGCTGAAGGAAGCGCTCGAACACGGCAACGTCGAGGAAATCCTCGGAGAGCTGCTCGGCAGCTCACCGGAACCGCAGACCCTGATCACCCAGATCATCCAGGCGCTCGGCCCCGAACGGCTGCAGAGCCTGCTCGGGACGGTGCTCGCGAACGAACCGTTCACGAAGACGACCGTCGAAGAACTCGCGCACAAGCTCGGCACGACGAGCGAAGCGCTCGCCGCCGAGTTCGGCAAGACGGCCGAACAGCTGCCCGGCACGGCGATGGCGCTGACCGCGCCGCTCGCCAACGGCGAAGCCCTGGGCGTCGTGAACGCCGCGAAAGGCGTCACGATCGGCGTCGTCAAAGGGACCGGTGAAACGATCGGCGTGACCGGCGGCAACGGCGCCAACGGGTCGAGCGGATCGAGCGGGTCGAGCGGGTCGAGCGGCTCCAACGGAGCGCCCGGCGCGACGGTGACCGTCACGACGGCGACACCGGCGCCGGCCGGCAGCGTCGCGGCCGTCAAGACCGGCAAGCTGCGCGTCCTCAGCCACAAGGTCAAGGGCACGACCGCGACGATCGTGCTCGAAGTGCCGGCGGCGGGGAAGCTCGCCCTCAGCGGCCGCGGCGTGCGCTCGGTCAGCCGCGAGACCAGCCAGGCCGAGCGGGTCACGATCCACCCGGTGCTGACGAAGGCGGACACGGCTTCGCTGCGCAAGCACCGCCACCGCAAGCTGAACGTGCCGGTCAAGGTCACGTTCAAGCAGGTCGGCGGGCCGACCTCCTCGGCGACCGTGCCGCTGACCTACACCTAGTCCGCTCCCTCGATGGACCACCCCCCGATCGGGCGGGCGGGAGCGCATCCCGCCCGCCCGGGAGGGTCCCCTGCGCCGATGACCGCCGAACCGATGGCGGGCGAGCCGACTTGGGGCTGGACCTACGTCGCCCGCGACGGCGCTCTGCTGGAGCTGCCGATCGAGCCCCCCGAGGAGGAGCGGCCGCAGCGCGGTTTGCCTCCGGCCTCGCGCCCGGAGGCATCTGCCACACTGTCGCGCTCAGGCCCCGTTAGCTCATCTGGTAGAGCGCCGGGCTTTTAATCCGGTGGGGCGGGTTCGAGTCCCGCACGGGGCATCCGGCGCCCGCGAAGTCCGCGCGCCAGGTTGCCAGCGCGCTTCCCGAGGTGTCGTCTCGGCGGCCTCCCGCTGAGGAGTGCTGCCCCCACGCCGCGACCGTCAGCGCCACCGCCTTCGCGACCGCCTCCACCGAGTCGATCTCGACCCACTCGTCGGTCGCGTGGATCGCTCCCGCCACCGGCCCGTAGCAGACCGCCGGCCCGGTGACCGAGCGCGCGTCGGTGGTCCCCGGCAGGATCTGGCGCGCCGGCTCGGAGCCGTGCAGCGCCGTGTGCGCCGCGATCAGCGTCGACGCCAGGTCGTGGTCGAGCGGGTCCAGGTAGGCGACGGCGCGGAACCCTTCGAAGGCGACCTCGACGTCCGGCGCCGCCTCGCGGACGGCCGCGGCACAGCAGCTCCTGAGCGGCGGTCGGCGTCAGCGACGGGCCGAAGCCGAGGCGCACGCGCACCTCGACCTCGACGGGCTCCGAGGAGGGCCACTCCCCGCCTGCGAAGGTGCCGGCGTTGAGCCGGAACGGCCGCTCGTGGGCGAGCAGGAACGGCGCGTCCGCCCCCGCCTGCTCGCGCGCGCCGCGCTCCTCGTCGAGCAGGTTCATCCGCCGCTCGAGCGCACGCAGCCCGTCGAGCGCTGCGAGCATCCGCTGCGAGCTCGAGGCGCCCTCGGCGAACGCGACGTGCGCTCCCGCGCTGCGCGCCCGCAGCCGCGCCCAGATCACACCCGCGCCCGCGTGCATCAGCGCCAGCGCGCTCGGCTCGCCGATCAGCGTCGCGTCCGCGTCGTAGCCGGCCGCGAGCACGGCCTTCATCCCGTTCCCGGTGCACTCCTCCTCGATCACCGAGCTGAACACGACGTCCCCGGCGAGCGGGCCGCAGACCTCGGCGCAGGCCTCGAGCGCGATCAGGTAGGCCGCGATCCCCGCCTTCATGTCGCCCGCGCCGCGGCCCCAGATCCGGCCCTCGGCGACCTCCCCTCCCCAGGGGTCGTGCCGCCAGCTCTCCGGTGCCTCGACGGGGACGACGTCGACGTGGCCGGAGAGGTGCAGCGAGCGTCCGCCCCCCCGCCCGCGCAGGCGGCCGGCGACGCAGGTGCGGCCCTCGTAGGAGGGGAGCGGCGGATAGCCCCAGGTCCCGTCGTCCTGCTCCGGCAGCGAGACCGGTACACGCTCGAGCTCGAAGCCGAGCGCCCGCAGCCGCGACTCGACGATGCGCTGGGCGCCCTCCTCCTCGCCGAGCAGCGAGCGCTCGCGCACGAGCGCCGCCGTCAGCTCGACGAGCTCGTCCCGGCGGGCCGCCACCGCCGCGACGAGATCCTCCCCGTGCGCGGCCATCAACCCGCTGTCCGGGAAGCTGAACGCCGTTCTGGTGCCTGATCCATGCCTCGCTCGATCCTGGCGCAGCGGTGCGAGAACGGACACACCGCTCGTCTGGCCACGCGCGGCGCAGGGTATAGCGTAAGGAGGTGAACGAACGCGGAACCAGACGGTCGGAAGGGGTGATGGGGGCGGAACCGAGCGTTTCCGCGGCCGGCACCGAGGACGAGCCGGACGTAACCCCGCTGCAGGCGATCGAGGCGCTCGACGACACGGGTCTCGGCTACCTCTCGCTCGAGCAGACGCTCGGCACGCTGCTCGAGCGCGTCCGCGAGATCCTCACGGCCGACACCGCCGCGATCCTGCTGCTCGACGAGGACCGCAACGTGCTCGTCGCCCGCGCCGCCCGGGGCCTGGAGGAGGAGGTCCGCCAGGGCGTGCAGATCCCCGTCGCGCGTGGGTTCGCGGGCCGTATCGCAGCCGAGGTGCGGCCGATCGTGATCGAGGACCTGAGCCGCGCCGACGTCGTCAACCCGATTCTCCGCCAGCGCGGCATCCGCTCGATGCTCGGCGTGCCGCTCCAGATCGAGGGGCGCGTGATCGGCGTGATGCACGTCGGCACGCTGACCCGCAGGCACTTCGACGAGGACGATGTCGCGCTGCTGCAACTCGCCGGCGACCGCGCCGCACGCGCGATCGACAACGCGATCTCGACCGAGCAGCGGGCCGTGACCGAGGTCATGCAGCGCACGATGCTGCCCGACGCGCTGCCCCGCATGCCGGGGCTGCGCTTCAGCGCCAAGTACCTCCCCGCCGGCACGGGGATCAAGATCGGCGGCGACTGGTACGACGTCTTCCAGCTCCCCGACGGCCGCCTCACGCTCGTGATCGGCGACGTCGTCGGCCGCGGCGTGATCGCCGCCTCGGTGATGGCCGAGATCAGGATCGCCCTGCGCGCGTACCTGTTGGAGGGGCACTCGCTCCCGAAGGTGATGGGCCTGCTCAACGACCTGCTCGTGGCGATGGGCCGCCACCGCAGCGCGACCGCGACGATCGTCGAGCCTGGACATCGAGCGCGCCCAGCTCGAATGGGTCAGCGCGGGCCACGTGCCGGCGCTGCTGATCGCGCCCGATGGACGCACCGAGTTCCTCGAGGGCGGCCAGGGCGTGCCGCTCGGGATCGTGCGCTCCGCACGCTACGAGAGCGCGCGTACCGCCTTCCAGGCAGGCAGCTCGCTGCTGCTGTACACCGACGGCCTCGTGGAGCGGCGAAGAGAGTCGATCGACGAAGGCCTCGGGCGCCTGCGCGAGGCGACGGAATCGGTCTTCTCGAGCCCCGACGGGGTGCTCGCCGACCGCGTCTACAACCGCCTCCTCGAGAAGGCGATGCTCGACTCCGCGACGCTCGAGGACGACGTCGCGCTGCTCGCGATCGAGTCGCTGCCGCTCGGCGCGCAGCTCGACATGACCCTCGACGCGCGGCCGGCTGTGCTGGCCGGGCTGCGACGCCTGGTGGGACGCTGGCTCAGCGACCTCGGGGTGGCGCCCGACGACCTGTTCAGCGTCACGCTCGCGATCTCGGAGGCCGCGGCGAACGCGATCGAGCACGCCTACGGCGGCCACGAAGGCACGTTCCGCGTGACCTGCGAGCAGCGCCGCGACGACGGGGCGATCGTCGTCACGGTCTCCGACCACGGTCGCTGGCGCGAGTCGCGCCCCTACGGCCGCGGGCGGGGCCTCGCGATCATGCGCTCGCTGGTCGACGAGGTGGACGTGAGGCGCGGCGACGAGACCGGTACCAGCGTGACGCTCACGAAGCTGATCCCGGCGGACTCGCGATGACCCCGATCGAGCTCGAGCGTCGCGGCCCGATCGCCGTCGCGCGACCGCTCGAGGACATCGACGCGGCGAACGCCGAGGACGTGCGCCTGCAGCTCGCCGACGCGGTCGACGAGAGCTGCGAGGGGCTCGTGCTCGACCTCGGGGGCACGAGGTACGTCGACAGCGCCGGGCTCGACATGATGTTCCGCCTCGCGGCGCTGCTGCACGACCGTCGCAGCGAGCTGCGGGTCGTGATCCCGGAGGGCTCGCCGCTGCGGCGCGCTGGCCGAGATCGTCTCGCTTCCGGCGGCGGTGGGCGTCGACGCCGACGTCGACGCATCGCTGGAGGCGCTCGCGCAGTCGCGGCGTGCGGCGCGCGACAAAGAACCGAGCCGGTAGCTCAGTACGCGAGCGCCACGAGGCTGTCCTTCGGCAGCGTCACCAGCACCTTCGCGCCGGGCCCCTTGACCGGCGTGAGGGCGGCCGGCGCGCCGAACGCGCTGAAGCCCTGCAGGCGGACGAGCGAGGTGGCGCCGCGCAGCACGATCCGCCGCGAGGTTCGGCCCGCGTCGAGCACGAGCAGCGTGCGCCCGCCCGCGGCCGGCGGCGTGATCGCCGTCGCCGTGACGCCGTGCAGACGCGCGACGCGGTGCACGGAGGCGCCGACGGGGAGCCATTCGTTGAGCGCCGCGATCGCCGCCTCGAGCGGGCGGCGCTCGACTTCGCCGCCGCTCAGGTAGAACGGGTCGTAGGGGTCGCCGCTGAAGTGGAAGCGGACCTCGCCGAAGCCGGTCTCGAGTGCCGAGAGCACGAAGCGCACCGCCCAAACCGCCGAGGCCGGCGAGTCCGAGACGCCGGACTTGCCGCCGCACGAGACGGAGTTCGCCTCGGTGATCAGCGCCGGGATGCCCGCCGCCCGCGCGTCGGCGACGACCCACGCGAGCCGGCTCGGCGCGTCGCCGACGCTTTCGTCGAGCAATCCGCCGAGCGTCGCCGCGCGCGGCGTCTCGCACACCGACAGCGGGTAGGCGTGGACGCCGATCGCACGCAGCCCGAGCGTCGAGACGACGCCCGGCAGCGACGCGCGCCAGTGGGCCGGCGTCGAGAGTTCCGGGCCGACGAGGGGAACGTTCCCCGTCGCGGGCCGGATCGCCGAGGCGGCGCGCAGGTAGGTGCTCACGTCGAGCGCTTCTTCGCCCGCCTGCGGCTTGTCGAGCGAGTAGTAGTCGGGCAGGTAGTAGAGGTCGGGCTCGTTCCCCAGCGAGAAGGCGAGGCCCGCGGTGGCGGCCGACTCGGCGCCCGCGGCGATCTGTTCGGCCCAGGAGAGCTGGCCGTCGCGCGTGTTGAGTCCGACGGTCAACGGGTCCGGGCTCGCCGCCAGCAGACAGTGCAGGCGCGTCCAGAACTGCTGAGGCAGCGCGTAGCTGGTGAGTTCTTCCCAGCTCCTGCGGCGCGGCCGGGGCGAGCTGGGCGGGGACCGTGAAGTCCTGGCTCTGCCCCGCGATCTGCAGCGGCGGCGAGCCGAGGCGGCGAAGCTCGGCGACGAGCGCGGGCGGCGGGCATTCGCCCGAGCCGAGGTCGGCGCTGATCACGGGGTACTCGAGCGAGAGGCCGACCGGCGCCATCGTCACGGCCTGGCCCGGCACGGCGGCGAGGCCCGGCCCGAGCGCGAGTTCGGGCGACGGCGGCTGCTTGTGCTTCTTCGCCGGCTTGTGGGTCGCGGCGGAGGCGGGCGCGGCGACGAGCAGCGAGGCGAGCGTCGCCAGCAGGGCGGGATGGATCCTCACGTACGACGCTTTCGACGCTCTGGGTCCCGTGCCTCCTGAGAGGATGTCGGCGTGAGCACCGGCGAGACGCTCAGCGAGGAGGAGCGCGCCCGCTTGGCGCCGTTCGTCAGCGACCTCGACGCGCCGGTGTTCGCGCTGCTCGGGCTGCCGGAGACCACGCGCGGCGCGCTGTTCGCGCGTTACTCCCGCTACCCCGGCACGCTGCGGCGGCTGATGCTCGACGAGTTCGGCGCCGAGCTCGACGACGCCGGCGCTCCGGCGCCCGCCGGCGGTGGCACGCGCTCGCGCGAGCTCTACGAGCGCGTGCTCGGCGACTACGGGGACGACTCCGTCGCGCAGCTCGCGGGCGTCCACGTCGCCTGCGAGTGGGTCTCCAACGTGCTGACGAAGATCCTGCAGCGGCCGCGCCTCGGCGCCTACCTCGAGCAGTCCACGCGCTACATCGCCTATGACACGCCCGTGCCGGGCCTGGGCTACCGCTACCACCGCGATCCGGAGCTCGGACCGGGCTACGAGCGTGCGATGGACGAGCTGTTCGGGACCTACTCGCGGCTTCGCGACCCGCTCGCCGCATGGCTCGAGCACCGTTTCCCCGCGAGCGGCGGCACGCCGGGCGCCCACGCCGGGGCGGTGCGCGCGAAGTCGCTCGATCTGCTGCGAGGGCTGCTGCCCGCGGCGGCGCTGTCCCACGTCGGCATCTTCGCCAGCGCTCAGACCTACGAGCGGCTGATCATGCACCTGCGCGCTCACGACCTGCCGGAGGCGCGGCGCTGCGGCGAGCTGCTCCTCTCCGCCGTGCGGGCGGCGGCGCCCGCGTTCGTGGTGCGCGTCGAGCGCCCCGATCGCGGCGGCGAGTGGAGCCGGTTCCTGCAACAGCGCGAGCAGGCCGAGGCGCGGGCGGCCGGGCAGCTGGGGCTCTCGGCATCCGGCGGCGAGGAGCCGGCCGGCGTGCGGCTGCTCCGCGCCGAGGGCGACGAGCAGCTGCTGCTCGCGGCGCTCGTGTTCGAGCGCTCGCGGCGAAGCGAGGACGACGCGCTCGCGGCGGTGGCTGCGCTCGGCGCGGCTCAGCGCGGAGAGCTGCTCGCCGGCCTGCTGGGCGGACGCGGGAACCGCCGCCACCTGCCGGGCCGCGGGCTGGAGTCGCTGCGGTACCGCTTCGAGGTCGTCTCGGACTACGGGGCGTTCCGCGACCTCCAGAGGCACCGGATGCTGACCGTGCAGTGGCAGGCGCTCGGCCCCCACCTCGGCGCGGAGGTGCCCGAGGAGGTCGGCGCGGCAGGGCTGGCGGAGGACTACGCGCGCGCGCTGGAGCGCTCGCGCGAGGCGTGGGCGGAGCTCGACGGCGGCGGGCGCCGGCCCGCGCTCGCAGTACGCCCTGTGCCTGGCGCATCGGGTGCGGTACGTGCTGGACATGGACGCGCGCGAGGCGATGCACGTGATCGAGCTGCGCTCGGGAGGAGAGGGGCACGCCTCCTACCGGCGGATCGCCCGTCAGATGCACGAGCAGATCGCGGCGGTCCACCCCGCCGTGGCAGCGGCGATGCGGTTCATCGACACGAGCGCGGAGCCGCGACTCGAGCGGCTCGGAGCGGAGGGCCGTCGCGCGGGGGGCTGACGGGCTTCGCGCGCATCTACGATGGCGCGATGCACGTGCCGGCGAGGCTGCTGACGGACACCGCGCGCCTGCCCGCGCGTGCACACGACGACGACGCGGCGTTCGACCTGTGCGCCGACGAGGCGGCGACGCTCGCGCCCGGCGAGCGGGCGACCGTCGGGACCGGGGTCGCGCTCGCGCTGCCGGCCGGCTCCTGCGGGCTGGTGCTGCCCCGCTCGGGACTCGCTGCCCGTCACGGCGTGACCGTGCTGAACGCCCCGGGCCTGATCGACCCCGGCTACCGCGGCGAGCTGAAGGTCGTGCTGCTCAACACCGACCCGCGCACCGCCTTCGCGATCGAGCCGGGGGACCGGATCGCTCAGCTGCTCGTGATCGAGCCCGGGATCGCGGCGCTCGCGCTGGCCGATGGGGAGCTCGGCGCGACGAGCAGAGGCGAGGCCGGGTTCGGGTCGACCGGGCGCTGAGGGGGCGCGCCGCCCCGCGCCGGGAGCGGTTCCGGCCGGGCGCCGGGGCGCTGCGCTCCGCGCTCCAGGCCGGGAGCGCGTGCGGCAAGGCCGAGGCGCCGCCGCCGTCAGGCGGCGAGCGCCTCGCTCTCCTCGATCTCGGCGCGGATCTCCGGTGTGACCTCGACGACCTCGCTGCCGTCCGGTGCCGGGTTGCGCAGCCGCAGCGCCGCCACCGCCATCCCGACGAGCGAGATCCCGGCGCCGACCGCGAACGCCAGGTCGAACCCGTTGGTGAGGGCGTGCGCGGCCCCTGAGGCGACATCGGCGCGGGTCCGCGAGTCGGCGATCGTCGAGAGCACCGCCAGCCCGAGCGCGCCGCCGACCAGCCGCGAGGTGTTGAGCAGTCCCGACCCGACGCCGCTGTGCGACGCCGGCAACGACTGCATCGCGACGATCGTCGCGGGTACGAGCGAGAAGCCCATCCCGGTCGCCGCCAGCAGCGCTCCGGGCAGCACGTCGGCGAAGTAGTGCCGCCGGGGGCGATGCCGATCAGCAGCGCCATCCCGACCGTCGCGACAGCCATCCCCGCGCTGATCACCGTGCGCGGCCCGAACCGGCCGACGGCTTTCGGCGCGAGCGTCGAGGCGACGAAGATCGAGAGGGTCATCGGCAGGAAGCACAGCCCGGCCTCGATCGCGTCGTAGCCGAGCACTTCCTGCACGTAGAGGGTCAGGAAGAACCAGACGGGGAAGAACGCCGCGTAGAGCAGCGTCACGACGATGTTCGCGATCCGCAGCTGGCGGAAGCGGAGGATCGAGAGGGGCACCAGCGGCGCCTTCGCCAGGCGCGCCTCGACGAGCACGAACAGCCCGAGCAGCGCGACCCCCGCGGCGAGCGGCCCGAGCACGCCGGGCGAGCCCCAGCCGAGCGTGTCGGTGCGGACGATCCCGTACGTCAGGCCGACGAGGCTCGCCGTGACCAGCACCGCGCCGGCGACGTCGAAGTTGCGCGTCGCGCCGGCTTCGCGACCGCCGGCGATCAGCCGCAGGCCCAGCACGATCACGATCGCGCCGAGCGGGACGTTGACGGCGAAGATCGCCGGCCAGCCGAGACCCTGCGTGAGCACGCCGCCGAGCAGCGCGCCGGAGGAGCCGCCGAGCGCGCCCATCGCGCCCCACATGCCGACCGCGCGGTTGCGCTCGGGACCGGCCCTGAAGGAGCTGGTGACGATCGACAGCGTCGCGGGCGAGAGGATCGCGCCGCCGAGCCCCTGCACCGCACGCGCACCGAGCAGCAGGCTCTGCGAGTCGGACAGCGCGCAGGCGAGCGAGGAGAGCGAGAACAGCGCGGTGCCCGCGAGGAACACGTTGCGCCTGCCGAGCAGGTCGGCGGAGCGCCCGCCGAGCATCAGGAACCCGGCGAAGGTCAGCGTGTACGCGTTGACGACCCATTGCAGCCCGGTCGTCGAGAAGTGCAGACCGCTGTGGATCGACGGCAGCGCGACGTTGACGATCGAGATGTCGAGGATGACCATGAACTGCGCGAGGCAGACGATCAGCAGCAGGGCCCTCTTCGAACGGGCGTTGGGGGTGCTCTCTGTTGCGCTCATGGGTGTATTCTGAGACGATCCTATCCAGGTAGTAGAGAAGGGTTTATACTGGTAGTCCGGATGCCTGCTTCAGCACCGCTCGTGACAGAGGACGACGGGCCCCGCCCGTTTCGTGAGATCGCCGCCTCGGGGCGGCTGCGCCGCGAGCAGCTCGCGGACTTCCTGCGCATGCGGCGCGCCGCGCTGCAGCCGGGCGACGTCGGCCTGCCGGCTGGCGGCCGCCGGCGCACGCCGGGACTGCGCCGCGAGGAGGTCGCCCAGCTCGCGGGAGTGGGGACGACTTGGTACACGTGGCTCGAGCAGGGCCGCGACGTGCGCGCCTCGCTCGAGGTGCTCGAGGCGCTGGCGCGGGCGCTGCGGCTCGACACGGCGGAGCGCAGCCACCTGATCCTGCTGGGGCGCGGCGAGTCCGCGCCGCCCTGCAAGAGCCCGGCCGAGCGGGTCTCGCCGACGCTGCGGCGCCTGATCGAGAACCTCGGTCCGAACCCTGCCTACGTGCTGGGCCGGCGCTGGGACTACCTCGCCTGGAACGACGCCGCGATCGCGCTGCTCGGCGATTTCGGTGCGCTGCCGCGGGCGGCGCGCAACCACGCATGGCAGACCTTCACCGACCCGGCTCGGCGGGAGATGTTCACCGACTGGGAGCGCAGCTCGCGCGTGCTCGCCGCCAAGTTCCGCGCCGACAGCGCGAGGCAGATCGGCGACCCTGAGTTCGAGTCGCTGATCGCGGCGCTGCGCAAGACGAGCCCGGAGTTCGCGAGGGCGTGGGAGCGGCACGAGGTCTCGACCTCCAGCGAGGGGCGCAAGGACCTGCGCCACCCGGTCGCGGGGATGATGTCGTTCAGCCACGCGGTGTTCCACCCGGCCGAGAAACTCGAACAGAGGCTGATCCTCTACACGCCGCTGCCTGAGAACGAAACGGCCGAGAAGCTCGCGCGGCTGATGCGCGGAACGAGCGGGATCGAGATGCCGGTGCTCGACGGTGGACGCCCGCGAGCGACGGCGCGCCCCGGCGATCGCGGGCTGACGCAGCCGCCGCCGCCGCACGGGGCACGCCTCGCGTGATGCCGAGGCGCCCGGGTACGTAGTAGACGTAGATGAGCCGCGTGAGACGAAGCCTCCTCGCCGCCGCGATCGCGTGTTGCGTGTCGTCCGGCTGTTTGGCGCTGGCGGATCCCGGCGCGGCCTCGTCCACCGAAGAACCCTTCGTGCCGGGTCCGGCCTCGCAGGCCGAAGCGCAGAGGATCGCAGAAGCCACACTCGCGACCGTCTCCCCACCGCCGGGATCGGCGCAGCTTCCCGCAGCGCCCAGCGAAGTCGAGGACGGCGGCGGCACGCCCGAGACCGAGCGAGGTGAACGCCACGAAGTGACGCTGCACGAGCGCTGGCAGGTGCCGGGGGGATGGCGCTCGGTCCTGATCTACCTGCGAGCCCACCCTCCTGCCGGCGCGAAGCTCACCTGGACGGGCGAAGGGGGCGTCGCCGGCAAACCGACCGGGGCTGTAGTCGACTACTCCTGGCCGCTGAGCGTCGGTTACCTGGATACTCGCCGGCTGACGGAGGGCGTGGTGGTGGGATCGGAAGCGTCGACCGAACTGCTCCTCGAAGCGAAGGTCATGTGGCTGATCCCGCGGTCGAGTTCCGAGCGAGTGCCCGCGGGAGCACACGAGGTCGACGTCGAGGTCTATCGGCCCGGGCACCGCCCCTCGACCTTCCTCGCCGTGACCGACCCGGCGAAGGTCAGCGCGCTCGTGCGAGAGGTGGACGGCCTGCCGATCGAACAACCCGGCCTCGCCTACAGCTGCGGTGCTGAGCTGGTCGACGCACCCCTCACCGCCTTTGTGTTTCGGGCGCGCAGAGGAGGCCGCGCGCTCGCTGCCGCAATTCAGTCCGCGCGCGTACGGGGGCGGACCTTCGGCTGCGACTCGATGTCGTTCACCGTCGAGGGCCGGCCCCGGGCGCGGCTGCTCGAAGGCCCCGAACTCGTGGTCCTCGCGGAACGCCTGCTGAAAGCCAAACTCGCCCCACGGCGCTGAACGGGCCGGGCGCCTACGCGCGCCCGGCCGCCTGCCGCAGCGCGAGCCGCCCACCCCAGCCGCGCCGCCGCAGCACGAGCAGGCCGAGCAGCGCCGTGAGCACGCACGTGATCGCGCCGAGGCCGAGCCCCGCGCGAGCGCCCGCCCACTCGATCACCCAGCCGACGATCGGGCCGCCGATCGGCGTCGATCCCTGGAAGGCGACGAACCACAGCGACATCACGCGCCCCCGCATCTCCGGTGCGGCGGTGAGCTGCAGCGTCGAGTTGCCGGTCGACATGAACGCGATCGACGCGCTGCCCGCGAGCGCGAGCGCGATCAGCTCGACGCCGAGCCCGGGGGCGAGCGCCGCGAGCCCGAGCACGAGCCCGAACATGCAGCTCGATGCGACGAGCGTCGGCACGCCGGTGCGCCCGCGGGCGGCGACGAACAGCCCGCCGACGACGGCGCCCGCGCCCATCGCCGCGGTCATGAAGCCGTAGCCGGAGGCGCCGGCGTGGAGCGCTCGGCTCGCCATCACCGGCAGCGTCACCTGGAACTCGTACGCGAGCGCGCCGACGAGCGCCATCATCACCAGCGGCACCGCGAGGTCCGGGGAGCGGCGCACGTAGCGCAACCCCTCCCGCAGCTGGCCGGGGTGGTGCCCGCTGGAAGGCGAGGGCCGGATCTCCGAGACGTCGAGCCGCAGCAGCGAGCCGATCACCGCGATGAAGCTCGCCGCGTTCAGCAGGAAGCACCAGCCCTCGCCGGCGGTCGCGATCAGCACGCCCGCGACAGCGGGGCCGATCGTCCGCGCGACATTGACGAGGACGGAGTTGAGGCTGACCGCGTTGCGGAGCCGCTCGGGCCCGACCATCTCGAGCATGAAGGCCTGCCGCGCGGGGTTCTCGAACGCGTTGTTGAGGCCGAGCAGCAGCGCCAGCAGCCCGATCTGCCAGAGGCGCGTCGACCCGCTGAGGGTGAGGATCGCGAGCGCGAGTGCCTGCACGCCCATCGCGGCCTGCAGCGCGATCATCAGGCGGCGCTTGTCGACGCGGTCGGCGACGACGCCGCCGTAGGGGCCGAGCAGCAGCACCGGCAGCGTCTGCAGCGCGACGATCACGCCCAGCGCCCCGGCGGAGTGGCTGATCGTCAGCACCAGCCACGACTGCGCGGCCATCTGCATCCAGGTGCCGATCAGCGAGATCGCCTGGCCGCTGATGTACGTCCGGTAGTTGGGTATCGCGAGCGCGGCGAAGGTGACTCGGCCGGCGCCCTTGATCCTGCTCATCGCGACCTTCTCGCGACCGCGTCGGCAAGCTCCTCGAGCACCGGCAGCGCCTCCCACAGCAGCTTGCGCTCGTCTGCGCCGAGTCCCTCGACGTGCTCGGCGAGAGCGCGGCTGCGCGCGCGGTGGATCCGCTCGCGCATGCGGCGGCCCGCCGCGGTCGTCTCGACGACCGCGGCTCGGCGGTCGGCGCTGTCCGGGCGGCGCCTGATCAGGCCCTGCTCGCAGAGCTGGGCCGTGATCCTGGAGAGCATCGTCGGGTTCAGGCCCTCGGCGGTGGCGAGCTCGGAGAGGCCGAGCGGCCCGCGGCGGACGACCGTGAACAGCACGGAGACCTGAGAGGGGGTGAGGCGCGCACCGGCGTGACTCGCGCGGAGGCCACGGTTGAGGCGTCCGATCGCCGCGCGCAGCCGGTCGGGCTCGTCCGCCTCGTGCCGCTGCTGCTCGGAAACCGTCGCGGTCGCCGTCACGTCCACCTCCAAATATTTGCCTATCGGCAAGCATTGTATCGCGGGCCCAGGGAAGGAACCCGCTCCCGCGGCGTCGATGAAGGGTGAGGAGGCTTCCATCGACCACTCACCGGAGGTGAGCACGTTGGCAAGTCACAGCATTCACACCACTCGGCCCCGCCTGCGCGGCAACGCGCGACCGGCGCTGCTGACACTTCGCGCGACCGGCGCCCTGGCGCTGATCGCGATGGGCGCACTGCACCTGCAGCAGTACTACTCCGCCGGCTACTCCGAGCTGCCCACGATCGGCACCCTGTTCGTGCTGAACTTCATCGGCGGCGTCACGCTCGGGGTCGCTCTGCTGCTTCCCGTCGAGCTGTTGCCGGGTGTCGCCGGCCGGCTCGCGGTCCCGCTCCTCGCGCTCACGGGCGCCGCGATGGCGGCGACGTCGATCGCGTTCCTGCTGACCAGCGAGCAGGTGCCCCTGTTCGGCTTCATGGAGGTCAGCTCGGGGCCGCCGATCACGACCGCCCTCGTCAGCGAGTCGGTCGCGACCGTCGCGCTCGGGATGCTCGGCGCGCTGACGACGCTGGCCGCCGCGCCGGGCCGGCGGCGGGAGCTGCGCGCCGCCCGCTAGCGACGGAGGCGGCGACCGGGCCGGCCGGAGCGGGCGTTACGGCCGGTCCGCTCGCGGCGGCACAGGCTGAGACGCCGCGCCGGGCAGCTCGCGCCGGCGGCCGAGCGCGAGGCGCGCGGTCGTGTCACCCGACCAGGGCCACGAGCAGCACCCCCGCGCCGACCGGGACGACCGCGCTCACCACCCGCCGATCCCCCTCCGCGAGCTCGCGGAGGGGGCGCATCTCCTGCTCGTGGGAGATCGCGTTGTCGACGATCAGCAGCCCGGGGTGCGCGAGCACCCGCACCAGGTCCGGCCAGTACGACGGGTACTCCGGGCGTTCGGCGTCGAGGAAGATCACATCGGCGGAGTTCGCGCCGAGCCCCGCCAGCGTCGCCCCCGCGTCTTCGAGCCGCAGCTCGACCACGCCCTCCAGCCCGGCGCGCGCGATGTTGTCGGCCGCCTGCGCGCCGCGGCCCGGATCGAGGTCGACGCTCAGCACGCGTCCGCCCAGCTGCTCGGCGGCGTCGCCGAGCCAGATCGTCGAGTACCCGTTGGAGGTCCCCAGCTCCAGCAGGCGCCGAGCGCCGAGCGCCCTCACGAGCACCGCGATCGCCGCCGCGGTCTCCGGCTCGACGTTGCGCAGCCGCTCCCTGCGATCGGCCAGGGCGCCGTCGTGCTCGCGTCCGTGCGCCTCCAGCTCGTGCAGCAGCTCCCGGCGGGCAGCGTTCACCGCGCCCGACTCTAACGATGCTCGGGGGCCCGCCGACGCCGTCCGTCACTCCGACTCCACACCGGTGCGGCCGCGAGGCCGCACCGGATCGATCGGCCCCGCCCCTACGCCGAGGCGAGCACCCCTTCGTCGCTGTAGATCTCGCCGCGCTCCGCCTTCTCGACCAGCGATGCCGGCGGCTCGAAGCGCTCGCCGTACCGCTCGGCGAGCTCCCGTGCGCGGGCCACGAAGCCGGCGACGCCGCCCTCGTAGCCGTTGATGTACTGCAGCACCCCGCCCGACCAGCCGGGGAACCCGATCCCGAAGATCGAGCCGATGTTCGCGTCGGCGACCGACTCGATCACGCCCTCGTCGACGCACTTGACCGTCTCGATCGCCTCGGCGAACAGCATCCGCTCCTCGAGGTCCTTCAGCGAGATCGAGGCCGGGTCGTCCGTCTCCGGGAACAGCTCTTTGAGCCCTTTCCACAGTCCCGTGCGCTTCCCGTCCTGGTACTCGTAGTAGCCGGCGCCCTCGAGCTTGCCGGGGCGACCCGCCTCGAGCATGCGGTCGATCACCTGCGAGGACGGCCGGTCCTCGAAGGTCCCCCCGTCGGCCTCGACCGCCGCCTTCGTCGCGTCCCTGATTTTCTTCTGCAGCTTCAGGTTCAGCTCGTCCGAGAGCTGCAGCACCGGAGCCGGGTAGCCCGCCTGGTTCGACGCCTGCTCGATCGATGCCGCCGGGATGCCCTCGAGCAGCATGCCGACGCCCTCGTTGATGAACGTCCCGATCACCCGGCTCGTGAAGAACCCGCGGCTGTCGTTGACGACGATCGGAGTCTTCTTGATCTGCTTCGCGAGGTCGAGCGCCCGGTAGAGCGTCTCCTCGCTGGTCCGCTCGCCCTTGATGATCTCGAGCAGCGGCATCTTGTCCACCGGCGAGAAGAAGTGCAGGCCGATGAACTCCTCCGGCCGCGTCACGTTCTCGGCGAGGCCCGTGATCGGCAGCGTCGAGGTGTTCGAGGCGAGCAGCGCGTTCTCGGCGAGGTGCGGCTCGATCTCGGCCATCACCTGCGCCTTCACGCCCGGGTCCTCGAACACCGCCTCGATCACCAGATCGGCGCCCTCCGCCGCGGCGGCGTCGTCGGTCGCGCGTGATCCGGGCGAGCAGCTCGTCCGCCTGCTCCTGCGTGGAGCGCCCGCGCGAGACCGCCTTCTCCAGCAGCCCGGCCGAGTAGGCCTTGCCGCGGTCGGCAGCCTCCTGCGAGACGTCCTTGAGCACGACCTCGATCCCCGCTTTCGCGCTCACGTACGCGATCGCGGCGCCCATCATCCCGGCGCCGAGCACGACGATCTTCTTCGCCCGGTACGGCTCGATGCCGGCCGGGCGGTCGCGGTCGCCGTTGACCCGCTGCAGGTCGAAGAAGAACGCCTGGATCATGTTCTTCGCGACCTGGCTCGTGACGAGGTCGACGAAGTAGCGCCCCTCGATCTCGATCGCGGTGTCGAAGTCGACCTGCGCGCCCTCGACCGCCGCCGCCATGATGTGGTGCGGGGCCGGGTAGTTCGCGCCCTTCAGCTGCTTGCGCAGGTTCGCCGGGAACGCCGGCAGGTTCTGCGCGAGCTTCGGGTTCGACGGGGTCCCGCCGGGGATCTTGTAGCCCTTCACGTCCCACGGCTGCACGGTCGGCTCATCGGCCGGCTGCGCCTTGATCCACGCCTTCGCCGCGGGCACGAGCTCCTCGCGGGTGCTGACGAGCTCGTCGACGAGGCCCATCTCCTTCGCCTTCGCCGGACGGTGTTCCTGACCCTGCATCAGCAGGTTCATCAGCGCATCGACGATCCCGAACATCCGCACGCTCCGCACGACGCCGCCGGCGCCCGGCAGCAGCCCGAGCTTGACCTCGGGGAAGCCGAGCTTGACCTTCGGGTCATCGAGCGCGACACGGTGATGGCACGCCAGGCAGATCTCCAGGCCGCCGCCGAGCGCGGCGCCGTTGATCGCCACGACGACCGGCTTGCCGAGCGTCTCCAAGCGCCGCAGCTGGGCCTTGCCGCCGCGCACCATCTCGGCGATCGCGGGCGCGTCGTCCTTGCCCGCCGCACGCAGGTCGTTGAGGTCGCCGCCGGCGAAGAAGGTCTTCTTCGCCGAGGTGATGACGACGCCCGTGATCGAGTCCTTCTCCGCCTCGAGGCGGTCGACCGTCGCGGCCATCGACTCCGCGTAGTCGCGGTTCATCGTGTTCGCCGACTGGTTCGGGTCGTCGAGCGTGAGGACGACGATGCCGTCGTCGTCCTGCTCCCATTTGATCGTGTCTGCCATGACTAGATCGCCTCCACGACGGTCGCGATTCCCATGCCGCCGCCGACGCAGAGCGTCGCCAGCCCGTAGCGGCCACCGGTGCGGTGGAGCTCCTCGATCAGCGTGCCGAGGATCATCCCGCCGGTCGCGCCGAGCGGGTGCCCCATCGCGATCGCGCCGCCGTTGACGTTCACTTTCTCCATGTCGAGGCCGAGATCCTTGACGAACCGCAGCACGACCGCCGCGAACGCCTCGTTGATCTCGACGAGGTCGAGGTCGTCGACCGTCAGGCCGGCCTTCTCGAGCGCCTTGCGACTGGCCGGCGCGGGGCCGGTCAGCATGATCGTCGGGTCCGCGCCCGACAACGCCGTCGCGAGGATCCGCGCCTTCGGCTTCATGCCGAGCTGCTCGCCGGTCTTCTCGTTGCCGATCGTCAGCAGCGAGGCGCCGTCGACGATGCCCGACGAGTTGCCCGGGGTGTGGACGTGCTCGATCTTCTCGACCCAGTGGTACTTCTGCAGGGCGACCGCGTCGAACCCGCCCATCTCGCCGATCGCCTGGAAGGACGGCTTCAGACCGCCGAGCGTCTCGACCGTGGTGCCGGGGCGGATGAACTCGTCGTGGTCGAGCACGACGTTGTCGTTGAGATCCTTGACCGGGATCACGGTGTTCGCGAAGCGGCCCTCCTGCTGGGCGTTCCAGGCGCGTTCCTGGGACTGTGTCGCGTAGGCGTCGACGTCCTCGCGCGAGAACTCCTCGATCGTCGCGATCAGGTCGGCGCTGACGCCCTGCGGGATGAACGACGTGTCGTAGTTCGTCTCGGGGTCCATCGCCCAGGCGCCGCCGTCCGAGCCCATCGGGACCCGCGACATCGACTCGACGCCGCCGGCGAACACGAGGTCCTCCCAGCCCGACGCGACCTTCTGTGCGGCGATGTTGACCGCCTCCAGGCCCGACGCGCAGAAGCGGTTCACCTGCACGCCGGCGACGGTGTCGGGCAGCCCAGCCTTGATCGCGGCGGTCTTGGCGATGTCCGCGCCCTGGTCGCCGACCGGGGAGACGCAGCCGAGGACCACGTCGTCGACCCGCTTCGGGTCCAGTTTCTCGTTGCGGGAGAGCGTCTCGTGCATGAGGCCCACGACGAGGTCGACGGGCTTCGTGCCGTGCAGCGACCCGTTGAACTTGCCCTTGCCCCGCGGCGTCCGAATCGCGTCGAACACCAGCGCCTCTGCGGCTGCCATCAGTGGTCCTCCTGCTGTCGTGCCCGCCCGCTGTCCCCGGCTCCCGGGAGACGGACAGGTCTCGGGTGAAAATGCGCCCGGGACGCTACCACAAACGTTCATGCATGAACGCAAATATGATTAGGTTCGGAACGATGGAGACCGCAGCCAAGCAACGACCCGCCCGGCGCAGCCAGGCCGAGCGCAGCGCGGCGACCCGCGAGGCGCTGCTCGACGCCGCGATCGGCTGCCTCGTAGAGGACGGCTACGCGAACACCACGACCAGCCGTGTGTGCGAGCGCGCCGGCCTCTCCCGCGGCGCGCACCTGCATCACTTCCAGACGCGCCAGGCGCTGCTCGCGGCGGCGATGGAGCACCTCGCCGACCGCCGCGGAGAGCACCTGCTCGAGGCGGCGGCGAAGCTGCCGTCGGGACCCGAGCGGCTCGCCGCGGGCCTCGACCTGCTGTGGTCGGGCTACGCGAGCCCGCTCTACCAGGCCGCGCTCGACCTGTGGACCCACGCCCGCACCGACGAGGACCTGCGCAAGCGGCTCGAGCCCGTCGAGCGCGACCTCGATCGTCAGACCCTGCGCCTCTCGCGGACCGTCTTCGGCGAGCTCGCCGAGCGCCCGGGCTTCGACCGTCTGATCGAGATGGCCGCGGCGACGATGCGCGGGCTCGCGCTGCTCGACACGCTGCACCCCGGCGGCGGGCGCAACCGCCGCCAGTGGCCCTACTGCCGCGACCGGCTCGTGGCGATGTTCGAGGCCGGCGAGCCGGTCTCAGCGCGGCTCACGCACCGGCGCGCAAGCCGCGCCGGCGGGACCATGCGCGGAGCCGTCGGGCGCCCTCTCCCGCCCGACGGCCCCTTGCGCTCCGCCCGCGCCCCAGCCGGCGCGGGTCTGCCTCGAGCACGTCCCGCACGCCTTCACCCGATCGGGGCGCCCTCCGCGGCTCCAGCCCCGCGGACGGCTCTCGAGCGTCCGGCGTCGCGCGCGCCTCCGGCCTGTGCTGACTCCGATCTCCGACAGGGTGCCTACGGAGTCCTCACATCGTGCGTCGCCGGCGCGTCCGGGAGACGCCGGAGCGTCTCCCGGACCGACGGCAACGTCCTAGATCGCGGCGTTCATCAGCGTGGTGAACTCTTCCTGGCCTTTGACGTTGGGGTGGTAGCTTTCCGACAGCGGGTTGGACTGTCCGTTCAGCCATTCTTCTTTCGCGCACACCTCGTGCGATTCGAACGCGCTCGTCGGGTTGACGAACTTGAATTTCAAGGCTTCGGCCCGCGCCTTGATCACGGCGTCGATTTTTTCAGCCGATTCGTTGATTTTCTTCTCGTTGCCCGATGTCAGGAAGTTGACGTTGCACGTCGTTCCTTCTTTGGTGAACAGCTTCGGGTAGCCGAGCACGATCACCTCGGCCGTGGTCGCCTTCGCCCTGATGTCTTTGTAGGTCGTTTCGAGCTTGCCCGGCAGCGTTTTCGCGATGTATTCGTCCGCTTCGCTGATCGCGCTGCCGCAGGTGAAGTAGTACAGCGCGCAGTTCAGCATCACGTTGCTGAACCCCGCGTCGTTGCCGCCGATCGAGATCGTCACCAGCGCGGTCGAGCTCGTCAGTTTCCCGAGCTGTTTTTCGATCACTTCGGGGGTCTTCGCGCCGCTGCACGCTTCGAAGTTCAGCGTGTAGCTGTGTTTCGAGGCGATCTTCGGCGGATACGCGTCCGGACTGCGATCGCATTCACCCGATTCTTCATAGAACACGCGCGTCCCGACCCCGGACGAATACGAGTCACCGAGCGCTGCGTACTGCGAGGCGGCAGCAGACGCCGCCGGGATCAGCAGCGCAGCCGCGAACACGGCAACGCAGACCACGCGAGTCACTTTCCCCATGTGAACCCCTCTCTCCCTCGATATGGGCCCCGGAGCCCCCTTTGCCTGACGGCGGGCTCCCCCTCGGGCGTTTCGCGCAAACCTAACCGCCCGTGTTCCGCCGCGTCAACCCTTTCTCATTGCGAATTGTCATCCGCCGTTCGTGCCGGGTTAAAGTTATCCCCGCAGGACAAAAAGCGCGTGGGCGCGACCGGATCGCGCTTGTCCTGCGGGGACAGATGCGAACTCGGCCCCGCTCAGGCCGCTGCGGCGGTGGCGGCCACGGCGCGCGGAGACAGGTGCCGGCGCAGGAAGTGGAGCTGGTCGGAGACGCACTGCTCGAACGGCTCACCGGTGTACACGTCGAAGTGGCCGAGCGGGTAGTTCCTCACCTCGCCGCGGCCCGTCGCCAGCCAGGCGGCGTCCCGCGCCGCAGACGGCGGCGCGACCCCGTCGCGGTCGGCGACCTGTACGAGGATCGGGCACGGCAGCCGGTCCGCCTCCGTGCCCGGGCGGTACAGGGCCGCCGTGAGCGCGTAGCGAGCGGCGAACTCGTTGCGCCAGGTCGGTCCCGCGATCGCTCGGTAGCCGGGCTCGGCGTCGGGCGTGCTCATCGCCGCCAGCGTGCCGGGCGGCCCGACGACGGGAAGCATCACCGGCGGCCGGCCCTGCAGCGCTGCCAGCTGGTCGCGGATGCCCGCGATCGTGAAGCGCAGCAGCGTGCCCACGCCGGCGTAGCGGAGCGCGTGCAGCAGCGTCGCGCGTCCGTCCATCGCCGGCGTCTGCGAGACGACCGCGGCGACGCGCCCGTCGGCGACCGCCGCGGCGAGCACGTGGCCGCCGGAGAACGACGTCCCCCACAGCGCGATCCGGTCGGGGTCGACGCCGGGCAGCGTCCGCGCGAAGGCGATCGCCGCCGCGTAGTCCTCGAGCTGATGCGGGACCGACACGAGCTGGCGCGGCTCTCCGCCGCTGAGGCCGAAGTGCCGGTAGTCGAAGGCGAGCGCGTCGAGCCCCGCCGAGGCGAACCGCTCGGCGTATGGGACGAGGCCCGAGTCGACGGTGCCCGCGAAGCCGTGGGCGAGCACCACGCAGGGACGGCGGCCGTCGTCGCCCGCGAGCACGCCTTGCTCGCCCGCGAGGTGGAGCGCGGCGATCCGCTCGCCGCCGCTCGAGAACTCGACGGCGCTCATCTCCCGGCCACCGCCGCCTCCGTCCCGGCGTACTCCGTCGCGCGGCCCGCGAGCGCCGCGCCGGTGGGCGCGCCGCTGCGCGCCCGAGCCTGGCCGGCGGGGATCGAGCGCCGTTCCAGCTCCCGCTTGTAGGAGTACCACTCGAGCTGCATCGTGTGGCGCGGCTTGGCGACGAAGTGGGCGGTGTGGAACGCCTCGTCGCTGACGATCTCGCGCTCCATCTCCGCGGGCGGGGGCGGCGCCCAGTCGCCGCTCAGCCAGCGCGCGGCGAGCTTCGACTGCAGCTCGGAGAACGGGAAGATCGTCGGGATCGGCTGGCCGAGCCCGATGAACGCGAGGTCGTCGACGCCAGGTTTGAGCATCCGCTTGTAGAGCGGCAGCACGTTGTCCGGGGCGCTGATGAAGTCCTCGTCGAAGAACGGGAAGCTGATGTTGTAACCCGTCGCGTAGATGATCGCGTCGACCGGCTCGACGCTGCCGTCCGCGAACCGCACGGAGTCGCCGAGCAGCTCGGCGACGTCGCCCTTCGCGACCGCGTCGCCCGCGCCGAGGCGGCCGAGCAGCTCGCTCGAGACCGTCGGGTGCGCATCGAGGAAGTTGTGGTTGGGGGTCGGCAGCCCGAAGTCCTCCATCCGCCCGGAGAAGATCCGCGGCAACAGCCGCGCCATGCGACGCTGCAGCTTCGCGGGCACCAGCGGGTTCGCCTTCACGATCTGGTCCGCGGGCACGCCGAACAGGTACTTCGGCACGACGTACGCGCCCGAGCGCGTCGAGAGGAACACGACCTCGCACATCGTCTTGCGCCCGAGCTCGGAGACGATGTCGACGGCACTGTTGCCGATCCCGACGACCAGCACCCGCTTGCCTTTGAGGTCGAGCGGATCGCCCGGGTCGATGTAGTCGTGGGAGTGGATCTCGGGGCCGTCGAAGCTTCCGGGGAAGGACGGCAGGCGCGGGCTCCAGTGATGGCCGTTGCAGACGAGCAGCGCGTCGAAGCGCTCGCTCGAGCCGTCCTCGAGCGTGATCTCCCAGCCGCCGGCGGCTCCACGCTCGGCGCGTGTGACGCGCGTGTTGAAGCGGATCTTGCGCCGCAGGTCGAAGGCCTCCGCGTAGTCGCGCAGCCACTCGAAGATGTGGGAGTGGTGCGGGTAGTCCGGGTAGCGGTCGGGCATCGGGAAGTCGCGGAACGAGATCGACGGCTTCGAGATGTCGATGTGCAGCGAGCGGTACGCCGAGGACTGCCTGTTCGGGTTCTGGAAGTACCAGTTGCCGCCGACGTCGTCGGAGGCCTCGTAGCAGGTGTAGGGCACGCCGAAGTCGTCGAGCGCCTTGCACGCCGTCAGGCCGCTCACCCCCGCGCCGATGATGCAGACGTTCGGACGCTTCTCGGCCATGGCCGAATCCTAGACCCGGCTGGGCGAGCGCGCGCTCAGACCGCGGCGAGCATCGCCGGGCGCCGCTCGGCCCACGGCGATGCGGCTTCCAGCTGCGCGGCGAGCGCGAGCAGCCGGCCGTCCTCCCAGGGGCCGGCGAGCAGCTGCACGCCGACGGGGACGTCCTGATCGGTCCAGTGCAGCGGCAGCGAGACACCGGGCAGCCCGGTGACGTTCCCGAAGGCGGTGAAGGCGACGCTCGCGACGACGTCGAGCACCGGCTGGTCCGGCGCCGCGTGCTGCGCCTCGAGGGTCGCGCCCGCGCGCGGCGGCAGGATCGCGGAGGTCGGCGTCAGGAGCACGTCGAACTCGCGGCCCCAGCGCGCGACCTCGCGGCGGCTGAGCAGCTCGAGCGTGCGGGCGGCGAGCACGTAGTCGTAGGCGCCCGTTTCGCTCGCGAGCTTGCGCTGATGGCGGATGTGGGGCTCGGTCGCATCCCAGTCGACGCCCTCGTAGTCGCCGAGGCCGCCCTGCGTCAGCGCGATGAACGGCGGCACCATCTCCTCGGAGATCGTCGGCACCTCGACCTCCTCGACCGCGTGGCCGAGGCCCTCGAGCAGCGAGGCCGCCCCGCGCGCAGCGGCGACGCACGACTCGTCGGTCGGCATCCCCAGCGGCGCCTGCGCCATCAGCCCGACCCGCAGGGAGCCGGGCTGCGCCGACTCGGCCTCCTGGGCGAACGCGCGCTCGGGTGCGGGCGCGTTGTACCAGGCGTCGTGATCGGGCCCGCTGATCGCGTCGAGCACGACCGCCGACTCGGCGACGGTGCGACACACGACGCCCTCGACGACGGCGCCGAGCCAGCTCTGCGCGAGCCGGGGCACACGCCCCCTGCTCGGCTTGAAGCCGACCAGCCCGCAGTAGGAGGCGGGGATCCGGATCGATCCGCCGCCGTCGTTCGCATGCGCGACGGGGAACATGCCGCCGGCGACCGACGCGGCGGCGCCGCCGCTGGAACCTCCCGGTGTGCGCTCGGGGTCCCACGGGTTGCGGCTCGCGCCGAAACGCAGGTTCTCGGCCGCGGTGATCACGCCGAACTCGGGGGTGTTCGTGCGGCCACAGAGCACGAACCCGGCCGCCGCGAGCGCGTCGACGACCAGCTCGGACTCCTCGCTCGGCCCCTCGGGGGCGCCGCGCGAGCCGAACGTCACCGGCCAGCCGGCGACCGGCGTGAGGTCCTTGATCGGCAACGGCACGCCGAGGAACGGGGGCGTCTCGCCGCCCTCCGCGAGTCGGCGATCGGCGGCCTCCGCGGCGGCGCGGGCCTCACCGTCGTTGCGCCAGGTGACGGCGTTCAGCTGAGGGTTGCGCTCGTCGACCGCGGCGAGGCAGGCGTCGAGCAGCTCGACCGCCGAGAGCTCCCGGTCGCGCAGCGCGGCGGCGAGGTCGAGCGCGGAGGAGGTCGGGTCGATTCCGCCCATCCGGCGACCCTACACGAGGCGTACACTCCTGCGCGCGATGGCGGCATTGGACATGCGCGGAAGGACGGCCTTCATCACGGGGGCGGCGCGCGGCATCGGGGCCGCGACCGCTGAGCGCCTCCACGCCCGCGGCGCGAACGTCGCGCTCGTCGGCCTCGAGCCGGAGCGGCTGCAGGCGAACGCGGCGGCGCTCGGCGAGCGCGCGATCGCGCTCGAGGCGGACGTCACCGAGCTCGCCGCGCTCGAAGCCTGCGTCGCGCAGACGGTCGAGCGCTTCGGCGGGATCGACGTTGCCGTGGCGAACGCGGGCGTCTCCTACACCGGCACGCTCGCGACGGCGCCGGTCGAGCAGGTCGAGCGCACGCTCGCGGTCAACCTGCTCGGCGTGTGGCGGACCGATCGGGCGGTCGCCGCCGAGATCATCCGCAGCCGCGGCTACATCCTCAACATCGCCTCGCTCTCGGCGATCACGCACACGCCGATGATGGGGCCGTACACGACGGCCAAGGCGGGGGTCGAGGCGTTCAGCGACGCGCTGCGGATCGAGCTCGCCGCGCATGGCGCCGCGGTCGGCTGCGCGTACTTCGGGTTCCTCGACACCGACCTCGTCAAAGCCGGGTTCGCGCTGCCGTCCGCGCGGCGCATGTCCGAGCGGCTTCCGGGCTTCCTCGTGAACCCGGCGCCGCTGTCGACCGCGATCGATGCGATCGAGCGCGGCGTCGGCGGGCGCTCCGCACGGGTCTGGGCGCCTCGCTGGGTCGGGCCGATGCTCTACCTGCGCGGGCTGCTGCAGCCGCTGACCGAACGCCGGGCGCTCTCGAACATGGAGGAGCTGCGCGAGAGCGTGCGCCTCGCCGAGAGCTCGACCGAGGCCGACAGCATGGACCCGCTGCTCGGGGTCGCCGCGAACGCGCTGCCGGAGCGCGAGCGCAGCGCGTCGGCGAACTAGTCGCTTTCATCCAGCCGCCGAACCCGAAGCCAAGCGCCCGGTCGGCTCGGGCTCACCGCGCACCCATCCCGAAACCACGCACCGCGCAACCCGACCCGAGGCACGCCGCCACCCGGGCCCACGCATCCACACCCAACCCCCGCACCCGCGGCGAGCTCGCGCGCAGGCGAGCCGCGCAGCGCTTACTCGGCCCTACTGAACTGAAAGATCGCGATCGCGAGCATGATCGCCCCCAGCACCGCGATCACTCCCGCCTCCACCACGCTCGGGACGTGCCACCCCCACCAGGTCACACCCGGGTCGAGCGCGCGGCGAGCCGAGGCGGGGATCGAGAGGTGCGAGAAGACCACCCGCCGGATCGGGTCGACGGCGTAGGTCAACGGATCGATGCGGTTGAGGATCTCGAGCCAGCGCGGCAGGCCGGCGACCGGGAACAGCGCGCCCGAGAGGAAGTACATCGGCATCATCACCATCTGCATCAGCGCCATGAACGACTGCATCTGCTCGATCCGCGCCGCGAACATCACTCCGAACGACGTGATCGCGAAGGCGAGCAGCAGCTGGATCGCGAATACCGACGCGAGTAGGCCCGGCGCGTAGGGCACTTTCACGAGCCCGGCCAGGCACAGCACGATCACGCCCTGGAAGCCGGCCACCGTCGCGCCGCCCAGGCACTTGCCGAGCACCAGCGAGCTGCGCCGCACCGGCGCGACCATCATCTCGCGCAGGAACCCGAACTCCCGGTCCCAGACGAGCGAGGCCGCGGAGAACATCGCGGTGAACAGCACCGCGAGGCACAGCACCCCGGGGTACACGAAGGTTTTGAAGTTGACGCCGTGGGTGCCGGCGGAGGCGAGTTTCGAGAGCCCGGTGCCGAGCACGAACAGGAACAGGAACGGCTGGACGAGCGAGGTGATGATGCGCAGCCGGTCGCGGCTGAAGCGGATCAGCTCGCGCTTCCAGACGACCCTGATCGCACGCAGCTCTCCCCCGAAGCTGCGGGCGGGAACGCGAACGCCGACGGGAGGAGCCGTCCGCGCCGGGCGGGGCTCCGCCGTCCCGGTCGCCGCCGGGCTGCTTGCGGGCTCGGGGGTCACCGGCTCATCATCCTCGCGGTTTTACGGCGCTGGTCGGAGGCGCCGGACTCGGCGTCGCGGATCGTCGTGCCCGTGTAGGACATGAACACGTCGTCCAGCGACGGGCGCGAGACGTTGACCGAGCGGATCGGCACCTCGAGCTGCGCGAACAGGCGCGGCACGAACTGCTCCCCCTCTCCGACGCCGAACGTCACCAGCCCCTCGAGCACCTTCGCCTCGACCTCGAACCGCTCCGCCAGCTCGGCGATCGCGGCCTCGTCGTCGTCGGTGTGGATCTGGATCCGGTCCTGGCCGACGCTGGCCTTCAGCGCCTCCGGGGTGTCGAGCACGATGATCCGGCCCTGGTCCATGATCGCGATGCGATCGCAGTACTCGGCCTCGTCCATGTAGTGGGTCGTCATGAAGATCGTGATGTCCTCGCGCGCCTTCAGCTCGCGGATGTAGCTCCAGATCGAGCTGCGCGTCTGCGGGTCGAGGCCGACGGTCGGCTCGTCGAGGAACAGGACGCGCGGCGAGTGCAGCAGGCCACGCGCGATCTCGAGGCGGCGCTTCATGCCGCCCGAGAACGTTCCGACGAGGCTGCCGCGCCGCTCCCACAGCCCGACCATCTCCATCACCTGCTCCATGCGCGGCCGCACCGCTTCGCGCGGCACGCCGTAGAGCTCGGCGTGGAGCCGCAGGTTCTGCTCCGCCGTCAGGTAGCTGTCGAGGGTCGTGTCCTGGAACACGAGCCCGATGTTGCGGCGCACCTCGTCGCGTTCGGTCACGACGTCGTGGCCGGCGACCCGCGCCTCGCCGCCGCTCGGGCGCACGAGCGTGCAGAGCATGTTGATCGTCGTCGACTTCCCCGCCCCGTTCGGGCCGAGGAAGCCGAAGATCTCACCGGCGCTGACCTCGAACTCGATCCCGCGCACGGCCTCGACCTCGCCGTAGTTCTTGACGAGGTCGAGGACGGAGACTGCGGGAACGGTGGTGTGCATCGGCGGGTCAGGAGTCCTCGCCCACCGTAGCGTCACCCTCGCCGCCCTCGGCGAGGATCGTGTAGAGGTCGCGCCGAGCCGTTGCGAGAACGTCGCGGGCCTTGGTGACCTGCTCCTCGCTGCCGGTGCGCATCACCTGCGCGAACGCGAACGCGACCTCCCGCATCAGCTTGCCCAGCTCGCGGGCGCCGTCGCTGAACTCGTCGCTCATCTGCTCCCAGGGGGCCGGGCGTGAGGTGTCGCGCTCGGCGACGAGCTTGCGCCCCGCGTCGGTGAGCGCGAAGACCTTGCCGCCCTCTCCCTGCCCGACCGCGATCAGGCCCTCGTCCTCGAGCTGCGAGAGCGCCGGGTAGACCGAGCCGGGGCTCGGGTTCCACGCGCCGTCGCTGCGCTCCTGGACCTCCTGCATGATCTGGTAGCCGTTGCGCGGCTCCTCCGCCAGCAGCAGCAGCGCCGCCGTGCGGATGTCGCCGCGGCGGGCCTTGCGCCCGCGGCCCCGCGGACCGCGGCCGGGGCCGAACTCCGCGAAGAACGGGTGCCCACCGGGTCCGAACCCGTGTCGGCGGTGACGGCCCCTGCCGGGACCTCCGCCATGTGTCTCTGATGAATACCTGTGCATTTTGTTTCTCCTATCGTGAACTATCTGTAGCTATCACGATATATCGCGATAGGGGATTTGTCAAGTCCCCCTCCGAGCGCCGCACGGGCACGTCGCGCCCGCGCAGCCGCGAGCCGCCGGCGGATACGCGGGTCCGCGGGCGCGAAGGCGCCGGGTACGTCGGGTACGGGCCGCTGCTCAGCCGCGAACAGCGCTGAGCAGGCTCACGCCGGCGAGCAGCACGATCACGCCCGCGATCTGCAATCGGCCGAGGCGCTCGCCGAACAGGGCGAACGCGATCAGCGCAGCGATCGCTGCGAACTGGCAGGCGACGACGGCCGCGACGGCGATGCCGTGGCGCGCGCCGAGCGAGTAGGAGGCGATCCCGAGGACCTCGCAGAGGCCCGCCGCCGCGACGAGAGGCGCCGCATCCGGCGGTCAGCCGCAGCCTCCGCGCCGCCAGCAGCGGAATCGCGACCGTCGCCGCGCCGACTGCCCTCGCGGGCAGCACCAGCCAGGCGATCGGCAGGCCCGAGCTGACGTGGCCGGTCGCGTACAGACTGAGCCCGAAGCAGGCGGCCGCCGTGCCGGCGAGCGCAAGCACCCGCGGCTCATGTGCCACTACCTTCGCGGAGCCGGCCCGCGGCGGCATCGCGGCCAGCGATACGCCGACGGCGACCACCGCAAGCGCCGCGGCGCTGCCGGCGCCGAGCGCTTCCCCCGTCGCGATCGCGATCAGGGCGGCGATCGCCCCCTCGGTCGCGATCAACGGCGCGATCAGCAGCACGGCCCCGCTCCGGTAGGCGAGGTACGCGACGAGCAGGCCCGCGATGTTGCCTGCGCCCGCCACGGCAAGCCAGCCGGCCTGGCTCCCGTCGAGGTGGGCGGGGACGCCTTCGGCGATCACGAACGGCGCGATCAGCGCGAGGCCGACGAGCGAGACCCAGGCGACGACCGAGGCGGGGTCGACGATCCGGCTCGCGCGCGAGGAGCAGAGCGTCGACGCCGCCCAGGCGACCGCCGCCCCGAAGCCGCCGAGGATCGCGAGCAAGCGCTCAGTCCCTGGTCTGCAGCCGCTCGCCGCTCGCCGGGTCGAACAGGTGGAGCCGGGAGGTGTCGAGCCACAGCCGCGCCTCACTCCCTTCGCGCAGGCGGCTCGACGCGTCGAGGCGCGCGATCACGTCCTCGCTGAGCGGCGAGCCCCCCTCCGCCGGAGCCGCGGGCCGCGACCCGTTCAGCGCGACGTGGGCGTACAGGTCCGCGCCCGTCGGCTCGAGCACGTCGACGAGCGCGGTGATCGTGTGGCCGCGGCGGTGCGAGCCGACGATCTCCGCGTCCTCGAAGTCCTCCGGGCGGATGCCGACGATCACCTCGCCCTCGTGATCGCCGAGCTTCGCGCGCAGCTCGGGCGTCAGCGGGATCTCCGCGAGCCGGGTGCGCAGCGCCTCCGGCGTGACCGTCGCCTCCAGCAGGTTCATCGACGGCGCGCCGATGAAGCCGGCGACGAACACGTTGCGCGGGTGCGAGTAGAGCTCGTCCGGCGTCCCGCGCTGCTGGATCAAGCCGTCGCGCATCACGACGATGCGGTCGCCGAGCGTCATCGCCTCGGTCTGGTCGTGTGTGACGTAGACGGTCGTCGCCGCGACCCGCCGCTGGATGCGGGTGATCTCCGCGCGCATCTGCACCCGCAGCTTCGCGTCGAGGTTCGACAGCGGCTCGTCCATCAGGAACGCCTTCGGCTCGCGCACGATCGCCCGGCCCATCGCCACGCGCTGGCGCTGCCCGCCGGAGAGCTGCCCGGGCTTGCGGGCGAGCAGCTGCTCGATACCGAGCATCTGCGCGGCGTCCTGCACGCGCCGGCGCACCTCGCTCCTTCGGCAGTTTCGCGCGCCGCAGCGCAAAGCCGATGTTCTTCTCGACCGACATGTGCGGGTACAGCGCGTAGCTCTGGAAGACCATCGCGACGTCGCGCTGGCGCGGCTGCAGGTCGTTGGCGAGCACGCCGTCGATCAGCAGCTCGCCCTCGCTGATGTCCTCGAGTCCGGCGAGCATCCGCAGCAGCGTCGTCTTGCCGCAGCCCGAGGGACCGACGAGGATCAGGAACTCCCCGTCGGCGATCTCGAGATCGAAGTCGCGCACCGCGACCGTCCCGTCGGGGAAGCGCTTGCCGATCCCGCGGCAGACGATCTCGGCCATCCGCGCCTAGGCCACCTTCGCGGCGCTGCGGAGACCGGATGAGAAGACCTCGCCGCGAGCGTGGCGGAGCGCGATCGCGACGGCGCCGGACAGCGCCGCCTTGTCGCCGAGGCGGCTCGTCTCCACGCGGAGCGGCACCGGCAGCAGGTTCGCGACCGCTGCGCGGACCGGGGCGACCAGCGCCGGGTTCGAGCCGATCCCGCCGCCGAGCACGACGAGCTCCGGGTCGATCACCGCGCCGACGGTGGCGATCGCGAGCCCCAACCGGCGGCCGACCGCGTCGACGACGCCGCGCGCGGGCTCCTCGCCGGCGAGCGCCTGCTCGAACACCGCCTGTGCGCCGCCCTCCGGCTCCTCTCCGCCGGCCGCCCGGAACGCGGCGAGGATCCCGTTGGCGGCGACTTCGTCCTCGAAGCCTCCGTGCACGCGGTGACGCTCGTCGAACGGGTCGCTGCCGCTGGGCAGGTAGGCGATCTCCCCCGCCGCGCCGTGGGCGCCGCGGACCAGCTGGTCGTCGATCACGATCCCCATCCCCACGCCGGCGCCGATCCCGACGAACGCGAACGTCGAGACGCCGCGCGCGACCCCGGCCCAGCGCTCGCCGACGGCCGCGAGGTTGACGTTGTTGTCGACCAGCACCGGCACGCCGAAGCGCTCGCCGATCACCGACAGCGAGTCGAAATCGCCCCCCGCGCTGAGGTTGTACGCGAGCGAGGTGACGCGGCTCGACGCCTGGTCGACGACGCCGGGGATCGAGATGCCGATCGCCAGCGGGCGCTCGTGACCCGCGCTCGCGCGCGCGATCACGTCGCCGACCATCCCCAGGATCTGGGTCGAGGTGCTCCGCGTCGTCTCCTTGGCGGTCGGCTCGCGCTTCTCGCAGATCGTCTCACCGAAGATGTTCGCCGCGCACGACGCGCACGTTCGCGCCGCCGACGTCGACGCCGACCACGAACCCGGCGCGGTCGCTGACCACGTAGGACATCGGCTTGCGCCCGCGGCGCCCGTCGCGCGCGCCGGCGGCGCCGACGAGGCCCGCCTGCTCGAGGCGCCGGACCGCGGAGGACACGGCGGGGCGCGACAGGCCGGTGCGTCCAGCGAGTTCGGGCCTGCGTGATCGGGCCCTCGCGGAAGATCGTCTCGAGCACCGCCTGCTCGTTCAGCTCCCGGAGAAGGGTCGAGCGAGCGGTCGTCCCGGCGCCGTCGCCGTCGGCGCCGCTGTCAGCCGCTCTCGCCACCCCGCACCCTCATTAGTTATCCCTTCTTCCAATTCAATGTGAGGTTGACCCTCCGGCAAACGGGGGTATATGCTCACATTTCGTAACGCAACATACCAAATGCCCGGGCGGCCTTTCCTTCCTCGGACAGGCCTTCAGGCGCGGCCGAGGAGGACTGGAGGCGATGGACTCAGCGAAGCAGAGTACGTTGACGCGGCGGGGCTTTCTGAGCAGCTCCGCGGCAGCCGGCGCGGCCTTGTACATGACCGCCTGCGGCGGTAGCAGCAGCAGCTCGAGCGGGAAATCCGGCGGCAAGGTCACGCTCAACAACCTCTTCCAGCAGCAGGCCGGTTACAGCGCCTCCGATCTCGAAGGCATGACCAAATCCTTCGAAGCGCAGTACCCGAACATCAAGGTCAACAACACCCTCGTCGCCTACGAAGCGTTGCACGACAAGATCGTCGCGGCGGCGCCCGCGGGCACGTACGACGTCGTGCTCGGCGACTGCATCTGGCCGGCCGAGTTCGGCTCGAAGGGGATCGTCCAGGACCTGACCTCGAAAGTACAGGCGCTCCCGATCAGCCAGATCTTCCCGGGCGCGATCCAGATGGCGCTGTACCAGGGCAAGTACTTCGGCATGCCGTGGATCCTCGACACCAAGTACCTGTACGCGAACACCGCGATGCTCGCCAAGGCCGGCAAGTCCACGTCCGACCTGACGACGCTGACCGGGATGGTCTCGACGCTCGAAGCGCTGAAGACCCACGGCGTCCTGAAGTACCCCTACATGGGGAGCTGGAAGCAGGCCGAGTGCGTGGTCTGCGACTACGCGACGCTCGTCGGGGCGTTCGGCGGCAAGTTCCTCGACTCCTCCGGCAGCCCGGCTTTCAACACCGGCGGCGGCGTCGAAGCGCTCGAATTCATGAAGATGCTGCTCGACAAGGGCCTGGCGAACCCGTCCTCGACGACCTCGGCCGAGGAAGAAGTGCTGAAGGCGTTCGCCGCCGAGCAGGTGGCGGTCAACTGGAACTGGACCTTCCAGCTCGCCGGCGCGACCGACCCGACAAGAGCAAAGTGCCGAAGGCCGACGTCGCGATCATGCACACGCCGAAAGGCTCCGCGCCCGTCGCCCCCGGCGTCAACGGCGGTCAGCCGGTGATGATCACGTCGGGCACGCAGCACCCGGAAGAGGCCTGGGAGTTCGTCAAGTTCATCACCAGCCAGCCGGTCCAGAACTCCTACGTCGCCGATTCGCTGCCGATCTGGAGCGCCTCCTACAGCGACCCGGCCGTCGTCAAGACCGCGGGCGAACAGCTCGTGTCGGTCGCCAAGACGCAGCTGCCGGACATGATCCTGCGCCCGCAGGTCACCAACTACAACGCCGCATCGCAGGAACTGCAGGTCCAGATCCAGCGCGCGCTGCTCGGCAAAGCGAGCGCGCAGAGCGCGTTGAACACGGCGGCCGGGGCCTTCAAGTCAGCCTGACTGCATCCGGTTACGCGCGATGAGCAGCACGGTCACAGCCGCCTCGGGCACTGCCCGGGGCGGCACCAGCTGGCGCGCGCGGACGCGGGAAGCCCGGTTCGCGCTGGCGCTGCTCGTGCCGAGCGTGGTCGTCGTCTTCGGGATCGTCATCTACCCGATCGTGAAGACGCTGATCACCTCGTTCTACGCGGTCGAATCGCCCTTCCCACACGCCTGGCCCGGCGTCGGCCTCGGCAACTACTCGAAAGCGCTGTCGAGCTCGCAGTTCTGGTCGTCGGTCGAGCGCACCGGCTACTTCACCGCTCTCTCGACGGCGCTCGAGCTGACGCTCGGTCTCGGCATCGCGCTGCTGCTCAACGCCCGGCTGCGGATGCGCTGGCTGTTCCGCACGATCGTCGTGCTCCCGTGGGCGCTGCCGACGATCGTCAACGGCGCGCTGTGGCGCTACATGTTCGACGCCAACTACGGGGTCGTCAACGCCGCGCTGACGCAGCTCCATCTGATCGGCAGCTACAAAGCCTGGTTCTCATCCCCGTTCCAGGCGCTCAACATCGTTGTCTTCGCGGACGTCTGGAAGAACACCTCACTCGTCGCCTTCTTCCTGCTGGCCGGGCTCACGACGATCCCCCGCGACCTCTACGAGGCGGCCCGGATCGACGGCGTCAGCCCGTTCCAGGCGTTCCTGCGCATCACCCTGCCGCTGCTGCGCCCCGCGATCGTCGTCGTGCTGGTGCTGCGCACGATCGAGGCCTTCAAGGTCTTCGACATCATCTACGTGATGACCGACGGGGGGCCGGCCAACGGCACTCAGAGCGTCACCTTCTACACCTACCAGCGAGCCTTCTCCGACGAGCTGTTCGGGTACGGCTCGGCGCTCGCCTACCTGATCGTCCTGTTCATCCTCGTGCTCGCCGCGCTCTACATCCGCGCGCTGCGTAGCGACACCTACGCGACCGCCTGATGGCCGAATCGCGTCGCTACCGGATCCTCATCCACGCGGTCGCGGTGCTGGTCGCGCTGATCTTCCTCGCGCCGTTCGCGTGGCTGCTGATCGCCAGCGTCAGCTCACCGGTCGACCTGCTCCGGATCCCGCTGAAATGGATCCCCTCGCACATCTCCTTCAGCCGCTACGAACAGATCTTCTCCTCGAGCGGTGAAAACATCTTCGCCAACTTCCGCGCCGCGCTCGTCAACAGCCTGATCGTCGCCGGCGCGACGGTCGCGATCTCGATGACCGTCGGCGTGTTCGGCGCGTACGCGTTCGCGCGGCTGCGCTTCAGGGGCGCGCGCGCCGCGCTGCTGCTGTTCCTCTCAACCTACATGGTGCCGCCGATCGCACTCGTGATTCCGATGTACCTGATCATGGTGAAACTGCACCTGCTCGACACCCGGCTCGGGCTGATCATCGTCTACTGCTCGTTCGCCACGCCGTTCGTGCTGTGGATCATGGGCAACTACTTCCAGACGATCCCGCGCGAGCTCGAGGACGCCGCGCGCGTCGACGGCTGCACGCGGATCGGAGCGATGTTCCGCGTCGTCCTGCCGCTTGCGCGTCCGGGTCTGCTGTCGACGACGCTGTTCGCGTTCCTCGTCGCCTGGGACGAGTTCCTCTACGCGCTGATCTTCACCTCGACGAACGCGTCGAAAACGATCCCCGTGGCGATCGCCGAGTTCACCGGCCGCTACACGACCGACTTCGGGCTGCAGGCGGCCGGCGGGATCCTCGCCGCGGTGCCGCCGGTGCTGATCGCGGTCGCGTTCCAGCGTTACATCGTGGGCGGGCTCTCGGCGGGGGCGGTGAAGGGATGAGCCTCAGCTTCCGCGACGGCGTGCTCGCCCAGCCCGAGAACCTGCGCGAGGCCGCCGCGGGGATGCGCGAGGCGCTCGCCGCGACCGACCTCGAGCCGCTGCGCTCGGGCACGTCGTGTTCAGCGGCATCGGCGCGAGCTGGCACGCCCTGCTCCCGGCGGTGCGGATGCTGCGCCGCTCGGGCCGCCGTGCGTTCGCCGTCGCGCCGCAGGAACTCGACAGCCTCGCGCGACCTCGCCGACAGCTACGTGCTGATCTCGCAGTCGGGCGCGAGCACCGAGGTGCTGGACGCGCTCGATGCGCTCGGCAACGCGCCGCGTCTACGCGCTCGGCGCCCGCCGCGGGAGCCCGCTGGCGGACGCCGCGCACGACTGGCTGCCGCTCAGCAGCCGGCCCGACACGCCGGTCTCGACGCTCTCCTACACCGCCTCCCTGCAGGCGCTCGGAATGCTCGCGGAGGAGATCGCCGACCCGCCCGCGCCGGATCGAGTGGTCATCGGTCGCGGACCTCGCGGCGGAGTCGATCGCAGCGTCACGGCGCCGGCGCCGAGCTGCTCGCCGCGCAGCTCGCCGCGGCGGCGACGGTCGACGTCGTCGCCGCGGCGCCGGCGCTCGCCTCGGCCGGAGAGGCAGCGCTGCTCGGACGTGAGGCGCTGCACCTGCCGGCGGCGCACGAGGAGACGCGGCAGTACCTCCATGGTCCGCTGGAGCCGGTCGGCGAGGGGTTCGCGTGCCTGCTGTTCGGCGCGGCCCGCGAGCTCGAGCTGGGCGGCGCGCTGGCGGGGTACGGGGCGGCCGCCTGCGTGGTCACCGCCGAGCAGGGGCCGGCGCCGTTCGGTGCGCACGTGATCAGGATCGCTCCCTGCGACGAGCTGGCCGCACCGATCCTGCAGATCGTCCCGGTGCAGCTCGCCGTGGCGCACGCGGCCGCGATGCTCGGGCTGGAGGTGCGCGAGCTCAGCCGCCAGCAGCCGGACACGAAGATCGCACCGGCGTGAGCGCGGCGATCACGATCATCGGCGGGGTCCAGGTCGACGTCGTCCTGACGCCGGTCGACGCACTGCCGGCGCCGGGGCAGACGCTGCTGGCGGAGGAGATGAGCTTCCGCGCCGGCGGGGCGGGCGCGAACGCGGCGCTGGCGCTGGCGGCCACCGGGCGCCGCTCTCGGCTGATCGGCTGCGTCGCCGAGGACGATCTCGGGCGCTGGCTCGTCTCGGACCTCGCGCGCTTCGCGATCGAAGCCGACATCGCGATGGTGCCCGGCGAGACGACCGGCCTGACGGTCGCCTGCGAGGCGCCGGGGCGCGATCGCTCGTTCCTCACCTTCCTCGGCGTCAACACGGTGTGGGGCACGGCGCAGATCCCGGCCGACGCGAGCAACTGCGACAGCCTCCTGATGTGCGACTACTTCTGCGCGCCGTCGCTGCGGGGCGAGCCTACGCGGGCGTTGCTCGCGGCGCGCCCGGGCGGACGGGCGCGCGCACGTTCTTCGACACCGCCTGGGACTCGGGCGGGTTCGACTCGCGCCACGCGGGATGAGGTTCGCGGCGCTGCTGGAGCACGTCGACGTGTTCCTGCCGAACGAGGCGGAGGCGCGGGCGCTGCTCGGCGAGGACGCCTCCCCGGAGCAGCTCGCCCGGGAGCTGCAGGAGATCTCCGGCGGCTGGGTGGCGGTCAAGCTCGGCGCGCGCGGCGCGTTCGCCGCCGGTCCGCTCGGAGCGGAGCTCGCGGTCGCGGCCGAGCGCGTCGAGGTGCACGACTCGACCGGCGCAGGCGACGCGTTCAACGCCGGGCTGATCGCCGCGCTCGGCGACGGGGAGGACTGGCCGGCCGCACTGCGGGCCGGCACCGCGCTGGCGGCCTCGATCATCTCGCGGCCGGCGCGCGAAGGGGATGCGGCGAGCCTGACGGGCAGCTGGTGGGGCGCCGGCACGTCGGCGAGCGACTGAGCCTCCCGATCGACCTCGGGGCGAAGCGCCGCAGGCGCCGTCTCAGGGCGCCGGCGCGTCGCTGCCGGCGACGTTCCACCCCGCGAGCGAGACGACGGGCGATTCGCCGTCTAGCGCGACGGAGCGGTAGGACGCCGTCAGCGTCTCCGATTCGCCGGGCCACAGAGTCGTGTCGTTCCCACTCCAGAACACGGGCAGCACCTCGTCGTCGCCCGGGGCCGGTACCCCGGAGCTGCTCCCCCGTCGCACGTCCGCGCGCATGAAGAACGCGACCGTCGGGCTCTTCGAGACGTTCGTGATCGTCACTTCGGTGGCGGTGTCGCTACCGTCGCGGCCCGCTCCGCGGGAGACGTGTGCGCGCTCACGCGTGACTTCGGCGGGCGGCAGCGACTGCAGCTGGCTGAGGTCGGCGTACTGCTTCATCGTCGCCTGCGGCAGCCCCTCGTGTCTTCGGCCAGTTGACGAGATCGGGCTGGGTCGAGAGCCAGTAGACGTTGCGGTCGACCTGTTCGCTGCCGCGGCTGCAGCAGAAGCTCGACGAAGTACGTCTTCGCGGCCTGGGGCGGGGACGTCGCCGCCGGCACCTTCGGCGTCAGCACGTTCGAGGCGACGCCGCCCGCGGCCACCGAGAGACCGCTCGCGCTCTGTTCGTCGAGCAGCTTGCCGTTGGTGTCGTAGACGCGCGCGAGCACCGTCAGGCCCGTGGCGCCCGCGCCGCCGAGGTCGTCAACCGACACGGCGCCGCTGGCGTAGCTGTAGATCGCGTGCAGCGGCGCGTTCGCCTCCTGCGACCCGAAGTAGCTCCCCGCCTGGTCGTATTCGTTGTTGTAGAGGTCCCACAGCAGCGTCGGCCAGCCCTTGTTGAGCTGCCAGTAGACGATCCCGCTCGACGGCGTCGGCGACGCGTGGGAGTTCGCGATGTAGGCCTCGAACTCGGCGCGCTGGGTCTCGTAGTTGGCGAGCTGCGCCTCACGCACGTAGCCGGCCAGGCTCGACCACGACCCGTAGCGCGCGCGGATTGCCGCGTCGAGGTCGTGCAGCGTGCCGAACGCGTAGCCGTAGTTGGCTTCTTCGCTCGGCAGTTCCGCCTCGTAGTTCAGGTGGTACTGGTTGTAGTCGGGCGCCTGCCAGAGCTGTGCCTGTTCGTAAGGGGACATGAAGCGTTCGATCGAGTCGAGCGTCGGGATCGTCGCCCCCGCGCTCGCCTCGCTGTCGAAGCCCCAGGCGCCGCCGACGTTGGTGCGGGTCGGGTCTTCCGCGAGGAAGTGGCTGGTGTCGTACCAGTAGCTCGGGGGCACCCAGTCGTACGGGCCCTCCTTCTCGCCGGAGGGACCGAGGTGCGGCGCGCTCTTGTACTCGGCCGAAGCGATCAGCGGGTCCTGGAAGTCCGCCGCCGCGAAGTTCGCGAGCGACACCGATTCCTGCTTGGGCGTCGGCGCGTTGTCGCTCCAGCTGTAGTTGATGACGCTCGGGTGGTTGCGCAGCCGCTCGCCGATCGTCAGCGCCGAGAGCCCGAGGACCTTCAATTCGCGCCCGGTGTATTCCTTTTCGCCTTCTTCGCGCTGCCAGTTGTCGCAGCACTGGAAACCCGAGTCGATCAGGATCCCGGCGCGGTCCATCTGCTCGTAGAAGTCGGCGGGCATCTCCTTGCCCTCGGTGCGGATCCCGTTCAGGCCGAGGTTCTCGATCAGCGCGATCTGATCGGCGATGCGCGCGGAGGAGTAGCGCAGGAAAAGGTCCTCGGCCCAGCCGCCGCCCCGGAACAGGATCGGCTGGCCGTCCACCACGAACTGCCGACCGCCTTCGGGCGCCTGCGGCGAGGAGCCGGTCAGGTACGTGGTGATCGTGCGGATCCCGAACGTCTCGGATTCCGAGTCGGCCGGCTCGCGCGGCTGCGCGACGGACATCGCGAGTTCGTAGAGCGGCTGGCCGCCCATCCCGTGCGGCCACCACACGGCCGGATGCGCGATCTTCAGGGCGGGATCTTCGCCGGGGCCGATCGCGACCGTGCGGGTCGCGCCGGCGGGCACCTTGACCGCGGCGGAGACGTCGACCGGGGCGCCGCCTTCGGGCGGGGTGACCGTTGCGGTGACGGTGCCGCTCTGCGCCTGGGCGGTGTTGTTCGTGACGTTCGCCTTGACGGTCAGCGCGGCGCTCGAGAGGTCGGCCGCGTCTTCTTGGACCACGTGCACGCCGCCGATCGCGAGCGGACCGGATTCGTGGAGTTCGACGGGGAACTGGATGCCGGTGTTGTTGTCGGGCGGGATCTGCGACCAGTCGACGTTGTCGAGCGTGAACATCCGCGCGGGGTCGTTGGGGTACACCTCGATCGCGAGCGCGTTCGTCCCATGTGCGAGCAGGCTCGTGACCGCGAACGTGTAACGCGTGTAGTCGCCCTGGACGGTCGTGCGGGTCGCGAGCTCGTGGCCGTTCAGCCAGACATCGGCTTCGCCGATCACCCCGTTGACCGTCAGCGACTCGTAGCGGCCTGTCCGCGCGGCGGAGTGGAACGTCGTCCGGTACCACCACGGAACCGCGAACTGCGGGATCGTGTCCTGCCCGATCGCGCTCATGTAGCCGAAGCAGTTCGCCATGTTCGTCGAGTAGAAGACGGCGGGGCAGCGGTTGTTCTGCAGCAGCGCGGCGATCTCGGTGCCGGGCGCGCCGCCATCGTCGGGGGTCACGTGCAGCCAGGAGGTGGTGGCGAAGGACGGCGCAGAGACCTGTTCGCCGCTCGCCGGCGTCGAGGCGCTGCTGAGGACCCGCCAGCCACCGCGCCCGAGAACCTGCGAGCGCGCCTGCGCGGCGGCAGGCGCGCTCGCGAGGAGGAGCAGGACGGCAAGCAAGCCGAGGAGACCCGCCCTGCGCCGGCAGGAACAGCTCGAGTCGGTCCAAATAGCCTTTGAACCTTCCATAAGGCCCAAACTACCCGCTGGCGCGGGACTTGTCTACTCCTCTATTTTGTAAAGGCAGTTACAAAATGCAGGAGCCGCTCGGCGTCGGAGCGATCCTCGCCCGCCGGCGCGCACGCCGGACGCGAGCACGCGGCGCCGCGCCGCACGCAGCGGCGTTCCAGACCCGAAGCTCGGGCGCTCAGGCCGCGGCAGCGCCGGCGAAGCGCTTCTGCCCACGCTCGCGCGCCTTCGCCGCCTCGACCTCGCGGTCTTTCGGCGGCGCGGTCGTCACGAGGTGGCCGAGCAGGTGGCGCGAGACCGCCGCCACTTCCTCGACCGCCTGCTCGAAGACCTCGGCGTTGGCAGCCGAGGGCTTCGTGAAGCCGCTGATCTTGCGCACGTACTGCAGCGCCGCCGCGCGGACCTCGTCGTCGCTCGCGACCGGCTCGAAGTTGTAGAGGGTGCGGATGTTTCGACACATGCACCGATCGTACCTCGCGGCGCTCGGTGTCTCAGTGGAGACGAGGTTCTGACGGCCCGGCCTCCCACGCCGCCCGACGCCCGGCGTCTCTACGGAGCCGCGATTGACCGACACGGCATCCGATCGCGGCGGGCGGTGACGTCGCGTAACGGCCCCCAGGCCGTGATCGACTCACCCCGCCTAGTGCCGGAAGTGCCGCCGCCCCGTCGCGACCATCGTCGCCCCGGCCTGATCGACCGCGGCGATCACGTCCTCGTCGCGCACCGATCCTCCGGGCTGGATGATCGCGCCCACCCCGGCGTCCATCGCCACCGCCGGGCCGTCGGCGAACGGGAAGAACGCATCGGAGGCGAGCGCCGCGTGCGGGAGCAGCCCCGGCTGGAACTCCCGAGCCTTCTCGACCGCGATCCGCACCGCGTCCACCCGGCTCATCTGACCGGCGCCGATGCCGATCGTCGCCCCGTCGCGCGCCAGCACGATCGCGTTCGAGCGCACGTGCCGGCACACGGTCCAGGCGAACAGCATGTCCGCCCACTCCTCGTCGCGTGGCTCGCGCGCCGAGACGACGCGCATCTCCTGGCGCGTCTCGTCGACCCGATCGCGGTCCTGAACGAGGCGCCCGCCGAGCACCGGCTTGCCTTCGAGCTCCTCCGTCGGCGCGGGCCAGTGGCCGAGCTCCAGCAGCCGCACGTTCTTCTTCGCCTTCAGCAGCTCCAGCGCCGCGGGCTCGTATCCGGGCGCCAGCAGCACCTCGACGAACTGCTTGCCGAGCTGCTCGGCGCAGGCCTCGTCGACGCGGCGGTTGACCGCGATCACGCCCCCGTAGGCGCTCTGTGGATCGCACGCGAAGGCCCGCTCGTAGGCGTGTTGCAGCGTCTCGCCGAGCGCGCACCCGCAGGGGTTGTTGTGCTTGACGATCGCGCAGGCGGGGCTGTCGAACTCCTCGACCAGCTCACGCGCGGAGGCGAGGTCGAGCAGGTTGTTGAACGACAGCTCCTTGCCGTGCAGCTGGCTGACGCCCGCGAGCAGGTGGGTCGGCGCGCCGGCCCGTGCGTAGAACGCCGCGCGCTGGTGCGGGTTCTCGCCGTAGCGGAGGTCCATCACCTTCTCGAACGCCTCCGAGAACGAGCCGGGCAGCTCGCCCGACTCCTCGCCGAACCAGCCGGCGATCACGGCGTCGTAGCGGGCGGTCGTCGCGAACGCCCTCGCCGCGAGACGCCGCCGCGTCTCGAGCGAGAGCCTGCCGCCGGTCTCGCTCAGCTCGGCCAGGATCGGCTCGTAGTCGGCGGGGTCGACCAGCACCGCGGCGAAGTCGCTGTTCTTCGCCGCCGCCCGGATCATCGTCGGGCCGCCGATGTCGATGTTCTCGATCGCCTCGCGCTCCCCGACGCCCTCGCGCGCGATCGTCTCCTCGAACGGATACAGGTTCACGCAGACCAGGTCGACCTGCTCGATCGCCTGCTCCTCAGCAGCGGCGAGATGGCCGGGCTCGTCACGGCGCGCCAGCAGCCCGGCGTAGAGGCGAGGGTGCAGCGTCTTGACCCGGCCGTCCATGATCTCCGGGAAGCCCGTGAAGTCCTCGATCGGCCGCGTCTCGATCCCGGCCTCGGCGAGCGCGCGGGCGGTGCCGCCGGTCGAGACGATCTCGATCTCGAGCTCTCGCAGGCCGTGGGCGAGATCGATCAGGCCCCGCTTGTCGGACACCGACAGCAGCGCGCGGCGCACCCGAACCTCGCCGGGCCGCGCTTTCTGCACGCCGCCCGCTCGGCCGGTGATCAGATCTCCTTCGGAGGCCATCGCGCCCAGCCTATCCCCCGGACCCGCCGATCGCGATCCGCCGCGCGTTGCCACGATCGGCCGCCAGTGCGCCGGCGGCGAACAGGCGCACCGCACGGGGCAGCAGCTCGTGCTCGAGGGGCCGCAGCGCCGCGAGCACCTCGGCCGGGCCGGCCGCGTCCGGCAGCTCGACCGCGCCCTGCAGGATCACCGGGCCCGTGTCGACGCCGCTGTCGACGAAGTGGACGGTGACACCGAACACCTTGACGCCGTACTCGAACGCCTGCTCGACCGCCCCCAGCCCGGGGAACGCGGGCAGCAGCGACGGATGGACGTTGATCACGGCGCCGGGGAAGCGGGCGAGGAACTCGTCGCCGAGCAGCTCCATGTAGCCCGCGAGCACGACCAGCCGCGCGCCCGACTCCTCGACCCACGCCGCCATCGCCGTGTCCCGCTCGGCGCGGCTCCCGTACTCGCCGCGCGCGAACACGGCGACGGGGACGTCCCGGGCCCGAGCGCGCCCGAGCGCCGGGGCCTCGGCGGCGTTCGACGCGACGGCGACGACCTCGGCCTCGTTCCCGTGCACGCTGTCGAGCAGCGCCTGCAGGTTGGTCCCTGCACCGGAGACGAGCACGGCGATCGGAAGGGGCGGCGCCAAGGCGCCGGACGATAGCTGCCGCGGCTCGCGGCGTGAAATCCCCGTTGCGGTGTGCGCAACGTCACAGAGTCCGGCCTCCCGGCTGCCGACCATGGATACAGAGGAGCAGGGGGCTGCCGCCGGATATTCCACGGCAACAGGAAGGAACTCATGCTTCTCGCAATCACCATCACGATCTTCTTCACGTTCGGCCTCGGTGCCGCCTTTCGCCGCGAAGGCAAGGGAGGCCTGATCGCCCGCCGTCCGTACAACAACCGCTACAACGACGCCTCCGGAGCGCGCGAGGACCACCTCGGGTAGCGTCCGCCCCGCAAGGTCCCCGGCCGGGGGAGCGGGGGCATCTCGTCAAAGGAGGGCTCGGATGAGTAGGAACCTGCGTGCGGCGGCGTGCGCCGCGGCGGCGATTCTCGCGACCGCGGCTTCGGCGTGGGCGGCGAAGCCGCTCGCCGGCAAGGTGTACACGGGCGACACCGCCCGCGATCAGCTGCCGGTGAAACTGACGGTCTCGCGGAACGGCAGGACGGTGAAGATGACGCTCCCCTTCGCCCCGCTCTACTGCCAGGGGGGCGGCGGGCCGGTGAAGACGCAGACGGCGCCCGCGCCGATCTCGAGCAAAGGCGCCTTCGCGGGCACGATCGACTACATCTTCGACGGCAAGGTCGCCTACAGGGTGACCTACTCCGGCTACTTCGCGACCAAGACGGTCGCGACCGGCAAGGTCCGCTCGATCTACACCTCGAAGCAGTGCAGCGGCACGACCGCGTTCACCGCCGAGGTGCTCTGAGGCAGATCAGGCGCCGAGGCGCGCGAGCGGGAGCTCCTCGACGGGTAGCTCCTCCGCGCCCGCCTCGAGCGCGTACTTGCCGCCGGCCGTGTCGGTCCCCGCGAGCGGGTAGCGGCCGCTGAAGCAGGCGTCGCAGTGGGTCTCGCGCGTCCCTTCGACCGCCTCGTAGACCCCCTCGAGCGAGAGGTAGTGCAGCGAGTCACAGCCGAGCTCGGCCGCGACCTCCTCGGTCGTGCGGCCGTGAGCGATCATCTCCTCGCGCGTGGACATGTCGATCCCGTAGTGGCAGGGGTGCTTGATCGGCGGCGCGGAGATCCGCATGTGGACCTCGGCGGCTCCCGAGTCGCGCAGCATCTGCACGATCTGCCGGGTCGTGTTGCCGCGCACGATCGAGTCGTCGACCACGACCAGGCGCTTGCCCTCGACCACCTCGGGCAGCGGGTTGAACTTCAGCCGCAGGCCGTGCTTGCGCAGCTCCTGCCCGGGCTGGATGAAGGTGCGGGCGACGTAGCGGTTCTTCACGAACCCGTCGTCCTGCGGCAGCCCGGCCGCGCGGGCCAGCCCGCGCGCCGCGGCGTTGCCGGAATCCGGCACTGCGATCACGAGGTCCGCCTCGACCGCCGCCTCGCGCCACAGGATCTCCCCCATCCGCCCGCGCGCGACCTGCAGCACCTGGTCGTTCATGCGCGAGTCCGGGCGCGCGAAGTAGATGTACTCGAACACGCAGAACGCGCGGCGCTGACCGCCCGCGACGATCCGGCTCTCCAAGCCGTTCTCGCCGAGCGTCACGACCTCGCCCGGCTCGACGTCGCGCAGGTAGCGCGCGCCGATGATGTCGAACGCGCAAGACTCGCTCGCGACGCAGTAGCGCGGCCCCGGCGAGTCGTCGGAGTCGGCCGCGTCGAGCACGCCGATCGCAAGCGGCCGCAGCCCGTGTGGGTCGCGGAACGCGACGATGCGGTCTTTCGTCATCGCGACGATCGAGAAGGCGCCCCGCAGGCGCGGCAGCACCTCGGCGATCGCGTCCTCGACGCGCTCGGCCGGGTGCGTCGCAATCATCGCCGCGATGATCTCGGAGTCCGAGGTCGAGCTGAAGCTGACGCCGCGCGCGGCCAGCTCCTGCTGCAGCTCCAGCGCGTTGATGAGGTTGCCGTTGTGCCCGAGCGCGACCTCGCGCCGCGAGCCGTTCGTCCCCTCCGAGCGCTGCACCGGCTGCGAGTTCTCCCAGGCGTTCGACCCGGTCGTCGAGTAGCGGACGTGCCCGATCGCGAGCTCGCCGGCGAGCGTGCGGAGGTCGTTCTCGCTGAAAACCTGGTTGACGAGGCCCAGCTCGCGGCGGGTGATGATGTGCCCGCCCCGGTCGGCGGCGGCGATGCCGGCCGACTCCTGACCCCGGTGCTGGAGCGCGTACAGGGCGAAGTAAGACAGTCGGGCCACCTCGTGGCCCGGCGCGTACAAGCCGAACACGCCGCACTCGTCGCGCGGTCCATCACGCATCGTCATCACAAGCTAGCAAGCGGGCCGAGCCGAGCCGGACCGGGGTTCGGATTCACCGGAAGAACTCCGTGAGGCCCTCGCGGTGCACGGCCTCCAGCGCCTCGACGGGCTCGTCGAGCTGCTCGAGCCCCTCGGACACGATGCGCAGCCGCTCCCCCCCGACCTGCCCGATCAGGCGCACGTGGGCGTGCTCGGCGAGCGCCCGGACCCCCGCTTCCGGCCCGCTGACGAGGATTCCCGGCAGGCGCCCTCGCCGAACAGCGCCGCGTCCGGGGCGCCCTCGGGCCAGCTCGGGGCGTCCTGTGCGCCGGAGGGCCCCAGCGACTCCCACCAGCCGTCGCCGAGGCGAACCTCGGCACCGACGCGGCCGGCGATCGCGCACTCCGCGAGCGCGACGGCGAGACCTCCCTCGGCGATGTCGTGAGCGCTGCTGAGCGCGCCGGCGCGGACCGCCTCGCGGACCGCCGCGAGCGCCGCAACGGCGGCATCCAGGTCGACCGCGGGGAGCCCGTCCGGAAGCGCCTGCCCGCGCAGCTTCGCCAGCTCCGAGGCCGGCTGGGCGGGGGCGAACGGGCCGACGATCGCGATCGCGTCGCCGGGCCCGAGGAAGCCGAGCCGGCCTGCCCGGTGCCCGTCCGGCATGCGCCCGACCATGCCGATCACCGGCGTCGGGTAGATCGGGCCCGCGGCGCCCTCGTTGTAGAGCGAGACGTTGCCGCCGACGATCGGCGCCGCAAGCGCCCGGCAGGCCTCGCCGAGGCCCGCCACGGCCTCGGTCAGCTGCCAGGCGATGTGCGGCTTCTCGGGGTTGCCGAAGTTGAGGTTGTTGGTCGTGCCGAGCGGCTCCGCGCCGACGCAGGCGAGGTTCGCCGCGCACTCGAGCACCGCCTCGATCGTCCCGTTGCGGGGGTCCGCCGCGACGCGGCGGCCGTTGCAGTCGATCGAGACCCCGAGCGCGCTGCCGTCCGGCAGCGCGAGCACGGCGGCGTCCGCCTGCTCTGGCCGGCGGATCGTGCGCGAGCCGACGATCGAGTCGTACTGCTCGAACAGCGGCCGGCGCGAGGCGATGTTCGGGCTCGCGAGCAGGGCGCGCAGCGACACGCCCGGGGCGGTGCCGGGATCGAGCGTCGCCTCGGGCGGCGGGTACAGCGGCTCCGGCGGGCGGGCGGGCGCGAGGTCGTACAGCGGGCAGTCGTCGACGAGCGCGCGCACCGGCATCTCGCCGAGCACCTCCTCGCCCGCCAGCACCCGCATCAGCCCGGAGTCGGTGACGAGGCCGATCGCCGACCCGTGCACCTCCCACTTCTCGCACACGTCGAGCACCGCGGGCACCCTGTGGGGCTCGACCACGCACAGCATCCGCTCCTGGGACTCGGACACCATCACCTCGAACGGCTCCATGTCCGTCTCGCGCAGCGGCACCGCCGCGACGTCGATGTCGATCCCGACCTCGCCCTTGCTCGCCATCTCCGAGGCCGAGGAGGTGAGACCGGCCGCGCCGAGATCCTGCAGCGCCACCAGCAGCCCGAGCTCGAGCAGCTCCAGCGAGCACTCGAGCAGCTTCGACTCCTCGAAGGGGTCGCCGACCTGGACGGTCGGGCGCTTGTCCTCGTCCTCGCCGAGCTCCGCGGAGGCGAGCACCGAGGCCCCGCCGATCCCGTCGCGGCCCGTCGCGGCGCCGAACAGCACGACCACGTTGCCCGGCCCCGCCGCGGCGCTGCGCACGAGCTGCTCGCGCGGCGCCAAGCCGAGCGCCATCGCGTTGACGAGGCAGTTCTGCTCGTAGGGGCCCTCGAAGTAGACCTCGCCTCCGATCGTCGGCACCCCGATCGAGTTCCCGTAGTGGCCGATGCCGGCGACGGCGCCATCGAGCAGGTAGCGCGAGCGGGCGCTGCGGCCCGGCTCGCCGAAGCGCAGCGAGTCGAGCACCGCGACCGGGCGGGCGCCGATCGCGAAGATGTCGCGGAGGATCCCGCCGACCCCGGTCGCCGCGCCCTGGAACGGCTCGACGGCGCTCGGGTGGTTGTGCGACTCGACCTTGAACGCACAGACGAGACCGTTCCCGGCGTCGACCGCGCCGGCGTTCTCGCCGGGCCCCATCACGACGTGAACGCCTTCGGTGGGGAGCGTGCGGAGCAGCTTCTTGGAGTGCTTGTAGGCACAGTGCTCACTCCACAGCAGCGAGTACATCGCGAGCTCGACCTGGTTCGGCGGGCCGCCCTGCTTCTCGCAGATCAGCTCGTACTCGGCCTCGGTCAGCCCGAGCGCGACCGCGTCGGCGACCGTCGGCAGCGTCGCGGCGGCGCTCACGAGGCACCCGCCAGCGAGCCGGCGGCCGTCGCCGCGATCGAGGCGAAGATGCACAGGCCGTCGGTCGAGCCCCCGGTCAGCTCCTGCACGGCGTGCTCGGGGTGGGGCATCAGCCCCATCACGTTCCCGGCCTCGTTGACGACGCCGGCGATGTCGTTGACGGACCCGTTGAAGTTCTCCCCCTCGGCGTAGCGCAGCACCACCTGTCCGCCGGCCTCGAGCTGCTCGAGCGAGCCGGCGTCGGCGTGGTAGCGCCCCCACGCGTGCTTGGCGGGGATGCTCAGACGGCGTCCCTCCGGACACGCCCGCGTGAACGCCGTGTCCGGCGCCGCGACGTCGAGGCGAACCTGGCGCGAGGTGAAGCGGAGGTTCACGTTCGGCAGCAGCGCGCCCGGGAGCAGCCGTGCCTCGCACAGCACCTGGAAGCCGTTGCAGATGCCGAGCACGAGACCGCCCTCGCGTGCGAACTCGATCACCGACTCCATCGCCGGCGAGAAGCGAGCGATCGCACCTGCCCGCAGGTAGTCGCCGTAGGAGAAGCCGCCGGGCACGACGATCGCGTCGGCCCCCTGGAGGTCGCGGTCGCGGTGCCAGATCAGCTCGGCGTCACCGACGAGCCGCGCCGCTTCGAGCGCGTCGACCTCGTCGCACGAGCCCGGGAACTGCAGCACCCCGAACTTCATCAGGCGCTCCCGGACGCCTCCCGGCGCGACCCGGCTCCCCGTGGTGCGGGCGCGTGCGTGCTCGGTCTGCGCTGGGCCGCGAACGGGCGCGGCCCCGTCAACCCAGCACCTCGATCTCGTAGTCCTCGACCAGCGGGTTCGCGAGCAGCTTCTCGCAGAGCGGCGCGATCTGCTCCTCACCGGCGACGTCGAGCTCGACCAGGCGGCCGACGTGGACGTTCTCGACGCCCTCGAAGCCGAGCGCCGGCAGCGCCCGCTCGACCGCGACCCCCTGGGGGTCGAGGATCCCGGCCTTCGGGCGGATCAGCACCCGCGCCCTCATTCCGCGCCCGTCTCTGCGAGCCACTCCGAGAACGAGCGGCCGGTGATCCGCTCGTAGGCCTCGACGTAGCGCTCGCGCGTGCCGGCGACGACATCGTCGGGGATCGCCGGAGCGGGCGGAAGCTTGTCCCAGCCGCTGCCCGACGCCCAGTCGCGCACGTACTGCTTGTCGAAGCTCGGCTGACCGTGCCCGACCTCGTAGCCGTCGGCCGGCCAGTAGCGCGAGGAGTCGGGCGTCAGCACCTCGTCGCCGACGACCAGCTCGCCGCTCTCGTCGAGCCCGAACTCGAACTTGGTGTCGGCGAGGATCACGCCGTGCTCGCGCGCGTGCCGCGCGGCGAACGAGTAGAGCTCGATGGAGGCGTCGCGGACGCGCGCCATCAGGTCGCTGTCGCCGACGAGCCCGGCGGCGCGGTCGAAGTCGATCGTCTCGTCGTGACCCTCCTCGGCCTTCGTGGAGGGCGTGAAGATCGGCTCCGGGAGCTGCTCGGACTCCTGCAGGCCGGCCGGCAGCTCGATGCCGGACACGGTCCCGGTCGCCTGGTAGTCCTTCCAGCCGGAGCCCGTGATGTAGCCGCGAACGATGCACTCGACCGGGAGCATCTCGAGCTTGCGGACGACGAGGCCGCGCCCGCGTGCCTCCGCGGGCACCCCGTCGGTCGCCGAGATCAGGTGGTTGGCGACGATCTGCGCCGTCTTCTCGAACCAGAAGACCGACAGGCCGGCCAGCACCTTGCCCTTGTCGGGGATCGGCGTCGGGTGCACCGCGTCGTAGGTCGAGATGCGGTCGCTCGCAACCATCAGCAGCCGCTGCTCGTCGAGCGCGTACATCTCACGGACCTTCCCGCTGGCGATCAAGGGCAGGTCGGCGAGGGTCGTCACGTGGGCCGATGCTACCAGCGCTCGCGGCGCCGCCGGTTCGCTCCGGCGAGGCCGCGCCGGCACGTCCGCAGGGCCGTTCAGGCGATCTCGTCGAGCCGCGCCACGATCTCCTCGCCGTGGCGGATGAAGTGCCCGAACGAGAAGATCGCGTCGAGGTCGAGCCCGGCCGCACGCTCGTCGGCTTCGAGCAGCTCGCGCAGCGCGATCCCCTCATCCCAGGCCCGCTGCGCGAGCTCCTGGGTGATCCGGTAGGCGTCGTCGCGGCTCGCGCCGGCCTCGACCAGCGCCAGCAGCACCCGCTGCGAGAACAGCGCGCCGTGGGTCAGCCCGAGGTTGTCGAGCATCCGGTTCTCGTCGACGGTCATGCCGTTCACGAGCCCGATCGCGCGGTGCTGCAGGTAGTCGAGCAGGATCGTCGAGTCGGGCAGGATCACGCGCTCGACCGAGGAGTGGGAGATGTCGCGCTCGTGCCACAGCGCGATGTCCTCGAGCGCCGCCTGCGCGTTGCCCCGCAGCACGCGTGCGAGACCGGAGATCTGCTCCGCCTTGATCGGGTTGCGCTTGTGCGGCATCGCCGAGGACCCCTTCTGGCCGGCACGGAACGGCTCCTGGACCTCCCGCACCTCGGTGCGCTGGAGATGGCGGACCTCGACGGCGAACCGCTCGAGCCCGGCGCCCGCGAGCGCGATGCAGGACAGGAGCTCGGCGTGGCGATCGCGCGCGACGACCTGGGTGGAGACGTCCTCCCGGCGCAGCCCGAGCCGGGCCAGCACGCGGGCCTCGAACGCGGGGTCGGTCGCCGAGTAGGTTCCGACGGCGCCGGAGATCGCACCGACGCGGACGCCCTCGAACGCGGCCTCGAGCCGGCCGAGGTTGCGGTGCGCCTCGAACGCGAAGCCCGCGAGCTTGATCCCGAACGTGGTGGGCTCGGCGTGGACGCCGTGGGTGCGGCCGGCGCAGAGCGTGCCCGCGTGCTCGCGCGCTCGGCGAGCGAGTGCCGCGACCAGCTCGCGCGCGCCCGCCAGCACGACCTCTCCCACCGCGCCGAGCTGGAGCGCCAGCGCCGTGTCGAGCACGTCCGAGGAGGTCAGCCCGAAGTGGATCCAGCGACCCGCCGGACCCGCCGAGGCGCCGAGCACGTCGACGAACGCCGCCATGTCGTGGTCGGTGACGCGCTCGCGCTCGTCGACCGCCTCGACCGTGAAGCTCGCCGCCCGGATCGCGTCGAGATCCTGCTCGGTCGGGCCGGCGTCACCCAGCAGCGCGGGCAGCTCCTCGGCCGCCGCGACCTCGACCCGCCGCCAGGTCTCCATGCGCGCCTCGTCGGTCCACTTCTCGCCGAGCTCGGGCCGGGTGTAGCGGGGGATCACTTCATCGGATTATCTCATCGCGGGCGCGACACGACCGGCGGGCGCGAGGCTCGCTCGTCGGAGCGGACCTCGCGCGCGTGGATACCGGTGCGCTCAGGACGTGATCGAGCTGACCTGCGTGGCGATCAGCTCGGCGAAGAAGGACCTGACCGTCACCCCGGCCGTGGTGCCCGGGTCGTCGCAGGCAACCCCGATCGTGCTCGTCACCTTGCTTTCCATCGTCCCGGCGAGCGACATCGTCGTCTCCGCTCGGTATTCGCCGGCCGACTTCAGGGCGAGCCCGGATTCCCAGCCACCGAACCCCTCGATCGAGACCGATTCGCCCGTCAGATCTGCCGTCGTCAGCGAGATACCGGGCTTGTCGACCACGAAGCACTGCACCTGGACAAAGGACGCGGTCGGCGTGCTCGCTTCTCCGCGCGCCAGCACGGGCGCGGTGAAGACGTAGTCCCCTGGTGGCAATGTCGCGGTGAGCAGCAGGACAGGGGCTTCGGTCAGCGTCGTCACGCTGGAGCCGGTGGCGAACGCCGGACCCGTGCCGTTCGCGCCTGGCGCGCCCGCGGGCCCGGACGCCCCCGGCACGCCGGCGACCCCTTTCGGCCCGATCGTCGACCATGCGAGCTTCTGTTCGCCGCGGTGGCACTTGGTGCTCGCGCCGACGATCCGCGTCGCGCCCGATCGCGGCTTCACACAAGCGTGGATCGTCGCCGCGCCCGCCGCCTGGGCTGCACCCAGCGCGAGCCCGATCAAGAGAATCGCGCCGCAGCCGGCGGCCCGCGGACGCGTGAAGGTGATGCTCGTCATGGTTCCCCCTGACGTCGGTTGCCACGCCGGCCGGGATCTCGGGCCGGCGGAGCGCGGGCACGACCCCGCGCTCGGCGAGTATCCCAGGCAGCACGCGGTCGGCTCATGCTCCGCAGCCGATCGCGAGAAGCCTCAGAGCGCCGCCTCCGGCCGGCACCGCGACGAGCAGCGGGCTCGAACAGCCGCGCCGGGTCTGCCGGCGTCTCGCGTGCGGCGAGGGGCGCACCCGCCGAGGACGCCGGGTGCGCCTGCAGCGACCCGTGGGCCGCGACGCCCGTCCCGGCCGGACGGGCCCGCAGCCCACGCCGACGCCGACTAGCCGATCGAGCTGACCTGGGTCGCGATCAGCGTCGCGAACGGCGCCGTCACCGTGACCCCCGTCGGCGTGGCACCGTCGGCACACGCGACCCCGATCGTGCTGGTCGCCTTGCTTTCGAGCGTTCCCGCCGGGGTGATCGTCGTGAACGCCTTGAATTCAGTGGCGGATTCCATCGCGAGCGGGCTCTCCCAGCCGGCGAGGGCGATGAATTCGACCCCTTTGCCGGTCAGGTCGCTGCTCGACAGCGACGTCCCGGGCTTGTCGACGACGTAGCAGAAGGCGTCCACCCGCTTCGCCGCGGTCGCTTCGGCAAGCAGCAATATCGGCGCCGTGACGACGTAGTCGCCGGGAGGGATCGTCTTCGTGAACATCACGTTCAGCGCTTCGGAGAGCGGCGTTTCGGCTGCGCCCCCGGCGAACGCCGGGCCGGTGCCGTTCGCGCCCGCCGCGCCGGGCGCGCCAGCCGCCCCGGGCGCCCCGGGCACGCCTGCGACGCCCCTCGGGCCGGTCGTCGACCACGCGAGCTTCTGTTCGCCGCGGTGGCACTTCGTGTTCGCGCCGACGATCCGGGTCGCGCCCGATCGCGGCTTCACACAAGCGTGGATCGTCGCCGCACGCGCCGCCTGCGCAGCACCGAGCGCGAGCCCGATCGAGAGAAGCGCGCCGAGGGCAGCAGCCCGCGGACGCATGAAGGCGATGCTCGTCATGGTTCCCCCCTGACGTCGGTTGTCCGGACCGGCCCCGATCTCGGGCGGCGCGGAGCGCAGACGAGAGCGCCGCGCGCCACGATTATCCCACCGGCCAGGGGCGCCGGGCAGCGCTGGGGCCCGGCCTCGATCCCCTCGGAACCGAGGAGCGCGGGCGTCGCGCCCGCGCTCCCCGATCGGCCGCCGGTCAGAGAATCGATGTGACCTGCAAGGCCTGGATGTGGCCACTCCCGAGGGTGAGAGTGCCGCCTTTCCCTCCGACGTCACCGCATGCGAGCCCGACCCGGCTCGTCAGCTTCGTGACCAGCGCGCCTTCCAGATGCAGCGGCGCAAATGCAGCGAAGCTACCCGCGGAGAGTTCCAGGAGCCCGGAGTCCCAGCCGATCAGGTCGATGTCTTCGGCTCCACTCGTGCCTTCGGTTCCAGGCGTATCGGTCAGCACGCACAGCACCTCGGCGATCCCCGGGGAACTGCTCCGCGCGTCCGCGACGATGTTGGCGCTGACGTCATAGCTGCCCGGCGGGATCAGCTTCTCGACGGCTGGCGCTGCGCCCGGTCCTTCCTGTTCTCCTTCCTGCTTCGCGGCGAAGTCCGGGCCCTGCCCAGACGCGCCGGCCTTGCCTTCCGCTCCGGCCGCTCCGCTCGCCCCGGTGCTCCCGGCGGCTCCACGCGGGCCTGTCGTGTTCCAGCTCAGCTTCTGCTCCCCGCGACGGCACTTCGCGTTCGCGCCGACGATCCGCGTGGCCCCCGTCTTCGACCTCACGCATGCATGGATCGTGGCCGCATCGGCCGTCGAGACCAGCCCAAGCATCCCGCAGGCGGTCAGCAACCCGGTCAGCGCGCCCCGCCTCGCGCGCCAGTTCAACTTGCTCATGTCTTCCCCCCGACGTCGAGTTCGGCCGCCGTCCGGCGACCCCACCGCGATTCTGATGGTCGGAGGCGAGCCGCGCTCAGGCGCCGATGATGCGGGCGGCCAGCACGGCCGCGTTGCGGGCGTTGTTCAGGCCGACGCACGCGACCGGCACCCCGGGAGGCATCTGCACGATCGAGAGGATCGCGTCGAGCCCGCCGGCGGCGCTGAGGCGACCCGACAGCGGCACCCCGATCACGGGGACCTCCGTGTGGGCGGCGACCGCTCCCGGGAGCGCCGCCGAGATGCCCGCGCCGGCGATCAGCACGCGCAGCCCACGCGAGCGCGCCGACTTCGCGTATTCCGCGACCAGGTCCGGCTGGCGGTGGGCGGACATCACGCGCACCTCGTTGGCGATGCCGCGTTTGTCGAGCTCGTCCGCGGCCTTCTGCATCTGCTCCATGTCGCTCTCGGAGCCCATCACGATGCCGACCACGGCGCCGTCGACGTCGAACTCCTCGAGCTGCGCCTGGACCTCCTCGCCGGCCGCCGGCTCGGGAGCCAGCGACACGCCCGGGACTCCGGCCGGAGCTCCCTCCGGGGCGCTGATCTGCTCGCTGCGCTCGTCGCCTGGGCTCATCGGGCGGGAAGCATACGCGCTCCACCGACGGCGGGCGGCGGCGGTCCTCGCTTGACAACCGGCCGCCCCTCGTCCAGCCTTTGTTATGAGGATGTTTCGCCGTCTGAGGCCACGGATGACCTATGCGAACGTAGCGGCGACGCTGGCGCTGGTGTTCGCGATGGGCGGTAGCGCCGCCGCCGCGACGCACTACCTGATCACCTCGTCGAAGCAGATCAGCCCGAAGGTGCTGAAGGAACTGAAGGGGCGTCAGGGCGCGACCGGTTCTCCGGGGGCTGCCGGGACCCCGGGAGCCACCGGTCCCACCGGTGCCACCGGCGCCCCCGGAGCGACGGGAACCCAGGGGCCGCGTGGTGTGCTCGGAGCCCAGGGGCCGGAAGGACCGGAAGGCCCGGCCGGGCCGGAAGGCCAGAGGGGAGAAAAAGGCCCGGCGGGCAACACCAGCCTTCCCGCCCAGACCTGGAACGACACGGTCAAAGTCCCGGGCGAAAGCGCGGAACACCCGAAAAAGGCCGAACTCGCGAAAATCGGGACGTTCACGATCTGGGGCGACTGCTACCTGTCCGGAGCGGAGACGGTGGCCAGCACCGCGATCGAAACGAGCGAAGAAGGCGCCGTGTTCGCGGAAACCGGCGGCTTCGAAGAAGAACTCGTCAAGAACGTTCCCGACCCCGTCGGGGCCGGAACCGCTCAGTCGTCGACGGAAACCCACGAACACGCCTTCTCCGGTCCTTCCGAAGGCCCGTTCTCGGCTCAGTCCAAGTCCGGCGCGATCGCGCTCGACGGGACTCCGAACGACGCCGTGTTCCTCGGCAACAAAGCCGAACCCGCCTGCTACTTCAGCGGCAGCGTCACCGAAGAGAAATAGTCGCGCCGCGGTCCGCTACAGCGACGCGATGAAGTCGTCCACCGGGATCGCCGCGAGCGTCTCGTAGCGGCCGGTCCCGCGCGAGCCGAGCTCGAGCGACACCCGCGCCATCGTTCCCTCGTCGGGCGCCTCGATGATCGAGATGAAGTCGACGTGCCCGAGCGTCGCCCACTGCGCCTTGACCGTCGCGCCGAGCTGCTCGACCTCGTTGTTGACCTCACGGATCCGCTGCGGATTGTTCTTGACCGTCTGAACGCCCTCGGGCGTGAGAGTCGAGAGCATGATGTAGGTGGGCAATGGGACTCCTCTGCTCGGAGGGTTGGCCGACTGCCGACGTTTCTACCCGATCTCCGGACCGCGCGCCACCGCTCTGCGCAGATCGCGCTGGGAGGGGGTTCGCATCGCGATCCTCGCCCAGCGCGCAAGCGTGTACCTTTAGCCGCTCTTTAGGTTCACGACCTTCCGGGGGGAGACATGCGAAGCAAGCTGACCTACGCGAACGTCGCCGCGACGCTCGCGCTCGTGCTGGCGATGAGCGGCGGAGCACTCGCCGCCAAGCAACTACCTGATCGAATCGACCAAGCAGATCAACCCGAAGGTCCTGAAGGAGCTCCACGGCGCGAACGGCGGGCCGGGGGCCGGACGGCGCCACGGGCGCGACCGGCGCCACCGGACCCGACCGGCAAGCACCGGGAACGAAGGGCCCTGGCAAGCAGGGGCTGACCGGGAAAGAAGGCACCCGAGGCGTGCAGGGCCCGGTCGGTCCCGCGGTCGCGTTCGGCACCTACCACGACGCCGAAGCGCGCTGGAAGCTACAACCTGGGTCCCAGCGGCTGCTGCTCGCTCGGACCTGCCCCGGGCAGATACTGGATCACTCGCGACGCTGCAGGCCAGGGCGTACGACAGACGGCACGACGACGATCTCGATATGCGTGCTCGTCGCCCAGAACGACAACGACGTCAAACACTTCGATATCACCGCCGGCAGCGGCGAGGAGACGACCGCGATGCAGGTCATCCATGGATTCCGGAAGAAGGCGAAGCGAAGATCGAATGCGACGACTCCGGTGCCCCGGCGTCGAGCATCGTCCACCTCAAGATCACCGCGATCCAAGCTCGGCGGCCTGTCCAACTTCCCTGGTTAGCGGCGCGGAGAGCGGCCGCCGACGCGGCCGCTCTCCCCCGCCCGATGAAAACTCTCGCCGGCACATCACTACGCGAACGTCGCGGCGACGCTCGCGCTCGTCCTCTCGATGGCGGGCGGAGCGATCGCCGCCAAGCACTACCTGATCGAATCGACCAGGCAGATCAACCCGAAGGTGCTGCGGACGCTGCACGGCGCCACCGGGCTCGCGGCGCCGCCGGCCCAAGTGGACCTGCCGGAGGCCCGGGCCCGGCGGGCCAGAACGGCGCCGACGGCAAAGAAGGGCCGCGTGGCCCCAGCTCGGGATTCCAGGCGTTCGCCGACCAGCAGGTCGTGATCGGCAAAGACCTGACGCACATGGGCCAGCTCGCGGTGCCCGCGGCAGCTATCTCGTGACCGCGAAGCTCGTCGTCACCGACGGCTCCACCACGGCATCCGCCGTGAGGTGCCTGCTCACGAACAACAAGACCGAAGACGCAGACTCCTCCGAAGCCACCGTCGGCGCGTTCGGTGGCGCACCCGGCAGGGAGACGATCAGCCTGCTGTCGACCGCGACGCTCTCCGCGGCGGCGATCTGGGAAGTTCGCTGCGGGGCGGACCCCGAAGTAGGCGGGGAAGAGGTGAAGATCCACGCGATCCAGGTGGCGAGCGCCTCCAACAAGGAAGCGTGACCCGGGGGCGCGGGCCCGCCTTTGCGGGACCGCGGCCCCGCACTTCGCCGCCGGGACGCGGCCGTTCCGCGACCTGCAGGTCCCGGCGCCGCACCGACGGCGCGCGGTCCGCTCCTGCCTACGCGCCGACCGGCTCTCCCGCCGCCGCGTGCGCGCCTGCGCCCTCCAGCACGAGCTCGCCGTCTCGGGCCCCGACCTCGACGCTGTCCCCGTCGCGGATCTCGCCCTGCAGCAGCGCCAGCGCGAGTTTGTCGGTCAGCTGCTTCTGGATCACCCGCCGCAGCGGCCGCGCCCCGTAGGTCGGGTCGTAGCCCATGTTCCCGAGCAGCGTCTTCGCGTCCTCGCTGAGCGTCACCGTCACGCCCTCGCTCGGCGAGACGCGCGAGCACCCGGTCGACCTGCAGCTCGACGATCTCCGAGAGCTGCTCGCGGTTCAGCGGCTCGAAGCGGACGACGTCGTCGAGCCGGTTGACGAACTCCGGTTTGAAGTGCTCGAGCAGCACGTTGCGCGCCGCCGTGTCGGACAGCCCCTCGGGGATCGGGATGTTCGACGTCATGATCAGCACGACGTTCTTGAAGTCGACGGTGCGGCCCTGGCCGTCCGTGAGGCGGCCGTCGTCCATCACCTGCAGGAGCGTGTTGAACACGTCGCCGTGGGCCTTCTCGATCTCGTCGAGCAGCACCACCGAGTAGGGCCGGCGGCGCACCGCCTCGGTCAGCTGGCCGCCCTCCTCGTAGCCGACGTACCCGGGCGGCGCGCCGACCAGCCGCGACACGGAGTGTTTCTCCATGTACTCCGACATGTCGATCCGGATCATCGCCTCCTGCGAGTCGAACATGAACTCGGCCAGCGCCCTCGCCAGCTCCGTCTTGCCGACGCCGGTGGGGCCGAGGAACAGGAACGAGCCGATCGGGCGGTCGGGGTCCTGCAGCCCGGCGCGCGAGCGCCGCAGCGCGGTCGCCACCGCTTCGACGGCCTCGTCCTGGCCGATCACCCTTTCGTGCAACCGCTCCTCCATGCGAATCAGCTTCTCGGTCTCGCCCTCGAGCAGGCGGCTGACCGGGATGCGCGTCCAGCGCGCGACGACCTCGGCGACGTCGTCGGCGTCGACCTCCTCCTTGAGGAACACGGCACCCTGCTCCTTCGCGGCGAGCTCGTCGCCCTCGCGCTCGCCGAGCTCCCGTTCGAGCTCGGGGATGTCGTTGTAGAGCAGCTCGGAGGCGCGCGCGAGGTCCGACTCCCGCTGCGCCCGCTCCGCGTCGAGCCGGGCCTGCTCGAGCCGGTCCCTGAGCGCCGAGATCTGGTCGATCGACGCCTTCTCGTTCTGCCACCGCGCCTTCATCTCGGCCGAGCGCTCCTTCAGCTCGGCGAGCTCGCGCTCGAGCGCCTCGCGCCGCTCGGCGGAGCCGGTGTCGGTCTCCTTCTCGAGCGAGGTCAGCTCGATCTCGAGCTGCATCACGCGCCGGTCGACCTCGTCGATCTCGGTCGGCACCGAGTCGATCTCGATGCGGATCCCCGACGCCGCCTCGTCGACCAGGTCGATCGCCTTGTCGGGGAGGAAGCGGTCGGCGATGTAGCGGTCCGACAGCGTCGCGGCGGCGATCAGCGCGCTGTCCTGGATGCGGACTTTGTGGTGCTCCTCGTAGCGGCCCTTGAGCCCGCGCAGGATCGCGATCGTGTCCGACACCGACGGCTCGCCGACCAGCACCGGCTGGAAGCGGCGCTCGAGCGCGGCGTCCTTCTCGATGTGCTTGCGGTACTCGTCGAGGGTCGTCGCGCCGACGGCGCGCAGTTCGCCGCGCGCGAGCATCGGCTTCAGCAGGTTGGCGGCGTCCACCGCGCCTTCCGCGGCGCCCGCGCCGACGATCGTGTGGAGCTCGTCGAGGAACAGGATCACCGTGCCCTGTGCCTCACCCACCTCTTTCAGGACCGCCTTCAGGCGGTCCTCGAACTCACCGCGGTACTTCGCGCCGGCGATCAGCGAGCCGATGTCGAGCGCGATCACGCGGCGGTCCCTCAGCGACTCGGGGATGTCGCCCGAGACGATCCGCTGGGCGAGGCCCTCGACGATCGCGGTCTTGCCGACGCCCGGCTCTCCGATCAGCACCGGGTTGTTCTTGGTGCGGCGCGACAGCACCTGGATCACGCGCCGGATCTCCTCGTCGCGGCCGATCACGGGGTCGAGCTTGCCCTCCTCGGCGATCAGCGTGAGATCGCGCCCGTAGCGCTCGAGCGCCTCGTATTTCTCCTCGGGAGACTGGTCGGTGACGCGGTTGGAGCCGCGCACCTCGCTGATCGCCCGCAGCACCGCGTCGCGGTCGGCGCCGTAGGCCCGCAGCTCCGGGCCCGGCGACGGCTTCGCGGCCGCGAGCGCGAGCAGCAGGTGCTCGGTCGAGACGTACTCGTCGCCGAGCTCCTTGGCCTCGCGCTCGGCCTCGGCGAGCACGGCGGTGAGGTCGCCCGAGGGCTGCGTCCCCTCGCCGGGCACGCCGGCGCTGAACTTCGGAAGCTCGCCGATCGCGGTCGCGATCTGGTCCGTCAGCGCTTTGAGGTTGACGCCGACGCGCTCGAGCACGGCGGGGACGACCCCGCCGGGCGAGTCGACGGCGGCGGCGCTGCCGTCGCCCAGCAGCACCCGCATCAGGTGGGCCGGCACGACCTGGGGGTTGCGCGCCTCCTGCGCGAGCCGTGCCGAGGAGGCCAGCGCCTCCTGGGACTTGATGGTGAAACGGTCAGGCTGCATCTGTTCCTCCGGGGGGTGTTCTCTTCTGCGCCGCGCGCGTCCCCAACGCGGGGAACGGCGAGCGCACGTCCTCGGCGCGCACCAGCTCGAGGTTGCCGCGCTGCATCGGGACGAGCTCGGCTCGGAACGAGCGGCGCACCTCCTCGAGCTGCTCGGCGAGGCGCACCTGCGCCTTCAGCGCCTCGGCTTCGATCTCCTCGATGCGCGAGTGCATCTCGTCGATCTCGCGCTCGAGATCGAGCACCTTCTCGACGCCGGCGAGGTTGAGGCCGAGCTCGGCCGTCATCTCCTGGATCCGGCGGAGGCGCTCGACGTCCTGCTGCGAGTACAGCCGGGTGCCCTTCGGCGAGCGCTTGGGCTCGATCAGCCCGCGCGCCTCGTACATCCGCAGCGTCTGGGGGTGCATGTTGGCGAGCTCCGCGGCGACGGAGATCATGAACACGCCGCGGTCGGTCTCGACCTCGACCCGGGTAACCGTCGGGATCCGGATCGCGCGCCTCGCCGGCTTGCCGTCGCGGGCGCTCATCGCTCGCTCCCCGCCTTCGCGTCGTCGCCGGCGCCCGACGGCGCGCCGCCCGCGAACAGCCCCGCACGGGGATCTCCGCCGAGCGTCTTTTCGAGCTCCTCGACCGCCCGCTGCTGCTCCTCGCTGAGGTGCTCGGGCACGTCGATCACGAACCGGTAGTGGATGTCGCCGCGGGCGGTCCCGGATCCGGCCGCGCCGCCGAGCTTCGGCGGGCCCTCGCCGCGCAGCCGCTGGACCGTGCCGCTCGCGGTGCCCGGCGGCACGCGCAGCGTCTTCGTGCCGTTCAGCGTCGGCACCTTCACGTCGGCCCCGCGCAGCGCCTCGGGGATCGTCAGCGGCACCTCGACCTCGAGGTTGTCGCCTTTGCGCTTGAACGTCGGCGAGGAGCCGACCTTCGTGATCAGGTACAGGTCGCCGGGAGGCCCGCCGCCGCGGCCCGGCTCGCCCTTGCCGGCGAGGCGGATGCGGCTGCCGTCCTTGACGCCCGCGGGGATGTTGACCCGCAGTTTCTTGACGGTGCGGATCGCGCCGCTGCCCTGGCAGGTCGGGCAGGGGTCCTCGATGATCGTCCCCGCGCCGCCGCAGCGCGAGCAGGGCTGGGAGATCGAGAACATCCCCTGGCCCTGCGTCTCGATGCCGCGGCCCTCGCACTGCGGGCAGACGATCGGCGTCGTGCCCGGCTTGGCGCCGGTGCCGCGACAGGTCGGGCAGCTCGCGCGCATCGGCACCTGCAGCGGCACCTGCGCGCCGGAGATCGCCTGGTCGAAGGTGATCGACACCTGCGCCTCGAGGTCCGGACCCCTTTCCGGGCGCGGTTTCGTGCGCACCCGCCGCCCGCTCGCCGAGCCCCCGAACAGGTTCGAGAGGATGTCCCCCATCGAGGAGCCGTCGAAGTCGAAGTTGCCGAAGCCGCCGAAGCCGCCGCCGGGGCCGGCGCCGGTGCTGAACGGGCCGGTCCCGCTGTCGTACTGCGCGCGCTTCTCGGGATCGCCGAGCACGTCGTGGGCCTGCGAGATCTCCTTGAAGCGGGCCTCGGCGTCCTTGTTGTCGGGGTTGCGGTCAGGGTGGTACTGCCGCGCCAGCTTGCGGTAGGCCTTCTTGATCTCCTCGGCGCTCGCGCGCTTGTCCACGCCGAGCGTCTTGTAGTAGTCGGGTCGCGCGGCCATCTGCAGGCTCCCGCTCAGGCGGACACGACGACGCGAGCCGGGCGGAGGATGCTCTCGCCCAGCCGGTAGCCGTCCTGGTAGACCTCGAGCACGGCGCCGGCGGCGCCGCCCTCGCCTGCGGGGGCCGTCGCGACAGCCTCGTGCAACGACGGGTCGAACTGCTCGCCCTCGGGACGGAACGACTCGATCCCCGCGCGCGCGAGCGCGGCCGTGAGCTCCGAGCGCACGAGCCGCACCCCCTTCAGCAGCGGGTCCTCGTCGTCGGCCGACTCGAGCGCCCGGTCGAGGTTGTCGAGCGCCGGCAGCAGCTCCTTCGCGAGCCCGGCGACGCCGCGCTCCTGCGCCGCGGCGGCCTCGCGCGCGACGCGCTTGCGGTAGTTCTCGAAGTCGGCCTGGGTGCGCTGTGCGAGCGCGAGGTACTCGTCGCGCTGCGCGGCGACGGCGACGAGCTCGTCGAGGTCGCCCGCGAGCGCGGCGGCGCCGTTCTCGGCACCGTGCTCACCCAGCTGGGCCGGCTCGGCGACGGGCCCCTCCTCCGCGCTCGCGGAGGAGGGGCTCTCGTTCTCGCCTTTGGTGGTCTCGAACTCCGTCATCGATCTCGCCTACGCCTTCGGCTCGTCGACTACCTCGGCGTCGACGACGTCCTCCTCGTCCTCCGCGGAGGACTCGGCGGATCCGTTCGCCGCGGCGCCGTTCGCCGACCCCGCCTGCTCCTGAGCGCGCTGGTACATCGCCTCGGAGACGGCGTGGAAGGCGCTCTGCAGCTCCTCGGCCTTCGCGTTGATCGCCGCGGCGTCCTCGGACTCGAGCACCTCGCGGACGCCCTTGATGGCCTCCTCGATGCGCGTCCTCGACTCCGCGTCGACCTGGTCGCCCAGCTCGCCGAGCTGTTTCTCGGCCTGGTAGGCGGCGTTCTCGCCGTTGTTCCGTGCCTCGGCCAGCTCGCGTGCGCGACGGTCGTCCTCGGCGTGCGACTCGGCGTCGGAGACCATGTTCTTGATTTCCTCGTCGGAGAGGCCGGAGCCCGCCTTGATCTCGATCTTCTGCTCCTTGCCCGTCCCCAGGTCCTTCGCGGAGACGTTGAGGATGCCGTTCGCGTCGATGTCGAACGCGACCTCGATCTGCGGGATGCCGCGCGGCGCCGGCGGGATGCCGGTCAGCTGGAACTTGCCGAGCGACTTGTTGTACTGGGCCATCTCGCGCTCGCCCTGCAGGACGTGGATCTCGACCGAGGGCTGGTTGTCCTCGGCGGTCGAGAAGACCTCGCCCTTGCGGGTCGGGATCGTCGTGTTGCGCTCGATCAGCTTCGTCATCACGCCGCCCTTGGTCTCGATGCCGAGGGTCAGCGGGGTCACGTCGAGCAGCAGCACGTCCTTGACGTCGCCGCTCAGCACGCCGGCCTGGATCGCGGCGCCGACGGCGACGACCTCATCCGGGTTGACTCCGCGGTGCGGCTCCTTACCGGTGAGCTCTTTGACCTTCTCCTGCACCGCCGGCGAGCGGGTCATGCCGCCGACGAGCACGATGTGGTCGATCTCCTTGACGCCCTTTGCTTTCGCGTCGTCCATCGCCTGGCGAACCGGCTTGACGACGCGGTCCAGCAGGTCGGAGGTGAGCTCGGACAGCTTCGCGCGGGTGAGGCGCGTGTCGAGGTGCTTCGGCCCCGTGGCGTCGGCGGTGATGAACGGCAGGTTGATCTGCGTCTCCTGCGTCGTCGACAGCTCGATCTTGGCCTTCTCGGCGGCCTCGTAGAGCCGCTGCAGCGCCATCGGGTCGGCGGACAGGTCGATCGCCTGCGACTTCTTGAACTCGGCGACGAGCCAGTCGACGATCGCCTTGTCGAAGTTGTCGCCGCCGAGGTGGTTGTCACCCGCGGTCGACTTCACCTCGAACACGCCGTCGCCGATCTCCAGCACCGACACGTCGAACGTGCCGCCGCCGAGGTCGAAGACGAGGATCGTCTGGTCGGACTCCTTGTCGAGCCCGTAAGCCAGCGATGCGGCGGTCGGCTCGTTGATGATGCGCTTGACGTCGAGGCCGGCGATCGTGCCGGCGTCCTTCGTCGCCTGACGCTGGTCGTCGTTGAAGTACGCGGGGACCGTGATCACCGCCGAATCGACCGACTCGCCCAAATACGCTTCGGCGTCGGACTTCAGCTTCTGGAGGATCATCGCCGAGATCTCCGGCGGGGAGTGCTGCTCGCCACCGGCGTCGACGCGGGCGTCGCCGTTGGGCCCGGAGACGACCTTGTAGGGGACGATCGACTCCTCCTCGCGCACTTCGGCCTCCTTGCGGCCCATGAAGCGCTTGATCGAGAAGACGGTGTTCTGGGGGTTGGTCACGGCCTGCCGCTTGGCGACGGTGCCTACGAGGCGCTCGCCAGAGCTGGTGAAGGCCACGACCGACGGGGTCGTGCGGCCGCCCTCGGCGTTCTCGATGACGGTCGGCTCGCCGCCCTCGAGCACCGCCATGCACGAATTCGTCGTGCCGAGGTCGATGCCTATGGTCTTGGCCATGTGATTCATGCTCCTTGGGTTGGCTTCAGAAATCTAAGTGACAGTATGGCAGATTTGCTTAGCGTGTTCAAGGAAGCAAAATGCCTGGAAAACAGGGGTTACGGCCGAGATCCAGGGAGTTTCGCGGGAGGTGGATGCGACGCCGATCGCCCCCTTGCCCGAGGTCGTGCCTACTCGCGGTCGAGCTCCGCGCGCAGCGCCATCTCCAGCGCGAACCGCTCCTCGGGGTCCTCCAGCGCCCCGCCCATCAGCTCGCGCAGACGCGTCATCCGGTAGCGCACCGTCTGTGGGTGCACGCCGAGCTCCGATGCCACCGCCGCCTGCGCGCCGCGGTGGCGGAGCCACTGCAGCAGCGTCTGCTCGAGCCGTGCGCGACTCGCCGGCGTCTCGCCCTCCAGCGGCGCCAGGGCGCGCGAGCGAAGCGCCGCGAGCGTCTCCGGGGAGGCGTGGAGCGCGATCTCGGCGAGCCGGCGCTCGGCGACCACGACCGGGTCGGCGGCGGAGCAGAGCTCGAGCGCCCGGCGCGCCAGGGCCATCGAGCGGCGCGCCTCCGCGAGCGCCACCGCGGGCCCGACCCCGATCGTGACGCCGAGCCGGCGCGAGGCCTGCGCCGCCTCGCGCTCCGGCGCGACCGCCCCTTGAACGACGATGCAGGTCGTCTCGCCGCTGCGCACCGCGAGCGCCTCGCCGCTGAGGCGGTGACGCACCCGTGCCGAGGACTCGCCGGCGACCGCGAGGCACGCCACAGCTCGCGGCGGCGGCGCCCAGCGCGCCGACTCGGCGGCGCGGCTCAGCTCCTCCTCGCCGGCCGTGCCCGACAGCAGCAGCTCCGCCAGCTCCGCGCGGCGCCGGTCGAGATCGCCTGCATCGCCGAGCTGCGCATCGGCGAAGCCCTCCACGGACTCCCCCGCGAGCCGGTCGATGTAGGCGAACATCGCCTCGGCGAGGCTGCGCTGCGCGCGCTCCGACGCACCTGCCTCGGCTGCCGCGTCGCTGATCCGCCGCCAGGCGACCCGCGCGCCGATCCTGTACGCCGCCTGCAGGGCGTCGAGCGCCCGGCCGGCTCGGTACTCGCCCGCGCCGAGCCGGCGGTAGACGTCGTCCGGGGCGTCCGCCTCCTCGTCGCCGATGAAGCGTCGCAGCGCGACCTCGGTGCCGAGCCTGATGCCGCTGCCGAACTCGCCCTCGAGCGGGCGGGCGTATGCGGGCACCTCGAGCCTGATCGCCTCGACGACGCCGTCGGCGATCCCGGGCAGCCGCGCGCGGATCTGCTCGAGAGCGCCCGGGTCGAGCCACTCGTCTGTGTTCTCGACATAGTTTTTCCAGGCCGAGTTGGTGTTCATCCTCCAAGAAACCATAGCCCCGCGCACATATGGTCGGTGGCGTGGATCGCACGACCCCGACCGCTCCGGCGCGGCGCGACGAGCCCGCGACCGGGACGGGCGCGGAGGTCCGCTTCCCCTGGGCCGGGGAGCGGCGCTCGACGACGGCGAGCGCGAGCGCGATCCTCGCCGACGCGGCCCGCGCCGCCGACCGCAGCCTCGCGGAGCGCATCGAGGGCTGCGGCCGGTGGCGCCGCGACTACATCCGGTTCGCCCGTGAGCTGACGGAGCTGGCCGCCGACCCCGCGACGGCGGTGGCGATCGCCGAGGCCGGGCTGGCGTCGATGCGCACGCGGCTCGTGCTCGAGGACGAGGCCGGGGCGACCCCGCTCGCCGAGGCGCTGCGCGACGATCCTCCCGCCCCGTCTCGCGCGACGGGCGAGATCCGCGGGACCGCGACCCCCGCGCGACGGCTGGAGATCCCCTACCGCGGGGAGCTTCTCCACGGGCCCTCGCTGATCGCGCAGCTGGATGCATGGACGCGAGCCGGCACGGTCGAGCGCTCGTTCGCCGACGCCGTCGCGCTGGTCGCCGAGCACCCCGGGTGGCTCTCGCTGCCGGGCCGGACGGTCGCGCTGATCGGCGCCGGTGCCGAGATCGGCCCGCTCGGCCCGCTCTGCGCGTGGGGCGCCGATCTCCTCGCCGTCGACCTGCCGAGCGAACGCGTCTGGCAGCGTGTCGGCGAGACCGCGCGCCGGGGCGCCGGACGGGTGCGGCTGCCGGTCGCCGCCGACGGCACGCCCGGCCTCGACGTGCTGCGCGAGCTCGGCGAGACGCGCGCGTGGCTCCGCTCGCAGCTGGCCGACGCGGGAGCCCCGGTGCTCGGGATGCACGGCTACGCCGACGGCGGCGCCCACGTGCTGCTGACCGGCGCCTTCGACGCGCTCGCCTCGGCGCTCGCGCGGGACGGCGAGACCCCCACGCTCGCGTTCCTGGCGACCCCGACCGACGCCTACCTCGTGCCTCAGGAGGATGTCGATCGCGCGCGCGCCGCGTGGCGCCGCCGACGCGTCCGGCGGATCGCGCAGGCGCCCGCGCAGATGCTGTCCGGCCGACGGCTCTACAGGCCCGCCTACGCCTCCTCCGCCGCGCCGGTCGCCGACGCGCTGGTCGAGCAGCAGGGTCCCAACTACGCGATCGCGAAGCGCCTGCAGCGCTGGCGCGGACTCGCCGCCGCGGCGGCGGGCGAGGGCATCTCGTTCAACGTCGCCCCGGCGACGCGGACCCGCTCGGTGACGCGCAACCGCGTGCTCGCGGCCGCCTACGCCGGCGCAGGGCGCTTCGGGGTCGAGGTGTTCGAGCCCGACACCACGCGGACGCTGATGGCGGCGCTGCTCGTCGCAGACCTGAACGGCGCCGGGCCCGCACCGGCGGACGAGCGCCTGTTCAGCGACGGCGCCGCCCACGGCGGCCTCTGGACCGCCGCCTACGAGCCACGCTCGGTGCTCGGACTCGCAGCGATCGCCGGGCTTCCCGCCACCCTCGCCGGGGCGCGCCGATGACGCGGCTGGAGCGCAACGTCAACATCGCCGCCGTGGTGCTCCCGTTCCTCGCGGTGATCGCCGGGGGCGCGATCCTCTGGAACCACTTCCTCGGAGTGCGCGACCTCGCGATCTTCGCCGCGATGTACCTGCTGAGCGCGGTCGGGGTGACCGTCGGCTTCCACCGGCTGCTCACCCACCGCGCGTTCCAGACGAAGCCCTGGCTGCGCTACACGCTCGCCGTGCTCGGCTCCCTGTCGCTCCAGGGCGCCGTGATCGACTGGGTCGCCGACCACCGCAAGCACCACACGTTCACCGACGAAGAGGGGGACCCCCACAGTCCCCACGCCGGGGCGGGCGCCGGGCTCGGCGGGATGCTCGCGGGGCTATGGCACGCGCACGTCGGCTGGCTGTTCTCCACGCAGGGGCAGGCGTCCTCGCGCCGCTACGCGCCGGACCTCGTACGCGATCCCGTGATGCGCGCGATCAACCGCGGCTTCCCGTGGCTCGCGCTCGCGAGCCTCGCGCTGCCGTTCGCGCTCGGCTTCGGGCTGAGCGGCGGCTCGCTCGTCGACGGCGGCCTGTCCGCGCTGTTGTGGGGCGGGCTCGTGCGGACCTTCCTGCTCCACCACGTGACGTGGTCGATCAACTCGATCTGCCACTTCTTCGGCAGCCGGCGGTTCGACACGGAGGACCACTCGACCAACGTCTTCTGGCTCGCGCTGCCGTCGCTCGGCGAGGCCTGGCACCACAACCACCACGCCTTCCCGCGATCGGCCTTCCACGGGCTGCGCTGGTACGAGCTGGACCCCTCCGGCTGGCTGATCGCAGGGCTCGAGCGCACGGGGCTCGCGTGGGACGTGGTGCGCATCGGCGGCGAGCGCTCGCGGACGAAGCTGCTGCGCCCGGACGCAGGTGGCGAGGCCGGCGCCTAGCCACCCGTGAGTCGCGCTACCTTTCGCTGATGGGAAGCACCGCGCTGCCCGCGCTGCCGGTCAAGCCCCGCCTGCGCGGCGTCTCGCACGAGTACGCCTTCTTCGTCTCGATCGCCACGGGGGCTGCGCTGATCGCGGCCGCCACCGATGCGCGGGCGCGGCTCGCCGCGTCGGTCTACGCGGGCGCCGTGACGGCGCTGCTCGGCACCAGCGCGCTGTACCACCGCGTGACCTGGCGTCCGGGCGCGCGGCGCTGGATGCGCCGCCTCGATCACTCGATGATCTTCGTGCTGATCGCCGGCACCTACACGCCGGTGTGCCTGCTCGCGCTGCACGGCTCGCTCGCGAAAGCGATCCTGATCGTGGTCTGGGCGGGGGCGCTCGGCGGCGTCGTCTTCAAGCTGCTGTGGATCGACGCGCCGAAGTGGGTGTTCGCCGCGGTCTACCTGGCGCTCGGCTGGGTCTCGGCGGCGATCTTCGGCGAGCTGCCCGCGGCGGTCGGCTGGCTCGGCGTCGCCGGCCTCGCGGGCGGCGGCCTGCTGTACACGATCGGCGCCGTCGTCTACGCGTCCGAGCGCCCGAACCCGTGGCCGCGGACGTTCGGCTACCACGAGGTGTTCCACGCGCTCGTGCTCGCCGCGGCGACGATGCACTACGCGGTGATCGCGTTCGTCGTGCTGCCGCACGCGCACAGCTGAGCACCTGCGCGCGCCGGCCGCCGCGATCCCGGACGTCGCCGCGAGGAGGCTCGCGAGGTGACGGTCAGTCGAACAGCCCGCGGCTCGGGCAGATCCGCGCGAGCGCGCACCCTCCGCAATCCGGCTTGCGCGCGTGGCAGGTGCGCCGCCCGTGGCGCAGCAGGTTGACGTGGAGCTCGAGCTCCTGCCCCGGCGGCGTCAGCGCGAGCATCTCATCGTGCAGCTCCTCGAACGGCGCTCCGTTGCGGAGCAGCCCGAGCCGCATCCCGACCCGCGAGACGTGCGTGTCGACGGGGACGTCGCGGAGCCCGTATGCGAACAGCAGGACGCACGCTGCGGTCTTGCGCCCGACTCCCGGCAGCGACACGAGGTAGTCGCGGGCGGCATCGAGCGGCACCCGCTCGAGCCAGTCGAGCGCGAGCTCGCCGGGGTCCTGTTCGGGCGGGCGCTCGTCGTCGGCGATCGCCCGCAGGATCGCCTGGATCCGCGCCGACTTGACCTTCGAGATCCCGCCCGGGCGGATCGCCTCCTCGACGGCCGCGAGCGGCGCGTCCCGGACCGCCTCCCAGCCGGGCATCCGCGAGCGCAGCCGCAGGAAGGCGACGTCGCGGTTGCGATCGTTCGTCGACTGCGAGAGCACGGTTAGGACAAGCTCCGCGATCGGCTGCCGATGTGGCGCCATCAGCGGGACGCCGTAGACCTCGCGCAGCCGGTCGCGGACCCGCCGCACGCGTGCCGCCGAGGGCGCGACCCAGCCGGCGGCCCGCGCGCGGCGAGGGGCCCTGCTCGCGGTGGCCTTCACGCCGCTCACCGTACTCCCTGTATTTTTCGGCGGTGCCCGAGGTGCGCGAGAACACCGCCGAGCTGGACGGGCTGCCCGTCTTCTGGCGTGAAGCGGACGCGCCCGCGGGCGCCGCCACGCCGCTCTACGTGCACGGCGTCCCCACCAGCTCCTCCGACTGGACGGAGTTCCTCGCGCGCACGGGGCGGCATCGCGCCCGACCTGCCCGGGTTCGGCCGCTCGGGCAAGCCCGGCTACCTCAGCTACGAGATGGAGGAGTACGACCGCTTCCTCGAGCGGTTCCTCGACGACCGCGGCATCGAGCGGGTGAGCCTCGTCGTGCACGACTGGGGGGCGGTCGCGCTGCTGCTCGCGCAGCGGCTGCCCGAGCGGATCGCGCGACTCGTGATCATCAACGCGGTGCCGCTGCTCCCCGGCTACCGCTGGCACCGCACCGCGCGCATCTGGCGCACGCCGGTGCTCGGCGAGCTCGCGATGGGCACGACGAACCGCTTCACGATGCGGCTGCTGACCCGTGAGTCGAACGCGGCGCCGGGCCCGCTCCCGGAGGAGTGGATCGACAGCACGCTCGCGACCTTCGACGGCGGCACGCAGCGGGCGATCCTGCGCCTCTACCGCTCCTCGCCGCCCGCCCGGCTGGCCGCGGCGGGCGCGCGCCTCGGCCAGGTCACGTCGCCCGCGCTGGTGCTGTGGGGGACGCGCGACCCCTACATCCCCGCACGGTTCGCCGCGGAGTACGCGCGGGTGCTGCCCGGCGCGGAGCTGCAGGAGTACCCGGATGCCGGCCACTGGGCGTGGCTCGACCGGCCCGAGCTGATCGACCGGGTCGCCGGCTTCCTGAGCGCCGGGTGAGCGTGGCGACGCTCGCCCCCGCGCGCGCGCTCACGCCGCGCGGCCGGTGCGCTGCTGCGCACGCCTGCCTGGCTGCTGACGGCGGCGCTCGCGGTCGTCTACCTGATCCTCGCTCCGCAGAGCCCGGACCTCGCCGCCGCCTCCTACCGCAGCCGCCTGTTCTCGCTCGAAGGGCTGTCGCTGTGGGACGACTCCTGGTACGGGGGGCACCACCTGCTCGCCTACTCGCTGCTGGCGCCCGCGCTCGGCGCGTGGATCGGCCCGGCGCTGCTCGCCGCGCTCTCGATGGTCGCAGCGACGGCGCTGTTCGACGCGACGCTCGCGGTACGGGTCGGCGAGCGCGCCCGGCGCTGGGCGACGGTCTGGTTCGCCGTCGGCGGGTCGGTCGCGCTGCTCTCGAGCCGGGTCCCGTTCGACCTCGGTCTCGCCGTCGGCCTCGCCGCAGTCCTCGCGGCGCAGCGACGGCGAACTGCGCTCGCCGTCGCGCTCGCCGTGCTGACCTCGCTCGCGAGCCCTGTCGCGGGCGCGTTCCTGGGGATGGCGATGCTCGCGTGGGCGCTCGCGACGCCGGCGCCGCGCACCCGCCTGTTCGCGCTGGCGCTCTGTGCCCTGGCGCTCGCGCCGATCGTCCTGCTTGCCGTCGCGTTCCCCGAAGGGGGCAGCCAGCCGTTCGTCGGCTCCGCGTTCTGGCCCGCGCTCGTGGGGGTCGTCGTCGTCGGCGCGGCGATCCCGCCGCAGCGGCGCGAGCTGCGGATCGGCGCATTGCTCTACGGCGCCGTGCTGATCGGCTCGTTCGTCGTGCCGAGCGCGGTCGGCGGCAACGCCGACCGACTGGGAGCGCTCGCGACGGGACCGGTTGCCGCCGCGGCGCTCGCCGGGTCGATGACGCGCTGGCGGCGCCGGCTGCTCGTCGCACTGGTCGCCCCGCTCACGTACTGGCAGGTGAACGCGCCGGTCACCGACTACGTCTCGACGCTGTCGAACCCGGCGACCGAGGCCGCCTACTACCGTCCGCTGCTCGGCGAGCTGGCACGCCTCGGGGTCGGCTACGGACACCGCCCCTCGCGGATCGAGGTCGTGCCGACGGTCGATCACTGGGAGGCGCGCTACGTCGCGACCTCGGTGATGATCGCGCGCGGTTGGGAGCGCCAGCTCGACCGCCTGCGCAACGGGCTGTTCTACGGCTCCTCGCCGCCCGCGGCGGCGGCCTACGAGCGGTGGCTGCAGGCGCAGGCGATCTCCTACGTGGCGCTGCCCGACGCGTCGCTCGACTACTCCGGCAAGGGCGAGGCACGGCTGCTCGAGAGCGGGTCGCTGGCGGGGACGCTGGCCGAGGTCTGGAGCTCTGCGCACTGGCGGCTGTTCGCCGTGCTCGATCCCGCGCCGCTCGTCTCCGGCGCCGCGCGGCTCCTGCAGGCCGGCAGGCAGTCGTTCACCGTGCGGGCGCCGGCGGCGGGGGCCTACACCGTGCGTCTGCGCTGGACGCAGTACTGGCTGCCGTCGAGCGGCTGCGTCGAGCGCGCGCCCGAAGGCTGGACGACGCTCCGGACCTCACGCGCCGGGACGGTGCACGTCGTGATCGGGTTCTCGCTCGGGCGCGTCCTGTCACGCGGGGAGCGCTGTGCCGGCCCCATCGTCTAGGCTAATCGCGATGGTCGCGCGCGCTCGCCTCCTGCAGGAGCGCGTCCTGCCACGCGGGTGGCTCGATGCTCTCCGGCAGGTCTCCCTCTTCGGCCTGGCCTACGCCGCGTACCGCTTGGTGCGAGGCATCGTCGAGGGCGATGCGAACGAGGCGTTCGCGCACGCTCGCGATCTGATCTCGCTGGAGCGCGGCATGCACCTGTTCGTCGAGCCCTCGATCCAGGCGTGGGCCTCCGGCAGCCACGTGGTGATGCTGCTCTCGAGCTGGATCTACGTCAACGCGCAGACCTCGGTGACGGTGTGCGCGCTCATCTACCTCTACATGAAGCACAACCGCAACTTCTACTTCGTGCGGAACATGTTCATGATCGCGATGGCGCTCGCGCTGATCGGCTACGTGGTGTTCCCGACGGCGCCGCCGCGGTTCATGCCGGAGTGGGGCTTCATCGACTCGGTCTCCGACCTCACAGGGGTCAAGGTCGGGCACCAGAGCGCCTCGATCAACGCGCTGACGAACGTTTACGCCGCCGTGCCCTCGATGCACGTCGCGTTCGCGCTGATGATCGGCTGGACCCTGGCGCGGCTGGTGCGCAGCCCGATCGCGCGCGTCGCATGGATCCTGTACCCGTTCATGATGGCCTTCGTGATCATCGTCACGGCGAACCACTTCATCCTCGACGCGATGCTGGGCGCCGTCACCGCGGGCGCGTCGGCGTACGGAGCGAGCTGGCTCGCGAGAGTCAGACCGAAGGTGTGGCGGTTCTCCTCCCCGGTCGCCGCGCCAGGGCTCACTGCCAGCAGCTGATGCCGCCGAGGCAACACGCTCCCTCGCGCCGAGCACGGCGCAGCGCGGCGCGCGACGCGCGCCCCCGCTCGCCGATCGGGCAGGGCGAACGCCGCGAGCTCGTCCGCAACCGGCTGATCGAGTCGCGGCTGACGCCGAACGCGATCTCGCTGACGGGACTCGCGCTGAACCTCGTCGCCGCCGTGCTCGTCTGGGAACGGCTGTTCTTCCTCGGCGGCGTCGCGTTCGTGATCGGGTCGATCATGGACACGCTCGACGGGCGCTACTCGAGGATGTCGGGGAAGGGCAGCCCGTTCGGGGCGTTCCTCGACTCGACCCTCGACCGGATCGAGGAGGGGATCGTGCTGACCGCGGTCGCCGGATACTTCGCGCTCCACGGCCACCGGCTCGCGGCAGCGGGCGTCGTCGTCGCGGTGCTGGCTTCGCTGATGGTGAGCTACACGCGGGCCCGCGCCGAGGCGCTGGGGGTCGAGTGCAAGGTCGGGCTGGCGACGCGGCCGGTGCGAGTCGTGATCCTCTCGATCGGCCTGATCTTCGCGAAGGGAGCATCGCTCGGCAACTTCGAACTCCTCGAACCCGCGGTCTACGTGCTGGCCGGGTTGAGCGTGTTCACCGTCGCGCAGCGCATCTGGCACGTCCGCGGCGCGCTCGAAGCCTGACGCCCCGCCGGCGCACGGGTGTGACCTTCTCGGCGCGGCGGAGTAGTTTGTCCTCGTAGACGGCGCGGTCCCTCGCCCCGCCGTCAGCCCCCTTTCAACGAGCAGGGTTGACCCGCCCCGGCGCGGGGCACCCTCGAACGGGCCCTCGCGCCCCGGCCAAAGGACATCGCGATCGTGATCAAGCAGCACAGCAACGGCGGCGCAAACGGCAACGGCGCGGCCTCCACCAACGGCGCAGCGCGCTACCAGTCCGACAAGGTCCGCGTCGCGATCGTCGGCGTCGGCAACTGCGCGTCGGCGTTCGTGCAGGGCGTCAACTACTACAAGGACGCCGACCCGTCCGAGCAGGTTCCCGGCCTGATGCACGTCGACCTCGGCGGCTACCACGTCCGGGACATCGAGTTCACCGCGGCGTTCGACATCGACTCGACGAAGGTCGGCAAGGATCTGGGCGAAGCGATCTGGGCCGGCCAGAACAACACCATGAAGTTCGCGAAGGTGCCGAAGAAGCTCGGCGTCCCGGTCTACCGCGGGATGACCCACGACGGCCTCGGGAAGTACCTCAAAGAGAAGATCAAAAAGGCTCCCGGCGAGACCGCGGACATCGTCAAGATCCTCAAGGACACGCACACCGACGTGGTCGTGTCCTACCTGCCGGTCGGCTCCGAGCAGGCGACCAAGTGGTACGTCGAGCAGGTGCTCGAGGCCGGCTGCGGGTTCGTCAACTGCATCCCGGTGTTCATCGCGCGCGAGGACTACTGGGACAAGCGCTTCAAACGCGCGAACCTGCCGATCGTCGGCGACGACATCAAGTCCCAGGTCGGCGCGACGATCGTGCACCGCAACCTCGCACGGCTGTTCGCGGACCGGGGCGTGAAGATGCTGCGCACGTCGCAGCTGAACGTCGGCGGCAACATGGACTTCTACAACATGCTCGAGCGCGAGCGGCTGGAGTCGAAGAAGATCTCGAAGACCAACGCCGTGACGTCGATCATGGATCACAAGCTGCCGGCGAGCGACGTCTACATCGGGCCGTCGGACTACGTGCCGTGGCTGACCGATCGCAAGTGGGCGCACATCCGCGTCGAGGGCCAGGCGTTCGGCGACGTGCCGCTGAATGTCGAGCTGAAGCTCGAGGTCTGGGACTCGCCGAACTCGGCGGGGATCGTGATCGACGCGGTTCGCTGCTGCAAGCTCGCGCTCAACAACGGCGTCGGCGGCCAGCTCGACGGGCCGTCCTCGTACCTGATGAAGTCCCCCCACAACCAGCGGCCCGACGACGTCGCGCGACGCGACACCGAGTCGTTCATCGCGAAGTACACGCGTAAACCGGGGACACGTCCGCAGGGGCGCAAAGCGCCCGCCCGGAAAAAAGCGGCGAAAGCCAAAGCGGCCGCGACGCGCCGCTGAGCGGCGCGCGCGTGCCACTGGCGGCGAGCCCGCGCCGCGGATAACCTCGGGACGATGGCCGAGACGTTCTCGATCGCCCACGTGACGCCCTATCCGTGGGAGGCCGAGGAGAACGCGGTCAACACGCACGTCGCGCACGTCGCCTCGGAGCTGTCGCGGCGCGGGCACCGGGTGCTGATCCTCGCGCCGTCGCGCTCGCAGGAGCGCGTGCGCGACTCGCGCCGCGCGCTGCGGGCGGCACGCGGCGGTGCCGGCGGTCCGGCGCTGCTGGCGGGCACCGACGAAGGCGTTCCGCGCGTCGTCGCGGTGGGCGAGGTGCTCGACGTCGTGCCCGGCGCGCGCAGGCGGCCGGGCGCGCTGCCGATCGACGTCGCGCGCACCGTCGAGGAACTGCTGGGAACGGTCGACCTCGACTTCGTCCACGTCCACGAGCCGTTCGCGCCGAGCACCTCGGCGGCGGCGCTGCGCCACTCCCGGGCGTTGAACGTCGGCTCCTTCCACGACTCCGAGGAGCGGCTGGTCTCGACGCTGCTCGCCCGACGGTTCGTCGAGAGCTTCTTCGGGCGTCTCGACGCGCGCATCGCCGGCAGCCGGCGGACGCTGGAGCTGATGAACCACCACTTCCCGGGGGACTACAGGCTGCTCGCCGACGACGCCGACATCTCCGAGCTCGAGGCGATCTACCGGGAGCTGGCGGTGCGGCGCCACGATCCGGCCGGCAGCCCGGAGCTGCGCGACGCGCTGTCCGGCCGGCCGCTGATCGACGTCGACCTGCACATGCACACCGACCACTCCTCGGACTGCGCGACACCGGTCGAGGTGCTGCTCGCGACCGCTCGCGAGCGCGGGCTCGGGGCGATCGCGGTGACCGATCACAACGAGATCTCGGGCGCGCTCGACGCGCGGCGGAAGGCCTCCCAGTACGGCGTCAAGGTGATCGTCGGCGAGGAGGTCAAGACCGCGCGCGAAGGCGAGGTGATCGGCCTGTTCCTCGAGGAGAAGATCCCGCGGGGAATGACGCTGCCGGCGACGATCGCCGCGATCCGCGAGCAGGGGGGCGTCGTGTACGTGCCGCACCCGTTCGACCGCATGCACTCGGTCCCGGACTACGAGCACCTGCTTCCGAACCTCGCCGAGATCGACGCGATCGAGGTGTTCAACCCGCGGGTGGCGATCGGCGCGTTCAACGACGAGGCGGCGCGGTTCGCGTCGAAGTACCGGGTCGTGGCCGGCGCCGGATCGGACTCCCACGTCGCGCAGGGGCTCGGCTCCGTGCGGATCAGGATGCGCGACTTCGACGGGCCGGCGGAGTTCCTGCAGTCGCTGCGCGACGCGGACATCCTCACCGGGCCGTCGTCGCTGCTGTACGTGCAGGCGCTCAAGTTCCTGCAGACGCGGGCGACGCCGCGGGCCGCGCGGAGGGCGAGCAGGGCCCGGCGGGTGCGGCGGGTGCGGCGCGCCGGAGGGCGCCGCTAGGCGCAACTACTGATGCACCGTCAAGGACAAGCCGAGGCACCGTCAAATCCCTCGGGACCGATGCCGGTCACCGACGACGAGATCCGCGAGAAGTACCTGGAGCGGGCGATCCGCGAGCTCAACGCGCTGACGCGGGAGCTGCAGTCCTGCCCGCACTGCCCGCGCGGGAACCTGATGCCGGTGCTCGGGTCGGGACACCCCCAGGCCGACATCATGCTGCTGAAGCACGCGCCGGTGCCGTCCGAGGTCGAGGAGGGGGTCGCCTTCTACGGGCGCGCGGGCAGCGCGATCATGAAGTCGCTGAAGCGGCTGCAGATCGATCCGCTGTCCGTCTACGGCACGCTGTGCGTGAAGTGCCCGCTGAGCGACGCCTCGCTCGCGGACTTCGCATGCATCTCGCGGGTCGTCGAGGAGATCGCGATCGTGCAGCCGCGGATCGTCGTGGCGATGGGCGAGGACGCGCTCGCAGCGCTGTCGGAGATGGACATCCCGCTCGCACGGCCGATCGCGGCGGTGCCCGGGCAGATCCAGCAGCTGACGCCGACGATCGACGCGCTCTTCGTCCCGGACATCGACGAGTCGCTCGACGAACAGGCCGCCAAGAGCGAGTTCTGGGCCGCGTTCCGCGTGCTCGGCGAGTGGTACGCCGCGCAGCCTCCCTACTAGACGCAGACGTTGACGGATCTCCCGCGCGAAGTCGAGAAGCCCTGGGGCAGCGAGCTCTGGTACGCGCACACCGAGCGCTACGCGGGGAAGATCCTGCGGGTCAACGCGGGCCATCGGCTCTCGATCCAGTTCCATCGCGAGAAGGACGAGACGAGCTACGTGCTGTCGGGGCGGGTGCTCGTCGAGCAGGGCGAGAGCGCCGAGACGATGCAGGCGCGCGAGCTCGGACCGGGCGAGACGTGGCGCAACACCGCGGGGCTCGTCCACACGATCGAGGCGCTCGAGGACGCCGTGATCCTCGAGGTCTCGACGCCGGAGCTCGACGACGTCGTCCGGGTGCGCGATCGCTACGGTCGCGCCGACGGATAGCTCACCGCGCGGCGGAGCGGGGTTATATTCGGGCGATGGGGACGCCGGGGGGCGCAGGGGCCAGAACGCGCATCGGGCTGATCGCGCTCGCGGCCGTGCTCGCGCTGACGCTGCCCGCCGCTGCGAGCGCCGCTCGCGGTGTCAGCGCCGGCGAGGCGATCGCGTGGCTGAACGCGCAGCGGGCCGCGAACGGGATCCCCGCGGGGATCACCGACGAACCGGCATGGAACGAAGACTGCCGACTGCACATGGCCTGGTGGGCGAAGAACCGGGACGCCGCGAATCCGCACATCGAGACGCCCGGGACGCCCGGCTACACGACGGGAGGCGCCTTCGCGGGCGCGAACTCGGTGCTCGCCGAGGGGATCGAATGGGAACCGAGCCGCAGCTTCCCGTGGGGCGCGCGCGACCCGTGGGAGGAAGCCCCGATCCACCTGATGCAGCTGCTCGGGCCGGAACTGTCGGTCAGCGGCTACTCGCCGGTCTGCATGGTCACGTGGGGCGGGTACAAACGCACGCCGCCGCCGGAGCCCGAGCTCGTCACCTACCCGGGCAACGGCACGCGCTTCGTCTACAGCGCCGAGACGGCGGACGAGTGGCCTTTCACGCCGGCCGCGTTCGCGGGGCTGCGTGAAGGGGCGCGCACCGGGCCGTACCTGTACGTGCTCGGTTGGGGCACCGGCCGGGGGCGGCTGACGGCGGCGGCGCTTTCCGGGCCCAGGGGGCCATTGCAGATCGCGACCGTGGACAACGAAACGAAGGGGCCGAAAGGCGAACTCGGGGGGTACCTGCCACCGGGGGGAATCATCATCCCCGCGCACCCGCTGACGCCGGGGACGACGTACACGGCGTCGGCGACGTTCCAGCCGAACGCGCTCGAGCCCGAACTGCCCCAGCCGCAGCCCGGCGAAGAAACGATCGCCCCTCTCATCGTGATCCCGAGCACGTCGCTCGGCATCCCGGGCACGCTGATCAGCCCCGGTGAGTCGCTGTCGCACCCGGCTCCCGTGTCGGTCTCGTGGACCTTCCGGACCGCCGCGGCGCCGAGGGCGGTGCGATGTGCCGGGGGGCGCCGCGGTCGCTGCCGGCGCTGAGCGGCGGGTGATCGCCGGAGCCGGCTCGGCGGCTCGTGTGTATGGACTTCGGCGTGGGGACGTCTCCCCACGGCCCGGCCCTACGGCGTGATCACGATCTTCCCGAGCTTGCCGCCGGCCGCGAAGCGGTCATATGCCTCCGCCGCCTGCGCGAGCGGGAACTCCGCCGCGACCGGCACGCGCAGCGCGCCTCGCTCGAACAGCGGCAGCACCTCGTGCTCGACCCGCCGGGCCGTCAGCGCTTTCTCCTCCAGCGGGCGCGCACGCAGCGTCGACCCGTGGATCCGCGCCCGCTTGCCCATCAGCGCCAGCAGGTTCAGCTCGCTCTTGGCCCCTCCGCCGACGCCGATCACGGCGATCCGTCCCCCGATCGCGAGCGCCTGCAGGTTCTCCGAGCATGTTCGGCCCGCCGACGAGCTCGAGGATCACGTCGAACGGCCCCCGCTCGGCGAAGCCCTCGCAGGCGATCGCCTCCGCGCCGAGCTCGGCGACCTCCCCGCGCAGCTCCTCGTTGCGCACCGTGGCGGTCACGTGCGCTCCGGCGGCCCGGCCGAGCTGGATCGCGGCGGTCCCGACCCCGCCCGCGCCGCCGTGCACGAGCAGCCGCTCGCCGGCGAGCAGCCCGGCCTGGGTGAAGACCGCGTCGTGTGCGGTCGTGAACACCTCGGGCAGCCCGCCCGCCTGGGCCCAGTCGAGTCCGCGAGGGACCTCCATCAGCACCCGCTCGTGCACGAGCGCGAGCTCGGCCTGCGCGCCGCCGCCGACGATCGCCATCACCCGGTCGCCCGCGGAGAAGCGTTCGACCCCCGGCCCGGTCGCCGCGACCTCACCGGCGAGCTCCATCCCCGGGATGTCCGGGGGCGACCCCGGCGGCGCCGGGTACAGCCCGCGCCGCTGCATCATGTCGGCGCCGTTCAGCCCCGCGGCGCGGACCCGCACGAGCACCTCGCCGGCTCCGGGCTCGGGGTCGGGGTGCTCCTCGACGAGGATCTCCTGGTCGCGGATCGTGGCGGCGCGCACGGCGGGAAGACTAGATGGTCGACGTCGTCCCCTCGGGGATCAGCTCGACCAGGTCCCGCGCGACCCGTCGCGCTGCGGTCGAGACCGCCGCGTCCTCGACGCGGCAGCGGCGAGTCGAGCAGCGCGCGGACCCGCCGCCGCGCCTCGACCAGCCCGAGCGCGGCCCACGGCCGTTCCGCCGCGAGCAGCGATCGCACCGCCGCGGCCAGCTCGTCCGACTTCGGCCCGCGCCGCGGCTCCCACGCGCTCGCCCTCCTCCTCGCCGCCGATCGCGCGCACCAGCGACAGCGTCTCGCTCGCCAGCAGGTACATGACCGCGACGCGGCGCTCCTCCGCCTCCACGCGGGTGCGCAGGTGCATCCGCCGCGGCGCGATCCGCACCACCGCCCGCGCCGTCGAGCGAGCCTGGGTCAGCGCCGTGAGCCGCCGGTGCACCTCATGGCTCGCGCCGAGCGTCCAGTCGATGTCGGGGTCGCGCACACGCGCGGGCAGCGGCTCCCTTCGCAGCACCGAGAGCAGGGAGCGCAGCACCGCATCCTCGGCCCGCCACAGCAGCCTCAGCGGTTCGGCCGGGAACAGCCCGACACCGATCACGATCGCGACGCCGCCGCCGACGAGCGCGTCGACGGCCCGCTCGGACCCGGTGCCCGCTTTGTGCAGGGCGACGACGAGGATCGCCGACGCCGCCGCCTGGTTGACGAACATCATCCCTTCGCCGAAGAAGCTCACGCTGAGCGCGACCGCCAGCACGAGGGTCACCAGCACGACCACGCCGATCGAGGCCCAGCCGGTGCCGAGCAGCGGCTGCACGAGCTCGCCGACGCCGATGCCGAGCAGCACCCCGACGATCATCTGCACGCTGCGGCGCGCCCGCTGGACGTGGCTCGTGCTCAGCGAGACCGCCGCGGCGATCGGGGCGAAGAACGGCTGCGCGTGCCCGAGCCAGTCGTGGGCGATCAGCCACGCGATCGCAGCCGCGAGAGCGGTCTGGAGCACCGGGAAGGCGACCGACCGCACACGCCCGGCCGCCGCGATCAGCGTCGCACGCGCCACCGCGGTCGAGACTACCCGCGGAGCTGGGGAATCGCCCGGGTGTGCGCTACCGAGCGCGCTCGAGCAGCGCGACGCACTCGATGTGGTGGGTCTGCGGGAACATGTCGACGGGCCGCACCCGTCGCAGCTCCCACCCCGCCTCGACGAGTTCCGCCGCGTTCGGAGCGAGCGTCGTCGGGTTGCAGGACACGTAGACGATCCGCTTCGGCGAGGCGTCGATGATGCGGTGCACGACCTTCTTCGAGAGGCCCGCGCGCGGCGGGTCGACGACGATCACGTCGGGCCGACCCGCGCGCTCCAGCAGCTCCGGGAGCGCCAGCCGCGTGTCGCCGGCGAAGAAATGCGCCTTCTCGATCTCGTTGCGCCTGCGCGCCCTCGATCGCGTCGGCGACGGCCTGCGCGATCAGCTCGATCCCCCACAGCTCGCCCGCGCGCGGCGCGAGCGTCAGCGCGATCGAGCCGATCCCGCAGTAGAGGTCGTAGACGCGCTCCCAGCCCTCGAGCGCCGCGTACTCGGCGGCGACGCCGTAGAGCACCTCGCCCATCTCGGTGTTCGTCTGGAAGAAGGCCTCGGGCGAGATGCGGAGGTCGAGCTCGCCGATCCGCTCCGGCAGCTCCTCCTCGCCCCGCGACCAGCTCGGTGCGTCCGCCCTGCGTCGTCTCGGCGGGCCGGTCCGAGCGCGTCCAGAGCACTCCCGAGAGGCTGTCTCCGAGCTCCGCTTCGAGCGCATCGGCGAACCCCGCCGCGTCGAGCTCGCCGTCGCTGGAGACGAGCCGGACCTGCACCTTGCCGGTGCGGCGCCCCTCGCGCACCACGAGGTTGCGCAGACGCACCCGCCCGTCGTCCGCGGGCCCGACGCGCTCCTCTCGCATTCGCGCGACCCCGCCGCCGCCGCGCTCCCAGGCGGTCAGACGCTGCGCGATGCACCACGCGGCCCCCGCCTCCCGCGCGCGGTTTCCGAGCTCGGAGGCGAGCAGGCAGTCGTCGATCGGGACGACAGCGTTCCCGCCCGCGGGGGCGTGGAACCCGCACACGAGCGAGCCGTCCGGGCCGTTGCCGAACGAGTACTCGAGCTTGTTGCGGTAGCGCCACTGCTCCTGCGCGGGGACGATCTCCTCCAGCGCGAACCCCTCGAGGTGGCCGATCCGCTCGAGCGCCTCGCGCACCTGCGCGTGCTTGATCTCGAGCTGGCGCTCGTACGGGAGCACCTGCCAGGGCACGCCGGGATGCGCGGCCCGCGGCGCGATCCGCTCGGGGCTCGGTGTCAGCACCTCGAGCGTCCGGGCGTGCGCGTAGCTGCGCTTGCGCTTGTGCACGACGGCCCGCACCCGATCGCCGGGGATCGCGCCCGCGACGAACACCACGTAGCCGCCGTCGCCGAGCCGCGCGACGCCCTCGCCGCCGAACGCGAGCGACTCGATCTCGAGCTCGAGCTCGTCGCCGCGCTGCGGGCGCGCCTGGGTGGGCGGTGCGCTCACGGCGAGACCAGCAGCTCGAGCAGCGCCTTCTGGGCGTGGCGGCGGTTCTCCGCCTGGTCCCAGATGCGCTGGCGCTCGCCGTAGAGCACCTCGGCGGTGATCTCCTCGCCGGGGTGAGCGGGCAGGTCGTGCATCGCGAACGCTCCCGGCGCGGCCGCGTCGAGCAGCGCGTCGTCGACCCTGTAGGCGGCGAGGTCGCCGGCGCCTCGCGTCGGCCGTCGCCTCGTCGCCCATGCTCACCCACACGTCGGTGTAGACCGCGTCGGCGCCGGCGACCGCCTCGCGCGGGTCGGTGTGGAGGCTGATCGACCCGGACGCGCCCGGCGGCGGCGCGAGGTCGGCCTCCAGCGCGTAGCCGTCGGGTGAGGCGATCGCGACGTGCACCCCCGCGAGCGAGCCGAGGATCGCCAGCGAGCGCGCGACGTTGTTGCCGTCGCCGACGTAGGCGAGGCGGGCCCCCGCGACCTCGCCGCGCGCCTGGCGGATCGTCAGCAGGTCGGCCAGCGCCTGGCAGGGGTGGTGCTTCGCGGTCAGCATGTTCACGACCGGCACCGAGCTCCACCGCGCGAGCTCCTCGAGCGTCTCGTCGGGACCGGTGCGGACGCCGACCGCGGCGACGTGGCGCGAGAGCACGAGCGCGGTGTCGCGCAGCGCCTCGCCGCGCGAGAGCTGCATCTCCTCGGATCGGAGCACGACCGGGTGCCCGCCCAGCTCGTCGATCCCGACCTCGAACGAGATCCGGGTCCGCGTCGAGGGCTTCTGGAAGATCAGCGCGACGCTGCGGCCGTCGAGCGCGCGGCTCGACAGCGGCGCGTCGGCGAGCTCCTGCGCACGGGCCAGCAGCGCGGCCAGCTCGGAGGCCGACAGCTCGGTTCCGGTGAGGAAGTGACGGACCGGCATGGAGCGGTGAGTGTAGGCCCTCCGCGCAGCCGCTCCGGCCGGTGCGAAGGTCTCCTCCGTGAGGGCCGACGGCCGTTTCCGGCGGCGACGAAGCCGACAGGCGACGCCGTCAGTCGAAGAACTCGGGCAGCCCCTCGTCGCTGGTCGACGCCTTCGCATAGCGCCGCCGCGGGATCCGCCCGGCACCGTGCGCGAGGCGGCCCGCCTCGACCGCGCGGCGCATCGCGAGCGCCATCGCGACGGGGTCCTTGGCCCGCGCGATCGCCGAGGCCGCCATCACCGCGTCGCAGCCGAGCTCCATCGCCAGCGCCGCGTCGGACGCCGTGCCGATCCCGGCGTCGAGCACACCGGCACCGTCGACCGCCTCCCGGATCAGGGAGATGTTGTAGGGGTTGCGGATCCCCATGCCGCTGCCGATCGGCGAGCCGAGCGGCATCACCGCCGCGCAGCCGATGTCGGCCAGGCGTCGCGCGAGGACCGGGTCGTCGGTCGTGTAGGCGAGCACCACGAAGCCGTCGCCGACGAGCTCCTCGGCCGCGCGCAGCAGCTCCGGGGCGTCCGGCAGCAGCGTGTCCTCGTCGCCGATCACCTCGAGCTTGATCCAGTCGGTCGAGAACGCCTCGCGGGACAGGCGGGCGGTCAGCACGGCATCGCGCGCGGTGTGGCAGCCGGCGGTGTTCGGCAGCAGCTGCACCCCGGCCGCCTCGAGCACCTCGATCAGCGCGCTCGGGCCGCCCGTCTCGACGCGGCGCAGCGCCACCGTCACGAGCTCGGAGCCGCTGACCGCGATCGACTCTGCGAGCAGCTCGAGCGAGGGGAACCCGCCGGTCCCGAGCAGCAGCCGGGAGCGCAGCTCGCGTCCGGCGATCGCGAACGGCGCGTCCCCGGCGATCGGATCTGTCTCGACGCGCGCCATCAGCCTCCCTGCATCGCCGTCAGCACCTCGACGCGCGCGCCCTCGCTCGAGCGGCCGCGAGCCCCACTCGCGCGCGCGGCACGACCTCGCCGTCGACCGCCACCGCGATCCCGCGCGCGTCCGGATCGAGGCCGAGCTCGACCAGCGCGACCGCCGGCGTGCCCGGCTCGGCCAGCTCGCAGGAGCGCCCGTTCAGCACGATCGTCACGCGCGCGCCCCGATCGTCGCCGGCTCCGCGGCGCCGTGCGAACCGCGCCGGGTCGCACGCCTCCAGCAGCTCCCCCGCTCCGTCCTCGCCGGCGAGGATTCCGGCGATCAGGTCCGCAGTCAGCGGCGCGAGCAGGATGCCGTTGCGGTGATGGCCGGTCGCCCACAGGAGCCCCTCGAACGGTCCCGTGCCCGATCGCGGGGAGGTTGTCCGGCGTGCCCGGCCGCAGGCCCGTCGAGATCTCCTCGATCTCGAGCTCGGCGATGCCGGGAAGCAGCTCGTGCGCGTCGCGCAGCAGCTCGTAGGTGCCGCCGGCGAGCGCCCCCAGCTCGAAGCCCGCGCTCCTCGACCGTCGCGCCGAGGACGTAGACGCCGTCGCCGCGCGGCACGACGTAGCCGCCCTCGTAGCGGATCACGCGCTGCAGCAGCCCCGGGCCCTGCGGATCGCGCAGGCGCAGGATCTGGCCCTTGACGGGCCGCACCGGCATCCGCTCGGGAAGCCCCTGCAGGGTTCCGCTCCAGGCGCCCGCCGCGACCACGACGGTCTCCGCCCGCAGCGCGCTCGCCGCTCGCCAGCCTGACTCCTGACACGGTGGCGCCGTCGTGCTCGAGCGCGATCGCCTCGGCTCCCTCGCGCAGCTCGACTCCCTCGCGCTCGCACGCGACCAGCAGCGCCGACGAGCGCCTGCCGCGGGTCGACCGAGTGGTCGTCGGGCACCTCGAGCGCCATCCTGATCGCGGGCGCGAGCGCCGGCTCGAGCTCGCGCGCCGCGCTCGGCGCGAGCCGTCGTCACGGCGAGGCCGAGCTCGCGCGGAACGCGAGCTGGCGCTCCAGCTCGGCCGCCTCGTCGGCGTCGGCGGCCAGCAGCAGCGTGCCGGTCCGGCGCAGCTCGACCGCGACCCCGGAGCGCTCGCCGAGCTCGGCGGCGAACTCCGGCCACAGCGCGGAGGAGCGCAGCCCGAGCTCGAGCAGCCGCCGCCCCGCGCCGCCGAACTCGACCTCGGCGACCGGGGCGACCATCCCGGCCGCGACGCGCGAGGCGGCGAGGCCGGCGCGGTCGCGCTCCAGCACCGTCACCTCGAGCCCGAGCCCGCGCGCTCGCAGCGCGACGGCCAGGCCGATCACGCCACCGCCGACGACGAGCACCTGCGAACCACGCGACATGGCGTTGATGCTAGTTCGCCGGCTCCTGCGAGACTGGGCCCCATGTCGGATGCCGGACCCGGGGACGAGCGGCGCGAGCGCCTGGCCGCCGCGCGCCTGTATCTGGTCTGCGGGATGCCCGGGATCCCCGCCGGACGCCGGGCGCCTGCCGGACCTGCTGCGGGCCGCGGTCGCAGGCGGCGTCGACGTCTTCCAGCTCCGCGAGAAGCACCTGCCGGACGAAGAGCTGACGGCCGTCGCCCACGCGACCGGGAGCGCTGTGCCGCGCGCTCGGGACGCTGTTCGTCGTCAACGACCGCCCCGGCGTCGCGGTCGAGGCCGGCGCCGACGGCGTCCACGTCGGGCAGGACGACCTGCCGCCGGCGGACGTGCGGGAGATGGTCGGCGCGGAGATGCTGATCGGGCTCTCGACCCACGCGCCCGAGGAGATCGACGCCGTCGACCCCGAGCTCGTCGACTACATCGGCGTCGGGCCCGATCCACGAGACGCCGACCAAGCAGGGCCGCCCCGCGGTCGGCGTCGAGCTGGTCCGCTACGCCGCCGAGCACGCGCGCGGTGCCGTGGTTCGCGATCGGCGGCCTCGACGCGGCGAACGTCGGCGAGGTCACCGCCGCCGGCGCGGAGCGGATCGCCGTGCTGCGCGCGATCGCCGGCGCCGCGGATCCGGAGGCGGCCGCGCGCGAGCTGCGCGGGAAGCTGCCCGCCGGGCCGCGATGAGCCCCGGCGACGAGCGGCCCGCCCGCGGCGAGCGCGAGCGGCTCGCAAGGGAGGCGCTGCTCCCGCTCGACCCGGGCGAGCGGCCGCGGCCGCTGATCGTCGCGATCGTCGTCTGCGCGCGTGCTCGCGCGCCGCTGTGATCGCGGGCGCCGCGAGCGTCCACGACCTGAGCCGCCGCGGCGGCTCGCTGCCGGGCGCGTTCGCGATCGCGATCGGGCTCGTCGCGCTCGGCTACGGGATGTGGCGCGCTCGCTACTGGGCGGTGCTCGACGTTCGAGGCGCTGCTCGCGTTCCAGATCATCGTCACCGCGCTCGCGCTGATCGTCGCCTCGACGATCCTCGCCGCGCTCGTCTGCCTCGTGGGGATCGGGCTCGGCGGGTGGCTGTTCTGGAAGCTGGTGCGGGTGATGGGGCGTATTCAGGCCGGCGAAACGGGTCGCGTACGGGGGGCGCTGAGGGCGCCGGGGAGGCGACGCCGGTTCGCGGCGGCGCGCGCGACCGGGACCGCACCTCGGCCGACGCTCCGCGCGTACCCCGCCCGATCGCCGCGACGTGAGTCCCGCCGCGTAGGAGCGTCAGCGGCCGCCGCGACCGACCACATCGCTTCGATAGTGTGCGACGCCGCGATGGCCTCCTACGACACGATCGTGATCGGCTCAGGGCCGGGCGGTTACGTCGCGGCGATCCGGGCCGCGCAGCTTGGCCGCAGCACCGCCGTGGTCGAGCGCGACAAGGTCGGCGGGCGCTGCCTGAACTACGCGTGCATCCCCGCGAAGGCCGTGCTCCGCTCGGCGGACATGCTCAGCGAGATCCGCGAGGCCGGCGACTTCGGGCTGACGGTCGGCTCCGTCGAGGTCGACTACGCCGGCATCCAGGCGCGGCGCGAGAAGGTCGTCAACACCCTCACCTCCGGCGTCGGCGGGCTGTTCAAGAAAAACGGCATCGACCTGATCGAGGGAGACGCGGCGTTGACCGCCGACGGCGACGTGCGCGTCGGCGAGGAGTCCTACGGCGCCGGCAGCGTGATCCTCGCAACCGGCTCGGTGCCGCGCGCGATCCCCGGCGTCGAGCTCGGCGGACGGGTCCTCGGCACCGAGGGCGCCTGGGCTCTGCAGGAGCTCCCCGCCCGGCTCGCGGTCGTCGGCGCCGGCGCCTCCGGAGCGGAGATCGCGTCCGCGTTCGCGCGCCTCGGCAGCGAGGTGACGCTGATCGAGGCGCTCGACCGCGTGCTGCCGACCGAGGATGCCGACATCTCGAGGCTCGTCGGGCGCGGGCTCGGACGGCAGGGCATCAAGGTCCACACCGGCACCCCGATCGCCGACGTCGAAGGCCGGCGAGAGCTCGGTCTCCTACTCGATCGGCGGCGAGCGCGGCGAGGCCGACTACCTCGTGATCGCCGCCGGCCGCGGCGCCGACATCGAGGGGCTCGGCCTCACCGAGGCGGGCGTCGAACTGGAGCGGGGCCTGATCAAGGTCGACGGCGCGATGCGCACCTCGCGCGCCGGCGTCTATGCGATCGGCGACCTCGTGCCGGGGCCCGCGCTCGCCCACAAGGCATCCGACGAGGGGATCATCGCGGTCGAGGACAGCGCCGGTCTGGCAGACCCACCCGATCTCCTACCTCGACGTCCCCCGCGCGACCTTCTGCACGCCGAACGTCGGCTCGTTCGGCCTCACCGAGGAGCAGGCCCGCGAGCAGGGCTACGAGGTCGTCGTCGGCAAGGTCCCCTACGGCGCCGTCGGCGGCGGCACCGTCTACGGCGACCGCACCGGACTCGTCAAGATCGTCGGCGAGTCGAAGTACGGCGAGCTGCTCGGCGGCCACATCGTCGGCTCCCGCGCGACCGAGCTGATCCAGGAGCTGGTCAACGTGCGCCTGCTCGAGGGCGGCTACCCCGAGGTCGGGCGCATCATCCACGGCCATCCGACGCTGTCGGAGGCCGTGATGGAGGCCGGCCGTGCCGCGGACGGCTGGCTGATCCACGGCTAGGGCGCAATGCCCTTGCCCGCCGCGGCCTTCTACTTCGATCTCGCCAGCCCGGTCGCCTACCTCGCGGCCGAGCAGGCGCTGCAGGCTCTTCGCCGCCTCCGGCGAGCCGGTCCCGTGGGTTCCGGTCCGCGCCGCGGCGCTGACCGGGCGGCGACGACGCGTTCCGCTGCGAGCAGGAGCTCGACGCGCTGCGCGAGGACGTCTCCCGGCGGGCTGAGGCGCTCGGCCTGCAGCCGGTGCGCTGGCCCGAGCCGTACCCGTTCGACAGCGACCTGGCGATGCGGGTCGCGACCTACGCAAAGGCGATCGGCCGCGTCGTCCCGTTCGCGCAGGCCGCGTTCCGCCAGGCGTTCGCCGGCGGCCGCGCGCTCGACAACGAGGACGCAGTCGTGATCGCGGCGGCGGCATGCGAGATGCACCCGGCGGCGGTGCTGCAGGGAGCGGCGCTGCGCTCGACGTCCGAGCAGCTCGAGCGCGCGACCGCCGAGGCCGCCGCCGCCGGGGTGCGCGACGTGCCCGCCGTGCTCGCCGGCGGCCGCGTGTTCCACGGCGAGCGCGCGCCCGAGGAGGCCGCGCGACACCTCGCCGCGTCGGCTTCCGCGCTGAGAGTCACGACCCACCGGCGCGGATGAGAGCCAAGGACGCCTACCGCGTGATCGTCACCCGCGGCGGGTCGCGCGCCGGCGCTGTTCGCCGACACCGCGCGCGTCGACCACATCGAGGTCGTCGAGATCGACAGCGGCGAAGCGGTGCTGCTGTGGGACCGCCCACCGCACGCCGCGTCGCGGCTCGCTCGCGCGGTGCGCGCCGACCTCAACAGCATGGAGGCCGGGGAGTTCCATGCGCGCTGGAGTACCGTGGAGTCCTGATGGCCGCCCCCGCCCCGCGTTCCCTGCCGGACCCGGAGCAGGCGCGCGAGTGGCTGGAGACGATGACGCTGATCCGCCGCTTCGAGGAGCGGGCCGGCGAGATGTACGCGCGCGCGAAGATCGGCGGCTTCCTGCACCTCTCGATCGGCGAGGAGGCGACGATCGTCGGCGCCGCGCGGGCGCTGCGCAACGAGGACTACCTGATCTCGACCTACCGCTCCCACGGTCACGCGCTCGTCCGCGGCACGCCTCCGGGGGCGGTGATGGCCGAGCTGTTCGGGCGCGTCGACGGATGCTGCCGGGGCCGCGGCGGCTCGATGCACATGTTCGATCTCGCGCGCCGCTTCATGGGCGGCTACGGGATCGTCGGCGGCAACCTGCCGATCGCCGCCGGAATCGGGCTCGCCAGCGACTACGCCGGCCGTCGACGAGGTGACGCTCTGCACGTTCGGCGACGGCGCCTCGAACCAGGGGACGTTCGGCGAGACGCTGAACCTCGCGGCGCTGTGGCGGCTGCCGGTCGTGTTCATGGTCACCAACAACCAGTTCGGGATGGGCACGTCGCTCAGCCGCCACTCTGCCGTCACCGACCTGCGCCGCAAGGGCGAGTCGCTCGGGGTGCCGGGCATGCGCTGCGACGGCATGGACGTGCTCGACACGAACGCGGTCCTGTCGGCGGCGATCGAGCAGGTCCGCGCCGAGCGCAGGCCGGTGCTGGTCGAGGCGGTCACCTACAGGTTCCGCGGTCACTCGATGGCCGATCCCGAGAGCTACCGGACCAAGGACGAGGTCGCGAAATGGCGCGAGCGCGACCCGATCCCCGCGTTCGGCGCGCGGCTCGTGCGCGAGGGAGTGCTCGACGAGCAGGCGCTGGTCGCGATCGACGAGGCCGCGGTGGCGGCGGTCGACGCCGCCGTCGAGTTCGCGGACGCCTCGCCGTTCCCGGAGCCCGGCTCGCTGTTCGAAGACGTCTACGTGCTCGGCGACGCGTCCCGCGGCTGGTACTCGGTCGAGACGACCGACGAGCGCTCCGCCGGGGCCGGCGCTGACGGCGAGCGGTCCGCGAACGACGAGATCCCGCGCCAGCTGACGAGCGCGCTCGCCGCCGGCGAGGACGCCGGCGAGGCCGTGGAGGGCACTTGACCGAGCTGCGCTACCGCGAGGCGCTCGGCCAGGCGCTCCGCGAGGAGCTGCGCCGCGACGAGCGCGTGCTGCTGATGGGCGAGGACATCGGCGTGTTCGGCGGCGCCTTCAAGGTCACCGAGGGGCTGCTCGAGGAGTTCGGGGAGAAGCGGGTGCGCGACACCCCGATCTCGGAGAACACGATCGTCGGCGTCGGCGTCGGCGCGGCGATGACCGGGCTGCGGCCCGTGGTCGAGCTGATGACGATCAACTTCTCGCTGCTCGCGTTCGACCAGATCGTCAACCACGCCGCGCACATCCACTACATGTTCGGCGGCCAGGCGCGCGTGCCGCTCGTGGTGAGGATGCCGCAGGGCGCGGGCCACCAGCTCGGGCCGACGCACTCCCACTGCCTCGAGGCGCTCTACCTGCACGTGCCCGGGCTGCTCGTCGCGGCGCCCGCGACCCCGGCCGACGCGAAGGGGCTGCTGAAGACCGCGATCCGCGACGAGAACCCCGTGATCTTCATCGAGCACGAGTCGCTCTACGGGATCCGCGGGGAGGTGCCCGACGGGGACGACGAGCTGGTGCGTTTCGGGGTCGCGCGGACCGTCCGCGCGGGCTCGGACGTGACGATCGTCGGCATCTCGCGGATGGCGCTGACCGCCGAGCGCGCGGCGCAGACGCTCGCCGCCGAGCACGGCGTCGACGCCGAGGTGATCGACCCGCGGACGTTGCGACCGCTCGACCTCGACACGATCCTCGCCTCGGTGCGGCGCACCAACCGCTGCGTGATCGTCGAGGAGGGATGGCCGCACGGCGGCGTCGGCGCGAACCTCGCGGCGCTGATCGGGGAACAGGCCTTCGACGACCTCGACGCGCCCGTCGCGCGGGTCACGGGCGCCGACGTGCCGATGCCGTACTCGAAGCCGCTCGAGGACATCGCCTACCCGCACGAGCCCCAGGTCGTCGGCGCCGCGCTCGCGACCCTGGGGAGGACGACGGAGGTGGCGCGATGACCGAGATCGTGATGCCGCGGCTCTCCGACACGATGGAGGAGGGCACGATCCTGCGCTGGCTGAAGGCCGAGGGCGAGACCGTCGCGCGCGGCGAGGAGCTGGTCGAGATCGAGACCGACAAGGCGACGATGGTCTACGAGGCGGACACCGCCGGCGTGCTGACGCTGCTCGCCGCCGAGGGCGAGACGCTGCCGGTCGGCAGCCCGATCGCGCGGGTCGGCGCCGACGGAGCTGCCGTCGCCGCGCCGGGCGCCGACGAGCCTGCAGCGCCCGCGCCGGCCGACGGAGCGCCCGCCGCGGCGAGCGCCGACGGCGACCAGCCCGTCGCAATCGCCACGGCCGAGCAGGAGCCCGGGCCCGCCGCCGAGACCGACGTGGCGCCTCCCTCCGACGGTGAGCGCCCGAAGGCCTCGCCGCTCGCGCGGCGGATCGCCCGCCAGCGCGGGATCGACCTGCGGACCGTCAGCGGCAGTGGACCTGGAGGGCGGATCGTCAGGGCCGACCTGACCGCCGAGGCCGGGCGCCGGCCGCGAGCGCGGCCGGCGGCGGTCCGGCATCCACGGCCGCCGCCACCCCCGCGCCCGCCGCCGCCGACGCCGTCGCGACCGCGAAGGGCGCCACGACCGAGGTCGAGCTGACCGCCTGCAGCAGGCCGTCGCGCGGCGGATGGCCGAGTCGAAGGCGACGATCCCCGACTTCGCGATCACGATCGACGTCGCGATGGACGAGTGCGTGCGGCTGCGGGAGGAGCTCAAGCGCCTCGCCGCCGCGGGGTCCGAGTCCGCGCCGACCTACAACGACATGGTCGTCAAGGCGAGCGCGCTGGCGCTGCGGGAGCATCCTCGCGTCAACGGCAGCTATCGCGACGGCAGGGCGCTGCTGCACTCGCGCGTCAACGTCGGGGTCGCGGTGGCGGCCGAGGGCGCGCTGGTCGTCCCGACCGTGTTCGACGCCGACTCCAAGGCGCTCGGGGAGATCGCGCGCGAGACGCGGGCGCTCGCCGAGCGGGTCCGCGAGGCCACGATCACCCCGCCCGAGCTCGGCGGCGGCACCTTCACCGTCTCGAACCTCGGCATGTTCGGGATCCACAGCTTCACCCCGATCATCAACCCCCCGCAGGCGGCGATCCTGTCGGTCGGGTCGCTCGAGCGACGAGCGGTCGCCGGCGACGACGGGGCGGTCACCACGCGGCAGATGCTGACGCTGACGCTGGTCTGCGACCACCGCATCCTGTTCGGCGCCGAAGCCGCCCAGTTCCTCGCACGGGTGCGAGAGCTGCTGCAGACGCCCGCCGCGCTGACGCTCTGAGCGGCGGCCCCGCGGCCGGTGCCGCGGGGCCTCCGCGAAAGCTCAGCCGAGCAGCCTGGCTGCTTCCCTGAGCTCCTTCGTCCCGGCCTTCAGAGCCACCAGCGCCTTTTCGCCTTCGGCCTCGGCGGCTGCGGGGCTCGCCGCTTTGACGCTGTACGCGGTCTTCAGTTTTTCGTAGGCCGCGATGATCCCCCCGAGGCCCTTGACGAGCTTCTGCTTGGCGGTCTTGACGCGCGGCGCACTGGCCGACTGGTGCTCGATCTTCGTACGCACGGCGCTGATCACCGTGATCGAGTTCGTGATCGCTTCGTCGACGGGAGCCGGGTTGTGGCTCGTCTTGTATTCGCCGATCGCCGTCACGACCTTGCCTTCGACGATCTCGATCTTCGCGCTGTAGCTCCTCAGCACGGCCTTGATGCTCGCCCTGCTCGCCGACGCGCCCGAGACCGGTCCAGCCAGCAGGCAGGCCGCGGCGATGCAGAGCACGGCAGCGCAACTCGCTTTGCGACGCATGTGGTTCCTCCAGTCGGTTGATGCCGGACCCGGTCGCGATGCGCCGGGGAACTTCGAGGTGGTCCGTTACCCGACACAAGTTCCGGTAATCGCGATCGTCAGAGCTGTGACCCCCGCGCAGCCTCCGGCGACGCCGCGCGGCCCTCGCTAGGCTGGACAACAGGGCGATGACGAGCCACGAGCATGAGATCTGGGTCTGCCACCTCGGCACCGTGCCGTACGCAGAGGGCGTCGAGATCCAGGAGCGCCTGCGCGAGCGGCGGCTCGCCGGGGAGCTCCCCGACCTCCTGCTGCTGCTCGAGCACCTGCCCGCCTACACCGTCGGGAGACGCGCCGCCGCGGAGGAGCTCCCGTTCCCGGGGGCCTTCTACGCGGCGAAGGGGATCGAGGTCCACGAGACGGACCGCGGCGGGCGCATCACCTACCACGGCCCGGGCCAGCTCGTCGGCTATCCGATCATGGCGGCCGCCGACGTTCACCGTCACCTGCGGCTGATCGAAGAGGCCGCGATCGACGCCCTCGCGGGCGCAGGGATCGGCGCCCGTTCGCGCCACGACGAGGGGATCGACTACACCGGCGTGTGGGTCGCGGATCGCAAGATCGCCTCGATCGGTGTCCACGTCTCGCGCGGGGTGACCACGCACGGCTTCGCGGTCAACGTCGACGACGACCTCGAGCCGTTCCGGTGGGTCGTCGCCTGCGGGCTGCCCGATGTCGAGATGACCTCGGTGGCACTCGAGACCGACGGCCACGGCGAGGGCCTGCCCTGCTTCCGCAAGCGCATCGCCGACGCGTTCTGCCGCACCCACGGCGCCCGCCAGCGGATCGTCACCCCCGAGCGTCTCGGCCTCGGCTCGTCCCTCCCCCTCGCGCCCGCGCCCGCGCCGGCGATGGCGACGCGATGAGCGCGACCCGATCACGCGCGAACCCGGGCGGCGCCGACGTGCTGCGGGTGCTCGGCTCCGACGTGCGCCCGCTGCGCGAGCGCAAGCCGCCCTGGTTCAAGGTTCCGCCGCCGGGCGGCGAGCGCTACCGCGAGCTGACCGAGCTGATCCGCGAGGAGAACCTCCACACGGTCTGCCAGGAGGCCGCCTGCCCGAACGTCGGCGAGTGCTGGGAGCGCGGGACCGCCACGTTCATGATCCTCGGCGACACCTGCACGCGGCGCTGCGGCTTCTGCAACGTCAAGACCGGCAGGCCGACCTGGAACGACCCGCTGGAGCCGGCGAGGGTCGCCCGCTCGATCGCCCGCATGGGCCTGCGCCACGCGGTGATCACCTCGGTCGACCGCGACGACCTGCCGGACAAGGGCGCGTCGGCCTTCGTGGGGGTGATCCGCCAGGTCCGCCGGCAGGCACCGGGCTGCCAGGTGGAGGTGCTGACGCCGGACTTCCAGGGGCAGGAGATGCCGCTCGCGAAGGTGATCGCGGAGCGTCCCGACGTCTTCAACCACAACGTCGAGGTCGTGCCCCGGCTCTACCCGATCGCCCGCCGCGGGTCGGAGTTCGCGCGCTCGTGCCGCGTGCTGCGGCTCGCCGGCCAGCTCGGCGAGGGCGAGGTCGTGACGAAGTCCGGGCTGATGGTCGGGCTCGGCGAGACCCACGAGGAGATGGTCGAGACGTTCGGGGCGCTGCGCGCCGCGGGCGTGCGCGTGCTCACCGTCGGCCAGTACCTGCGGCCGTCCGAGCGCCACCTCCCGGTCGTGCGCTACTGGCATCCGGACGAGTTCGCGGCGCTCGAGCGGGACGCGTACGCGCTCGGCTTCGACCACGTCGCCGCCGGGCCGCTGGTGCGCTCCTCCTACCACGCCGACCAGCACGTCCCCCAGGCGGCGCCCGGCGACGGCCCGCTCGCGAGCGCCGTCTAGCGGCGGGCCGGCCCGGCGGGCGCCTCGAGCGCGCGGGATAAGCTCGCGCGATCTTCCCGATCAAAGACAACATCCCGCTGTCGCGGGTGCCCCTCGTCACGATCGCGCTGATCGGGCTCAACGTGATCGCATACCTGCTGGAGATCCGCCACGGCGGGTCGTTCTTCGGCGGCCCCTCGCCGCGCGAGGCGGTGCGCTACGGGGCGATCCCCTACGCGCTCACCCACCCCGGCGAGCACTGCGCGCTCGTCAGCGCCACGCACCCCGTCGCGCAGCGCGTCAGCTGCCGCGGCGGCGCGGTCGCCGCAGGGTCTCGGCCGGCCTGGCTGACCGCGTTCACGTCGATGTTCCTCCACGGCAGCTTCCTGCACATCTTCGGGAACATGCTGTTCCTCGCGATCTTCGGCCCGAACGTCGAGGACTCGATGTCGCGCCCGCGCTATCTCGCCTTCTACCTGCTCGGGGGGCTCGTCGCGCTCGGCGCCCAGGTCGCGATCGCGCCGGATTCGACCGTGCCGACGCTGGGCGCGTCCGGTGCGATCGCCGCCGTGCTCGGCGGCTACATCCTGCTGTTCCCCCGAGCGCGGGTGATCACGCTGGTGCTGATCGTCTTCTTCTTCACGATCGTCGAGCTGCCCGCGCTGGTGCTGCTCGGACTGTGGTTCCTCGAGCAGCTCTGGTTCGCGCTCGCCGGCCTCGCGAGCCCGCTCGGCGGCTCGGAAGGCGTGGCGTACTTCGCGCACGTCGGCGGGTTCGCGTTCGGCATGCTGGCGATCCGGGCGTTCCTCACGCGGCGAGGCTCGGTGCCGCGACCGTCGGTGCTCGCGTGATGCGGTCCGGCGGGATCTCGCGATGAGACGCCAGGTCGCGCTGCTCGCCGCGCTCGTGTTCATCTCGGGCTTCGCGTTCCTGACCGTCGCGGCGGCGATCGAACAGGGCGTGACCGTCGCGACCTTCCTCTCCGCGTTCATCCTGCTGCTGCTAGCGGTGGGCATCGTCGGCGCGCTGCGCAATCCTCCCCGGCAGTGACGCCGTCCCCGTTCATGACGCCGAGCGAGAGCCGGCTGCGGCGCGAGCGTGCGGCGTTCCGGCGCCGGCGTCGCCGCCAGGGCGCGGCGCTCGCGCTCCTCGTGATCGCGGTCGTGGTCGCCGGCGTGGCGCTGATCGGCGGCGGCTCGGCGGGCGGGCGGCATGCCGCGCGCCGCTCGGTGACGGGCGCCCACACCCTCACCGCACGCGCGCCCGCGCTCTCCGCAGCAGGGCTGCCGCTCGCCGCGCCGGCGTTCAGGCTGGCCGGCCTGAACGAACCGGCGCGCGACCCGATCCAGCTGACGTTCGCCCACCCGCCCCGCGCGGGGCTGCTGTTCAACCTGCAGACGGGGCAGGTGCTGTGGCAGCGCAACGCCTACCGGCGCGTGCGGATCGCGAGCCTGACGAAGATGATGACCGCGCTGCTGACGGTCAAGTCCGTGCGCGCGGACACGCCCGATCCTGATCACGAAGGCGGCCGTCGAAGCGGGCGGGTCGAAGGTCGGCGTGCTGCCGCTCCACAAGCACGTGCGCGCCGAGACGATGCTCTACGGGCTGCTGCTGCCGTCCGGCAACGACGCCGCGATCGCACTCGCCGAACACGTCGCCGGCTCGGTGCCGGCGTTCGTCAGGCGGATGAACGCCGAGGCGGCGAGCCTCGGGATGGGATGTACCCGCTACTCCTCCCCGTCGGGCTACTTCGACCTCGGGCAACTTCTCCTGCGCCGCCGACCTGGCGCTGCTCGCCCACGTCGACGAGGAACAACCGCGGATCGCACGGATCGTCCACACGTACTCGGCGGTGCTGCCGTTCCCGATCAAGGGGGGCAAGCTCTACCTGTACAACAACAACCCGCTGCTGATCTACAAATACCCGGGAACGACGGGGATGAAGACCGGCTACACCGAAGCCGCCGGGCGATGCCTGGTCGCGACCGCCGAACGCGACGGCGTCAAGCTCGGCGCCGTCGTGCTCAACTCCGACGCGCCGGGAACGCAGGCCAAACAGCTGCTCGACCGGGGCTTCCGGGACGTCTACCACCTGCCGGCGGTGGCGGAGCCGCCGATCCCGCCCGGAGGCTGAGCGCAGCCACGGAGCGCTCCCGCCGGCGGCGACTGAGCCTGCTGTCGACGCCGCGATCGCGCGCGAGGAGTAACGTGCGCTGCCGACGATTGACTGGCCAGTCAGCCAAAGGAGAAGCCGTGGACCTCGACGACACCCCAGAGCAGGCCGCGTATCGCGCCCAGGTGCGCAGCTGGCTCGACGAGCACAAGCACGAAGCGCCTGTTTTGCAGGGCCCCGACGCGATCGAGGGCGAGGACGAGATCATCGCCGCCCGCCGCGCCTGGCAGGGGAAGCTCGCCGAGGGCGGGCTCGCCGGCGTGACGTGGCCGAAGGAGTTCGGCGGCCAGGGACTCGGACCGATCGACCAGGTGATCGTCAACCAGGAGATCGCCCGCGCGAAAGTGCCCGGCATCCTCGACGCGATCGGCGTCGGCATGCTCGGCCCGACGATCATCGCCCACGGCTCCGACGAGCAGAAGAGCCGCTACCTCGCCGCGCTGCTGCACGGCGACGAGGTCTGGTGCCAGATGTTCTCCGAGCCCGCCGCCGGCTCCGACCTGGCGGCGGTGCAGACGCGCGCCCGCCAGCAGGACGACGGCAGCTGGCGCCTGTCCGGGCAGAAGGTCTGGACGACCAACGCGCAGTTCGCCTCCTACGGGCTGCTGCTCGCGCGCACCGACGCCGACGTGCCGAAGCACAAGGGCCTGACGATGTTCGTCGTGCCGATGGACGCCGAGGGCGTGACGGTCCGCGGGCTGCGCCAGATCTCCGGCGAGGCCGAGTTCAACGAGGTCTTCTTCGACGACGTCGCGCTCGACGAGGACGCGGTCGTCGGCGGCGTCGGCAACGGCTGGGGCACAGCGCTCACCACGCTGATGTTCGAGCGCGTCACGATCGGCCTCGGCAGCGAGGGCATGGGCTACAACTCGACCCGCTTCGCCTCGGCGCTGGCGGCGGACGAGCACGCCCGGCGCGACCCCGAAGTGCGTCACCGCCTCGGCGAGATCGCGGCTGAACTGATCGCGATCAGGTTCACGGGCTACCGCACGCTGACCGCGCTGCAGAAAGGCCAGATCCCCGGCCCCGAGGCCGGGCTCGCCAAGGTCACGCTCGTCAGCGGCGCGATCAAGGCCGGCGACCTGATCGCCGACGTGCTCGGCCCCGACGCGCTCGCCGAGGACAGCGAGTGGGCCTACATGATCTCGTTCCTGCCCGGGCTGAAGTCGGCCGGGGGCACCGAAGAGATCCTCCGCAACACGATCGGCGAGCGGGTGCTCGGGCTGCCGCCCGAGCCGCGGCTCGACAAGGGCATCCCGTTCTCCGAGCTGCGCAGCAAGGAAGGGGCGGCGGCATGAACCTCGCACTCTCCGACGAGCAGGTGTTCCTGCGCGAGGCCGCGCGCGGCGCGCTCTCGCGCTTCAAGACGCTGGAGGCCGCCCGCGAGGCGCTCGACGGCAACCCGGACGCGCTCCCCGACCTCTGGCCGACGGCCTGCGAGGCCGGCTGGCCGGGCCTGCTGATCTCAGAGGAGCACGGCGGCGCCGGGCTCGACGCGTTCGACGCGATGCTGGTGCTCGGCGAGTGCGGCCGCGTGATCGCGGGCGTACCGCTGCTCGGCCACCTGCCGGCGACCGCGATCCTCGACGCGTCGTCTGAGGCGCCGTCGCTCGACGACCTCGCGACCGGCGCGAAGCGCGCGGCATACCTGCCGGTCAGCCCTCCCGGCGACGTCGAGGGCGGCTGGAGCGTCGATCCCGCAGCCGGGATCGCGCGGGGCGAGGCCCCGGCGCTCAGCGGCGGCAAGGTCTCGCGGCTCGCTGCACTTCGTCCCCGACGCGCCCGGCGCCGACATCCTGGTCGGCGTCGCGATCGAGGACGGCAAGCCGGTCGGCGTCGCGATCGACACGGGCGCCGCCGGGTGTGACGGTCGAGACCGTCGAGCGCTACGACGCGACCCGCATGCTCGGGCACGTCACGCTCGACGGTGCAGCCGCGACGGTGCTCGACGCATCCGAGGAGACGCTCGCGTCGGCCTGGCATCTCGTCCAGGCGCTGGTCGCTGCGGAGTCGCTCGGCAGCGTCGAGACGGCGCTCGACGTGTCGGTCGCCTACGCCAAGGAGCGTTTCACGTTCGGCCGTGCGATCGGGTCCTACCAGGCGGTCAAGCACTCGCTCACGGAGGTGCTCCGCAACCTCGAGAACGGGCGCTCGCTTCTCTACTACGCGGGCTGGGCGCGCAACGGCTCGCCGGACGAGTTCCCGCTCGCGGCGAGCGCCGCACGGTCGGTCGCCGGCCGGGCACTCGACGACGCCGCGCGGACGATGATCTCGGTGCACGGCGGGATCGGCGCGACCTGGGAGCACGACGCTCCGCTGTACTTCCGCCGGGCGCAGCTCTCGCGGCGCCTGCTGGGCGGCACCCACGGCGCGAGCGACCGCGTCGCGGGCGAGCTGCTCGTCGCGGCCTGAGCTGTGCGGGGTCTCGGCGGCGAACGCCGCCGAGACCTCGTTGCGATCGGATCTCAGCGCGAGGCCGCTGCGTGCTCGTGCGACTTCGCCGCGGCGCGGCGCCGCGCACGCGCGGCGGCCGACGCGCTTCCGCTTCGAGCGCGGCCGCGACCGGCGCGCCGTACGCCGCGTGGACCGCTTCGAGCGAGGTCCTGCCGAACGCCGCAGTTGATGCAGAAGCCGCGCTGGGACCAGCCGATCGCCCGGCGCCAGCACCTCGTCGGCGTATCGCACTCCGGTCAGGTCGTGGCCGTAGTAGTCGTAGGCCGCCGCCCAGGCCGTGCCGTCGAGCTCGTACCCCGCGCCGTCGGCCGACAGCAGGTGGGCGGCGCCCATGATCGCGTCGAAGTCGTCGTAGATCGAGGGGTGCTTGCGCGGTCATGTGGTCGTAGGCCGCGGGGCGGCGGCCGTAGATGTAGGAGTTGCTGACCAGTTCCCAGGTCGACGGGACCCCGCCGCGCCTGCTCCCGTTCGTGACGTTGAACTGCATCGGCCCGCCGCAGCAGCCGGCGAAGTTGAGCCCGTGGTAGGTGCCGGGAGCGGTCGAGAACGCCGACTCCTGCATGTGGATCGAGGCGATCAGCAGCCAGTTGACGCCGAAGGTCGCCTGTGCCGTCGCGTAGATCGGATAGAAGCCTTCCATCCAGCGACGCGCGATGTGCACGACCGGGGCGCCTTCGAGGCGCCGCTGCTCGAGGGCCTGCTCGGCGGCGCTCGGCTGGGCGACGATCCGGCCCGTGCCGCCGGCGCTGCGCCGAGAGCGCAGCCGCCGAGGCCGACGGTCCCGCGACGGGCGTCGCGACGCGCAGCGGCACCGCCGGCGGCGCATGGGCGGCGCTGCGGCCGACCACGCCCGTCAGCACGGCGAGGAGGACCGCGATCGCCGGTCGCGGCGAGCAGGCCGGCGACGATCCAGGCGCGGCGTTCGGAGGGCTGCTCGGGGAGGTGGGGGTGCGGCACCGTGCCGCTGCGCGCATCGGCTGACATCTGTCCAGACAACCGTAGTGACCGCCGAGACGGATAACCCTTCGTCGTGTTGACAGAGGTGTGACACCGATCGGAGCCCGGATCCTCCGCACCGCAGCGCTGCTGGCGGTGACCGCCGCGACGACCGCGCGGCGCTCCCGCCGCGGCCGGGCGCCGGCGACCTCACCCGCCCCCGTGAGCGCGGCCCAGCAGCGCTACCTGGCGCTCGCCGAAGCCGGGATCGCGCGCGCCGAGCGGGAATGGCGGGACCGCCGCCTCGGCTGGTTCGACTCGCGCCTGCACGACCGCGACCGCTACCCGCTCGCGACGATCTGGGACATCGTGCCGCTGTTCGAGTCGACCGACGCGGTCGCGATCGCGGCGCCGACGCCCGCGCACCTGCGGGCCGTGACCCGCTTCGCGACGGGCGCCGAGCGTTACCTGAACCGGGGGCTGCGCCCCGTCCCCGGGTACTCCCCCTACCCCGGCGACCGCACCGGCGACACCGAGACCTGGTTCGACGACAACGGCTGGTGGGGGCTCGCGTTCGTCAACGCCTACCGCGCGACCGGCAACCACCGCTGGCTCGCCGACGCGGGCGCCGCGCTCCGCTACATCGTGCGCGCCGGCTGGGACCCGGCGTCGGGCGGCGTCTGGTGGAACACCGAGCACCCGTTCAAGTCCGGGCCCGCGATCGCCTCCGACGCGCTGCTCGCGACGCTGCTCTACGAGTACCAGCACGCCTCCTTCGACCTGACCTGGGCGCGACCGCCTGATCGCCTACGCGAACGGGCCCGGGTTCAGCGCGGCCGACGGCCTCTACGCGGACAGCAGCCTCTCGACGACCCCGGTCGACTACATCGAGGGCGCCGCTGATCTACGCGCAGGACGTCCTCTGCGGCCTGACCGGCGCGCAGTCGGAGTGCGCCCGCGCCGGGCAGATCGAAGCGCGGTCGCTGAGCCGCTTCGGCTACCTGCTGGACTTCTCTCCCCAGTACGACGCGATCTACCTGCAGTGGATGCTCGCCGTCTACGGGATCAACGGCGATCGCACGCTCTACGCGCTGGCCGCGGACAACGCGCGCGACGCGCAGACGCGAGCGGCGAACGGCCAGGGCCTGTACCTGCTCTCGTGGAACGGCGAAACCCTCCCCGCCGTCGGCCGCGCAGCCGGGGATGCTGCAGACGCAGGCCGCGACGACCAGCCTGTTCGCGTGGCTCGCGGCGTACCCGCCGCCGCCGTGACGCCGCCGCGCTCGTCGCCGTCGTCGTGAACCCCGGCGGTGCGGCTTCGTGACCTCCCGCGGCGCACCGGGTGCTGCCCGCGCTCTCCGGACCCTCAGACGCCGATGCGGCGGCGGACGAGCGCCGTCGAACAGGTGGTCGGGCAGCAGCCGCCTGGCGATCAGCATCATCCTCGCGTCGCGGCCGACCAGCACGCGGGAGGGCATGCGCTGCGCCGCGAGCGCCTTCTCGATCGCCTCGGCGACGACGTCGGGGGAGATCCCGCGCCGCGCCGTCTCCTCGAGCATCCGGTCGATCGTCTCGGGCACCTCGCCGTACTGCGCGCGAAGCTCCGGCGGGATCTCGATCCCGCTCGCCTCGCCGCGGCTCTTGTCCCAGATCGGCGTCGCGATCGAGCCCGGCTCGATCAGCGCGACCTGGACGCCCGAGCTGCGCAGCTCGACGCGCAGCGCATCGCCGACCGCCTCGATCGCGTGCTTGGACGCCGCGTAGGGCCCGTTGAAGGCGAGCGCGACGCGGCCGCCGATCGACGAGAGGAACACGATCCGCCCGCGGGCGCGCCGCAGCGCGGGCAGCAGCGCCCGCGTGACGGCGACCTGACCGAAGAAGTTGACGTCGAACTGGCGCCGCCACTGCTCGTCGTCGAGCAGCTCGAGCGGGCCGCCGACCCCGACCCCGGCGTTGTTCACGAGCGCGTCGAGCCCGCCGGCGACCGACGCCCCCTGCGTCTCCGCGACGCGTGCGACGGCGGCCTCGATCTCGCCGCGCGTCGGTCACGTCGAGGCGCAGCGGCACGATCCGCCCGGCCGGACCCTCGGCCGCGAGCTGCTCGCCGGCGGCCGGGTCGCGGACCCCGGCGAGCACCGTCCAGCCGCGCGGCCGCGAGCCGCAGGGCGGTCGCGCGGCCGATGCCCGTCGAGGCTCCGGTGATCAGGGCGAGCGGCACCGCGGGCGACGTTACAGGACGGACCGCCGCGAGGTGCCTTCGCGCGGCGCGGCCCCCGCGGCTTAGGATTCCCGGCCGTGCCCCCCGTCCGCCGCCGATCCTCGCTGCGCGCCCGCCTCGCCCTGCTGCCGGTGCTGATGATCGCGCTGCTCGCGGGCTGCGGCTCGACGCTGAGGAGCGGCGCGTCGGCGCGCGCCGCGGCCGAGCCGGTGGCGCCGCCGTGCACCGAGCACCGTGATGGGCACGCTCGACAGGGTGCTGACGCGCATCTACCGCGAGGGCGTGTTCAGCGAACGGACGGCGAGCGCCGAACACCTGATCGAGGCGCTCGCTGCCGCTGCGCGCCGCGATCGAAGCCGGCAGCCCGACGGCGGCCCGGGCGGCGGCGCGCGAACTGATGCACACCGGCCACATGACGAACCTCGAGGTGAGCGCCGCGGGCAAGCGGCTGGTGTCGGTCGGCGGCAAGGCGATCGCGCCGCTGGCCGGGAAGATCCTCGGCCTGGACGGCAGGCCGATCGCGACCTACACGACGAGCGTCTGGGCCGACAGCGGCTTCGCCTCGGAGGTCTCCGGCGTCGCCGAAGGTCTGATCTCGCTGCGCTGCCGGAGACCGCACGGTCGGCGGCGACGTCGAGCTGCCGCGCGGCCCGATGGCCGCGGAGGGCACGCTGACGCTGCGCGGGGTCGACTACGCGTACAGCTCGATCGCCGCGACGCTGTACCCGGCGGGCGCCGCGCAGGTCTACCTGCTGAAGCCGCTCACCGCGATCGCGCCGCTGTGCGGGGCGAGCGAACGGGACGCGCAGGTCGCGACGCTCGAGCGGATCGCCGACCTGATCTACGAAGGCGAGGCGGGTCCGCGCACGCTGACGCAGATCCACCGCGTCCAGCGGTACGCGCCGCTGCTCGCGGCGGTCGCCAGGCGCGATCCGGAAGGGACGCGCGAAGCCGTCGACGCGCTGCTGCACCACCACCTCGTGAGGCTGCGGGTGAGCGCCGGCGGGACGCTGCTCGCGGACGTCGGAGGGCCGTACGTGCTCGCGCCGGTGCGCGCCCCGCTGCGCCTCGGCAAGCGCGTGATCGGCAGCATCGTGCTCTCGATCCAGGACGACGAAGGCTACCTGCGGCTCGCGAAGCGACTGGCGGGGCTCGACGTGCTGATGTACATGCGGAGCGAACACGGCACGCCGCTGCTGGTCAAGAACAGCCTCGGCCCCGGCGTCGGACCGCTCTCGTCGGTTCCCGCGAAGGGCTCCTACACCTACAAGGGGCACCGCTTCACCGTGTTCACGGTGCACGCCTCGGCGTTCCCGTCGGGACCGCTGACGATCAGGGTGCTGGTGCCGCTGCCGTACGGCGAAGCGCCGGCGGTCGCGCCGGTCAAGCCGGCCTGACGCGACGCTTCAGTCCTACTGCGAAGCGCCGTGGCGGGCCGCTCGAACCGATCGTGTCGCCGGGTTGGCTCCGGGGCCCGCCGGGCGCCGTCTGAACGGCGATGCACGCGCAGCGCGGCCGGCGGCGGCGCAGAGCCGGCTACGCGGGCGCCATCGCGTGGCGCTTCGCATCGAGCGCCGAGAGCAGCTCTGCGAACGAGTCGGAGAACTTCTCGACCCCCTCGCGCTCGAGCGTGTCCGTGACGTCGTCGTAGTCGACGCCCGCGTCACGCAGCTGCTCGAAGACCCGTCGCGCCCCGTCGAGGTCCCGCTCGAGCCTCGGCTCGGGCCGGCCGTGGTCCTGGTAGGCCTTGATCGTCTCCTCCGGCATCGTGTTGACCGTGTCCGGGCCGATCAGCTCCTCGACGTAGAGCACGTCCGGGTAGTCGGGGTTCTTCGTCGAGGTCGACGCCCACAGCACCCGCTGCGGCGTCGCCCCCTTGCCGGCGACGAACTCCCAGCGCGGACCCGAGAAGACCTGCTTGTAGTGCTCGTAGGCGAGCTTCGCGTTGGCGATCGCGAGCTTGCCCTGCAGCTCCTTCGGCGCGCCGGCCTCCTGCAGGCGCCGGTCGGCCTCGGTGTCGATCCGCGACACGAAGAAGCTCGCGACCGAGGCGACCTTCGTCGGGTCACCGCCCTCGGCGACCAAGCGCTCGATGCCCCGCACGTAGGACTCGGCGACCTCGGCGTAGCGCTGCAGCGAGAAGATCAGCGTGACGTTGATCGAGCGGCCCTTCGCGAGCACGTCCTCGATCGCCGCGAGACCGGGCTTCGTCGCGGGGATCTTGACGATCAGGTTCGGGCGGTCGACCTCCTCGTGGAGCCGCATCGCCTCGCGGTACGTCTCGAGCGTGTCGTAGGCGAGGCGCGGGTCGACCTCGAGCGAGACGTAGCCGTCGCGGCCGGACCCGCCGTCCCAGACCGGGCGGAACAGGTCGCACGCGTCCTGGATGTCCTGCTTTGCGAGCGTCCAGAAGCACTCCTCGACTCCGGCGCCGCGCTCGACGAGCTCGGCGAGCTGCTCGTCGTAGGCGTCGCCCTCGGCCATCGCCTTCTGGAAGATCGAGGGGTTCGAGGTGGCGCCGACGACCGAGTAGTCGTCGACCAGCTCCTGCAGGTGCCCGCCGCGGATCGACTCGCGCGAGAGGAAGTCGACCCAGACGCTCTGGTCGAGCGCCGAGAGGCTCTGCAGAGGCGTTGGCTGATCGGAGGGCATGACGGTCTCCTTGTGTTCGTCGTAGCTAGAGCAGCGCGCGTACGCGGGCGGCGATGTTCTCTGCGGTGAAGCCGAGCTTCTCGAGCACGGTCGTACCCGGCGCGGATGCGCCGAAGCGGTCGAGGCCGAGCACGTCGCCGTGCGTGCCGACCCAGCGCCACCAGCTCATCCGGGCGCCGGGCTCGACCGCGAGGCGCGCGGTGACAGACGCCGGCAGCACCTGCTCGCGGTAGTCGTCGCCCTGCGCTTCGAACAGCTCCATGCAGGGCATCGAGACGACCCGCGCGCGCACGCCGTCGTCGGCCAGTGCCTTCGCCGCCTTCAGGGTTTCGCCGACCTCGGCCCCGGTCGCGATCAGGATCGCCTGCGGGTCGCCGCCCGGCGCATCCCACAGCACGTACCCGCCGCGGAGCAGCCCGTCGGCGCCCGCCACCTCGGTCCGGTCGAACGTCTCGACCCCCTGGCGGGACAGCAGCAGTGCGACAGGGCCGTCCTCGCGTTCGAGCGCGACCCGCCACGCCATCGAGGTCTCGTTCGCGTCGCCGGGCCGTATCACCCAGAGATGGGGGATCGCGCGCAGCGAGGTGAAGTGCTCGATCGGCTGGTGGGTGGGGCCGTCCTCGCCGAGTCCGACCGAGTCGTGGGTCCAGACCCACACCACCGGCAGCTCCATCAGCGCCGAGAGGCGTACCGCCCCGCGCATGTAGTCGGAGAACATCAGGAAGGTCGAGCCGTACGGCTTGACGATGCCCCCGTGCGCGCAGGCGCCGTTGACGATCGCGCCCATCCCGTGCTCGCGGATGCCGAACGGGATGTTGCGCCCGGCGTGCACGCTGGAGAACTCCCCCGCCCCCTCGAACACCGTCTTCGTCGACTCGACGAGGTCGGCCGCCCCGCCGATCATCGTCGGCGCGTGCGCGCCGAAACCGGCCATCGCCTTCTGTCCGGCGGCGCGCGTCGCGATCTTCTCGCCTGCCTCGAACTCCGGCAGCGTCTCGCGCCAGCCGTCGCGCAGCCGGCCCGACCAGGCGAGATCCCAGTCGGCGGCCATCGCCGGGTTCGCCTCGCGCCACTCGCGGAAGCGCCCGGTCCACCGCTCCTGCTCGGCGCCGCCGCGCTCCGCCAGCGACATGTGCTCGTAGACGCGCTCGTCGACCCAGAAGTGGCGGTCGGGGTCGAAGCCCATCGCTTCCTTGGTGCGGCGGACTTCGTCCTCGCCGAGCGCGGCGCCGTGCGACTTCGCGGTGTCGACCGCCTTCGGCGCCGGGTACGCGATGTGCGAGCGGATCGAGATGAACGAGGGCCGGTCCGGTTCCTCGCGCGCGGCCTGCAGCGCCGCCTCGAGCGCGTCGAGATCCTCGGAGTCCTCGACGCGCTGGATGTGCCAGCCGTCGGCCTCCATGCGGGCGCTGTGGTTCTCGCCGTCGAACGACAGCGAGGTGGTGCCGTCGATCGTGATGCGGTTGTCGTCGTAGCAGACGATCAGCTTGCCGAGCGCGAAGTGACCGGCGATCGACGCGGTTTCCTGGCTGATCCCCTCCATCAGGTCCCCGTCGGAGCAGATCACGTAGGTGTGGTGGTCGACGATCTCGTGCCCGGGGCGGTTGAAGCGCTCGGCGAGGAACCGCTCGGCGACCGCCATGCCGACGGCGTTGGAGATGCCCTGGCCGAGCGGGCCCGTGGTGATCTCGATGCCGGGGGTGTGGCCGCGCTCCGGGTGACCGGGCGTGCGCGAGCCCCACTGGCGGAACTGTTCGAGGTCGGCGATGCCGAGGTCGTAGCCGGTGAGGTGGAGCAGGGCGTACTGCAGCACGCAGGCGTGCCCGGAGCTGAGCACGAAGCGGTCGCGGTTGGGCCACTCCGGATCGTTCGGGTTCGCCCGCAGGAAGCGCTCGAAGATCGTGTAGCCGAGCGGTGCGAGCGCCATCGCGGTCCCGGGGTGGCCGGAGTCGGCTTTCTGAACGGCGTCCATCGCGAGGCCGCGGATCGTGTCGATCGAGAGGCGCGTGACGTCGGCGTCTGGAGAGCCGTCCGGCGCCGAGGCGCCGCTCTGCCGGGAGGTGGTCGCCATCAATCTCGATCCTACCCCGTCGCGCCACGTCTACCCGCGGCGCCTCCGCTGCTCTACAGTCCGCTGATCGTGTCCGAGCAGTTCTGCGAAGTGGGGCGCGGCGTCACGCTGTGCTACGAGACCTTCGGCGACCCGTCCGATCCGCCGGCGCTGCTCGTGATGGGGCTCGGCACGCAGATGATCGCCTGGCACGAGGACTTCTGCCGCAAGCTCGCCGCCCGCGGGCTGTACGTGGTGCGCTTCGACAACCGCGACATCGGCCGCTCGACCCACATGACAGGGCCGCCGCCGACGATCCTCCAGCTGCTGACGCGCTCGCGGCGCGCCGCGCGGTACTCGCTCGCCGACATGGCCGAGGACGCCGCCGGCCTGCTCGACGAGCTCGGGCTCGCGCCCGCGCACGTGATCGGCGCGTCGATGGGCGGGATGATCGCCCAGACGCTGGCCGCCCGCCACCCGGGGTCGGTCTCGTCGCTGGTCTCGATCATGTCGAACACCGGCAGCATGCGCAGCGGGCAGCCCTCGCTGCGGGTCTACTCGACGTTCCTGCGCGCGGCGCCGCGAGACCGCGACGCGTACATCGAGCACATGACGGGGGTGTTCGCGCTGATCGGCTCCCGCGACGAGCTGCGCGACCTCGACGAGGTGCGTGAGCTGATCGGGACCAGCTACGACCGCGACCACGACCCGAACGGGCCCGGCCGCCAGCTGGCGGCGATCATCGCGGCGGGCGACCGCACGCCGGAACTGCGGACGATCACGGCGCCGACGCTCGTGATCCACGGCAAGGCCGACCCGCTCGTCTCGCCGTCCGGCGGGCGCGCGACCGCGCGCGCGATCCCGGGCGCGCGCCTGCTGGCGGTCGAGGGCATGGGACACGACCTGCCGCGGTCGCTGTGGCCGGAGCTGATCGACGAGATCGCGGGGCACGCGCTCGGCACCGACACGGCGTCGCGCGCCTCGTCCCCGCGGGCCACCCCCGTTCCCTGACGGAAGACCCGCGGGGACGAGTCCCCCTGCGCCGGCCCCCTGGGTGACGGACTCGATCTCCTACGGCCGGCGGCCGCCGTTCCGCAGTCCCGACGACCTGGTGCGCACGCTCGCCCGCGCACCAGCAGCGGTGCGGCGTGACGCGCGCGAACCAGTGGTGGTCGTGGCGGCAGTGCGCCCGGCGATACGGCCAGCGGCCATGGAGCGAGCGCAGCATGCGCTGCTCGTGGCAGCCCGTCAGCCTCACCTCCATGCGCCCCGCGCCCTCTGACGGCGCGTCGGCATCCTGCGCGACGCGGTTCCCATCGGCCAGCCCCTCCTCGGTCCCGCCGTTGTTGCAGGGACATATAAATCACTTCTGCCCCGGAGTGTCAAATGACACGAGCGGGACGAGAACGAGGCCGTGGAAGCTGCGGCGCACGAGCGGAGGAGCCGCGGTCGGCACACCTCCGTGAATATGCGCCCGGCGGGAATCGAACCCGCGGCCTGCGGCTTGAAAGACCGCTGCTCTTTGGAACCCCGAAGAGTCCCGTTGACCACTGAGCTACGGGCGCGTGTGGTGCTCTCGATCGTCCCCGGAGCGGGAACGCCCGCACATCTAAGCAGGCTCGTGGCCGTTTGTGCACTTGACCGCCCGCCCCGCGTCGCCTACCTTGACGGGCCTGCGCAAATGAGGGAGCGCTTGGTGGAGGGACCACGACAGCTGCGCGACAACCGGGACGGTAGGGCAGCCCGTGGCCTGGGGCCACGCAGCTACGCCTGCCTGCTCGCGACGCTCGCCGTCGGGCTCGCGCTCGCCTCGCCCGCGCTCGGCTACGGCGTGCAAGCACGCCTGCGCGCAGCCGCGCCGCGGCCGCGCGGCCTGCTTGGCGCTGCGGCTGCGAGGTCGAAGCCCCGCCGTCGCCGGCCGACGCCCGCCAGTGGCCCCCGAGCTGCGCAAGAAGCCGTACCCGGGGTTCCTGACCCCCGAACGGCTGCACGCCGCGTACGAGACGCCGGCGCAGACGGCGGCCGGCGCGACACAGACGATCGCCGTCGTCGACGCGTTCGACGACCCGACCGCCGAAGCCGACCTGGCGGTCTACGACGAACAGTTCGGCCTGCCTGCGTGCACCACGGCGAACGGCTGCTTCGAGAAGGTCAACGAGCACGGCGAAGCGTCGCCGCTGCCCGCGGTCGAAGGCGGCTGGGCCTCGGAGATCTCGATCGACGTGCAGATGGCGCACGCGACCTGCCAGGGCTGCAAGGTGGTCCTCGTCGAGGCGAACAGCGAAGAATTCGGCGACCTCGCGACCGGCGTCGAGGCCGCCGCCTCGCTCGGCGCGACCGAGATCAGCAACTCCTACGGCGCCACAGAGGAACCGTCCGACAAGTCCGCTCGCGGCCGACTACGACCACCCGGGCATCGTCGTCGCGGCGAGCACCGGCGACTGCGGCTACGAAAACACGAGCTTGGAATGCCGCAGGACGACGCGCGGCGCGAACTTCCCCGCGGACCTGCCGGACGTGGTCGCCGTCGGCGGGACCAGCCTGACCGAAACCCACGGCACCTGGACGAGCACGGCCTGGAACGAAGGCGGCAGCGGCTGCAGCACGATCTTCCAGGCGCCGGCCTGGCAGAGCGCCGTCTCCGGCTTCGCCGCGACGGGATGCGGCAGCGGCCGCGTGCTCGCGGACGTCTCCGCGATCGGGAACCCGAACACCGGCGTGGACATCTACGACTCCACCCCCGAAGAACCGGGAGCGCAGACCGGATGGGGGGTGTGGGGCGGCACCTCGGTGGCGTCGCCGATCGTCGCCGCCGAGTTCGCCCTGGCAGGCGGCGCGGGAGGCGTCTCGTATCCCGCGCAGACCTTGTACGCGCACACCGGGGAAGCCGCCGACCTGTTCGATGTGATCAGCGGCACGAACGGGAGCTGCAGCACGCGGACGATCTGCAAGGCGGTCGGGGGCTTCGACGGGCCGACCGGGATCGGCAGCCCCGTCGGGCTCGGCGCGTTCACGGTCTCGGGCACGCCGGAGAGCACCTCGGCACCGGGCATCTCCGGCTCCGCGCAGGAAGGCGCGACGCTGACCGAGCAACACGGCGGCTGGACCAACGACCCGACGAGCTACACCTACCAGTGGGAACGCTGCGGCTCCTCGGGCTCGAACTGCCAGGCGGTGAATGGAGCCGAAGGCGAAACGCTCGTCGTGCCGGGAGGCTTCGCGGGGTACACGGTGCGCGTGCGGGAGACCGCGCACAACGCGGAGGGGACGGGGAGCGCCTACTCGGCGGCCGTCGGGACCGATCACCGGCGGACAGCCGCGCATCACCGCGATCAGCCCGACCCAGGGGATCACCGGCTCGACGATCCTCGTCGAAGGTGAAGCCCTGACAGGCCGCGACGGCGGTCTCCGTCGGCGCGCTGCCCGGCGACGTTCACGGTCGTCTCCCCCTCCGAGCTGAAGGTCACGGTGCCGAACGGCGAGCTCAAAGGCCGCGTGACCGTCGTCACCCCGCGCGGCACGGTCAGCGCCCGGCAGCTGTTCACCGCGACGTTCAGCGTCGTCTCGTTCTCGCCGCGCAGTGGCAACGCCGGCAAGACCGCTGACGATCAAAGGCATCGGCTTCAACTCGTCCTCGCACGTCACCTTCGCGGGGACGCCGGCGACGATCGAGTCGGTCACGGCGAAGCAAGATCAAGGCGATCATCCCGGCCGGTGCGCCGGCCGGGCCGATCACGGTCACCAACTCGCTGGCGCCCGTCGGCTCGGTGTCCTCGCCCGCGAGCTTCGGTTAGCGGTCCAGCCCGAACACGGCCGTCGCGTTGCCGTGCAGGAAGCGCGCCGAGGCCTCCTCGTCCAGCTGCAGCGAGGCGAGGTCCGCGAGCGCGTCGGCGGGCGGGATCATCGGCCAGTTGCTGCCGAACATCACCTTGCGCGAGCCGCCGCCGGTCCGCAGGTAGGCGACCAGCTCTGCGGGCAGGCGCTTGATCGTGTAGGCCGAGGTGTCGATGTGGACGCGCTCGTGCTTGCGTGCGACGGCCACCATCTCCTCGGTCCACGGGTAGCCGACGTGTCCGCAGACGATCGTCAGCTCGGGGAAGTCGATCGCGATCTGATCGATGTAGGGGATCGGCCGCCCCGGCTCGGAGGGGCGCAGCGGACCGGTGTGGCCCACCTGCGTGCAGAACGGGACCCCGAGCTCGACGCAGGCGGCATACAGCGGGTAGAAGCGCCGGTCGGTGGGCGGAACCTCCCACAGCCACGGGAGCATCCGCAGGCCGAGGAACCCGAGCTCCTGCACGCAGCGCCGCAGCTCGCGGACCGCATCCATCGGCCGGTCGAGGTCGACCGCCGCGACGCCCCTGAGGCGGGTCGGGTGCGCGGCCACCCAGCTCGCGACCTCGTCGTTGGAGATCATCGCCCCGTCCTTCGGCGAGTGCCAGGCGGTGAGCAGCCCGAGGCCGACGCCGGCGGCGTCCATCGCCGCGATCGTCGTCTCGATCGGGACCTCCCCGGTGGGGATCGCGCCGCCCGTCCAGCGGCGCAGCGAGGCGAACATCTCGTGGCCGATGAAGCGGCTGGTCGGGTGCTGCATCCAGGCGTCGACGATCACGCCCGGAAGACTGCCAGAGAGCGCGCGACTACGCCGATGCCCGCGGGGCGGCGGCGATCCTCACCGCCTCCCCGCGGAAAGGGCCTCGCGATGCGCACCGCCGCGGCGAGCGCGAGGGGACGATCCGCACGCACGCTGCAGGACCCCGCTTCACGGCGAGCGCTGCACGATCGCGTCGCCGGGCACCCGCGCACGCGGCACGCCGATCCCGTCGCAGAGCCGGATGCACGGCTCGTAGACGGGGCGGTAGCCGAGCAGTTCGGGGATCGTGACGATGCGGTATCCGCGCGCCCTCAGCTTCGTGATGATCCCGGGGTAGGCGGCGAGCGTCTCGCCGCGCGGACCGCCGCCGTCGTGGGAGATCACGATCGACCCGGGCCGCACCTGGGCGAGCACGCGCGATTCGATCGCGCCGGTGCCGGGCAGCGCCCAGTCGGTGGGGTCGACGTTCCACAGCACCGTCGAGAGCCCCAGCGAGCGCGCCGTGCTCAGGACCGATGCGTCGTAGTCCCCGTACGGCGGGCGGAACACGCATGGGGTGTAGCCCGTGAGCGCGTAGATCGCGGCGATCGTCCGTGCCAGCTCGGAGCGGACCTCGGGGCTCAGCACGAGGTCGGGGTGGTCCCATGTGTGGTCGCCGAGCACGTCGCCGTTGCGCAGCTCGCGCAGCAGCACGGGGCGGTAGGAGCTCGTGATCTGGCGGCCGATCATGAAGAAGGTCGCACGCACGCCGTAGCGTTCGAGCATCGACACGAACTGCGGAGGTATCCGGCCAGGGCCCGTCGTCGAACCCGAAGGCGACCTCTTTCCGGTGCGGGCCTTCGCGGATCGCGCGCGTGCCGGTGCTGCGGCAGCCGACGATGCGGTAGAGCCGCGCGGCCGGAACCGAGGACGATCCGCCGGCCTGCCGGGACCGCGCTCGCGCCGAGCGCGACCGCGGCCATCAGCGCGGCGGCGCAGACGGTGGCGAGCAGCGCGGTCGTCGCGGCCCGGGACACGCGGGGGCGTCGCACGCGCTTGGTCCCGTCTCGCCTCGGGCTCCGGTCCACGGCGGCCACGATACCCGCGAGCGCATGCCGGGCGCGCCGGCGAGCGCATAGGGTTGGCGGCGATGGGCAGCTACGTCGCCGCGCTCGACCAGGGGACGACCAGCACGCGCATGATCCTGTTCGACCGCGACGGGCGGATCGTCGCCGCCGATCAGCGCGAGCACCGCCAGATCCACCCGCAGGCGGGCTGGGTCGAGCACGACCCGGCTGAGATCTGGCAGCGCACGCGCGAGGTGATCGGCGGCGCGCTCGCGAGCGGCGGCAATCGAGGCCGGCGAGGTCGTCGCGATCGGGATCACCAACCAGCGCGAGACGACGGTCGTGTGGGAGCGCGCGACCGGGCGCGCGATCCACAACGCGATCGTGTGGCAGGACACGCGCACCGCGGAGCTCGTCCGCGAGCTGTCCGGCGATGCCGGTCCGGACCGGCTGCGCGACGCCGTCGGGCTGCCGCTCTCGACCTACTTCTCGGGGCCGAAGATCGCGTGGATCCTGGACCGCGTGCCGGGCGCCCGCGAGCGCGCCGAGGCGGGTGAGCTGGCGTTCGGGACGATCGACAGCTGGCTGCTGTGGAACCTCACCGGGGGTCCGCAGGGGGGCGTGCACGCGACCGACGTGACGAACGCGAGCCGGACGATGCTGATGGACCTGCAGACGCTCGAATGGCATCCGCCGAGCCTCGAGCTGATGGGCATCCCCGCCGCGATGCTGCCCGAGATCCGCTGCTCGGGCGAGCTCTACGGCGAGGCGGCGGGCACGGCGCTCGGCGGGCGGCCGGTGGCGGGGATGATCGGCGATCAGCAGGCGGCGCTGTTCGGGCAGACCTGCTTCGGCGCGGGCGAGGCGAAGAACACGTACGGCACGGGCTCGTTCCTGCTGCTGAACACCGGCGAGGAGATCGTGCGCTGCCCGGAGCTGCTGACGAGCGTCGCCGGCAAGATCGCCGGGCGTCCCACGAGCTACGTGCTGGAGGGCTCGATCGCGGTCACCGGGGCGGCCGTGCAGTGGCTGCGCGACCAGCTCGGCCTGATCTCGACGGCGGCCGAGGTGGAGCAGCTCGCGCTCACGGTCGAGGACAACGGCGGCGTCTACTTCGTGCCGGCGTTCTCCGGGCTGTTCGCGCCGTACTGGCGCGAAGACGCGCGAGGTGTGATCGTCGGCCTCACCGCCTACGCCCGCGCCGGGCACCTCGCCCGCGCCGTGCTCGAGGCGACCGCATGGCAGACGCTCGACGTGCTCGACGCCGCGCGCGAGGTGTCGGGCGCGCGGCTCTCGGCGCTGAAGGTCGACGGCGGCATGACCGCGAACGAGCTGCTGATGCAGTTCCAGGCCGACGTGCTCGGGCTGCCGGTCGTGCGACCGGCGGTCAGCGAGACGACGGCGCTCGGGGCGGCGTTCGCGGCGGGTCTCGCCACCGGCTGGTTCGCCGACGAGCAGGAGCTCCGCGAGCGCTGGCGCGAAGACCGGCGCTGGGAGCCCGCCGCAGGCGAGGGTCGCGAGGCCGAGCGGGCGCAGTGGCGCAAGGCGGTCGAGCGCTCGCTCGCGTGGGTGTGACGCGCTACGGCGTGAGGATGATCTTCAGCGCTTCGCGGCGGTCGTAGACCGCGTACGCCTCGGGTGCGTCGTCGAGCGACATGTGGCGCGTCACCAGCGGCGTCGGGTCGAGCACGCCGGCGGCCATCATCGCGAGCACCGGGTCGACGTGCGCGATCACGTTCGCCTGCCCGCCGCGCAGCTCGATCGCCTTCAGCCACAGCAGGCCCATGTGGACCTCGGTGCGTTCGGCGTAGACGCCGATGCACTGCACGGTGCCGCACGCCCGTGTCAGCCTGATCGCGGTCTCCAGCGCTCGGGGGTCGCCGACGGCGTCGACGCTGACGTCGGCGCCGCGGCCTTCGGTGGCGGCGGCGATCACGGCTTTCGGGTTCTCCTCGGTGAGATGGACGGGATGCGCGCCGAACGCGCGCGCGACCTCCAGCCGGTCGGCGACGGTGTCGATCGCGAACACCTGCGCGGCGCCGGACGCGCGAGCGACCTGCGCGGCGCACAACCCGACCGGGCCGAGCCCGAGCACGGCGACGACGTCGCCGGGGCGCATCCCGCTGTCGGCGACCGCGTGGAAGCCGGTGCCCATCACGTCGCCCGCGAACAGCGCGACCTCGTTGCTCATCCCCTCCGGGACCTTGCGCAGGACGAGATCGGCCTCGGGGACGAGAGCCATCTCCGCCTGCGTTCCCTGCAGCGAGCCGAGCGTCGCGCCGTGACCGAAGGTGCGCGCGTGCTCGCAGCGCTGGAACAGGCCGTGGCGGCAGAACCAGCACTCCCCGCAGGCGGTGTGGAAGCACCCGAGCACGCGGTCGCCGGCGGATACGCGAGTCACGGCGTCGCCGGTCGCGAGCACCGTGCCGACGTACTCGTGGCCGATCGTGAAGCCGGGCTCGATCTGCACGCGGCCGTGGTAGATGTGCAGGTCCGACCCGCAGACGCCCGTCGCCTCGATGCGCACGATCGCGTCGGTGGGATCGACCAGCTCCGGCTCGGGGCGGTCCTCGACGCTGACGACTCCGGGGGCCTGGAAGGTGACGGCTCGCATCGAGCCGGGAGCCTAGATGATCGGCCGTGCCCGGGCGCGGATCTTCTAGCGGGCCGCCTCGGCGAGCTTCGCGGGCGTGACCGATTCGAGCGCGGCGCCGGCGCGCACCATCCGCACCACCTCGTCGCGGATCAGCCGGGCGGGGAGCTCGGCCTCGCTCGTCAGCGCCTGCGTCGCGAGCCCGGTCAGCAGCGCATCCACGCGCCACGCCCAGCGCACCTCCCCCGGTGGGGTGACGTCGGCGACGATCCCGCCGAGCGCGCGGTCGACGAGCTCGAACCACTCGTCGAGGCGGTCCGCGATCGTGCGCCGCAGCGACGGCACGCGCACGGCCTCGCCATACGCGGCGATCCACACCCACCACGTCTCCTGCGCCTCGTCGTCGTCGCTGAGCACGCTGTCGAGCAGCGCCTCGAGCCGACCGGTGCCGGGCGGCTGGGCCGCGATCGCGTCCTCGTAGCGCCGGCGGCTGCGGTCGCTCACGTAGACGAGCGCGTGCTGCAGCAGGTCCTCGCGGTTCTCGAAGTAGTGGTTGATCATGCCGGTGCTGACACCGGCCTCGACGGCCACCATCCGCATCGTCGTCCCCGCGAAACCGTGCCTGGCGATCAGGCTCGTCGCGGCACGGCAGATCTGCTCCCGACGTATCGGCCGCATCCCGAGCTTCGGCATCCCGACAATCCCCTCCAAGGTCTCTCTGCGGCCCGTCCGATCCTCGCATGCCACGCGCCCGCATTGCAAGGGGCGTCAGGAGCGGGGCATCGTCCCGGTCAGAGCCCGCTCGAAAGCGACGCGGCCGTCTGCCGCGGCCGGCGCGCGCTCAGGGCTCGCCGGCGGTGCGCGCGCGTTCGGCCCGCAGCGCCGCCGCCAGCGCCGCGTCGCGCCGCGCGCGGGCCGTCACCGGGTCCGCGGCCGCGGCGCTCGCGGCCGCGAGCCCGGCGAGGCCGACGGCAGACGACGCGCCGACGGACGCGTCATCGCGCGCCAGACGCTCCGGCCCTTCGATCGCGGCCTGTTCGAGCGGACCGGCGGCGACCCAGGCGCGCGCGAGCCCGTCGCGGACGATCTCGTCGATCTGCTCAGCGTCCGCGACGCCGCGCTCGACGAGCCACACGCACTCGCGCACGAGCGCGAGCTCGATCCGCTCGGCGGCCATCCCCGGCACCTCCCGCTGCAGCGCCACGGGGCGCTTGCCGATCGCGCGCAGCAGCTGCGAGACGCGATCGAGCAGCCGCGGCGGCGTGTCGCGCGCGGCGAGCAGCTCGACGACCGGCTGCAGCAGCGGCGGACGGCCGTAGCGGAGCGCCAGCATCCGCTCCCCCACTCCCGCCGCCTCGGCCAGCTCGGTCAGCGCGACCTCGGGCGAGGCCGTCGCGACGAGCGCCTCGGGGTGGCCGGCCGCGACCGGCGCGAGCGCCGCGGCTTTGGTCCGCGGCCTCCTCGTCACCGGCCTCGAGGATCAGCGCGATGCGATCCCGCTCGCCGATCCGCTCGCCGGCGTTGGCACGCGCGCGCTCGAGGTCCGCCGGGCCGGCGAGGCCGTGCGCCGAGGCGAGCCGCAGCGCGTCCTCGAAGCCGGCCGGTGGCGTCGCGTCGCCGACCCACGCGACCGAGCAGCCGCCGAGCGCGAACTCCGCGCCGAGCTGCGCAGCGGAGCTCCCCCGCGCCGAGCATGCGCGACGCGTGTCACGCGCCGGCTCCGGAGCCGGCGCAACCTGCCGTCGAGCTCGGCCGGCCTGTGTCCACCTCGCAGAACATATCCCGCGCCCAGGCGGCCCCTCGACCCCCGCCCGCCGCGCGCCGCGGTGGCGAGGCTCGCGCCGATCTAACCTGATCGGAGAGATGTCCCAGACGGCTCCTCCGCTGCCCACGCAGACGGGCGGCAGACCCCCGCCCGAGGTTCTCGACGCGGTCCAGCGCCGGGTGCTGTGGCTCGCGACGAGCATGGTCCACCACGCGAACCGCGTCCGGGAGACGGACTCCGGGGTCAAGGTCGGCGGGCACCAGGCGTCGTCGGCGTCGATGGTCGGGATCATGTCGGCGCTGTGGTTCGCGCACCTGCAGGCGCCGGACCGGGTCTCGGTGAAGCCGCACGCCGGGCCGGTGCTGCACGCGATCAACCACCTGCTCGGCAGGCTCGACGCCCGCTACCTCACCCAGCTCCGCGCGTTCGGCGGCCTGCAGAGCTACCCGAGCCGCGCCAAGGACCCCGACCCGGTCGACTTCTCGACGGGCTCGGTCGGCATCGGCGCGACCGCGACGATCTGGAGCGCCATCGCCCATCGCTACGTCGCGGGCCACTTCGAGGTGCCGCGCGGCGGGCGGGAGATCGCGCTGCTCGGCGACGCGGAGCTCGACGAGGGGGTGGTCTGGGAAGCGATCATCGACCCGCTCGCGGCACGGCTCGGCGAGGTGCTGTGGATCGTCGACGTCAACCGCCAGTCGCTCGACCGCGTCGTGCCGGAGATGGCGATCGCGCGCAACATCGAGATGTTCCGCGCCGCCGGCTGGGAGGCGATCGTCGTCAAGTACGGACGGCGCCTGCGTGAGCTGTTCGCGCGTGACGGGGGCGAGCTGCTGCGGGACCGGATCGACGAGATGTCGAACGAGGAGTACCAGCGGCTGCTGCGCAGCCCCGCGGCGGAGCTGCGCGAGCGGCTGCCCGGCGAGGGTCCCCGCGCCGGCGCGCTGCGGCGCCTGCTGGCCGATGTCGAGGAGGCGCAGCTCGCGGCGGCGATCCGCGATCTCGGCGGCCACGACCTCGAGGACCTGCTCGACGCCTACGAGCAGGCGGACGCGGTGAAAGACCGCCCGGCGGTCGTGTTCGCCTACACGATCAAGGCATGGAGCCTGCCGACGGAGGGCCACCCCGCGAACCACTCGGCGCTGCTGACCGACGAGCAGTGGCGCGAGCTGGCGGCCGAGCTCGGCACCGACGCCGAGGACCCGTGGGCACCGTTCCCCGCGGACAGCCCCGAGGCGGAGCTCTGCGCCCGGACCGCCCGCAGGCTCGAGCGCGAGCCGGCGCCGCGCCGGCTGCCGCCGCAGGCGGTCCCCGACCTCGGTCGCGATCACGTCGGCACCGTCTCGACGCAGCAGGCGTTCGGGCGGTTCCTGATGGACCTCGAGCACGAGGCACCGGTCCTCGCCGCCTCGGTCGTGACGGTCAGCCCGGACGTCGCCTCCTCGACCAACCTCGGCGGCTGGATCAACCGCGCGGGCGTGTGGAACGTCGGCGAGCGGATCGACTGGTTCGCGGACGACAGCGACACGCTGCTGCGATGGCGGGAGTCCGAGCACGGGCGGCACATCGAGCTGGGGATCGCCGAGGGCAGCCTCGTCGGCCTGCTCGGCGAGCTCGGCGCGACGTGGTCGCGCGACGGCCAGCCGCTGCTCCCGATCGGCACGCTCTACGACCCGTTCGTCAACCGCGCGCTCGAGCAGTGGTCGTTCGGGATCTACGCGGGCGGGCAGTCGATCCTGGTCGGCACCCCGGCAGGCGTCACGCTCGCACCGGAGGGCGGCGCGCATCAGTCGATCATCACGCCATCGGTCGGCCTCGAGCAGCCGCGTTGCGTCGCCTGGGAGCCGGCGTTCGGTTCGGACCTCGAGTGGATGCTGCTCGCCGCGCTCGCGCGGCTCGGCCGCGAGGACGGGACGTCCGCCTATCTGCGGCTGAGCACACGTCCCGTCGACCAGGCGCTCGCGCGGGTCCCCGAGGCGGGCTCCGCCGAGCGCGAGCTGCGGCGCAGCCAGGCGCTGCGCGGCGGCTACCGGCTGCGCGAGGCGGCGGGAGCGCCGCAGGTGGCGATCGCAGCCCTCGGTGTGGTCGTGCCCGAGGCGCTCGCCGCGGCGGCCGAGCTCGAGCGGGCGGGGATCGGCGCGGACGTGCTGTGCCTGACCTCGCCGGACCTGCTGTTCCGCGCGCAGCAGGCTCGCAACGGCCTCTACGAGGGCGACGACTCGATCCTCGCCGAGCTGTTCGGCGCCGAGCGGGCCTGCCCGATCGTGAGCGTGCTCGACGGGCACCCGCACACGCTCGCGTTCCTCGGCTCGATAGCCCGAGTGCCGCAGAGCTGCCTGGGGGTGCAGGACTTCGGACAGTCAGGCGACGTGCAGGACCTCTACCGGCACTTCGGGATCGACACCGACACGATCGTCGGCGCGGCGCTCGACCTGACCGGCTGAGCCGCGGTGTAGGCTGCGCAGAGTGCTGGAGACGCAAGGCCGATCGCCCGTTCCGAAGCGAGGCGACCCCAACGTGAAGACGTTGCGCGTCGCGCTCCGCCCCGAGGAGTGGCGCAGGCTGCGCGCGTGGGCCGCCGAGCAGGGCACGAGCGCGGAGGAGACCGTCACGCGCATCCTGCGGGGAGCGCTCGAGCACAGGCCCCGGACCGGCTTCTGAGGTCTGCTTCGCGCTGAGGGCGAGGCTCTCGTCCCCCGCCGCCGGCGGCTGTCGCCGTCAGCTCGCGAGGCCACGGCACCGCCCTACCGCGTGGACCACGAGACGCTCTCCGGCAGCCCCGGCCCGGGGCGTGCCACATGACGGGCCGGCTCAGGCCCGCTCGGGCTCGCGCAGCGACCCCGTCTCGGGGTCGAACACGAAGCCGCGGATCCGGTCCCGGCGCGAGAGCTCCGGCGCCGAGCGCAGGCGCGTGAGGCTGTCGCGGAGCGCCGCCTCGACGTCATCGAAGGCGCCGAGCCGCCAGCTGGGGCGCGCGCCGTCCGCCGCCAGCGCCCGGCCGTAGTCGTCCTCGGACGCGCCGTGCAGGCCGCAGCCGTCGTGCATCACGACGACCACCTCCTCGGTGCCGAGCAGGCGCTGCGAGACGCTCAGCGATCGCACGGCGTCATCGGTCGCGAGGCCGCCCGCGTTGCGGATGATGTGAGCGTCGCCACGGCGGATCCCGAGCATCGGGAACAGGTCGATGCGGGTGTCCATGCAGGACAGCACCGCGACCCGCCGCTGCGGGCGCGGGCTGAGACCGGGAGCTGCGAGATCGTCCTCGTGCCCGGTGGCCGATGCGAGCATCGCGTCTGCGGTCGAGTCGCTCACGGCCGGAAGGCTAGACGGCGAGCGCGTCTCGCACCATCCCGGCCGCGGCGGCACCCGCGGCCGCGACGGGCTCGGTGCTGCGCAGCGCGCGGGCCAGAACGAACGCCCCCTCCAGCGCGCACAGCATCGCGAACGCGAGACGGCGGGCCTCCCCGCGGGCGATCCCGGCCCCCTCGAACGTCGAGGACGCGGCGGCGACCCAGCTCTCGAAGACCTCCGCGCACGCCTCGCGCATCGGCTCGCTGCTGCTCGAGATCTCGAGCGCCACGGTCGCGATCGGGCACGCGTCGGCGAAGTCGGTCGCGACGAGCGTCTCGGCCGCGCCGGCGAAGAACGCCTCGGTCGAGGCGACGGGGTCTCCGCCGGGCAGGAAGAAGAGCTCGATCAGACGCCCGTAGATCGCGCCAGAGTGGCGGATCGCCTCGGCCCCGAGCTGCTCCTTGCCGCCCGGGAAGAAGTGGTACACGGACCCGAACGGGGCCGACGCCTGATCGACGATCTGCTTGACGCCGGTCGCCATGTAGCCCTGGCGGCGGAACAGCTCGGAGCTGGCCTCGACGATCCGGTCTCTGGTGGCGGCGCCCATCGAGGCCATGATACCTTTGCTCTCACTAGAGCGATCTATCTAAGAGGAGCGTCACGATGCCGCAGCTCGAGTTGACAGCAGGCACGATCGACTACCTCGACACCGGCGGGGAGCGCCCGGTCCTCGTCCTGCTCGGGGGTCTCGTGATGGACGGGTCGGTGTGGGACCCGCTCGTCGAGCTGCTCCGCGACCGCTACCGCTGCGTCGTCCCGACGCTCCCGCTCGGCGCGCACCGCCGGCCGATGCGGCAGGACGCCGACCTCTCGATGAGCGGCTTCGCGACGATGGTCGACGAGCTCCTCGAGATCCTCGATCTGCAGGACGTGACGCTCGTCCAGAACGACCACGCGGCGGCGATCGAGCTGGCCGGGCGCAACCCGGCGAGGGTCGGTCGTCTGATCCTCTCATCGTGCGAGGCGTTCGAGAACTACCCGCCGGGGCTGCCCGGCAAGAACATCCAGCTGACCGCCCGCGTGCCCGGCGGCCTGTACCTCGCGATGCAGTCGCTGCGCCTGCGGGCCCTGCGCCGGCTGCCGATCGCGTTCGGGTGGATGTCGAAGCGCCCGCTTCCCGACGAGCTGCTCGACCGCTGGCTCGAACCGATGCAGACGAACGCGGGCGTGCGGCGTGACCTGACCCGCTACGTCCGCTCGGGACGGCGCGAGGAGATGGTGGCGTCGTGCGAACGGCTGCGCGCCTTCGAGCGGCCGGCGCTCGTCGTGTGGACGCCCGAGGACAAAGTCCAGCGACCGGAGCACGGACGCAGGCTCGCTGGCGTGCTGCCGAACGCGCAGCTCGTCGAGATCACGGACAGCTACACGCTGATCATGCGTGACCGGCCGGAGGCGTTCGCGCAGGCGATCTCGGAGTTCGTGGGAGCCGGGACCCCCGCGCCTGCCCGGACGTAGCCGCTCGCGCCCGCGCAGCAGCCCCGCCGCACTCCGCCGAACCCGCGCCGGGTAGTGTTCTCCTCATGGAGCTGACAGGCCGAAACGTGGTCGTCACGGGCGCCGCCGGAGGCATCGGCCGCGCGCTCGCGAGGCGCTTCGCCGAGGAGCGCCCGTCGCACCTCGCGCTCGCGGATCGAGACCTCGCCGGCGTCCAGGCGGTCGCCGAGCCGCTCGGCGCCCAGGCCGTCGAGTTCGACGCCGGCTCGGAGCCGAGCGTGGTCTCGCTCGTCGAGCAGGCGACCGAGGCCGGCGGGCCGGTCGACGTGTTCATCTCGAACGCCGGCGTCCCCGGTGGCCGGGGCGGCCCGGAGACGCCCGACGAGGCGTGGGACGAAGCCTGGCGGGTCAACGTGATGTCGCACGTCTGGGCGTCGCGGGCGCTGCTCCCGCAGATGCTCGAGCGCGGCGAGGGGTACCTGATCAACACGGCCTCGGCGGCAGGGCTGCTGACCCAGGTCTCGTCGCTCGTCTACAGCGTCACCAAGCACGCCGCGGTCGCGCTCGCGGAGTGGATGTCGATCGAATACGTCGAGAAGGGCGTCCGGGTCTCGTGCATCTGCCCGCAGGGGGTGCGGACGCCGATGCTCGAACTGGCGATGGACGACCCGGTCGGCGCTGCCGCGCTCAACAGCGGCGGGCTGATCGAACCCGAGGATGTCGCCGACGCGGTCGTCGAGGGCATCCGCGCGGAGCGGATGCTGATCCTGCCGCACGAGAACGTCGCTGGGTTCATGGCGTTCAAGGGCGCCGATCACGAGCGCTGGCTGAGGGGCATGCGCCGGCTCGTTCGCGGGGCCCTCGAGCAGTCCTAGAAGTGAAACCGGCCGCGCCCCCCGGAGGGAACGCGGCCGGCCGTACAACCAACCTCCTCGTGCAAGGTCGGGAGCCTGACACGTTGCAAACCGCCGTGCAAGCTCCGAATCGAACTATTCAAGTCCGCGCCCGGACCGCGACCCAGGCCGAATATACGTCTACAGCCCCGTTGGCACGGGCCGAAGGGCCCGGGTACGCGTCGATAGATGCGGCGTGACGCAGAATGCCGCCAGCCCGCGGGTGCTGCCGCTGACCGCCGCCCTCGCGGACGGGGGGCGCGCCGTCCGCGCCGCCACCGCGCTGCTCGCGGCCTGCGTGGCGTTCGTCGCGCTGCGCGCGCTCGGCCTGCTCGGGGGCGCAGCGCTCGGTCCCACGGGCGATCATTGGCTCTACGCGGGGTGCGACGCGCTCGCGGCCGCGATCGTGATCGCGCGTGCCCGCCTCGTGCCCAGGAGCCGCCGCGCTTGGCTCGCGCTGGGAGTGGGAATCGCCTTCTCGGCGGCTGGGAATCTCTACGCCGCACTCGGCGGCGGCACGGGCGGCGGCCCGCCGACGCCGGCCGACTGGCTGTACCTGATGTTCTACCCCCTGGCCTGCGGAGCGATGGCGAGCGCCATCGTCCGGCACGCGCGGGGTGTGCGGGCCGCGATCTGGCTGGATGCCGCGGTCGCGGCTCTGACCGTCGCGGCGATCCTCGCGACGTTCGTGTTCGAGCCCGTGATCCGCACGCACAGCAGCGCCGCGGCGGTCACGACCGAGCTCGCGTACCCGCTCGCGGATCTGACGCTGATCGTGCTCGCGCTGGTCGCGTTTGCGCTCGCCGGCTGGCGCCCGGGCAGGACGCTGGCCACGCTCACGGCAGGCTTCGTGGTGACGGCCGTCGCCGACGGCGTTCACCTCGTCCACATCACCGAAGGCTCGCACCGCGTCGGCCCCGCGCTCGGCGCGCTGTGGTCCGCGGGCGCGGCGCTGCTGGCGCTGGCCGCCTGGAGCGCGCCGCGCGAGCGCGAGCCGCACGCGACGGACGAGGTCATCGGCGTCGTGCTTCCGTGCGTGTTCGGGGCGGTCTCGATCGGGCTGCTGGTCCGAGGGAACTACGTGCACCTCGGCACCGTCGCCGAGTCGCTGGCGGGGGCCGCGCTGCTCGCGGCGATGGCGCGGTTCACGCTGACCTTCGGCGAGGTGCGGCGCCTGTCGGGGATCCGCGAGCGCGAGGCTGCGACGGACGACCTCACGGGGCTCTCGAACCGGCGGCGCTTCTACAGCCAGCTCGCCTCGGCGATCGAGGGCAGCCGCCGCCGCGGCGGCAGCTTCGCGCTGCTGACGATCGACCTCGACCGCTTCAAGGAACTGAACGACACGCTCGGCCACTACGCGGGCGACCAGCTGCTCGCACAGATCGGGCCGCGCATGCAGGGCGTGCTGCGAGGGGACGTGATCGCCCGGCTGGGCGGCGACGAGTTCGGGTTGATCGTGCGTGACGCCTCCGCGGCGGTGGCCGTCGCGGAGCGGCTGCGCCGGGCGCTGGGACGACCGTTCGAGCTCGAGGAGCTGACGGTCACGGTCCAGGCGTCGGTGGGGATCGCCGTGTACCCGGACGACGCGCAGAGCCCCGAGGGGCTGCTGCGCCGCGCCGACGCGGCGATGCACCAGGCGAAGACGGACCGCAGCCGCTACGCCTTCTACGCGCCGGGCCGCGAGACCGCCAGCCGCGAGCGGCTCGGGCTGGTCACCGAGTTGAAGGGAGCGATCGAGCAGGGCGGGCTCGTCGTCCACTACCAGCCCCAGGTCGACATGCGCACGAACACTGTCAGCGGGGTCGAGGCGCTCGTCCGCTGGCAGCATCCGTGGCGCGGTCTGCTGAGCCCGGACCAGTTCGTGCCGGTCGCCGAGCAGACCGGGGTGATGCGCGAGCTGACAGCGTCGGTGCTCGAGCAGGCGCTCGGCCAGCAGCGGGCCTGGCTCGACGAGGGCCGCGAGCTCGCGCTGGCGGTCAACGTGTCGGCGACGAACCTGCTCGACGCAGCTTTCCTCGGCGACCTGCGCGCGCGGCTGGAGCGCTGGCGCACCCCGCCGGGGATGTTGCGACTGGAGATCACCGAGAGCGTGCTGATCGCCGAGGGATCGCGGGTCCGCAGCGTGATCGAGTCGCTGGGCGACCTCGGCGTCAACCTGTCCCTCGACGACTTCGGGACCGGCTACTCCCCGCTCTCCTACCTTCGCGAGCTGCCGGTGACCGAGATCAAGATCGACCGCTCGTTCGTCGAGGCGATGATGAGCGACCGCGACACGGCGACGATCGTGCGTGCCGTGATCGGGCTCGCGCGCCGGCTCGGGATCGACGTGGTCGCGGAGGGCATCGAGACCGCGGGCCAGCTCGAGATGCTGCGCTCGTTCGAGTGCCCGTTCGCGCAGGGCTACCTGTTCAGCCGCCCGCTGGCCGCGCCGGTGGTCGGACGCTGGCTGCGCGAGGATGCGCTCGCGCACATTGCGGAGGAGGTGCTCGCGGCCGACGGGCTCCTTCCGCCGCAGACGGCGGGTGCGCCGATCGGTCGTGAAGCGGGCGCGCTGGTCTGGCCGGGGCCGAGGGGGCGCCGGGCACACGTCGGCTGACGGGGGAGCGCGGAGTCGCCGCCCCGAGCCGTCCCGGACGGGATGGGACGCTAGGCGGGACGCGGCCCCAGGAGGTCCCAGCGGTTGCCGGCGATGTCGAGGAAGACGGCGACCTGTCCGTAGCTCTCCGCTCGTGGCTCGGTAACGAACTCGACGCCGCGCCCTCGCATCCGCTCGTAGGCGGAAGGAAAGTCGTCGACGCGGAGAAACAGGCCCACGCGACCGGCGAACTGCTCTCCGACGGCCTTCGATTGACGATCGCCGTCTGCCTGCGCGAGCAGAAGGGACGTGCCGGCGTTCGGCGGTCCGACGACGACCCATCGCTTCGGCCGCCCGTCGTTCGTCAGCGATGGCGAGTCCGCGAGCAGGTCGAAGCCGAGCATCTCGACGAAGAACCGGATGGCGTCGTCGTAGTCCTCGACGAGGATCGCGATCTGCTCCAGGTGCATCAGGCCCGCGTAGGCAATCACCCGGTCAGGACGGCAAACGCGATCGGCCGCCGGAACCTGCTGACCGTGGTGGGCCGCGCAGAGGCCGCACGGAGGATGTTCGGGCAGATCCGATCGGCTAAGCGGCAGCCGAGGCCTTGCCGGCCTTCGCCTTCTTGGCGGGCTTCTTCGCCTTCTTCGCGGGCGTCGGAGCCGGCGGCGGCTCGGCGAGCGCCAGCAGGTCGCGCATCCCGCGCGAGATCCCCTTCGTCAGCACCTCGATGTCCGGCGCCCCGTCGTAGTCGCCGGTGACGCCGAAGTAGAGGCCGCCGTCGTAGGAGAAGATCGCGACGACGATCCGCACCGAGCCGACGACGGGGACGAAGGGGTAGGACTCGAGCATCCGCCTCCCGAGCGTCTGGACCGGCTGTTGCGGGCCGGGGACGTTGGTCGTGGCGGTGTGCATGTTGAGTCGCGGCGAGGCGGTGACGAGGCGGCTGCCGAGCGCGAGCAGCAGCGGCGGCGCGAACCCCGATAGCGAGGCCAGCACGTCGCCGGCGACCGCCTGTTTGGACTCCTTGATGCCGTCCATTTCGGTTCTGATCGCCTCGAGCCGCGAGCGCGGGTCTTCGAGGCCGACGGGCAGCGACGCGAACACCGCGGAGACGCGGTTGTTGTAGACGCCGCGCTCGCCCCGGCGACGCACCGAAACGGGCACCATCGTGCGCACGACCTGGTCGGGACCGATCGCCTCGCCGCGGTGCTCGAGCAGATCGCGGAAGCCGTTGGTGATGATCGTCAGCACGACGTCGTTGACGGTGCCGCCGAGCGCGGCGCGGACGGTCTTGACGTCGGTCAGCCGCACGTCGGCCCAGGCCCAGCGGCGGTGAGGCCCGATCGGGCCGGTCAGCGAGTTCGCGGCGACGAGCGACATGCTGGATGTCGCCGCGGCGGCGGCGCGGACCGCTTCAGCGACGGTGTTGAGCGTCTCGCGCGGGGCCGCGATGACGCGGCGCAGCGACTGCAGCTGCCCGGCGGGGCTGACTTTGTGCGCGAGCGTGCGTGCGAGCAGCTCGACGCTCGACGGCTCCGGCGGCGGCGAGAACTCCCGCGCCTCCGAGCGCGCGGAGTCGCCGGATGTGTCGGAGAACATCACCGACATCAGGTCGGTCGCGGCGACACCGTCGACCATGCAGTGATGGACCTTCGAGAGCAGCGCCCAGCGGCCGTCGGCGAGCCCCTCGACGGACCACAGCTCCCACAGCGGCTTGTTGCGGTCGAGCGCCTGCGAGAAGACGCGCGCGGCCATGTCGCGGAGCTGCTGCTCGGTCCCCGGGGCCGGGATGCCGGTGTGCCGGACGTGGTAGTCGAGGCTGAAATGCGGGTCGTCGACCCACGCCGGGACGCCCGCCCCGAGCGGCATGAAGCGGACCTTCTGCCGGTAGCGGGGGACCAGGCCGAGCTTGCCGGCGACCATCGCCTTGAAGTCCTCGAACGGCGGCGGCGGCCCCTCGAACAGAGAGACGCCGCCGATGTGCATCGGGGTCACGTCGTTCTCGACGTGCAGGAACGACGAGTCGATCGCGCTCATCCATTCCACGCGGGCTCCCTCTCGCGGCTGCCGCGGCTGAGGAGGTCGTCGAGCACCTGGTAGACGCGGGGGTGCACCGACATGCCGCAATGGCTCGAGCGGACCTCGACCTGGCGGGCGTGCGGATCCAGACAGGCGTGCCAGTCGACGATCCCGTCGCTGCGTGAGAACACGGAGACGGCCTCGAGACCGGTGGGCAGCGGCGCGGTCATGTCCTCCCAGAAGCCCTCGCAGCACCGGCCCTCCGCGCAGCCGCTCGAGAACACCCGCGGCACGCCGAGGTCCCCGATCCGCGCCATCAGCTTGACGGTGCGCAGCACGTGCGAGGAGACGGCGAGGGGGTCGGTGACGGGCGAGCCGAGCATCACGAGCGCGGCGACGCTGTCGGGCTCGCGGACGGCGAGCGAGCGGGCGAGCGCGCCGCCGCGGCTCTGACCGACGAGCACCACGGGCTCGCCGCAGGCCGCGGCGAGGTCCCGCAGCTGCTCCTGCAGGCGGCTGACGATCTGCTCGGCGCAGCCGGCGTTGAATCGCATGCCGCTCATCTCGACCCGGTGGCCGCGGCCCCTCAGCCAGCTGCGCATCACCGTCAGCGAGTTGTCGCCCGCCATGAAGCCCGGGATCAGCAGCACCGGCTGCGCGTGGGCGTGGCGACGGCGGCGCAACGGCTCGCCTGCGAGCGCGCGCCCGGCGAGCAGCCGGGCCAGCTCGCCGCCGTAGCGAAGCTCGCCCCACAGGGGTGCGACGGACGCCTCCAACCCTCCCTCGAACTCCATCCTGTGCTGAATGTTACGAGAAAAGCGGCTGGGATGACAGCCGTTCGCGGATCGGGCGGACGGCGGATCGCGTCGGCTGGAGGCCGAGCGGGTAACCCCTCGGTGACCGGAGACACGAGGGAAGGACTGAACATGGGTGATCGGACTCAGCGCATCGAGGGCAGGGCGAAGGAGCTGAAGGGCCGCGTCAAGCGCGAGACGGGTGCGGCGAGCGGCCGGCCCGGCACCGAGGCCCGCGGCGCCGCCGAGGAGGCCAAGGGCAAGGTCGAGAACGCAGCCGGGAAAGTGCGCAGCGCGGCGAAGAAGGCGACGCGCTAGCGGCTCGTCCCGGCGAGCCCCGGGGGCCGGGCCGCCCGGCCCGGCTCCACGGCACGCGACGCACCGGACCGCACCAGCGCGGTCCGGTGTCCCCTAGCGCCCGTCGAGAGTCGCCGGGTCGTGCGAGCAGAGCAGCTCGACCTCGGCGCCGTGGCGCAGCGCCAGCTCGCGCAGCCGCTCGACGTTCTCGCGCCGGCGCCTGTTGTCGAGCGCGGTGATCGCCTGGAACGCGGTCAGCCCGGGCGGGCAGCGCGAGGGGGTCTGCACCTGCCCGTGGTGGAAGTACGCGTCGCCGCAGTGCAGCAGCCAGCCGTCGCCGTTGCGGATCGCGACGCCCGTGTGCCCCGCGCTGTGACCGGGGAGCGGGATCAGCAGGATCTCGGCGCCGCTTCCGGGCAGCACCCGCACGCCCTGGAAGCCGAACCAGTCCTCGCCCTCGGTCCCGTGCTCGACCCAGCGGGGGCCGTGCGCCCACTGGGCGGAGACGTAGCGCGTGCGCTGGCGGAGGCTCGGGTGCCGGGCCGCGTGCAGCTCGTCGGCGAGCACGTGCACCTCTGCCTCGGGGAAGTCCGGCAGCCCGCCGGCGTGGTCGAGGTCGAGGTGGGTCGTGATCACCTGGCGCACGTCGCCGGCGTGGAAGCCGCGCGCCCGCAGCTGCGCCGCCGCGGTGTCCTCTCCCCGCAGCGCCGGCCGCACGACCGCGTTGAACTGCGCGCCCAGCTGCCGTGGCTTCGCGACGTCGTGGGTGCCGAAGCCGGTGTCGACGAGCACGAGGCCCTCGGCGCCCTCGATCAGCAGGCAATGGCAGACGAGCCGGGCCGGCGCGAGCAGCCCCCCGGAGCCGGTCAGCATCCGCGCTCCCCGCGGGCACATCGTGCCGCAGTTGAGGTGATGGATCGCCTGCGGCGAGGTGTTCACCGCGCAGACCCTAGATGATCGGATCGTGCCGCCCGATGTAGCATCGTCGCCGTGACAGGGGAGGGGGCCAGCCGCGTCCGCTGCGGCGAGGACGCGGCCACGTATCCGGAGCTGCTCGGCGGCGCGCTGCGCGCCACCCGCGGCCTCGCGGAGCTCGGCGTCGGCGCCGGCGACCGCGTCGCGCTGCTGCTGCGCAACTCGCTCGAGTTCCTGCAGGCCTCGATCGCGACGGTCCCGCTCGGAGCGGGCGCGGTGCCGATCAACTGGCACTGGCGCGGGGAGGAGATCGAGCACGTGCTGCGCGACAGCGGCGCGCGTGCGCTCGTCCTCCACGCCGACCTCTGGCCCGCGCTCGGAGGCTCGCTGCCGGACGGGATCACACTGATCGTCGTCGGCGAGGACGGCGGCGACGTGCCCGGCGCGGTGAGCTGGAGCGAGTGGATGCGAACGCTGGATCCGTGGCAGCAGCCCCCCGAGGGAGCGCCCGCCTCGATCATCTACACGTCCGGCACCACCGGCAAGCCGAAGGGGGTCGTGCGGATGCCGTCCGGCGACGAGCAGCGCGAGGAAACGCGCGCCAAGATCGCCGAGATCTTCCAGCTCGGGGAGGGCGAGCGGACCGTGATCCCGGCTCCGATGTACCACACCGCCCCGAACGTCTACGCGCTCGCCGCGACGATGCTCGGCATGGACATGACGATCATGCAGAGCTTCGACCCCGAGGAGTTCCTGCGGATCGTCGCGGAGCGGCGCGTCACCGTCGTGCAGATGGTGCCGACGATGTTCGTGCGCCTGCTCGCGCTGCCCGAGGAGGTCCGCCGCTCCTACGACACGTCCTCGCTGCGCTGGATCGTGCACGCCGCCGCGCCGTGCCCACCCGACGTCAAGCGGCGGATGATCGAGTGGCTCGGGCCGATCGTCTCCGAGTACTACGGCGGCACCGAGACCGGCCCGATCACGTTCGTGACGAGCGAGGAATGGCTCGAGCACCCCGGCACCGTCGGCCGCCCGCTCGAGGGCGCTCGCGTGCGGATCCTCGACGAGGCCGGCGCGGAGCTGCCGGCGGGCGAGCCGGGCGAGGTCTACATGTGGCTCGACGTCTGGCCCGACTTCACCTACGCGGGGGACGAGGAGAAGCGGCGGTCGATCGAGCGCGACGGTCTCGTCAGCTGCGGCGACATCGGCTACCTCGACGCCGACGGGTTCCTCTACCTCAACGACCGCCGCTCGGACATGGTGATCTCCGGCGGGGTCAACATCTACCCGGCGGAGATCGAGGCGTGCCTGCTCGGGCTCGACGGCGTGCGCGACTGCGCGGTGTTCGGGATCCCCGACGAGGAGTTCGGCGAGGCGCTCGCGGCCCACGTCGAACTCGACGCGGGGGCCGGGCTCGGCGAGGACGACGTGCGCGCGCACGTGAGAGGGAGCCTCGCCGGGTACAAGACGCCCCGCGTCGTGCGCTTCGACGACTCGCTGCCGCGCGAGGACTCCGGCAAGATCTTCAAGCGGCGGCTGCGCGAGCCCTACTGGGCGGGGCGGGAGCGGGCGATATGAGCGCGCCGTTCCCGGAGCCGCATCTCGTCGACGTCGGCGGCGGCATCGAGCTGAGCGTCGCCGAGTCCGGCGAGGGCCCGCTGGTCGTGCTCTGCCACGGCTTCCCCGAGCTCGCCTACTCCTGGCGCCACCAGGTTCCCGCGCTCGTCGCGGCCGGCTACCGCGTGCTGGTGCCGGACATGCGCGGCTACGGCGCCAGCTCGCGCCCGGCGCCGGTCGAGGCGTACGACGTGCTGTCGCTGTGCGGCGACATGTGCGGGCTGCTCGACCGGGCGGGCGAGCAGAGCGCGTTCTTCGTCGGCCACGACTGGGGGGCGAACGTCGTCTGGTGGCTCGCCGCGATCCACCCCGAGCGGGTGCGGGCCGTCGCGGGGCTCAGCGTCCCGTTCGTGCCGCGGGCCCCCGCGGCGCCGATCCCGATCATGCGCGCGCACCTCGGCGAGGACTTCTACATCGTCTGGTTCCAGCAGCCGGGGGTCGCCGACGAGGCGCTCGCGAGCAACGTGCGGCGGACGCTCACGACCTCGCGGCAGTGGACCGCCGGCTGGGCCGATGAGGAGGGTGCGCAGATCCGCCGGCCCGAGTGGCTGACGGAGGAGGACCTGGACGTGTACGTCGCCGCGTTCGAGCGCACAGGGTTCACCGGCGGGCTGAACTGGTACCGGAACATCGACCGCAACTGGGAGCTGACGGCGCCGTACGGCGCGGCGCGGATCGAGCAGCCGGCGATGTTCCTGACCGGCGAGCTCGACCCGGTGCGGACGTTCATGCCGGTGGAGGCGATGGACGGATGGGTCACCGACCTGCGGGAGACGACCGTCGTCCCGGGGGCGGGGCACTGGGTGCAGCAGCAGGCCCCGGAGCACGTCAACAGGGCGCTGCTCGGGTTCCTTGCGGAGGCGCGCGGCTAGCCGCGCAGCGAAGCTTCCGGCGGCGGGCGCGTCGTCGCTGCGCGCGCGATTCGCAGCGCAGCGCCGCTGGGCTCGGCTGCAGCTCTCGCCGCTCACCTTCGCGGATCGTCTGCTCGACCGGCCGCGCTCCTCAGTCAACTCGAAGACTGGGGACACGCGGTTCTTACCGGCTCCTCCCACGCTGGGATGAACCGACGGGCGCGACTGCGCGCTCGGAAAGGAGGACCCCCGATGCGAAGCTCCAAACGGGTCGCCGCGATATCGCTCGCGGCCACCTGCGCATTGGCCGGCGCGGCCGCTGGCATCAGCCAGGGCTCCGCCGCGAGCACGAAATCGAAGACGACGAAGAGCACGACACGGCGCGGGATACGCCACGCCGGGGTCGGCTTCCCCGGCGGGGGCGGCGGCCCCGGCGGCGGCGCTGTCCACGAGGTCGAGGAGGTGCTGAACAAAGCCGGCACCGCCTACATCAGCCAGACGGTCGACAACGGTGAAGTCACCGCGGTCGACACCTCAGCGGGCACGATCACGCTCAAGGAGGGCACCTCGACCGTGACCTACGGCACCCCGACGATCGCGATCCCCTCGGGGGCCACCGTGACCCTCGACGGCGCGAGCGGCTCGCTCGAAAAGCTGAAGGCGGGCGACCACGCGACGATCGCCTCCTCGTCGGATGGCACGACGGTGTTCGCGACGGACTCCTCGTTCCAGCCGGGCGCAGGCCACGGCTGGGGCGGCGGATCGGGACAGCCGCCGGCGTCGGGTCAGACGCCGCCCAGCGGTCAGGCGCCGCCGAGCGGGCAGACCCCGCCGAGCGAAGGCTCGAGCGCGGGCTGACCGGAGGGAGGGCCGGGCCGCGGAGCGCCCCGCGGCCCGGTGTGTGTGACCCACATCACTGTTCTTAGTTATTAGTAACTGCTAAGTTGCTCTCCATTCAGGTCCCCCACTTGGCCCGGAAGGGAGCAGCGAGATGCAGGCAACACGCAAACGCGACGGCTGGACACTCGGAATCGTCTCCGTCGCCCTGTTCATGGTCGTGCTCGACAACCTCGTCGTCAGCGTCGCGCTGCCGACGATCCACCGCGACCTCGGCGCGTCGATCCAGTCCCTCGAGTGGACCGTCAACGCCTACGTCCTCTCCTACGCCGCCCTGCTGCTCACCGGCGCGGCGCTCGGCGACCGGTTCGGCCGGCGGCGGATGTTCCTCGCCGGCCTCGCGCTGTTCACGACGGCGTCCGCCGCCGCCGCGCTGGCGCCCAGCACCGGCACCCTGATCGCGGCCCGCGCGATCCAGGGTCTCGGCGCCGCGATCGTCACCCCGCTCACCCTGACGCTGCTCGCCGAGGCGTTCCCGGCCGAGCGCCGCGGCATGGCGATCGGCGTGTGGTCGGGCGTCAGCGGCATCGCCGTCGCGCTCGGGCCGCTGGTCGGCGGCGCGGTCGTGCAGACCCTCTCCTGGCACTGGATCTTCTGGATCAACGTCCCGATCGGGATCGCGCTGCTCGTTCCGGCGTCGCGGATGCTCGCCGAGAGTCGCGGCCCCTACGGCCACCTCGACCTGCGCGGGCTCCTGCTCGGCTCCGGCGGCGCGTTCGCCGTGATCTTCGGCCTGATCCGCGCCCAGTCGCTCGGCTGGACCGCGGCGACGGTGCTCGGCCCGCTCGCCGGAGGCATCGTGCTCGTCGCCCTGTTCGTCGCCTGGGAGCGGCGCGCGGCCGAGCCGATGCTGCCGATGACGTTCTTCGCCCGGCGCTCGTTCGCCGTCACCAACGTCGTCTCGCTGAGCATGTACTTCGGGATGTTCGGGTCGATCTTCTTCCTCTCGCAGTACATGCAGAACGTGCTCGGCAACTCGCCGCTGCAGGCCGGGCTGAAGCTGCTCGTCTGGACCGGAGCGACGATGGTCGTCGCGCCCTTCGCAGGCGTATTCTCCGAGCGGATCGGCAGCCGCCCGTTCATGGCCGCGGGTCTCGCCCTCCAGGGCGGGGCGCTGGCGTGGCTGGCGGCGACCGCCACCGCGCACATGCACTACACGCAGATGATCGCCCCGTTCGTGATGGCCGGCGCCGGCATGGCGCTCGTGTTCGCGCCCTCCGCGAACGCCGTCCTCTCGTCGGTGCGCGCCGACCAGGCCGGGCAGGCCTCCGGCGCGAACAACGCGATCCGCGAGATCGGTGGCGTGCTCGGCGTCGCCGTGCTCGCTTCGGTGTTCACCGGCTCCGGCGGCTACGGCAGCCCCCAGCAGTTCATGGCCGGGCTCACCCCCGCGCTGTGGGTCGGCGCATCGGTGCTCGCCCTCGGCCTGCTGGTCGTGCTCGCGGTCCCGTTCACCGCCCGCGACGCCGCGGGCCCCGCCGAGACGGCCGGGGCCCGTCGCCTCGCCGGGGAGGCCGCGTGACCCTCACGCCCGAGACGGCGGCGGGCGGGCGCACACGCGTGCCCGCCGCCCAGCGCCGCGAGGAACTGATCGAGGCCGCCGTCGGGGAGTTCGCTCGCGGCGGCCTCCACGGCACCCCGGTCGGCGACATCGCGCGGCGGGTCGGCGTCGCACAGCCGTACGTGTTCAGCCTGTTCCCCGGCAAGCGCGAGCTGTTCCTCGCCGCGGTCGAGCGCAGCTTCCAGCTGGTCGAGGACACGTTCCGCCAGGCGGTCGCCGAGTACGAACGCGGGGAGGCTCCGCCCGAAGTCGACACTCCACTGAAAGCGATGGGGCTCGCCTACCTGGAGATGGTGCGCTCGGACCGCGCCGTGCTGATGCTCCAGCACCAGGCGTATGCCGCCTGCGACGACCCGGAGGTCGCCGCGTACGTGCGCGGGCTGTTCGCCGGGCTGATCGCGAGCGCCCGCGAGCTCTCCGGCGCCGGGCCCGAGGAGCTCGACGAGTTCATCCGTCAGGGGATGGCGTGCAACGTCGCCGCGGCGCTCGGGGTCGAGGACCTCGACGCCCAAAGCGAGTGGCTGTCCGGCGCCGCGGCCCTCAGCGGCTGACGCCGTCGCAACGCCGCCCCGCCCGGACTTCACGGGCGCGGGTCCCCGTTCGGGTATATGTGGCTCATGGACTACGTGAACCTCGGCTCGACGGGCCTGCGCGTCTCCCGGGTCTGCCTCGGGATGATGAGCTACGGCAACGACTCCGACCGTCCCTGGGTGCTCGACGAGGACGCGGCCGAGCCGATCGTGCGCGCGGCGGTCGAGGGCGGGATCACCTTCTTCGACACCGCCGACACCTACTCGAAGGGCGCCAGCGAGGTCGCCACCGGCCGCCTGCTCCGAAAGCTCCTGAGCCGCGACGAGGTGGTCGTGGCGACGAAGGTGTTCATGCCGATGACCCCCGGCGAGAACGGCGGCGGGCTCTCGCGCAAGCACATCCTCGCCGCGATCGACGCCTCGCTGGAGCGTCTCGGCATGGACTACGTCGACCTCTACCAGATCCACCGCTGGGATCCGCGGACGCCGATCGAGGAGACGATGGAGGCGCTGCACGACGTCGTCCGCGCCGGCAAGGCCCGCTACATCGGCGCCAGCTCGATGTTCTCGTGGCAGTTCGCAAAGGCCCAGCACGTCGCCGAGCGGCGGGGGCTGACGCGCTTCGTCTCGATGCAGAACCACCTGAACCTGATCTACCGCGAGGAGGAGCGGGAGATGATCCCGCTGTGCATCGAGGAAGGGGTCGGCGTGATCCCCTGGAGCCCGCTCGCCCGCGGGATGCTCGCCGGCAACCGCACCCGCGAGGGCGAGCGCCGGACGACGCGCGCCGGCTCGGACTCGTTCGCCGACTACCTCTACGCGGAGCCGTCCGACTTCGACGTGGTAGACCGCGTCGTCGAGGTCGCGGGCGAGCGCGGCGTGCCGCCCGCGCAGGTCGCGCTGGCCTGGGTGCTGCACAAGCGCGGGGTAACGGCGCCGATCGTCGGCGCGACGAAGCCCGAGCACCTCGCAGACGCGCTCGCCGCCGAGCAGCTCGAGCTCGCCGATGAGGAGATCGCCCGTCTCGAGGAGCCCTACCGGCCGCACCCCGTCCTCGGGCACGGCTGATCGGCCGGCCGCCGGCCCCTAGCCGCTCATGTCGGCTGCGAACACGCTCTCGGCCTCGATCGTGACGACGACCCGGTGCTCACCCGGACCGTCGTGCTCGCGCAGGTCCGATCCGTACTTCGCGCCGACACGGTCGGCGAACGCGTAGTTGTCGTCGGGCTCGATCCGCGCCCGGCCCCTGACGTCGACGTACCGGTAAGGGTTGCCGAGGTCGAGGATGAACAGGCTGCACTGCGGCCGCGCCTGCAGGTTGCGGGTCTTCACGCGCGAGCTGTTCAGCGACAGCTTCAGCTCGCGATCCTCGGCGAGGAACCACACCTCGGTCAGCTGCGGCCCGCCACGCTCGCCGATCGTGGCGAGCGTGGCGAACTGTGCGTCGAGCAGGTCGCGGTGCGACTCGGGGATCTCGGCGCCGGCCATCGACCGACCCTACCCCTTCCCCAGCGCCGCTATCAGGCCGCTGCCCGGAGTGCCGATCCCGGTCATCGAGTCGAAGCCCGGGGCCGTCGACAGCGAGACCTTCTCGCTCGTGCACTTCGCGCCCGCGGGTTCGGCCGGGCAGTACTTCACCTTGCCCTCGTATTCGAGCGTGCGCACCGAGGTGATGATCCCTTCGTTCGCATCGACGCCGTCGACATAGTCGCGGCGCACGATCGCCTGCAGCGGCTGCGGGGTGACGTCGTAGAACGTCGTCCCATAGCCCTTGCCGGCGAGCGCGTAGAGCAGCGGGTTGACGAAGCCGAGCGCGCCACCCGCCGCCTGGTCGGCATCGGCCATCACTCCGGCGAACAGCGGCGAGGAGACGCTGGTCCCCCCGATCCGGTACTGGTCGTAGTAGACCCCGTCCGGGAACGTCTGGGTCTCGCCGACGAGCATCCCGGTGCCGGGATCGGCGTCCATCGAGATGTCGGGATCGACACGGTTCGGACCGCGGGTCAGCGCCGAGTTCTTGTCGGCGAGTGCCGCCGGCACGATCGCTTCCTGGTAGGCCGGCTCCGGGTACTCGTAGCTCGTCCCGCCGCCGCCGCCGTACAGGTAGGCGCCGGGGGCCTTCGGGATGTAGTCGCCGACTTTGCCCTTCGGGCAGTCCTTCAGCGCCGCGAGTTCCGCGGTGCAGAGGATGCTCTTGGAGGTCGACCAGCCGAGCTCGCCGAGCCGCTGGCCGGCGGAGCCGACCTGCAGGCTCGTGCCGCCGACCGCGGTCTGGTACGGGCTGGACGGCGGGTAGTCGGCGATGTCCGTGCCGAAGTTGATGTATTGATCGCCTTCGTCACCGGAGGAGAACTGCACCCCGATGCCCGTCCCGATCGCCATCAGCAGGACGTTGTCGAACGATTTGCGGACGCCGGGCGAGTCGAGCAGGTCGCCGCCGTTGTCACCCCACGAGTCGGTGATGATCTGGGCGAGGTGCCCGTCGACCACCTGCTGGACCGCCTGGAACAGGCCGTTCGCGCAGTTCTTCGCCGGGACGTAGACGATGTTCGCGCCGGGAGCGGTCCCGTGCACGGCCTCGACGTCCAGCGTCTGCTCGCCGTACCATCCGCTCGCTTCACATTCTTCGATGTCGTTGTACTTCGTGCTGATCGGCTCGCTGAACTGGCTCGGGCTCAGCACCTGGGTCGGCTGGTTCTTCTGCGAGAACTCGATCGCATCGGCGAGCAGCGTCGGCGACTCGTAGGCGTCGACCACGGCGACACTCACTCCCTTGCCGTCGATCCCTTCGGAGATCGGACCCGACAGCCCGTAGGCGCTCTGGAACTGCGACGGCACGTAGCCGCAAGGCGCGTAAGGGAGCGGCGAGGGGTATCCGTCGCCGAACGGCGGGTCCAGCGTGTCGAGCTGTTCGCCGTAGTAGGTCGAGCAGGGCTTGGCGTTGCGAAAGCCGGCCGGTTGGGGAACTTCTTCCTTGCTCTTCTTCACCGCCGGCGCTGCCGCTTCCGTGACGTGGTCGGGCGTGGCGATGTTCTCGTCGACGCCGCTGACACCGGAGATCAGGCCCGCGACGCTCGAGGGCACGGTCAGCGCGCTCGACGCGAGGCGCACGACCCGCTTGCCGCTGTGGTACTCGCCGAAGCTGGTGCCGAACGCCCGCGCGACGGCCGCAGCCGTCCCCGAGGCGTAGACCGTCAGGCGGTCACGAGAGACCGATTCGACCGTGAGCCCCTGTTCCTTCAGCCAGTTCTTGACCGCGCGGACCGACGCCTCGCTGGGTGAGAAGCGCGCCTCCCATTCCGCCGGCGTCAGGAACTGCCGGTAGGAGGCGCTGCCCGGCGTCGAGACGGCGGTCGCGAAGGACTGCGCGCCGGCGGCGGGGTTGAGCCCGACGCTGAATTCGACGGGCGCAGCGGCGGGGGTCGCACCCGCGGAGTTCGACGACTTCGCCAGCGGCGAGGCCGCCTGGACGGTGCCGGCCAGCGCGGACGGCGCCTGTGCGGCGGCGAGTGCGCAGACGGAGCCCAGCGCGATCAGCGCCGAGGAGATCTGCTTACGGGTCATTGGGGCCTCCCTGCCACCGCTGCGGCGGCGATTGCGTGCCCAACAAGCCTACCCGTCAACCCGTGTCGCGCAACCATCTGGCGGACCGATCAGCGCTCGAGCGCCGCCTCCCTCGCGCGCCGGCGCCAGGAGCGGCGCAATGCGTCGAGCACGAAGGCCAGCAGCATCAGCGGAACGAGCACCGCCAGGGCGACCAGTGCGACGGCCCCGGCGAGGGCGAGCACGTGCCCGGCGTCGTGGACGCCGCGGTCGAGCGTCGAGCGCGACGCGGGGGCCGAGCCGGAGCTCGTGATCGTCACTTCCAGCTGCGAGGTCGCCGCGGTGTGCGACACCGAGGCCAGCTGAGCGCGGTCGTGCGAAAGCGCTTCGCGGTTGGAGGAGAGCCGTTCGCGCAGGCTGTCGATCGTGCCTTCGCTGGTCGCCGCGGCGAGCGCTCGCAGCAGCGCGCGCCGAACCGCTTCGTCGTCGGCGAGCTGGCGCTTGTCGGCTTCGTAGCTGCTCGTGATGTCCTGCGATTCCTGGCTGACATCCCGCAGCGGCGCGATCCGCCCGAGCGCGGCGATCGCGGTGGCGAGCTTCGCGCTGGGGATGCTGAGGCGCAGCTGAGCTTCGCTCTGGCCTTCGTGGCGGACCTGCACCTGCGAGCTTTCGACGTAGCCGCCGTCCTCGGCGGCGAGGCGGGTGACGGCGTCGGAGGCTTCCTGCACCGCTTCGGAGCCGTGCGGGGCGAGCGTGACGGACGCGCCGAGCTTCTGGAGGCGGTGGGAGGCTGGAGAGACTTCGGGAGGGGTGAAGCGCGGAGCGGCCGCGGCCGAGGATTCCGCGGGACCGGCCTTCGCCGCGCCCGCGGACGTCGCCGGTTCCAGGTCGCCTTTGACCTTCGAGTGGGCACGGGAGCTCCCGACGGCCGGTCCGTTCACCGTCGACGAGGCGATCGGCTGCGTCGAGCCGGACCCGCCGCCCCCGATCCCGACAGCCACCACCACAGCCGCAACCACCACCCCCGCCGCCCCGAGCGCGGCCAGCCGCCCGGGCGTCCCGGACAGGCGCTCGCGTAGCCGCCCGAGCCGAGCGCGGCGCCCGGACCCGGATGCCTGCCGCCAGCGCACGCTCTCCGCGACCCACGCCTGCAGCTCCCGCTCGAACCGGGCGTCGAGCGCCGGCGCCAGCGCGCGCACGTCCTCGCGCAGCTCCCGCAGCATCGACGCCTCGTCGCCGGCGACCTCCCCCGCGAGCGCGGCGTCGATCTGCTCGCCGGCCTCGCGGCCTGCGAGCTCCGCCTCGGCGGCGCCGGGGAAACGGATCACCCTCATGCAACCTCCTCGATGCCGAGCGCACCGTCACGGAGCCTGCCGAGCGCGCGGCTCAGCCGCGTGCCGGCGTTCGACTCGCTGATCCCGAGCGCCTGCGCGAGCTCCGCGTTCGAGAGCTGCCCGTGGAACTTCAGGAGCACGATCTCGCGGTCACGCGGAGGCAGAGCGGCGAGCGCGTTGCGCACGCTGTCCCGGCGTGCGAGCTCGCCGGTCTCGTCCGGTGCGACGGCCGGCTCGGCTGCGAGCTCGTCGGCCGCCAGCGCCCTCCGCCGGCGCCGCCGCAGCTCGTCAAGCGCCGCGTTGCGAACGATCGTGAAGAGCAGCGCGCGCGGAGTGCCGCGCCGGGAGTCGAGCCGCCGCCGGGCGCGGAACAGGCGCTCGAACGCGAGCGAGGTGACGTCCTCCGCGGCCGCGCGCTCGCCGAGCAGCGACAGCGCGTAGGAGTGGACGTCGGCGACGCTCTCGCGGAACAGGCCCTCGAAGCCGGAATCGTCGAGAGGCGCCTCGGCCGTGCGTCGTGGGTCGCGCTCGTTCTTCACCCTCATCTAATCCCTACTACGAACGAGGCCGCGCCCGCGTCACACGACACAAGAGGGCCCGCGGTCGTGCGGTGACCGCGGGCCCTCCACTTGCCGGGCGTCCGAGCCCGTCTCCTTGCCGCCGCCTGCGGCCTAGCCCTGTTTCTCTCCCGTCGTCGGGTTGAGAAGCAGCTTCCCGTCGTGCTTCCCGGAGAGTTCGAACAGGCCGGCGAGGTCGAACGGGATGCCCTCACCCGCGTCCCTGCCGGCAAGCACCTGGTCGGCCGAGCCGGGGATCCCCGGGAGGCCCCAGTTGTACTCGACGAAGTTGATCATCGAGGCCTGGTCGGAGAGGTCGTGGTCGACCGCGTTGCGCTTCGCGAACGGCGAGATCAGCAGCAGCGGCAGTCGCGGCCCGAAGCCGCAGCGGCCCTGTTCGCCGGCGAGCGGAGCGCTCGTCTGCGGGCTCGGGCCGCACTGCTGCGAGGTGCCGTTGCCCGACACCGCGAACGAGGTGTTCGTGAGGTTGTCCGCGGGCGACAGCGACGGGTTCGTGACGCCGCTGTAGACGTGGTCGTACCAGCCGTCGGAGTCGTCGTAGTTGACGAACACCGCCGTGTTCTTCCAGTCCGGCGAGCGCATCAGCGCGTTGATCGTCGAGGTCACGAAGGCCTGTTCGTCGGCCGGGTCCGAGTAGGCGGCGTGGCCGTCCTCGTAGCCGGGCGCCTTCAGGAAGCTGACGTCGGGCAGCGCCGACGCCGGCAGTTCTCCGCGGTTGATCGCTTCGACGAGCTGGTCGAAGTCGCTCGTGTCGTACTGGTGGTTGGGCGTGTTGAACTGCGGCACGCCGTTCGACGTAGGACTGCGTGTCGTGCCCGATCTCCTCGAGGCCCTGACAGCGTGTCCTGGCCGCTCGCGCTGGTCGGGACCGTCAGGTGGTGCGGGTTGGCGGTCGAGGCGTAGAACTGGAACGGCTCGTGGTGGGGGATGTAGTCGTCCTTGTAGCCCCACTGGCCGGTGCCGCCGAGCGCGACGCCGACCGGGTGCACGCGTCGAGCAGATCGTCTGGTTGCTCGAGTGCGCGGGACGGTGTTCGGCGGTCGCGTAGTAGCGTCGAGAACTCATCCGGGGTGAAGGTGCTCGTCGACTGGCCGCTGTGCCCGGTCGCCGCGAGCGCTTCCTGGTAGCTCTGGTCCGGCCGGAAGCCGCCCTCGAACCAGCCCCACGAGAGACCGGCCTGCGTTGAGCTCGTCGCCGATGTTCGATGCCCTTCATCGCGACCGCGTCACGCGTCGAGCAGTCGTCCCAGTAGGGCTGCGCGTCGCTGGTCAGCGAGTAGCCGCCGAGCCCGTTCGCTGTGAGGTCGGCGTCGGGCGAGGTCGGGGTCGAGATCGAGGGGTTTTGGCGAGGTGTTCGGTGTCGACTTCGCCCGTGTCGCCGGAGACGAGGTTGATCGCCCCCGGCGCGGACGGCCCGAAGGTCGTGCCGAACGAGTCGTCGCTCATCGCGTAGTGCTGTGCGTAGTTCCACAGCCCGGTGACGGTGTTGCCGTCGTAGTAGTCCATCACCTGAGCCGGGTTGCACGGCGCGCCGAACGGGCTCGTGCCGGTGCCCGTCCCGGTGCTCTGCACGAAGTGGTCCATCTTGCCTTCGTCGAACGCCTGCTGCTCGTCGGAGTAGTTGTGGTCCTGGTCGCAGGTGAGCTGGCCGCCGGCGTCGCCCGGAAGGCCGGTCGCGTTGCTGTCCAGGCGCTGCGGCTGGGCCGCGTTCGGGTTGCTGTAGCGCAGGTCGGTGCCGTGACGCAGGCTCGGCGGCAGCGATTCCGCTGTCGCGGGCGGCAGGCCGTCGACCGCGGGGGTCCCCTTCGCCGGCTTGAAGCGCTGCCCGTCGGTGTTGGCCGCGTTCGGATACGTCCCGAAGTAGTGGTCGAAGGAGATGTTCTCCTGGAAGATCACGACGACGTGCTTGATCGGGGTTGCGGTGCCCGGTGCTGGCATCGGCGCGCTCCTCGACACGCTCTGCCGGCTGCCCGGCCTCTGAGCCGGCTTGTGCGCCGCGGCGCCCTGCGTGGCGAGCAGACCGCCCCCCGACAACGCCAGCGCCGCCCCCAGCAACCCCCCGATCGTGCGGGTGTGCCGCATCCCAGCCTCCTTCGCATCGCGTGTTCGGCCCCGGGAGCACTGCGCCCGGGCTGTCGCGATCCAGAATTCCCCCGGGGCCGGTTCACACGGTTGCCGTGGTGTGACCGCCGCGTTGAAGAGCTGTGACCGGGGCGCCCCGCCCGCGTGCGTCATCCTTCCTCGCACGATGCGAGAGATCCGGTCCTGGCTGATGGACATGGACGGGGTGCTCGTGCGCGAGGAGGAGGCGATCCCGGGAGCGGATCGCTTCCTCGCCCGCCTGCGCGAGCGCGAGATCCCGTTCCTGGTGCTGACCAACAACTCGATCTACTCCGCGCGCGATCTCGTCGCGCGGCTCGCCTCGAGCGGCCTCGAGGTGCCGGAGGAGTCGATCTGGACGTCGGCGCTGGCGACCGCGCGCTTCCTCGAGGATCAGCGGCCGGGCGGCTCTGCGTACGTGATCGGCGAGTCGGGGCTGACGACGGCGCTGCACGCCGCCGGCTACACGCTCGACGACCGCGCGCCGGACTACGTCGTGCTCGGCGAGACGCGGACGTACTCGTTCGAGCGGATCACCCGCGCGATCCGGCTGATCGGCGAGGGCGCCCGCTTCATCGCGACGAACCCCGACCCGACCGGCCCGAGCGTCAACGGGCCGCTGCCGGCGACCGGCTCGGTGGCGGCGCTGATCAGCCGCGCGACGGGCGTCGAGCCGTACTTCGTCGGCAAGCCGAACCCGCTGATGATGCGCTCCGCGCTGAACGCGATCGAGGCGCACTCGGAGTCCTCGGCGATGATCGGCGACCGCATGGACACCGACATCGTCTCGGGCCTGGAGGCCGGGATGGAGACGATCCTCGTGCTGACCGGTGTGACGAGCCGCGAGCAGGCCGAGCGCTTCCCGTTCCGCGCATCGCAGATCGTCGAGTCGGTCGCGAACCTGGTCGACCAGATCACCTAGAAGAGGATCTGGGTCAGGAGTCGCGCCGGCCCCGCGCCGCGGCGTGCTCTCGATGCGCAGAGCCGTCCCGGGCCATGGAACTGGACGCCGCGAGCCTCTTGCGACGAGCGTCCAGTTCCGTCCAAACGGTCTAAAGCCGGACCACTTCGCCGCCGAAGTGCCGCGCATGGGGGATGTTGAGGGATGAGCAGCGACACGCACTCAGGACGTGCCTCGCACGCGCGCGCGAGGGCGATTGCCAAGTCCAAGGACGCGCACCACGTCAAGCGCGCCAAGCACCACCGCCGTAAGAAGAAGCACAAGAAGCACGCGCTGAAGAAGACGGTGCCGCATCCCTCCGGGCTCGCCGGCGCCCCCGCCCCTCCGGCGATCCCCGTCGGCGCCCCGCCGGCGCCGTCGAGCTCCCCGCCCCCCGCCGTCACGGCGAAGCTGACGCTCGCCCAGGCCCGGCGACTGCTGTGGCGGGCCGGCTTCGGCCCGCGCCCGGGGGAAGCCGAGGCGCTCGTCGGCCAGCCGGTCGAAGCCGCGGTGCTCGCGATGACGCGGCCGTCCGGGCCGGCGGTCCTGCACGGGCCCGAACCGACCGACGACGAAGGCAACGCGCTCGCCCCCGCCGACGCTTGGGGCCAGGATCACTGCTGGTGGCTCGACCGCATGGTCCGCTCCGACCAGCAGCTCGTCGAGCGGATGACCTTCATCTGGCACGACTGGTTCGCGAACTCGAACGAAAAGGTCGACGACCAGCAGCGGATGCTCGAACAGAACCAGCTGTTCCGCGAACACGCGCTCGGGAACTTCCACGAACTGTTCACCGCCGTCACGGCCAACCCGGCGATGCTCGTGTTCCTCGACGGCATCTCGAACAGCAAGTGGGAACCGAACGAGAACTACGGGCGCGAGATGATGGAGCTGTTCTCGCTCGGCGCCGACCGCGGCGCCTACACCGAGGACGACGTCCGCGAACAGGCGCGCGCGCTGACCGGCTGGACGGCCGAATGGACCGAAAGCGCGGGCCTGCAGAACTTCCGCTTCCAGCCCTCCCACCACGACGCCGGCGTCAAGACGGTGTTCGGGAACACAGGCAAGTGGGGCTGGGAAGACGCGGTGCGGCTGTGCGTCGAACACCCCCTGCACCCTTCGTTCTTCGTCGCGAAGCTGTGGAGCTACTTCGTGCCGGAACCGCCCGACGAAGCGACGCTCGCCGCGCTGCAGGGCATCTACCTGTCGAGTGGCTACGGCATCCGCCCCGTCGTCGAGGCGATCCTCCAGCACCCCGACTTCCTCGAAGGCCCCGAGCTGCTGACGCCGCCGGTCGTCTACAACGCCGGCCTGCTGCGCGCGATCGGCCGCCCGATCGACACGACCGCCTGGGCCTGGCTCTCCTCCGGCGCCGGACAGCAGCTGTTCTACCCGCCGAACGTCTCCGGATGGGACTTCACCCACTGGCTCGACACCTCGACCGCCAAGGCCCGCTGGGAAATGGCGAGCTACGTGACCGAGAAGACCTACCCCAACCCCTGGCCGTCCAAAGGCGAACCCACCTACAGCAAGACCGAGACCGCCGCTGAAGCGCTCACCTCGGCGATGACCTACTGGGGAGAGCCGCTGCTGTCGGCCGAATCCGCGGGATCGATCTCCGCATACGCCCAGTCGTGCCTGCAGGAACAGTCGCTGGCGCCCTGGGAGCGCAGCCCCTACCGGGCGATGCGCCAGAACGCGCTGCGGATGCTGATCGCGACGGCCCCCGACATGCAGGTGAGCTGATGACTCGAGCTCGGAGGTGCGGACGCGATGGCTAGGCAGAGCTGCTCGTGCAACGACTTCAATCGCGCGCAGCTGCTGCGCGCCGGGATCGCCCGCGCGGGCCGCGGCCTGCCCGCGATCGAGCCCGGGATGCCGGTCCCCGCCGGCACCGGCATGGACCGCCGCTCGTTCCTGCTGCGCTCGGCGGGAGCGATGCTCGCCGTCTACGGCGCCGGTGCGATGTCGCCGCGCGGACTCGAGCACGGCATCGCCGAAGCGGCCGCCGCGTCCTCGCCGAACCAACCGGTCCTCGTCTCGATCTTCATGGAAGGCGGCTGGGACGCGCTGTCGGTGCTCGCCCCGGTGAGGGAAGCGCGCTACCGGGAACTGCGGCCGTCGCTCAGCCTGAAAGAAGGCGAAGGCGTCGAGTTCAGCGAGGACGAAACGCTGATGTGGCACCCCTCCGCCGCCGGGCTCGCGACCCTCCACGGCGAGGGCAAGGTCACGGTGTTCCCCGCGATCGGCTACGACCCGCCCGACGAGAGCCACTTCACCAGCCGCCACTACTGGGAGGTCGGCGAACTGAACGCGGAGACGCGCTCCGGATGGATCGGGCGCTACCTCGACGTCGCCGGCAGTCCCGGCAACCCCCTCCAGGGCCTGTCCCTCGACGACTCGCTCGCACCGGCGCTGGCGACCGCGAAGAACCCCGTGGCGGCGGTCTCCTCGCCGTCGGACTACCAGTTCTGGGCCTACGGCCTCGGCGAACCGGTGCTCGGGAGCGCGCTCGAAGAGTTCGGCGCGCTCGGCGGCTTCGCGGCGCCCTCCCCGGCCCTCGCGCAGGCACGCTCCGCCTCGCAGGACACCGCGATCATCCGCAACCAGATCGCGCCGTTCGCCGAACACGAAGGCAAACCAGGCTTCACGTCCCCGGTCGCGTATCCGGAAAGCGGCGGCGACTTCGCGCAACGGCTCGCGGTCCTCGCGGCGATGCTCGCGGACCCGGCGCTGCCGATCAAATGCGCGTCGCTGACCGCCGTCGGCGGCTACGACACCCACTCCGACGAGGTCTCGACGCTCACCACGAACCTCCGTGAGAGCGTCGAATCGCTCGTCGCCTTCCAGCGCGACCTCGAAGCGCGCGGCCTCGACGACCGCGTCGTGATCCAGGTGTGGTCCGAGTTCGGCCGGCGCCCCCGCGAAAACGGGTCCGGCACCGACCACGGCGCGGCCGGCGTCGGCTTCCTGATCGGCAGCCGCGTGAAGGGCCAGATGGTCGGCGAGTTCCCCGGCCTGACCAACCTCGACGTCAACGAAAACACCGTCAACACCTCCGACTACCGCGCCGTCTACGCGGGCATCCTCGCGCAGTGGCTGCAGACCGAAGCCGGGCTCGTGATCCCCGGCGCCGGTACCGGCATGCCCGGCCCGAGCGCGTTCGGCACGGTCCCCGAACTGTTCAGCTGATGCGCCGCGCACGACTGGTGGCGCTGCTCGCCTGCGCCGCGGCGCTGCTCGGCGCCGCGACCGCAGCGCTCGCCGCTCCCTCCCATCGCACCCGCCGCCCGCGCTGCGCCTCGCACGCGCGTCACGTCACGACGCTCGGCCCCGGGCGCGGGCTCGCGGCGGTGCTCGCCGCAGGCCGGAAGTGTCCGTCGACGCGAAGGCGCCCGAGGCGCGCGACACCGCGTCAGGGGGTCCTCACCAGCGGTGCGCCGGGGACGGGCTCGGTCCCGGCGCCGGCCGGCGCCCCGGCGAGCACCGCGCCCGTCTCATCGGCTCCCGGCGCTCCCGTCCCGGCGCCCGAAGAAGAAACGCACACGGCGCCTCCTTCGATCACGCACGTCCAGGTCACCGCCGTCGAGTACCACTTCACGCTCTCGCGAACGACCGTGCCGGCAGGCAAGGTCTCGTTCGACTTCGTCAACAACGGGCAGGACGAACACAACCTCAACGTGCTCTCCGGCGAAGGCTCGCTCGAAGGGTCGTTCCCGAACACGCCCTCGAAAGGAGTGCGCGAACAGACGATCGAACATGCGCGCCGGGAGCTTCACGCTGTTCTGCTCGCTGCCGGAACACGAGGCGAAAGGGATGCGGGCGACGCTGACGGTGGAATGAGCGGCCGGCCGGGTAGCACGACGGGAGACCCACGGACCGGAAGGAGCATGGCCCCGTGAGCAACCTCAAGCGGCTGGTCGGCCTGAAGACGACGAAGGCCCTCGCGCGCCACAGCGCGCACGGCATCACCTCGAAGGCGAAGCGCAGGCCGCTGCGCAGCGTCTCGCTACTGGGCCTCGGCGCCGCCCTCGGGCTCGGCGCGGGATTCGCCGCGGGCCGCGCGCTCGGGCCGGGCTAGCTGCACGAGGCCGCCGATGAACCGGAGCTTCTCCAGCACCGGCGGCGCGAGCACGAACGGGTAGGTGTCCGGCTCGCCCATGCTGCGGCTGATCTGGTTGAGCGCGAACGTCAGCGGGATCCACGCCGTCAGCGCGCTCTCGACGTCGTCGCCGTCGGCGGCGGCCGGATCGGAGTCGCAGCGGCGCCGCGTCGGCGACCGGGATCGCCGGCCCCTCGACCCTCAGCCCATAGGCGGCGGCGGTCTGCAGCGTGTCGCGGATGTGGAGGTAGTGCGCGAAGGTCTCCGCCCAGTCCTCCCACGGATGCATCGTCGCGTAGGCGCTGACGTACGAGCGCTGCCAGTCCGCGGGCGGACCGGAGGCGTAGTGGGCGTCCAGCGCCTCGGCGTAGTCCTCGCGCTCGTCGCCGAACAGCGCGCGCATCCGCGACTCCTCCGGCGATCCCGGCGCGACGAGCAGCGGCTGGTAGTAGTGGCCGATCTCGTGGCGCAGGTGGCCCAGCACCGTCCGGTAGGGCTCTCCCATTTCGACCCGTCGCGGCTCGCGGCGCGCCGGGTCTGCCTCGGCGAGATCGAGCGTGACCACCCCGTCGGCATGGCCCGTCGTCACCGGGCCTCCGGCGCTCGACAGCAGGTCGAAGGCGAGCCCGCCCTCGCGTTCGCTGCGCCCCTCGACCGGCAGCCCCAGATCTCGCAGCTCGAACAGCAGCCGGCGCTTCGCCGCCTCGGCGCCCGCAAGCGCTCGCATCCCGTCCTCGTCGTGGTCGTTCGGCCGCGTGCGCGTCAGCCGGCAGCTGTCACACAGCTCGCCGGGCGCACGTCCCAGCCAGTTGCAGCCGATCGCCTCGGCGTTGGCGCAGCGGGCGCCCTCGCCGCCCGCCGCGACCGCCGTCATCCGCCGGCCCTGCGGGTCGTAGGCGAGCTCGCTCGAGCAGTTCGTGCAGCGCACGCTCTCGAAGGTGACGAGACGTGCGCAGACGGGGCAGGCGAAGGCGATCAACGGTCGGCCGTCGCGTCAGTAGAGCGCCGTGGCGAGACGGCCGCGGGTCGCCCGAGCGAGCGGATGCTCCGGCCCGAGCGCGTCGAGCTCGCCGACGATCACGCGCCTGAGATCCTCGCGGCGCCCCTCGTCGGCGGACAGCGCCGCGAGCAGCTCGTCGAGCGCCGGCTCGAGCTCGCCGCGGTCGAGCTTCGCGAAGGTCTCGGCCAGCTCGCCTTCGCGCTCGAGGCGCAGCCGCGCGGCGAGCCCGTCGGCCTGGAAGCTGCCGACGACGGGCTCGAGCACGCGCTCGGCCTCCTCGCGCTCGCCGCGGCCGATCAGCAGCCGCGCGAGCGGGACGGCCGCCTCGGCGCGGCCGGGCTCGAGCTCGAGCGCCCGGCGCAGCTCCTGCTCGCCGCCCGCCGCCACGAGCCGGTCGGCCTCGGAGGGCACGAGCGCGTCGAAGAAGCGGTCGACCTCCGGGCGCGGCTGGGCGCCGACGAACTCGGAGACGACACGCCGGTCCCGGAAGGCCTTGACCGCTGGGATGCCGCGGAGCTGGAAGGCCTGGGCGAGCATCGGGTTCGCGTCGGTTTCGAGCTTCGCGAGCACGACCTCGCCCTCGCGCGCGGCGGCGGCGGACTCGAGCGCCGGGCCGAGCTGCCGGCACGGCCCGCACCACTCGGCCCAGAAGTCGACGACGACGGGCAGCTCGGCCGAGCGCTCGATCACCTCCCGCTCGAAGTCGGCTTCGTTCACGTCGATCACGGTCACGGAAGACACAGTAGGGACCCAAAGTTGGACACCATGTACATTTTCTGCATGCGCAGGCCGAACATCGTGCTGCTGATCACCGACCAGCAGCGCACGCCGATGCACTGGCCCGACGAGCCCGGCTGGCTCGAGCAGCTGATGCCGAACGAGGCGGAGCTGCGCCGCACCGCGCTGTCCTTCACCCAGTCCTGCACGGCGACCGCGATGTGCTCACCCAGCCGCGCCTCGTTCCTGACCGGCACCTACCCCTCGCGTCACGGCGTGAAGCTGACGCTGACGAACGGCGACCTCCGTCCGAACCCCCGCTTCCTGCCCGACGTCCTGCGCCAGGTCCGGGCGATGGCCGCGGACGGCGCGGTCCCCCGCGGCCGGCTCGCGCGCTCGTTCCTCGCCGGGGCGCTGGGGCTCGGCGAACGGGCCGGCAACGAGCCGGTGCTCCGCCCCGAGCTGCCGACGATCGGCACGCGGCTGCGCGACGCCGGCTACACCGTCGTCTACAAGGGCAAGTGGCACCTGACGGCACCGCTCGCGGGCGGCCACCACTGGGGAGCGGCCGACGCGCGCCGGATCGAGCGCGACTACGGCTTCGGCGGCTGGGAGCCGCCGGACGCGGGCGAGAACACCGACCCCGCCCACTTCGGCGGCGGCAACGCCGGCACCTCCGGCCTCGGCTGGGACGAGGACTACACGAGGCAGGTCGAGGCGTTCCTCGCCTCCTCGCCGCTGCCCGAGCCGTTCTGTCTGATCGTCTCGCTCGTCAACCCCCACGACGTGCTCGGCTATCCCCACTCCTACGAGGCCGGCGGGTTCCGCCGCGAGCAGTTCTCCGGCCTCGGGGTGCAGCTGCCGCCGACGGTCGACGAGCAGCTCGGCGAGAAGCCGGCGGTGCACTCGCTGATGCAGCTCGGCCAGACCTCCTACATCGGCCCCCTGCGCACCCGCGGCGACCAGCGAGGACTACGTCAACTTCTACGCCTACCTGCACGGCGTCGTCGACGCGCACGTCGGCCGACTGCTGCGCGCGCTGGGAGACGCGGGCGATCCCCGCTCGCTGCGCTCGAGGACTGTGATCGCGCGGATCTCCGACCACGGCGAGATGGGCCTCTCCCACGGCGGGCTGCGCCAGAAGATGTTCAACGCCTACGAGGAGACGCTGCGGGTCCCGCTCGTGTTCTCGAACCCGCTGCTGTTCCCGGGCCCGGCGGCGACCGACGCGCCGGCCTCGCTCGTCGACCTCGTGCCGACGCTGCTCTCGATCGCCGGCGCTCCCGCCGCCGGCACGATCGACGGCGTCGACCAGAGCGGCGTGCTGGCTCGCCATGCGACCGCGGACCGCGAGGCGGCGGCCGCGGCCGGGGTCGAGCTCGGCGGCGTGCTCGCGGCCGCCCCGTCCGAGCGCGCGCGGGAGCACGTGCTGTTCACCTACGACGATCACCAGGCGGGCACCGCGCGCCAGGAGGCGCCCGGGCAGCCGAACCGCGTCCGCTGCCTGCGCGAGGGACGCTTCAAGTACGCGGCCTACCTCGACCCGGCCGGACGCGCGCGCCCGGAACACGAGCTCTACGACATGCAGGCGGACCCGCTCGAGGTGCGCAACCTGCTCGACCGCAGCACGGGCGCCGCGCGGACGCCCGCCGCGGGCCGCGAGCACGCGCGGCTGCGGGAGCTGCTCGCTCACGAGTGCGAGCGGACCGGCACAGCGGCCCCCGGGCTCGCCTGAGGGTCCCCGCGGCGCCAGGGCCCCGGGCTCCGCCTCGACGCACCGGCCGAGCGGAGCTCGCCGCCGGGCTCGCATGAGGGTCGGCGCCCCACGACGGCGGCGCCGGGCTGGCCCGAGGGTCAGCGCGGCGCGACGGCCGCTCGGGCGATCGTCGTGATCGACTGGTAGTAGAAGTCGCGCTCGAAGCCCGGCGCCGGGAACAGGTAGGCCTGGCTCGGCGAGGGGATCGCGACGCGCGCTTTCTCGGTCCCCTCGTCGAGGTCGAGCACGACGAGCTCGTCGCCACCGCGCAGCGCCGCGACGCGCCGCATCGCCGCCGAGCGCGACGAGCGCGCGCAGCGTGCCCCGGACCGCCGCGCGCACGAGCGGGTTCGCGGCGTTGCGCGGTCCGCGCCAGTCCTGCACCACGAGCTCGCGCGTGTCGGGGTACACGACCACGTGACCCGCGTGGGCGAAGCCGTCGTGGCGCCACAGCTCCACCAGCTCGTCACCCTCCATGCGCCATGCCCGCAGCACCGCGTTCCCCGAGTCGTAGGCGACGACGACCTGCCGCGCCGGATCCCAGGCGGGCGGGTTGGACTCGGTGCCGTACGGCAGCCCGCTGATCTCGATCGAGCGGATCTCGGCGTCGTCGTCGTGGCGCACCCACCAGAGCCGCACCGCGCCCGCCTCTGGCCCGGTGCCGAGCATCGTGTGCGAGACGGAGTTGGCGCCGTTGTCCATCCACATCACATGCCGGTCGGTCAGCACCGGGTCCCAGCCGAAGCTGCGCCCTGGTGCGGGGCCGTAACGCGGCTGCCACGAGTCGTCGATCTCGAGCCGTCCGGCCTCGTCGCGCCGGAAGACGAGGCGGAAGATGCGCGTCGTGCCGAGCGCGATCACGGCCTCGCCGTCGCTGGAGAGCCGGGCGACCGACGGCTCGGGCAGCGCCAGCGGCGGGCAGACCGGGAGCAGCGTCACGGGATCGAGCACGGACACGGTCGAGGGGCGCTCGCCCGCGCGGGGCGTCGCAGTCCTTCGTCACGAGCTCCCCTCCGGCCAGCACGACGAACGAGTTGTGCGGGCGTTCGACGGGCAGCCGGTGCGAGGCGAGCACCTCGAGCTGCGGCGAGAGCCGGTGGGCCCATTCGCCGAACACGATGTGCAGGTCGCCGCACGCGTGCGCGGCGAGGCCGCCCGGCCAGAAGCGCCCGCCGGGGAGACGCGGGGTGCTCGCGACGGTCGCGAGCGTGCGGGGGTCGAGCCGCTCGACCCAGGCCCGGACCGGCCCCGCCTGGGCGCCGCCCAGCGGGACCTCGTGGCGCAGCGCGAACAGCTCGCCGGGCTCGCGCCGCACGAGCGCGTCGGTGGCGAACGCGTCGCGTGAGGCCGCGAGCACGAGCCGCTCGCCGGGCTGATCGCCGGTCCCGGCACGCCCGTTGCGACGCCGTGACGGCGCGGGCCGCCGTCCTCGCAGGTCCACGGCCGCGGCCAGTAGCCGGCGAGGGAGCCGGCCGTCACGCGCGTCGGCTGGAGGCGTGCGCGCCGGCTCGGCGGCGAGCGCGAGCGCGTCGAGCAGCGGCGTCGCGAGCACGATCGTGATCTGCTCCTCGACCTCGGCTGCTTCCGAGGGCGTTCCCAGCGCGCCGGGATCGAGCCGGTCGATGCGCAGCTCGTCCCAGCGCCGCTCGTCGCCGACGATCGCGCCCTCCGGCGCGAGCCGCACGACGGCGCTGTCGCCGGCTGCGGTCCCCGCGCCGGGCACGAGCCGTCGCAGCCGCAGCACGAGAGGCGCATCCGTGGCGCCGCCGCCGACGCCGGCGGGGGCTCGGCGGCGACGATGATCGTGAACTCCATCCCGGCTTCCTTGTGGACGTGGAGCTCCTGGAAGTCCTCGCGGCGCTGCATCTCCAGGAAGCTCGCGCGCGACGGGTAGCGGACGATCGCGACGCGATGGAACGTCCGGCGCGCCGTGGGGCTGATCGGCGACCTCGGCGGCGAGCACGAGCTGCGCGCCGACCGCCGCGAGCGGGCCGAACGGGGTGTAGGCGTCGTCGGCTTCGCGGCCGGAGAGCTCGGTCTCGCGGCCGTCCGCGTACTCGGCGTGCGGCCGGTATCGCATCAGGTTCACGGCGAGGAACGGGCCGTCCTCAGAGGGCGGCAGGGTCGCCCAGCGCCGCGCGAGCTCGAGATCGACGCGGCCGTAGCGAGGCTGCGGGAAGTCCGACACGAGCGCCAGTCGATCACAAAAGTGTACGACTTGTCAAGTTTGATTCCGGAGGAGCGAACTCGTCCAGCGGGCGGTCCGCCGCGCCCGCCGGGGTCCGGAGATCGCGGCTGCTAGCGCGCTACCGCGCGTGCGGCCGAGACGAGGAAGGCGAAGTCCTCGAGCGCGTGCTCGATGTCGAGCTCCCCGGTCGCCACGAGGTCGGCGAGGCCGTCGAGCGCGTTGACGAGCGCCCAGGTGCGGGACGGCTCGCCGATGAACGGCTGCCAGCGGCGGATCGAGCGGGCGCGCAGCTGCAAGGCGAGGCCGTTGAGCTCGTGGGCGGGCGCGTCGCTCGTGCTCAGCACGCTGCGCAGGATGTGCCGGTCGCCGGGCGGCAGCTCGAGGAAGCCGCGCGCGGCTTCGAGTGCGACCGTCATCTCCCGCTCCGGGCTGTCGTGGGCGTCCGGCCGGCTGATCGCCTCGTAGATCGCGTTGTCGATCGAGGTGAAGCGCTCGACGAGGACGGCTCCGACGAGCCCGCGGAGGTCGGAGAAGTGGTCGTAGACGAGCTGGCGGCTGACGCCCGCCGCCTTCGCGAGGCCGACGATCGTGAGGCGGTCGACGCCTTCGCTCCCGGCGATCGCGGCCGCCGCGTCGAGCAGCTGCCGGCGCCGGTCCTCGGCGCGGAGATACGGACGCGTCGCGGTCGTCCGGCGCGGGCGCGCGGGCGCCGGCTTCACCGCCTCGCGGCGGTCGGCTCGAGGCGGCATCGGTTCGATCTTAGACCTCACGCCAGAGATTTACGCAGCGTACAGAAGATATTTACAACATGTCCAGATGTGTGCTAGCTTGACTCCGCCAACGGAGGAGGAGGAGAGGATGAAGCGCAGCATGATCGTCGGAGCCGCGACGGCGGCTCTCGTGGCCGCAACGGCGAGCGCATCGGCTTCGGCCGCGGCGCCGCAGTACCTGACGTGCGCCAAAGCCGCGAAAAGCGGCAAAACGTACACCGGCGCCTACGCGAACAAGACGTGCAGCGAAACGTCGCCGGGCCACAACGGCAAATACGAACTCGAGCCGCTCACGACGCTGCCCGCGAAACTGTCGGGCAAGGTCGGCAAAGTCGACATCTACCTCTACAACCCGATGCTCAAAAAAATCGAAGGGCACTTCGAATGCGCCTCGGGCAAGGAGACGGGCACGATCACGAGCGCGCGTGAAGGAACCGCGACGCTGAGCTACTCGGCACTGTGTCGCGACGGGCAGCCTCGCCGGGCCGTGCGAGTCCCCCGGACAGAAAGCCGGGACCGTCGTCACGCACACGCTCGCGTCGCGCCTGGCCTGGCTCGACGAAGCGCAGACCGTGCCCGGGATCCAGCTCAAGCCGGCGACCGAAGGGGGAGCGATCACCTCGGTCGTGTGCGCCGGAGGCGCCGAGACGGCAGAACTGCTCGGCACCATGACCGGAACGATCACGCCCACGTCGGCCACCTCGAAGTCGCAGACCCTCGGCTTTGCGGTGAACGCGACGACGGGCGAACCCGAATACGCAGGGAGCTGGGAAGCAGGCTCGTTCAGCTCCGAACCGCTGTATTCGAACCTGTACGGCGTCAAGGAATACGCAGGTGTGCCGACAGGCCAGTCGAGCACGGTCGCCCAGAAGGGGCCGGCGGTGCTGATCGGCTGAGCGGACTCCGCGCCGGCTCCTTCGGGAGCCGGCGCGCCCTCCGCCGCCGAAACGAGAGGAAGGAGAAGCGCGATGTCCGAATTCCCGTTCATCCGGCCGTCGCTCGCGCGCAGGGCGCTGGCGACCGCGATCGCCGTCGCAGGCCTCGCCGCGGCTGCACCCGCAGCAGCGGGGGCGGTGACGATCTCGCCGCTCCCGGGCACGCCGGACGCGATGCCGGCGACGCAGATCAGCATCCTCGGGACGGCGGCGTCGAACATCGCGTCGGTTACCGTCGTCGGCAGCACGAGCGGGGTCCACCCCGGATCGCTGCAGTCCTACAGCTCCGGGCCGGGAGCGAGCTACGTGCTCGAATCCGCGTTCCAGGAAGGCGAGCAGGTGAACGTCACGGTCGTGCTCCACGAAGGCGGCACACTCGAAGACCAGTTCACGGTCGCGCACCTCGGACCGAGCGAAAAACTGCTGACTGCCGAAGGCTCCAAACCGGAAGACCTCGAACACTTCAAGACCGAGCCTGAACTGCTGCCGCCGAAGGTGCAGGTCAACCTCGCCGACGCGACGCTGGAAGGTGACTTCTTCCTTGACCCGCTGCCGGCGCCGACGATTCACGTCGGGGCGAAACTGATCGAATTCGAACCGGTCGGGCCCAACGGGCTGATGATCCTCGACCCCGAAGGCAAGCTGCTGTGGTGGCACCAGCTGCCGAAGGGAACTGTCGGCTCGAACATGGAGGAGGTGACCTACGAAGGCCGGCCCGCGCTCGCGTGGTGGCAGGGCTCGGTGACCGAAACCGCGTTCGGCCTCGGCGAAGGCGTGATCGCCAACAGCTCGTATGAACCGATCGCCCACGTCCGTGCCGGCAACGGCGAGGAGGCCGACATCCACGAGCTCAACATCACACCGTCCGGCCAGGCGTGGATCGACACGGTCGAGCCGGTCTGCCTGCCCGAATGCGACTCCGAACATGAGCCGGTGCTCGACGCGAGCGTTCAGGAGATCGACATCGCGACGGGGCTCGTGATGTGGGAATGGGACGCGATGGGACACATACCCGAGGCGGAATCGGAAGTGGAACCCGAGAACGGAGTTTGGGACCCGTATCACCTCAACTCCGTCCAGCCGCTGCCCGAAGGCCGTGTGCTGGTCTCGCTGCGCGACACCTCGGGCGTGTACCTGCTCGAACAGTCGGGCGCGATCGTCTGGCAGATCGCCGGCAAGAACAGCTCGTTCACGAGGGGCAGCCGCACGCGCTTCTACTTCCAGCACGACGCGCGCCTGCAGGGCAAGAAACTCGAACGGCTGACGCTGTTCGACGACGAGGCCGGGCCGCCGGTGTACGGCGCCTCGAGAGGCCTGATCCTCCGGATCCACGGAGACAAAGTGTCGCTCGTGCACCAGTACCTGCGCTCCGCGACCACGGTCGCGCCCGCCGAGGGGAGCATGCAGACGATGCGCCACGGCGAAGCGGTCGTCGGCTACGGCGCGACCCAGTACTTCTCGGAGTTCTCACGTGGCGGCGAACCGGAACGCAAGGGGACGATGCTGTTCGACGCGCAGCTCCCGCACGGAGACGGCACCTACCGTGTCTTCCGGTTCGGATGGGAAGGCATGCCGACGACCCGCCGAAGCTCGTCGCCGAACGGGAATCGCTGGAGCGGTGAACGTCTACGCGAGCTGGAACGGCGCGACCCGCGTCGCCCAGTGGCAGGTGCTCGCGGGCGAAGAAGGGGGCCCGCTGACCCCCGCCGGGACGTTCCCGTGGACCGGCTTCGAGACGGGGATGCAGGTCACCAGCACCGACTCGGTGTTCGAAGTGCGCGCGCTCGGCGCGCACGGCGAAGTGCTGGGCAGCTCGGGACCGACGACGGCGAACTGACACGGGGCGAGGGGCGAGGGGCCGGACGCGATGGGGCGCGTCCGGCCACCTCGGTGCGATGCGTCGGCCAGCGGTGAGCGGGCCCAGGCGATCTTTGGCCAGATGTCCATAGGGGCGCAGCGGGGGCCGCGCGAGCCTTTGCGCATGGCCCTTCAGCCCCTCTGCAGCGGATCTGGCCGGGACCTCCACGGTGCTCGCGACCTTCATGGGCAGCGAGGAGACGCGGTACAAGACGGTCGGCCAGCTGCTCCGGCACTACCGTGAGCGGAGGCGCGAGCCACCGCCGCCGAGGACCACGACGACGACCTTCGCGTCGAGCGGTTCGCGCGCGACATGGCGGGGGCGCGGTGGCGGGCCGGGGTGGTCGTCAGGATCGGGTCTGACGACGGCACCCTGATGCTGATCGACGGCATCCACCGCGCGATCGCCTAACTCTCCTGCCTCGCGGCCGGGATCCGCCCCGAGCTGCTGCCGGCACTGCTCCTCGAGGCCAAGCAACTCCCCCCGCCCCCTGCGCAGCCCGCCTCGCCGAGGGCCCCGCTCCGGTCCCGCCGCGCGAGGCCCTGCGATAAGCGGCGGCTATGGCCTAGCTGCCGATGCATATGCGGGCCGCCGCGGGCCGGCTAGCTTGTCGGGTGGAGAGCCGGGGGCCGGCCCGCCGCCGGATCCTCCGGCGCCACGGCGTGGGGGCACCCGCCGACTACCGAGAGCAAGCCGCCCCACCGACCATCGAGCTCGCCATCTGCGGTACCTCGTCGTCGTCGTCGAGGAGGGTCGATTACGCGAGCGGCTCAGCGGCGCATCCTGGCCCAGCCCGCGCTGTCGTAGGTGATCTCGAAGCTCGAGCGCCTGCTGGGCGTGCCGCTGCTGGAGCGCAGGCCGCGCGGGATCGTCCCGACGCCGGCGGGCGCCGCGTTCTACGAGAAGGCGTGCGCGGCGCTGATCGCGGTGGAGGAAGCGAGCGATCGACTAGGGCCGTGGTCGCGCTCGGATTCCCGACTGCGCCTCGGCACGTGGCCGGGGCCCGGCCTGCTGGCGCGTCCGTGGCTGCGGACGGTCCTCCGCGCGCACCCCGACGCGGAGATCGAGACGCGCCACCTGCTCCCGGAGGAGTGGCCCGTCCAGCCCCACCGCGGCCGCGCAGGCCGCGCTGGGTTCCCGCTGCCGGACGACCCCAAGGTCGAGCACCTCGTCGTGCTGCGCTCACCCCGCTACGTGCTCGTCGACGACGGGCACGCGCTCGCCGAGGAGAAGTCGGTCCGCTACGAGCAGATCGAGCACGAGACCTTCCCGGGGCGGCATCGAGCATCCCCGAGGACTGGGTGGAGGAGGCGTGGCTGCCGCACTACCGGGGCGCGCCGCGCAACTTCACGGCGGAGCAGCCGACGACGGCGGATGAGGTCTGGGCGCCGGCGGCGGCCGGCAGAGCGATCTCGGTCCTGCCGGAGTTCATGGTCGGCGCGTCGCTCGGCGACGGCCGGGCGGTGCCGCTGAGCCACGTCGAGCCGCTCAAGGTCGCGCTGGCGCGGCGTCGCGACGACTCGCGGGCGATCCTCGACACGCTGTTCGAGGCGGCCGGGGCGCCCGCCGCCGAAGAGCAGCCCGCCGCGGGGTCGGTCGTCTAGCGGCTCGCGAACGGCAGCAGGTCGTAAAGGCCGGTGACTTTGAAGACGCGCTGGACCTGATCCGGCCCGGAGAGCCGCAGCGGATCCGCAGCTTGCGACAGGTGGTGTGCGTGAACGTCAGCGCCCACAGACCCTCGGAGTCGATGAAGCTGAGGCCCGCCAGGTCGATCTCGATCGGGCGCCCGAGCGCGATCCGCTCGCCATCGCCCGTCGAACTCGATCACCGCCGAGCAGTCGAACTCGCCGACCGGCGCGACGCGCGCGCAGTCTTCGCCGAGCTCGCAGTCGGCGTGGAAGCCGCGCTGGGACGGAGGTGCCCCGGACGTGGGCAGTGCGTCGGGGGAGTGCTCGCCCGGCGCCGGACTCGGCGCCTGCTCGGGCCGGCGCTCGGCCCTCGGCGATGACCGCACCCGCTCCGCCTGCCCAGACGACTTTCCAAAAACCGGCCGGGCTCATGCCGGCTGGACTCCTGTGGGAAAACCGCGCTCTCCGCCGAGAACCTGCAGATCGGCGGCCCGGCGCCTCGGCGGGAACACGCAGGCGCGATCCTTCGCACCTGCGTGCCCTGCCCTCGGCCTGCGGCGTTGGAGGAACGAGCGCGCGCCGACCCGGGGAGCCGGCAACAGTGCGGACCCCCCAAGCGTGGAACGAGCGCCCCGTCTGAGACGAGCGCCGAACCCCGAAGCCGTTACCACCGCAAGTCCCCCTCCATCTGTGAGCACGCTCGTGTAAGCGACCTGACCTAAGTCTTCACGCGCGCCGGGGGCGCGTGTCCAATACCGATATTTGGACTCGCGATACGCCCGCCTTATGGCAACGGAGCGCCTCCGACGGCGCCGGCGAGCTCGGACGCTCGGTTCGCCGGGAAGTGGCTCGCGGGGCGCGCAGATATGAGCCGCAACGTGACCGAGCGCGCGCCGTGATGTGAGGGTGCCGTCCACGCCGCGCGGGTAGCTGAGGCATGCTGCGCGCGATCACACACGACCCCCCTTGGAGGACCCGATGAGCAAAGATCGCATCGAGATCGAGACGGCGGACGGCGTCGCCGACGCGTACCTGTCGAGGCCGGATCAGGAGGGCCCCCGCACCGGCGCGCTGCTGCTGATGGATGCGTTCGGGCCGCGCCCTGGGCGGTGATCGAGCAGATCGCCGATCGGATCGCCGCACGCGGTATGTGGTGCTCGCGCCGAACCTGTTCTACCGGGCGGGCAGGGCGCCGGTGACGGAGATGCCGGACCTCTCAGACCCGGACGCACGAGGCGCCTTCTTCGGCGAAGCTAAGCCGATGATGGACGTACTCACCCCCGATCGCGCGGCCAGTGACGGCGACGCCTACCTACGCTGCTCGAGGCCGAGAACGAGGACGGCCCGATCGCGATCACGGCGGCGACTGCCTGGGCGTGCGGGTCGGGTTCCGGATCGCCGCAGCGCACCCGCAGCGGGTCGTCGCGCTCGGCGGCTTCCACCGGAGGCGGCCTGGTCACCGACGCGCGGACAGCCCCACCGCACGGCGGCGCGATCGACGCCGAGTCTGTACCTCGGGTTCGCCGACAACGACCAGAGCATGAGCCCAGAAGAACATCGCCGAGCTGGAGCGCACGCTCAAGGAGGCGGGCATCGAGTACCGCGCCGAGGTCTACGAGGGCGCGGGGCACGGGTACACGATGCCGGACACGCCGGTGTACGACGAGGAAGCATCGGAGCGGCACTTCGACGGAGCTGTTCGCGCTGCTGGAGCGCCACAGTGGCACCGGGCCGCGGCAGACGGTCGCGGTTCCCGTTCCTGCTTCGCGTCTCAGCACCGTGCCCCTCGGCGGGCCCTGTCCGGGGTCACGCCGGAGAACGCGTGGGTCGAGCTGGACGAGACGGAGCTGCGGGCCCGCTTCGGCCGCTGGCGCGTGACGACACCGCGGAGAACATCAGCTCGGTCGCGGTGACGGGACCGTACGCGTCCTGAAGTACCGCTGGGCCGGCGCGACCTGGAGATCACCGATCGGGGCCTGACGTTCGCGACCAACGGCGAGCGCGGAGTCCTGTATCCTCGTTTCGCTCGCCCGTGCGGGGGCTCGACCCGTGGGGGGTCCTGCGGCACCCGGAGCTGACGGTCACGGTCGCGGATGTGGAGGGGCTGGCAGGAGCGCTGCGGGCGAGGGCGGGCTGAGAGCGTTGCCGGGGGGGTCGGGGCGACGACCCGGGAGTGGGCGAGACTGTGTTAGGCCAGTGGCCGTCCGGGGCCATAGCTCAGCTGGGAGAGCGCCTGCTTTGCAAGCAGGAGGTCACCGGTTCGATCCCGGTTGGCTCCATTTCACGCGGTCCCTGGGTACTCCTTTGTCGCCAGCAATGGCGCGCGCTCGCTGTCCGGAGTCGCCTCGGGTAACGTCTCGCGCGCAATGGCGGCGGGGGGCGGGCCCTTCCGACGGGCACTGTGACAATGCCGTTTACCGACGTGGAGGGGTCGACGCGGCTGCTCGGCGAGCTCGGGTCGGAGCGCTATGGGGAGGCGCTGGTGGATCATCGCGAGCGGATCCGTGCGGTCGCGGCGCGCCATCGCGGTGTCGAGGTGGGGACGGAGGGAGACGCATTCTTCTTTGTCTTTCAGAGCGCGGGCGACGGCTCCTCGCGGCCGGCGAGATGCAGGGGGCGCTGGGCGGCTTCCGGTGCGGGTGCGGATGGGGGTCCACTCGGGCGAGGTCTTGCTCGTCGACGGCGACTACGTCGGGATGGCGGTGCATAAGGCGGCGCGGATCTGTTCGGCGGCGCACGGCGGGCAGGTCGTCGTCTCGGACCAGACCCGGGCACTCGCGGGCGTCGCGCTGCGGGATCTCGGTGAGCACCGCCTGAAGGATCTGACTGCGCCGGAGCGGCTGTTTCAGCTCGGTGACGGCGATTTCCGCCGTTGCGGACGTTGCGCCACGTCCACCTGCCGGTGCAGGCGACGCCGTTGATCGGCCGCGAGCAGGAGCTCGCGCGAGCTGTGGAGCTGGCGGGCTCGCATCGGCTGATCACGCTGACGGGAACGGGCGGGACGGGGAAGACGCGGCTTGCGCTCGCGCTCGCAGCCGAGCTCTCGGACCGTTACGTGGACGGCGCGTGGTGGGTGTCACTGGCGACGGTCACCGATCCGGCGCTGGTGACCCCAGAGATCGCTGCCGCGCTCGGCGAGATCGAGGACCTCCCGACCTATCTGCGGGACGGGCGCTGCTGCTCGTGCTCGACAACCTCGAGCAGGTGATCGACGCCGCGCCGCGATCGGGCAGCTGCTCGCCGGCGCGCCGGGCTGCGCCGCGATCGTCACGAGCCGCGAGCGGCTCGCCGTCGCCGGCGAGCAGGAGTACCCGGTGGCGCCGCTCTCGCCGCGCGACGCCGTCGAGCTGTTCACCGCTCGCGCGCGGCAGGTCAGGCCCGGGTTCGCGCCGGGCGCGGAGCTCGACGCGATCTGCGAACGGCTCGACCGTCTCCCGCTCGCGCTCGAGCTCGCCGCTACGCGCGTGAAGCTCCTCTCCGAGCACCAGCTCCTCACGCGGCTGGAGCAGCGACTCCCGCTGCTTGCCGGCGGGCGGCGCGATCTCCCGGAGCGCCAGAGCACGATGCGAGCGGCGATCGCATGGAGCTACGACCTGCTCAGCGAGCCCGAGCAGCGGCTGTTCACCCGAGCTGGCCGTGTTCGTCGGCAGCTTCGAGCTCGAGGCCGCCGAACAGGTCTGCGACGCCGAGCTCGACACGCTGCAGTCGCTGATCGACAAGAGCCTCGTGCGACAGGGCGAGCACGGACGGCTTCTTCCTCCTCGAAACCACGCGCGAGTACGCGCTCGAGCGGTTGGAGGTGAGCGACGCGCAGGAGGAGATCCGCGCTCGCCACGCCCGCTGGTATTTCGCGCTCGGCGTCGCCGCCTGCGGCCGGGACCCGGAGCGCACCGAGGCTCATACCCGGCTCCGCGAGGATTCGGCAACATCGGCCTCGCTCTCTCATGGGCGCTCGACCACGACGTCGCCGCGGCGCTGCCGCTCGCCGATGCGCTCCGACCGTGGGTCTTGGCGAGCGGACGAACGGAGGAGCTCACGCGGTGGTACGAACGCGCACTGAAGACACCAGCGTCCTCACGGGCCGACGCCGAGCCGACGCTCTGACGGGCTCGGCATGGGCGCTGGTCTACGCCGAGGCGCCCGACCCGGCCCGCGCGGCCCTGTCCGAGGCGCTCGCGCTCTACCGCGAAGCAGGCGATGAACGCGAAGAGGCCCGCGCGCTCAACTGGGTCTCGGCGGCGCCGAGTTCGTCGCCGGCTCGCCGGAGGGAGCTCGAATGGTCGAGCAGGCGCTCGCGATCTGCGAGCGCCTCGATGACCACAGGGTCTCGCGCCGCTCGCTACACTACATCGCTGAAGGTCTCCGCGACACCGGCGAATTCGAGCGGGCCGCCGAGCTGTACACCCGCTCCATCGAGGTTCGCCGCGCGCACGGGCTCGGCAACGGTGCGGCGCGATGCACAGCCTCGGCGACCTCTCACTCGACACGGGCGATCTATCCGCCGCCGACCTCTACTACCGCGAAGCGCTCGCGCTCGGCATCGAGAAGAGGACCTACGCCTGCAGGCCTACTGCCTCGCGGGCCTCGCGTGCATAGCCGCCCGCACCAAGGACGAGCAACCACGCCGGGCGGCTGTGGACGCTCGCCGAGCGAATCGAGCACGAGGTCGGCTTCCGCATGCTCGCCGCCGAGCGCAGCCGCTACGAGCGGATCCTTACCCCACCCCTCACACAGAGCGACGAGTACCGCTCCGGCGTCGCCGAAGCCGCAGAGATCGACCCCGACGCCGAGGCCACGGCGATCGCGGCTCAGTTCCACAGCCCTGAACGCGGCGAGCTGCCGCCGAGAAAGCGACGGTCACACGATCTGTCACACACGCGCGGCCACGCGCCGGAAGAACCCGAAACCACTTTGCCGGCGCTCACGTGGACTCGGCCTCGCCACGGCGATCGCAGCTCACATGTGCGTCATGAAGCGCGCCCTTCCTTCAGCGCATGACTACCTCCAGCATCGCTCGGCGGACGGTGTGGGTCAGGCGGACGCGCTAGGCACGCAGGCCACAGAGAGTTCGATCTCCACGGTCGATGTCGAACGGCAACTCGGCCATGCCGACCGCGCTGCGTGTGCTGGCCCGCCTCCGCAGCCATCATTGACCGCGGCGCGCCGCTCCGGGCGGACAGCAGGGGTCTTTCGAAGCGGGCCGAGACACCTGCCTTCGCGTGATAAGGGGCGCGGTACGTCCCAGGCGGTCGTCAGCCGGCGAGCCGGTATTGGCCGCGAGCGACTCTGATGAAGCGAGGAGCCGCGCCGGCGAGATTCGACGCCAGACAGGCCTTGACCGACGCCCGACGCACGGGCCCTCCGAGCATGGTCTCGACCGCTGCATGTACGTCACGCGCACGCATCGGTCCTGCATGCATCTCAAGCACGTTGATTACCGCGGAAAGGACCCAGTCATGCCGTCGATGAGTTGCCCGATGGGACCGACAGCACACTTGGCACCAACGCGCGGTGGCCGTTTCGCGCCGGGGTCGCTGGCTTCGTTGGCCGTAGCAGCCCAATCGAGGACGGCTCTCAGAGGTCCCGAGGGGTTGGAATGCTGTCCGGTTAGGTCCATCGTCGGGTGGCGCCTAGAGATTTGCCTAGATAGGTTGGCCGCCCTCGAGGGTCTTGGGCGGACCGGTACGCCGCACAGCGCAGAATCACCAGCAGAGACGGCGCGTTTGTGCCGGAGTCGCTGGCAGGAGGTCACGACCCGGCCGGCCGCTCGTTGCCTGACGTGCCGCCGGGTCTGGAAAGAACCAGCGAAGACCCTTATGCGTCTCCGCCAGCGCGTCGGATGAGCGATGCGAAACCCGCCTCCGGCCCCGGGCAGCCAGGACCTCGATCACAACTTGACGACCTGCAAGGCTCGTGACCACGGGCCAGCTGCCCGTAGTAGTCGTCCTGAGTAACCGATTGGCAGCCCATGCTCGACCGCCCAGCCCGCTCTCGGGCCGAGCCACAGCTCCGATGTCCTGCCGCATCGAGCTCTCGTGCGAGGGCCGAAACGGTCCGGGCGTCACCCGTCCGGCGATTCGCCGGCCAGCGCGAAGGGGTTGCCCTCGGAGTCCTTGCAGATCGCCCACCGCTCTCCGGGATGGATGACGCTGCCGCCGAGCGCCGCGACGGCTTGCAGGGCGCTCGCGATGTCGCTCACGGCGAAGTAGGGCAAGGAGAACGAGTCGCCGGGCCCGCGCCCACGTGAATGGACCCCGATCGCTGCGCGCCTCGGCTCCTGTCTGCCAGCCCTCCCCGTCCGACGGCTCGCGAGGCTCGAGTTCCTCGCCGAGCAGGCCACTCCAGAATCGCCGGGCGCGGTCCGGATCGTCGGCGGGAAACTCAACGAAGGACAGCCTGAGTCCGGACACTGCCACGCACGTTAGCGAGGGCCTGCCCGGTCAGCGGGCCGCCGCTCGCTCTGAGCAACCGCCGCGCCGGCATTCGGCCGGCCGGTGACCCGCTGCGATGGCATGAGTCATCTGACCTCCTGCTGCGTTAGCAGCAACTCACCTAACCCGATCTCGTTGACCCTCTTCTCACGTTGCACTCGCGTCGTAGTCGACACCGAGCTCAGAGCCCGCAGGACTGTGCTGAACAAGCCTACGCGGCCTAACCAAGGACGAACGATTCTCGCGTTCGTCGGATGTCACCCGCGGAGGCGACACCCGACTCGGGGCGCTCGGGCGATGCGGGCCAGCCGATCTGCGATCTAACTGCCGGAGCCGCCCGGTGCGATCCCGGCGAGGCGGTGGTAGCGCAGCTCGCGAGGCGGCTCGCCGTGAAGAACCCAGTTTCCGTTGTCGCGCCGAGTCAGCGCGCCTGCGTGCGTGAGCTTCCCGAGCGCGGTCGTGACGGCCGGGCGGTGGGCGCCGACGAGGTCGGCGAGACGTTGGTGTGAGAGCGGGAGCGGCACGACGATGCCATCGGGATGCACCCGGCCCCAGCGCTCGGCCAGGTGCCAGAGCGTCAGCAGGAGCCGGTCATCGACGCGCTGGCGGTAGGAGATGGCAAGCGAGACTGCGAGCGCGTGGGCTCGGCGGGTGGCTCGGTTGAAGAGCTCCACTCCCAGCTGAGGGAAGGGCGCGATGCGTGTCACGAGCCGCTGGTCCAAGACTGCCATGCACGTCGGCTCGAGCACCGTCCAGCCGATCTCGGCGTGGACGTGGGAGCCCTCCCCATCCCAGCTCCATGGCCGCAGAACGTCGCCGTGGCCAAGCAACTCGACGCACTGACGGCCGATCACGTGCACGTCACGGGAGAGCAGTCCGTCGGTGATCAGAAAGCCGCGATGGTGGCGCTCGGGCGTTACGGAGCGCGCCGCGTCCCAGTCGCCGGTCGGCAGACGCAGGACCGCCGCCCGAGCCTCCCGTCGCGCGCGCTCGAGCTGGTCCGGAGCAAGCAGATCGGCCAGGTCGGGGTCGGCATCGACGATTGCGACGGTCTCGGATGTGGCCGCTGACATGAAGCGCTTTTAGCACGTCCGCACGCGGACGTCCGCGTGCGTACGCCCTGCCGTCGGGAGCGGCTCAGAGGCGCCTACCTTGAGAATCCGACAAAGCGGCTTGGTCCGCCAAGCCGAGAACAAGGGAGGACCACATGGGTCTCGTTGAGCTGCTGTTGATCGTGCTGGTGATCGCCGCCATCGCTGGGGGCCTGGCGGTCAGCCCGCTGCTGTGGATACTGCTTGTCGTCGCCCTGGTGCTGTTCCTCACCGGCGGCGGATTCGGATATCGCCGGGGGAGGCGCTTGTAGCGCCGCCGAAAGCCAGGGCGGCATTCCAGCCGCCCTGGAGGACGGCGTGCTTGGTAGCGGTCCACTCGCCAGCGCGCCCACCCAGTCACTGCACATGGAAGGTCCCGTTGCTATCCGGTGGTGATCCAGTCCGCTCCGTGCGTCCAGCTGGTACCTCAGCTTCGCGCACTTGGCTTCAGCAGCACGTCTCCAATCCGTCTCCGGCTGGAATCGGCCGAACCTGCGCCCGCCCGGCGGCCCAGCGTCGCAGGGTACGGCGTAAATCTCACGAGAGTGGCGTCGAATGTCGGTGTAGCGGACCCGGTCGAGTTCACCATCGCGCTCTGACTCTCAGCGGGGGAACAGCCGCCACCTGGCCCGCCCCCGAGCGCGTCTGGGCGACAGGCTCGATGCCACCCCGCGCGGCAACCGATCGTGCGATGGCTTGTCGCGCTCGGCGCGGAGCCCCCGTCCCGAAATCGTCCGTGCGGTGGTGCGCAAGGGTCGAGTCCACGCGCGGCGACGGCAAGGCCGCGAACACGCCTCCGGTTTCGAGACTGACTCCAGCCGGGCCGTCCAGGACGGGTTGTGGTCGAAGTCGAACCCTTCGAGGGAGAGTTTTTCCACGGCGTCCCGCGATCTGGCCCGTTCCAGCTGCCGCCTCCCCGCGCCGCGCCACTCGCATAACGCCTCCCTGCCCCCGCCGCGCATCCACGGTCGCTTGGTCGGCGCGGATTTCGCAGGCGATCAACTTCGAAGCCTGTTGTCGAACACGCCCTCGCCCTGGGCGAGTCCCGCATCGGGGGCTCGAAGCGACGATCGAGCGGTTGGGACCACGCGTCGGTCAGCGCGACATGCTGGGGCTCGCCTTCGAAGGTGAACACATCCAGCGCGCCGGGGAGGCCCTCGCCGGCCCTCGGCGGTGGTGGCGAAGTCGCTGTTGTCGATGAGCCCGTGTCCTCCCACACGGCCGAAGCTGGAAACCGACCACGCCGCCGCCGGGTCCGACGGAGTCTGCCTTCCGAGCGGCCGAGTTCTCCCCTACGTCGTGTCGGTCAGGCTCGCGGGTCCCGGGCAAGGAGCGCCGCTCCGGCCGTGATGGCTCCCCTCCGGGCGCTGGCGCTCACGGGGTTTCCCACGAGAGCCGTCCCCCCCCCCACCCCTCTCCCCCCGCCCCCCCCCCCCCCAGACTGTCTTCTATCGTGAGGGTCCTGTCTTCACCGGCGTGAATCTCGCCCGAGCTCGCGCTGATTTCGATCGGCCTTCCGGAGGCGAGGCAGCCAACGACGCCGTGACCTTGCCGTGGTTGCCTCAGATCACCGAGCCCGAGACGTCGAGCTCGGCTTGGTCGCTATACAGACCGCCCGCGCCCTCCGCATCCCCCCCCTCCCCCTCCTCCTCCCCCCCCCCCCCCCTCCTCTCTCCCCCCTCTCCTCCCAAGCGCCCGAGGGCGCCGTGCGACCGCCGCGATGCCTGGAATTCGCGTCCTTCCCCCCCTCTCCAGTTCTCGATCTGACCGACCCGCCGAACGAGGACACGCCGGCGCCGTCGGCGTCGCTCGCCGGCCGCCCTCGTAGTCTGTCGATGACGGCAGGGTCATCCAAGGTCAGCGCACACCCCAACTCTCGAGCCCGGTCCGTCCGCGAGCGCAGGCACGGGTTCCGGCGACGCTGGCCTGCCTTCTGCTTCTCGCCGTTTGCCGGACCCCGGGTGGCGTCGGGCTCCACCCGGTTGTCGGCGATCAACTCGTCGTCGAGATGCTCTCACCGTCGCTCCCTCTGCGAAAGCCTTTGCGCGGCGGGATCCAGAACCCACCGCCACGATGTACGTGGCCGGCGGGGACGCGAGGGTGAGCTATCGGTGACGGCGAGGTGCTCGACCGTCACCGATTCAAGGGAAGTGACCGATCAACCTACCGCTCGTGACACCGGGCCGCCGCCGGTGATCACCGTCGCCCGCCTACCCGCGCTCGCCGGCCGCTCGCGTTCTTTACCGCCCGACAGCGTGAAAGACCCATGGAGAGCGTGATCGCGTCCCCTTGCGCGACCTGCAAGCGCTTCTGCGAGGGATGGATAACACGCTCCGCGGCCCGAGACGCACGGCTGAGCGGCGAGCGACGCACAGCACCAGACACCCAGCACCACTGCCACCATAAGCCGAGCGGAAATAACGTGCCGGGCTCGATACACGTCCATGATCCCCCCGGCGATGCGCTTCCGATCCTAGACGCAGAGTAAAGCAAAGGGGACCGAGGCGCACGGTCGGCGCGCCCACGCCGAGGATCACGCGCAGCGGCCGCTGATCCGACGACAGGTTCCTCCTCGGCGGCGTCGGGGCCGAGGGCGGAACGACCGTCGATTGCCTTCTGCACGCTCGCGGCAGACCGGGTCAGCCGGCGCGTTCAGGGGAGCCACCGGGCGTGTCTCGCCGGGAGCGCCAGCGCAGGCTGTCGATCAGTCCGGTGGTCGTCAGGACCTCGCGTACCGGCCTCTGCGCAGGGGTGAGTTGCAGCACGCATCCATGCTCGTCGCACGTCTTGCGGCTGGTGAGGATCGCGCGCAGTCCCTCCGAGTCCATGAACTCGATCCCCGCCATGTCGAGAACGATCTCGCGCGCATCCTGCTCGCATGCCTCCGCGATGAGGGCTTCGAGCAGCTGCGCCGAGCCGCAGTCGAGTTCGCCTTGGAGCCGGATCCAGTGGCAGTCGCGCGTGACCTTCGTGTGCGTGCGAAGCGAGCCCATCGTGCCGCGTGCCGCGGGCGACGGGTCGTCGCTGCACATCACGAGGCTCACCGCCTTGTGCTCGCGTACGAGACAGCGGGGGCACGTGTTCGAGCCGGACCGTTTGTAACTGGTCACCAGCCCGCACTCGAGACACTTGAGCCTGATCATCTCTCCCCTGCCGCAAGAGCGGCACTTCTGCAGGTACCCGTCGCCGGGCCGAGCGGAAACCTTCCTGCCGGGTTCCGGCGGCCGGGACAACAAGGGGGCGGCAGCACCGCGACCCGCCCATACACTCTGCCCGTGTCCGAGACCCTGATCGACCGCGTCGACGCGAGCATCGGGCAGGGCGTCGAGGCCGCGATCGGAGCCCACCATCGCCGGCGTCTGCGCCGCGCGGGGCGCCTCGCCCAACTGCGGCCCCCGAGTGACGGCGACCTCTGGGCGAGCGGCGACCCCCCACCCCGCCCGGGCGGCAACCTGGAGGTGCTGGTCGACGGCGCCCACGCGCTCCCCCGCATCGCCGAAGCGATAGCCGGAGCTCGCTCGCACGTCCACATCGCCGGCTGGCACATCACCCCCGGTTTCGGGCTCACGCGCGACGAGCAGGCGAGCAGTCTGCGTGACTTTCTCGGCGACCGGGCCGAGTCCGTCGACGTCAGGGTTCTCCTGTGGGCGGGCGCACCCGTGCCCGTCTTCACACCCTCTCGTGCAGCCGTCCGTGACGTTCGCGAGGAGCTGGTGCGTGGCACGCGCGTGCGCTGCGCACTCGACGCACATGAGCGTCCGATGCACTGCCACCACGAGAAGCTGGTCATCGTCGACGGCGAGGTCGCGTTCGTCGGCGGCATCGACCTGACCTCGCTCGGCGGCGACCGCTTCGACGCCTGTGAGCACCCGATGCGCGGCGCGCTTGGGTGGCACGATGCCTCCAGCCGGGTGACCGGACCGGCCGTGGCCGATGTGAGTGAGCACTTTGACGCCCGCTGGCACGCCGTGACGGGCGAGCGCCTCGATCAGGCGCCCGCCCCGGGTCCGAGCGGCGATGTCGAGCTGCAGGTCGTGCGAACCGTCCCGGAGAAGATCTATGACTTCCTGCCCGAGGGCGATTTCCGCATCCTCGAGGCCTATACGCGGGCCCTGCGCTCGGCCCGGGAGTTCATCTACCTCGAGAGCCAGTTCCTCTGGTCCGCCCAGGTCGTCGAGATCATCGCCGACAAGCTTCGCAATCCGCCGAGCGAAGGCTTCCGTGTGGTCGTGCTGCTGCCCTCGAAGCCGAACAACGGGGCCGACACCACGCGCGGCCAGCTCGGTGCGCTGGTTCGCGCCGACGACGGCGCCGGCCGTTTTCTGGCGGCCACCGTCACGGCTCTGACCGGCCGTCTCGCGGGGCCCCTGTACGTTCACGCCAAGGTGGGAATCGTCGACGACGCGTGGATGACGGTCGGCTCGGCCAATCTCAACGAGCACTCGTTCTTCAACGACACCGAGATGAACGTCATCACCCGTGACCCTGCGATCGCCCGCGACACGCGGTTGCGGCTTTGGGCCGAGCATCTCGACCGCTCGGTGGACGAGGTCGCCGGAGACCCCGCCTCGGTCATCGACGAGCTCTGGCGCCCGATCGCAACGGAGCAGCGCGAGCGCCTGCAGCGTGGCGAGACGCCGACCCATCGGCTGCGGGAGCTCGAAGGCGTATCGCGTAGGTCGAGGGCGCTGCTCGGCCCGGTCGACAGCCTCCTCGTCGACGGCTGAGCACGTCTGTGCATGCGCCGCGCTGCCGGGGAGACCGAACGGCGCACCCCCCGGCGACGGTCGAGAAGGCCCAGGAATTACAGAGCGTCCCAGTGGGTAGAGCCCAAGCAGGCAAGAGTCCTGCAACCGAAGGAGGGCCCGCTCATGGCAAGCACCAGAGCGAAAGCACAGGCGTTCGCGTTCCCCGCCAAGAAGAAGGAGCCGATCGGCGACGCCAGGCATGTTCGTAACGCCGTCGCGCGCTTCAACCAGGTCGAGGGCGTGAGTGATTCCGAACGCGACGCCGCGTGGAGGCGTATCCGCGCTGCCGCTCGCAGATACGGCGTCGACATCGAGGTTCGGGGCTGGCGCCAGCTGATGAGCAAGGGCGGCTGATGGCGGTTTCCCGCCACGAGATCGACGTTCGTCGCCGTGCCGGCTGGCTGCCGGCCGAGCAGGAGGACCTCGAGTCCTGGCTCCGGGCTCATCGGGAGCGGGTCGAGTCGCGCGGCGAGCAGATCGTCCTGCATCCGGTGCTCCTCGAGTTCCAGGAGCTCATCGACAGCGACCCGACGATCCGCATGTACATGAACGAGATGATCAGGCAGGTGCCTCCCGGCAAGCCCTACTCCGAACGCCATCTGGAGAGCGTCGAGCAGCTGCTGCGCCTGATCAACGAGGTGCTCACGATGGCACCCGAGTTCGGGCCCCAGGGCGCGATGCTCGCCACCCCGCTCGGCGCGATCCTCGACTGGCCGATGGGCACTCGGGCCGGGTTCGCCGCATTCCGCGACCCGCGCATGAACGCGATGCTCAAGAAGATCCTCACGGTCTGGTGCGGGTTCCTCAGCAGCAGCGACTCGCTCTACGTGCTCAACGACTCGGCCTCCGGTTGGAAGAGCGAGGAGGCGCAGCGGACAATCGGCATCGAGCAGTTCGAGTACGACCCCGAGGACGAGCACTGGGGCTTCTCCTCCTGGAACGACTTCTTCACCCGACGCTTCAAGGAGGGCGAACGGCCGGTCGCCGCGCCCGAGGATGACAAGGTCATCGTCAGCGCCTGCGAGTCCACGCCGTACGGCATCAGCCTCGACGTGCAGCGCCAGGACCGTTTCTGGATCAAGTCCCAGCCCTACTCGCTGGCCGACATGCTCGCCAACGACGACGCGGTCGACGAGTTCATCGGCGGCACCGTCTATCAGGCGTTCCTGAGCGCGAACAACTACCACCGCTGGCACAGTCCTGTCGCCGGCACGATCGTCCGAGCTTTCGTGCAGGAGGGGACGTATTACTCCGAGGCGGAATCGGAGGGCAAGGACGCGATCGAGCCGACCAACTCGCAGTCCTATCTGGCGCACGTAGCCGCCCGGGCGATCTTCCTGATCGAAGCCGACGACCCGGTCATCGGGCTCCTCGCGTTCGTGCCGGTCGGGATGTCTGAGGTCTCCTCCTGCCTGATCGCGCCGTCGATCGAGCCGGGGCGCCACGTCGAGAAGGGCGAGGAGCTCGGTCACTTCCAGTTCGGCGGGTCCACCCACTGCCTCGTCTTCCGACGTGGCGCCATCGCCGAGTTCAGCCTGGCGGCGATCCCCCAGCCGCACGACCCCTCGGCGCCGATCATGCGAGTCCGATCCAGACTGGCGACAGCCGGTGCCGCTACGTGAGCCCCGCGCACGGGGCCGCTCGAATGATCGCTCGACCCACCGAGATCTAGGCGGGCCTGTCGGGCTTCCGCGCGAGCACCTGGTAGACGGACGTGTGGCCCGTCTCGAAGCCATGGCGCGCAGCCCGCAGATACAGCCGCCAGATGCGCGTTCGCTGCTCGCCGGCGAGCGCCTCGGCTTCCTCGAGGTGCTCGTCCAGCCGCCGGCTCCAGTGGCGCAGGGTGACCGCATAGTCCTCCCGGAACCCCTCGACATGCTCGCTCTCGAACCCCGCGCGCTCGAGCGCGAGCTGGATGCGGGACAGCGGCAGCGGCTCGCCGTCGGGAAACACGTACCGCGTGGAGAAGATGTCCTCGTGCGGCGCGTGGTCGGGATCAAGCGCCGCGATCGCGTGGTTGAGGAGCAGGCCGCCCGGGCGTAGCAGCTCGTGCAGCGACCGTGCGTAGAGATCGATCTGGCTCGCACCGACGTGCTCGGCCATGCCGATGCTCGCGATCGCGTCGAATGACGTCTGTGGGAGCTCGCGATAGTCGGCCACACGGATGTCCACCAGGTCCCCCACGCCCGCTTCGGTGACGCGATTGCGCGCGAGCTCGGCCTGGGGCTCCGAGAGGGTGACGCCGGTGACGCTGACGCCGTAGGTCCGAGCGGCGTGGATCGCGAAGCTGCCCCAGCCGCAGCCGACGTCCAGCACGCGCATCCCCGGGGCGAGCCCCAGCTTGCGCGCCACCAACTCGAGTTTCGTGTGCTGCGCCTCCCCGAGCGTCTGTGCTCCGCGCGAGAAGATCGCGCAGCTATAGGTCATCGACTCGTCCAGGAACAGGGCGAAGAAGGGGTTGCCGACGTCGTAGTGGTAGCGAACCGCGGCCGCGTCGCGCTCGACGCTGTGAAGGCGCCCGCGAAGGATCAGCTCCAGGGCCGGACGGCGCGGAAACCCGCCCGGCGCCGCGGCGGCGAGGACGGTCAGGCCAAGGCGCAAGCGCTCGGCGGCGCTGAGCGCCGGCGGCTCCCACTCGTCGACGACGATGAACGCGGCATCCAGATCGTCGACCGCGAGCGAGCCGTCCGTGTAGGCGCGGCCGAGGCCGAGGGAGCCGGGGGCCCGGAGGAAGTGCGCCAGCGCCGACGGCGCGGCCACGAAGAACGTCGGTGCATCCGGGGTGGTCGCCTCGACGACACCGCCGTCCCAGAAGCGCAGATGGAAGGGCCGTGCGGGAAGCGCCCGTCGCAGCTCGCGACAGAGAGGCCACGTGGCTTGTATCAGCGCCATCTCGACCAGTCTCGCAAAGGACTGTCGGTCCGCTGGCGCACCACCGAGGTCGGGTCGTCACGCGCCCGGCCGGTACGGTCGCGTGCGCGCGCCGGGCTCGTCATCGGGGTGGGCGACGGCACCAGTCGCCGCCCACCCTCGACGGGTTCGGAGTCGATCTAGAAGATGACTTCGAAGTTGTTGCTTTCGTTGATCAGCAGCGCTCCGTTGCCGGTCTCCGTCGAGCTCGTGATCACGAATTTCCCGGGCGGGTCGGACGCACTTTTGTCCGATTCGACCTTGATCGCCGCTTCGGATTGGCCGCTGATGTGCATGTGCGACGCGCTCGAGTCCGAGGACGATTTCTGGTAGCCGGCCTGGTAGAGGTCGATCCCGACCCGACCGCTGCCGTTGATCGTGTCGGTAGCCAGCGACGCGTTGCCTTCTTCCAGCTCGATCCCCTCGTAGCGGTTGCTCGTGAGGACGTCCTTCTTGATCTGCACTTCGGCGCTGGCGGGCTCAGTGGCGCTGCCGGAGGAGTAGTAGACGCCGAGGTCGTTTTCGTTCACCGTCGAGCTGCTCACGGAGGAGCCGGGCGCCGCCTGGTAGAAGAGCACCCCTGAGGCCTGTTCTTTGGTTGCACCGCAGGCGGTCGTCAGTTCGCACTCGTTGCCCGTGACCGACGTCGACTTGATCGTGCCCTTGGCGCCGTAAGCAACCTGGACGCCGTTCTGGGCCGTGTACGGGCTGGGACCTTCCCCGGTGATCGTCGATGAGGAGATCAACATCGTCGAGCCTTTCCCGCCCACCGTCGGGCCGTTCTTCTGGTAGCCGCTGACCGTCACGCTCTTGAGGCTCGCGTTTCCTACGACGGAGCCTTCGCCCGAGCCGACGGCGACCGCGATACCGTGCTGGCAGCCCTTCAGCCCCGGGTTGCTCTGGCTGGCGCCGTCCACCGAGACGCTGGTGGCCTTCAGCAGGCCGCCCCCGCCGATGAAGATGCCGTTGAGCCCTCCGGCGCAGCTCGTGCCGGGGATGATCGCTTCCACGTCGAGGCCGGTGATCGTGACGGTGCCGCTCGTACAGATCGAGACCTCGTCCGTCTGGCCTTCGCTGTCGGCCGCTTTGTCACAGGAGGAGGACGATTCGGCGGGGTTTTCCGGCATCACGAGCTTCGCGGTGCCGACGCCGCTGACGGCCAGGACCTTGACGCCTTCGGTGATGTCGACCTGTTCGGTGTAGGTGCCCGAGCAGACATCGACGGTGCCGCCTTTCGCGGCGACGATGCCTGCCTGGACCGTGCTGACGTCGGGCTGGGCGCAGCTCCTGCCGCCGGCGACGACTGGAGAGCTGTTCGATACGTAAACGGTGGCTGCACTGGCGGCACCCGCCGTGGCCCCCATGAGCGCGAGCGTCGGCACCATCAGGGCCAACGTCCGAAGGACTTTCTTGAACACTTATCTCACTCCTTGCTGATCGTGGAGGCCACCGCGTGGCCCCGCGTGGTGATTCGAGCGGAAGAGGATGCGCCGCGGTGAGCCGACCGCCGTCGAGGAACGCGCGCACTTGCGCCCGCCTGCGACGGTGCCCGCACGCGGAGAACAACGGCAGCCCGCCGTCGGGTGAACCCCACGGACGAAAAGCCGTGCCTGGCGCGGGAGCAGCTGACCCCAGCCTCCCTCGCACCGAGTCCCCCCAGCGGTGTCAAGAACGTCGCCTCCTCCGTCTGCCACGCGAAGCCCGCGCGACGCGGTGAAGTCTGGGGAGGCGGGGCGGTTATGTCCAATAGGTCTAACGCCTGAATGGATAGGCGGGGCTTATGGGTTCGTGCCAGAGGCGCCGGAGCGGGGCGCGCGCGCCTCGCAGGGACACCTCTGATGCCCCGTTGGGTGGCCTCAACCGTCGCTCGAGGCAACGCCGGCGAACACCACGGCCGCCGCGCCCAGCGGGTCCTCCCCCAGGAACATCGCACCGATCGACTCCGCCAGTGCTGCGCTCGCTCCGCCGCCCCCGATCGCCAGCGCCGACCGGCGGGCGATCGCGGCAAGACCGTCGGACGCGGCCAGCGCCTTCTCGGCGAGGCTCGCCCCGACCACGACGATCGCCGGGCTGAGCTGCTCGGCCGTCTGCCCGATCACGCCGAGCGGCGTGTCGGCACCGAGGTAGCTGATCCGCCAGCCGCGACCGCGAAGCGCGAGACCGAAGCAGATCAGGCCGATGTCGTGCCGATCGCCGGGCACACCTGCCAGGAGCGCGAGGGGGCCGCTCCCGGCGTCCCATCCGCGGGCGAGGCCGAGCAGTCGCCCCCGGAGCAGCGCGCTCGCGAAGTGCTCCACGCCGATCACCTCGTCGCCCTGCGCCCAACGCTCGCCCAGCCCTCGCATGTAGGGGAGCACGACGTCGCGCAGGACCGTCTCGGTCCCGAACCGAGCCAGGAGCCGGTCGAGGGCCGCGTGAGCGCCCGCGTCGTCGAGGCGATCGAGTGCGCGTTCGAGCTCGTCGCCGACCGCCGACGCCTCGCCTTGGTCCAGCCCCGTCGCCCGCGCGCCGGCGAACTCGGACACCGTCACCCCGGCCGCCTCGGCCGCAGAGAGCCCGGCGGCGACGTGGGACCGCATCCGCTCCGCGCGCCGCACGTCTTCCTCGCCGTAGAGCCGATAGCCGCCCGCGCTCCGGGCCGGAGCGAACAAGCCGTAGCGCCGCTCCCAGGCGCGCAGCAGCTCCGAGCTGACACCGGTCCTGCGACTCAGCTCGCCGATACGCAGATACCGGCCGCTCGACACCACTGCTCCCATCCGCAGAGTCTATATACAAACCCCGGACGGACTCTGGACAATCCTGTTACGCTTTGCCGGCATGCTCACCTCGCTGCTCGACAGGGCTCTCGACGCCACCGTGGTCCCCGGGTACACGAACCTGGGCTACCGAGCCCGCAGGCTCGGCTGGGACGACTCCGAGCTGGAAACGCTCGACGGCAAGGTCGTGCTGGTCACCGGAGCAACCTCGGGCCTGGGTCTGGCGGCCGCGGAAGGCTTCGCGCGGCTCGGCGCGAGCGTGCGGCTGCTCGCCCGTTCGCTGGAGCGTGGTGAACGCGCGCGGCGGACGATCACGGAGCGCACCGAGAACCGCGACGTCCAGGTGAGCGTGGGCGACCTCAGCGATCTCGAATCGATCAGGGACGTCGTCGCCGGCTTCCACGTCGAGGAGTCGAGACTCGACCTGCTCGTCAACAACGCGGGCGCGATGCTCCACCAGCGCCGGCTGTCGCCGGACGGGATCGAGATGACGTTCGCGACAAACGTGCTGGGGCCTTTCCTGCTCACCAACCTGCTTCTGGACCTGCTGAAGGCCAGTGCGCCGGCGCGCATCGTCAACGTCTCCTCCGGCGGCATGTACACCCAGCGCCTGGATGTCGACGACCTCCAGAGCGAGCGCGGCGAGTACGACGGCACCGCCGCCTACGCCCGCTCGAAGCGCGCCGAGGTGGTGCTCACGAAACTCTGGGCCGAGCGACTGAACGGAACCGGTGTGGTCGTCCAGGCGATGCACCCCGGCTGGGCCGACACGCCCGGCGTGCAGAGCTCCCTGCCCGGCTTCCACCGGCTCGTCAAACCGCTGCTTCGCACACCGGCAGAGGGAGCAGACACGATCGTGTGGCTCGGCTCGGCGGCCGAGCCCGCGCGCAGCTCCGGCGGCTTCTGGCACGACCGGCGAGCGCGGCCCCTGCACCGCGTGCCGTGGACGAAGGAGACCAGCGATGACGACGAGCGGCTCTGGAGCGAGTGCGAACGGCTCAGCGGGTGGCATCAGCCTTCCCCCACCACCAACCACCTCGACAGATAGGAGACTGCCCGATGGCCACGTACACAGCGACGCTCGCCACGAAACGGCCGCTGGCTGAGGTCTTCGACTATCTCAGCGACTTCTCGACGACTGCGGAGTGGGACCCCGGCGTGCTCGAGGCCGAGCGGATGGATGACGCGCCGATCGCGGTCGGCAGCGAGTTCCTGATCGTGGCCGAGTTCCTCGGTCGCAGGAACTCGCTGATCTATCGGGTGCTCGAGTTCGATCCGCCGAACAGCGTGACGCTCCGCGGCGCCAGCTCGACCGTCGTCTCGCTCGACCGGATCACCTTCGACGCGTGGGGCGGCGGCACCCGGGTCACCTATGAGGCAGACCTCAAGCTCAAGGGGCCGTTGAGGCTCGCCGACCCCCTGCTGGGCCTTGCCTTTCGACGGGTCGGCGATCGCGCGCTGGCGGGCATGCGCGCCACGCTCGACGGACCGCAGACCGACCGAGGTCAGGCGGCAGAACGCCTCAGCGCCTGAGCAGACCCGCCGGCGGCAGCCCCTGCAGAGCGGGGCCGGCGCCGGCGCTTCCCGCTCGCCCACGTCGCGGTCGTGCCGTTGATGCGCGGCGAGGTGCATCGCATCAACAGACCGAGCTGGCTGGACAGCGCCGTGGCAGGTCTCGGCGCCGCCTCCGTCTGCGCCGCGTTCGCGTTCCGCAGCGTGCTCTCCACGACCGGGAACAGGGCTTGCGGCGCAAGATTCTCACGTATCCGGGACCGATCGAGCGAGACGGACCGTCCACGGGACGCGCCCCGGACTCAAGGTGAACGGCCAGCACCCGATACGGCCGGATGGACGAAAGTCCTTCAGGCGCTGCCAGAGCTGCGTCGCTCCCCGGCGGTAGGGCGGTCTGGATCGCCTACGGGTCGATCGCGACCCTGCTCGCCGCCTACCTGGGATTGCTGATCGCCGATCCGGCACGCGAGTACTCGACCCTGCTGGACGGCTGGGGCGTGGACGCCGTCGAGCTCGTCGCCAGCGGACTCTGCCTGGCGAGGGCGCTGACGAGATCCCGCGGTCGGACCGTTCCCCTCGTCCTCGGCGGAGCGCTGCTCTCCTGGACGCTCGGGGACGTCGCCCTGACGATCGAGTCGCTGGGCGGAGCCACGCCGCCGTCTCCCTCCGTCGCCGACGCGTTCTACATCGTGTTCTTCCCGCTCGCCTACGTCGCGGTCGTGCTGTTCATGCGAGGCGAGGTGCGTCGCATCAACAGCCCGAGCTGGCTCGACAGCGCCGTGGCAGGTCTCGGCGCCGCCTCCGTCTGCGCCGCGTTCGCGTTCCGCAGCGTGCTGTCCGCGACCGGCGGCAGCGGCCTGGGCGTCGCCACGAACCTCATCTACCCCGTCGGCGACCTCCTGCTCCTCGGCCTCGTGGTCGGCAGCACCGCGATGCTCTCCGGCCGCAACCGCACGCCGTGGCTGCTGCTCGCCGGCGGCATGGCCCTGAACGTCGCCGGCGACACCTTCAACCTGCTCGGCTCGGCGTCGGGCGCGGCCCACGTCGGCGCGGTCGTCAACGGCGTCGCGTGGCCGGTCTCGATCCTCGTCATGTCCGCAGCGATGTGGGTCCCGGCCGGCTACACGAACCCGCTGCTGCTTCCCAAGCCCCAGGGCTTCACGCTTCCGGGCCTCGCGGCGGTGGCGGGCTTGATCGTGCTGCTCGTCGCTGCGCTCGGCGACGGCGGCGTGAACGGAGTCGCGGTCGCGCTCGCGACGGCGACCCTGGTCGCCGTGGGGATCCGCCTCGCCGTCTCGGTTCGCAGCCTCCGCTCCCTGACCGCGCGCCACGAGCACCACTCCGTGACCGACTTCCTGACCGGTCTCGGCAACCGGCGCTATCTCTTCCAGCTGCTCGACGCGTTCTTCGCCGAGACGGCCGAGTCGACCACGCCGCGCAAGCTCGCGTTCCTGTTCATCGACCTGAACCGGTTCAAGGAGATCAACGACTCGTTCGGGCACGGCGCGGGCGACCAGGTCCTCCGGCACATGGGCGCGCGCCTCGGCGGCGCGCTGAAGTCGACCGACGCCTTGGTCCGCCTCGGCGGCGACGAGTTCGCCGCCGTGCTCGTCGACGCCGACGGCGAGCGCGCCGAACGGATCGCCGCCCGTCTGACAGAAACGCTCACAGAGCCGTTCGCACTCGACTCGGTGAGCGTGCGGGTCGAAGCGAGCATCGGCATCGCTCTGGCCTGGGAGCACGGCTCGGACTCCCGAACGCTGCTCGCGAGCGCCGACCTGGCGATGTACCGCGCGAAGTCCGCGCACGAGCCGTACGCGATGTACGAGAGCAGCTTCGCCGACAGCGGCGGCGACCTGCTGCGCCTGGCGGAGGAGCTGAGCGAGGCGCTGGAGAACAACGAGCTCTGCCTCCACTACCAGCCCCAGCGCGATCTCCGGACCGGCGAGGCGACCGCGTGCGAGGTGCTGATCCGCTGGCCGCACCCGACGCTCGGCGTGATCCCGCCGTTGAAGTTCCTGCCGCTCGCCGAGCAGGCCGGGCTGATGGGCAACCTCACGCGCTGGGTGCTCGAAGGGGCGCTCGATCAGTGCGCGAGCTGGCGCGCCCAGGGTGAGATCCGCTCGATCGCCGTGAACGTCTCTCCCACCAACCTGCTCGAACCGGGCTTCGCGAAGATGGTGAGAGATCAGCTCGCCGCCAGGTCGCTGCCTTCCGACGTGCTCGCTCTGGAGATCACCGAGACGAGCATCATCACCGACTTCGACGGCGCCAAAGCGGTGATCGACGAGCTCGCCGACTTCGGCGTGGTCGTATCCGTCGACGACTTCGGCACCGGCTTCACCTCGCTCGCCTATCTCAGCAGCCTCGCCGTCGGCGAGCTGAAGCTCGATCGGACCTTCACCACCCACGTCGCCCACCGCGACCGGCAGCTCGTTCGCTCGACGATCGAGCTCGGACACGCCCTGGGACTGCGCGTGGTCGCCGAGGGGGTCGAAGACGCGGCGACGCTCGAGCTGCTGACCGAACTCGGCTGCGACATCGGCCAGGGTTACTTCATCGGGATGCCCGAACCCCCGGTCGAGCCCGTCGTCGATCCCCTCCCGGTCGCGACGCGCTCGGCCGAAACCAACGGCCGCGCCGGCTCGTCGCTCCGGGGCACCATCAAGACCTCCTGATCGACCGCCTCTCGCGCGGGCGACGACGCGCACAGCCGGCGGGCGGCTACCCCTTCGAGCTCGTCGCCGCGGGCGTATCCGCCGCCGCCGAGGCGGGGACCTCGTCCGGCAGGTCGCCGGCCGGCCACTGCTGCCACGGAAACCCCTTCAGCGCATGCCGGACCCTGTAACCGAGCGCGCCCTCGGCGTTCATCGTGTGCCACGCGGCGTGCGTCGTGAGGGTCATCTCGGGGATCCAGTAGCGATCGAGGATCGGATCGCTCGGAGCCGGCGGCGCGAGCTCGACGTCCGCAGCCGCGTGGCCCTCGCCGTCCTCGAGCGTCAGCCGCGCGAGCACGGTCCCGTCGCGATCGCAGATCTGCGACTCGCCGAGCATCACCGTCTCCCATGGGACCCCCGGCACGAGCGGCGTCTCCCCTCGCACCGGGCCGACGTGCGAGGCGTGCGCGACCGGCGCTCCGGTGAGGCGCGCGACCTGGCCGGGCAGCTCGTGCGCCTGGCGGCGCCAGATCGCGTGCTCGCGGCGCGACCACGCGCGCAGCGGCCCCGGCCAGTTGAGCGGCATCGACGGCCAGCACATGCCACCGAGCACGAGCGCCGCGCCGCGCGCCCGGACACGAGCTGACGTGCGGAAGCGCGCCCACTCCCATCCGGACATCAGGCCGACGGCGCAGCCGAGCGCGCGGCAGTCGGCGACCCCTTCGTCGTCCCCGCCGAGGTAGAAGTACTGCTCCCAGGCGGTGGGGATGTCCTTGTCGTGCAGGTGGATCGCGCCGTCGGGCTCGGCCAGCGCGAAGGTGCCGTAGGTGTGGCGCCCGCGCACCGCGACGAACCCGCCCGCCAGCACGCAATCGAGCTCGCGGGCCAGTCGGACCAGCAGCTGCAGCGGCTGGCCGTCGACCGGTCGGGCGGTGCTCCTCAGGACCTTCGCGTAGACGTTCGGCGTCGTGAAGCCCTCGGGCACGACGATCACCCCGGCGCCATGCTCGCGGTGCGCGTCGCGGATCAGGTCCTCGATCCGCGCCAGGTTCCGCTCGACCTCGCCGAGCTCGAGCGCGGGCTGGACCACCGCGATCCGCGTCATGCCGGGACCTCGGCAGGCGCAGCCGTGCGCGCGGGCCCGCCGCCGTCGTACGCGGCTCCGGCTCCGGTCCAGACCGCCGGGGGCGCCGGCCAGAGGGCGCCGCCGTGCTCGGAGCCCGGGATCGCGCGCGTCGAGCGGAAGCGGCCGGCGCGCAGCTCGCGGCGGACCTCCAGCTCCGTGCGCAGATCGGAGAGGCCCCGGGCCAGCGTTTCCGAGCGCGGGCGCTCTCCCCGCGCGAGCGCCATCGCGAAGGCGCGGGACAGCCGGCTCAACGGCGCGATCTGCTGCGGCGTGCGAGCACGCCCGAACAGGTCGGTGATGTCGGCGTCGAGCGTCCGGCCGGCGTCGCGGAGCAGCTCGCAGAGCGCGGGCGACGGCCGGTCGACGACGGTGTCGGCGTTCGCGAAGTGGTATGCGGGCAGGCACTCGCGGTCGCGGGCGGCCTCCCACCTGCGCGTCGCGCGATCGACGGCGACGGGGTCGTCGAGCACCGGCAGGAGCTCCTCCGCGAGCGTCCGCCCGGCGAACATCGCGTCGCGCATGCCCTGCCCGGTGACGGGGTCCTTGAAGTGCCCGGCGTCGCCGGCGAGCGCCCAGCCCGGTCCCGACGACGCGCGGAAGAAGGCGGGCGTCTCAGCGGTCGAGCGGAGCTTCGACTCGCCGCTCGCTCCCGCGACCCGCGCGGCGAGCCCGGTGTGCTCGCCGAGCTTTCGTCGCCAGTGGAGCTCGGGCTCGCGCCTCGCCTCGGCGACCTCGTCGCGGTGGCCCATCAGCAGCACGAGCAGCCTGCCCGCGGGGGTCGTCGGAAACGCGAACGCAAATGAGTTGCCCTCACGCCATTGCCGGTAGGTCTCGGCGTCGACGGTCCCCGCTCGCGGGTCGTCCATGTAGCGGAACACGAGGCCGCGGCCGTTGCGGGAGAGCCGGTAGGGGGTCCATGCCCCGACGAGCGCCGCGACCGTCGAGCGGCGCCCGTCCGCGCCGATCACGATCGTGGACTGCACCTCGTGCTCGGTGCCGTCGGCGTGCCGGTAGCGCAGGCCCGTGACGCGACCAGCCCGCCGCCGCAGCGCCTCGACGGCGCAGCGCTCCCGCACCTCGGCCCCCTGCTCGCGCGCCGCTTCGACCAGCGCGACGTCCTGCAGGTCGCGCGGCACGCAGACCCCGTAGTCGATTCCATCGTCCGCCGGCCGCAGCCGCTCACGGCAGGTGGTCCCTTCCGCCTGCACCTCGACGTAGCGGACCTTCGACGGGTCGAGGCGCAGGATGCCGGGGAGCGCGCCGAGTTTCGCGAGCTCGCTCGTCCCCGCCGGCATCAGCACGTGGGTGGAGAGCTGGTCGGAGGGGAAGCGCATCCTGTCGAGCACGAGGACGCGCCGCCCGGCGCGCGCGAGCGGCGCCGCCACCGCACAGCCGGCGAGGCGAGCCCCCACCACGACAGCGTCGAATCGCTCCATCCCGGGCCTTCCTCCGTATCCGCCTGATCGTCAGTCTGACCGATTGCCGGAGCGCCTGCGAGCCGCCCCTCGACAGGAGCGAGGACTCTCAGCGTGTCCCGTCCCCGTTTCGGGACGCCCCCGCCTCGAGCGCCTCGCGAGCGGCCGTGCGGCCGGCTGCCCGCGCCGCGTCGATCTGGTGGAACTCGAGCAGCCCCACTCCCTCCACCCTCGGTTTGATCACGAGGTCGGCGTGGCGGCGCGCCGCCTCGGATGTGTTCGAGCTGGCGAGCAGCAGAACACGTGTGAGCGTCTCGGCGATCCCCGGGATCCGCTCGGGCCGGGAGCTGTTCTCGCCGGGTGCTCGCCGCTCTCCCGCCCCGTCGAATGAGGCCTTGACATCCACGGCGATGATCGGGCCCTCCCCCATCTCGGCCATCGCCTCGACCGGTAGGTTGTCGACCAGCGAACCGTCGACGAACAGGTCACCACGACGTACCTGGGGGGCGCTCAGCACGGGGATGCACACGCTGAAGCCGACCCGCTCCCAAAGCTGCCCCCACCGCGCCAGCACCAGCCGGCCGCTGCGGAGCTCGGCACACCCGCAGATGAAGCTGCGCGGCAGCTCCTCGATCGCCGTGTCGCCGAACGTGCGTCGCAGCATCGTCTCGGCCCGCATGCCACGGATCAGGCCGTGCCGAGGCAGTGTGATGTCCGACAACGGTCGCCGCTGCACCCACTCCTCGAAACACCGTGCATCGATCTCGTCGGGCTCCATACCCATTGCGAACAGGGCTCCGACATACGCGCCCATGCTGACGCCCGCGACACGATCGATCGTCACTCCGGCGGCAAGCAGCTCCTCGAGAACCCCGATGTGAGAGAACGCGCGGGCGCCGCCACCAGAGAGAACCACCCCGACCGAGCAGCCGCACAGGCGGCGCGCGAGTCGCTCGAGGTCGGCCTGCAACGTGTCGGGCATGAGGACATGCGACTCGATCGGGTCGAGCGCCTGAGCCCACGGGGCGAGCGCTCCGGAGCCCTGCGCGACCCCGTATCCGACGAGGTCGCACCCCTGCAGCTCGCGGCGATCCGCGAGCTGCCCCGGCGGCGGGTCGCCGGTCGTCACGAGCAGCAGCCTGTCGGCCTGCTGCAGGCAGAACTCGCTCCACTCGTCCTGAGCTGACGCGTCGCCCCCGCAGAGCAGGACGACGTCGTGTTGCGACTCGGCACGGTCGAGCAGCGGACCGTAGACACCGGCCGGCGCGGCGCCGGGTTGGAGCAGGGTCTCGTCGGCGCGAAGCAGCCCGGCGTTGAGGTGTTGACGCATCGCCGCCAGCAGCCGCTCGGCGAGCTCGTGCACGGACGGGTCCGGTCCGGTCCCGAACAGCGCGACCGTCGTCGGACGTGGCCGCGGCCCGGTCGCGCTACCGACGCTCTGACGCAGCTGCGAGGCGAGCGCGCGGTTCAGCGACAGCGACAGCTCCGCCGAGTCGCGCAGCGCCGCCTCGAAGTCGTCGCGGTCGACGAACATCAGGTCGCTCGCCCGGGCTGCGCGCACCGCGGCGGACCTCGGCTCTCCGGTCAACAACGCCAGCTCGCCCACGACGTCGCCGCGACCCAGCTCACGGACCGTCGTACCCGATGGCTCGTCGACGACGTGCAGCCGGCCCGCACGCACCACGTACATTCCGTCGCCCTCTTCGCCTGAGCGGAACAGCCAGTCTCCGGCCTGGACTCGAACAGAGCGAGCCCGCTCGGCGAGCGTCTCTCGCTGCTCCCGTGAGAGACCGGCAAACAGCGGCGCGCAAGCCAGGAAATCGGCGGCCGTCTCGATTCCGGCGGCGGCTGCCGGCGGCTGCCGGAGCGGCAGGGCGCGTCGGGCGCGAGCGCGCGGCTGGGATGACAGGCTCTGGGGCGGCTGCGCGAGCAACTTCCCGGCCGCGGCGACCAGCGTCGGCGCGGCCTCTGCTCGGATGCGCCCGACGGCGAGGCAACCGAGGCCGGCGACGAACATGCATGCCGCGCCGAACCTCCACGCGTTGTCGAAGGCGTGCAGCACGTCGAGGGGTGAGGGCGTGCCGATGATCGCCACCACCAGCGCCACGCCCATCGCCGCGCCGACCTGCCGGGCGACGGCGTTTATCCCCGTCGCCGTGGCGAAGCTGTCGCCCGGCGCGGAGGCCACCGCCGCCCCGCTCAGGTTGGGGAAGAGCGTGCCCGCTCCGATGCCCAGCAGCGCGATTCCGGGTAGCCACTCGGACAGGAACCGGGGCCGTACCCCGACCCGTAGGACGAGCCACATCACGGCACCGCCCCAAATCAGCCCGCCCGCGAACAGAACCGGCCGAGGGCCGATTCGCTGGGCGAGTTTGCTGGTGGGGCCCGCGACGCCGGCCGCGACGAACGGGCCGGGCGTCAGCGCCAGGCCTGCCTTCAGCACCGAGTAATGCCACACGCCCGTCAGGAACAGGACGTTGGTGAGCGTGTAGCCGTAGAAGCCCGCCGCGGCGACGGTCGTCATGGAGTTGGCGACGGTGAATGTGCGAATCCGCAGCAGTGAGAGGTCGATGAGCGGTGAGCGGTGCCACGTGCAGCGCCAGGCGAACACCGCACCGAGAACGGCCGCGGCCGCGAACGAGCCGATCACGCCCGCGCTCGTCCACCCCCAATCACCCCCCTTGACGACAGCGAGCACGACCGCCGAGACGGCCAGGGCGAAGATCAGCGCACCGGTCAGGTCGGGCATCCGCCTCTTGCCGGGCGCGCGGCTCTCGAGCAGCCGTCGCCGGGCGAGGACGATCGCCACCGCGCCGATCGGGATGTTGACCAGGAACACGAGTCGCCAGTCGCCGAGTGCGACGAGAACGCCCCCGAGTGACGGGCCGAGCCCGGCTGCTGCCGCGCCCACCGCGGAGAGCAACGCAACACCGTGCACGCGTCGCTCGGGCGGGAACGCATTCAGGACGAGCCCCAGCGACGCCGGCACGAGACATGCCGCGCCGAGCGCCTGCAACCCCCGGAAAGCGACCAGGGTCGCGACCGACGGTGCCAGCGCGCACAGCAGAGACGCAAGCGTGAAGAGCTCCAGGCCGAGCACGAACAACGCGCGCCGTCCCACCAGGTCGGCGATGCGTCCGGCCGCGACGAGGAAGGCCGCGAACACGATGTTGTAGACGTTCAGCACCCATGACAGGGATGTGATCGGCGTGCCGCGGAACGAACGCGCGATGCTCGGGAAGGCGACGTTGACGATCGTCGCGTCGACGAACGCGACGCTCGCGCCCAGCGAGGCGATCGCGAGCACCAGCCTTGGGTCGACGCGACGGCGGGCTCCGAGCGAGCCGCCGGGCTCCCGCCCCGTCGCGGCCTGCCTCGCTGGCCCCTGAGCCGGAGCGGCGGTCGTCGTCACGTCGAGCATCCCGGCCTTGAGCGAAGCTCGGTCACCGCGCGATCGCTGGGCGCGGGCAGCCGCGCCCGCCGCCGTGGCGGCAGCCGATCAGACGCCGGCTCGGACATGCCGTCCGCGCTTCGAGGACGTACGAGCGCACTGCCGAAGTCATGTGATCGCGGGCCCCCCATCCGTCTCGGCACCCAATCAAGCCCCTTGCACCGTGGGCAGCCTGCTGCCCGGGGCAGAGACTAAGGGCGTGCAATCCGGGGGTCAAGCTCTGTGCGGAGCGAGGCGAGCACCGCGGGCGAAAGCACCGGTCGGCGTTCTGACCCGCGCGCGTGGTCGCCCCGAGGCGTCTCTAACATCCGACCCTCGTGAGAAGGCGCTCCGCTGCATCGGCGACGATCGCGCTGCTCGGCGCGATGCTCTGGACGGGCCCGGCCCCCGCGCTCGGCGCCGACCCGGCGGAAAACATCCCGCTCGGCTCCGAGCCCGCGAGCTGCTCCAGCGAAACCTCCGCCGCCTGCGAGGAATGGACGGTCGGGCGGCTGAACGCCGCCCGCGCCAAGCTCGGGCTCGGGCCCTACCTGCTCCCCGCGAAGTTCCTCTCGATGCCACCGGACCGCCAGCTGTTCGTGCTCGTCGACCTCGACCGGGTCGCCTACGGGTACACGACCGTCTACGGCCTCAACACCGACCTCACCGAAGCCGCCCAGGCCGGGGTCCGTCAGGGCACAGACCCGGAGCCGCCGAGCGCCGGCGGCCCGTGGGACGGGTTCGGCTCCGACTGGGCCAGCCCGGGCCCGCTGATCGGTTACTACCTGTGGATGTACGACGACGGCTACAAGGGCCCGAACGCCGACTGCACGAGCCCCGGCGCATCCGGCTGCTGGGGCCACCGGCACGTGATTCTGGGCGAAGGCCTCGGCCTCTCGCAGCCGTACCTGCTCGGGGCGGCCGGCGAAGCGAAGCAGGGCAGCGCCCTGATCGTCAGCAGCAACGGTGGCACCTCCTCCTACTACACCTGGACGCAGGCCGAGAGCGAAGGAGCAGGCTCCGAATCCGGTCGTGAAGAAGGCGGCGAAAGCGCCCCGTCGATCACCTCGATCTCGCCGAGGTCCGGACCGGCCACAGGGGGCACCCGCGTGACGATCACCGGCAGCTCGCTGGGCGCTGTGAGATCGGTGCGCTTCGGCGCGACGCCCGCCGCGAGCTTCACGATCGCCTCGTCGGGCTCGATCGTCGCGGTGGCGCCCGCGGGCGCGGCGGGCGACGTCGCCGTCGCCGTCAGCTCGGCGGCGGGCACGAGTCCCGTCACCCCGCACGACTCCTTCAGGTACGAGCCGGTCGTCACATCGATCAGCCCCGCGAGCGGGACGAGGAAGGGCGGAACGCGGGTCACGATCTCGGGGTCGGGCTTCATCGCGGGCTCCTCCGCGACCTCGATCAAGTTCGGAGCGGCCGCCGCCACCCAGGTCTCGTGCTCCTCGACCGCCGAATGCACGGCGGTCGCCCCCGCGCATGCGGCGGGGAAGGTCGCGGTCAAGGTGAAGGCGAACGGCGCCACCAGCGCGGCGAGCCCCGGCGACCGCTACACGTACAGCTGAGCCGTCGCCGGGAACGACGGCCGACCCGCCGCCGCTCGCCCGCAACGCCGCGACGGGCGCTCGCCTGCCTTCGCACGCCGTGACCGCTCACGGCCCCCCGGTCGTGGGGGGCCGGGAGCTCATCGCCGGGCTTCCGGCGAGCAGGCCGACCCCGAGCACCATCCCGACGAGCCCGACCGCCTGGCCGGCGAGGTTGAGGGCACCGGTCGCGACGTGCTCGTGGAACAGGGTCTCGCCGATCAGGATCGCGACGATCGGCTCGACGACCGTGATCGCGGGCAGCGACCATCTCAGATCGCCGGCGTGGAACGCGCTCTGGTTCAGCAGCAGGCCGCCGACGCTGACGGCGACGAGCACGTACGGTGACCAATCGCTGAGCGCGTGCCCCAGCGAGATCCCGAGACGGTGGCTGGTCCGCTCGGTGATCGCGGAGGTCCCGCCGAAGATGATCCCCGTGGCGATGCCCAGCGCGAGCGCGCGCCGTCGTGCGGACGCGCGGCCGAAGGCGATCAGGGCGAGCACCGCCGCGGCGGAGATCGCGCCGAGCAGCACCCAGCCCAGCGTCGATCCGCGCGGACGGCCGGGCCCCGGCTGGGCGGCGGCGATGAACAGCGCGATGCCGCCGAGGATCAGCGCGTTCGCGACCCACTCGCCCCGCGAGAGCCGGCGGTGCTCGGCGAGCGCGCTCCCGAGCAGCGCCATCACGAGACCCGTCACGAGGATCGGCTGCACGAGCGCGAGCGAGCCTTTGCGCAGCGCGATGAACTGCATCGCGTAGCCGGCGATCCCGGCCGCCATTCCCACCAGCCACACGCGCCTGCGGACGAGTGACACGAGCAGGTTCAGACGCAGCGAGTCGCCGGGCGGCTCCTCGCGGGCCGCGCGTTGCTCGAGGACCGAGGACAGGGCGAACGCGGCCGCCCCGATCAGCGACTCGACGATCACGACCGCCGGTATGTAGGCGCGGCCCAGCCGTGCGCGCAGGCGCTCGACGAGCCCGCTGGAGATGCCGAGCGCGTGCGCGAGCCCGTGTGCGTGATGCGCGGCCGCGAGCACCGTCGGGGTCACGGCCGGGCCGATCTCGCGTGCCCGTTCCGGCGACGGGCCGCTGCACTCATGCTGCGGCCAGCAGTCCGTCGATCAGATCGTGGATCACGTCGTGCACCTCTTCGCGCTCACGGGTTGGCTCGGCCGCGTTCGCGATGATCATCGCCGCCTCGTCGAGCGCGGCGAGCACGATCGCGGCGAGGGGCCGGGTCGGTTGCGGCCGCAGCTCGCCGGCCTCGATGGCCGCGCCGAGCAGCTGCTCGGTCATGCCCAGGCCGTAGCGCTGGGAGATCTCGCGGAACCCCGCCCAGCCGAGCACGCTGGGGGCATCGAGCAGCATCAGCTGCCTGATCTCGGGCTCGACGGCGATCCTCAGCCACGCATCCGCGGTCACGTGGAGCGTCGCGGCGGGCGTGCCCGGGGCGGCCGCGATCACGTCTGCCGTCAGCCGCTCGATCACCTCCGCCTCGAGCGCCTCGATCACGGCGACGAACAGCTCGGTCTTGGTCGCGTACTGGTGGTACATGGCGCCGCGCGTGACACCCGCGGCCTCGGCGATCTCGGGGGTCGAGGCTCCCGCGTAGCCGCGTTCGGTCCACAGTCGCCGCGCGGCCGACAGGAGCGCCGCCTTGGTGGCAGCCGACCGCTCGATCTGGGTAGGCGACATTACCGGCAGGTTGTTGGTATGTTACGGGCAGGCTGCATGTAAACGACCTCGGAGGATCATATGTCACGCGTCACCCTCTCCAGCGGAACCATCGAGTACGAGAAGTCGGGGCATCCAGACGGGCGTCCCGTCGTCTTCGTCCACGGCTTCATGATGGGCGCCTCGCTGTGGCGGCCGCTCGCCGGGCGGCTCGCCAAGAGCGGCTTCCTCTGCTTCGCGCCGACCTGGCCGCTGGGCGCCCACCGAGAGCCGATGAGCGCAGACGCCGACCTGACGATGGAGGGCGTCGCCGCGATCGTCGGCGAGTTCCTCGACACGCTCGAGTTGCAGGATGTGGTCCTCGTGGGGAACGACACGGGCGGCGCAATCGGCCAGATCCTCGCGACCACGTCGGACCACCGCGTCGGGGCGCTCGTGCTGACGAGTTGCGATGCGTTCGAGCACTTCCCGCCGCCGATCATCCAACCGCTGATCGGCGCCGCGAGGACGCGCGCGTCGTTCACAGCCGCGCTGCAGCCGCTCCGCACGCGGTTCGCACGTCAGCGGGGCTTCGCAGGACTCGCACACGCGGACATCGACGCGCTCGTCCGCGAATGGCTCGAGCCGCCGCTCGGCGACAGCCGGGTGCGCGGGGACCTCAGGCGCTTCACCGGCTCGCTGAACCGGCAGAGCACCGTGCAGGCCGGAAGCCGGCTCGGGAAGTTCACGAAGCCCGCGCTTATCGCCTGGTCCGCGGACGACGAGTTCTTCCCCGTCGACGACGCCAACCGTCTCGCCGCCGCTCTGCCGAGCTCGCGGCTCGAGGTGATCCCGCGAGCCAAGACGTTCTCGATGATCGATCAGCCCGATGCCCTCGCGGACCTGATCACGGACTTCGCCGAGGCGCCGAGCACGGGTCCGGCGGGGGAGGCGAGCGCGGTCGCGTCGTAGAGACCGGTTCTGCCGGAGGCTAGGCTCCAGCCTGTGAATGTCGGGTTGCGAACGGTCTCGGCGATTCGATACGTCACACCCTTCCGAGAGGGCGGCTCGCTCCCTGGCCTGATGGAGGCCGACGACGACGGGCTCTACGTCGTCAAGTTCCGCGGCGCGGGCCAGGGGACGCGGGCGCTGGTGGCGGAGATCATCGCCGGGGAGCTCGCGCGGGCGCTGGGCCTGCCGGTGCCCGAGCAGGCGCTCGTCGAGATCGATCCCGCGCTCGGCTCGGCCGAGCCGGACCCCGAGATCCAGGAGCTGATCGCGAGGAGCGCCGGCGCCAACCTCGGCGTCGACTTCCTCCCGGGCGCCGCCACCTACGCTCCGGGCGTCGACTGGCGCCCCGACCCGGCGCTCGCGGCGGACGTCGTCTGGCTCGACGCGTTCATGACGAACGTCGACCGCACGCCGCGCAACCCGAACCTCCTGGTCTGGCACGATCGCCTCTGGTTGATCGACCATGGCGCGGCCCTGTACCTGCAGCACGGCGGACTGCTGCCGGAGGAGCACGCCGGCCGGCCGTTCCCGCAGATACGCGAGCACGTGCTGTTGCCGTGCGCCGGCTCGATCGCGGCCGCCGACGAGCGCCTCGCGCCGCAGGTCGATCGGACGCTGCTCGAACGCGTCATCGCGCTGGTGCCGGAGGACTGGCTCGGCACCGAGCCCTACCTCGAGTATCTGTTGCGCCGACTCGCGCCGCCCCGCGGCTTCGTCGCCGAGGCGGAGGATGCGAGACGCGATGGCTGAGGCGTTCTCCTACGCGATCGTGCGCGTCGTGCCCCGCGTCGAGCGGGGCGAGAGCCTGAACGCCGGCGTCGTGCTGTTCTGCCGCAGGCTCGACTTCCTGGGAGCTCGCGTCGGCCTCGACCGCGCCCGGCTCGCGGCGCTCGCGCCCGAGGCCTCGCCCGACTCCGTTGTCGCGCAACTCGAGGCGCTCGTCCGCGTCGCCGCGGGCGACCCCGCCGCCGGGCCGCTCGCCCGGCTCTCGGCGTCCGAGCGCTTCGGCTGGCTGGTCGCCCCGTCGAGCACGATCATCCAGCCGTCCGCGACCCACACCGGGCTCACCGAGGACCCGGCCGCGACCCTGGCGGCGCTGTTCGCGGACCTCGTCGAATAGCCGCCGTGGCGTTTCGCTCGCCGCGGGGCAGCCCGGCGACTGCCCGATCGCGATGGCCTCGCCGCCCGCACGCCGGGTCGCTGCCGGACCCCGGTGTTCCTCTCGATCGTGGCTGGGCCCCTCTCTCTGCCCCCCTTGGAGTCGCTCAGACCGCGCGCCTCGCGCCGGCGCGACCGAAGGCGCTAGCCGCGTTCGTCCGATTCCGATCGCGCGTGCACGATCAGCACCGCACACGCCGACCGCGCGGAGACGGCGGCGGCGACGCTTCCCAGCAGGTGTCCCACGATGCCGGTGCGACGGTGCGAGCCGAGCACGATCACCCCAGCCTCGTGCTCCGCCGCGGCGTCGAGGATCCCCCGCCAGGTCGGTGCGGCCTCGACCGCGATGCCCTGCGAGCGGAAGCCCGCCTGCTCCGCCAAGGCCGCACCGTGCGCGGCGGTCTCCGCCGCCGCCTGCCGGACCTCCGTCGCGTCGGCGGCGTTCAGCTCCTTCTCGCCGACCGGCAGGAACCCGACGTCCGCGGGCTGCCAGACGCAGACCGCCAGCGCCTCGCGCCCCGGCGCGAGCTGCCGGGCGGCCTCCGCGATCGCCAGCTCCGCCAGGACGGAGCCGTCGTAGGCGAGCAGCACCGGTCCGGCGCTCACGGAGGGCTCGGGCGACATTCAGCTGCCCCCCGCCGGCTCGAGCGCGCGCGCATTCCTGCGAACCCGCGCCAGCAGCGGCGGCGAGTACCAGGCCGGAGCTTCGCCGTCGACGAACGCCTCGATGTCCGGGGTCTGCGGGCGGGCTCCCCCCAGCGCGTAGATCGCAACACCGGCCGCGGCGCCCGCAAGCGCAAGGCCGAGACCGATCCACAGCGCCGTGCCGGTCCCCTTGTCGAGGCTCCCGCCGACGGTCGCGGCGAAGTGAGCGAAGATCGGCGCGATCATGAACGCCGCGACCGCGCGCATCAGCTCGACGATCGCAAACACGCGCTGGAGGCTCGCCGAGGGCAGCGAGAAGCCCGCCACGAACAGCGCGGGCGCGACGGTCGCGCCGAGCCCGATGCCCGTCAGTCCGGCGCCGACGAGCGTCGCCGCTTCGCTCGAGGGCACGTCGATCCGGAACACGGCGATCCCGGCTGCGAGGAACAGCATCCCCGCCAGCGGCAGGTAATGGATCGCGCGCCTGCCGAGCAGCACCCCGAGCAGGACCGCCGTGATCACCGCGCCCGCGACCTCCGGCAGGTAGAGCAGCCCCAGATGCAGCGGCCGGTACCGGCTGCTCAGCGCGGCGGCCGTCAGCGCCGTCGCCGACACCGACGCGGCCGCGGCACACAGCGCGACGACGATGCCGGCGACCGGCATCGTGCTGGTCAGCATCATCCGGATCGTCAGCAGCGGGCGCTTGGCTCGGAACTGGTAGACGATCAGCACGACGATCACCGCCAGGCCGCCGAGCAGAGGCACGATCGTCTCGACGTCGAGGAAGCGGTGCGTCTGGAGCTCCGAGGCTCCGAAGAACGCCGACACGCAGCCGACCGCGGCAAGCGCGATCGCCGGCACGTCGCGTGGCGACTCGGGATCGGCCGGGGGCGCGTCGTCGAACGTCAGCACGGCGAGCGACAGCGCGACGAGCGAGATCGCGGCGACGACCCAGAACAGCGGCCGCCAGGCATGGGACTGGGCCTGCAGGCCGCCGATCGTCGGGCCGAGCGCGACCGCCCCGAAGATGCACATGTTCATGATCATCGCCGTGGTGTGGAGCCTTCGTGCCGGGAAGCCGATCGCCAGCGGCGGCACCGCCGCGATCAGCAGCAGGCTCGTGCACACCGCCCTGCAGGACGTGGCCCGCGATGAACATGCCCGCGTTCTGCGCCGTCGCGCCGAGCACCGAGCCGACCACGAGCAGCGTGGCGTAACCGATCAGCATCCGGCGCTGCGGCAGGTGCTGGGCGAACTGCACCGCCAGCACCGTTCCGAGCGCGTAGGCGGCGTTGCCCATGCCCAAGCCGAGGCTCATCGTCTGCAGGGTCATGTGCAGCTGCCGGGCGATGATCGGGGTCAGCGGCTGCAGCGCCGCGGACAGCGCCAGGAACGGGATCAGCGCGCACATCACCATCGCCGCGACGGCCGGGTAGCGCCCGGCGAGAGGACCCTGGCGCATCAGCGATCACCGCCCGGCGACGCGATCGCTCCCGGCGGTAGCGGACGGGACTCTGGACTCGGCATCCGGATGACTTAGCAGGCCTCGCGCGCCTGCCCGGTCTCCTCTCGGCTAAAGCTCCTCGTCGATGCCGATCGCTCGCTCGAGCATCGGGTCGGCGTCCTGCCCTTCGCTGCGTATCGCCTCGAGCATCCCCGTCGCCAGCGCGTCCAGCTTGCTCTGGATCGCCGCCTCGGCGCGGAGCTCGGCGTTCTTCAACAGAGCGACGAGCAGCAGGGTCACCGCGGTGAGCGCTGTGCCGGCCGCCTGCTCGTAGGTGGGGCCCGCGTCGAACGCGTACCCGAGCAGCCACGCGAGCACCAGCGCGGCGCACAACACGAAGAAGATCGGAGAGCTCGAGAAATAGGACGCGCGCTGGGCGAAGCGGTCGAACGTGCCCCTCTGACCGGCCTCGCCGCGGGCCACGGGGTGTCTAAGCGACATCGGACGCGAGCAGGAACAGCTCGATCTCCAGGTCGGGGCCGACATGGCAGTTGGAGATGAAGGCGAGCACGTCGCGGCCGGAGAGCCGCTGGACTGCGTCGATGAACCGGCGCTGCATCGTGTCCTGGAAGGCGCTCCGGGTTTCCTGGACGAGCGTCGATCTCTGGAGCTCGATCATCGTCTTCTCGACGTCGGTGTAGACCCCGCCGAGGACGCACGCCAAGAGGTCGTCGCCGAGCATCTGGGTTCGTGCGCTGACCGGTTGGCGATGGTAGTAGCGCTCGTGGAAGGCCACCATCGTCGCCGTCACCGCCTCGAGCAGCGCATCGCCGGCGAGCGGGGGGTTTCGGGCTGCGGGCAACGCGCCTACCTGTCCCGTCCTTCTGTGGAGTGCGCGCGCGAGGCAGAAGGGCGAGAACCCGACGAGCGAGTGCTTCCAGCCTATCGCGCGTCGACTACGATCACTGCGCGAGAGGACGGTTGTGATGAACGCCGAGGACAGTCGCGAGGCACCGCAGATCCACGGAGACGTCCTGACGGCGATCTCCGACGGGCTGGTGGGCCTGCTCAAGGAGTTCTACGGCCGCGGCCCCACCAAGGCGAAGTCCTACTTCCAGGACGACCTCGTGGTCTGTGTGTTGGGCGGCGGGTTCTCGCGGGTCGAGCAGACGCTGCTCGACGGCGGCCGCGGATCCGCGGTGATCGAACAGCGGATGGCGTTCCAGGAGCTGATGCGCGAACGCTTCGAGCGCGTCGTCGAAGATGCCACGGGCCGTCGCGTGATCGGCTTCATGAGCGGCAACCAGCAGCAGCCCGACCTGATGTGCGAGGTGTTCATCCTCGCTCCCACCGAGCTCGTCGGCGAGGACGAGCTCCGCAGGGACCCGCCGCGGACCGGCGAGTGAGACGGGGGATCTGAACTACAATTCTCCGTGGAGGGCGAGCGCTGCGGTCCACCCCTCCAGGTGGGCATCAGAACCAGACTTCCGGTCCCTTGCTTCCGTAGCCCGACTGGAGTCATCATGCCCGCAGCATCCGCGACGCTCCCACCGCGCGAGCGTCACATCGCAACCGCAGAGGACGACTGGCGCCGACAGCTCGCGCCCTACGCCCGATCGCACGCCGGTCGCGCCGCCGTCGCGGTCGCGAACTCGCTCCTCCCCTATCTCGGCCTTTCCGTGGCGATCTACTTCGCGCTGCGGGTCTCCGACCTGCTCGCATTCGCGCTGGCGGTCCCCACGGCCGCCTTCCTGGTGCGCACCTTCATCATCTTCCACGACTGCACGCACGGCTCGTTCCTGGGCTCGAAGCGGGCGAACGCGCGGCTCGGCGCGGTGCTCGGGCTGCTCGTGTTCGCTCCGTTCGCACGCTGGAAGCACGACCACGCCGTCCACCACGCGACGGCCGGCGACCTCGACCGGCGCGGCGTCGGCGACGTCGTCACGCTCACCGTCAGCGAGTACCGCGAGCGCTCGCCACGCGGGCGCCTCGCCTACCGGCTGGTCCGCAACCCGCTGATCATGTTCGGGCTCGGCCCGATCGCGGCGATGCTGATCGGCCCGCGGATCTTCTCGCGCGACGCGCGTCCGAGGCTCCGTCGCAGCGTCGTCAGGACCGACCTCGCGCTCCTCGCCCTGATCGGCGTGCTCTGCTGGCTGATCGGCTGGCGCGACTACCTGATCGTCTGCCTCCTGCCCGCACTGCTCGCCGGTTCGGCCGGGATCTGGCTGTTCTACGTCCAGCACCAGTTCGAGGACGCCTACTGGGAGAGCAGCGAGAGCTGGAGCTACTCCGAGGCGGCGCTTCGCGGCAGCTCGTTCCTGCGTCTCCCCGCGCCGCTGCGCTTCTGCTCCGGGAACATCGGCTACCACCACGTCCACCATCTCGACGCCCGCATCCCCAGCTACAACCTCCCGCGCGCGCACGAGCGGCTCGACGTGTTCAAGGAGGTGCCGGCGCTCTCGTTCGGGGACGCGATCCGGTCGGTCAGGTTGAAGCTGTGGGACGAGCGGAGCGGCAGGCTGGTCAGCTTTCGCGACGCGCGCGTGTAGCCCGTCAGGAGCGCCGCGCGACGGCGTTATAGTCAGTGGCGCGTCCTGTGAGCCCAGCCCTTCTCGCTTTCGGGGCAGCATCTTCGTTTCAGGGGGGTAGAGAGGCGGTCGTCCATGGACACCGCAGCGGGCCGGATCGCACCAACGGCGGGTCGGGCCCGGAGGGTCCTGCCCGAGCTCGAGCGACGCGAAGCGCCCGCGTCGTGACCTCTGCCGAACACCTGTGCTGCGCGTTGTGCCGCATTCGCGTGCGGGCGAGCGCCCCCGCCGTCGCGCTGCTCGAATCGCGTTGCCCGATCTGCGACGCACCGCTCCTGGGAGCGTCAGCGTCGGACGCGATCGGGTTCCGCTTCTTCGACCTCGATCCCCTCTCGGAGCGACCCATTGCCGACGGTCCGCCCGAGAGCCTCGGGCACGCGGCGCGGATCGAACTCGATGCCGGCCGCGCACCGAGGTTCCCGTGAACGCCGCCGATCGGCTCGAGGAGCTGCGTGCGCAGGCCCGTCACGCCCGCCAGCGCCGGGACCTCTACCGGGCGAGGATGTACGGCATGCGCCCGACGACCATGTCCGAGCTGAGGGAGCTCGAGCGGATCCACGAGAGCGCCGACGCGCGCCTTCGGGCCGCCGAGCGGGAGGCCGCAGCCGGCGCGGGGAGCGCCGCCGCGAGCGAGCGAGATGGCTGAGCCGGAGATCTGCGAGATCCTCGTCGTGGGTGGCGAGCGGTTCCGCGTCGAGGGCGCGATCGCCGACGTCGAGGCGAAGATCCTCGACGCCGCGCGCGGCTCGATCCTCGAGCTCGTGTGGTTCGTCGACGCCGGCACGGGGGACTCGGTCACGTTGAACCCGGCCCACATCGTCGCGCTGAGAGGCGTGCGTGGACCCGGGGCAGGCGACTGAGGCCACGGGCTCCGCCCGCGCGCCCGGCAAACACCGCGGTCGGCCGTCCTGCTACCGTTTTGGGCTCAGGCTGGGCGACTGTCCAGCGAGTGAGTGCCCGCGCTCGTAGCCTTTGCACCAGCAATCTCCGCGTTCGCAGCACTATCAATGCCGGAGGAAACATGGCTACAGGCACCGTCAAGTGGTTCAGCGACGACAAGGGCTTCGGGTTCATAACGCCCGACGACCAGTCGAAGGACCTCTTCGTCCATCACAGCGCGATCGTCGGCGAGGGCTACCGCTCGCTCGCCGAAGGCGCCAAGGTCAGCTACGACGCCGAACCGGGTGACAAGGGCCCGAAGGCGGCGAACGTACAGGCCCTCTAGGGCCCCGCGCGGCCAGCGCCGCGACGCACACCGAACGTTTGACCGCGCGTCTCATCGAGCCGCGCGGTCAACGAAAGGACAACTGATGGCCTCGAGCAGCAAGAAGCGCACCACGATGGCCAAGTTCGCTCGGGAGAACAAGCTCCGCGAGCGGAGAGTCGAGAAGCAGGCACGCCGGGACGCTCGCAAGGACGCAGCTGCGAACCCGGCGGTCGATACCGAAGCGGACGTCGACGCGGACGGCGAGGCGCAGCAGCACGACGACGCGTCCGGCGAGGCGCAGCAGCACGACGACGCGTCCGGCGAGGCGCAGCAGCACGACGACGCGTCCGGTCCGGCGCCCGAGGCGCAGCAGCAGGCCGGCGGCTAGGCCGCTGCGCGCCCGAGCCGCGGCGGCCGGGCCGGCCTGCCCTACTCGAACTCGGTGACGGTGTAGACGTCCGCTCGGTGCAGCACGAGCGGGTCCGCCGACGCCTCGGCGTCGACGCCGAGGTGGTGCACGGTGTACGTGTCGCGCCCCGTTTGGATGATCGCCGCGACGGTCTGCCCGGTGCCCGCGTCGAGCTCACCCACGCGCAGCTGGCAGTCGCGGCCGCTGCGCCGGCACAGCACGCCTTCGATGCGTCGCTCCCGCGAGACCGATCCGGTGCACGCCTCGGCGTCGTCGCGCAGCTGCCGGTAGGAGCTCTCCTCGGCCTGCGAGCCGCTCTGCAGGCGGGGGACGAAGAACACGGTCATCAGCGACGCCGTCCGCGGCGTGGGGCCGCCGTCGCAGCGCGGGGCGGGAAGCGCTTGCGCTCCTCGGGCGTCATCTGGCGGATCACGAGTTTCCCCGTCTCCACCTGCTCGCGGATGTCTTTGAGCTTCTGTTCGTGCTGCTCCTGCTGGCGCAGCTGGCTGGGCGTTGGCACCGTGCTCTCCTGCACTTTCGCGTTGGAGCTGACCCGTGCCCCGGCGCTGGTTCGGTGGAAGCAGGCGCGAAGGACGTTCCGCCGCCGCGAGCACGACGCCCGCGCGGGCTGCCTGGCCCACCATCAGTTCTGATTGTGATTTTAGCGACAAACAGCGCTCGCGCCGGGTCCCGCAAGCGCGAGGCGCAACGAGACCGGCGGGACGCGCGCCGGGCGTCTGTTAGCGTGGTTCCACAGCGGTCGAGCCTTTCGGCCGCGAGGTCAGCTCGCTTGAGTCCCGCCAGGGGCGGTTTGGGTCAGCCAGAACCTCCAAATCGCAAGGCGCAGCGAGCGCCGTTAGGAGCACCATCCAGATGTCTCAGCAGTCCTTCGCCGACCTCGGCGTGTCCAGCGCGGTCTGTCGCGCCCTCTCGAGCCGTGGGATCACGGCTCCCTTCCCCGTGCAGCAGCTCGTGCTCGAGGACGTGCTCGACGGCCGCGACGTGCTCGTCAAGGCGCCGACCGGATCGGGCAAGACGCTCGCGTTCGGGATCCCGCTGGTCGAGCGGCTCGACTCGGGCCCCGGTCCGACGGGCCTCGTACTGGCCCCGACCCGCGAGCTCGCGGCCCAGATCGTCTCCGAGCTGGGCGACATCGCAGCGGCGAAGGGTCTGCGGTCTGCCGCCGTCTACGGAGGCGTCGCGATCAACCCGCAGGCCGCGAAGGCGAAGCGGGCACAGATCGTCGTCGCGACCCCCGGCCGCCTCGAGGACCTGCTCGCACGCCGCGCGATCACGCTCGATCGGGTTCGGATGCTCGTCCTCGACGAGGCCGACCGGATGCTCGACATGGGCTTCCGGCCCGCGATCGACCGGATCGTCGGCGCGTGCCCGAAGGCGCGCCAGACCATGTTCTTCTCCGCGACGCTCGAGGGGGTGGCCGGCGACGTCGCCGCCCGCTACACGAACGCCGCGATCACCCGCGAGCATGCGGCGCCCAAGCGGGAAGCCGAGCCGCTGGTCGAGCACCGCTTCGTCGCGGTCCGCGAGGAGCACCGCCTCGAGGCGCTGATCTCCGAGCTCCAGGCCGACTGCGAGCGGGCGATCGTGTTCGTGCGCACCAAGCGCGGCGCCGATCGCCTCGCGAAGCGGCTGGACGCGCGCGGTCTCGACTCGGTCGCGATCCACGGCAACAAGTCCCAGGGTCAGCGCAACCGCGCGCTCGCACAGTTTCAGACGGGTCAGGTCGACACCCTCGTCGCGACCGACGTCGCCGCGCGCGGGATCGACGTCGACGGCGTCTCGCACGTGATCAACTTCGATCCGCCCGCCGACCATCAGACATACATCCACCGGGTCGGGCGGACCGGGCGCGCAGGCAACCGCGGCGTCGGGGTGACGCTCGTGGGCGCCGATCAGCGCCACGAGATGCGCCAGCTCGCCCGGCGGCTGGGGCTGAGCCACGACCTCGGTGGCGACGATGCCCGCCGCGAGAAGCCGGGCGCTCGTGGCAGGCGACCCCCCCGGCGGCGCACACGCGCAGCCGCACGCTGAGCGCGCAGGCCGAACGCCGGCCCGAGCAGGGTCCTGACCGCTTCATAAGGATCCTGTTAGGGTCGCGCCACTGAGGGGAGGCTGCGGCCGGCGGACGCCGGACGCGTGCATGAGGTCGCCTCCGCTGACAGGAGGGGACACGACATGGGGCAAGGCTTCTCATCGGCCTGCGGGCGCACACGCCTGCACGGGCTCATCATCTTCGCGGCGCTGCTGACGGCGCTGATCGTCCCGGCGGCGGCCGGGGCGGCGATCACCTCGGTGTTCGAAGGCAAAGTCAGCTGCGCCGAACAGACCGGCGCCAACGCCGGTCAGCGCTGGTGCGGAACCACGACGGGAACCACCGTCCCGACCTGGGACGGCACGCCGATCGACGTCACCGTCGGCTTCCCGGCGCCGACCGGATCGGACAACAACTACCCGGTCGTCGGCATCTACCAGCCGTGGGACGGATCCAAGATCCTGCCGTCGAGCGCCCAGGCGCAGCGCTGGCTGAAACTGGGATACGCGGTGTTCAGCATGAGCGACCGCGGATGGGGCGGCTCCTGCAAGTCCTCCGAAAAAACGAAAGCCGGGTGTGAACACGGCTACATCCACCTGATGAGCCGCCGCTACGAAGTACGCGACGCCCAGTACATGCTCGGGCTGCTCGCAGACGAAGGCGTCGTCAACCCCCAGCAGATCGGCGCGATCGGCGAGAGCTACGGCGGCGGCATGTCGGTCGAGCTCGGGTCGCTGAAGGACCGCGTCGAACTGCTCAACGGCGAACTGATCCCGTGGACGAGCCCGAAAGGCAAAGCCATGAAAATCGCCGCGACCGCGCCGGAATGGGAGTGGACGGACTTCGCGCAGTCGCTTGCGCCGAATGGCAGCAACCTCGACTACGTGACCGAAGCGCCCTACTCGGGCGTGCTCGGCAACCACGAATTCGGCGTCGAGAAGCGCAACTGGAACGAAAGCCTGTACCTCGGAGGCCAGCTGATCGGCGGCGCCTACTACCAGGCGAAGCCCGAGGAACCGGAAGCCGCGATCACCGAATACTACGAACTCGACCAGACCGGCGGCCCGTATACGAGCCCGCTCGCCGAACAGCAGGAACGGCAGCTGGTGAACCACGGCGCCTACTACACGAACCTGTCCGAGGCGCCGGCGCCGGCGCTGCTGCAGAACGGCTGGAACGACGACCTGTTCCCCGTCGACCAGGCCGTCGACTACTACAACAAGATCAGGGCGGCGTTCCCGCACGCACCGGTCCAGCTGTTCGACTTCGACTTCGGTCACAACCCGCGCTCTGCGAGCTCGCCCTCGGCGGCCGAGGTCGCGGCGCTGAACACGGCCCAGAACGAATGGTTCGAATACTACGTCCGGGGTCAGGGCGGCGAACCGGCTCACGCGCAGGGCGGTGTTACAGCCATCACCAGCGCGTGCTCGGCTGAAACCACGACAACGGGCGTCACCTACAAGGCGAACAACTGGGCCTCACTGGCCGCCGGTGAAGTGAACGTGACCGGCGCCACGGAACAGACGATCGAAGCGCCCGGGACGGCTCCGAAAACCGCGTTCACCTCGGGCACGGTCTGCACGACCGAAGCGAACGGCGAAAACGCCTCGGCGGCCACGTACAAGACGATCGCGGCGCCGACGGGCGGCTTCACCGTCGCCGGCTCGCCGACCGTGGTCGGCGAATTCTCGACGCCGATCAAGAACGACCAGGTGATCGCCCGCCTGCTGGACGTCGAAACCGGCGGCACCGGCAAGCAGCGGCTGATCGCGCGAGCGATCTACCGGCCGATCAACCCGGAAGGCGGCTTCACCAAGCAGGTCTTCCAGCTCCACCCGCAGGCGTGGAAGGTCGAAGCGGGTCACATCCTGAAGCTGCAGCTGCTGATCCAGGACTCGGCCTACGCGCGCACCTCCACGAGCACGACCTCGAGCGCCGCATCGATCAAGGTGCGCAACCTCGAACTGCGGGTCCCGACGATCGAAGCGGCGGGCAGCGACGAAGGGTTCGTCACCAAGCCGCTACCGAAGTACCTGCCGCCGTCCTACACGCTGGCGCGCAACGTCGCCCCCGCCCCACCCACGGCACCGCACCTGAAGTCCGGTGCGACACCGAACGACAACGGGGTGTTCACACTCGCGTGGGAATCGAAGCAGGCCGCGGCCGAACCCAGCTACACGCTGCAGCACAAGAACGCGAGCGGCAGCTGGAGCACGGTTGCGAGCAGCCTGACGAGCCCCGAATACGCGTTCACGTCCGGCGCCCCGGAGGGTGAAGGAACGTGGAGCTACCGCGTGACCGAGGGCAACGAAGGCGGCGAAGGCGAAGCGTCGGAAGCCTCTGAACCGGTGAAGGTCGACGAGACCGCTCCGAACGCGCCGACGGCGAGCGCGAGCCGCCCGCCCGAATACGCGGGCAACGGCGGTTGGTACAAGGGCAGCGTCGAAGTCGCGTTCAGCTCGAACGGTGACCCGAACCTGTCCGACGGCAGCCTCGGCAGCGGCGTCGATCCCGCATCGATCCCCGCCACCGAGACGTTCAACACCGATGGCGCACACGAAGCGTGCGGCAAGGTGCGGGACCTCGCGGGCAACGAATCCACACCCGGATGCACCACGGTCCAGGTGGAAACCACCCCGCCGTCACTCGAAATCACCTGCCCGGCGACTGCCGAAGTCGGCCAGAAAGGTGTGACCGCGAGCTACACGGCATCGGATGACCGGTCGGGGCTCGCGAGCGAAGCGAGCGGGACGGTGCCGATCGACACCGAAACCGCGGGCGTGAAGACGGTCAGCGCGACCGCGGTCTCGAACGTCGGCCTGGAAACGACGGAATCGTGCTCGACGACCGTCGGCTACCCGAAGCCGGGAGCCCCGGCGTTGAGCTCGGGCTCGACGCCCAACGACACGGGCGACTTCACGCTCGCGTGGACGGGCGCGAACCCGATGTCCCACCTCGGCCTGTCGTACACGCTGGAGGCACACAACGCCTCGACGAACAGCTGGACGACGGTCGCGAGCGGCATCGAATCGCTCGAATACCAGGTGGTCGGTGAGCAGGAAGGCACATCGGTCTACCGCGTGATCGGGATCGACGAAAGCCACTCGCAGAACAGCGAACCGTCGGACCCGTCGGAACCGGTGAAGGTCGACGAGACCGCTCCGAACGCGCCGACGGCGAGCGCGAGCCGCCCGCCCGAATACGCGGGCAACGGCGGTTGGTACAAGGGCAGCGTCGAAGTCGCGTTCAGCTCGAACGGTGACCCGAACCTGTCCGACGGCAGCCTCGGCAGCGGCGTCGATCCCGCATCGATCCCCGCCACCGAGACGTTCAACACCGATGGCGCACACGAAGCGTGCGGCAAGGTGCGGGACCTCGCGGGCAACGAATCCACACCCGGATGCACCACGGTCCAGGTGGAAACCACCCCGCCGTCACTCGAAATCACCTGCCCGGCGATGGTCCCGATCGGGGCGTCCAACGTGAACGCGACGGTCACGGCCTCCGACGGGGACTCGGGCCTGAGCACGGACCCGAGCGGCAGCGTGCCGATCAACACGAGCAAAGCCGGAGACCAGACGGTGACGCGTACGGCGGTCTCGAACCTCGGGCTCGAAACCACGAGGTCGTGCACGACGCACGTCGGCTACTACGTGACGATCTCGGGCACGGTCACCGGGCCGCTCGTCGTGCGGTCCGGCGAAGCGGTCGAGATCGCTCCCGGCGGGAAGGTCGACGGTCCCGTGAAAGTCAAGGCCGGCGGCGCGCTCGATGTCGAGGGCGGCACGCTCGAGAGCAACCTCGCTGCGGCGCAGCCGGCGCTGCTTCGTGTCTGCCACTCGAGCATCGGCGGCTCGCTGAGCGTGAACGGCTCCAGCGGGGCCCTCGTGCTCGGTGAAGGCACCTCCGAATGCGGGGGGATCACGGTCGCGAAGGGCGCGACGATCAAGAACGCCTCGCAGGGCGTCGTGGTCGAGCACGGCACGTTCGACGGCAACCTCACGGTGCAGAGCAACGCCGGTGGCGTCACCGTCGAGAACAACCAGGTCGCCGGCGCGCTGAAGGTGCTGAACAACACCGGCACCGTGGTCGACCGGCCGAACACGGTGAAAGGTCGCAGCAAGCTGCAGTAGGCGGTTGCCGGGGCGAGCGATCGCCCCGGCAGCCGCAGGGCGCGCCCGGATCCCCGAGGGGTCCGGGCGCGTAACCTCTCCCGGATGCTCGCCTCGCACCGGTCCGAGCTGCGCGCGCTGGCGGCGGCGCTGCGAAACGGCGCAGGCGGACCTGGCGGCCCCCGGTGACAAACCCGGAGGCCGCACAAAGCCCAACGGCGGCGCTCGCTGCCCCCTCCGAGGTCGTCCCCGCGTACTTCGCCCCGGAAGGGTCACCCGATCCCTGGGCGACGATGTGCGAGGTGCGCCGCCGGCTCGACGGCGATCCTGAACCCGGACAACGGACCGGTGACAACGGCCGGCGCGGCTCTGCGTGCAGCCGATCCGCTCCTGCGAGCTGAACACGGCGTGCTCGGCTGCGTGTTCACGAGATACGGCAGCCGCCCCCCCGCGGCCGTCGAGAAGGCGATCGCGGTACCACCACCCTGACCGGGATCGAGGGCATCTTCCTCGCCGAAATGGCCGAAGCGCCGGCCGCGAAGACCGAGGCCGGCACCACCGGCGCTCGCCGCCTTCTTCCCCAACGCGGCGGTCTCGTCGTCGGCAACCCGGGCGCACGGCCGAACGATCAGCCGCCTCCGGGGACAGGCGTCGGCACGTGGCGAGGTGCGGCACGTCCGAGGCGCCGCCGCCGCCGGTCGAGGGCACCGAAGTCCCTTCGTAACCGACCTCCACGTAGAGCGTGTTCGCCGCCCGCGACGCCGCGATCCACGGCGATTGCGTGGAGGCGGCTCAGGACAAGGCTGCTCGATCTACGTCGCCGACCTGCCCGGCGGCCGAACCCGGACGAAGCGCGCGCCACCGGGCGGCCGCGACGCCCGCTGCTGAAACGGGCCCGCCGGAGGTCGCGGGTTTGCGAAGCCGCGCGGCTTCCGGCTGACGCTGCGATCGGTATCCATCGGAGCCCTCCCTCCGTCGATCCTTGCCCGCTTCCGGTCGCGGCCCCACCGTGGCGTCGCCGGAAGGCGCGCTCCCCTCAGAGCGCGCGCCGAGCATAACCCACGATCGTTCGAGCATGTTGATATCCGGGTTCGGTGCGACGGGCCCGATAGACAACTGGGAACGGTGCCGCCCGTCGATGTCAACCGGCCAGAGGTCCACGTCCGGTTCGCGCCGGGTGCGCGGGGAAAAACTCCTCATTGCCCTCGACACCGACCCCCAACCGGAGATGCTTGCCACCACCCGCTCTTACAGGCCGCTGCGTACCCTGCGCCGCGGGAGCACCCGCCCCTCGATCCTGCCGCTTCCCGCGGTCGCGCACCACCGCCCCGTGACCGCGCGATCCGGGCAGGTGGACGCCGCCGACGCCGCGACGGTGCTCGACTCCCTCGCCGAGGGCGTGCTGCTCCGCGCCTCCGACGGGCGCATCACGACGCTCAACGAGAGCGGCGAACGGATGCTCGGCCTCAGCGCTCGCGAGCTCGAAGACGCAGAGCGGCCCGGCGGCGCGATCAGCCTCGTGCGCGGCGACGGAGTCCCCTACGAGCGGCTCGAGCTGCCCTCGCTCGAGGTGCTGAGGACCGGCCGCGACTCGAGCGGCGTGCTGTTGGGCGTCGCCCGCCCGGACCGGGAGATCCGGTGGCTGTCGGTGAACACCCGTGCCCTCTATCACCCGTCGTGCCGCTACCCCGACGCCGCCTTGTCGTCGTTCTCGGACGTCACCGCGCACCGGCGCACGCTGGCGGAACTGAGCTCCGCGCGACTCGAGAACCTGCGGCGGCTGGCGCTCGTCAGCGAGTACCGCGACGACGAGACGCACCGCCACACCGAGCGGGTCGCCAGGATCTCGGGGCTGATCGCGGTCGAGCTCGGCCTGGATGCCGAATGGGTCGGCCTGATCGTCCGCGCCGCCCCCCTTCATGACGTCGGCAAGATCGGCATCCCCGACGGCATCCTGCTCAAGCCCTCGCGCCTGACGCCCGAGGAGCTCGTCACGATGCGCGCCCACACCACGATCGGCGGGAAGATCCTCGGCGGCAGCGAGAGCCCGATCCTCCGCACGGCCGCAGAGATCGCGCTCACCCACCACGAGCGCTGGGACGGGCGCGGCTACCCGGCCGGGCTGTCGGGCACGCAGATCCCGCTCGCCGGGCGGATCGTCGCGGTCGCCGACGTGTTCGACGCGATCGTGCATGCGCGCCCCTACAAGGCGGCCGAGCCGGTCGCCAAGGCGATCGGGGAAATCGAACGCGGGGCGAGCCGGCAGTTCGACCCGAACGTCGTCGAGGCGTTCCTCACCCTGGATCACGGCTCGCTGATCGACGCCGACGAGGCTTCGCGCGGCTGGGGCGCGGACACGGCGCACGCGCGCTGAAGCGCGCCCTCAGACCGTCCGCAGCGCCTCGGTCGGCGACAGCCGCGCCGCCCGCAGCGCCGGGACGAGTCCCGCGACCGCGCCGATCAGCAGCGCCGCGCCGAACCCTCCGGCCCAGGCGACGGTCGGCACGACGACCGTCCACCCCTTCGTCGCCGCGTAGATCGCGGTCGCGATCGCCCCCGCGGCGATGCCGACGGCGCCGCCGCCGAGCGCCAGCAGGACCGCTTCGGAGAGGAACTGCGCGCGGATCTGCCCCCGCGTGGCGCCGAGCGCCCGGCGCAGGCCGATCTCCGAGCGCCGTTCGAGCACGGAGATCACCATGATGTTCGCGACGCCGACCGCCCCGACCAGCAGCGCGACGGCGCCGAGCCCGAGGAACAGCCCGTTCAGCGCGCTCTGCGCGTCGGCGCGCGCGGTCAGTGTCGCCGACGGCTGGCTGACGTTCACTTCGTTCGGCGCTTCGGGATCGGCCGTCGCCGCGAGCACCGACTGCACCGCGGCGACCTGGCTGTTCTCAGCGCGGACGTAGACGGTGTTGGGATGGCCGTTGAAATGCAGGTAGCGCTCCGCTGCGCCGAAGCCGACCAGCACCGAGCTTTCGATTTCGGGCGTCAGCACCGACGGCCCGAGGATCCCGGCGAGGTAGAACCACTGGTTCGCCACCCAGATTCGCTCGCCGGGGTAGATGCGGTCGACGCCCAGGCGCTGCGCGGCCGCCGCGCCGAGCACGGCGACCGGCTCCTGGGCCGTCGCCGCGTTGAGGTTGCGGCCCTGCGCGACGTCGGCGCCGAGCGTGTGCAGCAGCCCGAGGCTCGCCGCCTCGATTTCCAGGGCGTTCGTGTCCACTTCGGGGATCAGCGGCGTGCGGTAGACCTTCCCTTCGACCTTGCCCGTCTCCGCCACGTTTTCGACGGGGCCGATGCGGGCGATCATCGCCGGCGCCCTCAGCGGCAGCTCGGCGGTCTTGCCCGCGAAGCTCTGGCCGTTGGCGACGGTCAGCAGGTTCGTGCCGAGCCGGTCGATCTCTTCGAGCAGCCCGGCCTGGCTCGAGGCGGACAATCCGAGCACCGCGACGATCGCGGCGACCCCGATCGCGATCCCCAGCGCCGACAGCCCCGCTCGCAGCCGCCGCGTCCGCAGGCCGACGCTCGCAACGCGCGCGAGATCCGCGCCGCGCAGCCTGGCGGGCGTCAGCGCCACCGCGGCGCTCACGATCCGGGGGCTTCGTTGACGAGCGCGAACGCCACCGGGCGGGCGTGCGCCGCGCCGGCCTCGACGATGTACCCGCCCGGCTCGCGGCCGGCGGAGAAGCTCGGAGCGACCGCGACGCCGCAGGCGCCGGTCCTGACCTCGACCCGCCGGGAGTACCGGATGCGCCTGCGACGAGCGCGGATCGTGAAGCGACCGCCCGCACCCGATCGCGGCGCCTCGAAGCTCACCAGCGCGCCCGGCACCGGGTTCTTGTCGGCGTCGGTGACGGTGACCGCGAGCCTGACCGCGAACGCCGATCCGGCGGGAGCGGACTGCGTCGCGCCGACGCCGGGCACCAGCTTCGCCGGCCGGCCGGCGAGGTCGGCGAGCCCGAAGGCGATCGGCGCGACCGTCGGCGCTCCGCTCCTGCCGGCGCCTTCGGCGCCGCCCGCACCCCCGCTCGAGAGCGAGGCGGTCGCGCTGAAGGCACCCGCGGCGGCACCCGCGGTGAAGGCCGGGGACGTGACCAGCCCGCCCGAGTCGCTCGTCACGGTCGCCTGCGTGCCGCCGCCCGCGAAGCTCGCACCGGCTGCAGCTCCGCCGCAGGTGCCGGCGATGCCGGGTGCGAGCGTGAAGGTGACGCTCGCGCCGGCGACCGGGTCGCCCGCGGAGTCCAGCACCCTGACCTGCAGCGGGTGCGCGAAACGATCGCCGACCGTCGCCGAGCCTGGCTCCGGCGAGACCGCGCTGAGGGTCGCCGGCTCCCCGGCCGCCGTGTTCGTGAGCGAGAAGGACACCGAGCCGTACTGCGAGACGGCGGTGACCGTATAGCTGCCCGGCGTGCCGTCGGCGGTGAAGGTCGGCGCCATCACGCTGCCGTTCGCGTCGGCGCCGACAGTCGCCGTGTTCGAGCCGCTCGCCGAGAAGCGTCCGGACGCGCCGGCGGCAGGAGCGCTGAACGTCACCTGCGTGCCCGCCGCGCCGGTCACCGCACAGCCGTCGCTGTTCGTGAACGCGACCTGCAGGGCGCCGGCGAAGGGGGTGTAGAGCCCGGTCGTCTGCGGCGTGCCCGCGACGAGCGTCAGCTGGTCGGGCGGGTTGCGCGAGGGGCAGCCCGGAGCTCCCGCTTCGGAGAGGCCGCCTTCTCCCGCTGCGAGCGCCGGAACGGTCGCGCACGCGCTCAGCGCCGAAGCGAGCACGAGCGAGATCGCCCCCGCGCGGCGCGTTCGCCGTCCGCGGACGATCATCGCTTCACCTCGCTCCCGCCGAGGTGTCCGCGACGATCTGCCCGTCGAGGACCTGGACCTGGCGGGGCAGGCGGACCGCGAGGTCGTGGTCGTGGGTGATCACGAGGATCGTCGCGCCCTGAGCGTTCAGCTCTTCCAGCAGCTCGAGCACGCCGGCGCCGGACGCGCTGTCGAGGTTGCCGGTCGGCTCGTCCGCGAGCACGATCGCGGGGCGGCCGACGAGCGCCCTCGCGATCGCGACGCGCTGGCGCTCGCCCCCCGACAGCTTGCTCGGGCGGAACCCGGCGCGCTCGGCGAGCCCGACTCGTGCGAGCGCCGCGGCGGCTCGCTCGCGTCGCTCGGCGACGGCGACGCCGGCGTACAGCAACCCGTCGGCGACGTTCTCCAGCGCGGTCGAGTGCTCCGCCAGGAAGAACTGCTGGAAGACGAAGCCGACGCGCGTGGCGCGGAGCGCCGCGAGCTCTCGATCGCTCAGCCTCGCGGCGTCGAGGCCTGTGATCGAGACCGCCCCCGCGCTGGGACGCTCGAGGGTGCCGATCACGTGCAGCAGCGTCGTCTTGCCCGAGCCCGACGGCCCGACGATCGCGACCAGCTCGCCCTCGCTCACAGCGAAGCTGACGTCGCGAAGCGCGTACACGGGCGGGTCGGAGCCGTACACCTTGCTGACGTCGCGCAGCTCGAGCACGGCACGATCGCGATCGACCGCGCCGCCGCCGGCGAGGTCTTCGTGCTCGCCGGTCATGTCGCCGGGACCACCACCCGCTGGCCCGCGGACAGGCCCCGACCACTGACCTGCACGACCCCTTCGGCGTCGTCGAACAGCCCGACCGTGACCCCGATCAGGCGGTGCAGCCGGCCTTCGGCGACCTCCACGGCGTAACCGCCGCCGGACAGCGCGAGCAGCGCCGCGACCGGCACCGCGAGCACATTCGGGACGCGTTCGGTCGTGATCTGCACGTTGACCGGCGCTTCGTCGAGGCGGCCGGTCGCGGCCGGGTCGGTCGGGGTCGCATCGACTTCGACGGTCGGCGCACTTTCTTCGCCGGCGCCTTTGCCGGAGCTCGAGGGCGTGGTCGCGACGCTCGACACGTACGTGATCCGGCCGGGCGTCGTCCCGTTGTCGGGGAGCGTGATCGAGACTTCGTCGCCGACCTTGACGCTGCCCTGCTGGGAGGCGTCGAGCGCGAGCTTGACCTGGCGGCCGGTCGACGTCGTCGACAGCACGGGGCCCGGCATCACGCTCGCGCCGACCGTCGGCGTGACGCTCGTGATGCGCACCGCTCCGTGCTCGACCGCCACGGAGCCGAGCAGCAGCTCGCCCGTCACCGAGGCGCCGCGAGCGGCCTGCAGCCGGCGGATCGCGGATTCGGTCGCCGCCGAGAAGCTCGCGCCCTCGAGCCCGCTGCCGTAGCCGAGCGCGGTCAGGTTCGCGTTCAGCTCGCCGACGTCGCGCCCCGGCGACATCCCGGCCCGGAACGCGCGCGTCGGCTGCACGGCGCCGTACAGCAGCAGCACCGGCTGGCCTCCGATCTCGTACAGGCTCTGCCCGCGCCCGACGACCTGCCCCACCGACGGCAGCGCCGTGAAGGTCGAGCTCTGCCCGTAGAGCGCGGCCGAGGAGCGCGCCGTCGCGAGGCTCGATTCGGCGCTCGCGAGCTGCTTCTCCGCGGAGGAGACCTGCGTACGGTCGCCGACGACCTTCGCGGTCGCGCTGGTGACGCCCTGCACGGCCAGCGAGACTGCCTGCACGTCGCCGGCGCACGAGCCCGAGGCGCCGGCGCTCGGCGAGGCGCCTTCGTCGCCCGAGCCGGCGGACGCCGCTTCGGCGGCGCCCGCACCCGCGCATTCGACCTGCTCCTTCGCCCGGGCCGAGGCCGCCGTCGCTCGGTGGTTCGCGAGCGCGACCACGTCCGCCGCCAGCGTCGCTCGCGCGGTCGCGAGCATCGCCCCCATGTTCGCCACCTGATCGCTCGCCTGCTGCACGGCCGCGGGAGCGGTGCCCGCGGGCACGCGGATGCTCGCCGAACCGGAGTACCCGAGCGTGCCGCTGACCTGCATCTGCTGCGAGATCGACTGCATCCTCACCGTCGCCAGCGACGTGCCGCTCGCGTTGTCCGCGAGACCGCCGCCCCGCCTGCCGGCGCCGGCGAACGGATCGGCGACGATCAGCGCGATCGCGACCGCCGCCAGCGCAAGGCCGGCGAGCGCCGCACGCCCGCGCAGGCGCGCGGCCGGCGCGGAGGGCTCGCTGCGGGTGCGCACCGTCATTCGCCCTTCGGTCCGCCGCTGGTGCCGAACCCGCCTTCGGTCGGACCGCCCTTTTCCGCAGGGAGCCCGGGGGTCTTCGACTGGCAGGCCTTCTGCGCGGCCTGGAAGACCGGCGAGCTGGGATCGACGCCGCTCGCGGGCGAGATCTTGATCTGCACCGAGTTGCCCGAGAACTTCGGATCGGGGAAGTTGGGAACCCCGTGAGAGCGCATGCACGCCGACATCTTCAGCGCGCCTTCCTGCATCTGTTTCTGCTGCTGCGGCGAGACGGAGTGGCCGAGACCGGCGGGCGCGAGCTTCCCGCACGCCTTCTGCGCCGCGGCGAACGCCGGCGAGCCCGGGTCGACCCCCGTCGCCTTGCCGTTCCGGTCGCTGCTGTGCACGACCAGGCGCCCTTCGGTCGGTTCGGGGAATTCGGGCACGCCGTGGCTGCGCATGCACTGCGCGTACGCGACCATCTTCTGCTGGTTGACGGCGCCGACTTCGGCGGGGGAGCCGCCGCCGCCGGCGGGTTTCGAGCCGGAGGATGCGTCCGCCCCGAGGTGGGCGACGCCCGGGCCTGAGGACGCGCTGCCGCACCCGGCGAGCACGAGGGCTGCGCCTGTGAGCACGACCGAGGTGATCTTCGTTTTCGTCATCTCTTCATCTCCTTTGGTTGAGCCGCCTCCGGCCGGGCCGATCAGTGGTTGTGCAAGGGGAACGCGCACGCCGCCGCCGCGCGCGTGAACTGCGGCGATTGCACGTCGAGCGAGTGCGGGAAGACGAAGATCACGCCTTCGATGTCGCTGATCACGCCGGCGCCCGCCGCGCCGAACGGGTCGGCGGGGACAGACGTCCGCGGGTCGGGGAAGCCGCCGATGCCCTGGCGGCGCATGCACTGCGCGATCCCGAGGAACCTCGCCAGCACCGGCGCGGACGGGTGGGTGACGGACGGAGGGCCGCCGAGGTTCGGCGCCAGGGCCTTGCACTCTCCCTGTGCCGTCCTGAACACGGGCGATGCTGGGTTCACCCCGGAGCCGCTGTCGAGCTCGAAGTCGCCGCCCGGCGACGGGTCGGGGAAGCTCGGCACGCCGTGCGAACGCATACAGCGCGCGTATGCGAGCGCCGCGGCTTCGGGCGACTGCGAGCCGCTGCTCGCGCCCGCGGACCCGGTCGCCGAGCCGGGGCCCGTGCTCGCGCCGAGATGCGCGACCCGGGAGCCGGCCGCGGAGCCGCCGCAGCCCGCCAGCAGCAGGGCGGCGAGCAAGGGCGCGAGCGCTCCGGGCGCGACGCGCTGCCGAGCACACCTGTGTGCGAGCTTCATGGGAGCGGTTGTACGCGTGCCGTGGTTACGGCGTGGTGACTGGTTCTGTCACCGGTCTGTAACCGCCGCTCCGACAACCTGCCAGCATGGGGAACGACGTATGAGGGTGCTGCTGGTCGAGGACCACAAGGAGCTGGCGCAGACGCTCGCCGTCGGGCTCCGCCGCGAAGGCATCGCCGTCGATCTCGCCCACGACGGCCGTGAGGCGTTCGCGCACGTCGCCGTCACCGACTACGACGTGCTCGTGCTCGACCGCGACCTGCCCGACGTGAGCGGCGACGAAGTGTGCCGCTCGCTCGTCGAAGACGAACGCGACAGCCGGATCCTGATGCTCACCGCCGCCGGGTCGATCGAAGACCGCGTCGGCGGCCTGCAGATCGGCGCGGACGACTACATGCCGAAGCCGTTCGCGTTTGCGGAGCTCGTCGCCCGCATCCGCGCGCTCGGCCGCCGAACGGGCTCACCCCGCAAGCCCGTGCTCGAACGCGGCGACCTGCGCGTGGACCCCGCGCACCGCGTCGCCACGCGCGCCGGCGCAACGCTCGCGCTGACACCGAAGGAGCTCGCGCTGCTGGAGTATCTGCTCGCTGCGGGGGGCCGCGTGGTGTCGGCCGAGGAGCTGCTCGAACGTGTGTGGGACGAGAACGCGAACCCCTTCACGACGACGGTCAAGGTGACGATCAGGCGCCTGCGGGCGAAGCTCGGCGAGCCGCCGGTGATCGAGACCGTGCCACGGGGTGGATACAGGATCTGAGATGAGCGAGGACCCGACGACCGCACCGGGCTCGCCGCCCGCTCGCACGAGAGCCCGATGGCTGCGGCTTCCTCGCCGCACCGTGCGGCTCCGCCTCACGCTGCTCTACGGAGGCGTCTTCATGGTCTCCGGCTGCGCGCTGCTTGCGACCACCTACGTGCTCGTCGGACAGACGGCGCGCAGCCCCAACTACTCCGCGGGCGTCACCGCGAGCGGCGCGGTCGTGAAAGGGCCCCGCGGCAACAACGTCACCCTCCAGGTCGTCCTGCGCGACGTTCCCTGCGGCTCCGGGCTCTCCGTCTCGAAAGGGCACGTGCAGACGGAAAGCCGAGCGTCGGCCAAACGCGTGTGTGTGGGCGGGCCCGCCGCGGTCGCCGGCAGGGCCGCATACGGCAGCGCCCAGCGGAGCGGAGGCGAAAAAGGCTACGAAGGCCCGGTCGCCCTGCCACGGCTGGGTGCGAAGGGGTTCGAATTCCCGGGCGGGGGTCTGCTGACCCCCGATCAGGCGCAGGCTCAGGCGCACAAGCTGCAGGTCCTGACGCTCAACCAGGCGCAGGCGCAGGCGCGCAAACTCGAAGCGCTCGGTCGCCAGCAGCACAGCGAAGAAATGCACAGGCTGCTCGTCGACCTCGGCATCGCCCTGGCGATCGTGGCGAGCCTCTCGTTGGGCCTCGGCTGGTTCCTCGCCGGCCGGCTGCTCCGGCCCCTGCAGACGATCACGAAGACGGCGCGGGCGATCTCCGCCAAGAGCCTGCACCGCCGTCTGGCGCTGCGCGGGCCGCGGGACGAGCTGCGCGAGGTCGGCGACACCTTCGACGAGCTGCTCGAGCGGCTGGAGCGATCGTTCGAGGCCCAGCGCCAGTTCGTCGCCAACGCGTCCCACGAGCTGCGCACCCCGCTGACGCTCGAGCGCGCCGTCGTCGAGGTCGCGCTCGCCGATCCGCGCGCGAGCAACGAGACGCTGCGCGCGACGTGCGAGCGCGTGCTGGCGATCGGCGAGCAGCAGGAGCGGATGATCGATGCGTTGCTGGCGCTGGCGCGCAGCGAGCGCGGACTCGAACGAGAGGAGCCGTTCGACCTCGGCCGGCTGGTGGGCGAGACCGTCGCCGCGCGAGAGCCGGACCTGGCGGCCCGGGGCCTGGCACTCGAAGGCACGCTCGAGAGCGCCCCCACCAGTGGCGAGGAGCGCCTCGCGGAGCGGCTCGTCGCGAACCTCGTCGACAACGCGATGCAGCACAACGTCGAGGGCGGCTGGGTGAGGGTCGACACCGCGGCGATCGCCGGGCGCGCCGTCCTCACGGTGTCGAACAGCGGCCCGGTCGTGCCGGCGAGCGAAGTCGAGCGGCTGTTCCGCCCGTTCCAGCGGATCGGGACCGCGCGCGTGACCGGGGCCGACGGCCACGGGCTCGGCCTGTCGATCGTCAGCGCGATCGCCGATGCGCACGGCGCCGAGCTGCAGGCTCGAGCGCGGCCCGAAGGGGGTCTCGAGATCACCGTCGGGTTCGTCGCTGGAGACGTCGCGAGGTCTAACGGCGCCGAGCTGATGCTCGCCGCCGCGCGGCCGGCCTAGCGACGAGTCACGATCCCAGGCGCCGTGACGCCGGTTAGACTGCGCGCCACGATGGGGGCATCGTTGAGAGGACTCGCCGTCTCGGTGGTCGCCGCTTCGCTCGCAACGCTGGCGATCGCGGTCGCGCCGGCCGGCGCCGCCGGCGGGATCAGCGGAACGTGGGACTGCTGCGGCGCCGGCGGCGCAGCCGCCCAGGACTTCGTGATCACCGACAGCGGCGGCGCGTTGAGCGGCAAGGCGGTGCTGCCGGAAGGCCGGTCGTTCGCGGTCATCAGCGGCAGCCACAGCGGCAGCAGCGTGAGCATCGTCACCACCTACGAAGCGAGCTTTGCAGCCGGCTACGTGGCGACGTTCACCGGCACCGTCTCGGGCGAAACGATGTCCGGCTCGTGGACGAGCAACGCCGGTCAGTCCGGCTCCTGGACCGCGACGCTCCAGGCCGGGACCGGGAGCTCGTCGCCGACCGAAAAGAAGTCGGGTCCAGGGTCGAGCTTCACCGCCGTCCAGTGCACGATCTCGGCGATCGCGCCGGACACCTCGACATGCACGGCACAGGTCGCGGGCTACGGGGTGAAGCAGCTCGTCTCGCCGACCGGCACGGTGTCGTTCGCGGCGACCTCTGGCACCGTCGGCTCGAGCTGCGCGCTGGCCGCGACCCCCGGATCGCCCGGCATCTCGAGCTGCACGGTCTCCTACCTCCCCTCGGCCGACCTGATGCCCGGCGAGCCGCCGCCCGTGACGGCTCACTACTCGGGCGACTCCTCGTTCAAGCCCTCGTCCGGAGCGTCGAGCTACACGCCCCATTCGGTGGTCCTCGCTGAAGACGGGTCCCTCACGGAGGCGACCGAGGAGCCGGACGGCGGCACGAACGAGGGCATACCGGTCACGCTCACGAACACCAACCCGTTCGCGGTGAGCGCCGACGAGGAACTGACCGTGTCGGGGTATCCGCCGGTCGCCAACTCGAGCTCGGCGCGCACCGCGCGCACGCAGGTGATCGGGCGCACGACGGTCGAGCTCGCGCCCCTGCAGACGATCGCCGCCGAGGTCAAGCTCTCGCGCGGCGGCGCGAAGCTGCTGCGCAAGCACAAGCGGCTGACCGCGACGCTCGTCTCGAGGACCGTGCGCAGCGGCCAGCCGAGCCGCATCACCCGGCATCGCCTGACGCTCGCGCTCTAAAGACCTCCGAGCACCGCCGCGAACGCCCTCGCAATCACGCCGTATCCCGCCGCGTCGGCGTGGATGTTCGGCCCGCGCGGCGCCGGCGCGCACATCCAGCTCAGCGCGCAGAGCCTCGCGACCGCGACCGGTACCGGACCCGCCACCCCGGGCAGCGAGGCGCTCCGCGAAAGGTCGTACGTCTGGAACGCGTCATCGACGCGCGCGACCTCGAACCCCGCGCCACGGAAGATCGTCGCCAGCCCTTCGTTGACGTTGCGCGCGTAGCCCACGCTGGACAGCGCTTCGCTGCGCGTCGAAGGGTTCAGGTACAGCTCCAGGAAGGGGTCGTAGAGAGTCATCCCCGCCATCGGCGTGCCGGGCGCCGCGGCCTTGCGGAGCCGGCGCAGGATCACAGGCAGGTTGGCGCTGACGCGAGCGGCGCCCTCGATCACGCACCGTTCTTCCACGCCCGAGGCGCTGACGCAGCCGTCGACGTCGTTGGCGCCGATGTCGATCGTCACCAGCGCCACTTCGCCGCGGCGCCGGTGCGCGTGCAGGAACGCTTCCGCGGCCTTCATCTGCGAGCCGCCGGCCGGGCGGCAGCCGAGCAGCAGCGCGTCCCCTTCGTTGCCGTGCCCGGTCAGGAAGCTGCTCGTCGTCTCGCCGCCGCAGCCGAGCTTGACCAGACGCAGTCCCGGGATCCTGCGGCGCTCGATCGCGTAGAGCTGGTCGGCATACCCCCGGTTCGTGTTCTCCGTCAGACCCGCCGCGTTCGGCTGCATCCCCTGCGCGAGCGAGTCGCCGAGCGACAGGTAGTAGCGTGCCCGCCCGCCCGGCGACGACGCGACCCGCGCCGGGCGGGCGGCCGCGGGCGAGCCGCCGCCGCCGAGCAGCATCAGCGATGAGGCTGCGCAGAGCAGGGCCGAACGGACGCGCACAGCCGGAATCTAACGCGGGCCGGCCGGTCCGGAGCCGATCGCCCCCACCGGCGTGATCGCCACGGACGACCAGTACGATCCGAACGATCGCGACGAGCCTCGACAAGCGCGTGCTCTCGCTCGTCGGGGAGCTGATCGGCCTGCTCGAGCTCGACGAGCTCTCGCGCGGTCTGATCGAGACGCTCCGTCAGGCGGTCCCCTCCGACTGGACCGCTCTGAACGAGGTGCCGGCCGACCTGCCGCGCACGATCTCGATGAGCGACCCGCCGCTGCCGGCCTCGATGCACCGCGTGTTCGCCCGCTATGCGCCGGAGAACCCGATCGCCGGCTACTTCCTGAGGACCCGCGACGGGCGCGCGACGCGGATCTCCGATCTCGTCACGCGTAGCGAGTTCCATCGCCTCGACGTCTACCGTCACGTCTACCGCCACCTCGACGTCGAGTACCAGGTCGCGTTCACCCTCCCGTCCAACGCCGATCGGATCCTCGGCGCCTCGCTGAGCCGCAGCCGCCGCGATTTCACCGCACGCGAGCGGGACCTCCTGAACCTCGCGCGGCCGTACCTGATCCAGATCTACCGCAACGCCCTCTCGCACTCGCGGCTGGCCGCCGGCGACAGCCCGGAGTTGCCGCTCCGGGCGCTGGAGGCGCTCGGGCTCACGCACCGTCAGGCACAGGTTCTGCGTCTCGTCGTCGCCGGCCGCTCGGCGCCCGAAGCCGGCGAGCTCCTCGGTATCGCGCCGCGGACCGTGCACAAGCATCTCGAGCGGAGCTACCGCGTGCTGGGGGTCGCCGGCCGCGCCGAGGCGTCGAGGCGCGTGTGGGCGGACGCGGAGCTCGGCCGCAGGCCGCTCGCGGCGGGCTAGGCCTGCTCGTGCTGCTCGTCGCGGGCGCGGCGTTCGTCGACGAGCGCCTGCAGCTGCTCTCCGATCTCGCCGGAGATCCGCTTCAGGTCCCATTTGCTGAGCGTGATCAGATGCATCCGCGAGGTCGCGATCACGTCGGCCGTGCGCTTCGCCCCGGTCAGCATCCCCATCTCGCCGAACACGTCGCCGGGCCCGAGCGTGGCGATCACCTGCCCGTCCTTGAGGACGTCGGCGGTGCCGCTGTCGATCACGATCAGCTCGTAGGAGTAGTCGCCCTCGTGCACCAAGCGCTTCCCCTCCGACACCGACGTCTCGCTCGCGAACACGGCGACCGTCCTGAGCGCCTTCTCCGAGAGCCCGGAGAACAGTGGGATCTCCTTCAGGTAGTCAGCATCCATCGGTACTCGAGCCTTTCGTCTCGCCCCGGAGAGCGGTGTTTGCGCGGCGGGTCCGCGTCCCTGCGGTGAGCCTACCGCCGCCGGCCCCGCTCGTGCGGATCGGCGCCTACCCGGGGCCCGGCCGGCGTGAGGGCCGCCGCAACGTGCGGCGGAGCAGGTAGTAGACGATCAGCGCGCCGGCGACCCCGCCGAGGATCCAGCCGATCTCGTCGGAGAACTCCGTCGTGATCCGGGGGCCGAGATAGTAGGCCCCGAGCCCGAGCGCACTCGCCCAGATCAGCGCCGACGCGAGGTTCAGCAGCAGGAACTTCCTCCACCGGGCCGAGTGGATGCCCGCCGCCCACGCCGGCGTCAGCAGGATCGCCAGTGAGTCGTAGTGGAGATAGACCTCCTCGCTGTGCCTCAGCATCCGCCGCCGCAGGCGCGCGAGCGGTCCCGGCGCCGTCAGGATTCTCCGCCCCGCGTGCTTGGCGACGACGAAGCCGGCGATCCCTCCCAGCGCCCCGCCTGCGGTCGCGATCAGGATCACCGGCGCGATCGAGAGATGGTGGTTCGCGACGTACACCCCCGCGGCGATCAGCGCGGCCTCGCCGAACCCGTTCACGCCGATGCCGCTGAGTACCGTCAGCGCCAGCAGGCCGACGTAGTCGAGCGCGGGGCCGTGGACCCTGAGGTGCGAGAGGATCGGCAGGTGGATGTAGTGCGCGCGACTCACCCGGTGGTGGTGCAGCACCGGGCGCCGCAGGTGGTGGGCCACGGCGCGGGCGTGGACAGTGGAGTGGACGCCGGCGCCGGCCGCTATGAGGATGGTGTGGCCCAGGGGAAGGCCATGCTAGACCGTGGGGCTCGGGCGGCACGCCGGACCGGCCACGGCCGCGGCGGCGCTCACTCCGCGCGGGGCGCGGCTCCGGCCACGTCCCGCAGCGACCGCGCGAGCGCGTCGCGCGAATGGACCCCGAGCTTCCGGTAGACGTTGCCCAGGTGGTATTCGATCGTCTTGGGGCTGAGGAACAGCGCCGCCGCCGCCTCGCGCGTGGTCCGCCCCCCGGCCAGCAGCAGCGCGATCTGGAGCTCCTGCGGCGTCAGCTCGTCGACCGTCGTCGGATCGCGCCGTCGCGAGGTCACTCCGGTCGCCCGCAGCTCGGCGTGCGCGCGCTCGGCCCACGGCACGGCGCCGAGGCGCTCGAACGTCTCCGCCGCCCGGCGCAGCTGCTCGCGCGCGAGCACGCGGCTGCGCCTGCGCCGCAGGCGTTCCCCGTAGCTCAACCGGGTTCTCGCCGTCTCGAACGCGTCGAGCGTGCGTCCGTGTGCCTCGAGCGCCCGCTCGAAGCACTCGCCGGACCGCTCACCCGACGCGACGAGGCCCTCTGCCCGCGACGCCCGGGCCGAGGCCCACGGCTGCCCCTTCGCCGCGGCGCTGAACGAGAACTCGGCGGCGAGCGCGCGCGCCTCGTCGGTCCGGCCGAGACGCAGGTGGGTCTCGACGAGCTCCGGCGCCGGGGACATGTCCGGGTCGGTGATGCCGAGCTCGGCCAGCAGCCCGCCGAGCCGATCGAACATCTCGGCGGCCCCTGCGGCGTCGCCTCGCGCGAGCTCGAGCGAGCCGAGCGCCTCGATCGCCCACGCCTCGTTGAGCCGCGTGCCGAGCGACGCGGAGAGCGCGAGCGCCTCCGCGGCGTTGTCGCGACACTCGCGCTCGCGGCCCCGTCTGGCCTGCAGCCGAGCGAGGCCCGACAGCGCGAACACGAGGCTCGTGCGCTGGTCGCTCTCACGTGCGAGCGCGATCGCCTCGAGATAGGTCGCCTCCGCGACCGCCCACTCGTCGGTCGTGGCACGGTCGAGCGCGAACAGGTTCAGCATCAACGGCAGCGACCCGATCGCGGCCCGGTCGCGGGCGACCTGCAGCGCGTCCTCGAGCAACGCCCGCCCTGTCGAGGCGCGCCGCAGGAAGATCGTCGGCAGCGCCAGCCAACTGAGCAGCTCGAGGTCGTCGTGGAGCGCCTTGCTGCCTTCCGCGAGCGCGACCGCCCGGTCGATCGCGGCGGCCCCTGCGGAGGCGTCGCCGCCGAACACACGCGCCATCCCGATCGCGCACTCGGCGATGAACCTCGTCCGGTCGCCGGCGTCCGGCGGCATCCGCTCGACCGCGCCCTCGGCGGCGGCGAGCATCCCGGCGGGACTGCCCGCGTAGAAGCACGCCAGCGAGGCCTCGGCGAGCATCGCGACCGCCCGCTCCGGAGCGGCGCGCACGGACGCCCCGGCGAGCACCGCGTGACCGCTCATCACCGGGCCGCGGCGAACGGCGATGTAGCCCGCGAGCTCGTCGGCGTCGAGCCCGGCCTGCGGGTCGTCGCTCGATGCGCGCGCTTCGTCGAGCAGCGCCTGCGCGCGCTCCGGGCGGCCCGCGTGCCAGCACGAGCGCGCCGATTCGAGCAGCAGCCGTCCGCGCCCCTCGCGCTCCGGCGCCAGCCGGCCCGCGCGCTCGAACGCCGCCGCCGCGTTCGCATGGGCGCTGCGCTCGCGCGCTCGCACCGCTGCGTGCTCGAGCGCGGATGACGCGGCAACGTCGACCCCCGCCGCGGCGGAGGCGAGATGCCACGCCCTGCTGTCGACGTCACGATCCGGGAGCGCGCCGGCCAGCGCGCGGTGCGCCGCCCGGCGTGCGTCGCGGGGAGCGTCGGCGTAGATCGCCGAGCGCGCCAGCGGGTGCTGGAACTCGACCCTCCCGTCCTGCAGCGAGAGCAGCCCCGAGGCCTCGACCGCCGACAGCGCATCGAGGTCGACGCCGAGCGCCTCCGCCGCGCGGCCGAGCAGCGTCAGCTCACCGGTTTCGCTCGTCGCCGCCAGCAGCGCGGCGGCGCGCTCGCGCTCACCGAGCTCGCCGAAGCGGCGCAGGAACGCGCGTGAGATCCGCGCGGACAGCAGCATCGGCGCGTGCTCCGGCGCGAGCGCGCCCTCCGGCTCGCTGCCGTGCTCGGACCCGAGCTCGAGCAGCGCCAGCGGGTTGCCGGCCGTCGCGTCGTGCAACCGCCGCGCCGCCGCTGCATCGAGCCCGGCGAGCAGCGTCTCCGACTCGGCGGCGCTGAGGCCGTCGATCCGGATCGTCTCGAGCCCGGCCCCGTCGAGCAGCGACGACTCGCCGTCGCGCACGGCCACGACCACGGCGAGCGGATCGTTCTCGACCCGGCGGATCGCGAACAGCAGCGCCTGGGCGCTCGACTCGTCGAGCCACTGCGCATCGTCGACGATCACCGCGACGGGCCCCTCGTCGGCGTAGCAGGCGAGCAGGCTGAGGGTCGCGGCGCCGACCGCGAAGCGTTCCTCCGAGCGCGCCGGGCGGAGCGCGAGGGCGCCTTCCAGCGCGATCGCCTGCGGCTCGGGGATCCGGTCGACGAGCGCCAGGGCGGGCCGCAGGAGCTCCAGCAGGGAGGCGAACGGGACCTGCGCCTCCGACTCGATCCCGCGGGCGCGAAGCACCCGCATGCCGTGCGCCCGCTCGACGGCGAAGGCGAGCAGCGCGCTCTTGCCGATGCCGGGCTCGCCGATCAGCCCGACGAACGCGCCCTGCCCGGAGCGCGCCAGGTCCAGTGCCTGCAAGAGCCCCCGCTTCTCGCGCTCGCGCCCGACGAGCATCGTGCGCTGGAGTCTAGGCGGGGGACCTCGATCAAACTAGGGGGGCCCCGGAAGCGAGCCTGCCCTGCCCCGGTCTACGGTCGGCGAAACCGAATGATCGAGGAGGCAATCATGAGCACCACCGCGCCTGCTGCGCAGGTCGACGAAGACAAGCTGATGCAGTTCGTGTTCCGGGCCGTCGACGAGGTCGGAGCGACGTTGAACGCGGCGCTCGTCGTGATGGGCGACAAGCTCGGGCTCTACCGGGCGCTCGCCGACGCCGGCGGCTGCTCGCCGGGCGAGCTCGCCGAGCGCACGGGGACCGCCGAGCGCTACGTGCGCGAGTGGCTGAACGCCCAGGCGGCCGGCGGCTTCGTGGCCTACGACCCCGAGAGCGGGCACTACTCGCTGGAGCCCGAGCAGGCGATCGCCCTGACCCAGCAGGACAGCCCGGCGTACCTGCCGGGGTTCTTCCAGATCGCGCTCGGCTCGGTGATCGACTCGCCGCGCATCGTCGAAAAGGCCCGCGAGGGCGGCGGCTTCGGCTGGCACGAGCACGTGCACGACGTGCACGAGGGCTGCGAGCGCTTCTTCCGTCCCGGCTACAACGCCCACCTCGTGACCGAATGGCTGCCCGCGCTCGAGGGAGTCGTCGAGCGGCTGCAGGCCGGCGCAACGGTCGCCGATGTCGGCTGCGGCCACGGCGCCTCGACGATCCTGATGGCGCGCTCGTTCCCGAACTCGACGTTCGTCGGCTCCGACTACCACGAGGGATCGATCGCGACCGCCCGCGAGCGTGCGGCCGAGGCAGGCGTGTCCGACCGGGTCAGCTTCCAGGTCGCGCCGGCATCGGCGTACAGTGGCTCCTCCTACGACCTCGTGACGATGTTCGACTGCCTCCACGACATGGGCGACCCGGTGGGCGCTGCGCGCCACGTGCGCTCGACGCTGAGCGGGGACGGGACCTGGATGATCGTCGAGCCCAACGCGGGCGATCGGATCGAGGACAACTTCAACCCGGTCGGTCGCGCCTACTACGGCTTCTCGACGCTCCTCTGCACGCCGGCGTCGCTCTCGCAGGACGTCGGCCTGGCGCTCGGCGCGCAGGCCGGCGAGGCGCGGATCGGTGAGGTCGTGCGCACCGCCGGCTTCGAGCGCTTCCGGCGCGTCGCCGAGACGCCGTTCAACCTCGTGTTCGAGGCGCGCCCGTGAGAGCGCCGGCGACCGAGACGGCGGCCGCCCCCAGCGCGGCCGCCGGCGCCGGACGCGAGCAGTCGCGTGCGCGGTACCCCGACCGCGAGGGTTACGTCGAGCGCGGCGGCGTCAGGCTGTTCTACGAGGTGTACGGCTCGGGCGAGCCGACCGTGCTGCTGCTGCCGACGTGGTCTGTCGTGCACTCGCGCTTCTGGAAGGCGCAGATCCCCTACCTCGCGCGCCACTGCCGCGTCGTCACGTTCGACGGCCGAGGCAACGGCCGCTCCGACCGGCCGCAGGGAGCGGAGGCGTACAGCACGACAGAGTTCGCCCGCGACGCGATCGCGGTGATGGACGAGACCGGCACGGAGCGCGCGGTCCTCGTCGCGCTGTCGTGCGGCGCGCTCTGGGGAACGCTGCTCGCGGCCGACCATCCCGACCGCGTCGAGGCGATCGCCTACATCGGCCCCGCCGTGGCGCTCGCCTCGGGCCACCCGGAGCGCGAGTCTCCGTTCGAGGACGCGCTCGACAGCGACGAGGGATGGGCGCAGTACAACGCGCACTACTGGCGGCGCGACTATGCGGGCTTCCTCGAGTTCTTCTTCGGGCGGTGCTTCACCGAGGCGCACTCGAGCAAGCAGATCGAGGACTGCATCGGCTGGGCGCTCGAAACCGACCCCGAGACGCTGATCGCGGCCACCCGCGGGATCGGGATCCCGCGCGAGGAGAGCTTCGCCGACACCTGCGCGCGGGTCAGCTGCCCGACGCTCGTGATGCACGGGGACGAGGACGCCGTCAGGCCGCTGCGCCAGGGCGAGGCGCTCGCGCGCGCGACCGGCGGGGAGCTGGTCGTGCTCGAGGGGTCGGGCCACATCCCGCTCGCGCGCGACCCGGTCGCCGTCAACCTGCTGCTCCGGGACTTCATCGGCGCCCCGCGCCCGACCTCGGCGTGGTCGCGGGCCCGGGCGCGCGGGCGGCGGGCGCTGTTCGTGTCCTCGCCGATCGGGCTCGGCCACGCAAGACGTGACGTCGCGATCGCCGACGAGCTGCGGCGCATCCACCCGGACCTCCAGATCGACTGGCTCGCGCAGCACCCGGTCACCAAGGTGCTCGCCGGCCGCGGCGAGCGGATCCACCCCGCGAGCGCGGAGCTGGCGAGCGAGTCGGGGCACTTCGAGTCCGAGTCGGCCGAGCACGACCTCCACTGCTTCCACGCCTGGCGACGGATGGACGAGATCCTCCTCTCGAACTTCATGGTCTTCCACGACGTCGTCGCGGCGGAGCGCTACGACCTCTGGATCGGCGACGAGGCCTGGGAGCTCGACTTCTTCCTGCACGAGAACCCGGAGCTGAAGACTTCTGCGTACGCATGGCTGACGGATTTCGTCGGCTGGCTGCCGATGCCCGACGGCGGCGATCGCGAGACCTGGCTGACGGCCGACTACAACGCCGAGATGATCGAGCAGGTCGAGCGCTTCCCACGGATTCGGGACCGCTCGGTGTTCGTCGGGGAGCCCGAGGACATCGTCCCTCACGACTTCGGCGACGGGCTGCCGGCGATCCGCGAGTGGACCGAGCGGAACTACGACTTCGCCGGCTACGTGACGGGCTTCGACCCGTCCGAGTTCGAGGACCGCGAGGCGCTTCGGCGCGAGCTCGGCTACGGGGCCGAGGAGCGCGTGTGCATCGTCACGGTCGGTGGCTCGGGGGTCGGCGGCGCGTTGCTCGGGCGCGTCGTCGCGAGCCTGCCCGAGGCGAGGCGGCTCGTGCCGAACCTGCGGATGATCGCGGTGGTGGGGCCGCGCATCGACCCCGCGACGCTGCCGCCGCAGGAGGGGCTCGAGGTGCGCGCGTACGTCGAGGACCTCTACCGTCACCTCGCCGCCTGCGATCTTGCCGTGGTCCAGGGCGGGCTGACGACGTCGATGGAGCTGACCGCGAACGGGCGGCCGTTCATCTACTTCCCCCTCGCCCACCACTTCGAGCAGAGCTTCCACGTCCGCCACCGGCTCGAGCGCCACCGCGCGGGCCGGCGGATGGACTTCGAGTGGGCGGGCACCGGCGAGATCGCGACGGCGATCGCAGAGGAGATCGGGCGCAGCGTCGACTACGAGCCGGTCGAGGCGGACGGGGCGGCCAGGGCGGCCGCGATGCTCGCCGAGCTGCTCTAGCGGCGGCCCGCCTCAGCCGTCTTTGCGGGTCCGCGAGATCAGCTCGCGGATCACGCGCGCGGCGTCCTCGTGGGCGACCTGGCAGGTGCCGGCCGCCTCGTGGCCGCCGCCGCCGTGGGCCAGCATCAGCTCGCCGACGTCGGTGCGGCTCGATCGGTCGACGATCGACTTGCCCATCGCCAGTACCGTGTTCTGGCCCCTGAGTCCCATCAGCACGTGCAGCGACAGCTTGCACTGCGGGTGCAGCGCGTAGACCATGAAGCGGTTCGTCGGGTGGATCACCTCCTGCGCGCGCAGGTCGATGACGACGAGATCGCCGTGAACCTTCGAGCAGGCGAGCAGCTGCTCGCGCGCCGCGGCCTCGTGGCGCTCGTAGAGCTCGACCCGTTCGGCGACGTCGGGCATCGCCAGGACCTCCTCGACCGGTTTCTCGACGCAGGCGTCGATCAGCTCCATCATCAGCTCGTAGTTGGAGATCCGGAACTCGTGAAAGCGACCGAGGCCGGTGCGCGGGTCCATCAGGAAGCTGAGCAGGATCCAGCCGCTCGGCGCGAGGATCTCCTCCAGCGAGAACATCGCACTGTCCGCCTTGTCGACCGCGTTCATCAGCTCCGGCGAGACACGCGCGAACCGCGCCGCCCCGCCGAAGTGGTCGTAGACCACGCGGGCGGCCGAGAGCGCACCCGGATCGATGATGTGGTTGTCGGGATGGTCCTCGACGCGCAGCACCTCGCTCTCGTGGTGATCGAACGAGAGCAGCGCGCCCGGCACATATGGGAGGTTCGTCGTGATGTCCGTCGGGCCGATCTCGACGAGCCCGTCCTGCATGTCCTTGGGATGGACGAACTTGATCTCGTCGAGGATCCCGAGCTCCCTCAGCAACGCCGCGCAGACGAGCCCGTCGAAGTCGCTGCGGGTGACGAGGCGGCACTTCTCGATCGTTGGTGTGGCCATGAGGACGGTCTGCTCCTGTTCGGGGGTCCTACGACTTCTCGGCAGTCCGTCGCCGATCCTGAAGCCCTCACCGCAGGAAGTAGTCCGGGAACCGCTGGTAGATCAGGTCGAACAGGCCGAGGAAGGCGAGCAGCCGCTCACGCGGCCCGTCGACGGCTATCGCCTCGCCTTCGAGCACCTCGCGGGGGTCGCGGGTGCCGGCGAGCAGCAGCCCGAGCGGCCCCCGCGCGCCGCTCACCCGGACCTGGGCCGCGGCGGACTCGCGCTGCTCGGCGACGGCGACGCCGCGCCTGATCTCCACCGTCCAGTGCTCGTCGACGTCGGTGAAGTGCAGCGCGATCGTCTCCTGCACGTCCTGCGCATCCTCCGCGCGCAGCCGCAGCCCCATCAGCTCGACGAGCGCGTGCGGCGGCATCGCCGCGAGCGCATCCGGGTTCGACGCGACGAGCCCCATCACCCGATACAGGGGATCGAGGTCGAGCGACCCCTCGAGCACCCGCGCACCGGTCAGGTAGAAGCCGCGCCAGCCGATGTTCAGCGACGCGTAGCCGAGCTCGCGGAAGGCGGCGGCCTTGACGAGCCGCGCCGGGCGGTCCTCGCGGTCGATCCTGATCAGGTAGCTGCACAGCTCCGCGGCGAACTGCGGGTCGCCGTCCGCGAGCGCGTCGCGCGCCTGCCCGAGCACGGTCTCGCGGCCGCCCATCAGCGTCACGAGCCGCTCCGCGTAGAGGGCCCGAGGGGTCGGCGCGAGCGCGGTCGGGTCGCCGTCGAACCAGCCGATCGCCCCCGAGTAGATCTGCGGCACCGCGTGCTCGACCGACCCGTAGTAGGGCCGCAGCCACGGCGCGAAGCCCTCGAGGTGCGGGGGCAGCTTCACGAGCCGCGCGATCTCGTCCTTCGCGAAGCCGCGGTTGGCGTAGCGGATCGTCTGGTCGTGGGTGAACTGGATCGCGTCGCGGTAGTTGCGCAGCACCGTGTGGATCTCCTCGTTGCCGGAGACCGGGGTGCCGTGCTGCAGGACCATGTGCTCGACATCCCGCCCGAACTCGCGCATCGAGTCGATCGAGCGGCACCAGCGGCGCGGGTCACGGAACAGCGCGCCGCGCAGCGTGTAGAGGTTCGGGAAGCAGTGGTCCTGGATCACCTCGGCCGAGAGCAGCGTGCGATCGTCCGGCAGCAGGATGCAGAGCTCCGAGTGGGCCTCGCTCGGCACCCAGTACATCTCCATCCGCACCCCGGCGAGCGTCACCGCGAGCTCGTCGGCGAACACCTCGGTCGGCGGCACGAAGCCGTTCTCGCCGGCGCGCAGGAACGGGCCGATGCCGAGGTTCATCCCCTCCATGTCGGCGCCGTCCAGCGCGATGTTGTACATCGAGATCGCGCGGGCGCCCATGATCGGCCCGATCGCGCCGCTCTCCTGCACGTACTGCTCGAGCAGCGACTCGTGCGCGATCACCGGCACCGCCCCGGACTCGATCGCGCTCTGCGACGCGAACGCCCGGGTCCCCTGGACGTGATCGACGTGGTGATGCGTGTAGACGATCGCCGCGACCCGCTTGCCGGTGATCCGGGCGAGGTCTGCGGCGACCTCCTCGCCCTGGCGCATCTCGAGGCCGGTGTCGACGACGACGAGCCCCTCGTCGCCCTCGACGGCGATCACGTTCGCGAGGTTGTAGCCGACCGCGCAGTAGACGCGCGCGCCGATCTTGTGGATGCGCCGCTCGAACAGCCCCGAGTGGGCCGCGAGCTCCGGGTCGATCCACGGCTCGGGGCCGACGCGGGGCTCAGGATCGGCCATGCCGCGCATCCCCGAGCATCAGCGCGATGATCTCGATCGCCCGCTCGATCTGCGGCTCGTCGCCGATCGCGAAGGTCGCCCACTGCAGCGCCGCGGCGACCTGGACCATGCTCTCGATCGGCTCCTCGAGCGCCGCCATCTCGGCCGCCGTGCGGGTCTCCGCGAGGGCCTCCCGCAGCGCCCGCGCCAGCGTCTCGTGGACGGCGCCGCCGGCGCCGAGCAGCAGCCTCAGCGCGAGCTGCGGCTCGCGCGCGACGAAGCGCCGCGCCGGCTCGAACTCGACGGTCGCCTCCATCACGTGGCGGGCGATGTCGAGGACACGCGCGTCGCCGACGCCGCGCGCGCGGTCCCGGGCGAGCTCGAGGAACGCGAGCGCGAAGCGCTCGACCAGCTGCTCGAGCAGCGCCTCGCGGGACCCGAACCAGCGATACAGCGTCGCGCGGCCGACGCCGATCCGCGACGCGAGCGTTCCCATGTCGACGCGAACCCCCTCGTAGACCATCGCGCCGGCCGCATCGAGCGCCTCGCCGGGGCCGGGCCGGGCGTGGTGCCCGCGCCGATCGGATGCTGTGCTCGTGGCAGCCATGTCGTGACGCGCCGCGCGTTCGCCGGCGGTGAGACAACCTTGACAGATGTCTCATCGCTCGGCTACCTTGGCGCAACGCGAAGCAGGAGGGGAACTGGGGATGTTGGACACGCGGCACACGGCCGACCGCGGCCGGACCTTGATCGCGGCGCTCACCGCGGCGCTCGCGGCGCTCGTACTGATCGTCCCTGCCGCGCGGGCGGACGAATACGAAGCTGAACGCAAGGCGGCGCTGAGCCTCGGCCTCGAAGCCTACGAATACGGCCAGCCGCTGCTCGACGCGGAACGGATCTACCGCTCGATCACCAGCGTCACCGTGCCGGGCTCGCTGGGCGAGGCGCCGGTCAACCAGTTCTCGCACTTCACCTCGCTCGCGACGCAGCAGGAGGGGTGCGTCGTCGCGCCCAACGCCGACACCCTCTACTCGATCGCCGAGCTGAAGCTGGTCCGGCAGCCGATCGTGATGACGGTGCCCTCGACCGATCGCTTCAGCGTCGCCGAGCTGCTCTCGCCGTACACCGAGAACTTCGCGCTGATCGGCCAGTACGGCTCCGGCTTCCTGCCGCCCGGCGACTACGTGATCGCCGGCCCCGGCGAGCTGACAGGCCAGGAAGAAGACGCCGGCATGAAGGTCGTGCACTCCCCCTACGACCGCGTGTGGGTGATCGGGCGGACGCTCGTGGAGAACGCCGCCGACCTCCCGAACGCACGCGCCAACGAGGAAGCACGCAAGCTCGTGCCGCTCGACAAGTGGGCGCGCTACGGCACCTCCTACGAACCGCCGGCGCCCGGCCGCCTGAAGACCGAACCCAGGTGCGCGAAGGTGCCCGGCACGAAGCCCGGCAAGAGCCACCTCGCATACTGGAAGGCGCTCGGCCGCGCCCTCGCCGAGTTCCCGCCGCCGGAAGCCGACGCGTCGATCCTCGCGCGGCTCGCGACAGTCGGGATCGGCCCGGGGATGGCCCCGGGCGCCGCCGGCGAGAGCCCCGGCACGATCGCGGGGCTCGACGAAGCGGTCGAAATGGGCCCCGGCCGGGTACTCGCCGATGCGCGGGAAACGCTCAAAGCCGGCTTCGCCCAGCACAACGGCTGGCTCGTCGGCGACGTCGGGGAGTACGGAACCGACTACCGGCTGCGGGCCGTCGTCGACAAGCTCGGGGTCGGCGCGCCGACCCCGAATCAGGCGATCTACCCGCTGGCGCTGACCGACCGCAACGGCACGCCGCTCGACGCGACCTCGACCCGCTACGTGATCCACTTCCCCGCGAGCGACTTCCCGATGCCGGTGATGGGCTTCTGGTCGCTGACCCTCTACAACGCCGAAGGTCTGTTCGTCGCGAACCCGCTCGACCGCTACACGCTCGGCGACCGCTCGGAACTGCAGTTCAACCTCGACGGCTCGCTCGACGTCTACGTGCAGACGTCGGAGCCCACGAACGAACTGCAGCGCGACGACTGGCTGCCGGCGCCCGCCGCGTCGTTCCACCTGATCATGCGCCTCTACGGCCCCTACAGCGAAGCGATCCCGCAGATCCTCTCCGGGGAAGGGCCGTGGCAGCCGCCGACGATCCTGCCGTGCCTGGAAGACGGCAAGACCGCCGCGGGCACGAGCTGCGCCGAATAGGCCGCTCGCCAGCGGTCCGAGCTGCGCCGAATCGGCTGCGAGACGAAGGACCGCCGCCGCTCGCAGTTGCGCCCGATCGCTCTCGAGGGAACAGCCCCGCGGCCCGGAGCTCGGCCCGGGCGGCGCGGTCCGGCCGGCCCTGGGAGAATCGGCCGATCGTGCAGGAGGTGCCTGAGATCGCCGCGCTCGCCCGCGAGCTCGCTGTCGAGACCGAGGCCGGGCGCCGGCTCCCGGAGCCGCTGCTCGCCCGCCTGCGCGCGTCGGGCCTGATGGCCGCCGGGGCGCCGGCGGAGGCGGGCGGTCTCGAGCTCCCGGCCGGCGAGCTGCTGCGCCACGCCGCCGCGATCGCCGCCGGCGACGCCTCGGCCGGGTGGTGCGTGTCGATCGCCGCGACCAGCAGCCTGCTCGCGGCGTACCTCGACGAGCAGGGGCGGGCCGAGCTGTTCGGCGCACCCGACGGGATCGCGGCCGGGATCTTCGCCCCGCGCGGCGTCGCCGAGCGCACCGACGGAGGGCTCCTCGTCAGCGGCCGCTGGCCTTACTGCAGCGGCATCACGCACGCGGATGTGCTGTTCGCCGGGTGCATGCTGAAGGCGGACGGCGGCGAGGGCCGGGCGCTGCCGATCGTCGTCGGCATCCCTCGCGGGGAGCTCGAGGTGCTCGACACCTGGCACACGCTCGGCCTCCGCGGGACCGGCAGCCACGACTGCGTCGTGCAGCAGCTGTTCGTGCCGGCGCAGCATTCGTTCTCGCTGTTCGAGGGCCCGCGACTGGACCGGCCCCTTTACCGCTTCCCCGTGTTCGGCTACTTCGCGCTGTCGGTCGCCGCGGCGGCGCTCGGCAACGCCCGCGGCGCGATCGGTGACTTCGCCGAGCTCGCGAAGGTCAAGGTCGGGCAGGGCTCCGCGCGCACCCTCGCCGCGCGCTCGACCACGCACGCCGCGGTCGCCGACGCCGAGGCGGCGTTGCGCTCCGCCGAAGCGCTGTTCCACGGCGCCGTCGAGGACGCCTGGCGCGCCTCGCAGGACACGGAGCCGGTCGCGGTCGAGCTGCGCGCCGGGCTCCGGCTGGCGGCGACGCACGCCGCGCGCACCGCGGCGGCGACCGTCGGCTCGCTGTTCGCTCTCGCCGGGGGTCCGGCGATCTACGACGACTCGCCGCTGCAGCGGCGCTTCCGCGATGCGCACACCGCCACCGCCCACTTCCAGGTGGGGGCCCTATCGCGCGAGATCCAGGGCAGGATCCTGCTCGACCAGGACGCCGACACGCTGATGCTCTAGCCGGCGCCGGTGTTCTAGACACCGCCCAGCTTCGCGCAGCTTTGCCCGGGTGAGCCCCGTCCAACCCGCATTTCACCCGGCGCGCGAGGAGGGCCGTCGCGAACCCCGGCGGCAGGCCCCTGGCGGTGGGCCGAGGAGGGGTGACGGTGGCGCTCACCCGTGCCGGTGAGGGCCTCGGCGGGCCCGTTGACACCCCGCCGCGCGCGGTGTGACACTGCCGCCGTTCTGCGACCCAGCCGGAGGAGGAGTATGAGACGTCTCGCGCTGCTGACCGTTCTCGGTGTCATGGCGATCGCGCCCGCTTCGGCGAGCGCCGCCGGAACGATCAACGTCAACACGGACGCCGACGGATCGATCGCGGCCGGTGCCGAATGTGGCAGCGGAGAAACGTGCACCCTGCGCAGCGCGGTCGAAGTCGCCGACGAACGCGGCGGAGAAACGACGATCGTCGTGCCGGCCGGGACGTACACGCAGAGCGGCGACGAACTCGCGATCGAGGGCGACTCCAGGGTGACGATCCAGGGCGCCGGCGCCGGGAACACGACCATCGCGGGCTCGGGATCGAGTGAAGTCTTCTGGGTGCAGGACGGCAACGCTCTGACGCTGGACGGGGTGACCGTGACCGGCGGCTCTGCTCAGGACGGCGGTGGGATCTACGTCGACGGCGACGCATCGCTGCTCGTCCAGGGCGCGACCGTCAGCGGCAACCACGCGGCCTACGAGGGCGGCGGCATCTACGGCGAAGAAAGCTCGTCCGTGTCGGTCCGGGAATCCGCCATCACCGGCAACGAAGCGCGTTCCGGCGGCGGGATCGGGATCGAAACCGAAGACAACTGCGAAGAGACCGAGGACTACGCCGCGCCGGCGACGCGCGCCGCGAAGCGCCGGCACGCTCGCGCAGCGGCGAGCCCGGCACTGACCGGCGAGATCACACGAGGGCTGACCGTCTCGCGTTCGACGATCGAAGACAACACCGCGCGCGACGGGCTCGGCGGCGGCATCTTCAACGGACCGTGCCTGTCGTACTACGAAGAAGAACAGCACCAGATCGAAATTCCCGAGGCGCGACGCGACAGCTTGTCCGAACAGGAAGGCGGCCTGACGATCGAGCAGTCGACGATCGCCGGCAACCTCGCGACGCTCGGGGAGAGCGCGGACTCCGGCATCGGCGGCGGGATCTACGATGAAACGCTGCTCGCCGAGGATCCGATCGTGGATTCGACGATCACCGGGAACACCGCGTCGGAGACCGGCGGCGGCATCGCCAACGCCTGGGGCGAGGCGGTCCTCGTCAGCGACACGGTCGCCGGCAACGCGATCGAAGGGGAGCAGCGCGACGCCGCACATCCCGCCTGGCAGCGAGCAGGCGCGAAGGCGAAGCGGGAGACCGCGCAGATCTCCGAGCAGTTCGGCGCGAACATCGCGAACGCCCTCAACGAAGAAGCCCGCACCGTGCTGCGCAACACGATCGTGGCGAATCCAGGCGGCACGAGCGAAAACTGTCAGGGCTACGTGGAATCGCTCGTCGAAGGCGCGGGCCACAACCTCGACTACCCCTCGACATCCAACGAAGAAGGGGCTCCCGACACGTGCGGGATGAGCGAAGCCGACCACGATCTCGTCGGCGTCGACCCGGTGCTCGACCAGGCCGGCCTGCAGGACAATGGCGGCCCGACGAAGACGATCGCGCTGCTCGCGGCCAGCCCGGCGATCGGCCAGGTGCCGATCTCCGAAGACTGCGAAGACGAAGGCGACGGGCCGGCTCTGCCAGGCGGTGCCGGCACCCCGGCGGCGGTCGACCAGCGCGGTGAACCGCGGCCGGGAATCGCCGGCAAGGGGTGTGACATCGGCGCCTACGAGTACCAGCAGCCGGTGCCGGCCAACGAAGTCCCCCCGACGCCCACCCAGACGTCCACCACCACCCCCAGCACGACGACGACCACGACCGACACGCCTTCGACCCAGGTCCTCGGCGTGAAGATCGCGAGCCCCGTCTGCTCGAGCAAGCGCGACATCACGATCCACATCCAGAACGTCCAGCAGTTCGGGGTCGTCGAGGCGGTCGTCTCGGTCGACGGCAAGGCGAGGCGCACCCTCACCGGCCGTAGCCTGAAGACGGCGATCAACCTCGTGGGGCTCCCGAAGGGCACGTTCACCGTCTCGATCCTCGCCAGAACCCGCGGGGGCCAGACCCTGCACGGCCGGCGCGTCTACCACACCTGTCACACGCGCCTGCCGGGTCATCTGCACCTGCGCCTCTAGCGCGGGCAGCGGCCGGCTGGACCGCCGGCGCGATCCCGCGGGGGGGTCGCGCCGGCGGGCGGCTCGCCCGCGTCGCTGGCGCACGCGAGTCGATGTGACGGCCGCGCACTTGCTCGACGTGACGCCGAGCGGCTAGGCTCCGCACGGGGGCCACACCGAGCGCCGCAGGGAGCGGACGCGCGGGGCCGACGAGGGGGAAACCGAGGGGGGAGCCGATGTCCGCAGGGAGTGGGTACGAGGCAGGTCGGCCAGAGGGCCGGCGTACCGGAGCCGGCCGCGGGCGCGCACTGCACCGCGCCTGCGCCGTCGCGTTGGTGGCGCTCGTCGCGCTGGCGCTCGGCGCGATCGCCGCGCAGGCGACGGGTGGTGCGACCAGCGCCGAAACCGAACCTGCCTCGAGCATCGGGCGGACCGGCGCCGTGCTCAACGCCCGGGTCGACCCGAACGGGTCGCCGGTGAGCGAATGCTACTTCGAATACGGAGCCTCGGAAACGGAACTGAGCGGCCGCGCGCCGTGCTCGATCTCGCCAGGCGAACTCGAAACGCCGGTCCCGGTCGAAGCCGCGCTCAGCGGTCTTTCCGAAAGCGGCATCTACTACTTCCGGATCCACGCCAACGGCGCGGGTGGCGAAGCGAGCGGCGGGATCCGCTCGTTCTCCACGCTGCCCACGACGCCGGGCACCAACGTCGAAAACCCCTCGGCGCTCGGCCGCACCACGGCGACGCTCAGCGCGGCGATCAAGCCCAACGACTCCGAAGTCACCGAATGCTTCTTCGAATGGGGCACGATCTCGAACGATCTCAGCAACAGGGCCGAATGCTCTCCCGCGCCCGGTGCGGGCAGCGAACCGGTCGTCGTCTCGGCGCCGATCGAAGGGCTGACCGAAAGCAACGTCTACTACTACCGGGTGGTGGCGCGCAACGGCCTCGGCTCGGAACGGAGCAGCCGCAACAGCTTCGAAACGCTGCCGAGCCGCCCGAAAGTCGGCACCGACCCGAACAGCCCGTTCGGTCGCACCACGGCGACGCTGGTCGGGCACGTCACCCCGGAGGACGCAGCGATCGAAAGCTGCTTCTTCCAGTGGGGGTCGGCATCGGTGGAAGAACACTCGGCTCCCTGCGAACAGACCGAACTCGGCTCGGGCGAAGCGCGCGTGGCAGTCACCGCCAACCTCACGGGGCTGACCGAATCGACCACCTACCGCTACCGGCTGGTGGCGAGCAACGACCGCGGCAGCGAGATGGGCGCGACGTACAAGTTCACGACGCTCCCCTACCTCCCCAAGGCGACCGTCGGGGAACCGCGCGACCTGACCGACGAATCGGGCCTGTTCAAAGGCCGCGTCAACCCGCAGGGCAGGGCGATCACCGAATGCCGCTTCGAATACGGCACCACGATCGCACTCGGCAAGAAGGTCGCGTGCTCGAAACTGCCCGGCTCGGGCGAAGGCTGGGAACAGATCACGGCGCCCGTCAGCGGCCTCGAACCCTCGACGGGCTACTACGTGCGCGTGCGCGTGGCCAATGCCTACGGGGCGGTCTACTCCGGCCTCGAACCGTTCACCACGTTCAGCACGGACACGCCGCCTGTCGTCAAGAAGCTCGAGCCGAACAAAGGCGACCCGTCCGGCGGCAACTCCGTGACGGTCGTCGGCGAACACCTCGACCACGCGGTCGCGGTCGTGTTCGGCGAAACACGTACCACCCAGATCACGGCCGACTCGACCGGTTCGCTGACGGTGACCGCGCCCGCCGGCACGACCGGCGCCGTCGAAGTGGTCGTGATCACCGAAGGGGGGCAGAGCGCGCTCGTCCACGGCGACCGCTACACCTACTCCGGCGCCGTGATCGGTGCGATCACGCCGCACGAAGGTCCGCGGGTCGGCGGCACCGAAGTGACTGTGACGGGCGCCGGGTTCGAACCCGGCGCGGGCGGGACCGTGTTCCTGTTCGGCAAAACGCCCGCGGCGGACGTGACGTGCGAAACGGCGACGCAGTGCACGCTGCTGACACCGGCCGGATCGAAGACGGGGACCGTCAAGCTCAAGGCGGTCGTGAACGGCAAGTCCGGCAAGCCGTTCAGCGGCTTCACCTACACGCACTGAACCTCAGGAGGGTGGGGGCCGAGCGCTCCCACCCTGCTGCGCCCTCTGGAGCTCAGCGCCCGGCAGACCACCCGGACCAGCGGGCGACGTCGACCGCCACCACCGGCCCGACGGCGCGCTGCTGCGGGTAGCGCTCGGCCAGCAGCCCGATCGCGCGCTCGGCCTCGTCGTCGCCGCGCTCGAGAATGCGGGCGCGACCGTCGCCGCGAACCCACCAGAGCCGCGTCCAGTCGTCCTCGTAGTGGTCGGCGAGCACCGCCGCCGCGGGCCGCTCGCGCAGGTTGCGCAGCCGCGCCGGCTCGACGTCCCGCTTCGGCTTCGCGTCGATCACGTGGTAGATCGTCTCGCCCCCGAGCACGAAGCAGATCGGCACGACGTGCGGCTCTCCCCCCGGACCGACGCTCGCGAGCCGGGCGACGCTCGCGCCCGCGAGACGCTCGCGCGCCTCGGCCGCCGTCACTCCCCGTGCAGCTCCGCGACCGCCGCCTCCCAGCGCTCGAGCGCTGCTTCGACCGGCGCCCGACCGGCGGAGGGGATCCAGCGCACGACCCGCCTGACGCCGGCGCGCTCGAGCTCCTCGAGCACCGCGGGTTTCGCCGGGGCGCCCATCACGACGACATCGGTCCGGCGCTCGGCGCGCGATCGCAGCTCCTCGATCCGCGGAACCAGCGCTTCGCCTGTGAAGTTCGGCATCCACGCGTCGCCGAAGCGCAGCACGCGGTCGAGCACGGTCGGCCCGTTGCCGCCGACCAGGATCGGCGGGTGCGGCCACTGCGCGGGCTTCGGCCACGACCAGATCCGCTCGAAGCTGACGTGCTCGCCCCGGTAGCTCGCCTCGTCTTCGGTCCAGATCGCCTTCATCGCCTCGATCCGCTCCGCCATCAGCGCCATGCGAGTGCGCGGGTCGGTGCCGTGGTTCGCCATCTCCTCGCGGTTCCAGCCGGCGCCGACGCCGAACTCGAAGCGACCGCCCGACAGGCGGTCGACGCTCGCGACCTCCTTGGCGGTGGTGATCGGATCACGCTCGATCACCAGGCAGATGCCGCTACCGATCCGGATGCTGGAGGTCGCCTCGGCGGCGCAGGCGAGCGCCACGAACAGGTCGTAGGTGTGCGCGTATTTGGGGGGCAGCTCGCCGCCCGCGGGATACGGCGTCTCCCGGCTCGCGGGGATGTGGGTGTGCTCGGGGAACCACAGCGACTCGTGTCCGCGCTCCTCGACGAGCCGGGCGAGCGGCCCGGGCGCGAGACCGTAATGGGTGGCGAAGCAGCCGACTCCGAACTCCACGCCGCGAGCCTACCGCGTGGGGCTCGCGGCGGTTGCCCCGAACCACTCGCGAGCGGCGGCGAGCACCTCCTCCGGCGCTTCCTCCGCCAGGAAGTGCCCCGCCCCCGGAACCCTCCGCACCTCGAGCGCCCCGCTCGACTCCGGTGCGAGCACGCGATCGATCGAGCTCGCGCCACCCATCAGCAGCAGCGACGGCACGCGCAGCTCCCCGCTGCGGTCGCCGCGGCGGACCGAGGCCGGCAGATCCTCGGTCAGGAAGGTCCGGTAGTAGAGCGAGCTGGCGTGCGCGCGTGCGGGCTCGCGCAGCACCTGCGCGTAGGTTTCGAGCTGCTCGTCGGTCCACCGCATGCGCGGCCCGCTCGCGAGGCGGATGATCCCGCGCACGAGACCGGGGCCTCGGCGCAGCAGCCATTCGCCGACGACGGGCAGCGCCAGCAGCGCCTGGTAGGAGAGCAGCAGCGGCAGCGCCAGCTGGCGCACGCTCGGCCGGCCCCGCCACGGCGGCGGGATGTCGAGCGCGAGCAGCCGCTCGATGCGCTCGGGGTGGGCGAGCGCGACCAGGAAGGCGGTGTACCCGCCCCAGTCGTGAGCGATCACGGGCGCCCGCTCGATGTCCTCGTGGTCGAGCAGCTCGACGATGTCCTCGGCGAGCCGGTGCTTCGAGTAACCGGCGGCCGGCGCCTCGCTCCACCCCAGGCCGCGCAGGTCCGGGGCGATCACGTGGTAGCGCGTGGCGAGCTCCCCGATCAGCAGACGAAAGCTCCACCAGTGCTGCGGCCAGCCGTGCAGCAGCAGCAGCGGCGGACCCTGCCCGGCCTCCGCGATGTGCATCCGCAGCGACGGGAGCTCGACCCAGCGATGGCGCACGCCGGGCAGCGCCGGCAGGTCGGGATGCTCGTCCGCCATCGGCATGTCATACACCAACACGATCCTGCCCACCCTCGCGCGGGGCGGCCGGGCGAGGCGGCGGTGGGAGCGGGGGACTGATCCGGCCCTCGCGCGAGCGGCCGGGAACACCGCCGCCGGGCCCTCAGGGCGTCATCTGGGCAACGAGCGCGTCAGTTCCACGACCTGCTGGAAGGTCGGCCGGTTCTGGAACGGGAAGGCCGGCACTTCGATCGCGCTGGCGCTGACGAAGCGGTTCATGTCGAAGCAGCTCGCCTGCGGGTCTTCGGCGCAGGCGCCGTGCCCGTAGAGCTGCTGCGGCGTCTCCGCGAGCGCTTCGGCGAGCGAGGACTGAAGCGCGGCGCTGCATGCCGGGAGCGACCCCTCGCCGCAGTAGTCGCGCGAGTACGGAGCGCTCGGCGCCGGTCCCTCCCCGGCGCCGGCAAGCACGTCGCGCAGGTCCTTGGAGACCTGGCCGTACCAGCCGTCGGCGAAGTCGGGGGCTTCCGGTTCGCCGCCGACGTCGGGGCGGCCGAGTTCGAGCATTTCGAGCTCGGCGCTGTAGCCGGCGTCGCCGAGGGCGGGCGCGAAGATCGCCGGCACGAGCTTCGGCCACCACGCGTCCATGATCGTCACGGCTTCGTTGTGTTCGTAGGTGCCCGGTTCGGAGTCGCTCGTGTCGGAGAGGTCGCGGCGGTGCCCGCCGGCCGCGTACCAGGCGTCGAGCGCTTCGACGGCGTGCTGCTCGGCGGGATCGGAGGGCGTCCCGAGCGCCTGCCTGATCGTCGGCCACAGCTCGACCATGCGGATGTCCTGCGTCGCCGCTTCGTCCATCGCGCCGATCAGCTGTTCCGTTCCCATCTTGTGGCCACCGGCGAGGTCGGCTTCGATGAAGTTGCGGATCAGCTGCATCCGGTAGACCGGCCCGAACGCGTACTTGTCGTCGGCCGCGGAGAAGCGGGGCGCCTGCTTGTTGTTCCAGGACACGAGGAACGGCGGGTCGATCGCCTGCGGGTGCTTCTTGAACGGCAGCGTGTCCATCGTGTGCAGTTCGGGGTCGAAGCCCTGCCAGTCGTATTCGCCGGTGCCGAGGATCGGGAAGTCGGGCGAGGTCCCCTTCGCGCGCTCGGGCAGCCAGCCCGACAGGAAGTACGCGATGTGCGAGGCGTCGACGTAGGCCCAGTTGAAGCCGAAGTTGATGTTGTCGGCCGCTTCCTGGAAACGCTTCGGGCCGGTCATGAAGGCCGGTTCGTTGAACTCCGCGAAGCCGACGGCCGAGTCGGCCTCGTGGAAGTAGGTCGTGCGGGCGCTGGCGAACGCCACCGGTTTGCCGCCGACGGCCCCCCGCGCGTAGACGATCCCGTGGACCGTGCGGTAGACCGTCAGCGTTTCCGAGCCGGGCGCGGTTTCAGGTTCGGAGGCCGTCGGCGTCCACGAGTTCGTGCGTTCGAGCTTTTCCATCGGCAGGCACTGGCCGCGGTACAGGTAGTGGTATTCGTCCTGGCAGAGCACCTCCGCGAAGGTGTCGACGTTGTCGGCGGTGGAGGTGGTCGCGCTCCAGGCGTAGTCACGGCCGTGGCCGAGCTCGACGTACAGGTTGACGCCCGGGAAGGCGGCGCCGCGCGCGTCGATGCCCGGCCCGTGGAGATCCTCCTCCATCAGGATCTGCGGGTTGTAGTAGCCGACCTGCGGGCCCATCACCGCGATCGGGTGCCCGTCGCTGGAGTTCGCGGCGTCGATCAGCTCCCAGTTCGAGTCGAGCGGCGGGCCGTCGAGCGCGTCGTGCAGCAGGCCCGCGCCGATCGACCCGTCGTCGGGGATCGGCTGTGGAGAGGGCGTGTCCGTGCGGGCTGCGTTCGCGGGCACCGCCGGCGAGGAGGAGCCGTCCGAGACGAACTTCACCGACCCCGGGTCGGGGAGCGCGAGTCCTGCTTTCGCGAACGGCGATCCCGTCTCGTATGGGAACGCCTTCGTCACCGTCGTCGGCGCTTCGGGGTCGTCGGACTCGCGCAGATCGCTCCACGCCGCTCGCCCCGCCTTGCGGCCGAGCTTCGCTTCGAGCGCCTCCAGCGCGAGCGCCGAGCGCACCTCGGCGCCGCCGCCCTTGCCGAAGATCCCGCCGATCAGCGAGGCCTCGGCGATCACGTCCGTCGGCTTCCATTCGGCCGGCAGTTTGCCGAGCGCCGCGTACTCCGCGGGTAGCTTGTTCGGGTCGACCAGCGCTTCGCGGATGTACTGGTTGATGCCGGCGACGAATTCGCCGAGGTCGTCGACGACCTGTTCGCCGCGCGCGCCGTACAGCTTCGGCGCGTTCGTCAGCTGCGATTGGAGGTCGGCTTCGGTGTACGGCGCGATCAGCCACTGCGTGCGGTCCATCGCACGGTCGCCGGCGGACCCGCCGGCGAACGAGGACAGTTCGGCTTTCGCCGTGTGCCTGAGGACATCCATCAGGAACAGGCGGTCCTCGGCCGCTGCATAGCCCGCCCCGAACATCACGCCGGCACGAGTCGTGCCGTAGATGTGCGGCACCCCGTACGCCTTGTCGCGCTCGATCGTGACGTCTTCGCGGGGGCTTTCGGTCGAGGCGACTTCGCCTTCCGGCACGCCGAACGTCGCGTCCTTGAAGTAGTCGCCGATCTGTTCGTGGCTCAGCGTCGGCGAAGCGCGGACGAGACCCGCGTACAGCGGCAGCTGGTCGGTGAAGTGCGGTGGGTACGTTTTCGTAGCGTGGAATTCGGCGAGTTGCAGCGCGTCGTCGAGCCCGTTCTCGCCGGCCGGCAGCACGTTGCGGAAGCCGCCTGCGTCGTTGGTTCCGTACGGCTGCACGGGCCCGGCGGCGAGCGCACCTGCCGGCGCGGCCAGCGCCGCCGCACAGAGGAGCCCGCAGACGGCGCGGAGGCTCATTTCTTCGGCGCCTTGTAGGTGACGACGGCGGGGAGCCCGAGGTTCCCTTCGCCGTCGACGGCGCGGATCGCGACGTAGTGCTGGGCGCCGGACGGGAGGGTGTAGGTCTGTGTCGTGCCGGCCGCGGCGGGCGCCGGAGCGCCCGGCAGCGGCGTCGCCGAGGCGAAGCTCGCCGGGGTGATCTTCGTCTTCGACGTGACGACTTCGTAGCGCGTGGCGGTGCCGCACATCGTGTCGTTGCCCGGCGCCGTCCAGCTCAGCGTGGAGCCGCTCACCGAGGCCCCGAGCGGGACGCCCGGCGGGATCGCATCGCGGGTGTAGTCGCCCGAGTTCGCGATGTCGTGGTGGAAGTTCGGCCACGAGCTCGGCGAGCAGGCGGCGGCCGGGGTCGAGTAGACGATCAGTTCGCCTTCGCGGGTGATCGAGACGATGACCTTCTTCGCCGCGGAAGAGGTGTCGACCGTGCCGAGCGAGCCGAGCGCCGGCGTCGCCACGGTCCAGCCGCCGGTCAGCTTCGGCCACGCCGAGCTGGCGGGCGCGCCGCCGGCGCCGTAGGCCTCTAGGTCGAGCGACGCGGTCCCCGCGACGACCTCCTGCTTCGGCGCTTCGCCCGTGATGTCGCCGATCGTCTCGCCGGTGATGAACGAGAGGTCGTTGTCGACGGCCGGGAAGCCCGCTTCGAACTGGCTCGTCTCGGGGTTCCAAGCGGCGATGAAGTCCTGACCGCCCTTCTGGTAGTCGGGCGCGGCGATGTCGAGCGCGCGCAGCAGTCCCGCGGCCGGCGCGAACAGCGTCGTGGTGGTGCCGTTCAACGTTCCGAACGCGGGCTCGCCGACCGCGGGGAACGCGGGCGTGTCCACCTTGCCGGTCCCGGCCGCGACGTCGGTCTCGAGCGCCGTCGAGGCGCCCGCGGTCGCGCCGTAACACGATTCGCCGTTCGGATCGAGCACGTAGCCCGGGCCCGCGTCGGGCGTGACCGCGATCTTCACGCCTTCGCCGCCGTTCGGGCAGTCGAGCGGGGCCACGACCGGCGACCCGTTGATGCCCTCGCCGACGTCGGGAAGCAGTCCGGCGTCGATGATCCCGATCTTCGCGGGCCAGCCTTCGCGGAAGGCGGAGGATGTGCAGTGGGATTCACGGCAGCTGAAGCCGCCGGTCGCGCAGGACGACTGTTCGGAGCTGCAGCCGCTCGCCTTGATCGCGTACACCCTGCCGTTCGCGAACTTCAACAGGCCGCTCTCGCCGAGCACCCCGAGCGAGGTCGTCGTCGTCGCGGAGGCGTTGATCGAGCCTTCGTCGCCCTGCCCCGTGAGGTACTCCTCGTTCGAGCCGACGATGATCGTCGGGGGCGCGTTCGGGCCGTCGAGGTTCGCGACCGCCGGCGTGTCGACCAGCTTGCCCTGGTCTTCTTCGATCCCGGGGTTCGCGGGCGCGTTTCCGTTGAACGTGATCTCGTTGCTTTCCGGATCGACCGACGCGACCTTGTCGGGGTCCTCGACGAGCACCGGGAAGCCCTTCACCGGCTGCCCGTCGGGCCTCCAGGCGTACACGTGCCGGTCCTCGCCCGCGGCGATGATGTCCAGGCCGTGGCCCTTGCCTTCGAGTTCGCCGAGCACGGGCGAGGTGACGAAGCCGGCCTCGGTGCGCTGTCGCGGCCCCGAGCGCTGCGCCTCCCAAGAGGGGTCGCCGGGCAGCGGGGCGCCCGAGTAGGCGGGGTTCGAGGTCTCGTGGAAGATCAGCTGCCCCTTCGGGTTCCACGCGTACACGTTGCCCTGCAGGTCGTCGGCGACCACGTCCAGTTCCCCGTCGTGGCCGAGATCGCCGACGGCGGGCGCCTCGAGCACCGGCGCGTAGTGCCCGGTCGAGATCGCGCCGCCTGCGAACGCCGCCTCTTCGTCGTGCAGCGGCAGCGGTTCGGTGTGCACCGGCCAGCCCTTGAGGTCCTTGAGCGTTCCCGATCCCGCTTCGTAGGTGTAGGCGTGGATCCAGCCGTCGGAGTTGGCGAGGATCAGCTGGTTGGTGTCGTTGCCGGCGATGTCGGCGAGCACCGGGCTCGCGTCGCCGTCGCCGTGCGTCTCGACCGGGAAGCCCTTCAGCGCTTCGGCGTCGCGGTGCAGGAATGCCTGGCGGCGGTCCTCGCCGGTCATCACCGGACCTGGCGCGCCGGGTGCGGTCGACACCACGATCCTCACCGTGAACGCGTACGGGAGCGTGTTCGGCCGGCCGTTCGAGGTCTGCGCCAGCCCTCCGTTCTCGTTCCCCGTGAACGAGCTCGGGTCGCCCGCCGGGAACATCGCCTCGAGGCTCGAGGTGCTGAGCATCGCGAGCAGGCCGTGGTGGTCGCCCGAGTGCACGGTCGCGCCGTCGCACCACCCCGACGGCACCGAGGCGAAGTCACCTTGGGACGACCTCGACGCGTTGTTCGGCTGCGCGCCCGGTGCGACTTCGACGCGACACGTGTACTTGACGCGCGCGTTGGTGCGGCCTTCGATCGCGACCTGGGGCTGGGCGGGGTCCTCCTGCTGGAACCATTCGGGCGAGGTCACTTCGGCTTCCGGCGGGATCCAGCCTTCGGCCGCCGCGACGACCGGCTTGTACGCGTCGAGCCGGCCGTAGCCGAAGAACTCGTCCCAGCCCTTGCGCGAGGGAAACCGGAACGTGTCCGGCAGGTCGCCGATCACGCCGCCGTTCTCGTCGGGCGCGAAGGTCGTGTCCAGGTTCGGGTCGGTGCAGCCGGCGATCGCGGCGAGGTCGCACGAGGTTTCAGGCGTCGCGGCCGTGTCGATGTCGTCGGCCTGGCCGCCTTCGCCCTCGTCGGCGGGGGCCGTGCCGCTGCTGGGGCCGTTCGACGAGAGCTTCGAGGAGCCGTCGACGGTCGTGCCGGCGATGTTCCCGGAGGCAAGCAGCTGCTGGACCTCGTCCGGCGTGATCGCGCAGGGCGTGCCGTCGACGCGCGTGCAGCGCTTCGACGCGCGCAGCTTCGAGGCGCTCGGCGAGCACGTCCCGTAGAGGCCGGCGCCGCATGCGTTGAGCGCCGCGCTGTAGATCAGACCGACGACCCCGGAGCTCTTGCCGGTCGCCTCCGAGGAGCACGAGTCGCTCTCGACGGACAGGTCGACCCGGGTGCCCCAGTTCGTGCAGCCGTTCAACTGCAGCCACGACGGCGGGGTGCTGGTGTTGACGCTCGCCGCGCCGCTGCCGGCGATCGTGTCCGGCCCGCGCACCGAGTTGACGACGATCGTGTGCGGCAGCGCGCCGGGCATGTTGTGGTGTTCGGCCGCCTCGTCTGCGGCCGAGGCCATCACGGTCGTGCCGTGTTCCCAGGCGTAGTCGATCGCATCCCGGGTGAAGACCGGGTCGTTGAGCGTGCCGAGCGGCTCCTGGATCACGTCGATGCCCCGGTCGGTGGCGTAGATCGTGGCCTCGGCGAAGCGGTTGGCGTCGGCGACGAACGACTCTCCGACCCGCAGCTCCATGATCTCGCAGTTGGGGCAGGTGCCGGATTCGCCCGCGCTCGTGTCCGCTTCGGCCGCGGAGTCCTCCTCCTCGCCGGTCCCGTGCCCGTAGTGCACGTCGTCGAACGGGTCGTTGTCGTTGTCGACGAAGTTCCAGCCGGCGATGTCATCGACGTAGCCGTCGTGGTCGTGGTCGATGCCGTCGGAGAAGGCGATGATCAGGTCCTCGGGCGTGAGGATCCCGGCCGGGCCGTTGCGGCAGTGGCTCGTCGTCGGCGGGTTGGTGCACTGCGGGTAGCCGTCGACGACCGCCGCGACGCGGGAGTCGCAGGCGTAGTCGAGCACGTCGAAGGCGCCCTGTTCGAGCACGTCGTAGGGGATCGGCCCGCTGCCACCGGGGTGACCGCCCGGCATCCCGCCGTCGGCGTCGTAGTCGCCGCCGGTCGCCGCACGGGCGTTCGCGCAGTCGACGTGCGTCGACGGGTCGAAGGTCGCGCTCATGTCGACCTCCGGCGCCGGCAGCTCGCCGGGGTTGATCAGGTACTTGGCGCGCAAGGACAGGAGGTCGCCGACGCTGCTCCAGATGATCCCCGAGTCGAGCTCGGCGATCGTCACGTCGGGGCGGCCGAGCGTGACCTGGAAGGCGGTGTGGATCGGTGTGCCGGCGGCGATGCAGGAGCCGGTGCCGGACGGCATCGTCGCGTGCGCGTCCGTGATCGACATCCCGGTCACGCCGCACAGCTCGTCGGTCTGCGAGTTGAGCTTCGTCACCTCGGCCGCTTCGATCGGTTCGGCGGGCGGCGGTTCCGCGGGCGTCGCCGCGAAGCGGGTGGTCAGGCCGCCGCCGAGGTTGCTGACGGTCTGGCCGGGTTCGAGCCGCCACGTCGCGGGCTGGCCGGCGGTGCCGTCTCCATAGAACGGGAAGGCCGCCTGCGCGGCGGGCGCCGCGATGCAGAGCGTTGCGATCGCCGCGGCCACGGCGAGCAGCCGAGCACGAACCTCCCGCATATCCCCCTGCTCCTGCAACGCCGTCCTCCCGGTGAGCCCCCTCCCCTCGCCGCTCCATACCCGGGGCCTGGCCCTCGTAAACGGAGAGGTCAGATCCCTGTCCGAGCGCGGCGCGTACGCTGGCTGCCGTGAGCGATCCGCGAACAGCAGCCGCGCCGGCGCTCGCCGGCCGGCGCACGCGGTTCGCCGCGCTTGCCAGGGGCCGCTCGGTGCTGCGGCTGATCGGCTCCAACGCGAGCCTCAGCCGCCTGCTCGCCGCCTTCGCGGCGAGTGCGCTCGTCGAGTACGGCCAGTGGATCACGATCCTCCTCTACGCGTACAAACACGGTGGGGCGTCCGCCGCCGGGCTCGTCGCGATCGCGCAGCTCGTGCCCTCGATCGTGCTCGCGCCGGTGATCGGCGCGCACCTGTCGCGGAGCGGCGTCGCGCGGGTGCTGGCCGGCTGCTACGCCGCCTGCGCGCTGATGCTCGGCGTCTCCGCCGCGGTGATCCTGCTGCACGGTCCGCCGGTCGCCGTCTACGGGTCGGCGATCCTGTTCACGATTCCGCTCGGCGTCGGCATCCCGCTGCACAACGTGCTGGTTCCGCTCGTCGTCCGCCACCCGGACGAGCTGACGGCGGCGAACGTCGCGACCGGCTGGTGCAAAGGCGCGGGCGCGCTGGCGGGACCCGCCCTCGCCGGCGCCGTGATCGCGGCGGGGGGAACCGGGCTCGCGTGCGCGGTGCTCGCCGCGATCGCCGCGACGGCGCCGATGCTCGCACGGGTCAGACCGCTGCGGGCGGGAGCCGGGACGGAAGACGACGAGGAGGAGGGACTGCGGCACCTGCTCGCCGCGGCCCGCACGATCGCCTCCCGGCCGAACACGCGCGCGCTCGTCGCCAACCGCGCCGGCGCCGCTGCGATCGAGGGCGCGATCGACCTGCTGGTCGTGCTGCTCGCGATCAGGATCCTCGCGATCGGCCCGGCGGCGGCGGGCTGGCTCAGCGCCGCGTTCGGCGCCGGCGGGCTGCTCGGCGCGAGCGGCGGGATGCTGCTGCTCGGGCGGCGGCTGGCGCTCCCCCTCGCCGCCTCCGCGTTGCTGGGAGCCGCCGCGCTGGCGGCGCTGACGCTGGCCTCCTCGACGTTCGTCGCGGTCGCGCTGCTGATCGCCGTCGGCGCGCTGCGCTCGGTGCAGTCGATCTCCGCGCAGACGCTGCTGCAGCGGTCCACGCCGCTCGACGTGATCGTCTGCGCGTTCGTGCTGTTCGAGTCGGTCCGGGACGCCGGCCTCGCGTTCGGCTCGCTGGCCGTCCCGGTGCTCGTCGCGATCGGCGGCCCGGACGCGGCGTTCATCGGCATCGCCGCGATCGCGCTGGCGGCGGTCGCCTCGACGCTGCCGCGGATCGCTCGCATCGACCGCGAAGCGGACGTGCCGGTCGTCGAGACGGGCGTGCTCCGCAACCTGCCGATCTTCGAGGCGCTGCCCGCGGCCCCGCTGGAGACGCTCGCACGCGAAGCCGTGTACGTGACCGCCGCCCCCGGCGTGCCGGTGATCGCCGAGGGCGAAGACGGCGACCGCTACTACGCGGTGACCGCGGGCCGCGTGCTCGTCACCAAAGGGGGCCGCGAGATCCGCCGCATGGGGCGCGGCGAGGGCTTCGGCGAGATCGCGTTGCTGCATCCGGTGAAGCGCACGGCGACGGTCACCCCGCTCGAGCCGACGACGCTGCTGGCACTCGAGCGCGGAGCGTTCCTCGCGGCGCTGGGCGCGAGCGATCGCGTGCAGGACGCAGCGGGCCTTCACGCGCGCGGGCTGCTCGCGCACGCGCCCTGACTCCTCAGACGGAGGCGACCTCGTAGCTCTGCCCGGCCGCCCGCAGCCGGTCGGCCAGCGGCGAGCCCAGCGCGGTCGCCGGCGTCAGCACGCCCGCCGCGGCCGGCAGGCGCTCTCCGTCGAAGGCGAGCGAGAGCGCGCTCTCGCCGAACATCACGGCGGTCGCCTTGTAGCCGGGATCGCCGTCGGCGGTGATGCGGCACGAGTAACGGGCTCCGTTCTCGGTGCGCGCGAGCGTCTCGATCCGGAAGAAGCCCCGGTCGCGGGCGCGCTCGCCGGGCCCCTCGCCGGGCGCGGGGAGGAGGCGACCGACCAGCGCCTCGGTCGGGGCGAACTGCATCGTCGCGAGCGCGACGCCGAGACCCGCGGCGGTGCCGCCGGCGAGCAGCGGGGCGAGCGGGCCGCCGAAGCCCTGCACCTCGCGGTAGCGCATCCGCCGTCCGTACGCCCACCCCTGCAGCGCGTTGCTGCGGCGCACGACGCGCGTGTTCAGCTGCGCCATCACGAACGGCCCGACCCAGCCGCCGGCGAGCTCGTCGCGGGCGGCCCACGTCAGGTCCGGCTCGGCGCCGAGATCCGGCTCGGCGCCGCGGTCGGGGCTCAGCGCATAGGGGTCGTCCATCAACCGTCCCAGCGCCGGGTCGCGACGGCGGTCCGCGACCATCCCCTTCATCGACGCGATCGTGCCGCCGCTGGCGCCGCCCCGGAACGCGCGCACGACCAGCGTCACCTGCTCGAGCGATCCCGCGCCGTCGGCCGCGGCCGCCTCGTGCAGGAGCAGCACGCTGAGATCCGAGGGGATCGAGTCGAAGCCGCAGCTGTGCACGATCCTCGCCCCGGCGGAGCGCGCATCCGCGTCGAAGCGATCGATCGACTCGCGCATGAACACGACCTCGCCGGTGAGGTCCGCGTAGTGCGTGCCGGCCCGCACGCAGGCCTCGACGACCGGGATCCCGTACTTCCGGTAGGGGCCGACCGTCGTCGCCAGCACGGCCGTCGAGCCGGCCAGCTCGGCCAGCGAGCTCGGCGTCGGAGGTGTCGGCGACGAGCAGGGGCCAGTCGCGGTCGAGCGAGGCCGAGAGCTCCTCCAGCCGCGCCGCCGAGCGCCCGGCGAGCGCGATCCGCGCCGTCTCGGGAGCGGATGCGGCGAGGTAGCGGGCGGTCAGGCGCCCGACGAAGCTCGTCGCGCCGAACAGGACCACGTCGAAGTCGGCGCTCGCTCACCTCACCCCTACCTCGGCGCACATCCCAGGCCTCCCCGTCGTGGTTCTCGCGGTCAAGCGTACGCGACCGGCGCGCGAGCGACCCATCGGGCTGCGCGGCGTGATAGGCAACCCGGAGCGCCGAGATCGGGTAAGCCGGTCTCGGCGGGACAGCGAACGGGAGGAGCAGACGAGATGACCAGCATCGATCGCATCGGCACCGTGATCACGACGGTCACCGACCAGGAGCGGGCGATCGCCTTCTACACCGAGACGCTCGGCTTCGAGAAGCGCGCCGACGTGCCGATGGGCAACGAGTACCGGTGGGTCGAAGTCGCCCCCGCAGGGGCCGAGACCACGATCGCGATCGTGCCGCCGCGCCCGGGCGACGACGCCGGCGGCGCGCAGACGGGCATCGCCCTGTCGAGCACCGACCTCGAGGGCGACCACGCCCGGCTGAAGGAGCGAGGCGTCGACGTCGACGAGGAGATCTCGCGGATGGGCGGCCCGGTTCCGCCGATGTTCTGGCTGCGCGACCCCGACTCCAACACGCTGCTCGTCGTCGAGCGCGGGGATTAGGAGGTCCGGGCTCGTCCGCGCGATCGCGGGCGAGCCCTGCCGGGACGACACGGCGCTGCCCGAAAGCGACGACAGCGCCGTCGTCCGACAGCGCCGATCGATAGTGCGAACGTCGAGGTTTCCGGGGTCGGGGGCCGCCGCTGGGCATGCTTGCCGGGCAGTAGAGAACAGCGAGCCGACAGTCAGACAAGGGGGCAGCATGGGCATTCTGCGAGGGAACCGAAACACCGGGAGCGCCGCGCTCGCGCTGCCGATCCGGGAGATCGAGCAGAGCCTGCTCGGGCGCTGCGAAGCGGAGGCGGTGGGGGCTCGCTCGGTCCCCGCCGACCCCTACGCCGCGTGGCTCGAGCGGCGCGAGGACGAGCAGGCGCGCGATCGGACACCGGTGCGCTGGGTGTACCGCTACCCGATCGCCGCCGGCAAGCTGCGGGACCGGCCCGGTGCGTTGCGCGGAGGCGCCTCACGGCGTGTCCCGGGCGACGCCGAGGGCGGGCTGGTCACGGTCGCCTGAGGGACGCGAGGGTCCCCGGGCGCGGGTGGGACCCGGGGCGGCATGCTGGTGCCGCCCCGGGGGTCCACCGGATCACGTCGGACAAGACCTGCGGCGAGCCGTGCGTGCCGCGGTCCGGGGTCCACCGGATCTCGTTGCACGAAGGCTGCCGCAGGCCGTGCGTGCCGAGGTAGCCTCCCGGCGGTGTTGATCCGCGACGCGCGCCGAGGCGACGAGCCCGCTGTCGCCGACGTCCACGTCCGCGCGTGGAAGGTGGCGTACCGGGGTCTGATCCCCCAGGACTACCTCGACGCACTGACCCCCGCCGACCGCATCCCCGGCTACCGTTTCGGCGCGGAGGAGCCAATGGCGCCTCGCACCGTCCTCGCCCTCGACGACGAGCACGGGCTGCTCGGGTTCTCGACGTTCGGCGCATCGCGCGACGAGGACGCCGACGCGGCCGGCGAGCTCTACGCGCTCTATGTCGACCCCGACCGCTGGCGCACCGGCGCGGGCCGCGCGCTCGTCGCCGAGACGCGGGCGCGCCTGCTCTCCGCCGGCTACGAGGAGGCGATCCTCTGGGTGCTGCGCGGGAACGACCGCGCAGGCCGCTTCTACGAGGCCGACGGCTGGAGGCGCGACGGGGCGGCCCGCTGGGAGGAGCCGTGGGGCGTGCGCTCACGGGTCCACAGATACCGCCGCGAGCTGCCGTGATCTGCCGTGGCCGTCCGGCTCGATGGGCGGCTCGCCGGGTTCGCGACGCCTCCACCCAGGCCCGCGGTGAGACGGGCACGGCCTCTCGCCGGCCGAGCGACGCTCACACCCCGGCCCGCCGGTGAGGCGCCCTCACGCGGGCTCGTACGAGAACCCGATCCCGCGGCGCTGCAGGCGCTCGACGAGCGCGGACCCCATCGCCGCCGCGGGTGTCAGCTGGCCGCCACCCGGCGGCAGCTCGTCGAACGCGAGGCACAGGCTCGCCTCCGCGAGGATCTTCGCCGACTCGACGTAGCCTGGGTCTCCCCCGGCGACCTCGACGAGCACGCGCCGATCGCCCTCGCGGCCGCGGACCCGAATCCGGAACGACCTCCGCGCCAGCTCGTGCTCGCCGGGCGGGCGGACCCGCGCGAGCCGCCGGCGCAGCGCGCCCCGCGCGACCGGCACGTGGACCAGCACCGCCGCGGCCGCGGCCGCGGCTAGCAGGCCCGCGACATCCCGTCCGTGCCCAACCGCGATCCACTGCCGGTAGGCGAGGTCGGGGCCGTAGCGTCCGGTGAGCAGCGCCGAGCGGGCGACCGCGCGGGCGTCGAGCGCCGGCCCGGGAACCAGCCAGCCGCCCTCGTCGAGGTCCCGCCGCGGCAGCGAGCGCCGAGCCTGCGCGACGCGGTCGCTGCGGACCGCCTCGACCCGCGCCCGCTCGCGGCGCGCGGCTGCCGCAGCTCGCGGCCGGCCGACGATCGACAGCGCGGACAGCAGCGAGGCGGCGGACAGCCCCGAGATCAGCGCGCGCGCGCCGGTGGGGGAAAGCGCCACGACAGCCTCGAGCTCGATCGCGTCCGCGGCGGGGAGCCGTTCGACGGCATGGAGCGCCGCGAGATCCTGAGCCGCGACCTCGTAGCCGCAGGCGTGGACGAGCTTCGCGCCCGATTCCCGCGCCGGCGCGTCGGCGCGGACGAACATCCGGTCGATGAACTCGGCTTCCCCTGCGAGGTCGAGGTAGCAGGTGCCGGAACGGGCGCAGGCCGCGACCAGCTCCTCGCCACGGCCGAGATACGGCCCGGCCGCGCTCGCGAGCACCCGGGCTGCGCCCGCCAGCGCCGCCGCGTCTCGGGCGTCGCGGACGTCGGCGACGACCGGCTCGAACGCCCGTACGTCGCCGAGCTGCGTGCAGAGGGCCGCGAGGCGCGTCGCGATCCCGCGCCGCGATCGCGATCCGCGCCCCGTCGGGGGCGTGCGCCGCCAGGTGCGCCGCGACACGGGAGCCGGTAGTCCCCGTGGCTCCGACGACGGCTATGTCGAAACGGCGGCCCATTCGGGGGGGGTTGAGTCTAGGGCGCTCCCGACTCGCCCCGCCAGCCCCGCGGCCGTGAGCCGCACGACGGTCTCTGTTCCGGTGGCGTCGGCAACGACGAGGACCGACGCGGCGCCGTCATCGGCGATCGTGATGCGGCGCGGCGCGGCCACGAAGAAGCGCAGCGAGTGGCCGGCGCTGCCGCCGCCGACGTCGAGGACCAGCAGATCCTGACCCGCGTCGTAACGCGCGTCGCGCAGCGGTCGCCAGAGCTCCACGTCATCGCTACGCGCGCGACCCGAGAGGCCCACCGCGACGAGCATCGACTCCCGTCCCAGGGTTGCGAAGCACGGCTCCCACTCACTGCGGTCCAGCTCGACTGCGCGCATCCTGCTCCTCGCGTTTCGGCTCTGGATGCGAGTATCGGACCGCCGAGCGGCCGTCCGGATCCAGTCCTGGCGGCGCGGGGGTCCAGGATTGGACGAGGTCCGCAGCTAGGCCGAACGGGCGCGCAACGACTCGACGTCGCGCAGCACGAAGGTGCGGCGGTCGTTCTCGAGCCAACCGAGCTCGCGCAGCATCTGCAGCGCCTGGGCTACACCTGCGCGCGACGCCCCGGTCCAGCCGGCGAGCTCTTCGTGGGAGAGCGGCGAGAGGACGGCGACGCCGTCCTCGGTCTCGTGCCCGTAGCGGTCCGCGAGCTCGAGCACCCGCGCCGCGACCCGGCCCATCGTGTCGGAGGCGGCAAGCTGCGAGCGTTTGACGGTCGCCTCGCGGAAGCGGCGGGCGACGACGCCGAGCAGCACCACCGCGACCCGAGGCGTCGTCTCGAGGTGGCGGCGGAACGCGCCACCGGGAATCACCAGCGCGCGCGCCGGCTCGAGCGCGGTGACGGTCGCGACGCGCGGCTCGCCGTCGATGAAGCCGAGCTCGCCTAGCACGTCGCCGGGGTCCCGGATGCTGAGCAGCAGGCCCCGTTCGTTCTTCAGATCCTGTTCGACCTTCACGCGCCCCTCCGCCAGCAGCATCACGCGGTCGTCGGGCTCGTGCTGGTAGATCAGGATCGCCCCCTTCTCGAAGCGGCGCTCGATGCCCAACCCGTGCAGCTGGTCGAGCTCCTCGCCGGTCAGCAGCGATGCGAACGTGCCCGGCGAGGGGACGGGTGCGGGGCTCATGCCGGCGCCAGCTCCCGCGAGCGCGCGGCGAGGTGCGCCACGCCGAGGCGGTCGAAGCTGGCAGCGGCGCTCCGTAGCGCCTCCCCCGCGCGCTCGGGCTCGTCGCTCAGCAGTCGCCGCCCGATCCACATCTCGCACGAGGCCTGCTCCAGCGGGCGGCCGAGCCGGCCCCAGCCGAGCCGGGCCTGCTCGAGCGCCTCGAGCGCCTCCCCGGCGCGAGCCGTGAACCCCCGCGCCTCGATCGTGATCAGACGCGCGGCCGGGTCGTGGACCCTGCGCGCGAGCCGCGCGGCCTCTTCCGCGGAGCGCTCGGCCTCGGCGCTGCGCCCCGCCAGCGAGCGCGCGAGCGCCAGCGCGGCATGCGTCTGGATCGACGGCGCGATCAGCGCCCCGCGCTCGCAGACCGCGACCGCCTCGAGCAGCGTCGACTCGGCGCCGTCGAGGTCACCGCTGTCGCGCCGGGTCGCCGCGTGGCCGAGCAGGGCGGCGTTGCAGACCTCGGCCCGCCCGGCGCGCTCCGCCAGCTCCCGGGCGATGTCGAAGAACCGTTCGGAGTCGCCCCAGTCGCCCTGGCGCCAGCGCAGGCGGCCCTTCAGGGAGTGCGTCAGGCACAGGCCGCCCGCCAGCCCCTCGCGTTCCGCGAGCGCCGAGCCGGCGCCGCATTCGCGGTCGGCGCCGCTCCAGTCGCAGCGGTAGAACGAGATCCGCGCGAGCGCCGTGCGAATCTCGATCTGCGCGGGGACGTCGCCGATCCGCTCGGCGATCGCGAGCGCCTCGCGGTAGGCCGCCTCGGCGCCCGCATAGTCCCCGTCGTTCTCTTCCCGGCTCGAGCCGAGCGCGAGCAGCGCGAGCACCTCGTCGGAGGGCGTCCCGCCGCGGGACAGCGCGACCGCGCGGTCGAGGCGTTCCCGCGCGCGCTCGCCGTCGCCCATCCGCGCCAGCAGCCGGCCGAGCACCGCCAGCGCGCGGGTCGTGACCGCCGGCATCTCGAGCTCCTCGGCCAGCCGCAGCGCCCGCTCGCACGCGTAGATCCCGAGCACGTCGTTGCCGAGCCGGTCGTAGAGCGCGGCGGCCTCCTCGTACAGGCGGATCAGCTCGAGCGACGCCGGCTCGTCCTCGAGCAGCCCGATGCCCTCGCGCAGCGCGAGCATCGCCTCGGCGATCTCGCCGCGATGGAGCTCGGCGGCCGCGATCCGGCCGTGCAGCAGCGCCGCGCGGCCGCGCTCGCCGCGCTCGAGCCTGGCCGCGGCGGCGGGACGCCACGACTCGACGGCGGCTTCCGCCATCCCCAGCCGCAGCTCGAGCTCGCCGATCCTCTCGGCGATCCGCAGGGCCTGCTCGCTGCCGGGCTCGGCGAGCGTCGCCGCAGTCCGGTAATGCGCCAGCGCGTCCTCGTTGGTGTAGACCGCGACGGCGGCGTTGCCCGCGGCCTCCGAGTACGCGAGCGCCTTCGCGCGGAGCTCGCCACGTGCGGAGCGCGGCAGGTGCGCGCGCTCGGCGAGCGTCGCGGCGCGGACGAAGTGCTCCGCGAGCAGCGACGACGCTCGCTCGCCTTCCCGGCGCTCGACCAGCGCGCCGATCTCGGCATGCTTTTCGGCGCGGACGGCCAGCGGCAGCGACTCGTAGGCGGCCTCACGTATCAGCACGTGGCGGAACGCGTACACGCGTCCGCCCGCGGGGTCGTCGCTCTTCGCAGGCGAGATCAGGTTCCTTGCGCAGAGCTGGTCGAGGCCGGGACGCACGGATGCCTCGTCGCCGAGCGTCTCGAGCATCGATTCGGCGAACGTCGCGCCGGCGACCGCCGCGTGGCCGAGCAGCCTGCGTTCGCGCGCCGGCAGCGCGTCCAGGCGCGCCGCGAGCAGGCCCTGCAGCGTCTCCGGCAGCTTCGTCCCGCCGACCCCGCCGGCGTCGACGAAGCTGTCGACGAGCGCCTCCGCGAACAGCGCGTTGCCCCCCGAACGGGCGGCGAGCGTCTCGGGGATCTCGATCGGCGTCGTCGCGACGGCTCGCGAGCTCGCCGATCAGCGCCCGCGTGTGCGCGAACGAGAGCGGCTCTACGAAGATCGTGCTCGCCGACTCGCGGCGTGATGCCCCAGCCGGGACGCTCGTCGAGCAGGTCGTCACGCGCGACGCAGACCTGCAGGACCGGCGCCTCCAGCCAGCGGCCGAGGTGCTCGATCAGCTCGAGCGTGCCCTCGTCGGCCCAGTGCACGTCCTCCCAGACGATCAGCAGCGGCCCGTCCGCCGGCCAGCTGCTCGACGAGGCCCCGCGCGGCGGCGAGGATCGCCTCCCTCGCTTCCCGCTGGTCCCGCTCGCTCGGCATCGAGGGCTCGTCGGCCCGGCGCCTCCCCCAGCAGCGCCGCGAGGCCGTCGAAACGTCCGTCCGGCTGCTCCGGCGCGAACGTTCGCTGGAGCTTGTCGCGAACCGACTCCGGGTCGTCGCCGGGAGCCAACCCGCTCTCGACCCGCAGCAGGTCGACGAGACCGGCGTAGCTGCCCGCGCCGAACGGGTGGCAGCCTCCCGGCCAGGACCCTCAGGCCGGTGCTCGCTCGTTCGAGATCGGCCCGCAGCTCCTCGACGACGCGGGTCTTGCCGACGCCGGCCTCGCCGATCACGGTGACCGTGTGCGGGCGGCCACTCGAATCGACCTCCGCGAACAGGGCGCGCAGCCGCTGCAGCTCGCTGCCGCGGCCGATCAGCGGCGGCCGGCTCCCCGGCAGCGACTCGTGTCGCGCGGGCTCGAGGACCTCCACCACCTCGTAGGCGCGGACCGGCTCGGCCTTCCCCTTCAGCGCCAGTGGCCCGACCTCGCGGAACCGCGCCGCCGCCGCAGCCGAGCGGCGCGTGCGCTCTCCGATCAGCACGCCGCCGACAGGGGCCGAGGTCTGCAGGCGCGCGGCGGTGTTGACGACGTCGCCGACGACGGTGTACTGGCCGCCGACCCGCCCGGCCAGCGCCTCGCCGGTGTTGACCCCCACGCGCAGCGCCAGCTCGACCCCGAACTCGGCGCCGACCGACGTGTTCAGCTCCTCCATCGCTCGCTGCATCCCCCAGCCGGCCCGCACCGCGCGCTCGGGGTCGTCCTCGTGGGCGGTCGGAGCGCCGAACACCGCCATCACGTTGTCGCCGATGTACTGGTCGACGTAGCCGCCGAAGCGCTCGACCTCGCGCGCGAGCCTCGTCAGGCAGCGATCCGTGAGCAGCTTCACCGACTCGTGGTCGAGCGACTCGGAGAGCGTCGTGTATCCGACCAGGTCCGCGAACAGCACGGACACCGTGCGCCGCTCCTCTCCGGGGTCTCCCGAGGCGTGCTCGCGCTCGAGGCTCGCACCGCAGCCGATGCAGTAGCGGGCGCCCTATTCGATCGACGTGCCGCAGGTCGAGCAGACTGCGACCAGCGAGGCGCCGCACGCCATGCAGAAGCGGGCCGCCGCCACGTTCGCGGTGCCGCAGCGCTGACAGGCCCCCGTCTGTCGCATGCCGGAATTGTTGCGCTCCTCGCCGGCGCGGCTAGGGCGCCACCACTGTCCCGGGCAGCAGTTCGATGTCCATCGCCATCGTGAAGGCGAGTTTCGTCTGCTGGACGGGCGCAAGCCCGAGTTCGGTCGCGATCGGATGGTTGTCCTGCTGGTTCAGCTCAGCTGCCAGGTGTCGAGCGAGATTGCGAAGCTCGGGCCGTATGACTTTGCCGTCGGCCTCGATCACCTCCCGGTAGACGGCTTCGGTCGAGCCCTTGACGTCGCGGAACTGCTTGAGGAACGCCTGACGCATCGTCCCCTCGAGCATCGCGACGAAGCGCTCGATCGTTTCCCACGGCTCGCCGCTGAGCTTGGCGCTCGCCGTCGGGAGCGGTGACCCCGGCGGCCAGCGACAGGGTTTCGGCGACCTGCGTTGCCGATTCCACGGGGGGCGGAGACAGTCCCAGAGCGCCGGCGACGGCGAGCACGTCGGCGACGGGCTTGGGCGAGACATTCAAGAGTTCGATCAGGGGTCCCCACGTCGCGCGGCTGTTCGCGAAGTACCTCCCCCCGAAGGCGCTCATCTGCATGCCGGTGCCGTTCCACACTTCCGGGGTGAACCGGCCGAGGCTCTTGGGGTAGCCGAACACCTCCCGGCCCGACGACAGGGACATCGGCTGGTCGACGTACACGAAGGGAGCGTTGAGGGCGACGTATTTCGCACCTGCTTTCGAAGCGAGCAGCGGTACCCAGAAGGCGATCGACGTCTCCGGGGCGACCCCGTCGGAGACGAAGCCCGGCGCCCGCGAGCCGAGCGACTCGTAGGAGCCGACCTGCATCGCGATCCACTTGCTCGGGACGGTGTAGGAGACGGCCCCTTCGGCCGGATCGTTCAGCATCGTTTTGACGAGCGCTTCGAGTTGCTCCTGGTTGCCTTCGAGGAGCAGGACCAGGAAGCTGCCGCCGCGCGAGTAGAAGGGCGGGGGGACGGCGTCGCGCGGGCCGTACGGCTGGTAGGCGGGGCTCACGGCAGCGCCCCCAGGGCGACGCGGGCGGCGGCGCCGTCCGTCAGCCACGTCGTGCTCTCACCGGGGATCGGGTCGTCGTGCCCGATCAGCGCCCGCGCCGCCTGCAGTCCCGACGTGACGGCGGCCTCGACGCAGCCCCCGTCGATCCCCGTGCGGGTCCAGTCCCCGGCCAGCACCAGGTTGGAGAAGCCGGACTCGCCCGGGGCGAGGCGCAGCGCGACCGAGCCCGCCGGCGTCAGCACGTAGCGGTCGCCCCCGGTCGTGTTGGCCCGCCAGTACTGGGAGAGCAGCCGCTCGGGTCCGCTGCGCCGATCGCCGTCGGCCAGCAGCGTCCAGCGCACCGCGCCCGGTTCGTCCCGTGTCGTCGCGCCCGGCCACAGATCGCCGAGGTGCATCTCGATGAAGCGCCGTGCGTTCTCCGGGATGTCGGAGGAGCCGAGGCCGGCCGAGTCCGACAGCACCCCGCAGAAGTACGCGAGTCCCCGCACGCCCGAGTCCTCGTCCCATTGCTCGCTGTCGAGCAGGTAGCCCATGTCGCACCAGGTGCTGAGCTCCCGGTCGGGGGTCTCGGCGACGGCGTTGGCTCCGTGCCGCCAGCCGAGCCGGAGGCGGGCGCGTCAGCCACAGCTGGAAGGACTGCGTCGGCGACGGTGCTGGCGGACGCGATCATCGCCGCGAAGCGCGGCGTCGCGGCGGCACAGGGGGGCGCAGATCGTGCCCAGCGAGCTGACCGGGATGCCGAGCACGACCTCGTCGAAGTCCGTGCCGCGACGCAGCAGCCGAGGCTCACGACCGAGCGGGTTCGCCCCGAGCTCGAAGGACGCGGCGCCCCCGGGGGGCGGACCGTCCTCGCGGAGCTGATCCCACAGTGGCTCCGACGGCCAGCAGCGAAGCTCGCCGACGTCGACCAGCGGCTCGTAGCGCTCGGCGCGCAGCCGCGCCTGCGGGACGATCTCGACGCTCTCGATTGAGCCGTCCTCGCCCGGGCGCAGCGCGGTGACCGCGTTGAAGAACTCGAAGCTGACCCCGCGGGCGCGCAGCACCTCGTAGAGCGGGGCGATCACCGTGTCGCCCATCCCCGCCCGCATCTTGTAGAGGATCGCTCCGGGGTAGGAGAACAGCAGCCGCAGCAGGTTGCTCCCGGCCGTGCCGGCGGCCGCGTTGGCCGCCCCGATCTCGCCGCCCGGATACGCGAACGCGAGGTCGTAGATCGCGCGCAGCAGCGGCGCGCGCTCGGCCGGCGACGCACCGACCGTCACCTCCTTGGCGCCGTGGGAGACGAGCCACTCGCACAGGTCGCGGTCGTTGACCACCTCCCACCCGCGCTCGAGCACCCCGTCGGCGACGATCCCTGCGAGCAGGGAGACGAACGTGTCGAACGTCGTGAAGAACAGCCGCAGCCGAGCGTCGCGCGCGCAGCGGCGCGAGACCGCCCGGTCCCACAGCTCGTCGCGGGCACGGCAGAGCAGCGCGGTCAGGTAGCGCTCGGGACGTCCGGCGCGGCTCGCACCGCGCCCCCGCGCCGAGGCGAGCCGCGCAGCGCGCGCGAGCATCGCCTCGACGGCGACGGCGCCGCGCCGGGGGGCTCCCGCCCGCCTCAGCTCCCGGCGGTGCCGCAACGCCCACCCGCAGAGGCTGAGCGCGACCTGCCAGAAACCCGGGAGCGGATGAATCTGCCCCGGCACGTGCTCGTTGCGCGGAAAGCGGACGCAGAACTCGTGAATGCCGTCGTCGTCGGTATCCGACATCACCAGGTCGTCGCAGCCGATGAACGCGCGCTCGACGCCGCCGAGCGGGTGCCCCTCAGGGCGGCCCAGCTCGGCGTAGACGCGATGCATCATCGCGAACGAGTTGTCGTAGAAGCCGAACCACACGTGCAGGCCGTGCTCCTCGATGCGCCCGGCGCGGCTGAGGTTGCGCCCGCTCGCGCACTTCCCTCCGAGCCGCCAGCCCGGTTGGTACACCGTCACCTCGAAGCTGTCGGCGACCGCCGGTTCGGTCAACGCGAGGGCTGCCGCCAGCGCGGCGGGACCGCCCCCGAGCACGGCCACTCTGCGCCTGCCCGTCTTCATCGTTCACGCCCCCTGACGCGATAGAGGCCGAGTCTAACCTGCATCGCGCGATTCGCCGGTCGCGGGGATCCGCGCGGCCATATACTCGCCCCGATGCTGGAGGCCAGGATCGCGGTCATGCAGCGTGCCTGCGAGGCTTGGCGGCTGCGTGACTACGAGGTCTTCCGTGAGGTCTACACGGATGACGTCGAGGCAGACGGCGGAGCCCTGTGGCTCGAAGGCGGCAAGGTCAGGGGCGTCGAGGCGCTCGTCGCCAACTACCGGAAGATCATCTCGATGTTCGAGCGCAACGACGTGTTCCCCGAGGCGGTCGTCGACGGCGGCGGCGATGTGCTCGTCGTGCCGCTGCTGTGGCGCGGGCGCCCACACGGCAGCGAGCACTCGATCACGCAGGGCCTCGTCGGCGTGTTCGGCTTCCGTGGGGACCGCATCTGCACGCTGACCTGGGTCGCGGACCTGCGCCAGGGCCTTGCCGTGGCCGGGCTGCCCGAGTCGGCGGCCGACCAGCTCGTCCGGCTCGAGCTCCCGGCCGAGGCCGCCGAGGAGGAGACCGCCTGAGCTGCCCTCAGTGACGGGGCGACGCGGTCCGGCGCCTCGAGGGCACCGGACCGCTCCGCCCCCCGGGCGCTGCCCGCCCCGAGCGGGAGGCCCGGCGGCCGCCCCACGGGGGCGGCCGGGTCCCGGGCGCTCGCGTCGCAGAGGGATACGACGACGGAGTCTCGGGATCCGGGGCATACGCTCAGTCCACACGGTCCCGAGCGGGAGCGCCATCGAGTTCTGGATGTCGGAATGTCCAGAACTGGACCGGGCCGAACCGATGCGCACCCGTGACCTGGCGTTTATCATGAGGTCCTTCGGGAATACGAGCAGCGAGGAAAGATGCTCGCTCCACCCTCACGCCCCTCGACACGGATGTTCTTCAAGCGCCTCGCAAGGACGTTGGTTCCTGCGATCGCGGGGCTGCTCGTCCTCGCGGCGACCGCGAACGCCGAAATCACCGTCGAAGCCGGCCCCGTCGCCCTGACGGTGCCCGAACTCCCGCAGACGGCGGGTGGCGGGTCCTCCGAGGCCGAACAGGCTCCGCAGACCGGCGAAACGGGCGGTGGCTCGGCGGGGGCCGGCGAAACCCCCGCCGTTCCGGAAGTCCCGATCGTCAAAGAAGCGACCAAAGTCGTCGAAACGACGGTCGAAACGACGAAAACGCTCGAAACGCCGGCCGTGCAGGAACCGGCGCCGCCGGTCGAACTGCCGTCGGAAACGGGCGATACGGCGCTCGAAACCCCCGCGCTCCCCGAAACCGGGAAATCGACCGAATCCGGCCACGAATCCGGTGAACGGACGAAGTCCTCCGGAAATGGAGGCGAAACGCCCCGGTCAGGGCTCGAAGCGATGCTCCCCACCGCCAAGGGCGAAACCGGCGCCGCCCGCGGCGCGAGCGGCGAATCGCGGCATCGCAGCTCGGAGCCGCGGCCGCCTCGTCGCTGCCCGGCGCGACGGCGCTCACGGCCGGTCCGGGCGCGGAGGTCGTGGAGATCGGTGCGCAGCCCAGCGGCAGCCACGGCGGCAATGCGCCGAAGGGGGCGGTCGCCGCGCGCAGCTCCGGACAGGGCCCGCCGAACTGCGGGCTGTCCGAGCTGAGCGGCACCGGCGGCGGGTGTCCCGGCGGCTGGGTCGAAGCGGACACGCGCCTGAGCGCGGTCAGCTTCCCCGTCGAGGGAAGCATCTCGAGCGTGCTCGGCGGTCAGCCCGCGACCCGGGCAGAAGCTGCGCCGCAAGCCGGCAACGCCAACAGCAGCAGCGGTGGCGGCCGGCCGCTCGATCCCACGCCGCCGCCTGCTCCCGGCGGGGCCGGGCGGCGGCGGCGCCAGCGCGGGCAGCGGCGCCGGGGTGGGCCTCGCGGGCTGCCTGGGCCTCACCTTCCTGCTGTTGATGACGGCACCCGGCGTGACGCGCCGGCTGCGACTGGCACGCCTGTCCTGGCGCACCTCGTTCGTCGTCCTCATCCCAGAGCGCCCGGACTAGCTCCTTCCACGAAGCGCCTCAGCGGTCGCGCACGAAGCGCGACCGCAGTTCGAGACCCTCGAGGTTGCTCTGGAAGGAGCCATGATGAACCGTCAGCAGACGTCCGCAGTTGACACGACGACAAGTGCCCCACCCGGCTTGCGCGACGAGCCCGCGACCGTGCAGGTCGAGCCCGACCCGCCGCCGTCGCAGAACGGCGACGCGGCGCCGGTGCTCACCACCGTCGACGCCTGGCACCAACGCTGGTCCTGACCGGCGAGCTCACCCATCGCTCGGCGCACGCGCTCGAGGTCGAGATCGAGCGCCTCTGCGAGGAAGGCGTGACCGACATCACCGTCGACCTGCGCGCGCTCGAGGGGATCGACCCGGTGGGCGTCGCGGTGATCGCGTCCGCTCCGCCCTGTGCGGAAGCGCGGCTACGGCTTCGGCCTGATGCCCGGCTCGCGAGTGGTGCAGCACGCCTTCGAACAGGCGGGCGTGCTCGGGATGCTCCCCTTCCGCGAGGGAGAGGACCGCGACCGCGACCGCGGGCGCGAGTTCGATGCGATCGAGCGCTGAGCTGCACCCGCCGGATCGCGCCTACGCGCTCGCGGCGTAGGTTCGACCTGGCGGGTGCTGTTCGGACATATGATTTCCGTCCGTCCTCGGGCGGGAGAGTCATGAGCTTCAAGACAGACCAGCTGCGCTACTTCGTGACGGTCGCCGAAGAGGGGCAGATCACCCGTGCCGCGCAGCGGCTCTACATCGCCCAGCCCCCGCCTCTCGCAGGCGATCTCCCAGCTCGAGGGGGAGCTCGGGCTCCGGCTGCTCGAGCGCCATCCGCGCGGCGTGCGCCTGACCGCGGCCGGGGAGACGTTCCTCGAGAAGGCGCGCGCGGTCGTCGAGACCGAGCACGAGGTCGAGCTCACCGCCAAGGCCCTCGCCAGGGCGGCGCGCGGAGTGCTCGAGGTCGGGTTCGTGGGACCGCCGCCGACGCTCCTCTCGCCGGGGATGTTCGAGTCCTTCGCGGCGGCCCACCCGGAGGTCGAGATCGCGTTCCGCGAGCTCCCGTTCCCGCGCGGCACGACGCGGCGCTGGCTGGAGGGGATCGATGTCGCGCTCTGTCAGACGCCCGACGCCCCGGCGGGGGTCGAGTTCCACCCCGTCCGAGTGGAACCGCGGGCGGCGGTGCTGCCCGAGTCGCACCCGCTCGCGCAGCTGGGCGAGGTCCGCGTCGAGCAGGTCCTGGGCGAGCGCTTCATCAGCTACCACCCGACGGTGCAGCCGGCGTGGGCAGGGTTCCACAGTCTCGACGACCACCGCGGCGGCCCGCCGCTGGAGCTGACCGACGACTGCGTTGCGACGTCGCTGGAAATGCTCGGCCGCCTGACCTCGACGGAGGCGGTCACGATGCTTCCCGCCGCCGACGCACGGCTGGTCGCCGATGTGCTGCAGGGCGTCGTTGCCGTCGAGCTCGTCGACGGCGCGCCCGCGACGGTCTCGCTCGTCTGGGACAGCTCGCGCCGGCACCCGCTGCTCGGCGAGCTGATCGCCTCGCTGACGGTCTAGGGAGCGGCAGGGAGGACCGCAACCGTCCCGTCGTCCGCCGGTAGCGCATCGGTGTCGAAGCGCGGCCCGCCGAGCCGCTCGACGCGCTCGAAGGCGCGAGGAACTCGTCGGCCGTCTCGAGGAAGCCGATCCGCGGCGTGCGGTAGTGCATCGGCACGACCCACCGCGGCGACAGCGCTCGACGATCGCGCGCGCGCCCTCGGCGCCCATCGTCGGGCCGCCGCCGACCGGCAGGAACAGCAGATCGACGTCGCCGATCGCGGCGCCTGCTCGTCGCGCAGCGCGGCCTGGCCGAAGTCGCCGAAGTGGCGACGCGCACGCCGCGAGCTCGAACACGAAGATCGTGTTCGGGCCGCGTTCGGTGCCGGCGCACGCGTCGTGCTCGGAGGCGATCGCCGTGACCTCGCCGAGCGGCGAGTCGAGCGTCCCCGCGGTCGAGCGCAGCACGTGCGGATCGCCGCCGACGCCTCGACGCGTTGTGGTCGACGTGCTCGTGGGTGACCAGCAGCAGGTCGGCCTCGACGCCCTCGATCGGCGGGTAGTCAACTGATCCCGCGCGCCGCGGCCATCGCCGACATGTCGCCGAACGGGTCGATCGCGACCGATCGCTGCCGTCGCCTCGAGGCGGAACGCCGACTGGCCGTACCACTGAACTCGCATGTTGCTCCTCTCGGTGGTCGTCGGCAGCGTCGCGGCCGACGGTCCGCGCGCCGGGGCGGCGTCGGCTGCTGTCGTCCGCGTCGGTGGTAGACGCCCGCCGCGCAGCAGCGAAGCCGCGGCGGCGACCAGGCAGGCGACGATCGCGAAAGCGAAGGCCTCGTGCAGGCCCGGTGCGGAACGGCGCCGAGATCAGGTGCGGGAAGAACGTGCGGCCGGTGAGCACCGCCTGGCTGTGCGCGCGAGCAGCGCGGCGAGCACGTGGGCGCCGAGCAGGTGCTGGATCGGGTTGTAGCCGAGGAACGCCGCGAACAGGATCGAGACCGGCGGCAGGTGGGCGACGCGGCGCGGCGGTCGCGCGCCGACACGCCGTGGGCCTCGAGGCCGCGCGAGCAGCGTGTGCGGGCAGCGTCGCGGAGAGCCCGACGATCATCAGCGTGAAGAAGATCCCGATCGAGAGCACCTGCGCGGAGTTCTGGAAGGTCTGGTTCATCGCCGCCGCCGGCGCCGCGGTCGCCGCGGCGGCAGGCTGTTCATCACCGCGGCGCGGTTGGGCGAGGCGAACATGCCCATCGAGATCCCGATCAGCAGCAGCACGAGCGCGAACAGCGGGATAGGGGAAGTCCGTCGGCAGGAGCGTCAGCAGCGACGAAGCTGAGCGCCGCGCCGATCATCCCGCCGGTGGCGAACGGCCGCGCGCCGAAGCGGTCGGAGAGGTAGCCCGACGGCGGGCCCGGCGATCGAGCATCCCGACGGTCAGCGGCAGCATGTAGATGCCCGCCCACAGCGGCGTGTCGGTGAAGCTGTAGCCGTGCTGCGGGCAGCCAGATCCCCTGCAGCCAGATGATCAGCATGAACATCAGCCCGCCGCGGGCGACGGCGGAGAGGAACGTCGACAGCGTGCCGAACGTGAAGGCGCGGATCCGGAACAGCGGCAGGCGGAACATCGGGTCGCGACACGCGCGCTCGATCACCGCGAAGGCGACCAGGCGACGCGACGCCGGCGGCCAGCAGCGCGATCACCCGCGGGCTGCGTCCAGCCCGTCGCGTGCGCGCCGTAGGGGCGGATCCCGTAGGTGACCGAGACCATGATCAGGATCAGGCCGAGCGGCGAAGGTGACGTTGCCCGCACCAGTCGATCGGCGCGCCGTCGCGGCGTCGCTGCGCTCCTCGAGCTTCAGGTAGGCCCAGACCGTGCCGAACAGGCCGACCGGCACCGAGATCAGGAACACCAGCCGCCAGTTGATCGGCGCCAGCAGGCCGCCGAGCACGAGCCCGACGAACATGCCGCTGACGCCGACGATGTTGTTGATGCCGAGCGCCATGCCCGCGCTGGTTGGCCGGGAAGGCGTCGGTGATGATCGCCGCGGAGTTGGCCATCAGGCAGGCGCCGCCGATGCCCTGCACGATCCGGAAGACGATCAGGTAGGTGGCGCCCGGCCCGGCCGGTCAGCCAGTCGACGGTCAGCAGCAGCGACGCGACCGTGTAGATGACGAAGCCGAGGTTGTAGATCCGGACCCGCCCGTACATGTCGCCGAGCCGGCCGAGGCTGACGATCAGCACGCTGGTGACGACCAGGTAGCCGAGGATCATCCACAGCAGGTAGAAGCTGTTCGCCGGGACGAGCGGGTCGAGGTGGATGCCGCGGAAGATGTCCGGCATCGCGATGAGCGTGATCGACGCGTCGAGCGTCGCCAGCAGGACGCCGAGCGTGGTGTTCGACAGCGCGATCCACTTGTAGCGGTCCGGCGGGCGTCGCCCGCTGGCGCGCGCTGGCGATCGCCGATCGGCCGCCATCCACGATAATTATACAGGCAACCTGTGCAGTTTGCCTGTCTTTTCTCGTGTATCCGTGGCCATGCCGAGACGCCGTCGATACCGACCGCGCTCGCCAGCGAGCTCCGCGTCGTGCTCGGCCAGCTCGTGCGCCGGCTGCGCGCCGAGCACCGCTTCCCGCTCTCGCAGGGCGCCGTGCTCGGGCGCCTCGACCGTGAGGGCCCGCCGAGCATCGGCGAGCTCGCCGCCGCCGAGCGGGTCCGTCCGCAGTCGATGGCCCAGACGGTCGCCGACCTCGAGGCCGACGGCCTGATCGCGCGCCGACCGGACCCCGCCGACGGTCGCCGCACGCTGGTCGAGCTGACCGACGCGCGGACGCGAGACGCTCGAACGAGGACCGCCGCCAGCGCGAGGGCTGGCTGGCCGCGCGCGATCGGTTCGGACCTGTCGCGCGCGGAGCGCCGGCAGCTCGCCTCCTCGGTCGAGCTGCTGCGCCGGCTCGCCGAGCGCTAGGCGCCGGCGGCGGCCGCGCGCTTGTTCTCGTACATCGCCGCGTCCGCTCGACGCAGCAGGTCCTCGACGCCATCGGCATCCGCGGCGAGCGCGGCAACCGACGCTGACCCGCGGCCGCAGCCTGGCCTGCTCGCGGCGCGCGGGCTGGGCGACGGCCGCGGCGAGGCGCGCCGCGATCGCGTCGAGGTCGCCGGGCTCGCCGAGTCCGGGGCAGATGCACGACGAACTCGTCGCCGGCGAAGCGCGCCACCAGGTCGCCGGAGCGCGCCGCGGCCTGCAGGCGGTCGGCGACGAGCACCAGCAGCACGTCGCCGGCATGGTGCCCGTGCATCGTCGTCCACCTGCTTGAAGCCGTCGAGGTCGCCAAGAACCAGCAGACCGAGCAGCTCCCGGGACCGCGCGGCGGCGGTGTCAGCTGGAGCTGGAGCGTGTGGTTCGAACAGCGGCGCAGGTTGGCGATGCCGGTGAGCTGGTCGGTGACCGCCATCTCGCGCAGCTGTTCGTTGGTGCGTGCGAGCTCGGCGCTGCGGCGCCGCAGCTCCATGTGGGCTGCGGTCTGCCGGGCGAGCGCGCGGAGCGCGTCGAGCGCGCGGTCGTCGAGCCGCCGGGGACGGCTGGTGTCGGCGACGCAGACCGTGCCCAGCGCGAACCCGTCGTCGTCGACGATCGCGGCGCCTGCGTAGAAGCGCAGCTTGGGGTCGCCCGTCACCATCGGGTTCGCGGCCCAGCGCGCGTCGCCGAGGGTGTCGCCGACGACCGTCGAGCCGTCCTCCTGGAGGATCGTGCTCGCGCAGAACGATGCCTCGCGGGGCGCCTCGGTGTCGTCGAGCCCGACGGCCGCCTTGCCCCACTGGCGGTCGGAGTCGATCAGGTTGATGGCGGCGATCGGCGTCTGGCAGATCGCCGCGGCGAGCTCCACGACGTCGTCGTAGAGCTGCTCGGGCGCGGTGTCGAGGATCTCGAGCGCGTGCAGGGCGGCGAGCCGCGCCTGCTCGTTCGGCGGCGCGTCCATCTGGGAGGAGATCGGCGGCGGAGCGCCCGCGCTTGACCACTGCCCTCCGGCAGCCGGCGCGTTGTCAGGATTCTGGCTGCGGCTGCTCTGTGCCCGGCCAGCGCCCCGTGACCCGCAGGAACGCCTCACGCGCGCCGTGGTCGGCGAGCCCCCGCACGGCACGGAAGATCGCGCCCTCGAGCACCAGCGCTGCCAGCAGCTTCGGGATCGAGATGCGCCGCTGCTCGGGGTCCGGCGGCTGCTCGGAGTCGATCAGCGCCCAGATCCGTGCGAACAGGCGCGCGGCGAGCGTTCCCGCGAGCAGGCCGCCGATCACGCGGAACGGGATGAACATGAGCTTCAGCATCGTCGTCTGCACCCTAGCTGCCCGCAGCCGGGACGCGGGGCTCAGTCGAGCGCGATCAGCTCGAAGCGGAGGCCGGCGGGCCGGGCGTGCAGGAGTCCCATCGTGTGACGGGGCTGGCGGCGCCGCGCCGTCGGGCTCCCGGGTTGAACACCTGAAAGCCCTCGTCGAGCTCGTGGAGCGGGATGTGCGAGTGACCGAAGACGACGGCGTCGCATCCGGGGAACAGGCGACGCAGGCGGGACACGCGACCGCGTGCGGCGCCGGCGTCGTGGAGGATCCCGCAGGCGACAGGGGGCGGGCCTCGAACTCGGCCCGCTCGGGCAGCAGCGAGGCGAGCGCGGGCTCGTCGACGTTGCCGCGGACCGCCAGCACCGGGGGGCCGATCGCACACAGCGACTCGAACGCCGCGAGGGACACGACGTCGCCGGCGTGGACGATCAGCTCGCTCGACGCGAGCCGATCGACGCACGCGTCGGGTAGCCGGCCGGCGGCCCCCCGTAGATGGGTGTCGGCGATGAGCGCGACGAGCACGGCGTGCGCGACGGCGGGTGATCGACCCCATGGACGCGGCGGCCGGCTACCGCGGATGGATCGAGCGCCTCGAGCGACGCCCGCTGCTGCTGGCCTCGCTGGCCCTGCTCGTCGCGCTCGGCGCGGCGACCGCGATGGCCGGTGCCGTCGCCGGGTTCTCGCGTACGGGCGATGCGATCGGGCGCCTCGCGCCGCAGTGGATCGCGCTGGCGGCCGGAGCCCGGCTCCTCGCCTATGTCGGCTACACGATCGCCCACCACCACGTGATGACCGCGTGCGAGGAGGCCGAGCTCGAGACCGAGACCGCCGCCCAGGTCGTGGCGTTCGGCGCCGGCGCGACATCGCTGCGCGGCGGCTTCTCGATCGACGCACGGGTGCTGCGTGCGTCCGGCGCGAGCAGGCCACGGGCGCGCGCCCACGTCACCGCCCTGGCGATGCTCGAGTACGCGGTGCTCGCCACGGCCGCATGGGTGGCCTCGCTCGGGCTGATCGGCGTGCCCGGCGCGAAGGGGATGGTGCTCTGGCCGTGGTTGATCGGCGTACCGGGGGGGACGTGCTTTGCGACCCTCCTCTACGTCCTCGTCGCGCCTCGCGTGCGTGGCGCCGAAGGCGGCTTCGGCGGGCGGGCGCGGAGTCTGATCGAGGGCGGCGAGATGCTCGCTGGTCAGGTGCGCAGGCCGGGACGGGCGCTCGTCGCGACGGCGGGCATGGCGTTGTACTGGTTTGCGGAGGTATGTGCGCTGTGGGCCTCGCTGCGGGCCTTCGGGGTCGACTGCTCGGCGTCGGTCGCGACGCTCGGCTTCGCGACCGGTTACGTGCTGACGCCGCGGGGCCTGCCGCTGGCGGGCGCCGGGCTCGCCGAGGTCCTGGTCCCGCTGAGCCTGAGCTGGCTCGGGGTCGGGATCGCCCCCGCGGTCGTGGCGGCGTTCGCCGCCGAGCTGACGCGGCTGGCGGTCTCGTTCCCGTTCGCGATGGCGACCCGGCGGGAGGTTCGCGAGCTGGTGGAGGCAGCCTGAGCGCCGCCCCGGCGGCCCCGGACGCGAGCCCGATCGAACATACGTCGAGTTCCCTTGCGATGCGCTGAGGGCGGCGTACTCTCCGCCACACACCGCACAAGGACTGAAAAGGGCAAACCCGTCGCGAGACGGGGGCGCAAAGTCAGAGGTCTCGCCCTAGAGACAGCTCGACCGCCAGGTAACCGCCAGGGAGGGTCGAGTTGAACTCAGCGCACTTCAGATGACCGAGGGACGGGCGCTCGCCGCCGTGCGGCGTCGCAGGCCCGGCGGCGAGGATGGCTTCTCGCTGATCGAGCTGCTCGTCGTGTGCCTGATCATCGGGATCCTCGCGGCGATCGCGATCCCGCTGTTCCTCAGCCAACCGAACAAGGCGAACGACGCTTCGGCGAAGGAGCTCGCTCGCACCGCAGAGACGACGGCCGAGTCGATCGCCACCGAGAAGACGGCTCTTATGAAACCGTCACGACGACCGAACTGCACAACACCGAACGCACGATCCCGCTCAAAGGCGAAGGTGAAGGGCACGCCTACCTGAGCACGCGAAATCGGCCCGCAACGAATACTCGCTGACCGTCAAGGCCACGGACGGCGACGAATTCACGATCAGCAAGAGCCCGGGTGGCGCCATCACCCGCACTTGCAAGAGCACGAAGGGGAACTGCTCGCAGGGGACGACCGGGAGCTGGTGACGGAGACATGCCCGGCCGGCTGGGGAAACCCGGCCGGGCTACCGGGACGGAGAGGCCGGCCGGGGGCGCACGGGGATGGGCGCGCCGCAAAGAAGTCGCCGGCCCACCGTCCCGGATCAGGCGGCCGCTGGGGAACGACCGCCACGGGGCGGGAGAGCCGGGCTCTTTACAGGGCAGCCCGGCCTCCCGTTCCGACCTTCGGAGGAGGGAGAGCGCGCGGGAGGCGAGGCTCGGGGGACGGCCCGCCTCCGCCCGCGCCACCGCCGACGAGCGGTTAGCCTCTGCGCCGTGAGCGAGGAGGATCTCGAGCGGGAGGGGCGCGTCGCGCTCGTAGCGGGGCCGCCTCGGGCATCGGCAGGGCGTGCGCGGAGCGGCTGCGGGCAGACGGCTTCGCGGTCGCCGCCGCCGACCTCGACTGCTCCTCGCTGCCGGACGGGTTCGAGGTCGACGTGGCCGACCACGGCTCTGTCGCGCAGCTGGCGGCCGACGTGACCGGCTCGCTCGGCGCGCCGGAGGTACTGGTCAACTGCGCGGGCTGGGACGAGACGCACCCCTTCGTCGAGACCGCGCCGCCGTTCTGGGACCGCGTGATCGCGATCAACCTGACAGGGGTCGTCGCCGTGACGCATGCGTTCCTGCCGGGAATGCTCGCGGCCGGGAGCGGCCGGATCGTCAACGTCGCGAGCGACGCGGGGCGCGTCGGATCGAGCGGCGAGGCGGTCTACGCGGGGGCGAAGGGGGGCGTGATCGCGTTCACCAAGTCCGTTGCGCGCGAAACCGCGCGCAACGGGGTCACCGCCAACGCCGTCTGCCCTGGACCGACCGACACGCCGCTGTTCCGGGCGCAGCCGGAGCGGCTGCAGCAGGCGCTCGAGCGTGCCGTCCCGGCCGGGCGACTCGGCGCCCCCGAGGACGTGGCGCACGCGATCGCGTTCTTCGCCTCTGATCGGGCGGGGTACGTGACGGGCCAGGTGTGAGCGTCAGCGGCGGGCTGACGATGGCCGGATGAGCGCGCTCGACCCCGCCTCCTACGAGCACCTGCGGTTCGAGCGCCGCGACGACGGCGTGCTGCTGATCACGATCGACCGCCCCGAGCGCATGAACGCGACGAACGACCGGCTGCACCGCGAGCTCGCCTACGTCTGGCGGGAGATCGACGCGGATGAGCGCACGCGGGTCGCGGTCGTCACGGGCGCCGGGCGCGCGTTCTCGGCGGGCGGCGACCTCGAGATGATCCAGCAGATGGCCGGCGACTACGAGCGCGTCGCGGCGATGGCGCGCGAGGCGGCTGCGCTGGTCACCAACATGCTCGACTGCGAGAAGCCGATCGTCTCGGCGATCAACGGGACCGCGGTCGGCGCGGGGCTCGCGGTCGCGCTGATGGCCGACATCAGCGTGATCGCCGAGGATGCCCGCCTCACCGACGGGCACCTCCGGCTCGGCGTCGTCGCCGGGGACCACGCGGCGATCCTCTGGCCGCTGCTGTGCGGGATGGCGAAGGCGAAGTACTACCTGCTGACCGCCGACTTCATCGACGGGCGCGAGGCGGAGAGGATCGGGCTCGTCAGCCGCTGCGTGCCGCGCGAGCGCGTGCTCGAGGACGCATTGGAGATCGCGGGCGGGATCGCGCGTGGGCCGCAGCACGCGGCACGGTGGACGAAGCGGACCCTGAACCACTGGCTGCGCCAGGCGCTGCCCGCGTTCGACGCGAGCGTGGCCTACGAGATGCTGACGTTCCTCGGCTCCGATGTGCGCGAGGGATCGCAGGCGATCCTCGAGCGCCGGCCGCCGCGCTTCGGCGACTGACGCTACTCGAAGGTGAGGCTTTCCTGGCCCGGTAGCGGTTGGGGTGGAGCCTCCCCGTCGCCGGAGTGCGCGGGGACCTCCCATTCGAGCTCCTCGTCCGCCGGCGCTGCGGCGGTGAGACGCGCGTCCTGCTCGAGCACCGCCTCCATGTCGAGCTCGGCCGTCTCCTGCCCGACTGCGGTGACGGGCTCGGCGGGGTCCTCGTGCTCGTCGGCGAAGGATTCGGCGAGGGGATCACCCTGCGGCGGCTCGGGGTCGGACACCAGCGCCTGCGGCTCCTCATCGAGGGCGGCCGGCCGCGGCTCGTCGGGGAAGACGGGCTCGAGAGCCTCGCGCTCCTCGCGGGCGATCTCGCTCGGGTCCGCGCCCCTCCTGCGCTTCAGGTCGAGGTGGTCGCGGATGGCGTCGTCGAGAAGTCCCATGACGCACGCAAACCATACTGAGCCTGCCCGCAGGCGTTGTGGGTCTACACTGTCGGACCGAACGCCGCGTGGCGTACGCGGGGCTATAGCTCAGTTGGGAGAGCGCCTGGATCGCACCCAGGAGGTCGCCGGTTCAAGTCCGGCTAGCTCCATTTCCCGCGGAATCTGCTTCTGCCGCGAACCGCCCGTCGTCCCGGCGCGGGCCGGAGGCCGGCCCGGACGGGTGGCTCTCGCAGGCCGGTCCCCGCGAGGCGCTCAGGCGCCACCCGCCAGGGACAGCGCCTCTGCGGGACCGACGACGAGGTCGTGGAGGTCGCCGCCCACCTCGAGGCGCCCCGACTGCTCGATCCCGCCGGCCTTCTCGGGCTCGAAGCCAGCTGCACGGATCAACCGCTCGGCTTCCTCGCCGGCGCGGTCGTCGTCGGTCACGTAGAAGAGGACCGCCGGCTCCGGCGAGCGCCTGCTGGATGACTCGAGGACGCCGGCCGACAGCGTTCCGAACGCCATCGCCAGCCGCGCCGCCTGCGGCAACCACCCCGCGAGCACCTCGCCGGATGATCGCTCCTTCGGCAGCAGGCGTGAGACCTTTCCCCGCGCGTCGAGACCGAGCGGGTTGCTCGGAACGACCACGAGCCTGTCCCCCAGCGCGCCGGCGATCTCGTCGATGACCGACTCCAGCACGGCGAACCGCAGCGCGAGAACGACGGCGTCGGCGCCGCGCAACGCGTCGCCGTTGTCGGCGGCGACGGCGGCGGCTCCACCGATCTCCGCAGCGAGCCTCCGTGCCGACTCGTTGTCGGCACTCGACAGCCGTACGGTCTCGCCACCCGCCGCGAGCAGGCGCGCGATCACGGACCCGAGCTCTCCGGTGCCGACGATCGCGACCGTCACCGCTCGGCCCACCGGCCGCGATCGGCATGACGGAGCTCGCCGATCATCGCGGCGTTCACGCGGACTCCTCGGAGCGCCCGCTCGACGACCACCGCGGGGGTGTCCAATCCCCCTCCGAATCCGTGGTCTGCCCCACCTCGATCAGATGGCCGTCCGGGTCGCGGATGTAGCAACGGATCTCGTAGGCGTGCTGCTTGGGCGGCGTCAGGAACTCCGCGCCTCGGGCGCTCCAGTCGGCGTACGCGGCCTCGATGTCCTTGACCCGGATGTTCAGAAAGCTGCTGACCCGGTCCGGATCGCTCGGCGTCTCCAGGGTGACTGCCGGCTTGTCGTCGGTCGGGCCTCCGCCGGAGTTGATCACGATCCAGCTGTTGGCCAGTTCGACGTTCGCCGGTTCGCCGGGGCGTACGACGGTGCCGCCGAGCACCTCGCTGTAGAAGCGGCGAGAGCGCTCCACGTCGTCGAGACGATGAAGTGGGTCACGACCAGCTCGTGCTCGACTCTGCCCATGTTGACCTCCGTTCTCGGAATCTGAGGCCACGGCCCTGCCCCGCTGCCGCTCCCGAACCACAAGCCGCGACGACCCGATGCTACCCCCGCGCGGCCGGCATGATCGGCGCCGAGCCACGTAGGATCGTCCACGACCGAGAGGTCGGCAGTCAGGTCCGATGAGCGACTCCCAACCGCAACTCCTTCTCGTCCCGCGACCGGAGGCGACCTTCGGCGAGCAACCCGAGCTCGGCGGTGGCCGCGTCGTGCAGCACACGAGCACGTGAGCACGCCCGGGGGCCAGAAGGTCGCGATCGTGACCGGCGCCTCGCAGGGGATCGGCGCGGGGCTCGTGGATGCCTTCCGCGAGGCCGGCTACGCCGTCGTGGGAACCGCGCGCTCGATGGCCCCCTCGAGCGAGACCGATTACGCGACCGTGGCCGGCGACATCGCCGAGCCCGCCACCTCCGAGCGGGTGATCGGCGCGGCCCTCGATCGGTTCGGCCGCGTCGACACGCTCGTCAACAACGCCGGGATCTACGTCGGCAAGCCGTTCACGGATTGCAGCATCGGCGACTTCGACGCGATCACCGCCGTCAACCTCGGCGGGTTCTTCCACATCACCCAGCGCGCGATCCGGCAGATGGTCGACCAGGGCAGCGGGACACGTCGTCAACATCAGCAGCAGCCTCGTCGACGCTGCCGACAGCAGCCGGCCCTGCGCGCTGACCGCTCTCACCAAGGGTGGCCTGGCCGCGGTGGCGAGGTCACTGGCGATCGAGTACGCCTCACGCGGAGTGCGCGTCAACGCGGTCTCGCTCGGCGTGATCAGGACGCCGAACCACGACGACGCCTCATACGCCGGGATGGCCGCGCTGCATCCGCTCGGGCGCCTTGGGGCGGTGGGCGACGTCGTCGACGGGATCCTCTACCTCGAGCGGGCGACGTTTGTCACCGGCGAGGTCCTGCACATCGACGGCGGGCAATCTGCCGGTCGCTGACGCCCTGGCGGGCTCACGCGGACGCCGGTGGGTCGGCGTCGTCGTAGATGCGCGGCGGCGGCGAGCTTTCCCGCCGGACCGCGCGCGTAGACGGCGACGCCGGCCTCCGGAGCCAGCTGCGTCGTGCCCCACTGCACGACGTTGTACTCCAACACGCACGAGTGCCCGTCGTCGATCGCCGCGCAGTGCTCCAGCGAGATGCCACCGCCGTTCGAGAACAACGACCCGTAGAAGGAGCGCAGCCTGTCGTGACCGCGGTGGACGTGGCGGCCGCCCGCGGGCTCGCGGGCGTAGCCATCCGGTTCGAACGCCGCGACGAGCGCGTCGACGTCGCCGGCGGCGAGCGCGCGGTGATAGTCGCCCACGACGTCCGACTCCTGCAACCCGCGATCGGGCTGCAGCAGCGGCGGGCGGTGGACGTGGTGACGCGCGAGGGGCCGGCTGCTGAAGTAGAGGCGCAGCTCCTCGATCCGCCGATCGGGCCGGCGGTCGGCGACGATCGCGAAGGGAAGCCCGACGGGGCCGTTCGCGGTCGAGGCGGAGGACGACCTCCTCGAAGCCGCGGCGTTCGGTGATGACGTGACCCGACGTCCTCGACCGTGCAGTTGCGCTCCCGCAGCCAGGAGCTCATCTCGGCCGCGAACGCCCGGAACGCCGTTGCGCCTCTGACCCGGCCGCGGATCGGGTCGTGCAACTCGGGCAGGACCGCGAACGACTCGACCAGCGCGTCCGGCTCCCCCGCCATCAAGCCATCGAAGAAGGGCACCGCGATCAGCTCGCTCTTGCCCTTTTCCTCGAAGCCGCGCCAGCGCCTGCGCGGAGAACAGCTCAGGCACGAACGGCATGCGAAGAGCCTCTCACAGGGCGGGGGTTGACCGGACGCCCTCGTCGGGCGCGCCCTCAGGCGCGCCGCGGCGTGACCTCCCAGGCTCGCCCCAGCGCGCTGAACAAGGCGATCGGACCAGATCGTGCTCGCGCGGAGCTCCGCGTCGGCGAGGAGCGCGACGGCGAGGCCCAGTTGGATCGAGTAGCCGCCCGCCGAGACGCTCGCGAACGTGACGTTCAGCCTGCGACTCGGAAAGCCGCGGGAGAAGTTCCCGGGCTCGTCTCGCACGCGCCACGAGAGCGTTCGTCGCGAGCAGGCCGACGATCGCCATCACGAGGCTCGAGGTCCCGAACACGACCGCGCCTCCGGTCAATGCGACGATCGAGACGAAGAAGGCGTCGACCAGGGTGAGGAACGCGCTTCCGGCGAGGATGGTCCGCCGCGCCCGGGTCTTCTCGTCCGAGTCGTCGGCGTTGACCACCGACACGGCGACGACGAGCAGGCCGAGGAGCGCCGCAGATGCGCCCGCGCTGGCTGCGAAGAACATTTCGTAGTGGCCCAGCAGGACCGGCACCTTACGAGCATCGGCGGCTCTCGCGCGTTCCCGCCGGTGCGGCGCTCACCGTCAGGCGAGCAGTGGGTCGATCTGCCCGAGGGCTTCGACCATGCCCTGTTCCATCCCCATCTCGAGCATCTGCTCCATCCCCTCGCGGCTCGAGAACTCCGCCTCGATCGACATCGTCGTGACGCCGTCGGCCTCGGCGATCGTGACGGTCGTGGTGGTCGTCGGCATCTCCTCGTTCGGGCGGGCCCTCGTCGTCGGAGAAGCCGTCCGTGAAGCGCAGCCGCGTGGGCGGCTCCAGCTCCTCGATCCGCCACCAGCCGTGATGCTTCTGCCCTTCCGGGCTGGTCATGTAGTACGCGACGCCACCGCCGGGGGTGAAGTCGTGCTCGACGAACGTCGCAGGGTACGACGGGGGGCCCCACCAACGCTCAATCTGCCGGGGGTCGGACCACATCAGCCAGACCTGCTCGGCGCCGGCGTCGAACCGGGCCGTGATCGTCATCGTCAGGGCGTCGGGGTCCTTCGTCACGTCGGTGACGGGCATCAGCGGCCTCCTGTGTCGTCGTCGAGAATGCCCTCGATCCGCTCGATCCGCCCGCGCCACTCCGACTCCAGGCCGTCGAGCGCGGCGCGGGCTCGTTCGAGCGCACCGGGCTCGGCCCGCACGATCGACTCGCGCCCGACCCGGTGCTTGCTCACGAGCTGCGCACGCTCGAGCGCGGCGACGTGCTTCTGCACCGCCGCCAGGCTGATCGGGTAGTCGCGAGCCAGCGCCGAGACCGACAGCCGGCCCTCTTGGGCACGGCGGAGGATGTCGCGGCGGGTCCGGTCGGCGAGTGCCCCGAACAGCCGGTCGACCGACTCCTGATCGTCGAGGGTATCTACAACCATTTGGTTGTAGATTATCACGGCCCGGCGCGGCGCCGGGCGCTAGCTCGGAGGGCAGGGCACCTTCAGCGTCTTCGTCACGGTCGTCTGCGTGAGCCCGCCGAGCCCCGCGAAGGTCAGTTCCGCCTTGCCCGGGAAGCCGCCCTTCGGGCACTTCTTCGGCACGCGGCCGTAGTAGATCGTCTAGCCGTGCGCACGGATCGCCGAGCCGACCTTCACCGAGATCGTTTTGACCGACGCGTCCTGCGCGCCGGGCACGGTTTCCACCAGCGGCACTTCCGCGATCAGCTCCTTGCTGTAGAGGCCGCTCGCGCCGACGAAGTGGGCCTTGGAGAGAACTTCCAGCAGCACCGGTTCGTGTCCGAACGTGAAGAACTCGAGGCCTCCGCCCGGCGCGTAGAAGGGTTCGATCGTCGCGGTCTCGGGGACGACTTCTTTGCCGAACGCGACGTCGCCCTGCACGTTGCCGACCGGGCCCGCCGCCGAGCCCTTCGGGCAGCCCTTCGGGCCCTTCCCCGACGGTTCGAGCGTCGAGGGCGGGCACACCGGGAAGCCGTTCGGATGCAGCACGGTGCCTTTCGGCAGGAACACGTTGACCCCGATCAGCGGCGGCGGGAAACCGCCGTATTCGGTTCCCGAGATCGTGACCTGGCTTTCGACGGCCGCGCCGGCGCCGAGTTTGTCGCCGGTGCCCGGGAACCCCGAGATCGGCACGATCTTCGCTTTCACCGTCACGGTCGGGACGGCGGCGGCAGCGGCAGGCAGCGAGAGCGCCGCGAGGCCGAGGACCGCCAGTGACCACACGAGCACCCTGCGCATTCGAGCCTCCTCCGAGCTTTGGCTTCTACACGTGGAACGGGAGCGTTCCCGCCCTCAACTCCTAACACGAGCGATCGCCGCCCGGCGCGGTCTGTCTCCGACCTCGCCGCAGCACCCGTTCGAAAGCGTCGGACGAATCCCCGCCCGCGATCCTATTTGCCGTTCCGCTCCCGGTGCTTGCACCCCGGCCAGCAGCACGGCCGGCGCATCCCTTCCTCGAGCTCTTCGCGGGTACGCCGAACACGCCGTTCTCGGGTCGCCTGCTGCTTGGCCTCCTCGACCCAGCAGATGAACTCGTTGCGGGCGAGCGGCGTGATGTCCCGCCACGCGTCGAGCGCCGTCGAGTTGGCGAGCAGCGTCTGGCGCAGGTCCGCGGGGAGCCGGTGCACGACGCCTCCGGGCACTCTCGAGACAGGCATCCCGGCGAATCGTAATGGGCGACGCCGCGTCGCCCGGCCGATTCGCGCGGCACCCCGCCGTGCGCGCGAGGGTGCGAGGATGGACGCCGTGGGCGATCGGCTGTCAGCGACGCGGCGTGCCTTCGCCGAGCTGCACCGCGAGGGCTGCTTCGCGATCCCGAACCCGTGGGATCTCGGCAGCGTCCGCCTGCTCGAAGAGCTCGGGTTCCCTGCGCTCGCGACCACCAGCGCCGGCTTCGCCTTCTCCCGCGGGCGCCCCGACGCGCTCGACGCGCTGTCCGTCGACGACGTGCTCGAGCACCTGGGCGAGGTCGCCTCCGCCTCGCGCCTGCCGGTCAACGCCGACTTCCAGTCCGGGTACGCCGACGACCCCGACGGCGTCGCCGACAACGTCCGCCGCGCGGTGGAGACGGGCGTCGCGGGGCTCTCGATCGAGGACGCGACGGGGAGTGACGCGCTGTTCGGGCTCGAGGAGGCGGTCGCGCGGATCAGCGCCGCGCGAGCGGCGATCGACGAGTCGGGCACCGAGGTGCTGCTGACGGCTCGCGCCGAGTGCTTTCTCGTCGGCCACGAGGAGCCCCTCGCCGAGTCGGCGAGGCGGCTCGAGGCCTATGCGGCGGCGGGCGCGGACGTGCTGTTCGCGCCGGGCGTGCGCGACGCGCCGGACATCGGCGCGCTCGTCCGCGCGGTCGCGCCGCTCCCGCTCAACGTGCTCGTCAGCTCCGACCTCGGGTTGACGATGACCGACCTCGGCGAGCTCGGCGTGCGCCGGGTCAGCGTCGGATCGGCGCTCGCCAGGGTCGCGGGGGGCGCCTTCCTGCGCGCCGCGCGGACGCTTGCCGACGAGGGGAGCTTCGCCGGGCTCGACGAGGCCGCTCCTTCGCCGAGCTGAACCGGCTGTTCGCGCCGCGCGACCACGGCTGAGGGAACGTGCGATCGATCGCTCCTGTCTTCGGGCTTCCCCTGGGCGCGCATCTGCTTGACACGGGGATCGCGGATCTGACATACCAACGCACGTGCTCGGTTTGATCCTGCGACGGCGCAGCGGAGAGGGGCGGAGATGAGAGAACGGACGTTCGTGATCGGCGTCGGCATGACGAAGTTCGACAAGCCGGGCGCGAAGGAAGGCGATTACCCCGACTGGGTGAGGGAGGCCGGCACCAACGCGCTCGAGGATGCGGGGGTCGGCTACGAGGCGGTCGAGCAGGCGTACGCCGGCTACGTGCTACGGCGACTCGACCTACGGGCAGCGCGCCCTCTACGAGCTCGGCATCACCGGCATCCCCGTCGTCAACGTCAACAACAACTGCTCGACCGGATCGAGCGCGCTGTTCCTCGCCCGGCAGGCGATCGGCGCCGGCGCTCGTCGACTGCGCCCTGGCCGTCGGCTTCGAGAGGATGGAGAAAGGCTCGCTCGGGGTCAAGTACACGGACCGCACGCCGGCCCTCGACAACCACGTCGCGCACGATGGTCGCCGGCCGCGCGGGCCTGGGAGGCCGCGCCCGCCGCCCCGCAGATGTTCGGCAACGCCGGCCGCGAGCACATGGAGACGTTACGGCTCGGCGCCCGAGCACTTCTCGTGGATCGCCTGGAAGAACCACCGTCACTCCACGGGCAACCCGTACGCGCAGTTCCAGACCGAGTACTCGCGCGAGGAGATCGACGGCTACGCGCGAAGATCTTCGCGCCGCTCACGAAGCTCCAGTGCTCACCGACCTCGGACGGAGCGGGATGCGGCGATCCTCGCCTCCGAGCGCTTCGTCGACGAGCACGAGCTGTGGCCACGCGCTGTCGAGATCGCCGGGCAGGCGATGGCCACGGACCTCCCCTCCACCTTCGAGGGGAACAGCCGCGATCATGGTGTGCGGGTTCGACCTCTCGAGGGTCGCGGCAGCGCGGGCGCTCGGCGAGGCCGTAGCGGGACATCGCCGAGGTCGACGTGATCGAGCTGCACGACTGCTTCTCGACCAACGAGCTGCTGACCTACGAGGCACTCGGGCTCGCCGCCGTGGGCGAGGGTCACCGGCTCGTCGAGGCCGAGGCGACGACGTACGGTGGCGACGGGCCTGTAGTGAACCCGAGCGGCGGGCTGATCTCGAAGGGGCATCCGCTCGGCGCGACCGGGCTCGCCCAGTGCGCGGAGCTGACCTGGCAGCTGCGCGGCGACGACCGAGCAGCTGCAGGTCGGCGGAGCCGGCGTCGCGCACCAGCACCCCATCGGGCCCGGTGGCGCCGCCGTCGTGACGGGCCTGCCAACCGGCGAGCCGAGCGCCGGCGCCCCGCGTTCGCGGCGGCGCCGGCACCCGGCTCGGGGTCAGCTCACGACCCTTCGTTCGTGTACGCCTGGTAGGTCCGGCAGGGCTCGTTGCGCAGGCTCGGGCACGCCGGCAGCGCCGACGGGATGCTCAGGCCCGGGACGATCGGCAGCGTCACGCTCGACGGCATGCTCGGCGAGAACGCGATCGACTCCTGCGCGGTGCCGCCTTCCGGCTGCGTCTGCCCGAACGACCAGATCGGCTGCGTGCCGTTCGGCGCGGCGATCGTCACCCTGATCCGCGAGCCCGCCCGGTAGGCGTGACCCTCGAAGTACAGGGGGATCGTGACGGGCACGAATTCGCCCGCCGGCATCGCTTCCTCGTCGGAGGCGAGGAACGTCGGGATCGGCGACAGCGCCGTCGGCTTCTGCTTGAACATGTTGTTCGAGCTCGTCGCGAGCTTGCGCTCGCTGGCGCGCAGCCAGCCGTCCTGTACGAACGTCTCGTTGCCGTCCGACCGCACTTCGCTGACGGTCGCCTGCAGGTCGACGTCGGGCGTCGAGGACTTCACCCAGAGATGCACGGCGCCCTGACCGACCGCGGTCGTGTTCACCTTCAAGGGCGAGGACACGTACGACACGGCGCTGCCCGCCTTCGACTGTTCCCATTTCCATTCCCACTGGGAGGCGTTGCCCCACAGGCCACCGGAGCCGGTGCTCGGTCCGAAGTCCGTGAGCGCTGTCGAGGAGGCGTCGGAGGTGTAGGAATCGACGCCTTCCCCGCTCGGCTGCGCTTCGGTCAGCGTCCCGTTCGGCCCCAGGTACCACGACTCGGCCTTGACCCCGGGCACGGGGAGCGTCGAGAACGTGTGTTCATACCCCGGATACGGGTTGCCGGCCGTCGTTTCGCCGAGCGGCGACGCTCCCGCACCGTTGTCGAACAGGACCCGGACCTCGGGCAGCGCTTCGAACGCGGCGAGCGCCCCTTCGTACGTCGGCTGTTCCTGGATCGGATCGGTCGGCAGCGTGACGATGTCCGTCTTCGGCAGCCCCATCGCTTCGTCGTAGATGACCGGGGAGGCGGCATGGACCACGGCGGCGTTCAGCGCCGGCGCCTGGTGGGCGACGTACAGCTCGAGGAAGTCGTACATCCGGTCGTACGACCACGGATCGAGCGAGTCGATGTGGGCGCCGTTCGTGAACGTGAACCACTTCTTGCTCGTGCCCGTGAAGTGCTGCACGAGGTTCGCGCAGTGCCCGCCGGTCTGCTCGTCCTCCCACTGGCAGTCCATGAAGACCGGGACTTTGATCTTCTTGACGAACGTATCCGGGTCCAGCGGATCGGCGACGGCCGGGTTGTACGTCGAGTTCGCTTTGATCTTGTCCATCAGGTTCGCGGCCTCGCCGTGCAGCGCCTGGTTGGCCTTGCACTTCGTGTCGCCTTCTTCGATCCGTTCGTGGGCCCAGCCCTGGCCGTGACCTGCGACGACCGCCGATTCGGCGTTCTGCTGGCGCTGTTCGGCCCACGCCACGGCGAACCCGGTGTTGAGGACACCACCCGGGTACAGCGTCGTCGCGGTCGCGTCGATCACCGACATCGGCGCGATCGCCTCGAGCCGTTCGGGGTCGGTCTGGGCGGTGAACAGCTGGCTGATGCCGCCGTAGGAGATGCCGAGCATCCCGACCTTGCCGCCGAGAACCCATTTCTGGCGCGCGATCGTTTCGATCGCGTCGTAGCCGTCGAGGTTCTGCAGCGTTTCGAAGAAGTCATACGCGCCGCCCGAGCAGCCGGTGCCGCGCATGTTGATGTCGACGACCGCGAAGCCCATCAGGTTGGCGAGCACCGCGATCCCGTTTTCCGGGCCTTTCGGGTTGGCGTAGCCGTAGCCGGAGTACTCGATCAGCGTCGGATACGGCGCCGTGTAGTCCCCGGTCGCCGGGAGGCTCGGGAAGTGGAATTCGGAGGGGACACCCGGCTCCCCCGCCGGACTCGTCGGGGGGTGCACGTCGATCGACAGTTCGGTGCCGTCACGCGTCTTCAGGTACGTGTAGCCGTTGTCGGGGATTTCCTGTTCTTCGTAGACCTGCGGGTCCCACGGCTTCGACTTGGCGTTGTGGACCGTGACGGGGGCGGATTCTTCGCCGGAGGCGAGACGGACGCGGTAGTTCTTGCCCGGCTTGACGAGGCGGAACAGGAGGCCGCCTTCCGAGTCCGCGCTCTGCGTCGCGACCGTCGACCCGCCCCTGACCAGCGACGCTTCCGCGTTCGCGCGGCAGGCCCGTGACGTCGACCTGTTCGACGCTGCCCCGCGCTTCGAACGCGGATGCGGTCGCGGCCGCCATCAGCGACACGACCACCACGACGAGCGCACACAGGACGCCCTCTCACGCTGCGGCGCCGCGGCGCCCCTGACTCACTGTTTCCCACGATGTCTCCCCCTGCCCCTGCGCCCGCGCAGGCGATCGGTCAATTGACTGAAGGCGTGGCGCCCCCTCGGACGACACCTCCCGGAATGCGCGCTCATTACCCGTACACGCGCGTTCTAATCGTCAAGTCGGTTGACGCCGCCCGATCGCGGGTACAGCAGCGCCCGAGGGGGCAGCGTGGGGGATGCGAGCCGCGATCGTCGAGCCGCGTCGCCCGGGGCCGGTCGGGCCCGCGAGCCTCGAGCCGTCACGAACGAAAGGACCCTTCCCGTGAGCTACAGCCGCCGGTTCACCAGGCGCACGCTGATCGGCGGCGCTGCCGCCGCCGGAGCCGCCGCGGCGCTGCCGTCGGTCGCCCGGGCCGAAGCGCCGGAACCCGCCGAAGCGCAGTCCGCCGCCGCCGCGCCCGCGGTCAAGAAGGCGGACGTCGTCGTCGTCGGCGGCGGCCTCTCCGGCCTCTCCGCGGCCCGGGCGATCGCCCACGCCGGGCATTCCGTGCTGGTGCTCGAGGCGCGCGAACGCGTCGGCGGGCGCACCTGGAACCGCCCGATCAACGGCGGCTCCTCCTACATCGACGCCGGCGCGGAGTTCGTCGGCCCGACCCAGGACCGCATCAAGGCGCTCGCCAAAGCGGTCGGCGTCGAGACGTTCCCCACCTACAACACCGGTTCCAACGTCTACTGGAAGGACGGCAAACGCGAAACGTACGCCGCCACCGGGGTGACGGGCACCGCACCGCCGGACCCGACGTTCCTGCCCGACCTGCTGCAGATCGTCAAACGGATGAACTCGATGGCCGAACAGATCAACGTCGAGGCGCCGTGGGAGGCCAAAGAAGCCGAAGAATGGGACAGCCAGACGCTCTGGTCGTGGATCAAGGCGAACGAGGTCAACCCTGAATTCCAGCGGCTCGTGGGCACCGCGGTCGAGGCGATCTTCGGCCAGGAGTCACGCGACCTGTCGCTGCTGTACGTGCTGTTCTACCTCGCGGCCTCCGGCGACGAAACCCATCCGGGCACGTTCGAACGGAACTTCGACACCGCCGAAGGGGCTCAGGAAGAACGGTTCGTCGGGGGCAGTCAGACGGTCTCGCTGAACGTGGCGGCGGAACTCGGCAGCAGCGTGGCGCTGGGTCAGCGCGTCGTCCGCATCTCGCAGGAAGCGAAGGGCGCGAAGGTCTGGCTCGAAAAAGGGCACGTCGCCGCAAAGCAGGTGATCGTCGCGATGCCGCCGCCGCTGACGGCGCGGATCGACTACGAACCGCTGCTGCCGGTGCTGCGCGACCAGCTCACGCAGCGCGCGCCGATGGGCACCTACGCGAAGGTCGACGTCGTCTACCCGGAGCCGTTCTGGCGCGAAGAAGGGCTCACGGGGCAGACCGTAAGCCTCAACGGGCCGGTCCGGGTGACGTTCGACAGCACTCCCGTCGGCGGCAGCCCCGGCGTCCTGCTCGGGTTCATCGGCGGCGCCGAAGCACGCACCTGGTACGGACTGTCCGCCGAAGCCCGGCGCAAGGTCGTGGTCGAAAACTTCACCGACTACTTCGGCGCAAAGGCCGCGAACCCGATCGAATACGTCGAGAACGCGTGGGCCGAAGAACGCTTCAGCCGCGGCGACCCGGTCGCAGGGCTCGGCCCGGGGACGCTGCTCGACTTCGGCCCGTCGCTGCGCGCCCCGTGCGGGCGGATCCATTGGGCGGGCACGGAGACCTCCGACTACTGGGTCGGCTACATGGACGGGGCGGTGCGGTCGGGCGAACGTGCCGCTGCGGAGGTGCTGGCGGAACTGTGAGGTAGCGGCGGGACCGTGAGGCAGGGAGCGCCCGGCCGGAGCCGATCCCGCGGGGCCGCGCCCGCCCGTCCGTCCGCGTCGGTGCGATGGCACGTCGCCCGCCGGGCCGCGCTCCCGGCCGAGCACTCGCAGCCCGCCGCCCCACCTCCGGCGGGCACCGGCCCGGCGCGCGCCGGGCGTCAGTCGAGCTGGAACTCCCCGTCGCGGTAGATCACGCGCTCGCTGCCGTCGCGGAGGTGCGCCGTGACCACGCGGTCGCTCGTCGAGACGATGTCGGTGTGGACGCTCGAGTCGTTGAAGCCGAGCTGCTCCCAGCGCTCCGCGCTGACCTCGGAGGGGTCGCCGACGTAGGCGTCCTGGTAGGCGCGGCCGACCGCGATGTGGGTGTTGCCGAACGGACCCCCGACGTTCTCGTCGTAGAGCGTGTTCGCCATGAAGCGGGTGATCCGCGAGAAGCGTTTGTCGGTCAGCGAGAACTCCCCGACCTTGTCGGCGTTCTCGGTCGCGATCATCTCCTTCAGCACGTGCTCGTTCTGGTCCGCGCTTGCCTCGGTCACACGGCCCTCGGAGAACGCGAGCCGGATGCCGGTGATCAGGTTGCCGTAGCGGTACAGCGGCTGGTCGAAGCGGATCCAGCCGTCGGTGCCCCGCCAGTCCGGGCTCGTGAACAGCTCGAAGCTCGGGATGTTGCGCCCGCGGCCGCCCAGCCAGCGGCGCCCCTCGCCGATGCCGACCCAGAGGTCCGCGTCCTCGCCGACGACATGGACGCGCTCGATGTCGAGCGCGTCGAGGCGCTCGCGGGCCTCGTCGAGCTGGCTGCCGACCTCGCGCCAGCGCGCGATCGGGTCCTGCTCGTCGAGGAAGCAGGCGTGGATGATCTGCTCCCAGTACTCCTCGAGGCTCATCCCGGCCTCGGCGGCCATCGCCTCGCTGCCGTACAGGCCGAGCGTCCAGCTGAAGCGGCCTGCGTTCTCCTTCTCCCCGCGCCAGTCCATCAGCGGCCGCATCGCCTCGCCGCGGCGCATGATCTTCGACGGGTCGATCGACTCGAGCGCGTGCGGGTCCTTTTCGACGATCACGGATACCTGGTGGTCCATCTCCTCGACGAGGCCGCGGGCCCAGTGCTCCGGGAAATGCGCGATCTGCTCGTCGGAGGCGATCTCGAAGAACGAGCGCGAGCCGCCGAGGCGCTCCTCCTCGTCGGGCTGGAAGCCGCCGATCACGTGGCCGCCGGCGCGCCACACGGCGCGGCACAGCTCGATGTAGAGCGGCTTGCCGCTCTCGGGGGACGAGACGCGCACGGTCTCGCCGGGCTTGACGCCCTCGCCGCCGCCGAGGGCGAAGTTGACGAGGACGGAGGCGTAGCGCTCGATGATCTCCTGCGGAGGGGTGTAGGGCATGGGGCGCACTCTAGGGCAGTCGCCGAGCCCGGGGATCGCCTGGCGGAGACCCGGACGCCGGCGACTCCCTGCTGCGCGAACGCCGGCGAGAACGGGAGCGCGTTCAGCTCTGGTGTTGGGGGAGCTCGGGCCCGGGCAGGTTGCGCACGTCACGGACGGCGAGCAGGGCGAACGTCATCAGCACGCTGAGGGCCGCCGCCCCGTACAACGTCCCGGAGAAGCCGACGGCGGCGGCGACGGGCCCGACCGCGGCGAGCCCTGCCGGTTCGAGCACCAGCGTGCCGAGGTGGTCCCACGAGCTGACGCGCGAGAGATCGCCTGCCGGCACCTGCGACTGCTGCGCGGTGAACCAGAAGGCGTTGAACACGCTGCCGGCGCTGCCGTCGAGCACCGCCAGCGCCATCACCGCCCACAGCGGCGCGTGCAGCGCGAGAAGCGCGAGCAGCGGTGGGCCGCCCCACAGGAACATCAGGACCCCGGCGCGGAGCGGATGCGCCGGGCGCCAGCGAAGGCCCGCGACGCCACCGGCCACGGCGCCGATGCCGAGCGCCACGCTGATTGCGGCCCACGCCCCGGGCCCGCCGAGCGACGAGCGGGCGATCGCCGGCCCGAGCACTCTGAATGGGGCGTAGACGAGCGCCATGTAGAGCGTGAAGAACAGCACCGTCGTCCACAGCCAGGTTCGCGAGCGAAACGCCGTCCAGCCGTCGCGCAGCTCGCCGAGCATGCTCGAGCGCGCGGCCGGCGCTGCCCTGCGCGGGACCCGCATCCGCAGCAGCAACGCCCCGCCGGCGAGGAAGCTCGCGGCATCCAACGCGAGCCCCCAGCCGGGGCTCGCGGCAGCCACGATCACGCCGGCGACGGCGGGGCCGAGAACCGCCGCGCCGTTTTCGGTCAGCCCGAGCAGCGCGTTGGCCTGCTGCAGCTCCTCTGGGGCGCACACCTCGGCGACGATCGCGACCGACGCCGGGGCCCAGAACCCCCACGCCGCGCCGTACGCCGCCTGCAGCGCGGCGAGCTCCCAGACGTGGGCGACGCCTCCGATCAGCAGCGCGGCGCTGACGCCCTGCGCGAGCATCCGCACGGCGTCGGCGGCGAGCATCACCGCGCGGCGGGGCAGACGGTCCGCCCAGACGCCGCCGAACAGCACGAACACGACGAGGGCCGCCGACTGCGCCCCCATCACCAGCCCGAGGTCGGTGACCGAGCCTGTCAGGTCGAGGACGGCGAAGGCGAGCGCGACGGGCACCAGCCGGTCGCCCAGCGAGGAGACCGCGCGGGCCCCGAACAGCAGCCGGAACGGGCCGGGACGCAGGGGGCCGGAAGGCATCGCGCGAGTCTAGGTCGCAGCCGGGCGGCGGGATCGCCGGCGCTCTAGGCTCGTGCCATGCCGGACGCCGACGGGGACCTGGCGCTGCGACCGTTCCGCGACGGGGACGCGGCCGACCTCGAGCGCATCCTCGCCGAGCCCGAGGTGCAGCGCTGGTGGCCGGCGCCCGACTACGTGGCCGACCGCGGCTGGGTGATCACACTCGACGGCGAGACGGCGGGCTGGCTCGAGTATCACGAGGAGGACTACCACTGGTACCCGAGCGTGTCGTTCGACATCTTCATCTCCGAACGGCTGCACGGCCGGGGCGTCGGACGCCGCGCGCTGCGGCTCGGCATCGACCACTTCCTCGCCAAGGGGCACCACCGCTTCACGCTCGACCCCAACGCGGCCAACGAGCGGGCGATCCGCTCCTACCGCTCGCTCGGGTTCGAGCCGGTCGGGGTGATGCGCGCCTACGAGCGCAGACCCGAGGGCGGGTGGGACGACGGGCTGCTGATGGAGCTGATCGTTCCCGAGGCGCTCGAGCGCGACGCGCTGGCGGGAGCGCCGAGGCGGACGTGAGGACGACCGGCGGATGAGCGCGACGCTGCTCGTGCTCCAGCACGCGGGCTGCGAGCCCCCCGGTGTCTACGAGGACGAGCTGCGCGAGCGCGGCATCGGCTTCGAGCGCATCGTCCTCGGCGAGACCCCGGCGCTGCCAGCGTGGCGCCCGCACGCGGGGATCGTCGCGATGGGCGGCGCGATGGGCGCCTACGAGGAGGACGAGCACCCGTGGCTCGCCGGCGAGAAGGCGCTGATCGCCGAGGCGGTCGCGGCCGGCGCGCCGTACTGGGGCGTGTGCCTCGGAGCGCAGCTGCTCGCCGCGGCGCTGGGAGCGCGCGTCGCACCGGGACCGGCGCCCGAGCTCGGAGTGGAGCTGGTGACGCTGACCGAGGAGGCGGCGGACGATCCCGTCTTCTCCGGCGCGCCGGGAAGCTTCCGCGCGCTGCAGTGGCACGGCGACACCTACGAGCTGCCGCCCGGTGCGACGCAGCTCGCGCGCTCCGAGCGCTACGAGCAGCAGGCGTTCGCCGTCGGGCGCGCATACGGGCTGCAGTTCCACCTCGAGGTCGACGGCGCGCTCGCGGAGCGCTGGATGGAGGTTCCCGAGTACGTAGCCGAACTCGAGCAGCTGCGCGGTCCCGGGACTCCCGAGCGGATCCTCGCCGAGGTTCGCGCCGCCGAGGCCGCGACGGTGCCGTTCGCGCGGCGCCTGTTCTCACGCTGGCTCGAGGACGTCGCCGGGCTGTGAGGCCGTCCGCCGGGGGCTCGGTGGCCGGGAGGCGCCGCGCCTACTCGATCACGACGCGCACGGTCCGCAGCAGCCGGTCGCTCGCGCCCCGGATCGAGCCGCCGACCTCGAGCGTGCCGCGGATGTAGGCGAGCGTCTCTGCGGTCAGGCGCTCACCCGGCAGCACGTTCGGGATCCCGGGCGGGTACGTCGCCAGCGACTCCGCGGCGATGCGGCCGACCGCCTGCTCCGCTGGAACGACCTCCTGCGCGCCGAGGTAGGCCTCGCGCGGCGTCATCGCCAGCTCCCCCCACGGCGGCGCCGCCGCGAACGACGCGCTCTCGCCGCTCGGGTCGAGGCCGACGCGGTCCACCGCCTCCCGCAGCGCCTCGACCAGGCGCCGCGCCTCGGGCAGCCGCCGCTCGCCCATCCCGAACACCGCGACGATCACGTTCTGACCGTAGAGCTCGAGGTTGATGTCGCCGATCTCCCGCAGCATCGCGGCGAGCTCGTAGCCGGTCGCCGCGATCCCGCGCACGTCGACCGCGAGCCGCAGCGGGTCGTACCCGTGCACCCCCGGGCGGCCGGCGAGCCGCTCGTCGAGCACGTCGAGCCCCTCGATCGCGCGGATCTGCGCACGCGCCTCGGCGAGCGCCGCCATCGTGTACTCGAGCAGCTCGCGCCCGTGCACCGCCGCCTGCCGGCGCGCGGCGTCGAGCGACGCGAACAGCAGCGAGTTCGGGCTCGTCGACTCGGTCAGCGTGACGGCGCGGTCGACGGTGTCCTCCCCGATCAGCCCTGCGCCGTGGCCGAGGTGCAGCATCGCCGACTGCGTCAGCGAGCCGACGATCTTGTGAGTGCTCGAGATCACGAGATCCGCCCCGCACGAGAGCGCGTGCTCCGGCAGGTCCTCGTGGAAGGCCATGTGGGCGCCCCATGCCTCGTCGGCGATCAGCGCGACGCCGCGCGCGTGGGCGACCTCGGCGAGCGAGCGCACGTCGGCGGCCGCGCCGAAGTACGTCGGCGAGACGACCCAGGCACCGACCGCCCCCGGCGTCGCCGCGAGCGCGGCGTCCAGCGCCTCCGGCGTCAGGCAGTGCGCGATCCCCAGCTCCGCATCGATCTCCGGCGAGACGAAGCGCGGGCGCATCCCCGACAGCACGAGCGAGTCGATCGTCGAGGAGTGGGCGTTGCGCTGGACGACGACCTCGCCGCCCATGTGCGCCAGCGCGAGCCCCGCCGAGAGGTTCCCCTGCGACGCGCCGTTGACGAGGAACCACGCGCGTTTCGCGCCCCACGCCGAGGCGGCGAGCCGCTGCGCTTCTTCGAACGGCGTCGGGTCGACGCCGACGTCGATCCCGTATGTCAGCGCCGGCACGTCCATCGCCAGCGCCCGCTCGCCGATCGCACCCATCAGCTGCGGGTCGGCGCCGGGGCCGCCCTTGTGCCCGGGCACGTGCAGCCGCGCCGGGATCCGGTCCGCGTACTCGCTGAGCGCTTCCAGGTACGGGGCGCGCCGCTGGTCGTCGTCGATCATCGCCAACCAGTTCTAGCGGGCCGCGGATGCGGAGCCGCGCGGCCCGTGCCCGGGCCGACCGCATGCTCGCCGGCACCGGTCCACCGTCGCGGTCCTCAACGGTCCCGCTCCGGTCCTGCTTCCTCGAACACCGAGGCGTCCTCGGCCCGCCATGCGATTCGCACCCTCCTGCCGCGTTCCTGCAGCGCTGTCTCGGCCGAGGTGTCGAGGTTCTGCCTCAGCACCACGAGCGACTCCCCCTGCTCGGTCTCGACCACGTACCGAGTCGCCGCGCCGAGGTAGGAGACCTCGCGCACGACCGCCCCGAGCGCTCCCGGCGCGTCCTCGCCGTCGGCCAGGAGCCTGATCCGCTCCGGGCGAACCATCGCGCGCCGGCCGTCGCGGATCAACACGTTCGACGTGCCGACGAACCCGGCGACGAACTCGTTGACCGGCCGCTCGTAGATCTCGCCGGGCGTGCCGACCTGCTCGAGACGGCCCTTCGAGAACACCGCGACGCGGTCGCTCATCGTCAGCGCCTCGTCCTGGTCGTGGGTCACGTAGATGAACGTGATCCTCTCGCTCAGGTCGCGCTGGATCGACTTCAGCTCGATCTGCATCTCCTCGCGCAGCTTCAGGTCGAGGGCGCCGAGCGGCTCGTCGAGCAGCAGCACGCGCGGACGGTTGACGATCGCGCGCGCGAGCGCGACCCGCTGGCGCTGACCGCCGGAGAGCTGCGCGGGACGCCGGCGCTCGACACCTTCGAGCCGCACCGTCGACAACGCCGCTCGCGCCTGCTCCTGGCGCTCGTGCTTGCCGATCCCCTTGACTCGCAGCCCGTAGGCGACGTTGTCGAGCACGCTCATGTGCGGGAACAGAGCGTAATCCTGAAAGACCGTGTTGACGTGGCGCTGGTACGGCGGCAAACCGGTCGCGTCGCTGCCGTCTAGCTCGACGCGGCCGTCGTCGGCGCGCTCGAAACCGGCGATCACCCGCAGCGTCGTCGTCTTGCCGGATCCGGACGGGCCCAGCATCGTGAAGAACTCACCGGGGAGCACGTCGAGGGAGAGATCCTCGATCGCCGTGACCTCCCCGTAGGCCTTGCGCACGCCGACGAGACGGACGGCCGGGGCGCCAATCGAGCTGGGCGCCGCACGGCCGCTCGGGGCATCGATCGCCGTGCCGCCGCCGCTGGCCATTCGCCGCGAGTGTATTCCTGCTCCGGCTCGGGGGACCGTGCCGCCATCGGGTCCTGGTCGGCGCACCGCTCCGCGGGATGCGCATGCGCCGGGCGTGCGGGCCCCGGGTGCGCCGCGCACCGGCGGGGGTCGATCTGGCGTGAGCTCGTCCGTTTTGTGTCCCGTGTGTCCGCTGCGTGGCAGCTCGGCAACCTCTGCGCAGGAACGCTTGCCGGCGCCGTGCGGCGGCTGTAGCGTCGGCCTCGACCATCACGAACAGCGGCCCGGCGGTGCGTCAACACCCCGGGCCCGGCACCGAGTCGCTCAGCCTCGATGCCCGCCGATTGTCCCGCACCGCGCCGCCTCGTGCGAGCAGGGCACGGCGCGCACGGAGCAGGGGTGGCGGGCAGGAGGCGATCTCAGATGCGGGAACCACCGCGTGCCTCAGCGCGCGAGAGGACGGCGCGGCCGTCCGACGAGAAGATCCTGGCGGCGATCCGCCGCGCGGCGCTGCACGAGGGTGCCGAGCACGGCGGAGCGACCGCCCGGCCGTGCTCAGCGCACCTCGCGATCCCACCGCGAGCGGCTCGTGCCCGCGGCGTCCGCGCGGCGCTGGGTGAGCTCGAGGGCCGCGGCCTCACGGAGTCCTGGCGGCGTCGCGGCATCGAGCGCTGGCGCCTGTCCCCGGCGGGCGCATCGCTGCTCGCGGCCGCCGCACGCGACGGCCGCCTCCCGGTGCTGCCGGAGGCGCCGCAGCACCGCGCGTGGCGGGACGCGCGCGCCGCGGCGAACGAGGAGCTGCCGCGATTCGCCGCCGCGCTCGCGAGCGATCTCGACGACGCGTCGGCGATGCTCGCCCGGCTGCGCCGCCGCGGCCGACGGGCCGCACTCCGACGAGTGGCTGGCGCTGGGGGCGCGGCTCGCCGCCGACTGCAGGCGGATCGGCTCCGCCCGGCACTGCCTGCACGAGTGGGCCGAGCCCGGCGACGCGCAGGCCGACCGCGACCGGCGCCGACGCCGACCCCGCGCTGCGGGCGCTGCGCGCAGGCAGGCGCAACATCAGGCTCTGGCGGAGCGAGCCTGGCTAGATGACGGGCGCAGCGACGCGGGCGTCGCGCTGCTCGCCGACGAGCCTCAGCGCGAACGCTCCCGCCGGATGGGCGCGCGCGCGCCGGACGAGCTCGCGCCGTCGCGGTGTCGAGCTCCTCGAGCGGCGGGCAGTCGCACGCCGTAGCGGGGCGGCACGATCACCGGCGCGGCGAGCGCCGCGAACGTCAGGTCCGCCGTCGTGAAGCGCTCGCCGGTGAGGAACGGCCGGCCGTCCGCCAGCAGCGCCGCGACGTGATCGAACTCCTCCCAGACGACCGCCTCGTCGCCGACCTCGACCCCCGGCGAGATCCCCAGTGCGCGCCCGATCACCCACTTCGCCAGCGGCAGCCCGCCGCGCACCGCGGCGTCCTCCCAGCGCGGCACGCCCTGGTTGTTGACACGCAGCATCAGCTTCCGCTGCTCGAACATGCGCACGTAGATCAGGCGGCGCCCGGCGGGGCCGAGCCGCTCGTCGAAGCGTCGCGGAGAGCTCCGCCGCTCGCGAGCGCCTCGCGCCCTCGCCGGCGAGCCGCTGCTCGGGCGGCAGGCGCGCGTCGACCCACGTCGAGGATCTCTGCGGAGTCGCCGATCGGGCCGTCGGGCGTGACGAGCACCGGCACCGTCCCGGCACCGCCGGCCCGTCGTGAGTAGAAGCGGTGGATGCCCTGCACGTGCGGCTCCTCGCGGTAGCGGGAGGCCGGCCCGCTCGAGCGCCCACCGCGCCTTCTCGCAGTAGTGGCTGATCGGGATCGTCACCAGCCGCAGCATCTGCGGGCAGTATCCCCCCTTTGCTAGCGTCAGCGCCGGTGGCGGAGTTCGAGGAGTGGGAGATCGCGCTGCACGGCAGACGCGCCGTCTACCGCGTTGCGGGCAGCGGCCCGGCGGTGGTGCTGATCCACGGCATGCTCAACTCCTCGAGCCACTGGCAGGCGGTGGCGCGCCCGCTCGCCGAGCACCACACCGTGATCGCGCCCGATCTGATCGGCCACGGGGACTCGGCCGCGCCGCGCGGCGACTACTCGCTCGGCGCCCACGCCGCGAGCGATCCGCGACCTGCTCGCCGCGATCGGCGTCGAGCGCGCGACGATCGTCGGCCACTCGCTCGGGGGCGGCGTGGCGATGCAGTTCTTCTACCAGTTCCCCCAGCGGGTGGAACGGCTCGCGCTCGTCTCCAGCGGCGGGCTCGGCCGGGAGGTCAGCCCGATGCTGCAGGACGGCTGCGCTGCCGGGCACCTCGGCGCTGCTCGCGCTGACGATCCACCCGCGGATGCTGTCGGCGATCCGTGCCGCCGGCACCCGGATGCGCGGGCGCGGCATCGCCAGCGGCGCCTACCTGCAGGCCGTCGCCAGGGCGCTCGGACCGCTGCAGAGCGCGCCCGCGCGCGAGGCGTTCCTGCAGACGCTGCGCTCGGTGATCGACGTACGCGGTCAGCGGGTCAGCGCGACGGACCGCCTGTACCTCCTGGAGAGCGATCCCGACGCTGATCGTGTGGGGCGAGCGAGACAACACGATCCCGCTCGCGCACGGCCGCGCGGCGCACGCCGAGATGCCCGGCAGCCGCTTCCGCACGATCCCGGGCGCCGCGCACTTCCCGAACCTCGAAGATCCAGGGGCGCTGGCGCGCGAGCTGCTCGAGTTCATCGCGGAGACCGAGCCGGCGTCGCTCGACGCGCTGGCCGACTGGGGCGCGGTGCTCGCGCAGCGCTCGCCGCGCACGCGGCGGCCGGACCGCGCGCTCGTCTGAAGGCCGCTCGGCGCGAGGACGTTGCGCCGGCGGATGCTCCCGCTTCGCGGCGGGACCTTCGTCCGTCGAGGCGCGCGCACGGCGCGCGGCGCCGGTGCGGTGCGCGTCAGCCCTCGATGGGGCTTCCCTGGGTCCGCCACGCGGGCGGGTAGGGCAGCGGGCGCAGGGTGCGCTCGAGCTGCTCGCGCATCGGCTCGAACGGAGCCGGCAGGGAGAGACGCTCGCCGAGGTGTGCCGGGTCCTCGTCGATCGCGAAGCCGGGACCGATCGTCGCGATCTCGAACAGCACGCCGCTCGGCTCGAGGAAGTAGACGGATTTGAAGTAGAAGCGGTCGATCACCGGCGTCGGGCGCGCGCCGGCCTCGGCGACGCGCAACCGCCACTGCTCGATCTCGTCGATCTGCGCTGCGAACGCGACGTGATGAACCGAGCCCGCGCCCTGCCGGCGGTGGATCTCCGGCGGCGCGCGATCATAGGCGTAGATCCCGCCGCGCTGCTCGCCGCGCACCTCCCAGGTCTCGCCGGCGAGCCGCGCGAACCCGAGCGCCTCGCCGAGCAGGCGCTCGCTGCGCGGCGGCTCCGAGCTGTACGCGCGCACGCCCTGGAAGCCCAGCAGCGCATGCTCCGCCGGGATCTCCGGCGAGCGCGCGGCGAGCGGCTCGTCGCCGCTGTCGTCGACGACGAGCTCGTGCGCGAGCCCCTCCGGGTCGGAGAACAGCAGCGCCGCTCCGCTGCGCTCGGCAGCCACGCCGCGGCGCCGAGGCGCTGCTCCCAGAAGTCGAGCGACTCCGCCGAGCCGACGCGCCAGACGATCCGGTGGATCATCCCCGCGCCCGCCACGCCGGGGGCCGCGCCCGGGTACTCGAAGAACGTCAGGTCCATCCCCGGCGAGCCGCTGCTCGTCGCCGTAGAACAGGTGGTAGACCGCCGGTTCGTCCTGGTTGACGGTGCGCTTGACCATTCGCATGCCGAGCACGCCCGTGTAGAACGCGACGTTGCCGGGGCGTCACCGGTGATCGCGCTGATGTGGTGGATGCCCTCGAGCTGCACGCCGCCCAGGCTAGATGAGCGCTGCGCGCCCGGCCCGCCGCGGGCGTGCGAAGATCGCGCGGTGCGTGACGGGTCGCTCATCCCGCGCTTCGGGCGCGCGCGGCGCGACCCGGCGATGGCCGTGCTCGAAGGCTTCCACCCCGTCGAGCACGCGCTGCGCTTCGGCGCGACGCTCGAGGAGCTGGTGACGCGCGACCCCGCTGCGCTCGCACGGCTCGCGGCGCGGCTCGCGCCCGACCTGGCGCCGGAGCTGGCGCGGGCGCGGGCGGTCGAGCCGGAGCTGTTCGACCAGCTCGCGCCGCTGCCGCCCGCGACCGGCGTGATCGCGCTCGCGCGGCGCGCCCGCGACATCGGCCGCCGAGGTCCTCGCCGGCGGCTCCGCAGCGCCGGTGGTGCTGCTCGAGAACCCCCGCGATCTCGGCAACATCGGCGCCTGCGTCCGCGTCGCTGCCGGCGCCGGCGCGGCCGGGGTGCTCAGCCACCGGCAGCCACGACCCGTGGCACCCGGACGCGCTGCGCGGCGCCGCCGGGCTGCACTTCGCGCTGCCGGTGGCGCGGCTCGAGACGCTCGAGCGAGCTCGACCGGGGCTCGCGGCCGCTGCTCGCGCTCGACCCCGAGGGCGAGGCGCTCGATCCGCGCAGCCTGCCCGGCGAACGCGATCCTCGCCTTCGGCACCGAGCGCGACGGGATCAGCGAGGAGCTGGCCGCCCGGGCCGACGGGCGCCTTCGGATCCCGATGCGGACGGGGGTCTCGAGCCTGAACCTCGCCACGGCCGTCGCCGCGGTGCTGTTCGCCTGGCGGCTGTCGGGCGGCGGGGAGGGCGCCTAGCGCTCGGGGCCGGCGGCGCCGGGCACGGCGATCCGCGCGAGCGGCCCCCGCGGTCGTCGGCGTGCGTCGGCAGGACAACGGGGCGGCGATGCAGAAATCCGGCCCCGACGACCCGATGCCGTCCGATCGCCGCGCCGACCGAGCGCAGCGGGACGCCGGCGCCGGGAGAGAGGTCGCTTGGTGTGGTGACGATCATCATCATCTTCGGGGTAGCCGTGCTGACGTCGGCGGCGATCGTGGCGCTCGCGATGGGCCGCGCCGCGGCCCGTGCGGACAGGCACGCCGAGGAGATGATCGGGTCGCTGCGGACGGTCGTTCGGGGCGACGACGGCTACGCCGGGTGGGCGCTCGCCCACTCGGCGATCTCGCGCGAGCCGTCGATCACGGTCCCGTCGTCGAGCACGAGGGTCGGCACCCAGCGGTTGCCGGTCAGCTCCTCGACCTCGCGCCGCCCGCGGGTCGGGTTGCAGGATTCCAGGCAGCGGCGCGTAGCCGTAGGACTTCACGAGCTCGGGGTCGTGCCCCGCGCGTTGCAGCGCGAGCGCCGCGTTCCTGCACGGGTGCCCGCCCGGCCGGGGCGTCGGGAACGTGCCCCAGCAGATGTAGAGCTTCACGAGCTGACCGTCAGGGTGCCTTCCATGCCCGCCTGGCGGTGGCCCGGCACCGAGCAGTAGAAGGTGTAGGTCCCCGGTTTCAGCTGCAGCGTCACCGTCTTGGTGCCCCCGTGAAGGTCGGCGTCGCGCCGAGCACCTTGCTGCCTTCGGCGACGGTGACATTGTGTTCACCGGCGACATGTTCGTCATCGTGATCGTGACCGTGCCGGCCTTCGCGGCCAGCGTCTTCGTGTTGTAGGCGAGCTGCCCGCCGGAGTCGGCTTCGAGCGAGAGCTTGGTGGCGCCCGCGGCCGGCGAGGAGGGCGGCGCCGGCGTGCCCGTCGTGGCGGTCGGCGAGGTGCCGGTAGGCCGTCGACGACGTTTCGGGTTTTGAGAATTCCGGCGCCGGCTGCGTTCGGCCGGTTTGCCGGTGGCCGCGGTCGCGCTCTCGGCCCTGCCCTCGCCGCCGGACACGGCCACCGCCATCGACGACCGTGAGCAGGACGAGCCGACAGTGACGGCCATCACCGCGCGCTGCTGGCGCCGGGCCTTCGGGGAAGCTCGGCACGGCGCATCCCGATGCCCATCGAGACGACGAGCGCCCAGAGTATGAGGAGCCCGCCCGCGATGTAGAACGGGGCCTTGCTCTTGACGGCGAGGACCGGGACAGTGCGGCTGCGCGGCGTGCACGGCCGCGAGCCTAGCTCATGGAGGACTCGGCCGGCTCTCCCGGGGGCCTCGCGAACGGGAGCGCGCGCGGGCGGCTCCGCGGCGGCCTCGGCAGGCCCGGGGATATGCTCCACGGCGGGATGAGCGATGTCGTGCGCCGCCCGAGGGGGCGCTCGAGGATCTGCCCGACTTCCCGTGGGCGTCGCACTACCGCGAAGTCGAAGGCCTGCGGCTCGCGCACATCGACGAGGGCGAGGGCGCGCCGGTCGTGTTCTTCCACGGCGAGCCGACCTGGTCGTTCCTGTGGCGCAAGGTGATCCCGCCGGTGCGCGACGCCGGCTTCCGCTGCATCGCGCCCGACCTGGCGGGCTTCGGCCGCTCCGACAAGCCGACCGACCTCGACTGGTACACCTACGACCGCCACGTCGCGCTGGCCGGCGTGCTGCTCGAGGAACTCGACCTGCACGACGCGACCGTCGTCGTCCACGACTGGGGCGGACCGATCGGTCTGCGCCTCGCGGTCGAGCAGCCGCGAGCGCGTCGACCGGCTCGTGATCCTCGACACCGGCCTGTTCACCGGGCACCAGCAGCATGACCGACGCCTGGACCGCGTTCCGGGACTTCGTCGAGCGCACCGAGGACCTGCCGGTCGGCTTCCTCGTGCAAGGGCGCCTGCAAGACCGACCCGGGCGACGAGGTGATCGCCGCCTACGACGCGCCCTCCCGAACGCCGCATCGAAGGCCGGGGCGCGCGCGTTCCCGCTGATGATCCCGCTCAGCCCCGAGCGAGCCGGGCGCGGCGGCGGGCCAGCGCGTGCTCGACGCGCTGAAGGAGCGACCAGCCGCCCGAAGCTGATGCTGTGGGCGGACTCCGACCCGGTCCTGCCGCTGTCGACGGGCGAGCGCTTCGCCGAGGCGATCGGCCGCCCGGCGCCGCGCACGATCCCCGACGCCAGCCACTTCCTCCAGGAGGACCAGGGACCGCTGATCGGCGCGCTCGTCGCCGAGTGGCTACGGCGTCCTGCCGGGCGCTAGCCCTGCTCCTCGGCGCCGGCCGCGACCTGCGCCTCGGTCGCCGGGCGCCGGCCTGCGGCTGCGGACAGCTGTGCGGGCTCCGTGGCCGCCGCGAGCGCCGGCTCCGAGCGCGACGCGCGCAGCTCGTAGTCGCGACGGCGCGTCGAGGTCGGCGCCCGCGAGCACGCGGTCGGCCTTCATCGCCCGGGCCATCCCCTCCGAGAGCCGGCGCGGCAGCACGCACGCCGAGCGCGTTGGTGCGCTTCGCCGACTTGGGCACCCACACGTCGACGGTGCCGAGTCTGCAGCGCCTCGACGATCGCGTCGGCGACGTCGGACGGCTCGAGGTTGGTCATCCCGCGCGCCTCGCCCGAGGCCCGAGCCGAGCTCGGTGTTGACGACGAACGGCATCGCGTAGCTGACGTCGATGTGCGCGCCCATCAGCCGCAGCTCGCCCGGATCGCCTCGGTCAGGCCGACGACCGCGTGCTTGGTGGCGGAGTAGGTGGCGCCGCCGGGCGCGCCGAACTTGCCGGCCTGCGAGGAGATGTTGACGATGTGGCCGCGGTCGCGCGGGATCATCCGCTCGAGCGCGAGCTTCATGCCGAGGATGACGCCGTGGAGGTTGATGTCGATCATCCGCCGCGCGGTGAGGTCGTCCTCGTCGATGAACCGCCCGACCTGCATGATCCCGGCGTTGTTGACGAGCACGTCGAGCGGGCCGAGCTGCTGCTCGGCGCCGTCGAGGAACGCCGCGAAGGAGTCGCGGTCGGTGACGTCGAGCGGCAGCGCGATCGCGCTCGCGCCGAGCTCCTCCGCCGTCGGCCGGCGGCCTCGCTCGTCGAGGTCGCCGATCGCGACCTTCATCCCCTGGCGCAGCAGCGCCTGCGCGGTGGCGCGCCCGATGCCGCGCGCGGCGCCGGTGATCGCGGCGACGTCTCGCCGGCCAGGATGCGGGGCTGCTTGGCCATCGGGTCTCCCTCCGTCGAGAACGTGCCGTGCGCAACGCTAGCGCGCGACGGCCCGCAGCGCAGCGCGACGGCGGCCGGTCGCGGCGATGAACCGGCGCGCGGGCCCTAGTAGGATCTGCGCGCGATGCCGTTCTTCAAGGTCGAGGGACAGCGGCTCGCCTACACCGAGTACGGCGGCGGGCCGACGCGACCGGCGCGGATGGCCGGCGGCGCGGACCGCGCGCAGCGCGCCGGCCGCGCGGCCGCTGATCCTGTCCACGGCCTGCTGCTCTCCCAGGAGATGCACCGGCCGCTCGCCGAAGACCTCGCCGCGCGGGGCAACCGCGTGATCACGCTCGACCTGCTCGGCCACGGCGCACTCCGACCGGCCCGCGCGACATGTGGCGCTACTCGATGAGCAACTTCGGACGAGCAGGTCGTCGCGCTGATGGACCACCTCGAGATCGACGCAGGCGGTCGTGATGGGCACCTCGCTGGGCGCGAACACCGCGCTGGAGGTCGCCGCCGCGGCACCCGGAGCGCCTGCGCGGCATGGTGATCGAGATGCCGGTGCTCGACAACGGCGCTGCTCGGCAGCGCGCTCGCCTTCACCCGCTGCTCGTCGCGCTGACGTTCGGCGAGCCGGTGATGAAGCTGCTCGCGCGCGGGCACGCGCGCGGTGCCGCGGCGGCTGCTGCCGCACTACGGCAACGTGATGCTCGACCTCGTGCGCCAGGAACCCGGGCCCGAGCGGCGCGCTGCTGCAGGGGCTGTTCTTCGGCCGCATCGCCCCGCCCCGCAGCGAGCGGCGCACGTTCCAGACGCCGGCGCTGGTGCTCGGGCACCACCGCGACCCCGTGCACCCCTTCTCCGACGCGGGGATGCTCGCCAAGGAGATGCCGAACGCGCGGCTGCTCGAAGCCAACTCGCTCGTCGAGCTGCGCATGCAGCCCGGAGCGCCTGACGAACGAGATCGCCGCGCTTCCTCGACGAGGTCTGGGGCACACGCCGCGGGTCGCCGGCGGAAACGCCGGCCTCGAAACGCGCCGCGGCGAAGCGCGCGCCGCGGCAAACGGCGCGACCGCCGAGCGGCCGCGCAACGCGCGCGGCCGCTGCCGGCTACTTCGCCGGGAACAGTTCGAGTTCGTTGATGCTGACGCGGCCGGGCGCTTCGCGGCGTGCCGACCGCCGAGGCCGGGGCCTTGCTGATCCACAGCGTGATGAAGCGGTAACCGGCTTTCTGCGGTCGCGCAGCCCGATGTTCGCCGTGGCGCTTCTGACCACGCAGCGAGGGCTCAGCGGGACCCACGCGGGTCGGTGATCGAGGCCGGCGGCGTCTGCCGTCTGGCGCCGTAGACCTGCACGGTCATGCCCGGGCGTGCGTCGTGACGAGCTCGACCGCCGACGAGCGTCTGCGCGCTGTTCAGGTCGATCAGCAGCCCCTCGGCCATCTTCGGCGCGACCGCCGGGTTCGACCTGGGCGGTCCAGCCGGTCGAGGTGTCGCCGTCGATCGCCAGGCTCGGGTCACCGAAGTCGCGCCGCCGGGTAGCCGTAGGGGTTGTAGGTGCGAGGCCGCGTTGGTGTCGAGCAGCGATCGCTTTGGCTGCGGTTCGCCGGCCGCTGCCGGATTGTTTCGTCGGTCGGCGTGTTCCGGCGTCGTCGTCGTTGTGTCGCGGATGGTCGTCGTCGGGGTGTCGGCGTCGGCGTCAGCGCGGTCGGCGTTTGGGGTGCCGGTTCAGCGGGATTCGGCGGCTGGATCGTCGTCGGCGGGCGTCGTCGGCGTCGTGCTGCCGGGGTCGTGGCGCGGGCGGCGTCGTCGTCGCGGGCGGCGCGGCGCCTGGGCGACCGTCGCGACGTCACGACGCGGCGCCTTGGGCGCCTTCTTGCTGAGCGCCGCGTACGCCGGCCGCGGCCGCGCCGAGCACGAGCACCGCCGTGCCGCGAGCAGCACCGCGCGCCGAACGCCAGCTCGGCCGCGCGGCGCCGAGGCTGCCGGGCGCGCCGGCGCCGCACTGCAGGCACCAGTCCTGCCCGGGCGCCATCGGCGCGCCGCAGTTCGCGCAGCGTCGGCGGCGCCGTCGCGGCGCTGCCGCGGCGGCAGGCGGCGGCGTGCGCGTCCGGCCTGCTGCGCCGCCGGCGGGCGTCGGCGGGCTCGCGTGGCAGCATCGGCGAGTCTACGCGCCGCGGATCGGCGAGTCGGCCGGCTCCGACCGGCTGCTTGAGCGGCCGCGCTCGCGGGCGAGCTCAGCGCGGCGGCGGCGGGCCGCCGGGGACGATGTCGCGGCCGGTCGGCTCGCAGCTGCTCGTCGAGCTCGAGCTGCCAGTAGTAGCGGGTGAAGGTCATGCCCGGCGCGGAACTCGCCGACGTGGGGCTCGATCGTCTCGCCGGCGGCCATCCGACGATCAGCTCCGGGTAGCTGCGGCCGGGCAGGGCCGCGTAGATGGGCGCGGGGAAGGCGCCGCCGAAGCGCGTGTTGACGTCGGTGATGCCGAGCCCGATGTCGCGGGTCGCGGAACACCTGGATCGTCGCCGGGCCGCGGACGCCGAGCGCCTCCATCGACGCGCCGGCCGAGCTCGATCAGCTCCTCGTCGCGCGATCACCTGCGCCCTTGATCGACTCGCCGCCGCGCGACTCGAGCATCGTGCGCGGGATCGCGTTCAGGCAGCGCCCGTCGAGGTCGCCGAGGCAGTCGATCGAGAGCTCCGGGCCGTCCATCGCGCGCTGCACCATCATCGGCTCCTCGACGTAGTCGATGAAGAAGCGCGCCTGCGCGGCGTCGTGGGCGAGGTGGATCGAGCGCGCGCCCGAGCCGCGGCGCGGCTTGACCATCACCGGATATTGCGAGCGCGTCGAGGTCCTCGCTCGGGCAGCACGGTCGGCGGCGAGGGCAGGCCGAGCCGCTGCAGCAGCAGGTGGGTCTCGTACTTGTCGTAGGTCGCGCGCGCGATCTCGGCGGCGGGCACCAGCGCCGGCAGCGTGCCCGCTCGCGCGCGCGCGCGCGAGCACCTCGATGTCGAGGTCGGTGAGCGGCAGCACCGCGCCGACGCCGTGCTCGCTCGCACAGCGCGCGCAGCGCCGGCACGTAGCCGGGGTCGTCGATCAGCGGGACGGCGGCGCGCACGTGCGCGGCGTACTGCGCCGGCGCGAGCGGCGAGGGGTCGGCGACGATCGTCGTGCGTCAGCCGCGCGAAGCAGGAGACGATGTCGTAGCGCTTGCCCGCGCCCGTCAGCAGCGATCGCGCGGGCTCGCGGTGCTCACAGCTCGCCCTCCCAGCCGCCGGCCTGGCCCTTGTAGAGGCCGCCGCCGCCGAGCACGATCGCGACGCGTGCGCCCGAGGATCCGCAGGTCGAGCGCCAGCGAGCGGTGCTCGATGTAGTAGAGGTCGAGCTCGATCCGCTCGGACCAGGGCAGCGAGCGCGGCCGTTGACCTGCGCCCAGCCGGTGATGCCCGGGCTTGACCGCCAGGCGGCCGCGCTGGCGCTCGGTGTACTGCGCGACCTGGCCGGGCAGCGTCGGGCGCGGCCCGATCAGCGACATCTCGCCGCGCAGCACGTTGAGCAGGTTCGGCAGCTCGTCGAGCGAGGTGCGGCGCAGGAGCGCGCCGACGCGGGTGATGCGCGCGTCGCCCGCGTTGACCGCCAGGCCGGCGCCGATGTGCTCGGCGCCGTCGACCATCGTGCGCAGCTTGAGCACGTCGAAGGCTCGCCGTCGCAGGCCCGACGCGCCGCTGGCGGTAGATCGCGGGGCCGCGGCTCTCAGGCGGATCGCGAGCACCGCGAGCGCGAGCAGCGGCGAGGCGAGCAGCAGCACGAGCGCGGAGACGACGATGTCGACGGCGCGACGGAGCATACGGCATCGCTACGACGCGGCCGGACGATCGGCGATGCCCGACAGCCGGCGCGTCGCGGCCGTCAGCGCGTGCCCTCGGCCGCATCCCACGAGGCGCCGGTGCCGTGGCGCAGCCAGTCCCACAGGCCGGCGGCGGGCGAGGCCGTGGTGAGCACGTAGTAGCGCGCGATCAGCAGCGGGCGCGAGCGCACGCGCGCCGGCGAGCGCCGCGGCGGCCAGCAGCGCGAGCTGGAGCGCGAGCGTGACGCGCGTAGAGCGCGCCCGCGCCATCGGCCAGCGAGCAGCGAGGTTGGCGGCCAGCGCGAGCAGCGTGCAGGCCGGGGGTGGCGTAGCGCAGCAGGCGGTGGGAGAAGATCATCAGCGCGTAGCCGGGCGGTAGCCGCGCGGGGAGAGCATCCCGCCGCGCAGGACGATCGGCCAGGTGTGGCTCATCATCCGCCGCTTGCGCGCGAACTCGCCCTCGATCGACGGCACCATCTTCTCGCTCGCGCGCGCCGCCGGCACGTAGACGGCGCGCCAGCCGCGCTTGACCATGTTGAACGGGAGCGACAGGTCGTGGCCCATGATCGGGTCGACGACGAGGTAGGCGTCGCGCGCGGGTGGCGTAGATCGCGCCGTTGCCGGCGGTGATCGAGGACAGGCGCGACTCCAGCGCGCGCACGGCCATCTCGTAGCGCCAGTAGAGACCCTCCTGGTTGCCGCGCGCCGCGCCGTCGGCGGCCTGCACGAAGCGCACCTGGCCGCAGGCGTAGCCGACGCGCGGGTCGGCGAAGGCGCGCGACGAGCGCGCGCGCCGCGTCCGGGCTCCCACAGCGCGTTGGCGTCGGAGAACGCGACGATCTCCCCGCCGGCGCGCTCGACGGCCGGCGTCCTGCGCGCGGATCTTGCCGCCGCGCGGCAGCTCGAGCACGAGGTCGGCGCCGGCCTCGCGCGCCCGCTCGGCCGTCTCGTCGCGTGCAGCCGTCGCAGGCGACGATCACCTCCAGGAGCTCGCGCGGGTAGTCGAGCGCGAGCGCGTTCGCGACCTTCGCCGCGATCACCGCCTGCTCGTCGTGGGCGGCGACGATCAGCGAGACGAGCGCCGGAGGCCCTGAGGTCGCGAGAGCTGCCGTAGCTCGAATGTGCATGCGCGGGCGCAGACAGGCGCGCGAGCAGCCGCAGGCGCAGCGCGTAGCCGAGCTGGGTCCAGACGATCAGGGCGGCGGACAGCCAGAAGAGATCTCGAGCGCGAGCACCGCGGATTCTCGCGAGCGCGCGAGGCACGGGCTCGGCGAGCAGCCGCTCGTAGAGGCGAGCGTGCGGCGCGCGATCGTGCGCCCAGGCGTACTCGCCCTCGGCGGCCGCCGCGCGCGCGCGCCGCCATCCGCTCCAGCGCGGCCGGATCGGCCAGCAGCTCGCGCGAGCGCCGTCGTGCAGCGCCGCCGCGTCGCCCGCCGGGAACGATCCGCGCGGCGCCGGTGGCCGCGACCTCGGGGAAGCCGCCGACGTCGCTGAGCAGCAGCGGCTTGCCGAACGCCAGCGCCGTGAACAGCACGCCCGACTGGTCGATCTCGCGGTAGGGCAGCACGACGAGGTCGGCGCGCGCGGAAGTAGGCGGCGCAGCTCCTCGTCGGCGACGAAGCGCGGGCACGAAGCGCACGCTCGGCGGGCGCCGCGGCGCGCAGCGCGGCGATGTCCATCCGCGGCATGCCGACGATCCACAGCTCCGCGTCGCTCGATCCCGCGCCAGGCCTCGAGCAGCACGTCGAGGCCCTTGTACGGCCGCAGCAGCCCGAAGCACAGCACGACCGGCCTGCTCGGTCTGCGAACGGCAGGCCGGCCGGCGGCGCGGGCGGCGCGCTCGGCGAGGTGCGCGAAGACGCCGTGCGGGATCACGTGCACGCGCGCGGGTCGACGCCGAGCTCGTCGGTCAGCCGCGCGCGGCCGTGCTCGGAGTGCACGACGACCGCGTCGAAGCGGTCGTACAGGCGCCGCTGCGCGCGAGCTGGCCCGGGCGCGGCTCGCGCGGCAGGACGTCGTGGGCGGTCAGCACCAGCGGCCGCGCCCTGCGCGGCGCAGCAGATGGCCGTCGAGGTGCTGCACGGTCAGCCACTGGAAGTGCACGACGTCGGCCGTCGCGGGCGGCGCGGCGGTAGCGCAGCATGTCGGGGACGTGCTCGGCGAGCTTCAGCGCCGCGCGCTGGGCGCGGGCGCCCGGACGCGCGCGGCGCGAGCCGGTAGAAGAGCTCGCGGCGCGCGATAGCCCGTCGGCGCGGGCACCGGGCCGTAGGCGAAGCGGCTCGTGAGCAGCTCGACCTCCGCGCCCGCGCGCGCCGAGCGCCGCGCACAGCGCGTGGTCGTAGGGCGGCGTGTAGGCCGAGGGGTCGACGACGTGGACGCGCACGCGCGAGGACAATAGGCGCGTGCGGCGCGCGGATGCCGCGATGGAGCTGGCGCCGCGTCGACGACGCGCGACGTCGAGCTCACCTACTGCGTGGTCAACACCTCCCAGCGCGAGCTGCTGCTGCGCGGGCTCGACGCGATCGCGCGCGAGCGCGAGCGGCCTGCCGTTCGCGACCGAGGTGCTCGTGCTCGACAACGGCTCGCGCGACGGCTCGGCGGAGGCCGCGCGCGCGCACCCGGCGGTCGACGAGTGATCGCGCTCGGCTGAGCGCCGCGGCAAGGCGCTGAACGACTCCGAGCTGCTGCGCGCGCGCGCGGGGCCGCTACGCGCTGCTGCTCAACGAGGACTCCGAGCTGCTGCCGGGCGCGACGCTCGCGCTCTGCGAGGCGCTGCGAGGCGCACCCGCGAGCGGCCTGCGCGGGCGCGCGCTGCTGCGGCCCGACGGGACGCGCCGCAGGCCGTCCGCGTGGCGCTTCCCGACGCCGCTGACGGCGCTCGCCGGGGCGCTGCTTCCTGCACCGCGCTCTGACCGTCGCAGAGCCGCGGCGAGCACATCCGCGAGAGTCGACTGGTGCCAGTCGGCGGCGCTGCTCGTGCGCCGCGAGGCGGCCGCGCAGGTGGGCTACCTGGACCCTGACTTCTTCGTCTACTCCGACGAGGTCGACTTCGCCCGGCGCCTGCGCGACGCCGGCTGGCGCAGCCTCTACGTGCCGCGGCGCCGCGGCGATCCACCACGAGCAGCTCTCGACCGACGCGGTGCCCGAGCGGCGCATCGTCGAACTGTCGCGCAACCGCGACCTGTACATGCGCAAGCACCACTCGCCCGGCGGCGCGCCTGCGCCGTCCGCTGGCTGACCGCCTGGGCCTACGCGCTGCGCGCGCTCGCTGCGCTCGTGCTGCCCCGGCGCGCATCGCCGCGGCGCTACTGGCGTCACGTCACCGCGACGCTGCCGCCCGGGCGCGGCGAGGGCCTGCGCGAGGCGGCCGCAGCGCTACAACGCGCGAGCGCGACCGGCTCAGCATCGTCGAGCTCCTGCGAGCAGCGCGTCGACGACGCGCGCGTCCAGCTGCGTGCCGGCGACGCGATCGCAGCTCGGCGCAGCGCCTGCACGCGGGCTGCGCGCCGGGCGGTAGGGACGATCGGTGACGATCGCGTCGTAGGTGTCGCAGGCCGCGATGACCCGCGCGGCCAGCGGGATCTCCTCGCCGGCGAGGCCGTCGGGGTAGCCGCCGCCGTCCCAGCGCTCGTGGCTGGCGCGCACGGCCGGGGCGAGGTGCGCGAAGGCGTCGATCCGCGCCACGAGCTCGCCGCCGACGGCGGCGTGGCCGCGCATCATCACCCACTCCTCGTCGTAGCGGGCCCGGCTTGAGCAGGATCTCGCTCGGCACCGCGATCTTGCCGATGTCGTGGAGCATCGCCGCGTAGCGCACGTCGCGAGCCTCGCGCCGGCGCAGCCGCCGATCCGCAGCGCGACGCGCTCGGCGAGCTCGGCGACGTCCTCGCCGTGGGCAGGCGGTGTAGTCGTCCTTCGCCTCGACCGTGCTCGTCAGCGACCGCGAGCGTCGTCGTGAAGGTGCCTCGAGGTCGGCGATCAGGCGGGCGCGGTGCAGCGCCGAGCCGAGGCTCGCGACGATCGCCTCGACGAGCACCGCGTCGGCCTCGCCGAACGCGTCCGGCTCGGCCGCCTCGATGTTGAGCACGCCCCATACCGGCCGTCGACGACGATCGCGACGCTCAGCTCCGAGCGCGGATCGGTCTCGGGGTCGCGCGCGATGTAGTCGGGGTCATCGCGCGTGTCGGCACGAGCGCGCTGGCACGCCGGAGCGTGCCACACGTCCGTTGACGCCCTCGCTGAAGCGGCTGCTCGACCAGCAGGAACTCCGTCATCACCTCCGCCAGCGGCCCCGCGCCGGCCACCAGGCGCAGCACCCCGTCGTCGTCAGCCGCTGGATCGCGGCGAGATAGAAGGCGAACGTCTCGTGCAGCTCCTCGACGACGAGCGTCGCCATCTCCTCGACGTCGCGCGTCGCCGCGAGCCGCGCGGTCAGCCGCGCCGCCACGCGCAGCTGGGCGCGCAGGTAGGACGAGCTCGCCGCCGCTGGCGCGACGCCTGGGCGCGCTGTCCGCGCGATGCAGCCGCAGCGCCTCGGCGCGCGCAGCGCTCGCGCGCGCCGGCGGCGCCCGGCGAGGCGCGCGCAGCTCCGGGCCTGCGACGCTGCGACCATACGGGCTGAAATCGGACGCTTGCCCGGCCAGGGCTTGAGAGCACTGCGACGCACGCCGGCCGGCACCCGCGCCGCGGCTCAGACGTCGCGCAGCGGGTCCTCCGCGTACGCCTCGACCTCGCCGTGGCGCGCGCGGAAGGCGGCGACGCGGCGGCGCCCGTCGGCGACAGCGCCGCGCGCCTGCTCGCGCTCGTGCGGGCGGAAGAAGCGCGTGCGCGAGCAGGCCCGCCGGGCACCAGCGCGAGCCACAGCGGCCCGCGGCGCGAGACCCGGCGCAGCCCGTGGTCGGGCAGCAGCAGCTCGCCGCGCGACCGCGACGCCCGCGAGCATCGCCGCCAGCTGCGCGAGCCGCGCCCACTCGAAGCCGACGCGGAACAGGCTGCGTGTCAGCGCGTACATCACGACGAGCATCGCCACGTACGCGCCGCACAGCGCGATCCCCGCGCCCGCGATGCCGAGGCCGGCGCCGCTCGCGGGCACGAGCAGCGATCAGCAGCGCGACGTTGACCGCCAGGCCCGGCGGCGCGGCGGGGAGGTTGCGCGACGTCACGCGCGCGCGGCCGGCGATCGCGAGGAACACGAGGTACAGCCCGTACAGCGCCCAGCCGAGCGCCAGCCACGGCAGCGCGCGGTGCGCGCCGAAGTATGCGGTGCGCGGCGAGCAGCCGCACCATCCAGCGCCCGAGCAGCGCGACGCCGCAGACGACGACCCCGGTCGCGAGCGCGTAGTAGGTCGTGACGAGCGAGTACAGGCGGGCCGCCTCCTCGTCGCTCTCGATCGAGTAGGCGAGCGGCGGCCACGCGTACTGGAAGCCGCGCACCGCCACGAACACGACCGTCGCGAGCTTGATCGCGACCGCGTACAGGCCCGGCGGCGCCGTGGGAGTAGACGCGGAACAGGTAGAAGCGGTCGGCGACCTGCAGCGCGTAGACGCTCGCGTCGGCGGGCACGGTCGGCAGCCCGAAGCGCAGCATCGCGCGCAGGTCGCGCGACGCGGACGCGCAGCGAGACGCGCCTGCGCAGCACCCACCACAGCCCGAGCACGACCACCGCCGAGGCGCCGAAGTTGCCGAGCAGCAGGCCCCGCGCGCCCTGGCCGGCGAACACGACGAGCGAGACCGTGAACGAGACGGTCATCGCGACGTTCGCGCCCGAGGCGTAGACGTAGGTGCGCGCGCGTTCGTCGACGCGCAGCTGCGCGTAGGCCATCTCGAGGTTCGTGAAGGCCCACAGCCCGAGCACCGCGCAGTCGAACAGCAGCGGGTCGTGGAAGCCGAGCAGCAGCTTCGAGAGCGGCCCGGCGAACAGCAGCGCGACGAGCGCGGCGACGGTCGTCGTCCAGGCGACGGTCGGCGGTCGCGGTGCGCGCGATGCGCGTCGCGGCGCTCGCGCGTCCTCGTCGTCGAAGTAGAAGCGGATGAACGCCTCGCCGACGCCCCCGCGCAGCAGGATGCTCGCCAGGATCACCGCCGTCAGCAGCGATTCGGCGGCGCCGTAGGCCTGCGGGCTCGAGGTGGTGCGTGTAGAGCGGCAGCGTGACAGCGCGAGCCCCTTCGCCACGATGTCGCCGAACTGGTAGGCGGCGCCCGTCGTGACGAGGCGCTTGAGGTAGCCGAGCACGTCTACCCGGTGGTCGCGGGGGTCGGCCCGCGCCGTCCTGCGGCCCGCGGGCGAGCGCCACGCCGAGCGCGAGCAGCGCCCAGGTGAACGGGTCCTCGAGGAAGTCCGCGTACGTCCACGTGTGCAGCACGAGCGCGGCGAAGCAGGCCGCGATCGCGATCCGCGGCGGCGAGCGACCGGCGCCACGGAACAGCACCGCGAACGCCGCGACGAGCAGCGCGACGTAGACGAGCAGCCCGATCACGCCCTGCTCGGCGGCGACCGTCACCGGGATCGTGTGCGAGGCCGAGGTCGCGTTCTGCGAGGTCGCGTGGCTTGCCTCGCGTGGCGTTTGTACTCGGTTTCGAAGGAGCCCGAGCCGTAGCCCTCGAGCGGGCGTTTCGGCGAACAGTTCGAGGCCGCCGGATTCGATCAGCCTCGCGCGGCCGCTCGTCGCGTTGTTCGTCGAGCCGCCGGAGCCCTTGAGGCCGAAGTGCAGGCTTGCGGCGCGAGCAGCACCACCGCCGCGGCGAGGACGAGCCAGCGCCACGGCGACGATCGCCGTGCGTTCGCAGGCCCCACATGAACGCCGCCAGCACGGCCAGCCCGAGCAGCAGCGCGGCGATGCTCGACTGCGAGAAGCAGGTGATCAGCCCCGCCAGCAGCCACGCGAGCACCGCGGCGCCGAGCTTCGCCTCGCGGCGCGCCGCCCCACAGCACGACGGTCATCACGGCAGCATCACGAGCATCAGGAAGCGGCCGTAGATGCTCGGGTCGAAGAACAGCGAGTTGACGCGGAAGTAGTTGTCGTACTCGTTCGCCGCGACGAGCTTCGGGTTCAGGAACAGGCTCTTGCGGGCGTACTCGACGAAGCCGACACCGGCGAACAGCACCGCGACCACGACGAGCAGCCCGAGGCAGCGCAGCAGCAGCGCCCGCGTCCAGCGCACGTCCCGCAGCAGCACGAACAGCAGGCCGAAGGGGACGTAGAAGAAGGCGACGTTCTCGGCCGCCTTCGCGCGGTCGGGGGAGTAGGCGATCTGCACGACGTAGAGCGCGACCGCGCCGAGCAGCAGCCACTGCAGGCGCCGCGCCGCGGCGATCGTCCGCCTCCGGGCGCGATCGCCCGGCGCGCCGACCCGCGCCGGCGCGCGAGCAGCCGCGGCAACAGCAGCGCGAGCACCCCGGCGGCGATCACGACGTAGAGCGGGACAGCAGGTTGACGGTGCGCCCGTCGGCGGAGATCGGCACGCGGAACGGCAGCGCCAGCACCGCGAGCAGCGGGAACGCGTCCGGGCGGCGGCGCATCAGCACGGCGAGCACCGCGACCGCCACCGCGCAGAGCGCGCCGAGCGACGATCAGCGTCCCCGTCGAGGGCAGGCTCGTCGCCGCCGAGCGCGATCATCGCGCCACCAGCGTGAAGCTGCGCGGCGAGAGCACCGGCACCGCGCGGCGGCTGCAGCGTCACCCGCACCCGGTATTCGCCGGCGGGCGCGATCGGGCCGGCGATTGCCGGGACGAGGTAGGAGTGGCCGTCGGGCGTCTCGAGCACGCGTGTAGCCGCGCGCGGTGCCGCGGCGTCCGTTCCAGCGCAGCGAGAGCTGTTTGTAGCGCGGCGACGGGATAGCCGCGCAGCAGCGTCGCGACGACGTTCCCGTCGGCATCGATCACGGCGACCGTCGCCCGTTCGGCGTGCGAGAGCTTGAACGAGATCTGCTCTTCCCTGTGGCGCCCGGTGGCGGCGAGAAGTCGGCGTCAGCTCGAAGCGCTGGACCGCGGTCGGCGAGTGCTTCAGGCGCTGGGTGAGGAAGAACGCGGCGAAGCAGGCGACGACGAGCGCCGCGAAGACCCACCGCGCGAGCGGGTCCGGCCGCTGCCGCGCCGGCGTCACCCCCGGCCCCGCGCCGCGGATGCGTCTCAATCGCCGCCGCCCAGCGCGAAGCGCTCGACCGTGTCGGAGCGCAGCCCGAGCCGCAGCGTCTCGAGCGAGAGCACGTCGGCGGGGGCGATGTTGCCGAGGTTGCACTCGGTGCCGAAGTGCTTGAGCAGCCACACCTGCTGGGCCTGCTGCGGCGCGTCGAAGATCAGACGGCTCGGGGTCGATCGAGTGCGCGATCTCCTCGATCAGCCCCGTGCGCGGTTCGCCGTTGGCGCGGTAGATGCCGGCGGTGCCCGACTCGCGCGCCTCGGCGATCACCTTCCACGCGCCCGCCTCGAGGTCGCGTTCGATCTGTTCGACCCAGACGTACGGCGCCATGATGAAGTCGACGTCCTTGCTGCCGACCTCGGCGAACACGATGAACTCCTCGGCGAGGCGTTCGATCAGCCCGCGCTTGACGTCGGGCTCGAGCTCGATCGTGCCGTCGGAGATCTCGACGTGGCGCAGGCCGAGCTCGCGCAGCCACGTCGACGAGCCCGTCGACGCGTCCCTGGCTGATCGCGACCTCGGTGAGCGTGCCGCCGAGCACGACGGGGATCCCGCGGGCGGCGTAGCGGTCGAGCTTCGGGCGCGAGGTTGCCGGTCACGACCGCCGTGCCCCAGCCGAGCTTGACGACGTCGACGCTGTCGCCCGGCGACCTCGAGCAGGCCGTCGACCTCGGCGACCGACAGGCCGCGGTCGATCACGTGCGTGATCCCCTGCTCGCGCGGCTTCGAGGACCGCGCCGGGATGTCGAGGAACGCGGCTATGGCGTCGAGGTGCCGGTCGTGGCCCTGTCGGCGCCCGACGATGACCACCACCTTCGCCGACCCCGCCAGCACCGTGACGGCCTGTTCCATCGGCTGCACGCGGCTCACCGACAGCGAATGCGCAACCTCCTGCGCGTCAGCCTGATGTCCGCTCGCGTACTCGACGACCGTGACTTCGTTGGTCCCCGGCGGGCGCGAGAACAGCGCGTTCGCCTGGGAGTAGCCGGCCTGCTGCAGTTCGGTCGAGATGCGGTGGGCGAGCCCGGTCGTTTCGGTCCCGTTGAGCACGACGACGCTGAGTTCGGCGGGCGGCGTGGCCGGTTTCGCGGGTTTCGTCTGGTGGCTGCTCGACTTCTTCTTCGAAGACGTGGTCGTGGTCGTCGTGATGCCGGTCGGCGTCGAGGCGTTCGTGAGGCCGTGCTTCGCGGTCGAGCCGCCTTTCGTCGCGAACACGACAACGAGCGCGATCACGACGACGACCCCGGCGGCGAGGATCAGCATGCGGCGAGACGAGCGTCCGCCCGTGTCGCGCTCGGCCGCGCGGCGGCTCGCGCGGGCGGCCTCGGCGCTGACGGGCGGCGGTGTCGCGGCGCGCGAAGCGGACGCGGCGCCGGCAGACTCCGTGCGGACGGTGCGGCGGGGGGCAGCCGGGGCCGGAGGCAGCGGCGGGCGCGCCCGCGTCGCCTGCTCGGCGGCGGCCGGGGGCGTGGGCGCCCGAGGGGGACCGGGGGCCGCCGGCGCAGGCGGCGTCGCCGCGGCGGGCGGAGACTTGGGCGCGGGCGGCGCCGACGCGGGCGGGGCTCCGACTGCCGTGGCGGAGGCGGCGGCAGCAGCCGCCGTCGCGGGCGCCGGGGTCACCGGCGGCGCCTGCACCGGGGCTTGGGCGGCGCCGTTCTGAGCCGCCGGCTGATCCTGCGCGCGTTGGGCGGCGGCAGCCGAGGCCGGAGCGCCGATCGGCTTCGCGGCGGGTCTGGTGCCACGGGATCGGCTGCGGGCCCTGTCCGGGCGGGACCGGCGCGCGTGGGGTGGCCGCCGGAGCAGGCGCGCCCGGAGCGGCGCCGGGGGTGGACGGAGCACCCGGCGGGGGTCTGGGCGGCGCCAGCCGCCCCCGCGCCCACTCCAACCGCGGCGCGCCCTGCGCGGTGACCGGCTGACCGGCGGGCGGCGCAGCCCTTGCATGGAGCGGCTGGGCGCGCGGGACGGCGCGGACGGCGGAGGGCGCGGCCCCCTGCTGGGCGCGCGCGGCGGCAGCCGCCGCGACCCGCTGCTCCATGTCGGCAGCTCGCTCGGGCGCGCGCCCGGCCCACTCGCGCAGGCGCCGGATCTCGCGCGCCTGCGAGAACACGAGCAGCGAGAGGACGGCGATCCCGAGCAGTCCCGCGAAGGCGACGATCGCGCCGATCTTCGTGAAGGTGCTCGAAACCGAGAAGGCGAGCAGCGAGATGCTCATGAATCCGGGGAGTGTACGAGGGGCTCAGGCGCACCGCGCTGCCCGGCCGGCGGCGGCGTGTGCGTCGGCCCCCCGCCGGCCGGCCGGCCACCGCCGTCGCCCCGTCGCTCCGGCGCGGTCGCCGGAGTCTCCTGGGGCTCGTTGCCGTCGCGCAAGCGGCCTGAGAGCTCCGAGACCTTCGCGGCCAGCCCGGCGGCGTCGCCCTCGAGGGCGAGCAGCCTGATCTCGGCGAACATCGCCTCGACCGCCTGCACCCCGAGCGGCTGGCGCTCCGCCTTGAGGATCTTCTCGGCTTCGGTCGGCCGCGCGCGCTCGAAGCTGTTGAACAGCTGCTCGTGGAGCTTCTCGCCCGCGCGCCGGCCGACGATCTCGATGTCGATGTCGCGGTGGGGGTCGAGGCCGGACAGCTCGATCATCGCGCGCGCGAGGTCGACGATCCGGACCGGTTCGCCCATGTCGAGGACGAACACGTCGGCGCCCGCGTCGGCGATCCGCCGGCGCGGCGCGGCGCGCTCCTCGGGGGCGCGCGCGGTGGCCAGCGAGCCCGAGCGGATGATCAGCTGCACGGCCTCGGGGATCGTCATGAAGTAGCGGGTCATGCGTTCGTCGGTGACGGTGACCGGGCCGCCTCGCTCGATCTGGCGGCGGAAGATCGGGACGACGCTGCCCGAGGACCCGAGCACGTTGCCGAAGCGGACCGCCGCGTAGCGCGTTTCGGGGAACCGCGAGCAGGCCGCCTCGAGCGCGTACTCGGCGAGCGCCTTGGAGGCGCCCATCACGGTCGCCGGGGCGACCGCCTTGTCGGTCGAGACGAGCACGAAGCGCTGCGCGCCGCCACCGCCGGCGACGTGGGCGACGACCTGCGTCGCGATCGCGTTGTTGCGGATCGCCTCGACCGGGTTGGACTCCATCAGCCCGACGTGCTTGTAGGCGGCCGCATGGAACACGACGGTCGGACGGTGCTCGGCGAACACCTCGCGCATCCGCTCCTCTTCCTTGCAGTCGGCGAGCACGGCGGCGAGCATCGACTCCGGCACGTGACGCTCGTCCTGCAGCTCGCGCAGGATCGAGAAGAGGTTGTCCTCGGCGTGGTCCAGCAGCACGATCCGGTGCGGCTCGACGCGGGCGATCTGCCTGCACAGCTCAGAGCCGATCGAGCCGCCGGCGCCGGTCACGAGCACGACCTGTCCGGCCAGGTAGGAGCCGACCCGCTCGAGCTCCATGTGGACCGGCTCGCGGCCCAGCACGTCCTCGACGCGCACCTCGCGCACCTGGCGGGCGAGCGCGCCGCGCGTCTGCAGCAGCTCGAACACCGTCGGCAGCGTCCGCACCGGGATTCCGCGCTGGCGGCACTCGCGCACGATCCGGGCACGCGTCGACCCGGGCGCCGAGGGGATCGCGATGATGACTTCGTCGGGCTCGGCGTCGTCGAGGATCCGCGGCAGGTCGCGCTCGGTGTTGCCGCGGACCCGGACGCCGTCGATCCGCAGCCGGTGCTTGGCCGGGTCGTCGTCGAGGAAGCCGACGGGGACCAGCCCGAGCTCGCGGTTGCGCATGATCTCGCGCAGGACCATGCGCCCGCCCTCGCCGGCCCCGGCGATCAGCACCGTGCGATCGCCCTTGCGCGGGGAGCGGAACGCGGCGAGCGGGCGCCGCTCGTAGGCGGTCCGCGCGATCCCGCGGATGCCGACGAGGAACGCGAGCGCGAGCAGCGCGTACAGAAAGATCACGCCGTTGGGCAGCACGACCGCGATCGTCGCGTGGTGCTCGCCGCGGCCTTCGAAGGGGTAGGAGTGGGTCGGGCGGAAGATCTCGATGCCCGCGACGGTCAGCAGCACGATCGCCGCGACGGCGATCACGACGGCCTCGTAGTCGCGCTGGCCGGCGTAGCGCCAGCGCCGCTGGTAGACGCCGGCGAGCACCAGCACCGGCAGGCTGCCGCCGAGGACCCACCAGATCGTCGCGCTGCGCAGCTCTTCGTAATGCCTCGGCGGGCCGCTGTTGAACCGCAGCTGGAAGGCGAGGTAGTACGCGAGTGCGACCAGGGCCCCGTCCACTGCGAGCTGGGGCAGCGAGTGACGATGGATCGGGAAGGCCGCCGAGCGGATACGTCGGCGCATTGTGGAGATTGTAAGCGGCCTGATGGCTCGACTCCCAGGGTGAAGCGGCACGCCCGCCGACGCGCTGCCGGCCCGCGGCGGGCGCGCCGGCCGCGGTGAGCCGGTCAGCCCTCGTCAGGGAACCGTGACCCGAGCGGCGAGAGCAGCGCCGCGACCAGCACGCCGGGGTCGCGGCGCACGCGGGCGGGGTGCCCTGCGGCGGCTTGCAGGGACGGGATCTCCAGATCGCCGGCGCGCTCCAGCATCCGCAGGCGGCCTTCGGCGATCAACCGCTCGTCGACCGCGCCCATCCGGCCCTGGAAGGTCGTGTAGACGGGGGTGCCGAGCGCGACCGCCTCGCGGTTCATCGTGCCGCCGGCCGAGATCACGAGCGCCGCCGCCGCAATCAGCGACTGGGCGTCGATCGCGTGCTCGGGGACGACGAACCCGGGGATCCGGGACAGCGGCTCGCGCTGGGAGGCGACGCGTGGCAGCACGACGGTCTGCACGCCGTCCCGCTCCGCCGCCTCGCGGAGGCGCTCGAGCACCGCGCCGAACACGTCGCTCTCGAAGCGGTGGTAGAGCGCCAGCTCGGGCGGCGTGCGCACGACCACGATCGGCCGCGCGCCGTCGAGGCCGAGCGCCGCGGTCACCCCGGGGTCGGGCTCGAAATCGGAGAGGTAGTACTCCTCCTTGAGGCCCTCGTAGCGGCGGAGCTTGCGCGTCGCCCCATACCGCGCGAGCCGCTCGGGTGGGATCGCGTCGGGTACGACGACCGCGGCGGCGAGACGGCAGTTGACGTTGTGCTGGACCGTCGCCCACTCGTAGTCGAACATCGTCGAGCTGGGTATCCGCAGCAACGCGGCGGCGACCGTGACGTCGTTGGAGCCGTGGCCGAGCGCGATGTCGAACCTGCGGCCGCGCGCCCATCGCGCGAGCGCGGCGGTCCGCGACGCCAGGCCCGTCGCCTTCGCCGCCATCCGTCCGCCGCGGTGGTGCCCGATCGCGGTGTGGGCGACGCCGAGCCGATCGCACAGCTCGAGCGTCTGGGCGAAGTCGCGCGCGGTCACCTCGACGTCGTGCCCCTGCTCGCGCAGCCGCTCGGCGATCGGGCGCATGACGAGCACGTGAGGGCTGTTCGTGAGGTCGATCCAGACGCGCATTCGGCAGGACGGTAGCGGCGGAAGCTCGCGGCCCGGCGAGCGGATTCTCATGCCTCCCCCGGCGTCGGTCGGTATCGTTGCGCGGCTTGGTCCTCGCCTCGATATCCGAATCGCTGGTCAACGAAACGGCGCACTTCGTTCGCGAAGCCGGCCTGCCGGGGATCTTCGCGCTGATGGCGGTCTCCAGCGCGTGCATCCCGATCCCATCCGAGGTCGTGATGCTGTTCGCCGGTTTCGCGGTGGCCGACCCCAACCAGAGCGCCTCGCATCACCACCTGACGATGGTCGGGATCGTGCTCGCGGGGCTGCTCGGCACGATGGTCGGCTCGTGGGTCGCGTACGCGGTCGGGCGAGGCGGCCGGCTCGAGCTGTTCGAACGCCACGGAGCAAGGGTCCACATGGGCCCCGCCCAGGTCGAGAAGGCCGACCGATGGTTCCAGCGCTACGGCGAGGCCGCGGTGCTGTTCGGCCGCGTCGTGCCGGTCGTCCGCGCGTTCGTCTCGCTGCCTGCCGGGATCGCGCGGATGCCGCTCGGGCGATTCACCCTGTTCTCCCTGATCGGGACGGTCCCGTGGGTGCTCGGGCTGGCGCTGGCGGGTCACGCGCTCGGTCACGACTGGAACAGCGTGCGCAAAGGGTTCGAGTACGTCGACTACGTGGTCGTCGCGCTGATCGTCCTCGGCGTCGGCTACTGGCTCCTCAGGCGCCGGCGCGGGCGCAACGAGCCGGCGCGCGATGCCGCCGGCTGAGCGGCCGATCCCGCTGACCCACGCCATCGCGCTCGGGCTCCTGCAGGGGCCGGCCGAGCTGCTCCCGGTCTCATCCTCCGCACACATCACGCTTATGCCGCGGCTGCTGCGCTGGCCGTACGCCTCGCTCGACGGCGCCCAGCGCAAGTCGTTCGAGCTCGCGGTGCACGCAGGCGCAGGTGTCGCGCTCGCCGCCTTCGGGGGAGCGCTGCGCGCCGGTGGGCGTCCGGGCGCCGCGGTGCTGGCGGCCGCGGTCGGTCCGCCGGCGCTGGCCGGAGTGGTGCTCCGCGGCGTCGTCGAGCGCCGCCTCGGCGGCCCGCGCCAGCTCGCGTTCGGGCTGGCTGCCGGCGCGGCGGCGATGGCGCTGGCCGAGCGGGCGGGGGGCAGCGCGGCGTCGGGGACGCGGGCACGCGAGACGGCCTCGCGCTCGGGGTGGCTCAGGCCGCCGCGCTCGTGCCGGGCGTGTCGCGCAACGGCGCGACGCTCGCCGCGGCCCGCGCGCGGGGCTTCGAGCGTAGCGCGGCTCACTCGCTCTCGTGGCACGCAGGGCTGCCGCTGCTGCTCGGCGCAAGCGGTGCAGAGGCCGCGCGGGTGAGCGCCGCTGACGGCGCCGCGGACCTCCGGGCCCTCGCCGCCGGGGCCGGATCCGCGCTCGTCTCGGGGGCGCTGGCCGCGCGGGTGCTCGGGCCATGGCTGCGCCGCAGCGGGCCGACGGGGTTCGCGATCTACCGGCTCGCGCTGGCCGCGCTCGTCCTCGCGCGGGCCGGGCGCTCACAATAGGTGCCGATGACGGCAATCGGCACCCTGATCGGCGGCCGCTACAGGCTCGACGCGGTGATCGGGCGCGGCGGGATGTCGACGGTCTACCGGGCGTTCGACACGGTGCTCGAACGGCCGGTGGCGATCAAGCTGATGCACCGGGAGATCGCCGCCGACTCCGATCAGCTCGAGCGCTTCCGCCGGGAGGCGCGGGCCGTCGCGCAGCTCAACCACCCGAACGTCGTGTCGGTTATCGACGCCGGCGAGGAGCCGGTGCCGGAGGAGGAGCTGCCGATCGAGCACGGCGCCGCGGGGACGCCGTACATCGTCCTCGAGTACGTCGACGGGGAGACGCTGAAGTCGGTTATCCGCCGGGGCGGGCCGCTCGAGGTGCCGCAGGCGCTCGCCTACGCGATCGAGATCGCGCGCGCTCTCGGGGCGGCCCACGAGCGGCGGATCGTGCACCGCGACGTGAAGCCCCAGAACGTCCTGATCGATCCGGAGGGTGGCGCGAAGATCACCGATTTCGGGATCGCCCGCTCGCTCAGCGAGGAGGGGCTGACGATGGCCGGGCGGGTGCTCGGCACGACCGACTACGTGTCGCCCGAGCAGGCCCTCGGCCAGCCGGTCACCCCGCAGTCGGACCTCTACTCGCTCGGGGTCGTGCTGTACGAGATGCTGACCGGGGACGTGCCGTTCCACGGCGAGACGCCGGTCGCGGTCGCGATGAAGCACGTCCGCGAGGAACTGCCGGATGTTCAGGCGCGGCGACCGCAGATCTCGGCGGCGACCGCCTCGGTCGTCGATCGCGCGGTCGCGAAGGACCTCGAGCTTCGCTACGCCGACGCCGCGGCGATGGCGACCGACCTCGAGGAGGTGCTCGCGATCGAGGCGTCGCGCACCGGGCAGACGACAGGCGAGGTCACGACCGTGCTGAAGACGCTGCGCGGACGCGCGCGGGGGCGTCTGCCGTGGCGGATGCGCCACCCCGCCCGCTGGCTCACGTCGATCGCGGTGCTTGCGGCGATCGTCGTCCTCGCCTTCGTGCTCGCCGGCGACAACGCCCACCGGGGCACGGGCGTCGCGCCGGGCGCGTCGTCGCAGGCGGGGCTGGTCGCGGTGCAGCTGGCCTCCTCGGCGGCGAACGACTACAACCCGTTCGGCACGGGCCCGGAAAACCGCGACGCGATCGGCAACCTCGTCGACGGCGACCCCAGCACGACGTGGTCGACGGAGACCTACTACGAAGGGAACCTGCGCAAGCAGGGCGGCACGGGGCTCGGGGTCTATCTCGACGCCGCGCCCGGGGTGCTCGCGCGGGCCCTGGAGATCCAGACGACGACGCCCGGCTTCGGCGTGCAGGTGTACGCGTCCGACCACGTCGACCTGCGGCTGTCCTACGGAGACCCGACCCCGCTCCTGCAGCGCGGCTGGGAAGGCCCGATCGCGAGCAGCTCGTTCGTGCACAGCGGTGAACGCATCCGGCTTCGCTCGCTGGGGGGCCCGCGCCGCTACTACCTGATGTGGATGACGACGCTGCCGCCGCACATGCAGTCGGCGACGATCTCGGATCTGACGTTGTTCCGGTGAGCGCTCGAAGCCGCTGGCGAAGCCCTCGCTGCGAGGGCGCGCCGCAAAGATGCTGCGAAGAGGCGCGCGGGGCCGACCGCGCGTGCCCAGGTCGCGGCCCGAGGGGAGCTAATGGCGGCGCGCCGCCTCCCGCTCGTGCCGCTCGCGCCCGAGCCGCACGAGCCGGTCGACGACCACCGGGTACGGCACGCCCGAAGCGGCGAGCAGCTTTGCGTACACGCTCGTCGGCGTGAAGCCCGGCATCGTGTTGAGCTCGTTGACCAGCACTTCCTCGCCGTCGACGAAGAAGTCGACGCGAGCGAGCCCTTCGCACCCGACCGCGGTGAACGTGCGGAGCGCCAGCTCGCGCACCCGCTCGCGCGCCGTCGAGCTGATCCCCGCCGGCACCAGCAGCTCCATCCCTCCCGGCGTGTACTTCGCCGCGTAGTCGTAGAACTCGCCCTCGAAGGAGATCTCGCCCGGCTCGGAGACGAACGGCTCGCCGCCTCCGGACGTCTCGAGCACACCGCACTCGACCTCGGCCCCCGGCGCCGCCGCCTCGACGATCGCGAGCTCGTCGTGGGTGAACGCCAGCGCCAGCGCTGCCGGAAGCCGCTCCCGCTCGGTGACCTTCGCGATCCCGACCGACGAGCCGAGGTGCGCCGGCTTCACGAACGCGGGCAGCCCGACCTCCAGCGCGCGGCGGAGCGCCGTCTCCGGATCGCGCCGGTGCTCGGCCTCGCGGATGCCCGCGTAGCGCACCTGCGGCACGCCGAGCGTCGCCATCAGGTCCTTGAAGAGAACCTTGTCCATGCACACCGCGGACGCGGCTACGCCCGCGCCCACGTAGGGCACGCCGAGCGTCTCCAGCATCCCCTGGATCGAGCCGTCCTCGCCGTAGGGACCGTGCAGCGCGGGAAACACGACGTCGACCCCGTCGAGGCCCGCGCCCGGGACGACCGAGAGCGTCGCGCCGTCCCGGCGCCAGACGCCGTCGCGGCCGATCTCGATCTCGATCGTCTCGTGCCCCGCCTCGCGCAGCCCGTCGCGGACCGCCGCGCCCGAGGAGAGCGAGACGTCGTGCTCGGACGAGCGTCCCCCCGCGAGCACGGCGACGCGCAGCGGGCGGGGAGGCTCAGCCACCTGGTCCCGGCGGGGTGGTCGTCGTCGTGGTCGTCGTCGTCGTGGTGGTGGGCGTGGTCGGCGTCGCCGCGGTTCCGATCGTGATCTTGACCGCCGAGCCCTTCGGCGCTTTCGACCCGGCCGCCGGGTTCTGTCTGAGCACCATCCCGACCTGCGAGGCTTCGCTCGTCGGCGCCGACTCGGTCTTGGGCTTGAAGCCGGCCTCGCCCAGCGAGACGAGCGCTAGCGTCTGCCCCTCGCCGACGACGTCCGGCACTTCGACTTCCTTCGGCGCCTGCGCGACGGTCAGGTCGACCGAGCTTTCGGCTTTGACCGACGTGCCCGTCGCCGGCGACTGCGCGAGCACCGTCCCCGGCGACTGCGTCGCGGACGTCCGCTTCGTCACGGTCCCGGCTTTCAGCCCCGCGTTCGTCAGCGTCGCTTCCGCCGCCGACTGCGACTGGCCGGTGAGATCGGGCACCTTGACCGGCGCGGGACCGCTCGAGACGATCACCGTGACGGTGCTGCCGAGCTGCTTCTCGGTGCCCGCCGGCGGGTCGGTGCCGATCACCTTGCCGGCGAGGACCGTCGAGCTCGTTTCGCTCGTCGTGGTCGGCTTGAACCCGGCTTTGCGGAGCTTCGCGACCGCATCCGCGGCGCTGAGCCCTTCGACGTCGCCGACCGGCGCGCTCGCCGGGCCGCCCGACACGACGATCCCGACCCGTCCTTCTTTTTCGACGCGCGCTCCCGCGTCGGGTGACTGGCTGATCACGCGACCGCTCGGCACGGTCGAGCTCGCCTGCAGCGTCGGCACGGGGTTCAGCCCGTCGGCCTTCAGCGTCGTCGTCGCTTCCTGTTCGCTCTTGCCGACGACGCTCGGGACCGTGACCTTCCCGGCGGGCGCCAGCAGCAGCACCGCCGCGACGGCCCCGGCCAGGAGCAGCACGGCGAGCAGCGTCCACCACAGCCAGCGTTTCCGCGCCAGGCCCTCCTCGAGCGGCGGGTGATCCTCGACGTACGGGAGGGGAGCCGCGAGCATGATCCCGGTCGGTGGCTCGTGCGGCAGCCCCGCGACGTAGCGGCCGTCGAACGGCGAGGACACGGGCGCCGGCAGCTTGGCGCGCTCCTCCTGCAGCGCGGCGATCAGCTCGTCGTCGTCCGCGTAGCGTTCGAGCGGGTCCTTGGCGAGCGCGCGAAGCACGACCGCATCGAGCGACGGCGACAGGCTCGGGTTGAGCTCGCTGGGGGGCCGCGGCGCCGCCGAGACCTGCTTGAACGCGATCGCGACCGCGGTGTCGCCCTCGAACGGCACGACCCCCGTCAGCAGCTCGTAGAGGATCACCCCGACCGAGTAGATGTCGGACGCGGCACTGACCGCATAGCCCTGCGCCTGCTCCGGTGAGAGGTACTGCGCGGTGCCCATGATCGAGCCGGTCAGCGTCATGTCCGACGCTCCCGCGCGGGCGATCCCGAAGTCCGTCACGCGCGCCCGGCCCTCGTCGTCGAGCAGCACGTTGTGCGGCTTCAGGTCCCGGTGGATCACGCCGCGGCGGTGCGCGAAGCGGGAAGCGCGAAGGATCTGCACGACGGTGTCGATCGCGAGCGCCGGGTCGAGCGCGCCGGTCTCCCGCACGATCGCCTTCAGCGAGCGCCCGGCCACGTACTCCATCGCGATGTAGTACGTCCCGTTCCACTCGCCACGGTCGAAGATGCCGACGATGTTCGGGTGCGACAGCGCCGCCGCGCTGGAGGCCTCGCGCTTGAACCGCTCGACGAACTCCTGGTCTTCGGCGAAGTGGTGGTGCAGGACCTTGACGGCGACCTCGCGGCCGAGCAGCTCGTCGTGGGCGAGGTAGACGTCGGCCATCCCGCCCGAGCCGAGCCGCGAGAGCACGCGGTAGCGGCCGTCGATGATCGTGTCCGCGTCAATCATGGAGCAGCCGTTCGATCACGGTCTTGGCGACCGGCGCGGCGAACGCGGCGCCCTGGCCGGGGACGCCCTTGAGCGTCACCGCGACCGCGACCCGCGGATCCGCGGCGGGCGCGAAGGCGATGAACCAGACGTTGTTGATCGCCGTCCCGATCTGCGTCTCCGCGGTCCCCGTCTTGCCCGCGACCTGCACGCCGGGGATCTGCGCGGAGGTGCCCGTCCCTTCGTTGACGACGGCTTCCATCATCGAGCGCACCGCGGCGGCGGTCGAGCTCTGCATCACCACCGACTGCACCTTCGGTTCGACCCGCAGCACCGTCTGTCCTTCGCCGTTGACGATGCGCGAGGTCAGGTGCGGGACCATCAGCGTCCCGTGGTCGGCGACCGCCGAGGCGACCTCGGCCATCTGCAGCGGCGTGACCGCGAGTTTGTCCTGCCCGATCCCCATCCGGCCCACGTCGACCCGTTCGCTGGTCGGCGGCACGATCCTTTCCCCTTCCGACTCGCCGCTGACCGACATTTCGCTCGAGGGATAGTCGAGCTCGGGCTTCTTGTCGAAGCCGAAGCGGCTCATGTAGTCGGCCATCGTCCGCTTGCCGACGTGCTCGGCGACCTGCGCCCAGACGGTGTTGACCGATTTCGCGAGCGCTTCGGTCAGCGTGATGTGCCCGAAGCTCTCGTTGTTGTCGTTTTTCAGCGCGACCCCCGAGACCGGGATTTCGTTGCGCCCGCTGAGCGTCGATGAGGGCGTGTAGGCGCCGCTGTCGATCGCGGCGGTGGCGGTCACGACCTTGAACGTCGACCCGGGCGCGTAGCCGAACTGGGTGGCGCGGTTGATCAGCGGCGCGGACGGTTCGTGGGCGACCTTTTCGTAGCCGGCCGCGGTGCGCAGATCGTTCGCGTCGTAGCCGGGCGAGGTCGCCATCACCTTCACGGCGCCGGTGCCCGGTTCGATCGCGACGACCGCCCCCTCGTGTTCACCGAGCGCTTCCTCGGCGACCCGCTGCGCCTTCGGATCGAGCGTCGTGACGACCTTCTCGCCCGTCGGTTTGTGGCCCTGGAGCTCGTCCAGGATCGCCTGCAGACCGGTATCCGTCTGGCCATCGAGGGCGCTGCTGCGGAACTGCTCGATCCCGCTCGAGCCGAGGTCGGTGAAGTAGTACCCGACGGTGTTCCCGAACAGGCCGCCGCTCGGGTATTCGCGTTCGTAGGTGCCTTCGGGCCCGCGCCGGCTGCGGGCGAGCACGGTCCCGTCGGCGGCCACGATCGGGCCGCGATCGATGCGCTGCTGCTCGAGCAGCCCGCGGGCGTTGAGCTTGTTCTCGCGCAGCGAGGACGCTTCGAAGATCGTCCACCGCGAGGTGAACGCGACGAGCAGCGCGAACAGCAGCACGACGAGCCCGTAGAGACGGACGATCGGCCTGTTCATGCGCGCGCCGCTCTCATTCGAGCTGTTCCAGTTCGAGGCTGCGGATCAGCGACGCCGCCTTCGCTTCCGAGCGCAGCGAGTGGTCGAGCAGCGTGCTGCGGCGCTGCGGGGTCAGCGTCGATGCGCTCACCCCGGAGACGTACTGGCTGCTGAACAGCTCCAAGTTGCCCGGAAGCGTGAACGGCACGCCCTGGTAGAGCGTCACCAGGCCACGGTCGTTGGTGCCGATGAAGTACACCGACTGCATCGCCAGGAACGCGCCGGCGACGATCAGCGCCAGCAGCACCAGCGCGACCGCCGCGTACGCCGCGGCGCGCGGGCGGAAGCGCCGGCGCGTCGCAGCGGGCGCCGGCGCGCGGGCGGCGCGAGGGCGGCGCCGGGACGCGGCGCGGGGCGCGGGCCGGGCCGCCGGCGCCGGGCGGACCGCGGGCAACCCCGTCAGCGTCGCCTGCTCGGCCGCCGCCGGCGCGCCGTCGCCGAGCTCCTCGAGGCGCAGCAGGATCACCGTGATGTTGTCCCGGCCGCCGGCCTGGTTGGCGAGCGCGATCAGCGTCTCGCCGGCGTCGCGCAGCCGCGGCGTCGTGCGCAGCACCTCGGCGATCTGATCCTCGCCGATCATCGTCGTCAGGCCGTCGCTGCAGATCAGGTACACGTCGCCGGCGAGCCCGCGCAGCGAGCGGGTGTCGACGTCGACCGTCCCCTCGATCCCGAGGGCCCGCGTGATCACCGACCGCTGCGGGTGCTCGACGGCTTCCTCGGGGGTCAGCCGGCCCTGTCTCATCAGCTCGTCGACGAGCGAGTGGTCGTCCGTCAACCGCCGCAGCTCGCCGTTTCGCATGCAGTAGGCGCGGCTGTCGCCGACGTGCGCGATCGCGACCTCGAGCTCGCCCACGTAGATCGCGGTGAGCGTCGTACCCATCCCGGCGTGCTCGGCGTTCGCGTGCGAGAGCTCGTGGATCCGGCGGTTCGCCTCCTGGGCGAGCCCAGCGAGCGCGGCCTCCGGTTCACTCCCGTCGGGCAGCCCCTCGGCGAACGTCTGCGCAGCCACCTGCGAGGCGACCTCGCCCGCCTGGGCGCCGCCCATCCCGTCGGCGACGACGAACAGCGGCGAACGGACCATCAGCGAGTCCTCGTTGGCGCGGCGCTGGCGGCCGGTGTCGCTGCCGTAGAACTGCTCGGAGACGCGCAGCACCTAGTCGACCTCGAACGTGAACTCGCTGTCCCCGATCCGCACGCGGTCCCCGGGGTGCAGCGGGCGCGGCGTCTCCAGCAGCTCCTCGTTCAGGTAGGTGCCGTTCGTCGAGCCGAGGTCTTCGACCACGACGCTGTTGCCCTGCTCGTAGATGCGGGCATGCCGTGCAGAGGCGAACGGGTCCTCGAGCCGGATCTCAGCCTCGTCGCCGCGGCCGAGCACGAGGTCGCCGTCGAGGTCGTAGATCATCCCGGCTTCGTGCCCGGGGGCGCGCTCGACCACGAGGCGCGGCGCGCGCTGCGTGTAGTCGACGGTGCCGAGCGTCGACGCCGAGTACATGCCGGTCGCGTCGGGCGGGGCCTCGGCGACAGCCGCCTGGCCACGGCGGGGCACGTCACGCACGAGGTCGCGTCGCGAGCTGCGCGCGACCCACAACAGGAACAGGTAGAGCACCGCCAGGAAGCCGAACTTGAGCGCGACCGATGCCGGGTCGAGGCCGTTCACGCGAGCTCGAACCTCGCCTCTGTCGAGCCGAACTCGATCACGTCCCCGGCCCGCAGCGGCCGCCGGCCGCGCACCTCCTCGCCGTTGACCCTCACGCCGTTCGTCGAGCCGAGGTCTTCGACCTCCCAGCCGGTGCCGCCGGGGCGCAGCTCGGCGTGGCGACGGGAGATGCCCGTGTCGCCGAGCACGACGTCGCAGTCACGGCTGCGCCCGACCACGCCGCCCGTGGGCGGCAGCAGCAGCCGCCTGCCTTCGACGCTGAGCAGCGCCCTCGGCGCACGGGCGGCATGCGCGGCCTCGACGGGCCCCCGGACGCGGGCTGACGTGCTGTAGATCATCGTCTTGCCGTGCTCATCCTCGACGGGGAGGCGGTCCTGCGGCTCGGCCTCGGGGGAATCGTGACCGGCGGCGCGGACCAATCGTGCCTGGATCCCGAACTCGCCGAGCGCGAGCGCGTCGTCGGTGTCGAACGAGACCCGCACCGGGCCGGCGAGCACGAGGTCCTCGCCGCGGGCATGCTCGAGCAGGTACGCGCAAAGCTCGTCGATCACCTCGTCTTCGACCCCCTCGTAGCGCTCGCGGTCCTCGGGCGAGAGCCAGACGACGTACTCGTTCGGCGCGTACGTGCGGGAGACCGAGAACGTGCGGTGTGCGTCCATCTCCCGCGCGAGCTTCCGCGCGAGTTCCATCGGGCGCACCTCCGAGCGGAAGGCACGGCCGAACGAGCCCTCGACCAGTTTCGCGATGGTGTTCTCGACGCTCTTGAGCAGGTTCATCGGCAGATCGCAGCGGACACGGGGGACGGCGCGGGGCGGCCGCCGTCGGCGGTCCAGGGCCATGCTACGCGCAGACGGCCCCCGAGACGCTCGGCGGCGGGGCCGAAGGCGTCCCCGCACGTTCCCGCGCGGGGTCCCGCGCCGCCGAGGCGAGCCGGGCCCGCCGTGCGCCTACACGGGTCCGCGAACCGCCCGTGCGGCGATCGCGAGCACGCCGCCGAGCACAGCGCCGAGCACGGCGCCACGGGGCATCGGGTGAGGCCCGGCAGCACGAAGCCCCGCGTCGAGCGCCGGCGCACACGAGCACAGCAGCGCCGCCCAGACGGTCGTCGCGATCACGTCGAACGCGGCGCGCGTGCCCCGCACGACCCACGGCAGCAGGACGGCCGCGACGCCCCAGAGCAGCGCCCCGAGCAGCGGCCCCGGCCCGAGCAACGGCCCGATCACGTGGCTGGCCGAGCTCGTCAACGAGCCCTCCCAGACGTGCCGCGGTGTCGCCGAGGGGCCGCCGAGCCAAAGCCGGCGGGAGAGCAGCGGCTCGGCCAGAAGCAGCCACCAGTAGCCGATCGCGCCGAGCGCGAGGCGCACCCGCCAGCGCCGCGGCTGACCGGCGAGCGCCGGGAATGCCCCGGCGAGCCCGATCACACCGAGCGCGGGGGCCAGGGCACAGACCAGCCACCCGGGCGACACGCGACGCGAGTAGGGCTCCACCGGGATCGCCGCGAGCGGCGCGAGCGCGGCCGCGAGCAGCAGCGAGACCCCCGGGCGGCCGGTGACGGCGAGCCACGCGACCGGCGCGAGCGCGAGCGCGACCCACAGCGTGCGCGGCAGCCCGCCTCGGTCCGGGAGCGGCCCGCGCACGCGCGGGAGCTCAGGCTGCTCGGCAGCGGCGGCAGGCTCGGCCGCGCCGGGCCGGTGCGGAGCAGGCAGCTCCGGCGGCCGCGGCTCGGCCGGCGCGTAGGCGTCCGCGGCTTCGAGCGGCGGCGCGACGTCCTCGCGGCGCCGTCGCGGGAGGATGCGCAGGCGGCGCGGCGGCGCGTCGAGGCCGTCCTCGAGCGCGTCTTCGAGCGCCTCGCGGAGGTCCGTCAGCGAGCCGCGGTCGGCGGGGAGCGGCGAGACGGCGTCGTCGAGCGCGTGTCCGAGCCCGGCGGGGAGGTCGTGCCGGTAGCGGGCGAGCGGCGGCAACGGGCTGCCGATACGCCGCGCGGTGGCGGCCGGCGTCGCTCCGCGTACCGGGTTCTCGCCTGCGAGCGACTCGTAGAGCACGAGCGCCAGGGCGTAGAGATCCGCGGCCGGCCCGGCCTCGCGGCCCTCGCACTGCTCGGGGGACATGTAGGCGAGCGTGCCGAGCACGTCGCCGGTCCGCGTCAGCGCATCCTCCTCGGCGATCGAGGCACCGCCGAAGTCCGTCAGCTTGGCCGTGACCGGGCGTCCGCGGGCGGTCCGAGCCGCCGGCACGTCGGGCACGAGCACGTTCTGCGGCTTGATGTCGCGGTGGATCACGCCGCGCTCGTGGGCGTGTTCGAGCGCCTCTGCGAGGTCGATGCCGATCTCGAGCAGCTCCTCGTCGGCGAGCTCCCCGGCGGCGAGCAGCCGCGCCAGCGTCCACCCCCGCACCAGCTCGGAGATCAGGTAGAAGGCATCGCCCTCCGGGCACGCCTCGAACAGCGCCACGATCGCGGGGTGGGCAAGGCGGGCTGCGGCCTGCGCCTCACGCGCGGCGCGCTCGGCGATCCCCGGATCACCCTCCGCATCGAGCGGGATTCGCTTGACCGCGACCTCGCGGTGCAGCAGCTCGTCGCGCGCGCGCCAGACGACGCCGAAGCCCCCCGCCCCGAGCCGCTCCAGAGGGCGATAGCGGCCGAGGATCAGGTCGCCGGCGGGCTGCGGCGGAGACGGCGCTCGGAGGACGGCCCCGCCAGGCCGGGCGCGCCGCGGCGCGGGCCCGGCGGGCTGGTTCTGCAAGAGCGTGCGAGGCGACTCCACCGGATCCGTGCGTTCGCCGCGGGAGGGCTCTCTCCTGCGCCCGTATGCAGGAACCTCGAGGCTGACGGAGAACTTGCAGGATCGCGGGCTTCCAGGCCTGCAGTCATACTTGGGCCCGGTTGAAGGACCCAGCAATGGAGCGGAGGCTTTTTGTCGTTCTTTGACGATGGCGAGGACACAGCTCCTCAGCCGTCAACGAGAGCACCCCGCGAACGGGGGGCATCACCGCGCGGCGGCGCTTCCGCCCCGCGGCGACCGCGCCCGCGGCGACCGGCCGGATCCGGCGGCGGAGGCTACGACCAGCACCAGCTGATGATGCGCCGCCGCCTGTTCTTCGGCGCGGCGGTCGTCGTGCTCGTGATCATCGTGCTGGTGATCAACAGCTGCGTGAAATCGCAGGCCAAGTCGGAACTGAAGGACTACAACCGCCAGGTCGGCGAAATCGCCCAGGAATTCCAGTCGCAGGTCGCCAAGCCCCTGTTCACGGCGCTGTCCGGGGCGGCCGGCAAGTCCGGGCTCGACGTCCAGGTGCAGGTCAACCAGCTGCTCGTCGAAGCCCAGAAACTGACCGCGCGCGCCAAAGGCCTGAGCGCGCCGGGCTCGATGTCCGAAGCGCAGCGGAACTTCCTGCTGGCGCTCGGCCTCCGCGTCGAAGGGCTCTCGAAGGTCACGGCGCTGCTGCCGACGGCGCTCGGCGGCCAGGGCTCCTCGGTGGCGCCGAGGGTCGCCGGCGACATGGAGATCTTCCTCGCCTCCGACGTGATCTACTCGCAGCGGGTGGCGCCGCTGATCCAGCAGACCCTGCGCTCGAACGGGATCGAAGCGCCGACCCAGGAATCGCGCTTCCTGCCGAACCTCGGCTGGCTCGAAACGACGACGGTCGTCTCGCGGCTGACGGGCCAGGCGAAAGCCGGGGCGAGCTCCTCCTCGGTGTCGCCGGGCACGCACGGCAGCTCGCTGGTGGGCACGGCGGTCGGGACGACCACGCTGCAGCCCGAACCGACGCTAAACCACGTCCCGGGAGGCGGCAGCCCGACCTTCACGGTGACCGTGGAAAACACCGGTGAAAGCAACGAGACGAACGTCAAGGTCGAAGTCGACGTGACCGCCGGCGGCAAAGAACTGAAGGCCTCTCATGTCATCAACCAGACCACCCCGGGGAACAAGGTGAACGTCGAAATCCCGGTGAGCGGCGTGCCGGTCGGGGCGGCCGCCAAGGTGCAGGTGAACGTCGCCGCGGTGCCGGGCGAGACGAACCTCGAAAACAACAAGGCGACCTACCTCGCGATCTTCGGGGAATAGCGCCTCCGCCAGCGGCTAACTTGTGCCGGTGCTCGCTTCGATCACCGACACGCAGGGCATCATCGCGATCGCGGCGGCGGCGGTCGCCGTCCTCGCGCTGATCGGCTGCGGGGTGCTGAGCGCCTCCGTCAGGCGGCTGCGCCAGGGCCAGCGGGCGGTGATGGGCGAGCTCGGCGAGCGCGACCTGATCGGGCACGCGGCGACGATGCAGGAGGCCTTCGAAGCGCTGCGGGACTACGTCGAGGAGACCGCGGTTCGGCTCGACGCTCGGCTCTCGGCGGCGGAGGACAAGCTGCGGGGGACCTTCTCGCACCGTGCGCTCGTCCGCTACGACGCCTACAACGAGCACTCGGGGCAGCAGTCGATGTCGATCGCGCTGCTCGACGACGAGCAGTCGGGGGTCGTGCTGACCTGCATCCACCACCGCGACCAGGCGCGCGTGTACGGCAAGCGCGTGCTCGCGGGACGCGGGGAACTCGAGCTCTCGCCGGAGGAGGCCGAGGCGGTGCGCCAGGCGCTGTCCGACGAGGGCGCCGATGGCCGCCCCGGCTGAGCGCGGGGGGCGGCCGCGAGCCGCCTTCCTCGGCCCGGCGGGGACGTTCAGCGAGGAGGCGCTGCTGGCGAGCGCGCGGCCGGAGGCGGTCGAGCCGCTGCCGTACGGGTCGATCCACGAGGCGGTGATCGCGCTGCGCGACGGGGACGCGGAGCTCGCGCTGGTGCCGATCGAGAACTCGCTCGAGGGCTCGATCGACGTGACGCTCGACCTGCTCGCCGAGCAGGCGGCGCACGTGCAGATCTCCGGCGAGGCGCTGCTGCGAGTGCGCCATGCGCTGATCGCGGCGAGAGAGGCCCCCATGGCCGAGATCACCACGGTGCTCTCGCATCCCGCCGTGCCGGCCCAGTGCACGCGGCTGCTGCGCGGTGAGCTCGCCCATGCGACGGTGCGCCCCGCGGCCTCGACCGCCGAGGCGGTGCGATCCGTCGTCGAGATGGGCGACCCGGCGACGGCGGCGCTCGGCACGGTGCTGGCGGCCGAGATCTACGGCGGCACGGTGCTGCGCGAGGACGTGCAGGACCGCGACGACAACGAAACGCGGTTCGTGTGGCTGACGCGTGACGGCTCGGCCCCGCCACTGCGCGCGGAGGGCGGCGGGCGGCGCTGCTCGATCGTGTTCTGGGGCCCGGGGACCGACCACGCAGGGTGGCTCGTCGGCTGCCTCGGCGAGTTCGCCTCGCGCGAGATCAACCTGACGAAGATCGAGTCGCGCCCGCGGCGCGGGAGGCTCGGCTCGTACATGTTCTTCGCGGACCTCGACGCCGGCGCCGCGGAGCCGGCGGTCGCCGAGGCGCTCGAGCGACTCCAGCGGATCTGCGACGAGGTCAGGGTGCTCGGCTCCTACGCCGCGGCGGCGCCCGCCACGTAGGGGATTTCGCGACCGGCGGTGCCGCGCTGGCCGCAGCCGCGGCCCGCTACACTCCGGCGCGAAGATGGAGTGCGCGATCCCACCAGAGCCGGTGGGGTCCGTGTCGCCAGACGAGCACCAGCGGCACGGGCCTGAAGCCTCGCCCCGCGCGGCGATTGGCGGTCGGGTGCTCGTTCTCAACGCGACGTATGAGCCGATCAACGTCTGCACCGTGCGTCGCGCGGTGGTGCTGCTGCTGAAGGAGAAGGCGGAGCTGCTCGAGCGCGGCAGCTGGCAGCTGCACTCCGAGACCTCGACGGTCGCACGTCCCGTCGTGATCCGGCTCGTGTCCTACGTCAACGTCCCCCGCGACGCGCACCGGCGCAAGATCACCAGGCGGGCCGTGTTCGCCCGCGACAGCTGGACGTGCCAGTACTGCGGGTCGCGCTCGAACCTGACGGTCGACCACGTGATCCCGCGCTCGAAGGGCGGCTCGTCGAGCTGGGAGAACATCGTCGCCTCGTGCGCACCGTGCAACCGGCGCAAGGCCGACCGGCTGCCGCGCCAGGCGGGGATGCACCCGAAGCGCACGCCGCGCACGCCGCGGGCGGAGATCTTCATCCACGTCGCGAGCCCGACGATCCCGCAGGCATGGCTGCAGTACCTGCCGCAAGCGGCTTGAGGAGCGATCGCACGTTGCGCTCGCGGGCGTAGCGACGCTGCGGGCAGGCCGCGAGCGGGCGCCGTGCGGAACGGCCGGGCGCAACGCGCAAACGACGAGGGGCACCCATCGGGTGCCCCTCGCGTTGCTGCTCACTGCTTTGACTGGAAAGGCCGAGTTCGGCGGTGGTGCTGCCGGGGGGACCAATTCCGGCTGCCGACTCGGGGTGTCCCGGGTTGGATTCCGCTAGGCGGACCAGCCTCCCGACCTACCGGCCGGTCACCTCCAGGGTCCCGCAAATACGTTCAGACAGCGTTTGGACCACCTCCTTTCTCTGGTCTCGCCAGAGTAGCGAACGGGGCGGCCTGTTCGTTAGGACGTGGCGGCTGCACGACCGGGCCCGGTGCCTGGACCCGTTCCGGGGGCCCAGATGCTCCGGAGCCGCTTATTCGAGGATCACGCCGAACTCCTGCGCGTAGGTCGCGCCGGGGTTGCCTTCGCCGAGCGACTGCGGCACCGCCGGCACCACGTCGATCCCGGTTTCGGTGTAGCGGGATTCGAGGATGTTCGCGAGGTGGCCCGGGGAGGCGATCCAGGCTTCGACGATCGCCTTCGGCGTCGACAGCGAGTAGGTGCCCCAGGCGAGGTTCTCGCCGATCACGTAGCCCTCGGATTCGTTGGCGATGTAACCGGCTTTCTGAATTCGTTCCACCGGCGTCTCGCCGTCGGGCGCGACGTGGGCGAAGTAGTCGACCTGCAGCATTTCCGCGTCGTGGCTTTCGGCCGCGGCCTGCAGCTGAGCGTTGACGGTCAGGGGCGGCAGCGAGTGTTCGGCGCGCTCGTGGTTGATCAGGCAGAGCACCGATTCCCGCACGATCTGGAGGTTCGCGGCTTCCGGCGTGACTTCGGTGTTCTGACACGGGGTGGCGAGCACGGAGGCGATCGTCGCCGCGTTCGAGCTCGCGGCGCTCGGCTTTTCGCGGGTGGCCTTTTCGCGGGTCGGCTTTTCGCGGGGGTGCTTCGGTTCAGCGGGGACCGGGGCGCTGACGGTGCGCTTGACCTTCGAGGTCTTCTTGGTCGTTCGCTGGCGCTTGGCGTGCAGGGTGACCCGCGTGTGCTGGCCGCGCTTGGACCGCAGGCGGTGGTGGACTGCATGCCCTCCCGCGCGTCCCCACGCCGGGGCGGCTACGGAGGCGAGGAGCAGGAGGATGAGGGTTAGGAGAGCTGTGGGAAGGAGCTTCGGGGTTTTGCGCACCCCCACGCTGTCGGACGCGCTCGCAGCGTGGGTGAGTCCACATGCGGAAATCTGGACGCTTGGGGCAGCGGGGCCGCAACCCCGCGGCGGTCAGGCGTCGTCGGGCGTGGCACCGTCCTCGGGCGGGCGGTCGGCGACGCCTTCCTCCGCGGCGTCGGGGACGGCCGTGCCGTCCTCGCCGGTGTCGACGACCAGCGCCACGGCGCTGACGAGATCGTCGTCCTTGAGGTTCATCACGCGCACCCCGGTGGCCGAGCGGCCCTGCTGGGAGATGCCGCCGACCGCGGTGCGCTGCACCATGCCGCCGACGCTGATGAACACGAGCTCCTGGTGGTCGCGGACGACCAGCGCGCCCGCGAGCGCGCCCTTCTGCTCGGTCAGGCCGATCGTCTTGACGCCTTTCGCGCCGCGGTTCGTCTTGCGGTACTGATCGATCCGGGTCCGCTTGCCGTAGCCGTTCTCGGTCACGACGAGCAGGTCCATGTCGTCGCGCGCGACGTCCATCGCGATCACCTCACCGTCCTTGCCGACGTCCATGCCCCGCACGCCGGTCGTGTCGCGGCCCATCGCGCGGGCGTCGGACTCGGCGAAGCGCACGGTCAGCCCGGCCTTGGAGACCATGATGACCTCCTCGTCCGGGTCGACGGCGCGCACGGCGAGCAGCTCGTCGTCGTCGCGGATGTTGATCGCGATGATCCCGTCCGCTTTGATCGGCGTGTTGTACGCGACGAGCTCGGTCTTCTTGACGGTGCCGTTGCGTGTCGCGAAGACGACGTACTGCGTCTCCGAGAAGTCGCGCGTCGAGACGACCGCCTGGATCCGCTCGCCCTCGCGCAGCGGCAGGATGTTGACCAGCGCGCGCCCCTTCGCGGTCCGCTGGGCCTCGGGCAGTTCGTAGACCTTCGAGCGGTAGACCTTCCCGCGGTTGGAGAAGAACAGCAGGTAGTCGTGTGACGAGCAGACGAACAGGTGCTCGATGTAATCGCCGTCCTTCATGTCCATCCCCGTCACCCCGCGCCCGCCGCGCTGCTGCTGGCGGTAGGTCGCGAGCGGGAGCGACTTGATGTAGCCGCTCCGCGTGATCGTGATCACCATCTGCTGGTCGGCGATCAGGTCCTCGATGTCGATCTCGTCCTCGGAGTGGCTGATGTCGGTGCGCCGCTCGTCGCCGAACCGCTCGGCGATCTCCGAGAGCTCCTCCTTGATCACCGCGAGCACGCGCGATTCGTCGCCGAGGATCGCGCGCAGCTCGGCGATCCGCTCGGTCACGTCGGCGTGCTCCTGTTTGATGCTGTCCGCCTCGAGCGCGGTGAGCTGCGAGAGGCGCAGGTCGAGGATCGCCGTGGCCTGGATCGCGCTCAGCTCGAAGCGCTCGATCAGCTGCTCGCGGGCGGCGTCGCGGTCGCGAGACGCGCGGATCAGTTCGATGATCTGGTCGAGGTGGTCGAGCGCCGTGAGCAGGCCCTCGAGGATGTGCGCGCGCGCTTCCTTCTCGCCGAGCTCGTGCTTGGTGCGGCGCACGATCACCTCGCGCTGATGCGCGACGTAGTTGTGGATCACCGCGCGCAGGTCGAGCGTGCGGGGCACGTTGTCGACGAGCGCCACCATGTTCACGCCGAACGTGGTCTGCATCGGCGTGTGCTTGTAGAGCTTGTTGAGCACGACCTTCGGGAGGGCGTCGCGCTTGAGCTCGATCACGAGCCGCATCCCGCGCTTGTCGGAGTGGTCCTCGATGTTCGCGATCTCGGTGATGCGCCCGTCTTTGACGAGGTCCGCGATCTTCTGGATCAGCCCGCCGTCGCCGCCCTTCTTCACCTGGAACGGCAGCTCGGTCACGACGATCGCCTCTTTGCCCTGCTTCAGGGGCTCGATGTGGGCGCGGGCCTGCACGCGGACCCGGCCGCGGCCGGTCTCGTACGCGTCGCGGATGCCGGCGCGGCCGAGGATCACGCCGCCGGTCGGGAAGTCGGGGCCGGTGATGTGCTTCATCAGCCCCTCGACCTCGATCGACGGGTCGTCGATGTAGGCGATCGTCGCGCCGATCACCTCGCGCAGGTTGTGCGGCGGGATGTTCGTCGCCATGCCGACGGCGATGCCCGAGGAGCCGTTGACGAGCAGGTTCGGGAAGCGAGCCGGCAGCACGACGGGTTCCTGCTTTTTGCCGTCGTAGTTCGGCACGAAGTCGACCGTGTCCATGTCGAGGTCGCGCAGCATCTCGGTCGCGATCCGGGCGAGCTTCGCCTCGGTGTACCTCATCGCGGCCGCCGGGTCGTCGTCGATCGAGCCGAAGTTGCCCTGCCCGTCGACGAGCTCGTTGCGCATCGAGAACTCCTGCGCCATCCGCACGAGGGTGTCGTAGATCGCGGAGTCGCCGTGGGGGTGGTACTTGCCCATCACCTCGCCGACGATCAGGGCGCACTTGGAGTACGAGCGCCCCGGGCCGAGGCCGAGCTCGTTCATCGCGTAGAGGACCCGCCGGTGGACGGGCTTCAGCCCGTCGCGGACGTCGGGCAGCGCGCGCCCGACGATCACCGACATCGCGTAGTCGAGGTACGCGGTCTTCATCTCGTCCTCGAGCGCGCGCGGTTCGATGTTGCCGCCGCCGATCACGTCAGCGCTGGCCATGGGCGATCACCTCCTCCCGTGAGCAGGGCGTCACGTCAGACATCCAGGTTGGTGACGGCGCGGGCGTTCTCTTCGATGAACTCGCGGCGGGGCTCGACCTGATCTCCCATCAGCTTCGAGAAGATCCGGTCCGCGGAGACGGCGTCCTCGAGCGTCACCTGGGCGAGCACCCTGGTGGTCGGCGACATCGTCGTTTCGCCGAGCTGGTCGGCGTTCATCTCGCCGAGCCCCTTGAAGCGCTGGAGTTTCACGCCTTTGGCGGCGACCCTCATCACGGCGTCGTGCAGGGCCTCGAACGACAGCGCGGCCTCCGACGCATCGCCGAGGCGCACGTCGAAGGCGGGCACCCCCGCGAGCTCGATCAGCTCGACGTGGACCCGCGCGAGCTCGCGGTACTCGTTCGACTCGAACAGCGCGCGTCCGATGCGATGGGTGCGGGCGAACCCGGTTTTCGCCTCGACCGCCTTGACGCGGATGTCGTCGACGCCCTGCTCGACCATCTCGGTCGTGTGCGCGTCGCCCTCGGCGCCGTCGCGGCTGAGCATCTCGATCGCGGCCTCGGCGGTGGCGATGCCTTCGCCGAGCAGCGAGGACTCCTCGAGGAACTGGACGACGTCGTGACCGTACTGGCCGCGCAGCGCGAGCGCCCAGCCTTCGTATTGCTTGAGCAGGCGCGTGAAGCGCTGCCAGCGGGCCTCGGTGAGCTTGAACTGGGTGCCGTGCCGGTCGAACACGAGGAACTTCTCCCACTTGTCGGCGAGCAGCACCTCTTCGAGTTCGGACTCCTTCTCGATGTAGCGCTCACGCGAGCCCTGGCCTAGCTTGTAGAGCGGCGGCTTGGCGATGTAGACGTAGCCTTCCTCGATCAGCTCTTTCATCTCGCGGAACAGCAGCGTCAGCGCGAGCGTCCTGATGTGCGCGCCGTCGACGTCGGCGTCGGTCATCAGGATCACCTTGTGGTAGCGCGCGTTCTCGATATTGAACTCGTCGCGCACACCCGTGCCGATCGCGGTGATCAGCGCCTGGATCTCGGTGTTCTGGAGGACCTTGTCGATCCGCGACTTCTCGACGTTGAGGATCTTGCCGCGGAGCGGCAGCACGGCCTGGGTGTTGCGGTCGCGGCCCTGCTTGGCCGAGCCGCCCGCTGAGTCGCCCTCGACCACGAACAGCTCGGCGAGGCTCGGGTCCTTGACCGAGCAGTCCGCGAGCTTCCCGGGCAGCGTCGAGTTCTCGAGCGCCGACTTGCGCCGCGTCAGGTCACGCGCCTTGCGTGCGGCCTCGCGGGCGCGCTGCGCCTGCACGGCCTTGTTGATCACGGCGCGCGCCTCGGTGGGGTTCTCCTCGAGGAACTCGGCGAGGCCGGTGTTGACGATCGACTCGACGAAACCGGCCATGCCGGGGTTGCCGAGCTTCGTCTTGGTCTGACCCTCGAACTGCGGGTCGGCGAGCTTCACCGAGACGACCGCGGTCAGCCCCTCGCGCGCATCCTCACCGGAGAGGTTGTCCTCTTTCTCCTTCAGGAGGCCGTGGTCGCGCGCGTACTTGTTCAGCGTCCGCGTGAGCGCGGAGCGGAAGCCACTGAGGTGCGAGCCGCCCTCGCGGGTGTTGATGTTGTTGGCGAACGCGTGGATCGATTCCTGGTAGGAGGAGTTCCACTGCATCGCCACCTCGGCGGCGCCCTCCTCGGACTCGCCCTCGAAGAAGATCACCTTGCGGTGGACGGTGTCCTTGTTCTCGTTCAGGTAGGAGACGAAGTCCTCGATCCCGCCGTCGTACTGGAAGGACGCGGCGTGCCCTTCGCCGCGCTCGTCGACGATCGAGATCTTCAGGCCGCGGGTCAGGAAGGCGGTCTCGCGCAACCGCTCTTCGAGGGTCGAGAAGTCGAAGTCGAGCGACTCGAAGATGTCGGCGTCGGGGAGGAAGGTCACGCTGTTGCTCGTGTGCTCCCCCTTCGCGAGCGCCTCGCCCTCGTGCAGCGGGGCGAGCGGCGCGCCGCGGCTGTACTCCTGGGAGTAGACGTGGCCGTCGCGACGGATCTCGACACGGAGCTTTTCCGAGAGCGCGTTGACGACCGAGACGCCGACGCCGTGGAGCCCGCCCGAGACCTTGTAGCCGCCGCCCTCGCCGAACTTCCCGCCCGAGTGCAGCACGGTGAGCACGACTTCGACCGCCGGTTTGCCCTCCTTCTCCATGATCCCCACGGGGATGCCGCGGCCGTTGTCGAAGACCGTGACGGAGTTGTCGGGGTGGATCGTGACGGCGACTTCCGTGCAGAACCCGGCGAGGGCCTCGTCCACGGAGTTGTCGACGACCTCATAGACGAGGTGGTGCAGCCCCATGATCCCGGTCGATCCGATGTACATGCCGGGCCGCTTGCGGACCGCCTCGAGCCCCTCGAGGACCGAGATGTCCTGCGCGCCGTAGTCGGCGGAGCCGCCCGTCCTCGAGTTGGCGCTCGCGCCGTCGTTGCCGGCACCGTTGCCGGCGCTGTCGCTACCTGTTGCCAAAGACCCTCCGGTGACGTGGAAAAGCCCCGGACTCCGGGGCGCAAGGACCACGGCCAGGGCAAGTGAGTTACGTATCCAAGGATAGCAGCAGGGGGGGTCGGATTACGCATTCCGACGGCCCCGGATTCCCCGAAATTGCAGGGAAAAACGCGGTTTGGAGCGCTGCGCGGCTGAGGCCGGGGGTCAACCTGTACGGCAGCGCAGCTCGCGCACCGCTCCGTCGCCGAGCCTGGCGTTCAGCCGGGGCAAGATCTCGCCGGCGAGCAGCTCGAGCTCGGCGGCCCACACGGCCGCCTCGCAGGCGACGGTGAGGACGCCGTCGCGCTCTGCGACCGGCCGCGCCGCGGACGCGATCGCCGGTCCCGCCGCGTCGGCCCAGGCCTCCTGGATACGCGCGAGCGCGGTGGCGGGCGCGAGCGCCGGCGTGAGGGAGGCGAGCGCGTCGGCGAGCTGCCTGGGGGCCCTCCGGCTCATGCCGCGAGCGTCTCCTCCGCGACGGCGCCGGGGGTCACCGCGAGCCGTGTCACGGCGGCGGCGTCGGCTCCGGGGACGTGATCGAGGTCCGTCGTCGCGATCACGCTCTGGCCGCCGGAGGCGAGCTCGCGGGCGAGCAGCTCGCGCCGGCGCACGTCGAGCTCGCTCATCACGTCGTCGAGCAGCATCAGCGGTGTCGCCCCCCGCTCGGCGGCGAGCAGCGAGCGCTCCGCCAGCAGCAGCGCGAGCAGGGCGAGGCGCTGTTCTCCCTGCGAGCCGTAGACGCGCAGCTCGCGCCCGTCCCGCAGGAGCGCGAGCTCGTCGCGGTGGGGACCGTGCCCGGAGAAGCCGCGTTCGAGATCCGAGGCCCGCCGCTCGAGCAGCTCCGCGAGGAACGCGTCGGCGTCCCGGGCCGGTGATCTAGGCCTGTACTCGAGGCTGAGGGTCCCGTTGCATCCGAGCTCTTCCGCACGGGCGGCGAAGGGGTCGGCGAGCAGGGCGACCGCCGCCTCGCGGTCTGCGCGCAGCGCCAGCGCGAGACGCGCCAGCTCTCGGTCCCACGTGTCGAGCGCCGCCTCCGATGCGGCGCCGGCGCGGACCCTTCCGAGCAGGGCGTTGCGCTGGGCGAGGACGCGCGAGTACTCCCTGCGCGTCGCAGCGCGCGCCGGCCAGAGGCCGGCGACGAGCTGGTCGAGGTGCGCGCGGCGCAGCTGCGGCGGTCCCTTCACGAGCTCGAGGCGCTCGGGCATGAACACGCTGATCAGCGGGCGCACGGGTACGTCGAGCAGCCGCTCGACGCTCGCGCCGTCGCAGCTCAGCCGCTTCTCCTGGGGCCGGCCCGGCGCGGGC